>NZ_CDMK01000006.1 GCF_001283065.1 Helicobacter heilmannii | reverse complement strand
TCTCCAGCCACTTAAGTGAGGTGATTTATGTTTGGTGCTATTGCTGGCGGTATTGCTTCTGCTCTTGCTGGTGGCGCCATGTCTAAATTGTTTGGAGGCGGTCAAAAAGCCGCCTCCGGTGGCATTCAAGGTGATGTGCTTGCTACCGATAACAATACTGTAGGCATGGGTGATGCTGGTATTAAATCTGCCATTCAAGGCTCTAATGTTCCTAACCCTGATGAGGCCGTCCCTAGTTTTGTTTCTGGTGCTATGGCTAAAGCTGGTAAAGGACTTCTTGAAGGTACGTTGCAGGCTGGCACTTCTGCCGTTTCTGATAAGTTGCTTGATTTGGTTGGACTTGGTGGCAAGTCTGCCGCTGATAAAGGAAAGGATACTCGTGATTATCTTGCTGCTGCATTTCCTGAGCTTAATGCTTGGGAGCGTGCTGGTGCTGATGCTTCCTCTGCTGGTATGGTTGACGCCGGATTTGAGAATCAAAAAGAGCTTACTAAAATGCAACTGGACAATCAGAAAGAGATTGCCGAGATGCAAAATGAGACTCAAAAAGAGATTGCTGGCATTCAGTCGGCGACTTCACGCCAGAATACGAAAGACCAGGTATATGCACAAAATGAGATGCTTGCTTATCAACAGAAGGAGTCTACTGCTCGCGTTGCGTCTATTATGGAAAACACCAATCTTTCCAAGCAACAGCAGGTTTCCGAGATTATGCGCCAAATGCTTACTCAAGCTCAAACGGCTGGTCAGTATTTTACCAATGACCAAATCAAAGAAATGACTCGCAAGGTTAGTGCTGAGGTTGACTTAGTTCATCAGCAAACGCAGAATCAGCGGTATGGCTCTTCTCATATTGGCGCTACTGCAAAGGATATTTCTAATGTCGTCACTGATGCTGCTTCTGGTGTGGTTGATATTTTTCATGGTATTGATAAAGCTGTTGCCGATACTTGGAACAATTTCTGGAAAGACGGTAAAGCTGATGGTATTGGCTCTAATTTGTCTAGGAAATAACCGTCAGGATTGACACCCTCCCAATTGTATGTTTTCATGCCTCCAAATCTTGGAGGCTTTTTTATGGTTCGTTCTTATTACCCTTCTGAATGTCACGCTGATTATTTTGACTTTGAGCGTATCGAGGCTCTTAAACCTGCTATTGAGGCTTGTGGCATTTCTACTCTTTCTCAATCCCCAATGCTTGGCTTCCATAAGCAGATGGATAACCGCATCAAGCTCTTGGAAGAGATTCTGTCTTTTCGTATGCAGGGCGTTGAGTTCGATAATGGTGATATGTATGTTGACGGCCATAAGGCTGCTTCTGACGTTCGTGATGAGTTTGTATCTGTTACTGAGAAGTTAATGGATGAATTGGCACAATGCTACAATGTGCTCCCCCAACTTGATATTAATAACACTATAGACCACCGCCCCGAAGGGGACGAAAAATGGTTTTTAGAGAACGAGAAGACGGTTACGCAGTTTTGCCGCAAGCTGGCTGCTGAACGCCCTCTTAAGGATATTCGCGATGAGTATAATTACCCCAAAAAGAAAGGTATTAAGGATGAGTGTTCAAGATTGCTGGAGGCCTCCACTATGAAATCGCGTAGAGGCTTTGCTATTCAGCGTTTGATGAATGCAATGCGACAGGCTCATGCTGATGGTTGGTTTATCGTTTTTGACACTCTCACGTTGGCTGACGACCGATTAGAGGCGTTTTATGATAATCCCAATGCTTTGCGTGACTATTTTCGTGATATTGGTCGTATGGTTCTTGCTGCCGAGGGTCGCAAGGCTAATGATTCACACGCCGACTGCTATCAGTATTTTTGTGTGCCTGAGTATGGTACAGCTAATGGCCGTCTTCATTTCCATGCGGTGCACTTTATGCGGACACTTCCTACAGGTAGCGTTGACCCTAATTTTGGTCGTCGGGTACGCAATCGCCGCCAGTTAAATAGCTTGCAAAATACGTGGCCTTATGGTTACAGTATGCCCATCGCAGTTCGCTACACGCAGGACGCTTTTTCACGTTCTGGTTGGTTGTGGCCTGTTGATGCTAAAGGTGAGCCGCTTAAAGCTACCAGTTATATGGCTGTTGGTTTCTATGTGGCTAAATACGTTAACAAAAAGTCAGATATGGACCTTGCTGCTAAAGGTCTAGGAGCTAAAGAATGGAACAACTCACTAAAAACCAAGCTGTCGCTACTTCCCAAGAAGCTGTTCAGAATCAGAATGAGCCGCAACTTCGGGATGAAAATGCTCACAATGACAAATCTGTCCACGGAGTGCTTAATCCAACTTACCAAGCTGGGTTACGACGCGACGCCGTTCAACCAGATATTGAAGCAGAACGCAAAAAGAGAGATGAGATTGAGGCTGGGAAAAGTTACTGTAGCCGACGTTTTGGCGGCGCAACCTGTGACGACAAATCTGCTCAAATTTATGCGCGCTTCGATAAAAATGATTGGCGTATCCAACCTGCAGAGTTTTATCGCTTCCATGACGCAGAAGTTAACACTTTCGGATATTTCTGATGAGTCGAAAAATTATCTTGATAAAGCAGGAATTACTACTGCTTGTTTACGAATTAAATCGAAGTGGACTGCTGGCGGAAAATGAGAAAATTCGACCTATCCTTGCGCAGCTCGAGAAGCTCTTACTTTGCGACCTTTCGCCATCAACTAACGATTCTGTCAAAAACTGACGCGTTGGATGAGGAGAAGTGGCTTAATATGCTTGGCACGTTCGTCAAGGACTGGTTTAGATATGAGTCACATTTTGTTCATGGTAGAGATTCTCTTGTTGACATTTTAAAAGAGCGTGGATTACTATCTGAGTCCGATGCTGTTCAACCACTAATAGGTAAGAAATCATGAGTCAAGTTACTGAACAATCCGTACGTTTCCAGACCGCTTTGGCCTCTATTAAGCTCATTCAGGCTTCTGCCGTTTTGGATTTAACCGAAGATGATTTCGATTTTCTGACGAGTAACAAAGTTTGGATTGCTACTGACCGCTCTCGTGCTCGTCGCTGCGTTGAGGCTTGCGTTTATGGTACGCTGGACTTTGTAGGATACCCTCGCTTTCCTGCTCCTGTTGAGTTTATTGCTGCCGTCATTGCTTATTATGTTCATCCCGTCAACATTCAAACGGCCTGTCTCATCATGGAAGGCGCTGAATTTACGGAAAACATTATTAATGGCGTCGAGCGTCCGGTTAAAGCCGCTGAATTGTTCGCGTTTACCTTGCGTGTACGCGCAGGAAACACTGACGTTCTTACTGACGCAGAAGAAAACGTGCGTCAAAAATTACGTGCAGAAGGAGTGATGTAATGTCTAAAGGTAAAAAACGTTCTGGCGCTCGCCCTGGTCGTCCGCAGCCGTTGCGAGGTACTAAAGGCAAGCGTAAAGGCGCTCGTCTTTGGTATGTAGGTGGTCAACAATTTTAATTGCAGGGGCTTCGGCCCCTTACTTGAGGATAAATTATGTCTAATATTCAAACTGGCGCCGAGCGTATGCCGCATGACCTTTCCCATCTTGGCTTCCTTGCTGGTCAGATTGGTCGTCTTATTACCATTTCAACTACTCCGGTTATCGCTGGCGACTCCTTCGAGATGGACGCCGTTGGCGCTCTCCGTCTTTCTCCATTGCGTCGTGGCCTTGCTATTGACTCTACTGTAGACATTTTTACTTTTTATGTCCCTCATCGTCACGTTTATGGTGAACAGTGGATTAAGTTCATGAAGGATGGTGTTAATGCCACTCCTCTCCCGACTGTTAACACTACTGGTTATATTGACCATGCCGCTTTTCTTGGCACGATTAACCCTGATACCAATAAAATCCCTAAGCATTTGTTTCAGGGTTATTTGAATATCTATAACAACTATTTTAAAGCGCCGTGGATGCCTGACCGTACCGAGGCTAACCCTAATGAGCTTAATCAAGATGATGCTCGTTATGGTTTCCGTTGCTGCCATCTCAAAAACATTTGGACTGCTCCGCTTCCTCCTGAGACTGAGCTTTCTCGCCAAATGACGACTTCTACCACATCTATTGACATTATGGGTCTGCAAGCTGCTTATGCTAATTTGCATACTGACCAAGAACGTGATTACTTCATGCAGCGTTACCATGATGTTATTTCTTCATTTGGAGGTAAAACCTCTTATGACGCTGACAACCGTCCTTTACTTGTCATGCGCTCTAATCTCTGGGCATCTGGCTATGATGTTGATGGAACTGACCAAACGTCGTTAGGCCAGTTTTCTGGTCGTGTTCAACAGACCTATAAACATTCTGTGCCGCGTTTCTTTGTTCCTGAGCATGGCACTATGTTTACTCTTGCGCTTGTTCGTTTTCCGCCTACTGCGACTAAAGAGATTCAGTACCTTAACGCTAAAGGTGCTTTGACTTATACCGATATTGCTGGCGACCCTGTTTTGTATGGCAACTTGCCGCCGCGTGAAATTTCTATGAAGGATGTTTTCCGTTCTGGTGATTCGTCTAAGAAGTTTAAGATTGCTGAGGGTCAGTGGTATCGTTATGCGCCTTCGTATGTTTCTCCTGCTTATCACCTTCTTGAAGGCTTCCCATTCATTCAGGAACCGCCTTCTGGTGATTTGCAAGAACGCGTACTTATTCGCCACCATGATTATGACCAGTGTTTCCAGTCCGTTCAGTTGTTGCAGTGGAATAGTCAGGTTAAATTTAATGTGACCGTTTATCGCAATCTGCCGACCACTCGCGATTCAATCATGACTTCGTGATAAAAGATTGAGTGTGAGGTTATAACGCCGAAGCGGTAAAAATTTTAATTTTTGCCGCTGAGGGGTTGACCAAGCGAAGCGCGGTAGGTTTTCTGCTTAGGAGTTTAATCATGTTTCAGACTTTTATTTCTCGCCATAATTCAAACTTTTTTTCTGATAAGCTGGTTCTCACTTCTGTTACTCCAGCTTCTTCGGCACCTGTTTTACAGACACCTAAAGCTACATCGTCAACGTTATATTTTGATAGTTTGACGGTTAATGCTGGTAATGGTGGTTTTCTTCATTGCATTCAGATGGATACATCTGTCAACGCCGCTAATCAGGTTGTTTCTGTTGGTGCTGATATTGCTTTTGATGCCGACCCTAAATTTTTTGCCTGTTTGGTTCGCTTTGAGTCTTCTTCGGTTCCGACTACCCTCCCGACTGCCTATGATGTTTATCCTTTGGATGGTCGCCATGATGGTGGTTATTATACCGTCAAGGACTGTGTGACTATTGACGTCCTTCCCCGTACGCCGGGCAATAATGTTTATGTTGGTTTCATGGTTTGGTCTAACTTTACCGCTACTAAATGCCGCGGATTGGTTTCGCTGAATCAGGTTATTAAAGAGATTATTTG
>NZ_CDMK01000005.1 GCF_001283065.1 Helicobacter heilmannii | reverse complement strand
CACAACCCAGCCACAACACAAACTCATCTCTCACTTCAAAACCCTCTCTTGGGGGGTTTGGGGGCTTGCCCCCAAGAGCATATAGATGCCAAGCGTCAGCTTGGCTTACCTTAATTGTGCCTTGTCCTTTGTTTTTTTTGCAAACTTAGCTTAACCAAATTTTCTCGTGCGTGCGTAAGAACTTTGTCAACCACTTTGTAAACCATTTTGTAGGGCGACCTTGTGGGCTTCACAAACTGCGTTGCACACGGGGTTTCTGGTGCTTAAATTAACCTTAATGTATAACATTTTCGGCATTATAAATAACAAATTCGGCTCTCATAAATAACAAATTCGGCTCTCATAAATAACAAATTCGGCTATTTTAATTACAAAGTATATAAAAGTATGTTATACTCAAAATGACTCTTAAAATGGCCTTATTAAAAAGCTTATAAGAGGTGTTAGGAATGGCTATTCAAGATCAGAAGCAGTTATTAGAAGACAAAATTAAAAAGCTTCAAGTGCTTATAGAGACCGAGGCAGACCATGCATTTAAAGGTATTTTAAGACAAGAAAAAGATGTGTGCTTCCAAAAACTCTTAGCCTTAACGCCAACGCAAAATCCCCAAACCCCCCAGGAAAACCAAAAACAAAAGCTATCCAAAGAAAGTTCACTCCAAACACCTACAAATGCACCACAAGCTCAAGAGCAACAAACCTCTAAGCAACAAGTTATCCCACAAGTTGAAAACCCACAGCCGGTCATACTTCTAAACCAAGACACAGAGCAAAAACAACAAGTCAGCACAGCACAAGCTCTCCGAAATGTGTCTAAAAACGCCGTGCTTGCTAAAGACTTGCGTATAGCCGATCCAGCTAGGGTAACCTTACATAATGATATTTACAAAGTTAATTTGGGCAAGCTAGGTGCGTGGGAGAGTAATTTGCTCTTTGCTTTATTCAACCGTCTTAAAGATCAGGGCGACACTTGCATACGCTTTGAACCCCATGAAGTCAAAGAGATGATCGGCACACCCAAAATTGATGGAGACAACTTATTAAGAGTGGTGCGCACACTTTGGAAAAATATCAGAATGGCTAATTTCTGGAAAATCATGCGTTTTGTAGAAAATGGTGAAGAATTGACTGAAGAAACGAATTGCTTTCTGTTCAAGCATTTCACAATCGTTTCAGACAAAACCCCTAAGCTCCGTTATATAGAAGTCGGTATCAACACCCCCTACTTCATCCATTTACTCAATAATCTTAGTGCAAACTTCACTTCTTTGCAATTAAAGATTTTTATATCTTTGAGAAGCAAATATGCCAAAGCCCTGTATCGATTGTTGGTGCGCTTTGAAGATGTGAAAAAGCATTGCATGTGTGAGGTGCTTACTTATAAGAGCGACTTTGAGGGGTTTAAAGAGTTTATGGGGGTATCTAAAAGTATGCAAATATGCATGATCGAGGAGAGGGTTTTAAAACCCGCCTGCAGAGAGCTAGGTGTCCCCATTGATGAAGGCTATAACCCTGAAAACCCTGACCGCTCTTTGCCTTATGAAACCATCTTTTATACAAAAATCAAAAAAGGCAAGGGCAATAAAGTCGTGGGCATCACTTTTCACTTCATGCCCCATCCACACCTTGACATGCAAAAAGCCATCATGAAACGCCACACACAAAATCGCTTTAAAGACACAATGGCGCAAATTCAAAAAGAAGAGAAAGAGAAACAAGAAAAGAAAGCTAGAGAAGAGGTGAGAAGTAAGAGAGATCATTACAACAAACAAGAGTTAAAAATCCTTAATAGTTTTATAGGGCTTAGTGGTCCTTTGTTTACTAAAGACTTTGAATACCACTTTAAAAGTGTTAAGCTCTTGATGGTCGCTTCTTTTGGAGGTGATAATGCTAGACTAATGGGTGTCTTTAAGATCAACACAACCGATCACACGGATCGTAGCTATGCTGAGCGTCTGCGCTCTTTAAACCAAGCCTATCTAAAATTCATCCCTAAAGGATTTCCTGATTGCTTCATATACTTTTTTGAAGATCACGAGAGCTTGCTTAGAGAGTTTGTGAAGAGAGCAAAGTGAAAACAAAGCAATGCCAGAATTAGATAAAAAGAAAGCAGAGCTTGATGATTTAAAGACTTGGCGCAGTTATGCGGTTACTTCTCTAATTGCTTTAATTGCTTTTGTTTTTACTCGATACGACCAAAGTAACATTGTCATAATTTCTATCAGCTGTCTAAGCATCATCCTACTTGGGATTGCAATCGTAGTTTTGCAATTTAAAATTAAAAAATTAATCAAAGAGATAGGAGAGCTGTGATGGAAACTCTAGTCATTTCTTCTGTAGTGTTCGGACTTGTCTGCTTTTTTATCGCTTTCTATATTGCAATCAGCTAGTTTAATGGCTTATATCATGTGTTCTACAAGACCACACAACCACGACTTAAACTAAAACCTACACTCTAGCACACCCTCGTCGCTCCTAGAGCCTCATACAGCTTAAATATATTTAAGGTTTTCTCCACAAAATAACTTTCATACATAAATCAATACATACAGCCTTTAAGCTCCCACGGCGTTTGAGTGGCAAATTAACCAAACAAGCTTGCGCCGTGTTTTGCGTAGCAAATGGTTAATTTGCAAATTAACCATTACCCTACGGGTATCGCTCGCAAGCTCACTATGGTTAATTTGCCCCTAACGGGGGATTTTTGGTAAAATATTGTATTTTATAATAAAAGGATTAAATAATGCTAGATAATTCAGGCAACACAAGTAATGATAATGCAAGCAATGTCAGTCATCAAAATAATAACACTACCTCTAATACACAAAGCAAAAATATAAAACCACAACCAAAACCCTTGAACGAAAAAAGCACTCGAGAATTAGGCAAATTGATTGGCAAGCTAGAAGAACAAATTACAAAAGTCGAAAATGAAAAGAACACTTTAGAAAACAGCTTAAAAAAACTTAATGATAAGCTCAATGACCTAAAACAAAGACAGGCTGAAGCGAGTGAAATGCTTTCTAAAAAACGCAAGCAAGAACAACAAAAGAAATAGATTAAGGGGAGGGGAGTATGGGTAATATCTCATCTATCAACTTTAAACCTACTAAAAATGCCGTGCAACTTAACCACAACGATAGAAGCATTGCCCCTAACTATCTCTTGCCTCAAGAAGTGATTTTAAAAGTGGGCGGAGGTGTTGAAGTGGATAGATCGGCGCAAGAAGCTTTGGCATTAAGAACCCAAATTATTAAAAAAGCTATGGATGCCTATTTACAACACAGAGGGCAAAAGTTTCGGGCTAAAAGCTATCTATGGAGTGCCGTTGTTAATCTCAAAGAAACTTCAACAATGCAAGATTTAGAAAGGTTATCCAAACACTTTAAAACCAAATATGGCTTTCAATGCTACCAAATCGCTATTCATAGAGATGAAGGGCATATTGATGAAAATGGCATCACACAAATCAATCACCACGCCCATTTGGAGTTTGTTACTCTTGATGAGAACACAGGCAAGAGCCTTTTTAGAGGAAGTTTGCAAAGACCTAGAGCTTTGGGACTTATGCAAACAGAAGTGGCACAAATCTTAGGTATGGAGCGCGGACAATTTAAGAACGACACCATAGATGAAAATGGCAACCTAATTAAGGGCACAGGTAGAAAACGCATTGAGCCTAGAGCTTATGGGCAGTTGATGGAAAAAGAGAAAACAAAACGGATTAAATTAGAAAAAAATAACTCACAAGAAGTTACAGCCTACCAAAAACAAATCCAAGACATACAAACAAGTGCCAAGAACACCCAAGCAGAGTTAAACACCCTTAAACAAGAAAAGACCAACTTAGAGCAAGCCCATGCCACCCTACAACAAGCTAACACCACTTTAACTCAAGAGAAGCAAACCCTAACCAAAGAGAACCAAGAACTCAAAACTCACAACATAGAACTAGAAACCACACTCATAGACCTTGTTACTATCTTTGCCCCACAAGACAAACAGAACAAGAAACTCACTATCAAAGAAGCCAAGCCTTTGCTAGAGAGTGTGAGAAAGCAAATAATTGCCATTAATCAAGGGCTTGGTGATTTAAAGCTTTTCACACAAGAGGATTACAAGAGCTTAAGAGCCTTGAAAGATGAGGGCTTGAGCATTGCTGACCTAAAGAAGCGCATCACACAGATAGAGCAAGAAGCTAAAGAACGCTACCAAGCCTTGCAAGCGCAATACAAAGACCACTTAAGCCCTGAACAAGTAGAGAACAAGATAAGCATTGCTGAAGCCAAATACAAAGACTATCTAAGCCCTAGTGCCGTGCAAGAGCTTAGGCAAAAGCACACTAAAGAGCTTGAGCTTAGAAAGCAAAGCTACACTAAAGACATCAATACCAAAGACACAGAGCATGCCAAAGCTTTGCAAGAAAAACAAAAAGAAATAGACACACTTAAGAACGAGAACACCCAAAAAGATGAAAATATCAATGGTTTAAAAGAACGGATTGTCAAGCACACCCAAGAGCTTGATAAGGTGAAACCCGAGCTTGCCACACTCAAAGCCAACGCCGATGTCTTGCAACAACAAAGCGATACACAAGCGCAAGAAAATAAAAAACTTCAGCAAGCAAACCAAGAACTAGAAACCAAGTATAAAAATCTCACCCAAGAACTTGAAAACTCCAAACAAGAAATCACCACACTCAAAACCACAAACCAACAACTCCAACAAGAGAATCTAAAGCTCAAACCCGTGTATCTCACCAAAGAACAAATTAAAGCAAGGCGTTTAGCAGAGAGACAAGAGCTTATGGGTAAATGCTGTCCTAAAGAAGCCTTTAGAGAATTGAGTGCCTTAGATGATGAGAAATTAACCCAAGCACAATTAGATGAGCGTATTTTAGATATTTGGCTGAAGTATGCTCCCAGCTACATTGCAAGCCTTGAAAACACCAATGCTAACCTAGAGCAAGAAACCCAAACTCTTAAAGCTGAGTTAAAGTCAGCCAAAGCAGAAGCCAAGAGTCAAGCACACATTAAGACTTTTGAAAAAGAAGCCATTCATCTCATTAAGAAGTATGTAGCCCCCGTTACATCTGGTGTAGTGGCACACATTAAAGCCAGCGATGCCAAGCTCATCAGTATCCATAAGCAATGCCAAGAGGAGATGATTGAGCAGGCAAGCACTTGTGCTCTACTCAACGAAGAAATGCTAGCAGGCAAGCACACAGCTATCAATGCTATAGCTAGACTCTTTGGCAAGGGTGTTAAAAAAGAATACAAGCTAGACTATGACCCCATTAAGGCTAAGACAGGTTACAGAGAGCTTAACAGACGAGAACAAGCCATAAAAGAGAAGTTAGCAGAAACTCTTACAAAGCACAGCCAAGCAGTGCAATCGATCAACAATCAAGCTTGTGCCATTATCTTAGAGGCTGTGAAGAGTGTTAAAGGTGAGATTAGCAAGCTTGCCACAGAGTTTAAGAGCAGTGCAGAATATGGGACAGAGCTCAATCAGGCTAAAAGACAGATAGAAAACTTAGAAAGAGATAAAGAGCGGTTGCAAGGCGAAGTAACTAAACTAAAACAAGAAAAAGAAACTAATAAGCAAGAGGTAGAAAAGGCAAGAGCTAATAATGAAGCTTTTAAACAGAAGGGTACTGAGAGCACAAGACTTAAAAATGAGCTAAATACAGCCAAGACAGAGTTGCAGACTACGAAAACCACATTACAAACCACGCAGAGTGATTTAAAAGCCATAAAGACAGAACTAGAAACCACAAAGGCGAAGTTAGGGAGCGAACAAAGTGATTTGGGGGCATTAGAAACACTAGAGGGTGCAATGTATGCCAAAATCTCCCAAATAGGCAAGACAAGTCCAGAAGTGGCTCAGGCATTAGAAATTAAAGCAGGCAATGCATTAAATGATCTTGCTAGCCTTAGAGATGAGTTGCTTAAAATACTTGAACAAGCTATCCAAGAGCAACAGCAACAAGGGGGTGGGGGTTATCATAAGTAGGCTTTAAATTTGACAATTAAAATACTATTAAATATAATTTTTTATAATGTTAAATGTTTTTAATAGTATTTAATCACATTATATATAAATTATTTTTATGAGAGTCTATACTTGTCTTTGCAAGTGCTGAGTCGCCTTGCATTTGAGTAGAGAATATCCTATCAAGTGTTTTACTTTTTAGGGGTTAAGCTGTCATCTTTGAAAAAAGTAATTGTAAGTAATTCACCCTTATGGTGTTTTTGAAAATTTGGTTATTTATGCTTTTTCTTTAAATCTGCCCGCTTTTGATCTGCTTTTCTAAATTCCCATACCATGTAGAGTAAGGGGACACTAAAACAAAAGAGTGCAAAAAAAGCCACTGCGATGCCTATCATTCTTCCATCTCCTCTATCTCGTTGAGATCGGCAAAAAGCCTTCTAAACAAAATAACTAGAATACTAAGCAGGATCACAAGCCCAGTAGAGATGACAATGCCTTGAACAAGATGAACCTTGAGATAGTTGATGGTAACAAATCCAAAAGTCCCAAAGATAGCTGTAAGAAGTGCTACTATCAAAACCTTTAATACATCAATTTCAAGTTTAAGGCGTTCTTTGCGGCTCAGTGTATATCCTTTAGTTGGAGCAAGGGTAGCATAGTTAGAAATGCCATAGGGGGTCGCCCTTTAATCACAATTTATCACAATTTTGAGTATGAGTGCAAGCCTAGAGCCGAAGATAGCTACAGGAAGATAGCCACAGAATATACAAACATTACAGATGACTATATAAGTCGGTTAGATAAATTTAATAGGTTTTTAGAAAGTGAGCTTTTGAAATCACAGCAAAAAGGAACACAGAAGAGTGTGGGGAAGCATAAGTGATTTTATCTTTAGCGATTGCGCGCTTATTTTTATTCTAACAGCCCAAACTTAGATAGCTGGCTAACAAGCAAGCAATATTGATGAGCGAAAATTAGAATAAAAACTCTCATTGCCTTTGTTCCATAAAATATCTTTGTCATACAAAACGCCCCAAACACCATTTAGGCATTTCTCTCAATTCTATGTTTTGTCATACAAAACCATGTCATACAAATCATGATTTTTTGTCCTACAAACGCTTGGTATTTTGTCATACAATTGTCATACAAATTTCTATGAAGCGCCTATTTTAGGGGTTTTCTCTGTGAGAATACCTATATTTTGTCATACAAATTTGTCATACAAACTGGTAATTTTGTCCTACAAATGTCCTACACAAAAATCCCACAAAGTGTATCTCAGGCTATAATACCCTTATGGTTATCTGCCTTTCTACTATAAGCAAAAGTCCTATAAATGTCTAAAGCATCAAAAGATAATAAAACTCTAACTGTGAGTGTGCGTTTTACCCATAGTGAGTTAGAACAGCTTAAACACAAAGCACAAGAGCTTGGATTAGATGTATCTAAATATGTGCGCTCTTGTGCTTTAAAGCAAGGGATTAATCCAAAGCAAAGTTTGGATGAGAAGGTATTGACACAAATCCAAGAAGCGCACCCAGAACAAGAGACAAAGCATAAGAAGTTAGCTCAAAAACTCAAGATATGGCAAATCAGCACGATAGTCTTAACTATTGCTCTTATCATCGCCATAGCTGTAATTATTTTTCTAATACAAGACAAGCAAGAACCACAAATACGGACACAAAGTGGCCTGCACTCACAAGAGAACACACACCAGCAATCTAGTCGTCAATCCCAACTACAGGGACAAGAGCAGATGAAATTTCAACAACCCTACCCTAAACCACAAGAACAAATACAGACAAAGCAGACACAGCCTCACTCCCAAACACAAGAGTTAAAAAATCCACAGCAAGACAACGCTCAAACACAGGAGCAAGCCAGTCCAAAAGAACAAACAGCATGCCAGAAATACAAAGCAATGGAAAAGATGTGGAAGGATAAAAAAGAAAGAGAAGTAGGTTGGATGAAGAATTTAGGATCATATACAGACTGCTTGAGAGAATGGTATCAATCTCAACCTACTGGGTCTCCCAAGGAGAATAAATCTAAAACACCTCCCTTGCAGACCACGCCAGATATAGATATTCTAAAAGACTTGGAGAAAACTCCATCTGCTCCATAGATGTGTTGCACAGCACCCAAGCAAGCTTGACAACACGATCTAGTGAAACTCACACCAAAATAGCCCAAATAGGGTAAGATAGACCTAGTAAAAATGGATGAACTAGCAATGTGTTGTAGTGCATTGGCAACTTTGACAGCCTCATCAAGTCTCTCTAGCAGTCCTTAATAAAGCTGTCAAAGAGCAAGGATAAAAGAGGACGGGAGCAAGCATTGTAACAAATGGAGGCAAAAATGTTTACTGAAATAGAACAAGAATTGATTTCTCTCAAAATGAGCTACATGAATGCGATAGATCTTTTGGATAATGGTTCAATAACAGATGAAACAGAGCGTGCAGAATATGCCCAAGCCATGCAAAGGTGGCTAGAACGCATTAAAGAGATAGAGGCAGAGATGGGGGTTAGACCTATTGCTAGTGATGAGAGATTTTAGTTATTTGGTTTGAGATGGGGATGGGGGATTCACTTTAGCCTTGGCATTTTGAGGTGGCTAAAAGGTTGTTAGCTGTAGTTTTTGGCAGTCTAACAACTTTAAAATGGTAGAAAAGTCAACCTTTTTCTGCAGTAGAAGGCTTTTGGTAAACAGTAGTAACAAGATAATTCGAACAAGATTAAAAACGATTTTAAATAATGTTTAATGTTTTTAATAGTGTTTGAAATATTGATTATTTGTATTTAGTATACTTCATAAAATTCTTGCTAAAAACATTGTAGAATATAGCCATTAAAATGAAAGATTTATGCCTTAATGAGCGTTATCTGTAGTTTAATGTGATACATTAAGCGTTGTCGTGACTTATTACCATAGGATCATGTCCCAGTGCTATAGGCAAAATGGAGCAGCTTGAAAGCCAAATATAAGCCCGTGAGTTGGAGTTTTTTTATTGGTTAAACTTAGATCGAATACAGAGTCCCTCCCCAATCATCTTAAGATGATTGATTTCGCTTAAGCTATTCAATGAAAAAATCTAAGCTGATTCTGTTTTTCTCCCAAGAAAGACTGGAGTCATATGAGAATGCGGATGAGCATTTTAATAACCTTAGACTGATTGGCAGGATCACACCAAAGTTAGCAAGTATAGAACTGATTTTACGCAACCTGCTTGACTTTGAGAAACGACAAATTTCTACTGATTGGCTTAGATATTCTACAGATGCCAAGATTTTAAATAAAATCAAAAAGCTAGAGCTCAATGGAAAGCTCACCCACACGCAACTTCTTTCAAAAATGTCTTTGGGTGAGATCATTGCAATGATAAACGAGAATGTTTATGTGCGCAGTAAGATTTTTAACTTACAGCATTTTGATTTTAAAACCTATGAGTTAAGTAATAGAAACTATTGTACGGATACACCTAGAAAGACAAAATTTAGCAATGACAATAAGGCTGAGATTGTCATGTATCTACTTCTTAGTATCCGTAACCGCTGTTTTCACTGGGAAAATCTACTTAAAACTAGGCTTAACAAGAACAAAATATATCCACGCATCACGACTAAGTTTAGAGGCACTATGGTTGGTATTGCGCCACAAAATATTGAGCTATTTCTGGATGATGTCATTAAAAGCTTTGACAACAAACTACTAGAGTTGATAGCCGGAAAGTAACCAAAGACAAAAACCAGCAAAAGGTGGGCAGAAGTCCGCCCTCGAATTCGTATCCATTTTAACACAATTTTTGCTGATTTTTATACATTAATGGTAATAGTGAGCGAGTGGCGCGCTAAAAGCCATCAAAGACAAAATTAAACGCGACCACTGGTTGATATTCCCTACAATTAGGACAAGGTAGCTTGCCAACAGTCATATGTTACATGTTTGGCAATCTACCAAAAGGACTGATATTAGAGCAAGAACTACCGCAAAATAGACATATCATTTTAAACAACGCTATAAGTGGTGCAAATGCTTGCTAAATACAATCTCTTTAACGCAATTTATTTTATTGCTTAATCGGGCGATGGAGTGATAGAATCCTCATTTTTTGGAGGGTTTTGAATCATTCTTTAAGTACGAGAAATAGAGAACCATAATCACGGACATTGCAAAAACTTGAGTGCATCTTAATCAAAGAAAGTGTAGAGTGTACAAAATTTGGCAAAGGAGCATTAATGACTAAGACAATGTTAGAGCCAGTGAGCTTTGATGGGATTGAGGATAAAGAAGGTGTTGAGAGAGCTCTCTTAGAAGCGTGCAGTCCAGAACAAATGGAAAAAATTAGGGTTATGGATGATGAGATCAAAAAATCAATAACCCCCCTATCAAAACCCACACCAGAGTTTTTAGAAAAAATCAAAATGATGGCACAGAGTGCTCGTTAGTTTAAGCGAGCTACTCGATGCGCCCTACATAGAGGCATTGTTAGAAAGCTTTAGATGTTCAAAAAATACTGATTTACAAGATTTTCTCCACAATAAAGCTCTAAAACTAGAAGTATCCCACCACGCTAGGACATATATTCTTTTCTCACAAGAGGGCAAAATTGAAGGCTTTTTCTCCCTTGCACTCAACATACTTGAAACAAAGGGTCTTAGCAAGACACGCATCAAGAAACTCAGCACAAGCCATAATCCACATTTAGAACGATTGCCATGCGTGATACTAGGACAGCTTGGCAAAGATGATCGTTCCACAATTAGTGGGGATGAACTTTTACGCCACGCCATCGCTATAATTGAGGAGGGGCGCAAGTATTTTGGTGGCAAGTTTGTGCTAATCGATTCTATCAATGTTGAAAAGGTTATAAAATTTTATGAGCGGCATTTATTCAAAGCTCTACCCATTGACAACGATGGACTGATCAAAATGGTGCGCTTTTTTAATTAGATTGAATTAATCTATTAAATCTATCTCACTTTATATGGTGCGCTGAAAGACCCCCGCGGCGGTTGGGTGGCAAATTCCCAGAGTGAGCTAGAGAGCGTCCCCTTTTAGGGGTAGTAATTTGCATTTTTGATTTAAGCTTGCAAATCAAGCTCTAGTTTTTTCTTCTAACTTCTTCAATCTTTGCTCTAATTCTGTAAACTTACATTTAAACCACCATTTCTGGTCCATTTCCAACTTATTTACCCGCTGATTCAAATGTTCTCCCAACTCTTGTATCACTTGTTGTTTTAACTCTTCCAACTGTTCCAATTGTACCATCAATATCCTCCGTGAAATCAATTTTTTACAGTTTTAACACCACTCCATATACGACAAACTAACAAACAAACGACAAACTAACAAACGAGTTTAATGAGGAATTACGGTTCATTAGCAAACTAACTACCATTATCGGGTAAACTGCGCAAAGCTTGTTTGGCTAGTTTGCCCTGCGGGGCTTTTGTGATTAATCATCTGAGATTATTCATCCTTGTACCATTCGGGAAATTCTTCGAGCATAAAGCAATCCTCAAACATGTTTGTCATGTTTTTTACATGCGAGACATCCCAGTTATCTAAGGGTTGGTTGAACTCGTCGCAAAAAGCAAACATACTACTCATGTTTGTCACCTTTGACACATCCCAATTCTCCAAGGATTGATCGAATTTGAAGCACTCTTGAAACATACTACTCATGTTGGTAACGCTCGATACATCCCATTCCTCTAAAGGCTGGTTAAATTGACAACAATAATAAAACATGCCCTCCATATCCTTCACCTTTGACACATCCCATTCCTCTAAAGGTTGATCGAATACGGGGCAATTACTAAACATCCTCCTCATATCCTTAACGCTTGACACATCCCATTCCTCTAAAGGCTGGTCAAAGTAACGACAATTACAAAACATCCAGCT
Source organism: Helicobacter heilmannii (assembly GCF_001283065.1). Classification (GTDB taxonomy): domain Bacteria; phylum Campylobacterota; class Campylobacteria; order Campylobacterales; family Helicobacteraceae; genus Helicobacter; species Helicobacter heilmannii. The sequence continues at coordinate 5,620 of NZ_CDMK01000005.1, read as the reverse complement.
CATATTTGTAACCTTGGAAACATCCCAATCTCCCAGATATTGGTTAAAGTTTTCACAACTTTTAAACATCCTACTCATATCTGTAACGCTCGATACATCCCAAGCATTCAAATCTTGATCGAAATCTTTACATCCTTCAAACATGCCTGCCATATTCTCGACTGCAGATACATCCCAACCTGAAATATCATGGTCAAAGTCTGTAGCACCATCAAACATCCCCTCCATATTTTTGACATGGCTTACATCCCAACTTTCTAACCCATCAAAATCTTGGCGTTTGCTATCTTTAAACACTCCGCTTAGATCAATGACTGCGCTAATGTCAATCTCCCCCAAATGCACACTTTCGTCTTTCACAAGCTCTTTAAGCTCAGCGTTTGTTTTTGGGCAGTGGTGTTTTTGTGTGTCTTCCATGGCTCATCCTTCTTAATTTTTTGTTTTGTACGAGCAACCTTATAACTGCTAATAGCCGTTTTCCTTATTCCATCTTCTAAACCATTCTGGCCACTTTTGGACGCAGTCATATATGCTAAACATCTCATCCATATGCTTTACATGTGAAACCTTCCAATTATCAAAAGATTGATTAAGGTTGGTGCAGCGTGAAAACATCTCCTGCATACTTCTAACGCTTGACACATTCCAACTACCTAGGGGTTGGTTGAAGTTGGTGCAATCTTTAAACATGCAGGTCATATCTCTTACCTTAGATACATCCCAATTATCCAAGGGTTGGTTGAAGTTGGTGCAACCATCAAACATGTGTTGCATATCTGTAACATTGGATACATTCCATTTTTCTAGGGGTTGGTTGAAGTTGGTGCAGGCGTAAAACATTAATTCCATTTTTTTTACTTTCGACACACTCCAGTTTTCTAAAGGTTGGTTGAAAGTTTTGCAATTAGAGAACATTCTGCTCATATTTGTAACCTTGGATACATTCCAGTTGTTTATGGGTTGGTTGAAGTTGGTGCAACCATCAAACATGTGTTGCATATCTTTAACACTTGATACATCCCAGCTTGAAATGTCGTGGTTGAAATGTTTTGCACCATCAAATATTGCTGCCATATTTTTGACATGACTCACATCCCAAGTTTCTAAGCCTTCAAAATTTTGACGTGGACTTTGATAAAACACCCATTGCATATCCTCCACTCCGCTCACATCAATCTCCCCCAAGTGGATATTCTCATCCTTGACAAGCTCTTTAAGCTCAGCGTTTGTTTTGGGGAAATAGCGTTTTTGTGTTGTTGCCATTGCTTATCCTTTTTTTAAAATTTTGTGGGCGGATAGCTTGTGGCTATCCTAAAGGCGTGCCCTAGTTAGGGCTTGAAATAGGGGTTCAGCCTACATGAAAACCTGTTTGGTGTCCTTTTTCGTCATAGGTATAAACCCCACCACTCCTTTTAAGGGTTACGGAAGTTGCCGTAAATCCCACAAGCACATCTGTCGAACTCACGGTTCTTTGGAACAATTGTTTGCCTTTTTCATCCCGTACATGGAGTGCGCCACTTCTAATTTCCGCTGATCCAATCGCCATTGTTTTTCCTTTTTTAATTTAAGTTTTGTTTCATTTCTCACACCAACCAAAACCCCTAGCTCTTAAGAGCTAGCCTTATTAAGGCAGCACAGACATAACCACTCCTTTCTATGGGTTAGCTCTCTTGTGGCTCTAGTTTTAAAATCTCCACCTTGATGTATTCTTCTAAGCTCTTAGGGCTTAGGACACTGTCAAAGGCCTGGAAGTTTGTTTGTTCGCTCATATTTGCCTTAATCGCTCCGTGGTAAAGACTCAAGGCTTTTAAAAACTCTTGAAAATCAGGAGAGTTTTTAGACAACTCGCCTAGCATCGTGTGGTCTAAATTGTCTTTAAACCTTGCATTTAAGAGCACCTGGCTTTTTTTCAAGTCCTCAGTGTTTAACACAATCACACCTATGCCAAAGCTTGCGTGCAATCGTTTGAGCAAATCCATTAAATCATTGTCCCCAGTGTTTAGCTTTTCAGCCACTAAATAGCCCTCATTGGCCCAAGAGCTGTTGCTGATGGCTTGGAAGTAATGTTCTCTACAGTTGCTTAAATCCACTTGCTTTTTGAGTTCAAAAGAAAAGAGTTTCAAGGGCAAAATATCAAAGTTCTCCACAAACTCACGCAAAGCAGGATCGAAGTTCTTATACGCAAAACTCGCCCCTACCATATCTGGATAAAGCCAAGAATTTTTGCCCTGTTTGGCTTTGAGTGCGCTTTCGTGTTTAATGGTCTTGGTGTGTGCGCCCCATTTGTGTTGGACAAAGTAGGCTAGTAGGGGGTGCAATGTGCGTTCGTGATGGGTTTCTGCTTTATGAGAAGCTGGAGAGCTTAGTTGGGTTGTGCTCTCAACTACATTGTCCGCATATTCTTTAAGGGCAATGCTGATGGGTTTGCCCTCCACTTGCACAAAGGGCACTTCCTCCCCATTTTTTAAAGCCTTATACGCAGGGAAGTAAGTCAAATGCTCGGCTGTGCTAAACATTTTGTCGATCTTGTGTGCTTTATGGAGTTCTTGCGCCCTTGTGTAAAGATCGTAAATCGACACAGGGGCTTTGGCTTCTTTGAGCACAGCTAGGACAATTTCTAGGTAGTCTTGTTTCATAGGTTTTCCTTAGAAAAGTAAATTGCTTCCATTTTCGTTGTAGCATGCATTCAAAACCTCTACTTTTTGGCTATGCACCACAGTCAATCTCCATTCTTTGCTTTTAGATTTTCTAAATCTTGGTATTGCCAAAATGTGGGCGAAAAGTGCGCTTTTACATCCAGTTTGCCCCCAAAACCCACACTCTTGTCTATGAAGATGGGCGCAAGGCTTGCTAACTCTTTTGCATCGCTCTCATATTTGGCTAAAAATGCGTACAAGGGGTGTTCAGCGGCTTTGGCTAATAAATCCTTTTGCTTGCCTATGGTGTTTGTAAGAAACACTAAACTAGCATTGTAGCCCCGCTCTAACGCCTGTTTAAAATAGCCAATGGCTCTATGGTTTGCCTCTAAAAGGGCTTGTTGCTCTTTTTGTGCGCTTAATTCAAAATGTTTGGGCTGTTCTAGCTCAAGGTGGGCGAGCTCTAAAGCACACTGCCCACTGCCTAAAGCAATGCCTTTCAAATACTCATTTTTGGCGTTTTCATACGCCTTGTTATAGTCCTCTTTGGTGGGTTTTCCATAGATCTTAGCAATGGTTTTTAAAAGGCTTAAATGCAAGCGGGCATTGTGCCCTTGCATCGTGGCACAAAAACCCTCATCAAATAAAGGGGTGTCCAAATCATTAGACTTCCCATAAAAGAAAGGCTCAATGAATCTTTCTCTGTATTCGGGTTCATCAATGTAGTTATCTACGCAAAAGTGGTTTGTGTAGGCGCGTTCCCCCTCAACCCTCTTAGCATACAAAAATGCCTCAACATCTGTAACCGAGTCGATCAAATCATCCCTATGCCACTCCCGTTTAATAGCCCCAAAGTTGTAGAGCCTCTCTAGCCCAGCCTTTGCCATTCCATCGCCCAAAGAGAAAGCCTTGTTAAGGTAACCAAAAGCTTTTTTGGCATCCTCCTCTTTTTTAATGTCTTCACCCCCTGAGTAAGACAACCCTAGGTATGTAAGTGCCCGAATCGAGCCTAAACTCGCCGCCTTGTTAAAATGCTCCCGCGCTCTCTCTAAAGAGCGCACCATTACCACGCCCTTTAAAAACATTTTACCTAGCTCTAAATACGCCTCGGCGTTGTTTTGTTGGCTCGCCTCCAGGTAGTTTTCATAGGCTTTGAAGTTGTCACCTTGATAAAACCAAAGGGGTTTGATGAGTGCCTTAAAAAATATGCTGGCTTTAAAATCCTCTAAAGCCCGCTTCAAGCCTGAGATACCCCCCTCTAGGTTCACACTTGATAATTCTTGAGAGTGCATAGGTTCTAAAAGTTTTACAAGCTCTTGTAGGGGTGTTTTAGCACGCTCGGGGGTGTTGTCTTGTAAGCACACATCAAGTGCGCCCACACAGGTACATATATTGTTGCGTTTGAACTCTATGTCTAACCTTTCTTTCAAAAAGGCTTGCGTTTGTTCTAGGACTTTTAGGTCCACATAAACCTGGTGATTTTTAAGTGTTTGTGTGTCGGTCTTTGTCTGCCACTGCTCGGCAATTTTTAAGACATCCAGCATACCAGCTCCCATCCAAAGCCAGCCAAGCTAGCCCCACAGACAGCTAAAACAACAAAACTAGAGAGAGTTACCCCCCCCCCCCCGCATAGCGCAAGTAGAGCTAGGCATAGATTTCCTTTTTTTTAGAAAAATAAAAAGGCTATTGTAGCAGATTTAAATGAATTGTGGGCTTGTTTGTAAAATCACAAAGAGAAACTTAGATACTCTTACTAGTCATGAAAGACAACATCAGTATAGAGACCCTTTACGCACAAGTGCAAGCCTTTAAAAGCGATGTGAGAAATCTCATATCTTTAGAGCGGCTTATATCCTATGGAAATGACATTGCCAAACACAACGCTAGTTTAGAGTTCAATGCTAGACTCACTCCAAAGATTGCCCAAGCAGAGATTTATCTAAGAAACATTGTGGATTTTTGTATGCAGTTAGTGGTTGGTAGTCCAGCTTGGATTGTAGATGCGCCTTACCTAAGCAGAGAGATAGAGAAGATCAACAAGCGTGTGAGCCGAGACAGACTCATTCAAGAGCATGTGGCTCATATACAGAGAACTGATGTAAAAGCTTATAACTCTTACTTGTTATCCAATTTGACACTAGGGTCTATTGTGGTTATCATCAAACAGAACCATTTGCAAAATCTGATTTTTGACTTTAGAAAGCATAGGTTAGATTTTAGAGATTTCTGCCATCTCAATAAAAAATAGATTTAAAGCTGCCTAACTATTATAAAGTCAATATTGTCTTGGATTTGTTTTCTAATCTTAGAAACACTTGTTTTCACTGGGAAAATCTAGCAAAGACAAGGATCAAAGACAATATTGCTTATCCTAGACTTTCTATCTATGCCCCAAGTGATAGCACAAGCCACTCTAAACGGATTGTAAGCCTTGCATACGAGAAGATTGAATACTTTTTGGAGTTTCTACTGCAACACCTAACAAATGCTTAGAATATCGGTTTCTAGGTTAGTCAGACTGAGCACGAAACAAGGGGCACGGAGAGACTAAAGAAACTAAAGCAACGATGGAAGAGAAACTCTCAAGAAGAGCCGGGGGAGCCCCCCGATTTAATTTCGCCTGTATTATCGCATAAAATTCGTAAAAAACATCTTAATGATGATTGATCTTGGCGCAAGCTTTTTGCTCTCATACGCCGTGTTGGTCTTTCTATCTACAATCCCCCACAATCGCTTTCAACCCACAAACCATGTTTGATATACTCTCCACCCCTAACCTTGCGCTCTACGACCCTTTAAAGGCGATTTAAACACTATATTTGATTTATTGCATCTCTTCATCTTATTCTCCAAAAATATAATTGTCCTGAATCAATCAGTTTTCACTCTCTCCAAAGAGACATGATTGCCCCATAGTCATAGATACTTCAAGACCAAAACTCATCTCTCACTTCAAAACCCTCTCTTGGGGGGTTTGGGGGCTT
>NZ_CDMK01000004.1 GCF_001283065.1 Helicobacter heilmannii | reverse complement strand
GGAGGCGGTAATAGTGGCTCCCCCCACAAATTTTGTTTTTCCCCTTTTTTTTGAGGGGGGGGGGCCCCCCCCCCCCCCCTCTTTTCTTGGGTTGCCCCGCCTCTCTTTCGTTCCCCCCCTCTCTAGCTATTAGCCCTTGTTCTGTGGAGGTGATGACCTCGTTTCTAGTTGTCGCGCGCAACCCATTATCAGCAACAAGGCTAATAGCTGTCCTTGCAGAATGTGTTACAACTTGTTTAGCGCAAAGAGAGAGTTGATAACAAGGTTGTTTAGTTGTTTGGGGGTTTGGTGTCATTTTGTGTTGAGCGTCTTTGGGTTTGGTGTTACATCTTGTTTAGCTGTCCTTACAGAATGTGTCTCATGCTGTTTAGCCTTTAGGGCATTGGTGTTACATCTTGTTTAGCTGTCCTTACAGAATGTGTCTCATGCTGTTTAGCCTTTAGGGCATTGGTGTTACATCTTGTTTAGCTGTCCTTGCTCTCCCTCTTTCTAGCTGATAGCCTCTTGTGATCGTTTGCTAGTCTATCTAATGGCTTACAAATCCAAGCGCCTAAGCCCTTAAATAGGCTAACAAGACGGCTCAAAAGATTTAGCAGGCAAGTTTCTAAAAAGCAACACCCGAAAACCAAAGGCGACAAGACTAGAAAATCCGCTAATTATCTTAAAGCCACTTTACGCCTAAACCGCTTACATGCACGCATTGCCAACACCCGCAATAACTTTTTACACAAGTTGAGCACTGCATTGATACGGCATGCCAAAGTCCTATGCATGGAGAGCTTAAAGGTTAAGAATATGCTTAAAAACTCTAAACTAGCCAAAGCCTTAAGCGATGTCAGTATATCCGCCTTTAACACACTCTTAGGCTACAAAGCCAAATACTATGACAGAGAGATCAAGCGAGCCGATGCCTTTTATCCTAGCTCTAAAACTTGCTCTGGATGTGGCAATGTCAAAAAGGATTTAACGCTTAGTGATAGAGTGTATCATTGTGGGGCGTGTGGTATGGCGGTGGATAGAGATTTTAACGCCAGTGTTAATCTAGTGAAGCATTTAGTAGGTGGAGTTCCCACCGAATTTACGCCTGCGGACATGACGGCTCTATTAAGTTGTTTTGCAAAGAATGGCTTAGTAACCAGCATGGTGGAAACAGGAATACAACAGAAACCGCTTAAATTTTTTTCTATTGATAGGATTTTATAGGATTTTATGCGGTTTTATAGGTTTGTAAGAACGGTTTCTTGCTACCTGACATACGCGTCCTTTTATATATATAGTTGAACCCAAAGTGTAGCACAACCCATCGCTAGATCGGCGCACCCCAACCCCCAAAGCTACTAGCCTTTGTTTCATGTTCTTAGAGCCACCTAGATTCTAGCTATTAGCCCCTGTTTAGCAAAGATGATGAGCCGTTCTGGCGCGCCCTTGTGTGGTGCCCCGTGGATATGTTAGTTTTTTGCGTTTTCTTTAACACATGGGCGTGGATATGTTAGTTTTTTGCGCGTTTTGCGCCACATTCTAGCCCTCCGCTCGCTTAAGGTTTCTTGTCCCTAAAAAATCCCTAAAAAAACCGCTTGAGTGCCCTTGAACACGGGGCTAAAAGCCATAAAAAAATACTTTAAGGTTAAGGGCTTAAGATTAGGGGGTAAATGGGGCTAAAAAAAGGCGTGAAAATTTAAGGTTCGGTGTGAAAATGCGGTGTGAAAATGCAACTTTAGGGGGGTCAAAAATGCCGTTTTCACACCAAAAAATACCCGTTTTCACACCGAAAAATGCCGTTTTCACACCGAAATTGTGTTTTCACACCGCCCTAAAATAGGGGCTTGCAGAGCCGTTTATATACTTAAACGCGCCACGCGCGTATGGTCTAGCAGTGCTACGCACTATAAGCTAGACGGGGACGAAGTCCCCCCGTGTGCTATGAGAAGACACACCAGAGTGTGTCAGCCGCTTAACGCTGACGCTACGGCAATTCTCATAGCACTGCCGCGCGAACCCCCCGTCTAGCGACAAACGGGATTAAATCCCGCGAGAAACCCCGAAAAACAGGGAAACAACAAGGCTAAAAGCCACAAAAAGCCGTTGCAAAACCCGAAGACTCTCGATCTGCCAAAAGTCGTTGAAACTCCCAGCCATACGGCGTTTTCTTGCCAAAAGACGAGGAGAAGCTTTTAGCCCTTGTTCTGTGTTCTCAAAATTAGACTTTGGCATGTCAATCGTGGCTTGAGAGAAACAATGGCGTTTTTAGCCTCGTAGAAGCCCCGTAAAACGAAAAGATGAGGGGGGGGTGCTATGTCGGTATTCTTTTGGGGGTCAAAGCGATTGTAGGGCATTTTAGAGGGGTTTAAGCGATATGTGCCCTATTTTAGGCGGTTGCAAGGGTTAGGGACGGGGGATAAAATGCCTAGAAATGCCCTTATCGTGGGGTTTCGTGGGTTTTTGCCTACTGGGTGTTGTGGGGGGTTGGCGGATCTGTGCGCCGTTTTTGGCCTTGTGTGGCAGTGGGGTTTTGCCTCGTGTCATGTGCGTGCGTGCGTTATGGTTGCAACTGCCTTTGTGAGTGCCCTATTTTAGGGGCTTCGTGGGGTGCGGTGTGAAAACGGCACTTTTAAGCTTAAGGTTTGGCAAATCCCTATTTTGCGGGTATAGCGGTTTAAGTTTTTTCTTAAGGTTGGGGGGTAAAATCTAGGGAGAAGGGGGGTCAAAGCTCTTGGCTGACGATGGGTTTGTGGTAAAAGGGCTAGAAGCTGGGGGTTCTCTCGTGTTGCAGTTGGTCTTGTTTTGGGTGGAGTGGTAAGGGGTTGGACTTAGGTGTGGCTAGTAGCTGGGGGTTGGGGCTGAAGGTCTGTGAAAGGCAAGGTGGGATACAATGTTGGCAAGATAAATAGGCAGACAAATGAAGACGCACATGGCAGTATCAGTGTTTTGTAATCAAGTAAAAGTAGGCGATCTGCAGATATGGGCTCAAGGACTCAAAGAAACTTATTGTTTTACTTACACCTCATCGTGGCTGGAAAAAGGTTTTGCGCTTGATCCGCAGTTGCCTTTGAGTGAATATCCTTGCACGGATACTACGCTATGGGGTTGTTTCCAAGATATTAGCCCGGATAGGTGGGGGCGTTTGGTTCAAAGACGCAAGAACAAGGGTCTTTTAAGCGAGAGCCAATACATGCTCGGCACGAGTGATTATTTTAGAATGGGGGCATTGCGCCTACACACAGAGGGCAAATTTGTTGCAGATACGACCGATATACCCAAGTTAGTACATTTAAATGCCTTGAGCGAGGCTTCAGCGCGGTTAGAACAAGGGGAAGCTTGTGATAAAGACATTAAACAATTATTAAGCCCATCAGGCAGTTTGGGCGGGGCTAGACCAAAAGCAGGTGTAGAAAAACAAGGCGCGCTTTATATCGCTAAATTCCCATCAATTAAGGATAAAGACAGCCAAATCCCCGAATGCGAACAAACGATGCTGTTTTTAGCGCACTTAGCCGGGATTAATGTTTGCGAAAGCCATTTACACCATATAGGCGACCAAGCAATTCTTTTAGTCAAGCGTTTTGATCGCATCTCTACAGATCGTATCCCCTATATGTCTGCGATGACTTTATTAGAGGCTAAGGACGGGGAAACTTATAACTATTGCGAGTTGTCCCAAAAGTTATCTATACCAGATCGGCAAGAGCTATTTAGGCGCATGGTGTTTAATGGTTTGTTTGGGAATTGCGATGACCATCTGCGTAACCACGGCTTGTTATATCAAAATGGCAAATGGGCTCTTAGTCCTGCTTTTGATATAACTCCCACCCCCACAGATTGGCACAAACAACAACACGCTTTGCTTTTTGCACCCGGTGAGCCATTGCCCTCTTTGGATTTATTCAATCAAATCAAAGAGTATTTTAATGTGGATCACACGATGTTTGCCACAATTTTATCAGCTATGCTTATAGCCCAAGAAAACTTTGAGTCCATCGCAAGAAAAAATGGCATCAACAAAAACAACTTAACCGAGTTGGAACACAATTACGCCCACGCTGAATTTGGAAAAATCCAAAACTATTTAGGTGTCCTCAAGGCTAAAAAGCAAACCCAAACACCAGCTAAAAGCAATCAATCAAGGCCACTCACACTTTAAGCCCAAAGCCACTCAATAGAGCTTTAATCCCAACGCCACTTTGAGCGAATCTATGCCACTAGCCACTTTTTCGCCAAGACTTGGGAGTGGTGGTGGCACTAACCCTTTGATGTGTAGAATTTTTTCTAGGGAACGCATTCTTTGCGTATAGCTTTGTTTGCTCCAATCAGGGCTTTGCAAGAAGTTGTAAAATTGTGCGCGTGGGGTAAAGGTTATCCGTATATTGCCATTTTCGTAGTCGTTATAAAGTAATATGGCCTCTTTCTTTTTCAGGCGTTCTAAAAGATATTCATTGGTTAGCTCTAGAGCATTAAGCCACCTGCTATTAAAGATGATGGTGTTATCTACTTTCATGGAGCAGTTAGGGTTGGAACAATAGGCATTGAAACTATCCATCAGTCCTTTAAAAAGCATCTCATCTTTGCTTGTAAGTGGGCGGTAATAGTATTTGCCCTTTTTGTTCTCAAGGCGAAAGCAGATGGTGCTTTTGTGGTGGCTAGGATCAATGCTTTTGTTGTTAGGCTCGGATGTGAGAAACATGAGCCTTTGATCTGCCTTGACAAGCGCAAGAGGTGGCATTTGAAACCCTCTATCGATATTTATCCCGTGTTCTTTTTTGACAAAGCTTATCAAAAGCCTAGAGAAAGCTCCAATGGAATCGCCCGCCTCGTTTTGAAAGTTATAAAGCCCTAGAAGACCCGCTAGGCGCATAAACGCATTTTCTGTCTTAGAGGCTGTGGGGTTGGTTAAAAGGTCGGTCGTTTCAAACATCTCGCTCACAATTCTTAAAGAGTCTTCTTGTTCCTCGTGTCTGTCTAGCTCAATCATGTTCTTACCTCCAGTTTGTTCTTTATAGTTTCCATTGACCTACGCGATGCTTATATTGTTCCAAAAAACTCTCTATCCTCTTTCTCTCTACTGCCTGTGCTTCTTTAGCCAGTTGGACTAATTGCTGTGTATTCTCTGCACGCATAGCCCGCATGTAGGTATCTTTCACTTCTTTAGTGATGACAAAGGGTGTAAGATTGTGTTCTAGCACACTATAAAAGATCAAAGAACGCCCCGTGCGCCCATTCCCATCACTAAAAGGGTGGATGCGTTCAAATTTAATATGGGCATCCATGATAATGGCAAGCTTGTGTTCATCACTCTGTGAGCGATCAAGCTGATAGGCAAGGTTATCACACCAGTCTTTGAGCGTCATGGGAATTTTATAAGGTTTTTCTGTTTCAAAATCTGCACCCAACACGACATTTTGAATGGTCTTAAACTTTCCGTGGTTGTCAATAAGATGTTGCATGAGAATGGCGTGAATTTTCTTAATCAACTCATTGTCTATGGGTGTCTTATTTTCTAGGCTCTCAAGCAAGAATGGCATGAGTTGTTGGTAGTTCTTCACCTCATAGTATTCTCTTTCCCTCATCGCTTTGGGAATAAAGCCTTCTACTAAAATGCTTGCTGTTTCATTCTGCGTGAGAGAATTACCCTCAATGGCTGTGCTGTGGTGCGCCATTCTAATGGTAAGATCAAGCAAATACTCTGCATTGGAAAAAACTTGTTTGTAATCCATTGTTGCCCTACATTTTCCTTTGTAATTTGCGCTCTGTATCGGCAATGTGTTTGTTGTAGGCACTCTTGCCCTCACTTAAATGTTCCTCCCGTGTGCGCTTAATGCGGTCTTTTTGCTCGCGTGCGCTGGTTTCATTACCCAAGTTGCTTTGAGCCGCACCCTCTAGCACACCGCCGATGAATTGCGCGATAGGGGAACTCAAGTGGTGGTCGTGCGATTTGAATGCGCCTGCTGCTGCTTTTAATCCCATGCTGGTAGCCTTGCCCGGGGCATTATGCACGGCTGCATGCACATGGTGGCTGGCAATCGGATCGGTCATTTTGCCCTTAAGGGTCGCACCCGCTTGTTTGATACGCGCCATTGCCTTATCGTTGCCCGTGAGCTCTTTGTTGGGTGTTGCTGCCTTATTGAGATTTTGGCTTGCTTTTATTTCGTGGAATTTTTGCATAAACTCCTCTTTTGACCCGGGTAGTGTAGGACTTATGTCTTTCCTTTTAGTTAGTGGTTGGCGTAGAGCATAAAGTATAGCAAGAATTGGTTATTTATTGCTATGTTTTTTTATTTTACTATGGTGGTGAATCGCCCACCCGCTAAAGACGGGGTGGGCTTCTCGCTTCAACAACCCACAGCTAGCAGTATCTAGTATAGAGGAAAATTATAGAGAATTTATACAAGAATTTTTATTAAAAATATTGCAAAAAATTCACAAATATTCTTTCATAATTTTAGGATTTATCTGTTAAATTTAGCGCAGTTATAATAAAAATTGTGCCCGATTTGTTATATTTTTAAGTATACTTTTTCTCCACAAAACACACCAAAAACCCTAATCAATGCCTTGCAAAAACAAGCATAAATGCCTATTTATAGGGCTTTTATGGCTATTGTTTAAATCTTTTTTGATTTTTATTTTTAATTATTTTATTTAATTAAAACACTTAAATAATTTATTAATCTTTAATATTAATTTATTTAAATAATTTTGTTAATTAATTTATTGTATAATGTGTTACTATTTTTCAATCAAAGGAGCTCGCCATGTTTGACATCACTTCTACAGAGGACATCACAAGCTATGCCTTGCGCTTGCAAGAGATTAAAGAAAAAATGAAAAAAGCAGGCCTACTAGATTTGTTTGAAGAGGCTTTGGAGATTCAAGAAGGCTTTAAGCACCTTTTAAGCCTATCAAACAAGAACAAAAAAATACTCACAGCAGAGCTTGAGGGTAAAAGACCTGTAGGCAGACCTAGAAAGGTGTTGCTAGGGGCTACAACAGCCACACACACAAGAGTGGTGCAACAAGAACAAAGGGAGCAAGAGGCTACACAGATTAACCAAGCCGACACAGCTAGCCAAGAGAAAGACACGAAAGATACAAAAACAGAGCAACAGCAAGGACTGGACACTTCTAAACCCATTAAGCCCCACAAGCCCCAAGAAACCCAAGAAACCAAAAAACCAAGAGGTAGAAAGCCTAAGCAAGGTAACAAAGACAGCACTATGGCAAACCAAGCAACAAACCAAGTCCAAGAGGCTATGAGTGCAAAAGAGGTTGAATAGATGGAGGCAGCAAGGTTAGACCTAGAAACTTTACTATCCCAAAAGCGTTTAGACTCTTATGGTAGGGATTTACAAGCACACCTAGAGAATCTAAAGCTCATAGGCAAATACACGCATAAAATCGCCCTTGTAGAGATTGCCCTGCGTAATTCTTTAGACTATTTACTGAGTACCAAAGACACAGAATGGATTAACAACTCCACAGACCCCCGTGTGATCCAAATGCGGGCAGAAATACTTGAGGCGTGCAAGGCAACCGCTCTTAGCCACGATAGCTATCTCTCTAAAATGACTTTGGGCATGGTGATTCACATCATTAAACGAGAGGGGCTATTTGCGCGCATTTTCAATGCTGAGAAAATCCAATTCAAACACTACGACCCAAACTATAGGCAAGAAAAAATTTTCATCAAAGGCAAAAAAAGCCACTTGAGTAACTACAACAAGGCTGTTATTGCCTTAAGTTTATTCCACAATCTACGCAACCGCTGTTACCATTGGGAGAACATCACCAAAACAAGAACGGGCAAAAATGGCAAAAGCTACCCGAGATTAACCACAAACATCCTAAAAATCCTAAACAAGCCCATAGGGATAACCCCGGATAGAATAGACAGATTCTTAGACGACCTACTAATGGCTTTTAGTGAAAGATTACTGGAATATGCCAACCACCCTTAACGAGTGGCTAGATGGCGAGGGTCCGCCTTACGAATTATGCGTCCATCCTNAATTCTTTAGACTATTTACTGAGTACCAAAGACACAGAATGGATTAACAACTCCACAGACCCCCGTGTGATCCAAATGCGGGCAGAAATACTTGAGGCGTGCAAGGCAACCGCTCTTAGCCACGATAGCTATCTCTCTAAAATGACTTTGGGCATGGTGATTCACATCATTAAACGAGAGGGGCTATTTGCGCGCATTTTCAATGCTGAGAAAATCCAATTCAAACACTACGACCCAAACTATAGGCAAGAAAAAATTTTCATCAAAGGCAAAAAAAGCCACTTGAGTAACTACAACAAGGCTGTTATTGCCTTAAGTTTATTCCACAATCTACGCAACCGCTGTTACCATTGGGAGAACATCACCAAAACAAGAACGGGCAAAAATGGCAAAAGCTACCCGAGATTAACCACAAACATCCTAAAAATCCTAAACAAGCCCATAGGGATAACCCCGGATAGAATAGACAGATTCTTAGACGACCTACTAATGGCTTTTAGTGAAAGATTACTGGAATATGCCAACCACCCTTAACGAGTGGCTAGATGGCGAGGGTCCGCCTTACGAATTATGCGTCCATCCTAGCGTAGGACATCTAAAAATTCGCTTTAAAGGGAAGTTTTTACAAAAGTGCCACAGGCAGTTTTTCTAGTTTAAAAAGCATGGTCCAATGCTATCTGCGTAAGACCCCCCAAACCGCACTAAGAGTTGCAAAATCTACAAAAAAGGCCAATGCTACGCCCTTTAGTAGCCCCCATGCTAATTAGAATAAGCTTGTAAAGCTTAAACGCCTTTCAGGGCTTTTGTCTACGAGATAAGTGGGAACGAAAGCCTTCACCCAGTGGTTGTGAAAACGATTCTTGCTCAATCCTTTTCTAAGGTCGGCATTTTTAAGCACGATGTTAGATTGACATACTCCCAATAGCTAGAGCTAAAGGCTACTAGCTGTGGGTCATTAAAGTCGTAATCATAAAGCATCGTAACCTCCCTAAACAGACGCAAACACCGCGCCCACGAATAAAAAGTCCAAGAACAAAAGCATAATGCCAAACCCAAAAATTGACATGTGGCGTGTCTGCGTGGGCTATCCGTTAAAGTGTCTAAATACTAATGCTAGGCCAAGAATGATTACACCCACGATAGGAAACCACAAAAGAAAACGCTCAAACCATACCCAAGTCGCCACGCCTGCCTTAAAAGCATAGAAAAACCACAAGCCGCCAATACCAAGCAAGACATAATCCCACAAATCCCAAATGCTACCAATGCTGCCATTATGATAATGAAAAATCCCAACACAACCACAGATAACCCACACCACACCAAAAACCATTCTTTGCGCCATTTTGCTCATCATCTCCTCCTGCTTTTAGCTTTTGTTTGTTTCATCGTTGCAATGCTAGAGCCACCTTTGGCAATTAAAGAAATCCAAGACCATCTTAACGCCTTTTTTGTTTTAAAGCTTCACAACCCTGCTCATCACCTACTTGGCAAGCCTTTTTAAAATATTCTTTGGCTTTGGCTTCTGACGACCCCTTTGGGAACACACCTACTGACGTTTCGCACTCAGCACCTCCGTATAAATCCCCCAAAGCATTATAAGCTTTGGCACTTCCCATTTTTGCCGCTTTTTGGAAGTATTGGATGGCTTTGTCGTAATCTTTAGCAACACCCTCGCCCATATAATATGCAATCCCCAAGTTAGTATAAGTCAAAGCATCCCTTGTATCCCCTGCTTTTTTGTAGTTGCTTATCGACTTGCTAGAAGTCCCCGGACTAATAGTTTTTTGTTTGTTGTTTGCGGTGTCGTTTGTTCCTTGCCACCAAAAAATTGACCCATCTTATAAATAAATTCTGCACAGATTGCGGCAAGCCGTTTTGTAGAGTGCCTAAAAGGTCAATGCCAAAGTTCTTTAATGCACCATTTGCCATGAAAAGTAACAAGAGAGGCATTAACATTGACATCAAGCCCCCGCCTAGTGAGCTTAAAAGTGCCATGATCATCATTGCCATATCAAATCCTTATCTGTGTGGGGGTTTTACCGCTTTTGTGGGCTCGGGCGTGTTGTGTGTCATTGGCATATCAGCAAGCCTGTTCTCGGGACGCACGCCTGCGTTGGGAGCTGGTAGCCTTTTGCCTGTTAGGCTTGAGAAAAGGTTTTTAATTGCGCTAACAATACTATCAGCCGTTTTTGGGCTCACCATCTTAACCGCGGCAAACATCATAAAAAGCTTAAGTCCCATTGAAAACATCTTTTATCCTTTCTAGTGTTGGTATGCACCATACATGCGTTCGGTGTCTATTCTTTCTTGTTCGTTTCTGTAGTTGTGTCCCAAATTGGTAGTTCCCGCATCGCCGATCACCACATCAATCTGTGTAGGTTCATCATCATCTTTCTTGGAGCTTTTAGTGCCCTGCATTTTTGCCGCTTTTTGGAAGTATTGGATGGCTTTGTCGTAATCTTTAGCAACACCCTCGCCCATATAATATGCAATCCCCAAGCCATTATATCCCCTAACATCTCCTATATCCGCTAGTGCCTGCCAATAGTGCAAAGCTTTGGCGTAATCTTTATGGCTATTGTAAGACTTTGCCATTTTGTAATACTTATCCGCCTTACTGTCCGCATAACAGACCCCAAAAACCACTGCGAGCCCTAGCAAAACCCGCAACACACATTTTTTAAACGCCACTGACATTTTTACTCCTTATTAAGATTTATTTTAAGCCTTGTCATCTGATGGTGTGCCTTGTGCTTTCTTGCGTGGTGCTTTTTGGCACTATGAACGGGGGTTTGACGGGCTGCTGTTGTTCTTGCTTTGTGGCAAAGACTTTATCGGTCATTAATCCGCCTTGATGTTGCGCGCTCATCGCGTGTTTGGTGTTGATAAGGTCGTCAAAGGGCAGATCACGAGGGCTCGTCCATTCACCAATCAAAAAGCCGTCTTCCCCGCTCAAAGTGATTTTTCCATTGTTGCGGTGTTCTGCATAAAGACGGGTTGCGCCACCGCAAAGCTTGGCAATAGAAACAAACTTTTCCAAGTCCGCTTGGTTCTGTGGAGTGAGCGTGTTGCCCTTTTCGTCTTTAATGGTTACATGTCCCTTAACCCCCTGTGCCCCATCACGCTCAAAACGACCTTCTACAAAGTAAGTGCCCGTGCTGGTCTTAATGGTTTGGCGTTGCACCACTTCGGTAGGGATAAACTTCTCGCCCTTTGAGTCTTTTAGCATATACCCTTTTAGCTGTTGGTGGGCATAGTAAGGAAAATCCCACTCTTTGTGCCCCTTGCTATCCTCTTTTAAAAGCTCCGGGTTTAACTTGTTCTTATCGGGTGGTAGGACATAAATATCTAAAACCCGTGTTGCGGGCGCGCTTGGGTTGTTCTTATCGGGCTCATCATGTAGATGTTGCAAGTAGAAGTAGTTTCTATCTTTATCTGTTGCAAAACCCATACCTAGCACGGGATTAAAATCTTCAGCGGTATAGCCTATTTCTTTGGCGTGTTTTTCCGCGTCCTTGTCATTGTCATACCCGTTTGTGGCTAGGGCGATAGCTTGTTTAAGGGCAATGGTCGTGTATAGTATATCGGTCTGGGCGATGTTTTGCGGGCTCATGTTCTTATTGCCTTGACTTTGTTGAGACTTGCTTATTTGTTTGGGTTGTGTAGGGGTGTCTTCTTTAGAATCGCACTTCACTATGGCACAAGCGATTTTCTTACGACTATCACTTGAACATGCGACCAAGGCAATACACATGCACACTGCAAGACAGATTTGCCACACACGCTTTTTTAAAAACACTAGCATTCTTCACTACGGGCAAAAATCTTTTGCACCCGCATCGCAAGCTTTTTGTTTGTATTGCTTAGCCATCTCTTCATCTTGCCCTACACCATCACCGTTGTCATACATTTGAGCCAACATCATATAAGCCACAGGGTCTCCCATTTTTGCAGCCTTTTGGAAATATTCCAAGGCTTTTTGGTAATTTGGTTGAAAAGATGATAATTTTTGCACTTCTTGTTGCAAGTGAGGAGAGATGGGTTTATCGCCTAACAATTCCATAACGGACACGCCTTTATAATAAAGCATCCCCAAACCCGTATATCCTAGAGAGTCCCCCATATCTGCAGCTTTTTGTGCATACTGTAGGATTTTTTGGAAATATTTTAAACCTTCCTGCCCATCCTTAGCGGAAGCGAGTTGGAGGCCATAAAACAAGGCCAAGACAATGCAAGCGTCAGGAATGCCTTTCTGTGCAGTTTTGTTGAGATACTCCAAACCATCATCTTGATCCATTACGTCTTTTAGATAATCACCCGCTTTGTCAAGATTCTTAACCACGCCCTGCCCATGCCGGTACATCACTCCCAAGTAAAAATAGGCTCCCGTGTTTTCCATATCCGCAGCTTTCCTAAAATAGCTAAGAGCGGAGGCATAATCTTTGCGTTGGTAGGCTAGCAAGCCTGTCTGGTAATACTGGTTTGCTTGCTCTGAGTCGCCCTCGCCGTGTAGACCACAAATCAACACGCCCACAAGCAGAATTGCCCGCAAGGCATGAAATCCCTTAAGCTTGTTAATGTATGCCATGTGCGCTCCTCAATCTCCATTGTCAAAAGTGTAGGTGATATTGCCCAAATGGGTGTCTAGCTCCACTGAGAGAATTTTATAGGGCAGACAATCCACACCGATCATATAGCCTTGTGAATACTTCAAAACATACCCCCTTTTATTCCCTCTAGCCGGTCTACCATCTGCCATGATTTGACTCCAATCATTGCAAGAATTACCTTCGTTCACGACTATTGATTCAATGCGCACGGGGTCTCTATTTTTCGAGGTGATCTCAATGAGTGTTCCCAGACCAACCCCAAAAAGGTTAAATTCTTGTTTGCGCACATCAAATCTTAAGGGATAGGCCACAAGAGTTTGGGCTATACCAAACATAGACAACACACCTAGACCAAAGAACAGAAGACGCAAAAACGAAAACCTGGAAACTTTAGAGGGCAGTGTTCCCATGGATACTCCTTATATGTTTTGCTTCATTGTTTAGATGGGCAAGCTTCTTCAAACCCTAATTTGCACGCCTTCCTGTAATATTCTTTAGCCATGTTTAAGTCTTGAGCCACGCCTAGACCTTGTCCATACATGATCCCCAGTCCATAGTAGCCCTGGGCGACACCAAGCCCATCGCCCCCTATTTCCACAGATTTTTGGAAATAATCCAGCGCGCTCTGTGTGTTCTTCACCACTCCCTTACCCATTAAATACATAAAGCCTAGATTACTGTAGGCCGAAGACTTTGCTACTGGATTGTCTGAGCCCATGGCTTTCTTGGAATATTCAAAGGCTTTTTGGTAGTCTTTTTCTACACCCAAGCCTCCTAAATACATGCTTGACAAATTGCAATAAACCATAGGGTTGAGGAAGGTCTCTCCAAAAGAGAGAGCTTTTTGGAAATACTCAAAGGCTTTGGCATAGTCTTTAACCACCCCCTTACCCTCTAAATACATAAAACCCAAGTTATTATTAGCTAAAGCACGGGTTTCAGCAATACCCGTATTGAGTGCCTTTTGTGTGTATTCTAGAGCTTTAGAATAATCCTTTTCTACCCCAAAACCCAATAAATACATGTTTCCTAAAAAAGCATAACTTCCCATGTCGCCCGCTTCTATAGCTTTTTGGAAGAACTCTAAAGCTTTGGAATAATCCTTATTGCCATAGGCATCCATAGCTGTTGAAAAATACACATCGCCCTGGCTTTGTTGGGGTTGCTTGCTTGTGTAGGTTGTTTTAGGATTTTGAGTGTTTTCTTTGGAGGCACACTCCCCAAATACAGAACAGGCGATCTTTTTGCGACTCTCGCTCGAGCACGCGCCTAACACCACACACAGACACACCGCACAGCCTATTTGCAATGCATGACTTAAATCTTTACCTAGCATGCTGTTCTCCTCGTAAAACTTGTTGGATGCTTTCTTTAATGGCTTTTTCAATGAAAATTCGTTGCTCAAGAGGCAAATTCCCCAAACCCGTTTGAATCGAAGCGATCTCTAGAGGGGTTTTATGTTCTAAAAAGGTGATTTTACGCGCGTGATCGAGCCCCATCAAGATTAGAATATCCGGGTGTTGCACGCTCTGGAGACTTACCACATCAGGAATTGTGGGCATCGCTTGCGCCTCTTGCCGAGCTAAATCCATGCCCACACATTTCATCAAGGCAACAAATTGCGCAATCCAAGAAATACATGCAGACAATCCTCTTATAGCATCAATGGCATCCGTGTTATTTGTGTTTAACAAATCCGGCAACACATGAAAAGTCTCTGCGGTAAACAAGACTAAATGCCAGATAAGTGCGCCCGTGCTGTAGTGGTGCAAGTCGCTCGTGCTGATAAGATAAAGAGTATAAATAACAAACAAAATGACAGTATTAGCAAGAGAGAGCACCCCTAAAACAAAGCGTCTATACTTTAAAAGTGTGAGGAAGGGAAGGCAAATGGCAATAAAAATACCCTTTGGCAATGCCTCTACACTTTTATAGGCTCTTGTGCGCTTGATTCCAAGGATGACAAACACTATTGTCATGTAGTAGGCAAAGTAGGCAAAATATGTGGGCAGAGATGGGAGATTTTCTTCTGAACTGGAACTAGCCAAAACACTCATCATAAGCAACACAACAAATATAAAACCCAGATAGAATAAAAATCCCGTGAGAAGCGCCTTGCCCCATTTGCCCCTCAAAGCAAAAAATACCCATGGATAAAGGACGATGGCTAAGATTTTATGCATCTCTGCCTCCTGCGTTGCTCTCATTAAGCATGCCCTAGCTCCCTAAAGACCTCTAAAATTGCCTTTTTAATGTGGGTTTGTTGGTCGAGGGGCAGGTGTACTAGGAGGTTTTGGAGTTGGGCGATCTCTTTAAGGGTTTTGCTTTGCAAAAAGCTAGCTTGTTGGTTGTCTTCAAGGGATAACAGAGTTTCTAGGTCTGTGTTTATCGCCACTTCTGTACTAGGTGGGGGATAAGTTGGTTGCGTGGCGGTTGTTGGCATGGGCGGATTTGTAGGGGTTACTTGGGTTTCTTCTGTGCTACGGTTTTTCTTCATGTATTGTACGATAAAAATCCCCACACCCACTACAACACAGATGAGCAAAGTGATCCAACCTCCCTTTTTAAACACTGTTAAAGCCGGTTCGATGATTTTAAGAACGGCAAGAATAGTCTTTAACAAGAGCACCTCATCAACATGTTAGGGTATCTCTCAAAATTCGTTTTTTATGCGTCTGTGGGTGCATGGACTTGCTGTTCTGCAACGGTTTTGAGCGCGAGATTTTTGCGATTAGAAACATCACCGGAAAGACCCATAACGACAGCACCCCAAACCAATAAGAAAGATCGCCCCAAAAAATTCATAAAAAGAACGCAAAAAGAAGGAGAATGTTCCGCATCCACTCTAGATCGTTTAACAACTATCTCACTTACCATTAGCAAAGCCGAATCAAACAGTGTCTAATTCCTCTAAAATCTGTTTGATGGCCTTTTTGATGGGGATTTGCTGGGCGAGGGGCAGATTTTCTAAATGGGCTTGGATTTGCGCTATTTCTTTAGAAGATTTAGTTTTTAAAAGGACAAGTCTTTGTGCCTCATCTAGTGCAAGTAAGGAAGCAAGAAAATGTTCTAAATCTGTGCCAAAAGATGGATTGATTGTTGATTGTTGATTGTGCCACAGAAGACACACCAACGGACTTAAGAGCAGAGATGGAACAGCAAGGCCAAATGATACACGACAACAATACAGACAAACCTATAATGCTCTTTGTCATATCATCGCTTACTCCAGACATTTGAACGAGAAATCCCGCAGAGAGCACACCAATAAAGGGGGAGACAAAACTCCCACATAACAAAGACAAGAACCCCAAACCGTGGTGCCCTTGCTTAAAAAATGTAGCAAAGGGGAAGAATATAGAGGGGAAAGTACCTCTAGGCAATTGATCAAAATTCTTATATTCATGGCTCGTAATGACCCAAACGATGCTAATCACCCAACCCAACAAACTCAACTGAATAAGAAAGGTAAAAATAGCCAACCAATACTTACCTCTTAATGCAAAAAACGCCCATGGAAAGAAAATCAAAGCCAAAATTTTCACAGATGCCCTTTCACATCAGTTTTAGTTTGCAAATCGCGAATCTGTAAGCAAGGGGCAAAAACCACACAGCACTCCGGTATTCTAGCATTTTTTTAGCATTTTTACAATTAACGAGGTTGATTACTCGAAGTGAAAATAACGCTGCACTATTCCTTTATCCTATCCTACACATCCCCAAACACCCATCAACCCAAGAAAGTGTCCTATGGCCTTTTAAACGCTGATTCTCATTTTTAAACCAAAAAGCTCCCTTTACTGCAATGGCGTGATAAAGTCAAGAAAACAAACTCATCTCTCACTTCAAAACCCTCTCTTGGGGGTTTGGGGGCTTGCCCCCAAGAGCAATATGATGCCAAGCGTCAGCTTGGCTTACCGATTCATGCACCCTTGCATCAAAAATTTTTCATTTTTTCTAAGTTTTCTCACCCACTTTGAGGCTGATCCTAGTTCCCGAGCATGATGCGCAGGCACGCGCAGGTTTTTAACCTTTTTAAAGGCATAGCCTTTTAACATGTTTAAGAGGGGCGCGGGCCTCGTGTGGGACGGGGTTCGTGGAGAGTAATAGGGGGTAAAATCCGCACTAATAGGGGGTAAAATCCGCACTAATAGGGGGTAAAATCCGCACTAATAGGGGGTAAAATCCGCACTAATAGAACTATTTAAGCTTAAAAGATATACAATAAGCAAGAAAGATAAAGATAAAATCGTGAATCCAGAGCAACAAAAACAAGCTTTGATACAACAATTACACGGATTACAAGCTTTAATTAATGCCGAGACTAATACCACGCTTAAGGGCGTTTTAGAGCAAGAAAAAGCTGAATGTCTACAAAAACTCTTAGCCTTAGCTCCACAACACACCAAACTCCCAAGCTCCACACAAGATCAAACAACTACCACAAACACCCCAGAACAGCAACCAACAACACCACCTACAACCACAGGAACCCCCATACGACCCACGCAACAACCCATAACAACCGAAGTTATCACGCAAAACACCCCCACAATCACCAATGCCATCGCTGAGAAGTATGTAACCTTCCACAACGATGTCAATTCTGTATCTCTAGGCAAACTAGGTACATTAGAGGCAAACTTACTCTTTGCCATCTTCCACAAACTCAAAGACAAACAAGATGAGCTCTTGGTGTTTGATCTTGATGAGATTAAAAAAATGACCCATGCGGTTAAGATCAGCCACAGTGACCTAAGTGGTGTTGTCAAAAGACTTTGGAAAAACATTAGCAACGCTAACTTTTGGATACTCTTGCCTCAAAGAGATGAAAACTACATACTTTTTAAAACCTTTGCTATCAACTACCACGACACCAAAAAGACCCAAGTTAAAAGTATAGAAATCCAAGTAAATATGCCTCATTTTGGCTACTTGCTTAACTACCTCCATGGCAACTTTACTTCTTTTGAACTCTTGGAGTTTCAAAACATCAGTGGCAAATACGCTAAGACCCTTTATAGACTTCTCAAGCAATGGAAAAGCACAGGAGTGCCCCCTAAAATGGAGTGGGGGGAGTTTAGAACCTTAATGGGAATTTCTGAAAAAATTAAACTGGTTCGTGTGATTGAATACGAGATTCTCAAACCCGCAATCCAAGAACTCCACAAGCTCCCGCACTTTGAACACCTTTGCTATGAGAAATTAAAGACCAAAGGCATGGGTAATCGCATCACCCACATCCAGTTTTACTTCCAACCGCTCACCAAGACCAGCAAGGATAGAGAACAAGCTAAAAGAGATTTAAGAACCATTGCATGGAAAATTAGAAGTGAAAAGGCGGTTAAACAACTCAAACGCTCTATGGAGCAAGCAAAACAAACCAAGCTAGACAATGAAATGCTAGAAGTCATAGATATGGCCTTTTACAAACCCCAAGACCCCAGTGTTGTTCTTGTGGTTGATGGCATACAGCCTGCCAAGGATGGCTATGAAATTTTAGTGAAATACTATAGAGAGGGCAAAGAGTTTCAGGCCAAAAGTGCTGTATTAGCTAACAAGGAAACTTTCTTAACAGCTATGGCAAAGGGAGGTTACAAAATCGTAAATTCACAAGCACCACAGACGCAACAGACACCACAGCAAACACCACAACCCAAAGAAGTCAAAATAGAGTTGCAAACAGACAAAAATGGCTTTAAAACTTTTCAAGGTTTGACAAGACCAAACCAACCACAACAACCTAGCCAACCACAAACTCTAAACCCTAACAATGACCTAACAGAATACATAGGACGCAATCTTTACATGAGCAACAATGGTGTGCCAGCTGTTCTTAAGATTAAAGACATCACATATACTGAGACTAACAAGCTTAGAGTGGATATTCAAGACATAGACAAACCCCATAAGATTCTAAACCCCTTCATTTTAGATAATGTCAAGCACTTTAAGAGTTGGTTTAAAAAATATGCGGAGTGAGCCAAGAGCGTAGAAACACCTGGCAACGCACTACTGACAACTCGAACAACCTCTAAGTATAAGCTACTAATCATAAAAATAAAAGTAAATAAATCTTTCACCACCAAATAACCAAATACAGCATAAAACCCCCTGCTAAAATCGCCCACAACGGCAACTCAAACCAAAACCTCTATCCTTACACACCTAAAGCAATCCTAGAGCGTTTTAACTTGATACCCTGAAGCCCCACGGCGTTTGAGTGGCAAATTACAAGCGAACTTGTGAGCGCACCATTTCAGGGTTGGATAATTTGCTATTTTATAGGACATTCGCAAGCTAATTTTGGATAAGTTTGCTCTGCGAGGCTATTCTATGTGCAAAAAAAGGTTAGTTTCTGTGGGCTGTGCCTCACACATTGCATAAAGGTCTCCTGTGGTTCACCAAAGATAACCCGGGTCGAACTCCACCGGTGTTTCATCGCCTGCACTCTTAAGGCTATTAGCTCGCTGTCATTGTCTGCCACTTCGGGCGGGTATTTGAAAGTTTACGCCTGTTTGGGCGGGAAATTCAAGGCGGTTGATGGCTTTTGACACCTCGCTCTCTAACCTTCCTACTTCCGCTACCGCTTTAGCCTTTTGCTCCCGAACATGATTAAGTCTTTTTTGCAACTCTCTTTCAGTCATAGCGGCTAAAGGTTTTGTTGGCTTCTTGCCTGCTGAAACACTAACGGGCTGTGTGAATCATTGCACCCTCCAAGGTGATACCCAACCCAAAAAGTATGATGTGGTGTGTCCGCATAGGTTTAAACCCCATAGTGCATGGCAACAATCCAAGCAAGACCTATAGCCACGAAGGGTAACACAAAGTTAAGGACACGCTCAAAGAACGCCCATGTCGTGTTGCCCGCAATAATCCCATAGGCAATCCACAAAGTCCCTATGATGAGAAAGCCCGTGTTTGAAGTCGTCCAAAAAAGGCGGCTCGCGCTGTGGTAACAAAGAAGCCCAATCACACCAGCTACTAGCCACACTCCCCCTATGATGAATTTTTGCGCCATTTGTGTCATTGCACCCCCCTACTCTTGACCTGTTTGGACTTCATCGCCGCTAGGGTCGTAGGGCAAATCAATGTCGCCAATCATCCCTGTTTGTCTAGGTTTGGCAATGGCTTGAGCGAAGTTGGCGGCCTCTTGTTCCTCCTCATCGGGGGTATAGCCAATGGCGCAAATGTCCTTAATCTCGTCTAAGTAGTTTCTAGCCAAGAATTTAGACACTTTTGCCTTGTGTTCGTCCCAAAGCTCTTTTTCGTGTTTGATTTTGTTGATGACGAACGCGCCGATCTGGTTATAGACAATTTGGGTCTGCTTTTCATCGCCGCTGGTGTAGAGGTTTGCAAAAATGCCCTCCGTGCGTGATTTCTTTTTCTGTCCTGTAACTTTGTTGGTGTAGGGGGCTAAGTAGTCGCTGTCCTTAGAGATTTTATAAAGCCCCCGGGAACAAAACTCCCATTGCGTGCCTGTGTTAAAAGCGTGGCGTTGGGTCTAAACTCAATGAGCTCTAAGCCCTCCAAGATTTTTTGCAAATCCATTTCCTCACCTTTAGCCGCTCTATCCATAAAGGCTTTATCCAACATCGCGCCTTTGACATAGCAGTGCTCTGTGCGCCCGTATTCATCGGGTTCTATCTCTTGCACCTTTTACCTTGACTTCATTTAACTTATGCTTAAGTAGTGAGATTTGGTTGTGCGGAGCAAGGGCTAAAAGCAAAGGTTGGTGGGTGGTGCTAGGTGTTAGAGGTTGTTAAATTGCCGATTGTCGTTGAAAAGGAAGTGCAGTTTTTCAAAAGTGGCAAAGCCCGTTCGTTCGCCGTGTTTTGCAGGGTGGGCGCGTCTTAGCACATCTTCCATTAAAACCCAAAACCCGCCATCGCTGACCTAATCGCCACCACCCACCACAAGTCTATGAGCTCCCGTTCATCACCCAGTCGCAAATATTTATCACGCCCGCGCTCCGATCTAAAGACCCGCCAAAGCCCTTGCGCTATGAACCCCCTTTTAGCTGACTGGCCAATGCCACGCCCAACCCACTTATAGCTATGAGCCCTTGCACTCACCCGTTTTGAAGACCCGTGCGCGCCACTGATGTTAACCTTTTGGGCTTAATGGCGGTCGCTGATGTGTGGCAGATCGGGTGTGGTGTCCCTTGAGATGAGAGGGGGCTAATAGCTCTTGCGTTGGGTTTGTTGGGTCAAGCGGCGCGAGAGTTTTTAAGCAAAGGTATTGGGTGTTTAAAGTCTGTCCCTTGACCCATTAGCTCTTAGCTCTTGTCCTCCCAAAAGCTTCTAGCCTCTTGCACGATTTGCATAAACGCCTCTACCTTGTTGGTGTCGCTCCCAAAGACCCGCTCCTCTAGGGCAAAAGGCAAAAAGGACTGGAGAAAGAAAATGAGTGTGTAAAAGCCCTCGTCCAACACGCCCTTCTTTAAATCCTCGCACGCATAGAAATAGGTTTGCTCCATCCATTTGGCAAGGGCGTTTGCAAGCAGTTTGGTGTTGCCCGTGAAGTGGCGGGTTAAAAGGGCGTTGATCTGTTGGTAGGTTTTGGGGTTTAGGGCTTTGGCTTTTTCTTGTAGGCTCTGCTGGTATTCTAGGGTTTGGTAGCTTTGGTGAAGGCTTGCCTCTATCTCCTCGTTTTGCGCCTTGAGCTGTTGGATTTGCTCTTGCACTTCTTGGCGTTGTTGTTGCAACTGGGTGATTTTTGTTCGAACACGCCCGCAAGTTGTCGTTGCAGACTGGCCGTTGATGCCTTTCAAATGCGTGGCGATGGGGGCGTTGTCTGTCATCTGTGGGGGGGTTACATCTTGCTCTGTGTCCTCTTGGCTATTAGCCTCTTTTGTGGGTGTGTTGCTAGGCTCGGGTGTGTCCTCTTGTTGAGCGGTCTCGTCTTTGGGTGTTACGACTTGTTGAGCGGTCTCGTCTTTGGGTGT
>NZ_CDMK01000003.1:240185-267755 GCF_001283065.1 Helicobacter heilmannii | reverse complement strand
CATATAGCCCAAAAGGAAAACCCTATGTCCTTAAACGCATTATAATGGCTTTTTCTTGCGCTAGCCTTGCGCGCCTAAATCCCACATCAAAAAGCCAATGGGAAAGCTGCCCTTGACATGATCAAAGGTGTTTCCCGGGCACATAAATCCCCCTAAAAAATGCGCCTTAAAATGCTGCCTAAAGGTCTTAAAATTGCTCGAATTAAGGTATTTGAGTTTAGAGAAAGCGCATAAAAGCGGGCCACGAATTTTAAGGGGGGAATTGGTAGAATTAATGCGCCCCCGCGAGGGGGCGAAACCACCGTTAAGGAGCTCATCGTGGTCAAAAAACCCGATAGAAGCTCTAAGTCCGTATTGTACATCAAGGTCTCTTTTTTGGGGCTTAAAATCTTGGTGTATAAGAAAGGCTGAAGGCTTCTCCCCCGCAAGGGGGGCTTCTTTTGGTTGGGCAGAAACGCGTAGCGTTTCTTCGCTGGGCGTTTCTTTGCTTTGTATTTCGTTATCTTGCTCTTCTGCTATCCCCCCGGCGATTTCTTTGACAATACGCATAAAAAATTGCGCAAAGACTTCATTTTTAGCCTTACCCAGTTCTTTAGCGTATGTTTTTGCCATTTTAGAGAGCGCCACCTCGTCCTTATTCTTGCCCGTGCCGCTCATTTGGCTTTTATTCCCCGCTTCGGCATAAGGGGGGTTGATGTAGATGATGAGCTTAGAGAGTTGCGCGGGGTCTTTTAAGATTTCTTGCAAACTTGGGGGCAACTGGCTAAAGGGGTCTTCTAAAAAGTCAAAGCGAAAAATATGATCTAGGGGGATGTAGAAGTCTTCTTGAGGGGCTTTGCTTTTTGCTTGCATGATTTTAACATCGCTGGGATCTATGGTGCTGGCATAGACTTTATAGGGATTACTTAACCCCACTAATAAATTGCCCGTGCCTGCGCACAAGTCCCATATAAAATAATTGTCTTGAAAGTCCTCGCCTAGAAGGCGCGCTAAATAGTCTTGGGATTTGTCCGCCCACATTCTAGGGGTGTAAAACGCCCCGCGGTATTCTCGCTTACCAATGAGCATATCACGCCGGTTGGTGATTTTGTGGTGGTATTCTTCAGCTGGGGGGCGTTTATACGCTCTCCAAAACTCTCTGTGGGCTTCTTGGTGGTCATTAAAGCCCGTTTTATCGAAATTAAGGGCCTTGGTGAGGGGATTGACCTTTTGGTTAAACTCGTAATGATCGCCCATCAAAAGGGTGCTAAGCTCTAAAATGGTGTGGTTGTGTTTTGCTAATAAGTCGGCTAAATAAAAATCTGCCTCTAAAATATTAACCTTTGAGGCTTGCTCCCAATCTAAATTAATGGAGGGCTGGACACAAATAAGCCATTTATCAAAAATTTTTTTAAAATTATCCCTTGTGATCTGGGTTTGAAGGGTTTTGGTGTCGGTGCCTAAAGACTTGATGAAGTTTTTCAATTCGCATTGGTGCTGTTCATAGTGAAAGGTGATTAAATGGGCGTTTAATAGGGGGTTTAAGAGCTCTTGGACTTCTTTAAACTCTTTGGAGCTGTGGTTGCTCGGCACTACTTTATAGGTCTTCTTGGCAAGTTCTTTAAGCAGGGGTTCTAATTTCTCACTCTCAATCGCGGCAAAACTCACCCCATTAAATGCGGCTAAAAAGGGGGGTAGGCTTTCGTACTTGTGCTTTAAAATCGTTAAGATGAGCTGGGTTAGGGCTTTGTTTAGATCGTATGTGCCCGCTTTGGCCTCTGCCCACAGCAGGGGGGTGGGTTCTTTGTCAAAAAGGTCTTTTGTGGGCAGGCTGATTTGAAAATCGATTTTATCGCCTGTGCACAGAAAGCCTTTAAAATAAGCCTCTCTAATGGCGTTTTTTAAGGGTTCTTCGGCAAGAGTAGAGAAATCCATCGGTTTCCTGAGTTTTTAAAGGTATTTTACCTTGAAAAGGCATTGTATAACCCCACAACTTGCAGAACTTCTCCTAGAAATGGCACAAATGTATTCCAAAATAAAAGATATATGATTAAGTTTTTAATTTAGTTCCATTCACACTATATAAACTATTTTCTTAATTCACCTAAAGAATCTTAAAGCATACTTTTAAAACTTTTGTACCTTAACCTCAAGTGTTAGGTTACCTTGAAACTAAAAAGACAAGGCTTTTCGTTCAAGTCTTCCTATATTGCCAAGGTGGCTATTGTCTAGCACTTAAAACTGGGGGACTTAGGAAAGTATTCCCTGACGCAGTGCAAACTCTAAGGGATAGCGGGGCAGTGTTCGTCCCTGTAAAAATTTCGTTGGTGTTCACGATGGACACAATGGAAAAATTTACGAAAAATAACTTAAATGCCTTGAATAAGGTTAAAGGGTTTTTTGGACATGTTTGCTCCTGTTGGTGGATAATTAGCCCCTAAAGCGATGAAGTTTAGGATTGATTCCCCTAGCGCAAAAAACCTTAAAAAGCCTTTGGTAAATTCTTTTTTAAGTTAGCAGCTGATCCAAAGAAGCTATTAAAGCCAAGTTTGGCATTTGAAAGCGTGGGTTTAGAATCTTTAGAGCACAAAGGGGATTGAAACTCAAAGATTCTAGCACAGTAACGCTAGACAGAGAAACGATGCTTTAAGAATGTGAGATGAAGGGCACAATCAAGGCAAATCAAACTAGGGTAGGAATGACCCGAAATTACATTGCGCTAACGGAGTTGTAACCACGCAAGACTGCTGGTTATCAATCGTTGTAAACAAAAAGCCCACCTAAGCAAATGCGGCGCATTTGTTTTAGCGGGTGGGTGATCCACACTTCTCCTGATACATGTTACTACTTTACCGCCTTGTGGGGGGGTTTTATGGGGTGGTGGGGGGTTTGTTGGTGTTTACAGATAAAACTGCGCTATGCTGTACTCCTAATTCTGCTTGAAAGGATTGAGGATGAAAAGAGGCTTCTTACTCTTTGGTCTATCTTTAGGTTTGCTGGCAGCTTCGGGGGCAAAGGATTGGGGCTATAGCAAACACATGGGCCCTAGATACTGGGATAGATTGAGTTTGGATTATCATTTGTGTAAAACGGGTAAGATACAATCGCCCATCAATATAGAGCATTACTACCACTCCCCCGACAAGGAAGATTTGGCTTTCGAGTATGAGAACGCCAAACCAAAGTCCATCACCTACTCCCACCACACCCTAGTCGCCCTCTTTGATGAGCCCAGCAATGACCTTAGCTTTAGAGACCATGAGTACAGCCTTGTGAATCTGCACTTTCATATCCCTATGGAATTTGCTATCCATGGCGAACAACAGCCTTTAAGCATGCACCTGGTGCATAGAGATAAGGAGGGTAATTTATTGGTGGTGGGCATTGGCTTTAGCATAGGCAAAAAAAACCCTTTTTTCACCCCCCTTTTTAACGCCTACAAATACCACACAGAGCCCCAAACCCTCGCCCTAAAATACCTCTTGCCTGACAAAATCCACTTTTACCACTTCAACGGGTCGCTCACCACGCCGCCTTGCTCGGAAGGGGTTACTTGGTTTATAATTGAAGAAACCCTTAACATTTCCAAAGAGCAGTTTGAAGAGATGCGAAAAATCATGCACTATAAGTCGAATCAACGTCCCTTGCAAAAAGACTATAACCGCGTGATCGTCAAAAGCTCCGCTATAGTTAGAGACCATTAGAGTCCAAAACTGCCTTTTTAAGTTCAAGTGGGTTTAAAAAGCAGGCGTTTTTAAATGTTTTGTTGAAGGTTGTTTGGCGTTTGGCGAGCTGGTAGGTGTGGGTGGTGATCAAGCTCTCTAGCTCGCTGCAGCTGATTTCGCTATTTAAATACTGCAAGCACTCTTTAGGCCCTATGGCTTTAAAGGGTTGGCAGTGTGTGCCGTATTTCTTGGCTAAAGCTTCAATCTCTTGCACTACACCTTTTTTTAGCATGTGTTTTGTGCGCTTAGCGATCTTAGCGTGCAAAGTGGCCTTGTCTAGGGTTAAAACAAAAATCTCAATGGGATGGCTAAAGGGCTCTTTGGGGTGCTCTTTGAAATAAAGGCTTGGGGAGGTGTTGGTGGCAAAGTAGAGTTTAAGTCCTTGGGCGGTGCGATAAGGGTCTGTGGCCGTTTTAGCGTAAGTGGGGTCAATTTTAGCTAAAAAGGCATGCGGGTCTTTTAGGGCGTTGATTTGGGCTAAAATCTTTTGTTCTTGCTCTGTGCTAAGTGTGGGCTGTGGGCTTAGTCCCTCAATCACGGATTTTAAATAAAACCCACTCCCACCCACGATTAAAATTTTTTCATGCTCTTGCATCGCCCGCTCTAGCTGGGCTTTAAAGACTTGGGCGTTGTTCTTTTGGGGAATGCTTAAAATGTCTATGCCGTAGTGCTTGACAAGTTCTCGCTCTTGTGGGCTTGGTTTGGCACTGGCGATGTCTAGCTCTTTGTAGACACTGAGCGAATCTAAGGACACAATGGGGGCACTTAGGGCTAAAGCAAGTTCTAAGCCTAATGCGCTCTTCCCGCTCCCGCTCGCCCCGATGATAGCAGTGATTTTCAATGGGGCTTGTGATAGGTTTTTAAAAACCCGTCTAAATCAAATCGTTCTCGATAGCTTTGGGTAAAAATATGCACCATGATGTCGCCCAAATCTATAATGATCCACTCTTCATTGCTCTCATCCACGGCGTAAAACACCTCGCCTAGGGGTTTGAGCGTAGTTTTGAGGTGGTCGAGCAGGGCTAGGGCGTGCTTGCCCGCTAGGGAGGTGGCGATCACTACATGCTCGGTGATGTAGTCTTGTTCTCTTAAATCAAATGTGGCGACATTTTCCGCCTTTTTTTCCTCAAGCATGGCAACAATTCTAGCAATTCTCATGGTTCTCCTTAAAGGTTGTCAGTACCCCGCTTTGCACAAGGGGGGGCAGATGGGGGGGGATTTGGTGTTTTTCTAGCAGGGCTTTGATTTGTGTGGATGAGATGGGGCATTTGATGTTTTCAAGGGATAAGAAGGAGTGGGTAAAACTTGGGGGTATGTCTAGCATATAGCCCTGTCTTTGCACCAAAATAAAATGCGCCAGGTTGGTTAACTCTGTGTAGCCCTCCCAATCTTTTAGCCCAGCCACATTGTCCGTGCCCATGACAAAATAGAGCTTTTGAGGAGTGTAAGTTTGGTGAAAGTGGCGCACGCTCTCAATGGTGGGCACGGGGCGCTCTTGCTGTATCTCGTAGTCGCTCACCTCGACCTTATCTACCCCCCTTAAGAGTTCTTGCATCCATAGTAGGCGTTGTTTAGGCGTGAAGGCGGGGGGATTTTTAAAGGGGTTTTGGTGCGCCACTAGGATAAAAAATTGATCTAGGGCGAAACTTGCTAGGGTTTGGTAAATCACTTCTAAATGGGCGATGTGCGGGGGGTCAAAGCTACCTCCATAAAGCGCAATGGTTGGCTTAGGTGTTGTGCTCAAAACTCGATGCTTTGGTGAGCTTGGAAAACTTCACGCCCTTAAGCCCCCCGATTTCCAAATGCAGATGCATGATATCCATGGGCTTGCCCTTTAAGATGATGGTTTCTAGGCAGTTGTGCTGATCCAAATGTACATGCGTAGTACATAAAATGCTGATGTGGCTCTCGTGTTGGATGTCTATCATGCGCTGATTGAGTTCCCGCTGGTGGTGGTCGTAAATGAGTACTACCACCGCCACAATTAAGCCATGGTCTTCTGTATCCGCCCTAGACCAGCTGTCCTCCACCAATCGTTCTCTAATCATGTCCCGCACGAGCTCAGACCTTGATGAGTAGCCGTTTTTGATGATGCGGTTGTCTAGCTCATCTAAGAGATTTTGTTGCAAAGACACCGAAAACCTGATGATCGCATCTTCTTTGTTTTCCATTACACTCCCTGAAAAGTGCCATTTTAGCGCATTTGGGCGGATTTATCAAGTTTGATAAAGCACCACAGTCCCAAGGACACCAGCACCATGCAAAAGCTCAAAATCTGGCCCATGCTTAAATGCCACACATAATAGCCCAGCTGCGCATCCGCCTCCCTAAAATACTCCGCCACAAACCGTGCACAGGCATAAGCAAAACCATACACCACCATGAGCATGCCATGCACTTTGGTGCATTTTTTTGCCACACAAATCACCAAAAACACACAAAAGCCCTCCAAAAACGCCTCTATGAGCTGACTCGGATAGCGCAACACCCCACTTACCAAAATACCTATATATTCGCCAAAGCTATCGCCCTTTGGCACAATGCGCCCAAAGAGCTCTTGGTTTAAAAAGTTGCCAATGCGCCCAAAAACATAGGCTAAAGGCAAACTCACGGCGATCAAATCCAAATACACTAAAAAGTTTTGCTTTTTGACCCTACTAAACACCCACGAAGCCACCAAAAAGCCCACCAGCCCGCCATGATAGCTCATCCCTCTAATGCCGATGAACTGTCCCTCGTAAAAGGGGTTGAAGATTTGCCACGGGGCTTTTAGGTAGTACAACGTGTTGGGGTCATAAATTAAAATATAGCCCAGCCTCGCCCCCAAAACCACCCCCACCTCAGCGTATAAAAAATAGCTCTCAAAATGCGCTTGGCTGATGGGAAAACGCATAGGATCGGTTTTTAACGCCCTCTTAGCTAGAAAAAATGCCACTAAAAGCGCACTTACATAGGCGAGTCCATACCAATGTACAGGGATAGAAAAGAGATGAAAAGCAATGGGGCTAAAGTGGCTATAAATCGTGTTCCAGTAACTCACAGCAATCCTTGAAGTAAAGTGGTAGGGGGGCCTTAAATTTACGCCCCAAAAGCTCTAGTTTATAGGCGTGTAAGAAAAAGTGTTTATTGGGTCTTGCGCCGTAGAAAATGTCGCCCACAATAGGGTGTTTGAGATGGGCTAAATGCGCCCTAATTTGGTGCGTTACTCCCGTTTCTATCACCACTTTTAATAAAGTCATTTGCCCGATTGTCTTAATGGGGGTGATGTGCGTGATTGCCCTCTTGCCCTTGCTATGGACAAACGCCCGCACATAGCCCTTTTTATCCTCTATGTGGCTCTTTTGCACGCTTAAGGGTTGCTTTAAAGTTAAGGGCTTGTCTAGCACCCCTTGCACCAAAGCGACATACTCTTTATAGACTTTGCGTTCTTTAAACGCCTCTAGGGCTTGCTTATAAAACTCCCCTAAACCCAGTAACAAAACTCCGCTTGTGCTTTGGTCCAAGCGGTGTATCAACTGATAGGGCTCGTGCGTGCGCTCTAGCTCAAAGCTCGACACATTAAAGGCTTTGTCTAGGGCTAAAAACTCAGCCTCTTTAGCTAAAACCACGCTCTCACACTCCAGCACACTTAAAAAGGTGTGCGGCTCTAAGAGTTCTCTAGCTAATTTTAGCCTCTGCCCTGCCACGCTCACCAGCCCCCTGTCTATGAGCCTTTTTGCCTCTTTGTGCGAAATGTTGCGTTGTTTGGCAAGGATTTTATACGCCTGTAACATGGATGGCCTTGATTAAGGTTTGTAGTTCCTGCTCTTTGGTGTCTATCTTGCTCGCCTTGAGCGTGGCATGTGCTGCTAAAGTTTGGGTGAGTTGATCCCCTTGCACCAAATAGAAATTTTGCACGCATGCAAACAACGCTTCTTGGTTAAAAATATGTGTCCCACTGATGAGTTTGACCCCAAAATGGGCGGGCTCTAGAGGGTTGTGCCCGCCAATGGGCGCAAACGCACCGCCCAAAATCACAATATCGGCGATAGCATAAAAGTTAATGAGCTCGCCCAATGTGTCGATGAGAAGCACTTTACTATCCCACTTTAACCCGCTAGAAAAACAACTAAAATCGTGTTGAAGCGTGGGGTGCTCTTCTAAATAGTTTTTCACTTCTTTAAAGCGCTCAGGGTGGCGGGGTACTAAAATGAGTTGCGCCGGCTCCTTTAGGCGTAAAAACGCCTCCACAATCAACGCCTCTTCTGTAGGGTGCGTGCTTGCGCCCACAATGGTTAAACTTTTTAATTTGGGATAGGTTTTGGTGCAAAGGGGGGGGTTGAATAATTTTGTGTGGGGAAAAACGCAAAGCGTTTTTGCGCCCAAACTCTCTAATCTCTCTTGATCTAGCACACTTTGGGCGTAGATAAAATCAATCCGTTTAAAGATAGTGGTGTAAAAGGGCTTGAGGCGTAGGTATTTAGGGTAAGAGTGGCTAGAAATACGTGCGTTGATTAAAAAGGTCTTTGCGCCCACAGATTTAGCCAAATTAAAGAGCCCAAACCACAGCTCCGCCTCTGTAACCACGAGGGCTTTTAAGTGGTCTAAATCCTTGTGCCATAAAAAGAGCAGGGTTTCAAAGAGTAAAAAGCGTACTTGCAAGTGGGGGTTGTTTTGGGCAAGTTTTTTAGCGTGGTTATAGCCTGTTTGCGTGGTGGTGGTAAGAAGCAAAGGGGTGTCTTTAAAGGCGTTTAGCACACACTCCAAAGACTTCACCTCACCTAAAGAGCAGGCATGTAACCACAAACGGGGCTTAAAGATTAGAGCATGCCCCTTAGCAAAAAAGCGCCCCCTTAAAGAGTAGCGGTACTTTGCCTTTAGGCTAAAAAGGGCTAAAAAAGGCGTGGCGCAACAATGTGCCAAAGACAAAAGCCCTAAATACACAAACTTGAAAAAAGCCAAACCTTAAGCAGATTGCGCGGTGTCTATGTATAAAATCCGCCCACAATGCGGACAGGTCAAAATGTCGCTGCTGTTTAAAACCTCAGCGTAGGTGCGATCATTAATACGGATAAAGCACCCCCCACAGGCCTGCTTTTTCACGCTCACCACACAGGTGTTGCCCGCCCAACGGCGGATTTTCTCATAAAAGGCGATGAGCTTGTGGTCCATTTTCAGGGTCAAATCCTGCTTTTCTTGAAAAATCGCCTGTTGTTTCTCTTTGATCTCGGCAGTGTCCGCCTCCACCTTTTCCTCTAACATGGCAATCTCTTGCTCTAAACTCTCTAAGATGCCTTGCAAGTCCTCTTGCAACTTGCTCTTATGCGCGCTCTCATTTTGCAACCGTTCGATCTCTTTGTTCGCCTGATTGGCTCTCTCTTTGGTGATGTCCTCTTCAATGCCAAGGGAGCGCAATTCTCTTTCAGACTTCACTTGAGAAATCTTTTTTTGGATGCTATCCACCTTGGCATTGGTTTCGTGCAACGCCTGTTCGTTCTTTTGGATTTGCAAATGCAAAGCCTCTTTTTCTTCCTCCAAAAGAGCGTACTCGGCTTGTTTTTTTTGCTTTGTGGCAAGGGCTTTGTCTAGATCGGCTCTCTTGGCTTTAATCAAGGGTTCTAAAGCCTCAATGTCCTTGTCTAGCTTGGCAATTTGGATTAACTGCACTAAGTGGGCGTTCATGTCAAACCTTAAGCATAAATGGATTTTTACAATCTAGTAGTCTAACACACTTTACTTGAGATTGCAAAATATAGGGCTCTAGCAAGTCTTTTAAGAGGGGCACAAACGCCTTTTCACTCTCATAGTGAGGGACTTCTAAAAGCGAAATCCCCATACTGAGTGCCTGCATGGCTTCATGGTGCTTGATGTCGCCCGTGATGAGGCAAAGATCATTGGGGGCTTCTTTGAGTGTGTGCAAATACCCGCACCCTGCCCCGCACACCAGCACCACTTGTTGAATGAGATTCTTGGCACTCACGAGCCGCACATAGGGTAGGTTTAAACGCTCTTGCACTTGTGTGGCTAAGTGGCCTAAACTTGTAGGCGTGGTGTCTGCCACCAACGCCATGCCCTCTTCCTTGGTACGCTCAAAGCCTAATGACTTAGCAAAGTAGGGGTTTAAATGGGTCTTGTCAAAATTCGTATGCAAAGCGATTAAAGCACAGGATTTTTGCAACAACAAAGTGGCGATGTTGGCAGGGTATAAACTTGGGTTAAAGCTCTTGAAGGGCTTGAAAAATAAGGGGTGGTGGGTGAGTACCACGCTTCTAGGCTCTAGCTCTTTAACAAGCTCTAGGGTGAGTTCTAAAGCGATGGCGATGTTCTCATAGGGGGCGTTTAAACTGCCTAAATTCAGCCCGCAGTTATCCCAGTCTTCTTGCAAGCCAAAGGGGCTTAATTGATCTAAAAAGGCGATTAATTCGTTTAGCTCAAGCATGCAGGCGTTTTAATCTATCCGACTCTTGCTCTTTATAAAGCAGGGCGCAGGCCTTGGCAAGTTCTCTAATTTTTAGAATGCACTCTTGCCGTTTAGCCACCGATAGGGCTTTTCGTGCATCCAGCACATTGAAAAAGTGGCTGCTAAGCATCACAAAGTCGTAAGCCACGAGGGGCAGATTTTGCTCTAAGCAACGCTTCGCCTCGGCTTGGTTAGCCTCAAAGCTTGTTTGCAAAAAGTCCAAATTGGCGTGGTTGAAGTGGTAATGGCTAAACTCAACCTCACCCTCCAAATGCACCTCTTTATAATACACGGGCTTGTTGTCTTTTAAAGTCCATACAATGTCTAGCACTGAATCCACTTGTTGGATGTAAGCCGCTAGTCTCTCCACGCCATAGGTGATCTCTATGGGCGTGGGGTTACAAGGGATTGAGCCCACCTGCTGGAAGTAAGTAAATTGTGTGATCTCCATGCCATCGAGCCACACTTCCCAACCTAGCCCCCATGCCCCCAAAGTGGGCGACTCCCAATTATCCTCCACAAAGCGGATATCGTGCCTGCTAAAATCAATGCCTAAAGCCTGCAAACTTTGCAAATACAATTCTTGAATATTCAAGGGGCTTGGCTTGATCAAGACTTGGAATTGGTAGTAACTGCCTAGGCGGTTGGGGTTTTCTCCATAGCGCCCATCCGTGGGGCGGCGTGAGGGGGCGACATATGCCACACTCCAAGGGGTGGAGTCTAAACTTCTTAGTAAGGTGGCGGGGTGAAAAGTCCCCGCCCCTGCGGGGATGTCATAGGGTTGTAACAAGGTACAACCTTGCTTTTCCCAAAACTCTTGCAATTTCAATAGAATATTCGAAAAGGTCAGCACGGCGTTATCCTTATCGTTTGATTAAAGCGGTCATGCTCTCAAGCGGGTTTTTACCCTCCAAAAGCAGATCCAATTCTTTAGCGATAGGGGTGTGGATGTTTTCTCGCATGGCGATCTGCACAATTGCCTTGGTGGTTTTGATCCCCTCGGCGACTTCTTGCAACTCTTCTATGATGGTGGCCAAAGGTTTGCACTGCGCAATGCCTAGCCCCACGCGGTAGTTTCTTGAAAGCAAGGAATTGGCGGTTAAAAACAAATCCCCTGCCCCAGACAGCCCCAAAAAGGTTTGCTGTTTGCCCCCAAAATACGCCCCAAAACGGCTCATTTCCACAAGTCCCCTTGAGAGCAAACTCGCCTTGGCCCCCTGCCCTAGCTCCAAACCATCGCACACCCCGGCGGCGATAGCGATGACATTTTTATACGCCCCGGCGATCTCTGCGCCCCTGATGTCCTCTTGGATATACGAGCGGATGAAGGCGGGCAAACAGGAGGCAAACTCCCCTGCAAGCTCGGGGTTAGTAGAGTGGATCGCCAAGGCACAGGGTAGGCTGGCCACAATCTCTTTAGCAAAGCTAGGGCCTGCTAAATAACAGACATTGTTGCCCTTTAAGAACGCCTCCACAATTTGGCTCACAAAATGCCCTCCGATCTCAACCCCCTTCACGGCCACCAACACTTTAGAGTGGGTAGGCAGTTGGGCCTTTTCAAACCACGAGCGCAAATGCTGCACGCTGATGGCAATAACAAATAAATCCGCCTCTAAAGCCTCTTGCAGGGCACATTGTGTGATGGGCTCATGCCCTTTGAGCACAAGGTCTTTGTTTAAGGGCATGAGTAGGGGTGTTAAATCCTGTCTGGAAACAATCTTGATGGGGTTTTTATGCCCTAGTGCAAAGGCTAATGCCCTCCCCCAAGCCCCTCCGCCAAAAACCGCAACACGCATAGCCATCCTTTCGCAAAAACTCTATTCTAGCATGTTTAAGCTAGGGGTGTA
Source organism: Helicobacter heilmannii (assembly GCF_001283065.1). Taxonomy (GTDB): domain Bacteria; phylum Campylobacterota; class Campylobacteria; order Campylobacterales; family Helicobacteraceae; genus Helicobacter; species Helicobacter heilmannii. Next base: position 255,765 of record NZ_CDMK01000003.1, on the reverse strand, counting down.
GAGATCGCCCCTAGGGGGATCAAATATAAGGTTGCCTCTTTGCTGAGGGCGTGGATTTGCTTGGCTAAAACTTGTGCTCTCTCCTCCTCTAAGTAGAGTTTAAATAGCCCGTAGTCCTTGCGTCCGCTCACCTGCTCTTTTTCGCTTTTTAAAAGCGTGGAAGTGGCGTACTCAAAGCACTCCCCAAAGTAAAAATCCTCATGCCCGTGGGCGAATAGGTGATCGACGATCATATCCTTAATCGCTAAGTCTGCATAAATCTCCACTAAAACCATCACACCACTTTTAATTTTTTGGCTAAGAGCATGAACATCGGGGGCAAGAGTAGGAGCGTTAAAATGCTGGAAGTGGCAAGCCCGCCTAAAACCACGATGGCTAGGGGTTTTTGCACCTCTGAACCCACGCCATGCGAGAGCAACAAAGGGATTAAGCCCAGCCCCGCAATGCAAGCGGTCATTAACACGGGGCGCAAACGCCGTTTTGCCCCCATAAACACGACCTCATCCACACTCTTGCCCTGCCTTAAGAGTTCTCTAAAATACCCCACCATCACCACGCCGTTTAAGACCGCAATCCCAAAGAGCGCAATGAAGCCCACACTCGCAGGCACAGAGATGTACTCGTGGCTGGCAAAGAGCGCAATGAGCCCGCCCGTGATCGCAAAGGGTACATTTAATAAAATGAGTAGGGACAAGGGCACGCTTTTAAAGGTGAAAAACAGAATAAAGAAAATCACCAAAATGCTTAAGGGGATCACCGTGGCGAGGCGTTTGTTGGCCCTTTCTTGGTTTTCAAATTGCCCACCGTAGGTGATGTAGTAGTTGGGGGGCAGTTGCACCTTCTCAGCAATTTTTTGGCGCGCTTCTTGCACGAAACCGCCCAAATCCCGCCCCACAACATTGCTTCTCACCACGCTCACCCGCTTGCTGTTCTCGCGCACAATCGCCACGGGGCCATCAACCTCCGTGATGTTGGCGATCGAAGTGATGGGCACGGCAAAGCCCCGATTAGAAGTCATCTCTAGGCTTTTTAGCAAAGTGGCGTTAGAGGCGATGTCCTTGTTTTGGCGGATGATGACCGGGGTGCGTGAAATGCCCGTGGGGATGTACTCCACGACAATCCCCTCCAAAGCGGATTTAAGGAATTTAGCAAATTCATCGCTGGTGATGCCGACATTTGCCATTGCGTCTCTATCGGGGGTAACATACAGATAATTCACGCCCTTATTTAGGGTGGTGAACACCTCGTCCGAGCCCTTGATGCCTTTAATCACCTCCACAATCTGGGCGCTTAAGTCATTGAGCTTTTCGATGTCGTCGCCAAAGACTTTAATCGCCAAATCCCCTCTAACGCCGGTCAGCATTTCAGACACCCGCATTTCAATGGGCTGTGTGAAAGCGAAGTTGATCCCCTTGTAATCCTGCAAGCTTGCCAAAATCTTGTCTAGCAACTCTTGCTTGGTCTTTACGCTCCATTGCTCTTTGGGGAGGTAGGAGATGAACATGTCGGTGTGATTGAGCCCGTCTAAATCTAGCCCTAGCTCGTCTGAGCCCGTGCGTGCCACGATCATTTTCACCTCTTTAACCTTGTCTTTGATGGTCTTTTCAATGCGTAAGATCAAATCCTTAGATTGATCTAAAGAGATCGAGGGCACCGTGTGCACACTTAAAACACTGCTGCCCTCATCTAAGTTTGGCATAAAGGTCTTGCCTACAAAGGGGAAAAGAGACAGACTAGATACTAAAAAAATAAGCGCCCCGATGAGCATGGTTTTAGGGTTTTTAAGGGCAAATTGCAGGGCGGGGGTGTAAATCCAATAAAAAAATCGGGTGAGCGGGGTTTCTTTATGCACTTGCACTTTAAGCACCATAGAGCTGATCACGGGCACCACGGTGATGGCTAAAACTAAAGTGCCTAACAAGGCAAAGACAATGCTGGTTGCCAAAGGCACAAACATTTTACCCTCGATGCCCTCTAAGGACATGATGGGCACAAAGAACACAATGATGATGATGACCCCACTCACCACGGACACGGCGATCTCTTTAGACGAGCGGTAAATGGCGTGTAACTTCGTGGTGCTGGTGTGGGTGCTTAATTTTTCAAAGGCGTTTTCCACCACCACCACCGCCGAGTCGATGAGCATGCCTATGGCGATGATGAGCCCGCCCAAACTCATTAAGTTTAAGGTCATGTGGTTGAGCTTGATGAGGATGAATGCCACGCTAAGGCTCAAGGGCAAGATCACGCCCACCGCCACGCTTGCCCTAAAATTACCCAAAAATAAAAACAAGGTGATGATGATGAGAACGATGGCTTCAATTAAGGTTTTTGTAACGGTGTTGATGGCTTTTTTTGTAAATTCCGAGCGGTCGTAGAAAATGTGCGTGTGTACGCCAGCAGGCAATAAGGGCTTGATCTCATTGTCTAGTTTCTCACGCACAGCTTTAATGATGGTGCTGGAGTTTGCCCCTTTGAGCGAGAGCACAAGCCCCTCTGTGGTTTCGTCGATCCCGTTTTTTGTCACAAAGCCTAGCCTTGTGCGCGAAGACACGATGACTTTAGCAAAGTCCCTGATGTGTAAAAAGCCTTTTTTTGTGGAGATGGTGATGTCGCCAATCTCCTCAGGGGTTAGGGCAATGGTTTGGATTTTGACCAAGTAAGTTTCTCCATCGCGGTCCACCCGCCCCGCCCCGCTGTTGCTTAAATTCGCCTCTAGGGTGTGCTCTAAATCGCTGATAGAAATGCCCAGCCTTGCCATGTCGTCGAAGTCGGGCGCCACCACAAAAGCACGGCTAAATCCCCCGATGGAATTGACATCGGCGATCCCGGGGATCGTGCGTAGCATGGGCTTGATGAGAAAGTCTAACAACTGCCTTTTGTCCGTGTCGTCCAAATTGCCATCGATGGTGAACATTAAAATGTCTGACAAGGGCGTAACAATGGGCTCCATCCCCCCCTCTAAATCAGGGGACAAGTTTGGCAACACCAAAGAGAGCTTTTCATTGACCATGTTGCGGGCTAAATAAATGTCCATGCCATCGGCAAAGTCAATGGTGATGTCGCACACAGAATACTTAGAAGTACTCCTTAAAGACTTTTCGCCCTTTAAACCCAAGAGTTCTAACTCTAGGGGGCGGACGACATTGTTTTCCATTTCTTCGGGGGAGCTGCCGGGCAATTTCAGCACCACTTTGACCTGTGTGGGCGACATGTCAGGGAACGCGTCTATGGGTGTGGTGAAAAAGCTATACAGCCCAAAGAGCAAGAGCAAGAAGGCGCAAATGAGGACAATGATGCGCTGTCTTAGGGAAAACTCAATGAGAGAGGCCAGCATCACTCGTCCCCCTCGTCCCCTAAGTTATTGACAATGCCCTTTAAGCTCACCAGAGCCCCCGTGGCGACCTTGGCGTGCGGATTGATGTTTTGGCTACTGATGACAAACACATGGTTGCGTTCTTCAATGATCTTGACAGCAGTGGGCATGAAGCCCTTTTTGGTGCGCACAAAAATCAAATAATCTTGGTCGTTTTTAATGACGGCACTGGAGGGGATAAAAAGCGAATTTTTGGGCTTTGCCCCCTCAATATAGACATCGGTCGTCTCGCCCACATGGAAATTGCCCGCTTCGATGCGGGCGGTGGCTAAAATGGTGTTAGAGTCTTTATCCAGCACCACAGAGATGCTTTGGATCGCCCCAATGGCATTGCCCATTTGGTCAAACACCCTTGAGCCCCGTTTGATGTAGCGTGAGAGGCTCACGGGCAATTTAATGCGGGCGATGAGGTCGTTGTTTTCTGAGATGCGGATGTAGGTTGTGAAGGGCAAAATCTTTTCGCCCAAGACTTTGGGGGCGATGGAGAGAATCCCACTATTGCGGGCGATGATTCGAAAGCCATATAGTCCCAAAGGGTCTTTAGGGTCGATGCCAAAGTTTTGGAAGGTGGTTTCCAGCTGGCGTACTTTAAGGCTCATCTCTTGGCTGATCAAAAAGCTGTTTTGGTACTCCCTTTTGGCGATCACGCCTTGTTTATACAGCTCGTGGTCCTTGGTGCTGACATCTAGGGCGACTTTTAATTTATTTTTGTTGTTTTGCAACTCAAAGTAGAGATTGCTTAAATCAATGGAGCTGATCTCACAGATGAGATCGCCCTTATGCACAAATTCGCCCTCGTTTTTATAAATCGCCACCACTGTGGCGTTGAAGCTCAAACTTTGGATCACCGTGTGTTTGAGGTTGAAATTATTAAAGTCGATGGAGGCGTTAAAGGGCAATCCATGCGTTGCGAATTTTTGGTCTAAAGACACCACTTTTAGCCCCAAACCTTCGATTTGTTTAGAGGTGAGGGCAATCTCTTGGTAGGCTTGGGCTTGCAAGTGCAAAAATAACGACAAGAGGAGTAAAAGTGCTTTCAAAACGCGCTCCCTAAACGAGTCAAGGTCTGTCCTAGCGTCTCTTCTAATAGGGCGGTGATGTTGACATATTCAATCCGTGCCTCGGCTAGGGCGATCAAAGCGTCCATGTAAGCGTTTTGGTAAAACAGGTATTCAAACAGCCCAATCTTTTGCGCTTCGTAAGCCACCCGCCCCATTTCCATGAGCTTTGCCTTGTTGTCGATCGCATCGATTTGGATTCTGATGTAGCGCTCCTTGGTCTGCAATTGGTCCAGGTAGGCGAGGGCGTTGATGCGGATGTTACGCTTCATCACGACATTCTGCGCACGGGTGCCATTTTCTAGGGCGAGGTATTTGCGTTTGAGGTGGATGTTCTTGGGCGTTACGGGCAGGGGGATGTAAAACTCCATAGACAGGTGGGTGGAGGAGTTATAACTCTCTGCCCCAAAGCCAAATTCAAAATCATGGAACACATCGCGGTTGGCAAGATTGGCGTTGACATGGTAATCTCTGGCGGTTAAGTCCAGCACCTCCACATACAGTGAGTGCTCTAAAACCCGGTTGATGGCCTGCTCGCCCATGTGCACATACTCAAATTTCAGCTCGGGGATTTTGATCTGGTGCTCATCGTCCACAAAGCTAGAAAAGCGCGCGTTCTGCCCGATGGGATCTACGATGGCGAGCATGGTGTTTAGGGTGCGCTCTTGGTTAATGATGAGCGTTTCCATGTTGATTTTGGCAAGTTTAGATTCTAAATAAGAGTTTTTAAAGTTGATGTAGTCTTTTTTGGACATGCTCCCTGCGGCAACTTTTTCTTCAGCGGCTTTAAGTTGGGAGTGAAAGATTTGTTCGCGTCTGGCGTAAATGTTGTGTTTTTCGATATTTAAGATGTAGTTAAGATATAAACGCTTTGCCCCGATAAAGGCCAAATTGCGGCTGAGCTCGTAGCTCTTGCGGTATTGCACATTTTTAATGGAGAGGCTACGGGCTAAAAGGCGGCTCACCCACGGCAACTTTGGTTTGATCATTAAAACCGTGCGGGGTTGGGGCTCAGAGATGCCTTGGTAGTTGCGCACCATAGAGGTTTCGTTAGAGATGAAGGGGAAATCCCACGAGTTCGTGGCTTTTTGGTCTTCTAAAAGGCTGATAAAATTGGCCTTCTTTTGGATGAGCTCCATGGAGTTGTGCTCCACGCGTTTAAAAAACTCGGCCAAAGTAAAACTGCGCCCACTAAGACTTGTGAGCAGCAACCCCAAAAATAATAAAAGAGCGCGCATGCGTTAGAGTTCTTTGGCTTCGGCCATGCCTAAAAATGCCCGGTAAATCGCCACCAACAAGCCCTTGCGGTTGTTCTGTATCTCTATATTGGAATCGTTGACAAGAACATTGTCAAAGAAGGCTTCTAGGGGCCCTTTGAGGGCAAAAAGGGCGTGTAGCTGTTCTAGGTGGCTGTTAAAAGGCGTGGCTTGTAGGGTTGCATAAGCACTAAATAAGGCGTGCTCGCTCTCATGGGTGAAGAGCTTAGGGTTTGTGGGAGAGGTGGGTGTGTGCTCTTGTATGATGTTGGCGACTCGTTTAAACACCGCCACAAAATCCCTCGTCTGTGTGCCTCCTAAAAACGCCGCCAAGGCCTGTACCTTCTTGGCGATTTGGCAAAGCTCATATACCCCATTGCTTTGGGCTATGCCCCCAAGCACGGCTTTATAGATATTGGGGCTGTAATTGGGCGTGCTTTCTAGAATATGGCTTAAGCGCTCAAGGGCAAAGTCTTTTAAAAGGGCGGTGTCAAAACTTTTGTAATGTTGTGCGAGTGCCTCAAAGTCTGTTTGCAAATCAAAGGGCAGATTAAAGTGCAGACAAATGCGTAAAAGCGCATTGCACGCGCGGCGTAGGGCAAAGGGGTCTTTAGAGCCGGTGGGGATTTTACCCACGCTAAAGAGGGCGAGCAAGCTGTCTAGTTTATGGCTTAGGCTTAAGAGCGCGCCTAAAAGGCTGGAGGGCAGGGGGGCATTTTCACTATTGGGCAAATACTGCTCTTTAAGGGCGGTGCTGGTGGCTTGGGTGTAGCCCTTGGCTTTGGCGTAATAAGCCCCCATGATGCCTTGTAATTCAGGAAACTCATAGACGACTTCGCTTAATAAATCTAATTTAGAGAGGCTAATGGCCTGCTCTAGGTCGCCTTGCAAATGGGGGGCGTATTTTTGTGCCAAAGCCCGCCCGATGGCCTGCTCTCTTTGCACCTTGTCAGCAAGCGTGCCCAAGCCCTGCACGAAGGCGATTTGTGCGAGGGCATTTAAATTGGGGACAAAGGGAGCTTTTAAATCATTTTCATAAAAGAACATGGCATCGCTCAAACGGGCTTTAAGCACCTTTTCATTGCCCGCCACAATGTCTTTAAAGTCGGTTGTGCACTCTAGCGGGGTGTTGCTCACCATGACAAAGCCGGCGTGCAGTGCCCCATCTTTAAAGGTAGCAAAGTAGCGTTGGTGCTCTTGCATAGAGGTTGTGGTGATCTCAGGGGGTAGGCGCAAGAACTTAGGCGCAAACGCGCCATAAAGCGCAGTGGGGTAACTTGTGATCGCCACCACTTCGGCCAAGAGTTCGCTATCTACCTGTACCTGAAGTCCGTGCTCTTGCTCTAGGGCGCGGATTTCTTTTAAGATTTTAGCTTCCCTGGCTTTAGGGTCTAAAAGTACCTTGCCTTTTTTAAGTGTTTCAAAGTAGCCTTCAATGCTCGGAGTGTTGTGCCAACCAAAGCCCATAGAAAAGTGTAGCTTTGTGGCTTGTTTGGTGGTGCATAAAAAGGTTTCTTGGCATAGGGGCAGATGGGGCTTGTGATCGCCAAAGAGCACGCAGATATTGTGGATGGGGCGGATGAAGCGCGCCTTGACATCACCCCATGCCATGCTCTTGCCAAAGTTAAGCCCTTGCAAAAAGTCTAAGAGGAGACGATCGAGCAGGGGAGCGGTGGGTTTGGGCTCTATTTGCACACAGACATAGAGCACTTCTTTATTGCTCTTAAGCGCGCTCTGCCATGTGCTGGGCACTTCTAAGCCCAACTTCTCGTAAAACTTGCGCCCGATGGCATTTAAGGCGTTGTTACTAACGCCCACGGATAAGGGCGGGCCAAAGTGTTCTGTTGTGCTTGTGGGCGTGTGGGTGGGGAAATCTTTAGTGTGCAACACGAGTCTTGTGGGTGTGTAGCTAAACTCTGTGGGCGCGCTTAGACCATGTGCGCTTAAAAGGGTGTGCCACTTGTCTGGCATGTTGGGTAACTCTTGCAAGAGGGGCTTTGCGGGCAACTCTTCTAACAAGATTTCAACAAGGAGGGCTTGGTTCAAGTAAGCTCCTGTGGTTTAATCGGGTTTTATGGTGTTTCAAGGGTTACTTTCGCTACAATTATAACAAAAAGTGATTAAAAACTCTTAAGAGGTTTGTTATGCATTGTAGGCATCGGGCGGTTTTTGGGATTTTGCGGTCTTTTTCTTGGGGTTTTTTGGCTTTTTTTTATTTATATTGCCCTTTAAACGCAAGCCATGTTAAAAAGGCGAGTTTAGCTGAGTGTGTGGCACCACGCAACTTCAACCCCGCTCAAAAGCGCGTGTTGGTCTATGCCTACCGCTACGGCTTTAAAGAAAACTTGGGCTATGAGTTGGCGGCCATTGCGTGGAAGGAGTCTTGTGCGGGCATGTATCGGGTAGATTTTAGTGGTCCGAGCGCGGGTATTTACCACGCCTATATCCCCGATGTACTCAAACGCTACAACGAGCGCGATACCCGTTTCATGCAAAGTGTGTATGGCAGCTTATTGATTAAAGACGAGAACTTTGCCTCAAGAGTCGCCCTAGACACCCTCATTGGTTGGAAGCGCACCCACAAGGGGAATTTAAAAGACATGATCAAATCCTACCATAACGGTTTACGTTGGCAAAAAAACGAACACATTGACCAAATCGCCAACGAGTATTATCAAGACATTGTGGCCAAAATCAAGACCTTGCAGAGCATGATGCCCGCTTTAGAAAAAAGCGTGGATGAAACCCAGGCTACGCCCTTACAAGCCGACAACAGCCCACACAAGGAGGGCGTGAAAACTTTAGCTGCTAAGCCAGAGCTAGAGCCAAAGCCAGAGATCGCACCCCCTCCTCCCCTGCCCGCCCCTAAGCACCACAGCACGCACAAACCCTCCCGCCACCACAACACCCATAAAAACACCCACCATAAAAATACAAAAACCGCTCCCAAACACCACAACGCCTATAAAGACACCCTCCAAAAGGACCGCACCCACACAGGCAAAACACCCAAAAACAGCAAAGAGGCGGATAAAATTATCCTCATGCAAGAATCGCCGGTGTTTTAAATGCAAAAGACTCTTTTGATCATCACAGACGGGATCGGGTATAACCCCAACCCTGAAGGAAACGCCTTTTTAGTGGCCAAGAAACCCACCTACGATTGGCTCTTTAAAAATGTCCCCCACAGCCTGCTTAAAACGCATGGTTTAAGCGTGGGGCTACCCGAAGAGCAAATGGGCAACTCTGAAGTGGGGCACATGTGCCTAGGGGCGGGGCGGGTGCTCTACCAAGACTTGGTGCGTATTTCTAAGGCGTTTGCAGCCGGAGAAATTGAGGACAACCCCGCCTTAAAGAGCGTAACTGATCACGCTAAAGTGGTGCATGTTGTTGGATTGATGAGTGATGGGGGGGTGCATGCGCACATCCAGCACTTCACCAGCATGGCATTACTCTTAGAAAGGCTAGGCAAAAAGGTGTGGTTGCACTTAATCACCGATGGGCGCGACACTCTGCCCCAAAGCGCATTGGGCTATTTAGAACACATCACTTCCATTTGTAGCGAAAACATCCGCATCGCTAGCCTATCGGGGCGTTTCTTTGCCATGGATCGCGACAAGCGCTATGAGAGGCTACTCAAAGCCTATAACTGTATCGTGCATGCGGCCAACAAAACCGACTTTACCCCTGAGCGCTATATCAAAGAAATGTATTTTCAAGGGATTAATGACGAGTTCATTGAGCCGGTCAGCTTTGCGGATTATGTGGGCATGTTCGATGGCGAGGGGGTGGTTTGCATCAACTTTAGAAGCGATCGTATGCGCCAGCTTGCCAAAGCCCTAGGTGGGCAGAGCAAATTGGAGGGTTTTAAAGTCCCCCCAGAGCTTTACATCGCTACAATGACAAATTATAACCCTGAATTTACATACCCTGTACTCTTTGAAAAGCCTAGCATTACCCACACCCTAGCCCAAGTGGTGGCTGAAGCGGGCTTAAGTCAAACGCATATTGCCGAAACTGAAAAATACGCCCATGTGAGCTTTTTCATCAATGGGGGGGTGGAAGAGCCCTTTAAAAACGAAGAGCGGGTTTTAATCCCCAGCCCCAAAGTCAAAACCTACGATTTATGCCCAGAAATGAGTGCCTTTGAAGTTGCCAACGCTGTCTGCACGCACATGCAAGCGGGCAAAGATTTAATCATCGTTAATTTTGCCAATGGAGACATGGTGGGGCACACGGGCAATTTTAAAGCGGCAGTGGCGGCAGTGGCGGCGGTGGATAAGGCACTAGGGCAAATTGTGCAACTGGCCAAGGAGTTAGATTACGCCCTAGTGCTCACCAGCGACCATGGCAACTGCGAACACATGCAAGAGGGCGAGCAGGTACTCACCAACCACACCACCTACGAGGTTTATTGTTTTGTGATGGGGCATGGGGTGAAACGCCTGAAAAATGGCGGTTTGAACAATGTCGCCGCCAGCGTGTTAAAACTCATGGGCTTAGAAATCCCTAGTAGCATGGACCCCGCTTTATTTTAAAAGCTCTTGCACCCTAGCAAGGTTTTCATAAAAGGCCTTGTATCTCTCTTGTGCCTGCTCTAATTTTATGGGGATGAAATGCACCCGATGCCCGGGCAGCATTTGGGCTAGAGCAATCACACTTTCTTTAAGCAGAGTAGCGATTTTAGGATAACCCCCCAAGGTTTGCCTATCGGCCATGAGTACAATGGGCTGTCCGCTGTTTGGCACTTGCACGCTGCCTAGAACCAAGGGGTTAGACACCAGCTCTTTTAACAAACGCCACTCTAGGGCCATTCCCTCTAAACAAATGCCCATGCGATCGGCCCTTTGTGTGATCGTGTAGGCGGAATGGAAAAAGCGGCGCACACTCTGCAGACTAAAATAATGCGCTTCTGTGCCTAAGAGGGCGGGCAGGCTTGTTTCTTTGGCATAAAGGGGGCGGTGCTTCTTTGGTAACAAGCGTTTTTGTTGCGGAGGGCTTGGGAGTGTAAATATCTCATCGCCCTTTTGCAGTGTGCGCCCCAAAAAGCCCCCAATTTTTGCGCGTGTGTAAGTTGCCCTGCTGCCATGCACTAGGGGCACTTGCACCCCTCCACTCAAAGCTAAATACGCCCGAGCCCCACCAACAAGCCTGCCAAATTCTAGAATATCCCCCGCTTGCACGGCATAAGACTCCCAATTAAAAATCTCTGTGCCATTAAGCTTAGGGCTTAAATTTGCCCCAGTAAGGGCAATTTGCATGGGCTTTAAAAACTCTAGGGTGTCGCCCGTGTAGGTCATTTCTAAAAGGGCTTGCTCTTTGGCATTGCCCACTAACCAATTTGCCACACATGCGCTAAAGGGATCCATCGCCCCGCTTATAGGAATACCTAGTGCAAGATAGCCCACCCGCCCCAAGTCTTGGATAGTGGTGCTTAGCCCCGCTTTTAACACCCGCACACTAGGCATGCAGGCTATCCTTTGGCACAAGGGTGCGCTTTAGGGTGTGTGGGCTATTTTGAAACTCTTTGAGACTAATGGGCTTGTAGCGGACATAATCGCCGGCAAAAATAGAGACGGGGGGCTCTTTGGTGGGGGTGTAAAGGCTAATGGGGGTTTGTGCTAGGATATGCCAGCCGGCCGGGCTAGCGATGGGGTAAATGCCCGTTTGTTCGTTGGCAATGCCAATGGAGCCCGCAGCCACTTCTAATCTAGGCGTGGCAAGGCGGGGCAGTTTGAGCGCAGGGTCTAGCCCACCCAAATAAACAAAGCCGGGCAAAAAACCCAAACAATACACCAAGTAATCCCGCCCGCTGTGCCTTTCTATCACCTGCGCCACGCTTAAACCCGTTTGTTCTGCCACGCTTTGTAAATCCAGCCCTAGCTCATAGCAGGCGGGCACTTCCACTAAATAGACTTCCTGCACCTGCTCTGTAGAGAATGCTAGGCTCAAGGCTTGCACTCGCTCCACCAAGTGGGTGTAAGAACAAAGAAGGGGGTCATACACCACAAGCAACGAGGCATAGGCGGGCACAATCTCTAGCACCCCTTGCAACCTTTGCGCCTTTAATTTTTCACACAACAAACGCACCCTCGCATTGAGGCTAGGTTCAATCAAATCGCCCAAGGTTACCAACAAAGCATCCTCAGAGCAGGGTTTAAATTCCACCTTAAGCTCCAAAGAGTTTAAAGAGCGGTTTTAAAGAGAGCAGCCCCCAGTAGGCACTAAAGCCCACCACCACCCAGCCTAGCACGCTTAAAATGAGGGGGTGTTTGTAAGCCCCCACAATTTTAGGGCTCTTGGCGGCGATGAGCATGAGGGTTAGAGTTAGGGGTAAAATCAATCCATTGAGTGCCCCAGCGGCAATTAGCAGCGTGGCGGGTTTGCCTATGCCTAAAAAGATGAGAGCCGACACGCCGATAAAGCCCACCACCCAAGTGTTCTCCTGTCGCCTTACCCAGCTTAAGTTTCGTAAAAATGACACGCTCGTATAGGCTGCGCCCACAATGGAGGTTAAGCTTGCGGCCAAAAACACCACGCCAAAAACCACCCGTCCCCACCCTCCAAAGGACTCAAAGGCACTAAGAGCAGGGTTTACAGGATTTAGCACCGCTCCTCTCTCAACTACTCCTAAAATCACCAAGAACAACAGCCCCCTTACTAAAGTCGCCACAAAGATGCCTAAATAGGCGGCCAAATCCACTTCTTTTAAGTGATGAGCACCACAAACCCCAGCATCCAAAAGCCGATGCCCGCCCGAGAAAATGATGTACCCCCCCACGGTGCCCCCGATTAAAGTCAACACCGCCACCATAGAAAAGTGGCTCGGGTGTAGGCTCTCTTTCAAGACTTGCGCCAGGGGGGCTTTGGCATGCAGGGCGACAAAAACCATCAGTGCCACCATCAACACCCCTAAAATTTGCGTCATTTTATCCATGAAAAGCATCGCCCGCTTGAAGAGAAACACAAAAATGGCTAAACACGCCCCAAGCCCAGCCCCACTTTTTAAATTCAGTCCGACCAATACCTGCAAGCCCAACGCCACCCCGCCCACATTGCCAATGTTAAAAACCAAGCCTCCTAGACAAATTAAGAAAGCCAAAAATGCCCCAAGCCCGGGCACTAGGGTGCTGGCAATCTCTTGCCCCCTTTGATTGGCTACTGCAAGCACCCGCCACACATTGAGCTGGGCGATCAAAGAGGCTAGGGTGGCGATGAGGATCGCGCAGGCAAAAGCACTTTTGAGCTCCTGGGTAAATTGCGCGCTTTGGGTAAGAAAGCCCGGGCCCACCGCTGAGGTCGCCATTAAAAAAGCTGCTCCGAGTAAGTGGCTAATGCGTCCCCCTTATGAACTCTCCTAGAGGTTTGATGGCTACCCCGTTTTTTAGCAAAACTTCTCTGATTTGCATGGCTAGCCACACCGCTTGGGGATTGTCACCATGTACGCAAATGGAGTCAGCCACGATGTCTATGCTCTTGCCACTGATGGTTTGCACCTTGCGCTCTTTTGCCATGCAAACCACGCGCATTAGGGCTTCGTTTAAATCACTGACAAAGGCTTTTGGGTGGTCTCTTGGCACCAGCCGCCCATCGTCTAAGTAGTGCCTGTCGGCAAAGACTTCTTCAGCGATTTTTAAACCCATGTCCTGCCCCAACTTTGCCATAGGGCTAAGGCTGGGCGCGAGCACAATTAAATGGGGGTCAAAGTCTCTGATCCCCTTAAGCACCTCCAAAGCGAGTTTGAGATCATAGGCGGCTTGGTTATAAAAACTCCCGTGCAATTTGACATGTTGCAAGGGGGTTTTCTGTGCTTTGGCAAAGGCAAAGAGTGCGCCCACTTGATAGAGGGTATAAACCCTAGCTTCTTTAGGACTGATATTCAAATGGCGCCGCCCAAAGCCTAGTAAGTCAGGATAACCCGGGTGTGCGCCCAGCCCTAGGTTTGATTTTTGAGCAAGACCCACCATTTCTTGCATGATCAACGGGTCGCTCGCATGCCAGCCACAAGCCAAATTTACGCTGCTGACAAACTCCATGATGGCGGTGTCATCGCCCAAGCGGTACACCCCAAAGCCCTCGCCCATGTCGCTGTTTAAATCCACGCAATCCATGTTAGAATGATAACACGAAATTCTAAAGGACAAGAAAATGCTAACCCCGATTGTGCAGGCTCTGCAAGCCCTCGCCCCCAAAGTGTATCAGGCAATCAAGCAGGGCGATACCCATTACACTGCCCATAAAAACCCCACAGCGGATCTACAGCTTGCCGTGGATGTGGCGGTGGATCAACTCATTTTTGATGCCCTGATGCAAGTGCCAAGCATAGGGGGCGTGATGAGTGAGGAGAGGCAAGAGGCGCAGTATAAAGAGCAGGGAGATTTTTTAATCGCCTTTGATCCGCTCGATGGCTCTAGCGTGGTGGGGGCAAATTTTCTAGTGGGGAGCATTTTTGGGGTGTATGCCCGCCCGTCTTTAGGCTTTGCTGAAAAACGAATGGCAAGCCACATTAAAATGGGGGCGTATCTTCTCTATGGAGCGAAGTTAGAGTTGGTGGTGGCAAGCACACAGGGTGTGGTGCATGAGGTTTTTGATGAAGGTAGCCACGCGTGGCATAGCAAGAAATGCTTTGAGTTGAAAGACAAGGGCAAGAACATTGCCCCAGGGGGTAGCTGGCAGCACTTTAGCCCTGATTATGTGGAATTTTTAATGTCGTTTTTTAAGCAGGGGTACCGCCTGCGCTACAGCGGGAGCATGGTCGCCGACATACACCACTTGCTAAGTAAAGAGGGCGGACTCTTTTGCTACCCCGCCACCACAGACGCGCCCCTAGGTAAGTTGCGCAAGCTCTTTGAGGTCTATCCCCTAGCCTTTGTTGTTGAAAAGGCGGGGGGCCTTAGCTTTGATGGCGTGCAAAATATCTTAAACACCCCCTTAAACAGTCTGCACGACAAAAGCCCGTGTTTTCTAGGTTCAAAAGAGGAAATGGAGGCGTTGAAGCAGTGGATGCATTCGAGCAAAAACTAGATGAATTGAAACAAAAGGTGCAGGCTTGCCAAGAGCGTAAGGGCGTGGGCTCTTGTCTGCGTTGCAGTTTGACTTTAGAGTGTGCGGATAGAAAAGCTTATGTTGCCAGCGTGTATGCAAGCATGAACAAAGGCCAGCAGGGCAATTTTGATTTTTAGCCAACCAATACCGCAATGTAGATATAAAAATTGGAAGTGGATCGGTGGGTTGGCAACATAAAATGCAGAGGGTTGGTGTTTACGCTTGGTTCTTGGAGCTTAAGGGGCTTTGCAGCATGCCAAAAGCCACTTGCCCCGTGCAGGAGGATTTTGGCTCTTTTTAACCTTATCAATGTGGGCTGCAGGCTAATATTAGCAAGCACGAGGGTTTTGGATTTGGACTAAAATCCCTTTGGTGTGCCATCATCACTCCCGCTTAAGAGTCCGGGGCATTATGGCCTGACCTTCCAAAGGAGTGTTGTTTTTTATAAGCAATGATATTGATAACTTTTGGGGTAGGCACCCTGTGTGCTTAATGTGTATGTTCTAATAATTTGGAGGCGGATGGTGTCGCCATTTTTTATGGGGTGTTCTTTTTGACCACTGGCTAAAAAGTCATCTCTCACATTGGAGTTGATCACCCTTTTGTGGTTACAACCACATGGCGAATGCATTGTAATCGCTAGCGATAATTTCGAGGAATCCAGCAAAACCCATTATCTATAAATCCATTTTTTACATCCTGGATAAATTGCTCTAGAGTTTGCGGGCGAGGGCACATAGGCTGTAGATCGTATCAATAAAAAATAAAGCCTGCTCTATGAATCCATGCTTTCTTTTAATGAAGTTTTGACCCCCCCCCCCCCAAAAAAAAAACAACCCCCCCCC
>NZ_CDMK01000003.1:235933-239940 GCF_001283065.1 Helicobacter heilmannii | reverse complement strand
TGATAAAAAGTTGACCACATCCCCCCAATTTACCATTCTCACCCCCAAATGCACTAAACTTAAACAAAAAAGGCCAAACATGCTCACAATGATTGGGGCGACACTTTTAGCGGTGGGGATTACTTTTTACTACATCCTGCAAAAGCACCACCCGATCTTTGTGTTCTTGTATGCAGGTTTGGTGCTCTTGGTGGTGGGGCATTACCTCACAGGTGCGCCCATCCCCCACACCCCACCCGCGCACAACTTCGGCCAACTCCTCTTAAACGCCTTTGCCTTCATCGCCTTCACCTTTAAAAAGCAGCTTAGCGGGGTGGGCCTCATCATCATGAGTGTGGCCGGCTTTGCCGCCTACATGAAACACATCCACGCCTCTGCCAAACTCGCCTACCTAAGTAACCGCCCCCTTAGCAAAATTAGCAACAAATATTTAGTCTTAAGCGGGACTTTTGTGGTGGGCATGGGCTTAAAAATTGTGATCTCTAGCTACACGGGACTTTTGCTCTTGCTTTGTGCGTGCATTTATCCCGTCTTGCTTGCGCTCAAAATCCGCCCCATCAGTGCCGTGTGCGTGCTCTCGCTCATCGCCCTAGATTATGGCCCTAAAGATGGCAACACGATCAACATGGCGGACATGGTGGCCCAAAAGGACAACATCGTAGGGCTTTTCTTGCGCTATCAAGTTTGGATTGTGCTTTCCTACACCGCCACCATCGCCCTATTGATCCCCTTTTACTTTGCGTGGGTGGATAGACGCGACAGGCTTAAAAATCTCTTGTGCGATCAAGCCGAGCAGCTAGAAATTGCCAACCCCCCATGCCCGGGGTTTTATATTTTGTTCCCGTGGTTTCCTGTAGTGTTGCTCTTTGGGGGGTATTTTATGGGGGTCAAATTGGATGTGGTGAGCGCGAATTTCATCAGCATCGCGGCGGTCTTTGGTGTAGAGTTTATCCGCCACAAAGATGCAAAAAGGCTTGGAGAGGGGATGGTGGCGATTTTGCGGGCGATGGGGGATATTTTTGTGAGTGTGGTGAGCATTATTATCGCCGCAAGTGTCTTTGCCACGGGTCTTAAGAGTCTAGGCGGGATTATGCTTTTAACCCAAAGCTTGGGGAGCCTGCAGGGGCAGGAGGGGTTGTGGGTGGTGGGGCTTGTGATGGCTCTTTTAGCGTTCATGGTCTATGGCTTTTCGATGGTGATGGGCAGTGGGATCGCCGCCTTTAACGCCTTTGGGCGTTTGGCCCCTGAGATCGCCACTAAAATGGGCATCGAGCCCATCAACTTAGTCCTGCCCCTAGAGATCGCCTCTTGTTTAGGGCGGGCCAGCTCACCCATTGCCGGGGGGATTTTAGCCCTAGCTGGTTTTGCTAAAGCCGCCCCTATTGAAATCATCAAACGCACCTACCCCTTACTGCTCGTGGGCATGGGTGTCAATTTAGCGGTGGGGATGGGATTGGTGGTGCTAGGCTAGCCAAGCAGTAAATGCCCCTCTATAAGGGCTTCAAGGTCTTTTTCTTGGTGTTGTTTCAAAGCCTGTCCTTTAAAGGGATTTGGCCTAGCACGGCTTCGCTGATGAGCGCGCTTTTATAGGCTTTAAGGGCTTTTATTTGGGTTTGTAATTTAGCCATGAGACGATCTAACTTTTGGGTTTTTTCATCTAAAAACGCGGCGATGGCGTGTTGTTCGGGCAGTGGGGGGAGGGGGATAAAAAGGTTTTTTAGCCTTGTTATATCCACGCTGGCAAAAGTCGTGCCCCTCGTGCATTGCAAGCACCAATCGCCCACCACAAAGAAAAAGTAAAAGGCAAATTTTAAATCTAGGGCGTTTTTAAAGCTTTCTTTCAGGGTTAAAATGCTAAACTGCTGGTTTCCGACAAAATCTACCTTAATCAAGGCGTGCTCGCCAATGGTGGCTGTGGTCGCTAAAATGATGCTCCCCGCCTTGAAAAGCGCACCCCTCACACCTAAAGGGGTGATGTGTCTAATCGAGTCGTTTAAAATCCGTCCATTTTTGCGTATGTCCTCCATTCTAAACCAAGGGATATTGCCCCCTTGCCAAAATTCGGGGTTTGTTGTGGAGGGGGTGTAGCCATTTCTTATGTAAAACAAATCCCCAAGCCGCCTAAGCTCCCACCCTGTTGGAATTTCCCCCAGCCAGTCTAAGCCGCTCTGTTTGGTGGGGGTGGCAGCTAGTCCTTTAGTGGCCACTTCGCTAATCAAGGCGTGTTTATAAGCTTTAAGGCTTTGCAGCAGGCAAGATTTTTTAGTGATGAGACGATCTAATTTAGAAGTCTTGTCGTCTAAAAACGCGGCGATGGCGTGTTGTTCTTTTAAGGGGGGGAGGGGGATTGTAAAATTCAATATGGCTTTTTTATCGCCTCTTGGCATTTTTACCCCCTTGATAAAGCGCATCATATAATCAAAAAATGCATCACGCCTTAAGACATAGTATAAAAATCTTGGAGCGACAACGCCCGCATTTCTCACACGCAAAACGACTACATCGCCATTTGTCCCCCCCTCTGTGTCCGCTAGCCAAATCTTTTTGAGATAGGGGCGTATGTTGCCGATTAAAATATCGTTTTGGGCATAGCCACTTGTTTTAGCGTTGCCTTTTGGGATAAAGGTCGCTTCTCTCTTGCCTTGCCCATTTTGCAACAAATTATCCACACCCACATAATTTTTTGGAGTGAGGTGGCTTATCCTTATCCTATCTTTGGGTTGAAAAGCCACATCATATAATCTCTTAACCCCCCACCCCGCTGGCAAATGCTCTAAGCCCTCCAAGGCATTGCCTTAAAGATGTCCTCTAAAAGGGTGCTGATTTCTATCTCTAGGGCGCAAATTTCTACCTTTAATGCCTTGGTGCTCAATCCCTTAGATGTGCTCTTAAAAAACTGGTTAAATAAAATCTCATAGCCCTCTTTTTTAGTGTTCTCTTGCATAAAGCTTAAGGGGGTATGCGGCCAAATATTTTTAAAAAAATAGCTCTTGATGTCCTCTTTTAGGCAGATTTTCTCTTCTTGTTTGTCAAAAAGAACATTAAAGGCACTTTTGCTTGTTTTTTTGCCCTTTATCTTAGGCATAGGCAGCCCTAGGCTGTCTAAAAACTCTTTATGCCCCTGATAAAGGGGCTCTAGCTTTTTAGGGGCGCGCTCTAATTCCTGCAGTTTTTTTAAAATCTCCTCTTTGTTCTCTAGATCATGAAAGCCTTGCTCCTCTAAAAGAGCGGCGCTAGGTTTTAAAGACAGAAGGCTAAATTTTAAATAACCTAAGTCCTCCTTATCTAAGATCACGCTATGCGGGTCTTTAGGCCACTCTAAGAAAAGTTTTACAATGTGGTTGATGTGCTCTGGGTTTAGGCGGTTGCGTTTTTGACCTAGAGATTTAGCCATGGGCGCATAAAGGCTAGTCGCGTCTATGAGCTGGACTTTACCTTGTTTGTGGGTGGGTTTGCGGTTACTCAAAATCCAAATAAAAGTGGGGATGCCGGTGTTGTAAAACAAATCGGTAGGCAGGGCAATCAGTGCTTCTAAAAAATCATTTTTAATGATGTGGCTTCGGATCGCCACCTGCCCGCCATCTTCATTAAAAAGCGGACTGCCATTGTGCACGCAAGCAATCCTAGAGCCCTGGGGGGTGTCCTTCATCTTGCTTAGCATGTTGAGTAAAAACATCATCTGCCCATCCCCTGCCCCCGTAACGCCTATGTTAAAGCGCGCATCCTCCTTAGCGCTTCTTTGCTCGCTCCCCC
This sequence comes from Helicobacter heilmannii, assembly GCF_001283065.1. Lineage (GTDB taxonomy): Bacteria > Campylobacterota > Campylobacteria > Campylobacterales > Helicobacteraceae > Helicobacter > Helicobacter heilmannii. The sequence continues at coordinate 236,187 of NZ_CDMK01000003.1, read as the reverse complement.
ATGCCTTGCAGTCGCCTCCTTAAGGGGGTTAAAAGTCTTGGGTTTGCCCTTAGAAAAGACGAACATGTATTCGTAGCTGTTTGTGTAGGCGTTGGATCGCATGAAGGGGGTGTTTTTCTTGGCATAAATCATCACATCATGCACATTAAACCCAATCTCTTGAAAGTAAAGGGCGTGCCTAAAGCTGGTGAGGCTCTTGTTGCCATTTTTGATTTTATCGCCCACCACCCACACAGCCACTCCACCCTTTTTAA
>NZ_CDMK01000003.1:168593-235617 GCF_001283065.1 Helicobacter heilmannii | reverse complement strand
AGATAAGAGGGGAGTTTGCGGGGGGGGTGGGTGGTGTGTGAGAGGTGGGGGGGGCACTCCCCGTGTTTTGGGGGGGGGGGGGGGGGGGTGAAAGCACTGATCAAAACCCCTATTTCTTAGGCTCGGTTGTCATTTACCCCATTAAGGATAAAAAGCACATCGTGGATGGGCAACAGCGCACCACGACTTTAATGTTGTTGCTCAAAGCCATGCACGCCAAACTCACGCGTGAAAACAATGGCAAAATGCAACGCTTGTTAGACAACATCGCGTCTTGTCTGTGGGAGATTGACGGGGTTACGGGCGAGCCAAACCCCACTAAGCCCCATTTAATCAGCCACGCCATTAGCGATGACAAGCACCAAGTGTTACAAAACATTTTAGAAAAGGGGCTAGAGCAAGACGAGGAGCAAGACAATTCAAATTACGAGAGAAACTACCGCTACTTTTGCACGCAGTTAGACGAATTTAGTGCAATCCACACCACGACTTTTCACGAGTTTTGTCTGTGTGTGTTGAAATCTTGCATTGTGTTGTCGGTGGAGTGTGGGGGGCAAGATGAAGAAAACAGCCTAGAATACGCCCTAAGGGTTTTTAATACGCTCAATACTAGAGGACTCCCCCTAGTGGATACGGATATTTTTAAAAGCGTGATTTTCTCTTACACAAAGCCCCAAGAAAGGGAGGCGTTTACTGAGCGATGGCAGAATTTAGAACAAGAGTGCAACATTGATTGGCTTTTTAGACTTTGTATGCATGTCTTGCGGGCACGCCATGGGGAGAAAAGCCGAGAAATGGGCTTACGCCCCTTCTTTTTAAACAAACACCGCAATTTGCTTAAAGACGGCTCTATCATGCAAGAAATTGCCACAATGGAGGAGTATTGGTATGGCACGGACGAGCCACGCAAATACAGCCTTAAATCAAATCAGTTTTACAATATCCTTTCCACTCTAGAGAGTGGGTATTGGCAATTTTTAGACGGGGCTTATTACGCCTATTGCTTAGAAAAAGGCAAAGACTATCTAAAAGGGCTGGATGAAGTTTTAATGCGGACATGCGCGCATTTCTTGGTCTATACCATTAGCCGCCACCCCGGGCAGATTAAAAATTTGGTCTATCACGCCTACACCTCCCTTTACAAAACAGGGAGCATAGATTTTGGAGCAGAGAGTCAAGAGCTTTTAAAAAGCGTGGTTTACACTAAAAGGAGTGAACACACTTTCCGCACTTTCTTTGAGGCGGCGCAGACCAAAAGGCTCACTAAAACCCTTGTGGCTCTCAACATGTATTTAAAATACCCCGAGCAACCCACAGGGGTTTGTGAAAAACCCGAGATCGAGCACATTTTCCCCAAAAAATGGCAGACAAATTATGTCAAGCTTAACCAAAAAGAGGCAAACGCTTTAGTCGAATCCATTGGCAATAAAATCTTGTTAGAAAAACCGCTCAACATCAAGGCGAGCAATGGCTACTTTGATGCCAAAAAGAGCAAATACGCTAAGTCGGCATTTTTAGAAGCACAGGATTTAGCCAAACTCCCCCAAAGCGATTGGTTGCCTAACGACATCAAAGCCCGCACGGAGGAGATTTACCAACGCTTGTATGCGTTCTTTAAAGAATACGCCGTTTAAGGAGGCGCGATGATCGAAAGGGTGGCTTTAGGGTTTAAAGAGAGAGAAGAGATTAGCGCATGCCTTCGTGCCTTTGATGAATGTGTCAACAAGGAGGATAACACCCCCATAGAAGACATTGTTAAAAAGTTAAACAAACTCTTAAAAGGGATTGGGTGGGTGTGTGCGTTTGAGAAAACGCCCTTTAAAATTTTAAACCATAAAGGGGTGGCAGAGGAGGTTAGGGGGGTGTTGATTTTTGCCCCCCAAAATCTCTTGCAAGAGGATTTGGCAAATACCAACAAGCTAGAGAGTGCGCATGGCTTTTATGTGTGCTTTGCCCCCTTAAGGCATTGTGAATACCGCTGTTCTTTCATCATCACTTGTGGGGTGCAAAATCTCAAAGAAGCCCAAGATTGCCCTGCCTTTAAAAAACTCTTTGAGGACGACAAAGCCAAATACCACAACAAATACGGCGCGAAATTTCGCTTAGACCACTACGACTACCCCCTTAGTTTGTTAAGGCTGGTGGCGTTGTTTAACGATTTGCCCGTGCAGGATTTTAAAGTGGGGGGTGTGGGCTCTAGGCAAGCCTTCCCTAGAAGGGCAGATGTGCTGTTTTTAAGAGGCACACAAGCACGCCAGAAAAGATACATTAATGAGGCTATAGAGTGCTATGAAAAGAGCGCAAAACTGGGCGATGTGGAGAGTTTCTACGAGCTAGGCAAGCTCTATAGCAATGATATGACGCTACGCTCTTTTAAAGGGTGTCCTAACTTCACCAAAGCCCTAGAATACTTGAAAAAAGCAGGCGACATGGGGGACACGAGGTCTTATGAAATACTCGGGGGGTTTTACCTAAATGGTAAGGGGGTGCCTGTGGATATAAACAAGGGCTTAGAGTATCTTAACAGGGCGGTGGATATGGGCTCTACCAATGCTTGCTTTAGATTAGCTGACTTTTATCTTGAGGATGTCCTGTATAAAGACCCTAAAGAAGCAAAGGATTATTACGACAAAGCCCTTAAAATGTGTCAAACCAAGCTAGAAAAAGCGGATATTTGCTATGCCATTTCTCGGCAATACATGGGGCATAGTGAGGGCATAAATTCTAAGAGTTATCGCAAAAAGGCAATCGCTCACTACAAAAAGGCGGTAACCCTTGCTGAAGAAATCTTTGGCGCAGAGGCTTATTCCCGCTTGGTGTCTGTAGGCTGGGCAGAGCATGACAAGACCCAAATTTTAGAATGGTGTTTAAAAGCCATAGAGCTAGGCAACACACGCCTTTATGGCTATGTGGCACAAAGGTATCTTACGGGCAGTGGGTGCGTTAAGGACGAACAAAAAGCCCTAGAATACCTTAATAAGGCAATAGAGGTTAATGCCAAGGATTACACAGCCCACTTTAATTTAGCCGAGCTGTATTTTGATGGTGGCGAGGTGGTTCAGCAAGACTACGCCAAAGCCCTAGAGCATTACACCATAGCCGCCAATGGGGCGGATTGCGAAGAGCCTTGTTACGATGAGGCTTTGCGTCGATTAAGTAAAATCTATGATAAGGGCTTGGGTGTTACGCCCGACCCACTCAAGGCATTTGAATATCTTAAAAAAGCTTGCGGGATGTGGGATTGGTGGGGGAATGAGGGCTAGCCCCATTAGAGCTTTTACAACCGCCCCAACAACTCTTGGCTAATGCTTTTACGCAAGTTTAAGAGGGGCTCCGAGCCACAAGCAAGAGCTTTAAGACACAAGCCCGTATAGCCTTCAGGCAGCTTAGAGGCTAAGGTGCTTACCCCTGCTTGGCCTTCAAAGCCTTCTAAAAAGCCGAGCAAGCTGTCTTGATCTAGGTGCTTGGTGAAAGCCACGAGGTTTAAATAATGCGTGTAGTTGCCAAACATGCATGGGTTTTTTAAATCAAGCGTGGCCGGCTCTAGCAAGGTGTTATCCACAAACAAGGGGTGCGCGCTGTTTTCTTGCGAATAAGCGATGTGGAGCGTGGAGTGCAAGCGTTTAAAGGCAAAGGCTTCGCCGTGCGCGATGCGTCCGGCGGTGATGATCTCGCTATAAAGCAGTTGGGCGTTTTCGTAAAGCACGATATGGCTGTGGTTTTGAAAATGCGCGTTAGCAAAGGGGATGATGGGCAGGGGGGAGAAGTCTAAAAGCGCGTTTTCTTTGATGGCAATGCGCGTTTCACGGCTTGCATACCCATCCTCAGTGTCTTGCACTTTCTCAAAGCTTTGGCTGGAGAGTTTGAGCTGGCAATCTGGCCCCACTTCGATGTCGATCTCATGCGCGTCCCCTTTTAGCATCCCTGGGCTTACGGCAATCAACATGATCTCGGCTAGGCTGTCTCTGGCGTAAAAGGGGGGCATGAGTTTAAAGGGCGGGGTGAAGTAGTTGTCCGCAATCACACACTTGCCATTCAAGCCCATTTTGGTTTTGAGTTTCAGCCGTGAGGCTTGGGCGTAGCTGGTCTTGTGCTCCATTTTAATCTTCTAGCAAGGCGTATTTTTGAATCCAAGAGATCACACGATCCAAGCCGTCCTTGCTTCGAATGTTGGTGAATAAAAAGGGTTTGTCGCCCCGCATTTTTTTAGAATCACGCTCCATCACGCCCAAATCCGCCCCCACATGCGGGGCTAGGTCAATTTTGTTAATGATGAGTAAATCGGAGCGGGTGATGCCCGGGCCACCTTTTCTGGGGATTTTATCCCCTTCAGCCACATCGATCACAAAGATCGTGAAGTCGGCTAGCTCGGGGTTAAAGGTGGTGGAGAGGTTATCGCCCCCGCTTTCAATAAACATTAATTGGATGTCGGGGAATCGTTGATGCATTTCCTCCACGGCCTCTAGGTTCATGGACGCATCTTCTCTAATAGCAGTGTGCGGACAGCCCCCCGTTTCTACGCCAATGATACGCTCTCTTGGCATGACAGAGTTTTTACACAAAAACTCGGCATCTTCTTTGGTGTAAATGTCGTTCGTGATCACGCCTATGCTGTAATTTTGGCTCATTGCCCTTGTCAGGGCTTCGATCAAAGCCGTTTTTCCACTGCCCACAGGGCCACAAACACCAATTTTTACCATTCTAATCCTTTGTAAAAAGTTTAAGATTTAAGACATATACAGGCGGGAGTATAAATGCTCGTGTTGCATCGCCTTGATATCGTTTTGGATGCTCGCTGCACACAAGAAACTTTCATCTAGGCTTTCTAGAGTGTCTAGCAAGCCACTAAAGGTTTCTTGCAAGGCGAGTAAAATCCTTTGCCCGTCATTTTGGGCTAGGGGGATGGTCTTAACGCAGTTAATCACCATATTCGAGCTTTGGGCGTAAAGGTAGTGCTTTAGAGCGGTCTCTAGGGCAATGTTAAAGCACGCACAAAACACCCCATAGCTGGTGGCGTGTGTGGGCGTGGTGGTGGCTTTAGCATAAGCTCTAAAGAAACGCACAAAGGGCAGGTCTAATTGCAAAATCGTTTTTAAAAAGCGATTGCCTAGCTTTTGATTCGCACTTCTTAGCTCTAGCGGGGGGGTGGCTAGGCACACCTTTTCTTCAATGTCTAAAATATGCCCCAAGTGGGGGTCTTGGCTCTCTAGCCCCTTTAGGGCGTGCTGGTAGCTAAGTTTGAGGCTGAGTAAATCGCTGTATAAAAATTGTGTGCCTAGATTGGCTTTGAGATAATTTAGCGCACTCTCTTTGTCGCAAACTTCTTTGTCTTGGATATAGGTTTCAAGCCCAAAGGAGTGGGTGTAGCTGCCAATGGGAAACATGGCATCGTTGATTTGGAGCAATAAAAAGTCGGTGTGCATGGAAGTCCTATTTTTTAATCACAATCTGTAGGTCGGCACTGTCAAAGAATTTGAGCGGGGCGGGGTTTTCGCTGTGCGGCGATGCGCTCACAGAAATGCGTCTAGAAGCGTCTAATTTGCTTTTTAAAACCGCATGTTTTACGCCCAACTTTTCAAATAAAACTTGTATGGGTTTTTCATATGGGGTTTTAAAACTCAAAGGTTGATCGCCATAGTACAAAGAGGCGTGGCGGTTACCCACTTCATAGCAGATTTGCGCCACTTCGTGCATGTTAGAGGCGTAGGCGTAAAGCACTTGGGTAGGCAAGATATTGATCGCAATGGTGGTGTCGGGGGTTTGGATCAAAATGTCCCCGTCTGCTAGCCCCACTTTAGGGGGGGTTTCTAACTTCATCACCACTTCTTGCCCGCTTCTGGTCTTAAAACGCCCCATGCGCTTTTGGCTATCAAACCATTCAAGGTCGATAAAATCCACCGCCCCTTGCGGGGCTTTGGTATGGAGATTGCCTAGGATAGCCACAGCGCGCATTTTATGCCCAGTGTTGGATAAAGAGCAACCAAGCAGGGATCCAAGCGGTGATGATCCCTTCGATGATCGCAAGCCAAGGCACGAAGTTACCGAGTTTAATTTTAGCCACTTCTTCAATCCAGCCAGTTAACCAGAGCACACCCCAAGCGAGCCAAATGAAAGCCCACCAGTCGCCTTCAGTGATGCCTAGCATTTTGTGATCGTCTAGGACATCGGAGTAGTGAGAAAGAATGGCCGCGGGGATGGTGTTGATGGTTACAAATAAACAATACCAACCATAGGGTTTCCAATCCAAGTTAAAGGTATTGTTGATGGCGGCATAAAGGTAGGTAAAGCCGAATAATAGCCCAGTTGCAGGGCCATAGAAGTTGATCAGGTGGTGCGCCACTTGCTGGATATTCTCTGCCCCTTCAACCATAGGGGTGGCGTGGAAAGTGGAGTAAATGATCGCCACCACATTACATACAATGGAGAGCCCGCCCACAAAGTAGTTCATCACAGCTTTGCTTTTGGGGTCTACGCCTGTGAGCCCACAAACGCCGTTGCTGATCAACACGATCGCAACATACAATAACACAAGTCCTAACATTCCTATCCTTATTGTGAAATAACCAGAGCGTTATCGTTTTATAACGAAAACCCCAAGGAAGCTCCATTATAAAACAATAAAGTAAATCAAACCCCCCCTAAACGACAAAAGCCCCGCTAAAAAGCAGGGCAAAAACCTCCCCCCTTGTATCGGCACTAGAATAGGTTGTAGAGTTGTGCCAAGCTCAATTTGTCTGCAGCTTGGGATGTAACTTCGTTGCCATCCACTTTAACTTTGTAGGTTTCAGGGTTGACTTCGATGTGTGCAGTCACATCGTTGAACTTAAGGTCTTTTTTGGTGATGTTGCGGCAGTTTTTCACAGGCAACACAACTCTTTGCAAGCCCAACTCGTGTTTAATGCCGTTTTCATAAGCCACTTGAGACACGAAAGTGATGTTGGTGTCAAATTTGGCTTTGCCGTGGTGGCCGAACATTTCGCGGTAGTACACGGGTTGGGGAGTGGGGATAGAAGCGTTGGCATCGCCCATTTGAGAAAGCGCGATGAAACCGCCTTTGATGATCATGTTGGGTTTAATGCCAAAGAACGCAGGGCTCCAAAGCACAAGGTCCGCGTATTTGCCCACTTCTACAGAGCCAACATATTCAGAAATGCCGTGGGTGATGGCGGGGTTGATGGTGTATTTGGAAATGTAGCGTTTGATGCGGAAATTGTCGTTGTCGCCTTTTTCTTCAGGCAAGCGGCCAAATTCTTTTTTGTTTTTGTCCGCTGTTTGCCAAGTACGGGTGATCACTTCGCCCACACGCCCCATGGCTTGAGAGTCGGAGCTGGTGATGGAGAAAATCCCCATGTCGTGGAGTTTGTCTTCCGCCGCAATGGTTTGGGGGCGGATGCGAGAGTCGGCAAATTCCACATCTTCTTTGATGTTTTTATCCAAGTGGTGGCACACCATCAACATGTCCATGTGTTCGGCTTCTGTGTTTTTGGTGAAAGGGATGGTGGGGTTGGTGGAAGCAGGAAGGATGTTAAATTCGCCCGCCATTTTGATCACATCGGGAGCGTGTCCGCCACCAGCACCTTCGGTGTGGAAGGTGTGGATGGTGCGTCCAGCGATGGCTTCTAGGGTGTCTTCCACACAGCCGGCTTCATTCAAGGTGTCGGTGTGGATCGCCACTTGCACATCGTATTTGTCAGCGATGTTTAGAGCGTGGTTGATGGCTGAGGGTGTGCTGCCCCAGTCTTCGTGGATTTTAAAGCCAATCGCGCCGGCTTCTAGCTGGTCAATGAGAGCAGGTTCAAAAGACACATTCCCTTTACCAAGGTAGCCAAGGTTCATGGCATACTCTTCAGAAGCGCGGAGCATTTCTTTTAAGTTCCAGCGGCCGGGAGTGATGGTGGTGGCGTTGGTGCCATCTGCAGGTCCAGTCCCGCCCCCGATCATGGTGGTGATTCCGCTAGCAAAGGCAGTAGGGATTTGTTGAGGAGAAATGAAGTGGATGTGTGTGTCGATCCCACCGGCGGTAACAATCAAACCTTCAGCAGCGAGAGCTTCCGTAGCAGGTCCTACGCAGAGCCTGTTGCAAACGCCATCTTGTAGGTCTTTGTTGCCGGCTTTGCCAATCCCGTGGATTTTGCCGTTTTTAATGCCAATGTCGGCTTTGTAAATGCCGGTGTAGTCCACGATCAAAGCGTTGGTGATCACAAGGTCAAGTTCGTGGCTACTGGGGCTGTTGGTTTGTCCCATACCATCGCGGATGGTTTTACCGCCCCCGAATTTGATTTCTTCGCCATAGGTGGTGTAGTCGTGTTCGACTTCTAGGATTAGGTCAGTGTCGCCTAGTCTCACTTTATCGCCCGTAGTGGGGCCATACATGGAAACATATTCTTTTCTAGAAATTTTTTTCATCGGTCTTCCTTTCCTTATTTATGGTCGCAACCGCAGTTGATGGTGCCAAAGCCATGTTCTTTAGCGCGTTTTACAGCAAGCTTTTTGCCATCGTGATCGGCTTGTCGATCCACTAGGGAGTTGAAGCCGTAGATGCGTTGGTTGCCGCCAATTTGGATCAAATCCACTGTTTTTTCTTCACCAGGTTCAAAGCGCACGGCTGTACCAGAGGCAATGTCCAAGCGTTTACCATAGGCTTTTTCACGATCGAAGTCGAGCAGTTTGTTGACTTCGAAGAAGTGGAAGTGTGAACCCACTTGCACGGGGCGATCGCCTTTGTTTTTCACTTTGAGCTGGATGGCGTGTTTGCCAGCATTGAGGGTGATGTCTTCGTTTTTGAGAATCACTTCACCAGGAGAAAGTTTGTCATTGCCAGCTTCTACTGGGGTGTGGATGGTTACAAGCTTAGTCCCATCGGGAAAGCCTGCTTCAATCCCCACTTCGTGGATCATATGCGCCACGCCGGGCATCACATCATCAGCCTTAAGTAAAGTCCTGCCTTCTTGCATCAAATCTGCCACGCTTTTTTTACCGGCGCGGGCTTCTTCCATCACATGCGCGCTGATCAAGGCCACGGCTTCGGTGTAGTTCAACTTAATGCCTTTGGCTTTGCGTTGTTTGGCTAGTTCGCCCGCATAATGGAGCATCAATTTATCCAGCTCTTTAGGGGTAAGCTTCATCCTAAACTCCTCGTATAAAATGGTGTTATTGAATAGCACAAGCTACCAACGAGGCAGATTTTAGTATTTTTTGACTAATGGTTGTTAATATTTTGTTATCCAAGGATAATATTACTTATCCTTTGTTAATCTTATTCACAAAAAAGATAGAAATTAGGGAAAAATGGCGGAGAGAAAGGGATTCGAACCCTTGAAGGCTTGCACCTTACACGCGTTCCAGGCGTGCTCCTTCAACCACTCGGACATCTCTCCAAGAAAAGCGACCATTCTAGCACATTTTGCCTAAAAAACCTAAAGCCCCAAAAACGCCCTAAACACCACTCCATCCATTCTTATTTTCAAAGCCTGCTCGATCTGTATGTGGCTATCTATCACCCACAATATCCGCGCATCGCTCAAATAATCGTCCGCCAAATTTTGATAAGTCTTGGGCTCTTCTTCTACCAAAATATAGCTTGGCTTGAAATTGCTCATTAAAGCCCACTCCAAAGGACTAGCCACAGACACGGCATATTTCACCCCATTTTGGCTACAATGCGCGGACAATTCAAAAGCGTTTTTGTCTGTGGCATGAAAATACACGATGGCACTTGCCAAGCTCTGGGCAACTTGGGCGATTTCTTGAAGGCGCACAAAGGGACTTGTGGGAATTTGTGGGTGTCCAAAAACTAGCATGGCCCCTCCTTTAAGCACGCTTGGGAACAATAGACGCGATCTCTGGCATACACCGCCTCTTGGCTGGTGACATAGGTTTTACAATGGGCGCACTCGAGCATGTCAAGTCCTGCGCCCGGATCGCTCTTGGGTGGGGTGGCTTTAACCTTAGGCCTTAGCCATAAAAACAGCCCCACCACAACCGCTAACAATAAAAATAGGCGCATCAATCTCCCTTGCGGTAAAAATACACCCGCTTGCCATAGGTGAAACACTCTTCGGGCAAACAAGCGATCTCTTGGCTTAAATGACTCCCCTTGTAAAAGAGAAAATGCCCCCCTTTTGCTAAAAAAGGCGCGCTTAAATTTAACAGCTCTTGGGCCGGCATCAGTGCCCTAGATGTGATTAAATCCACCTTTAAAGTGGGCAACTCTTGCAAGCGCAGGCGTTTTAAAAGCACATTGTCTAAACTTAGGCTCACCTTTAAATGGTGTAAAAACGCCATTTTTTTAGCATTGGGCTCGAGCAAAATAAAGCGGGCATTAGGGCAGGCTAGGCTTAGCGGAATAGCCGGAAAGCCTGCCCCGCTGCCAACATCTAAGCAGCTTTGAAAGGGGGCGATAAAGTCCAAAACCTGCAAGCTATCTTGTATGTTGCGCTCAATGTCTTGGTGGCTTTTGCCCCCGCTTAGATTATGCACCCCGCCCCACTCTAAAAGCAAGTTGGCAAATAAGTCTAATTTGGGATTCATAAAATCAACATCCCATCTCCATAGGAATAAAAACGGTAGTGGTGTTCTATGGCGATTTTGTAGAGTTCTAGACATTTGTCTAACCCCACCATAGAGGCGACCAGCATGATTAAAGTCGATTCGGGCAAATGAAAATTTGTCAGCAAAGCACTCGCATGTTTGACCGGATTGCCCGGGTGCAAAAAGAGGTTGCAGGGTTTAGAGCCAAAGCCCCTTTTATAATGTTCAGTGGCTCTTAAAGCGGTGGTGCCCACACATAAAATATAGTGGGCTTCATCTAAAGCTTTGCCCGCCTTAAAAGAAACCTCTACAAATTCAGTGTGCATGGGGTGCTCTCGAATGTCCTTGCTCTCCACGCTTAAAAAAGTCCCCGCCCCCACATGCAGGGTGATAAACACATGTTGAAAATTCCTTAATAGATAGTTCTTAGCACTTTCTGAAAAGTGCAAAGAGGCGGTGGGCGCGGCAATCGCCCCTAGATTTTTGGCAAACACGCTTTGGTAGTCCTGTGTGTCTTGGCTTGTGTCGGGGCGTTTTAGATAGGGCGGGATAGGCATGTGCCCTAGGTACTCTAACATATGAAGCACTTTAGCCCACTCTAAAATTCGCCCTTCGTGTTTAAATGCAAGCACCCTTAAGCCATCTTGGCGCACTTCTAACACCTCACACGAATAACCCTGGTCCAGCTCTAAAATGAGCCCAGGGCGCACCCGCCCGCGCATTTGGGCTAAACACGCCGTGGGGCTTAGGGCGTGGTGGAGTAAAATTTCTACTTGGCGTTTGTTAGGCGTATTTGCAAAGAGCCGCGCCTTCATCACTTTGGTGTCGTTTAACACCACTAGGGCGTGTTTAGGAAAAAAGTCAAAGATTTCTTGAAAAGTGGCGTGGGTGAGTTTGTTGCTTGAGCGTTCATAGACCATCAATTTCGCACTTTCTTTAGGCTGGATAGGGTGCGTGGCGATCAAATGCTCTGGTAAGTCATAAGCGTAGCTTGTGCGGTTAAACTCTTTGGGAATACTAGGCATCGGGGGCTTCTTTGGGCGCGTTATCGGAGGTTTCTTCTGGGGCTTCTTTGGGGGCTGGATTGACCATTTTAGCGATTAAAATAGAAAGACCATAGAGCCCGATTAAAGGCAGTGCCATTAAAACTTGGCTCATCACATCGGGAGGGGTGATGATCGCCGCGACTATGAAGATCGCCACAATGGCATATTTAAAATGGGCTTTAAGCGTGGCATCGGTGATCAGCCCCACTTTGGCCAAGAAAAACGCCAACACAGGCAACTCGAAGGCCAAACCAAAGCCTAAAATCAGGCGGGTAAAAAAGCTCACATAGCTGGAGGCTGAAATGTTTGCCTCAAACATCGCCGCCCCAAAGTTTGCCAAGTAGTGCATCACAAAGGGGAAGACTACGAAGTAAGAAAAGCACGCCCCCGCCGCAAACATCACGCTCCCAAAGAACACGAAGGGCAGGACAACCTTTTTTTCATTTTTATACAGTCCGGGGGCGATAAAGAGCCACGCTTGCCAAAAGATTACGGGCATGGACACGGCGATGGCGGTTAAAAAGCTCACCTTGATCGCCACCATCACCCCCTCAATGGGCGAGATTTGGATCAGTTTGCCGTGATAAGACGCTTTGATCCATGCAAAAATCTCTTGCCAAAAACTAAAACACAGCGCAAAAGCGAGCACCAACACCAACACCGAGATCAAAAGGCGTTTGCGTAAATCTTCTAAATGCGGTTTTAAATCTTCAAGCATCGGGGGAGCTTTTGGGGGGTTTTTCTAGACTTACTTTAGGTTTTTCTACTTTCTCTATCTCTAGTTTCTCTATCTCTAGCTCTGGGGTATTTAGACTCTCCAAAGGGTTGCTCTTAGCAAGGCTTTTCACACTCTCTTGCAAGTCTTGCACTTCAGGCATTTGGGGGATATTCTCTAACTCTTGCTTTAAATCCCCGAGGGGCTTGGCTTGTTGTTTAAAGAGCTCTTGGTATTCGAGGGCTTCCCTCTTTAGCTCCTCAATATGGATTTCTTTATCTAAGCTCTCCTTGGCATCGCTTAAGCTCTTTTTCACCGCCCTAAAAAAGCGGGCTAAATCTAACATGGCCTGCGGGAATTTATCCGGCCCTAAAAAAATGATGGCGACCACCACGATCACCACCAACTCAAAAAATCCCATCCCAAACATGGCTTGACCCTACCTAAGTAAAAACCCCATTATAGCACAAGCAATTTTTAACCTTTTATGCGTTTATAAGCCATATTTTGCTATAAAGGCCACTTCTGCATGCCATAGGTTAAATGATATATAAGCGAGGACACCATGGAGAACAAGGACAACAAGGCCTCAAAACCCGCAAAAACCGTTGCAAAACAGCCCACCGCCCAAGAGGAGCTAGAGCAGCTTTTTAAAGAAGAGCAGCCCAGTGTGTCTTATGGGCGCATCATCGACATTTTACAAAAAGTCCCCAGCACTTCACAGATCAAAAAGCTCAAAGAGTGGGCAGTCAAATACGATAAAACCTTCATCCACTCCTCTGAGTACGCCCACACTTCTCTATCGTCTTTGGAGCGCAAGACAGCCCGTAAAAAAAACAAGCCCATTGAGGAAGAACCCGAGGAGAGTTTAGACTTTAAAGAGAAAGAGTTGCCCGAGTGGTCCCGAAGCGACAGCCCCGTGCGTATGTATTTACGCGAAATGGGTGAAATCCCCCTTTTGAGCAAAGAAGAAGAGGTGCATTTAAGCAAGCAAATCAAGCTTGGCGAAAATATTATTTTAGACGCAATTTGCTCCGTGCCCTATCTCATCGACTTCATTTACAACTACAAGGATGCTTTGATCAACCGCGAAAGACGGGTCAAGGAGCTGTTCAGAAACTTTGACGATGAGGGGAGCATGCCCAAAAAGGACGAAGAGGGTGAAATGGAGGAGAGTGAGAGCGAGGAAGAGGACAATCCCGAGGTGAAAAGAAATGTGTCCGAGAAGGATAAAAAACGGGTAGAAAAAGTCCTTGAGAGCTTTAAAGCCTTGAGCAAGGCGAAAAAAGACTGGCTCAAATTTTTAAACACCCCCAAAGAGGAGCAAGAAGATTCGCTTTTGCACGAATTGACCCTAGCCTACAAATGCCGTGTTTTAAAAGAAAAACTCTATGATCTAGGCCCCACTAGTAAGCTCATCAGCGAGTTGGTCAAAGCCATGGAAACTTCGCTTAAAAGCGGGGATGGTTTTGAAAAAGAGCTCAAACGTCTAGAGTACAAGTTGTCTTTATTCAACGAGGCATTGGTGGAGAACCACAGGAATATTTTAAAGAACATCACCACCATGAGCCGCGATGAGATTTTGGCGATGGTACCCGAGCCCACCATGGTGAGTGTCTATATGGAGATCAAAAAACTCTTTCAGACCAAGGAGGCGAGCGAGGACGGCTTTAATTTAGAGCCCACCAAGCTCAAAGAGATTTTAAACCAAATTAAACGGGGCAAGCTCATCTCAGATAAAGCCAAAAACAAAATGGCGCGCTCCAACCTGCGCTTGGTGGTAAGCATTGCCAAACGCTATACTTCTAGAGGACTGCCCTTCTTAGACTTGATCCAAGAGGGCAACATCGGGTTGATGAAAGCGGTGGATAAGTTTGAGCATGAGAAAAATTACAAATTCTCCACCTACGCCACTTGGTGGATCAAGCAAGCGATCAGCCGTGCCATCGCCGATCAAGCCCGCACGATCCGTATCCCCATCCATATGATCGATACAATCAACCGTATCAATAAAGTCATGCGCAAACACATGCAAGAAAATGGCAAAGAGCCGGATTTGGACTTAGTAGCTAAGGAAGTGGGCTTGCCCCTAGATAAAGTGAAAAATGTCATTAAGATCACCAAAGAGCCCATCAGTTTAGAGTCGCCCGTGGGCAATGACGACGACGGCAAATTTGGGGACTTTGTGGAGGATCGCAATGTGGTGGGCTCAATGGATCACATCATGCGTGAAGACCTGAAAGCCCAAATTGATGGCGTTTTAGACCAGCTTAATGAGCGCGAAAAATCCGTGATCCGCATGCGTTTTGGACTCTTAGAGGATGAGAGCGACCGCACACTTGAAGAGATCGGTAAAGAGCTCAATGTGACGCGCGAAAGGGTGCGCCAAATTGAGAGCAGTGCAATCAAAAAGCTAAGAAGTCCGCAATACGGGCGTTTGCTACGAAGCTACTTGCGCATATGAGCCTTTTGTTTCTGTGCTTAGGCAACATTTGCCGCTCCATGCTCGCGCGGGGGATCGCCACCGACATCATCAACAAGCGGGGACTTAATTTGATCGTGGATGGGGCGGGCATTTCAAATTACCACGAGGGCGAGCAAGCCCACCCGCCCATTATCGCCCTCGCCAAAAGGCATGGCATTGATTTAACTCTTTTTGCAAGTAAGCCCATCACCCAAGAGCTCGCCAACAAGTTTGACTGCATTGTGGCGATGGATGAGAGCAATGTCAAGGCACTTAAAGACCTAGGCATCTCCCATCCACATGTTTGCAAACTCGGGGATTTTGGCTTACAAAGGGTAGACATCCCCGATCCTTACACCTATACAGACCCAAAGGACTTTGAAAAGGTTTATGCTCTGATCGAGCTGGGGGTACAAAACCTCCTAGATGGTTTGCATGTGTAAGGCATTATTTACCCTATTAGCCCTTTTATCCTTTGTGCACGCCACCCCCAAAAGTTTGCTAGGCTTGCCCCAAGAGGCGCGCCACTACCTGCCCCACCACACCCTGCCCATCCCATCACGAGCCAAATTGAAAAAATCCTACCTAAAGCAGTGGTACGCCCCGTGGGTGGACATGCAGGTGATGGACGATTTAAACAAGGTTTTTTGGATGCAAGACACTCTAGGCAAGGTAGGCTATGACAAAGACGCACAGCCCTACAGCCTAGAAAAATTGCAAGAAATTTTAAAAGACATGGACATGCCCCATTATCCAAGTGTGGGGCTTAGGGCAATCGTGATCGCCGATGCCAATGTGCGCGCTGTGCCCAGCGATGCGCCTTACTACTTTAAAGACGGGCAGCCCTTTGATCGCTGGCAAAACTCCATGATTTTTGCGGGTACTCCTGTTTTAATCACCCATTACAATAGGGCCAAGACTTATGCCCACATCC
The DNA here is from genome assembly GCF_001283065.1 of Helicobacter heilmannii. Lineage (GTDB taxonomy): Bacteria > Campylobacterota > Campylobacteria > Campylobacterales > Helicobacteraceae > Helicobacter > Helicobacter heilmannii. Next base: position 219,928 of record NZ_CDMK01000003.1, on the reverse strand, counting down.
AAAGCTCCTTTGTGTTCGGCTGGGTGCGTCTAGACAAGCTTGCCGCCATAAGCTCCAAACAAATGAAAACCTTTTTGCATTTTAGGCACTATTTAACCCCCACCAAGGATAAAATCCCTTTGGTTAATGGGGCTGTGGCACACATGGGCGAGATTTTTATCAAAGTCCCTCACCACCACCAAATCTACACCTATGGTAAGGATGCAAAGGGCTTTGCAAGGCTCATCCCCACTCCCCTGCACTCTCTCCACTTCACCCCCTTTCCCCGCCCCTTCACCCAAAGAGCGATGGCGGTGGTGATCGACACCATGCTAGGTCAACCCTATGGCTGGGGCGGGGCCCAGCAAAAGCGCGACTGCTCGGCATTCACTAGAGATAGCTTTGCCAGCTTTGGGATACTCTTGCCCCGTAACTCTCTGGCCCAAGTGCGCTATGCGAACAACATGGTGGATTTAAGCCACCTGTCCCCGCGCAAAAAAGAAGCCTACATCATCAAGTACGCCACCCCCTTTGCCACGATTTTATGGCTCAAAGGGCACATCATGCTCTACTTGGGTGCAAAGCACCATAGGGCGATTGTGGCGCATAATGTGTGGTCTGTGCTGGTGTCTAAGGACAACGCTTACGACATCAAAAAAACGGCAATCACGACCTTAGATATCGGCTACGGGCACTCTAAACACCCTCCCGTCTTTTCGCTCTTGGCGCGGATTTTAGGGATGTCGGATCTCTACCACTATGCGTTTAAGCTACCCAACAATTTTTAAGGGATTAAAGGTTTTCATATGTAAATGTGCTAAAATCGCCCTTTATTGCTCATAACAAAGGACAAGAATGAACCATGAGTTTGATGTGGCGATCATCGGGGGCGGGGTGTCTGGCTGTGCTGCCTTTTGGGTGCTTAGCCAGTACACCGACCTTAAGAGAATCGCCATTATAGATAAAAAGGACGCGTTGGCCAAAGTGAGTTCCAGTGCAAAAGCCAACTCCCAAACCATCCATGATGGCTCGATTGAAACCAACTACACCGCCCAAAAGGCGCGCAAGGTTAAGCTGTCTGCCGACAAGGTGCGTCGCTATGCGTTCAATAAGGGCTTACAAAACAAGGCGATCTTTGAGTGTCAAAAAATGGCGATCGGCGTGGGTGATGTGGAATGCGCCTTCATCACCCAAAGACATGAAGAGTTCCAAGAAATCTATCCCGGGCTTACTTTCTTTGATAAGAAAAAGGTCAAAGAGATCGAACCGCAAGTGATCTTAGAGGACCACGGGCTAGAGCGCCCTGAAAATATCGTGGGTAGCGGGTTTGAAAAAGATTGGTGCGCAATGAATTACGCCCTACTTAGTGAAAACTTTGTAGAAGAAGCAATGGCAATCAAGCCCAATAATAAAGTTTTTTTAAACTTCCATGTGGAAACCATTGAAAAAAGGCTGGGCGACTGGGCGTTGATCTCCGATGAAACCGATGAGATTTACGCTAAATATATTTTGGTCAATGCTGGCTCCTACGCCCTGCCCCTAGCGCAATCGCTAGGCTATGGCTTGGATTTGGGCTGTATGCCTGTGGCGGGCAGTTTTTACTTTGTACCCGACTTATTGCGTGGCAAGGTCTACACCGTGCAAAACCCCAAACTGCCCTTTGCCGCGCTGCATGGCGACCCCGATGTGGTGATCAAAGGGCGCACACGCATCGGGCCCACTGCCCTAGCCATGCCCAAACTCGAGCGCAATAAAAAACTGCTCAAGGGTTTGAGCTGGGAGCTGTTGAAAATGGACTTCAACACGGATGTGTTGAACATCGTCTTTGATCTCTTTGTCGAGCGGGATATCCGCAACTATGTCTTTAAAAACATGGTTTTTGAAGTCCCCTACATCGGCAAACGAAAGTTCTTAAAAGATGCGCGTAAAATCATCCCCTCCTTGTCTCTCACCGATCTGCACTACGCCCATGGCTTTGGGGAAGTGCGTCCGCAGGTGTTGGACCGCACCAAAAGAAAGCTCGTTCTAGGCGAAAAACGGATCAAAACCAACCAGGGCATCACTTTTAACATGACCCCCTCCCCCGGGGCAACCAGCTGTTTACAAAACGCCCTAATCGATGCTCAAGACATCGCTAAATACTTGGGCGTGGATTTTGCGCTCGAGCATTTTTATGAAGACCTATCCCCCGAAGAGCTAGATACGCTCTAGGGTAGAACTAGCGATAGATACAGACCTCTTCTTCTAAGGCGATACCGAAGGCGTTAAACACCCGCTCTTTGGCCAGAGTGATGAGCCTTAGTGCTTCTTCAAAACGCCCGTTCCCAAGGTTGATCAAAAAATTGGCATGCAATGGGCTAAAGCCCACCCCCCCCAAATTAAAGCCCTTAAGTCCCACTGCCTCTAAGAGTCGCCCGGCAAAATCTCCCACAGGGTTTTTAAAGCAACTGCCAAAACTGGGCTTCTTGGGGTGGCAACGCATGTGTGCACATTCTTGCAAAACGCCCGGTCTAAAACCCTTATGTTTTTTCAAGCGGGCTTTAAACACCACGCCTTGAATCTTGCTAGTGCGGTAAGCAAAGCCCAAATCCTTAGTCTCCACCCACTCCCCATTGATGTTCAACGCCTCGATGACCTCTTTCATCTCATAGGCCTTCATGCCCGCGTTCATTTTTACCAAACCGCCCACACTGCCGGGCAGTGCGCCCAAGAACTCTAGCCCTTGTAGATCGTGGCTTTTGTAATAACTAAAGAGCCTTTGAGCACTTGTCCTTGCTCCCACTTCTAAATGTGTGCCTAAGTCGGTGATGTAATCAAAATGTTTAGACAAGATGGCTAGATTCTCGGCACTTGGGGCGACTAGAAGATTGTTTGCCAAGCCCACCATCTGCACGCTAGCATAGGGGGCGCAAGTTTCAAGCACCTGCACCTGAACCACCCCACCGATCTTCACGCTGGAGTAGCGGGCAAAGTCGATCAACACTAGGAGATCACCTTTGGGATGAGCTTAAAGAGCGTGTGGGTGTAGTCTAAGAGCATGTTAAGCATCCATGGCATGGTAAAGATGATCACCGCGATCACGGCTAAAATCTTAGGCACAAAAGATAAAGTCATTTCATTGATTTGGGTCGTGGCTTGAAAAATGCTCACCACCAAGCCCACCACCAAGCCCACCAAAAGCACGGGCAAAGAGATCATCAAGGTGATTTTATAAGTTTCAATGGCAAGTTTCATCAGTTGTGCCTCCATGAGACCCCCTTATATAAATTCTTGTAGTTGATTTGCACGCCCCATCCACGCCTCTAACGCCTCCCAATCCTCATTTTCAAGCAAGCCCTGCACAGCCCCCATTTCCTCTAAGAACGCCCCCATCGCCTTTAACACCTGCTCTTTGTTCTGCTTAAACACACTGCGCCACATCACCGGCGAGCTTTTAGAAAGGCGGCTCATGTCTTTAAAACCCCCAGCAGCTAAAGATAAAATCGTCTGCGGGCTTTTTTGCGAGAGCACGACATTGGCCAAAGCGTAGCTGATGGCGTGAGGTAGGTGGCTCACAAAGGCGATGTGCGCATCGTGGTTTGGCGCGTCCATTTTCACCAATTGCATGCCAATTGCGCTAAAAATTTCTTTTGCCCTCTCGACATGTTCGGGCGCGCTCCTGTCGCAATCCACAAAGATCACGATTTTGTGTTGGTAAAGCCCTTTAAGGGCGGCTTTGGGGCCATAAAACTCCGTTCCACACATGGGGTGTGTGGCGATGACTTGGGGGCGTAGGCTTAAGGGGATGGCATTGATGATCTGCTCTTTGGCGGAGCCGATCTCGATAATGGTGGTTTGCAAGCTGGGCTTGAAGATTTGTAAAATATTCACAATGCCATCGAGCGGAGTTGCCAAGAACACCACGGCGCAATCTTGCAGGGCAAAGAGCTCCACGCACTCCTCCACAAGCCCTAAGCTGAGTGCCATTTGGGCGTGCAAGGGGTTACTATCACAACCTAAAATGCGTTTGATGCCTAAATTTTGGCGCACCTCTTGCAAAGCGAGTCCCAAGGACCCGCCCATAAGGCCTAGTCCGACAATGCCTACTTGCATTAGGGTACCAACGCCACGCCGAGCACATCCTCGATCGTCTGTACGGCTTTGATCTCCATGTGCTCTTGCACTTCTTTGGGGATGTCTTTTAAATCCCGTTGGTAATTCTTTTCGGGGATTAAAGCGGTTTTAATGCCCGCCTTAAAACTGGCAATTAACTTTTCTTTAAGTCCGCCGATGGGCAAGACCCGACCACTTAAAGTCAACTCGCCCGTCATCGCCACATCACTGCGTACCTTTTTTTCACATAGGATAGACGCGATGCTGGTCGCCATCGTGATCCCGGCACTGGGTCCGTCCTTGGGCGTGGCCCCTTCTGGAACATGCAAATGGATGTCGTAGAGATTGTAGATCTTCTCTTTCTCTTTATCCTTCTCTTTGGAGCGTTTTTTCTTGGTTACCAGCACCTCTTCATCTAACAGGGTTTTAACCACCGAGTGGGCGATTTGTGCAGACTCCTTCATCACCTCACCCAAAGAGCCGGTGAGCTTTAAATTCCCCTTGCCTTTGATTTTCACCGATTCGATTTTCAGCACATCGCCGCCCACGCTCGTCCACGCCAAACCATTGACAATGCCTAGCGCATCTTCTTTATCCACAGGGTCGATCTCAAATACGATTTTTTCTAAAAAGTCAGGGATTTTCTCGGGGGTGATTGTGGTTTTACGGTTGCGTTTCCTGCCCTCCTCTTGGTTGTTAACAATGTTTTTAGCGCATTTACGCATGATTGTGGCAATCGTGCGCCTTAAGCCCCGAACCCCAGCCTCTCTAGTGTATTTCTCTATAATGAGCTGTACCGCCTCATGGGTGAAGACCACCTCGCTAGGCTTTAGGGCGTGTTTTTTGAGCTCTTGGGGGATCAAGTAGTTAATCGCGATCTGTTCCTTCTCCTGGGGGGTGTAGCTGGACACGCCGATGAACTCCATGCGATCTCTTAGGGGCGGAGGGATTGTTGAAATGTCGTTGGCTGTGGCGATGAAGATGATTTTAGAGAGGTCAATGTTAAAGTTGGTGTAATAGTCCCTAAAGCTGGTATTTTGCTCAGGGTCTAAAATTTCTAAAAGCGCGCTGGCCGGATCTCCTCGCATGCTTTTATCCACCTTATCGATCTCATCAAGCACCATTACACAGTCCATTTTTTTCGCCTCAATGAGGCCCTGCACAATGCGCCCTGGCATGGAGCCCAAGTAGGTACGCCTATGCCCCCTTAGCTCGTTGACATCCTCTAGCCCACCTAAAGCGATCCTTACAAGAGGACGTTCGATGGCCTTAGCGATAGAGTTAGCTAAACTGGTTTTACCCACCCCGGGGGGGCCATAAAAGCATAAAATCGTACCCTTGATTTCTTTATTTTCTTGCTTGCGCAGGCGCATCAGCTCCATTGTGGCAAAATACTCCACAATGCGTTCTTTGGGTTTTTCTAGGCTGTAGTGGTCGGCGTTGAGCTGTTTCTCCACATCTTTGATAGAGAGTTTTTTATCGCTGTACTGCCCAAAGGGGATGTCGAGCACCCACTCAATGTAGTTTTGCAAAATCCCCACATCCGAACTGTCTTGGTGCACGCGGCTAAGCCGTTCGATCTGCTTTTTGATCTCCTTATGTACTTCTTTAGTGATGAAGGGCTCAATGGTGCTCAGTCTTTGGGTGTACTCTTGAATCTCCTCGTCTTTTTGCTTGTCGATGCCCAGCTCTTTTTGGATTTGTCTGAGCTGCTCTTTTAAGAAGTACTCCTTATTCACCTGCTCCATTTTGCTATGCACCTTGCTCTTAATCTCTTTTTGGAGCTTTTGGGTTTTGATTTCCTCCATGACCAAATCAATCAGCCCAAGCAACCTCTCTTCGGTGTCATTGCTTGCAAAAAGGGTGTAAGACTGGTCCTTTTTTAGGCGCAAGGCAGAGGCGACCAAGTCCACAACACGGTTAGGGTCGGTGTTGTCCTCAATGGCTTTGAGCAAATCGGGAGGGAAAAACTGACTGATGTTGGCTAGATTGCCGACTTTTTCTTTAAGAATATCGATGATGGCATTGATTTTTTCGGTGCTGTAGTCTTTATAGGTGATGACATCCACCATCGCCTCCAAAGGGTCGGTGGATTCGATGTTTAAAATCCTCCCCTTGCAAATGCCCTGAAAAAGGATTTTCATGCGGTTGTCTGGCAGGACCACCTTACGTACAATCGAGCCGATCACCCCCACATCGTAAAACTTGTCCTTATCCACCACGCCACCCGTTTCTCCCTTAGAACAACTCACAAAGATCAAGTCGTTGCGCTCTTGGGTGGCTTTGTTGATCGCCTTGATATTAGCTTCGCTGTTAATAAAAATGGGGGCGATCATGAAGGGGTACATGAAGGTTTCTTCTTCTACGATCACAGGTACAACACTTGGAAACTTGTCTGTCATTTTATCCCTTACCAGTTAAAGATAGCTACATACCAAGGCATGTAGGATTTTTTAGGGTGGGTTTCCTTCTCTAAAACCTCATCCACCCGCTCTAAATAACGCTTTACCCCCTCTTTTTGGTGGCGTTTCCTGTAAACATTAGCGATCGCCCGGTTTAACTCATTTTGCCCCAAAATGAACTTAACTTGCATATACTCCACTTGGTTTAAAAAGCGGCTGTTGGGGTATTTGTCTACAAAGTCGTTGAGCATGCCGATCGTGTTAGACATGAACTCTTGGTCCTTGCTGTGATTTTTAAAGGCATAGTAGCGGGATTGCAACTTCATGAACTTCAAATAGTCAATGTTGTCTTGATTGCCAAAGCGTTTGATATACTCATCGAAGTAGTATTCCGCCAACACAAATTCCTTCTTTTTCAAATGGGCTTGCCCTAAAGCCAACATGGCATCGGGCACCAAGGGCGAGTTGATGTGCTCGCTTTGCAATGATGAATAATAATTGTCTGCAGTTTCTAGGTTTAAGAACAAAATCTCACGCAAAATCCCTTGATACCAAAAAATCGCCGGCCGGTTATAAATAGACTCCTTCGTCTTCTTAGCACACCCAAAAAATAGAGCTAAAACCACAGCTGAGAGTAAAACTACACGCATCCTGATCCTTAAAGCTAAAGCCACCATTATACCAAAACCCCAAATTAATTGAATTGATTTTTTGGAGCAGTTTTAGTAAAATCGAGCTCTTAAGTTACACAAATTCAAGGGTTGGTATGGTTTTTAGTGTAAAATCCCCCATTTTGGGGTTTGAAGAAGTCTCTCAAATGGACTTGGAGAAAATTGATGAAGTGTTTATGCGCCTAAGAAACGCCGATGCTCACACGCCCACCTTCACTTTGGTAAACCCCTTTGCCCTGCGCTCCTATGAATTTGAAATCCCTATAGCTTTGCAAACGCTCTTAAACCTAGACCAAGCCCAGAACATTTTAATCGCCAACATTATGGTGATCCAAAGCCCCCTAAAAGAATCCACCATCAATTTTCTAGCCCCTTTGGTCTTTAACTTCGACCACAAACTCATGGCGCAAGTGATTTTAGACAGCGCAAAATACCCCCAATACCAAATCTCTGAAAAAATTTCTAGCTTCTACCAAGAAAGGCAACCCGTCCATGACAAGTAAAATCTTATTCATCGGCTATGGCCAAATCACTCGAGCGATCTTAAAAGGCATGCAAGGTGTGTTGGCGGGGCGATCTATCAGCATTGCGGGCAAGGACCCAAGTAAAATCACCCCCTTTTTGAAGCAAGAAGGGCTAGAGTTTATTAATCTGCGAGCCTGCGATCAAAACATCGACATCACCGATAGCATCGTCTTTCTCACCCTAAAGCCCCACGCCCTAAGTGCCTTCACCTACACCGGGCAAGCCAATGCTATCTTGAGTGCACTTGCGGGCGTGTCTATTGAGATTTTAAAAGCCCATTTGCAAGCCCCCCATTTTGTGCGCTTCATGCCCAATGTTGCTGCTTTTTTAGGGCTCTCAGCCACAACCTACTACAGCCCCACCCTAGCCCCTAAGGAATGCATAGAACTGCTCGCCAGCTTTGGCACAGCCGTGCCCGTGGATCAAGAAGAGTTGATCGACGCTTCCATGGTGACCAATGGGAGTACGCTCGCCTTTTTAAGCCTCTTTACCCAAGCCCTGATCGACTCCGGTGTGCGGGCAGGCTTAAAGCACACCCAAGCTAAAAAACTCATCAGCCAAAGCTTTAAAGGCTTTAATGCCCTGCTTGCCACCCAAAGCCCCCAAGAGATTAGCCAAAACATCTGCACCCCCGCGGGCGCAACTATTGAGGGCTTAAGCGTGCTTGAAGAAAAGGGGGTTAGGGGGGCAATCATGCAAGCCTGCCACGCCACCGCAAAGCACTACAAATCCAAATCCTAACCCCCTCTATCTGTTACAAAATGTAAACGCTTATGCCTTTTTTGAGCGCAACTTTGTCTTTTGTTAGCGTAACGCCGACTTTTTGTGTGCGATAATGCCCCCACAACAACACGAGGAGCAAACATGCACGAAGTCCATATTTACAGTGCCAAACGCACCCCCATTGGGTCTTTTAACGGCACTCTCTCTAGTGTTCCTGCCACAAAGTTGGGGGCTTTGGCAGCTGAGCAGGCCTTGCTTGCAAGTGGATTTGATGCCAGCTTTGTAGATAGTTGCATTGTCGGCAATGTACTTAGCAGTGGGTTAAAACAAGCTCCCGCTAGACAAGTCGCCCTAGGGGCGAATTTGCCTAAGTCCATCGCCTGTTGGCTAGTCAATGAGGCTTGCGGGTCGAGCTTGAGGGCGGTGATGCTCGGGGCAAATGAGATCGCTTTAGGGCGTAGCCGGGTGTCTATGGTGGGGGGCATGGAGAACATGAGCCTTGCCCCGCATTTGCTCATGAAAAGCCGGGCGGGCTTTAAAATGGGCGACACTGCCTTGGAGGATAGTATGCTTAAAGACGGCTTGCAAGATGCCTACAAAAAGGCACGCATGGGCGACTTTGCTGAAAATTACGCCCGTTTAAACCACCTAAGCCGGGCAGAACAAGACAGCTTTGCCAAAGCCAGCTATGAAAAAGCCCTTAGGGCCATTGAAAACCACGCCTTTAAACCCGAGATGTTCAGCGTGTCCATGCGCGGGCGCACAGATGAGATCGTGGTGAGCGCGGATGAAGAGCCCACTAGAGTTAATTTTGACAAGGGCTTGAAGCTCAAACCCGTCTTTGATCCCGAGGGCACCATCACCGCCTTTAACTCCAGTAAGATCAGCGATGGGGCGAGCATGCTCGTGCTAGGCTCTGCCAACCTATCTAAAGAAACCTCCACTAAAGCCCTAGCCAAGATCGTGGATTACACATCCTTTAGCCACGACCCCCACTTATTTACCGCTGCGCCCGCTCCCGCCATTAGAAAGCTTTTAAAAAACAACAATAAACAAATCGGCGACATTGATCTCTATGAGATCAGCGAGGCGTTTGCGGTAGTGGGGATTTTGACCCAAAAAGATTTGGGCCTTAAGGACAGCCAAATCAATGTCAATGGGGGGGCGATCGCTTTAGGCCACCCTATTGGCACCAGCGGGGCTAGGATTTTAACGACTTTGGTGCATGCCCTACATTTTTACGATAAACATTTGGGCGTGGCGTGTTTGTGTGTGGGCGGGGGCGAGGCATTGGCAATCCTTGTTGAGCGCCTGTAAGGCCACCTGTGGATAAAGTCGTAAAAAGCATAGAGGAGGCGATTGCGGGCGTGCAAGATGGCATGACCATCATGTTCGGAGGCTTTGGGTTGTGTGGCATTCCTGAAAACGCCATTTTAGCCCTGAGCCATAGCGGGGTGAAAAACATCACCTGCATTTCCAACAACCCCGGGGTAGATGATTTCGGCTTGGGGCTTCTCATCAATAATAAACAAATTACAAAGATGATCGCCAGCTATGTGGGGGAAAACGCCGCCTTCGAGCAGCAATTTTTAGCCGGCGAGATCGATGTGGAATTTAACCCACAAGGCACTCTAGCCGAGCGCATTAGAGCTGGAGGGGCTGGCATTCCGGGCTTTTACACCCCCACAGGAGTGGGCACCATCATTGCAGAGGGTAAGGAGCATAAGGAATTTGAGGGACGCACTTATATTTTAGAGAGAGCCCTTAGAGCAGATTTTGCCTTTATCAAGGCCCAAAAAGCTGACACTTATGGCAATTTAATTTTTAATAAAACCGCCATGAATTTTAATCCTATGATGGCCAAAGCGGCTAAAGTTACCGTTGTGGAGGTAGAAGAGGTCGTAGAGCTGGGCGCACTCGATCCTAATTTTATCCATGTCCCCGGGGTGTATGTGGATCGCATTTTCAAGGGGTGTTTTGAAAAGCGTATCGAACAGCTGACACTAAAAAAGGGAGAGTGAATGGATTACAATGGTATGGGCTGGAGCCGCGAGCAGATGGCTCAAAAGGCAGTAGAGGATATTAAAGATGGATACTCCATCAACTTAGGCATTGGTATCCCCACTCTAGTAGCCGACTTCATCCCCAAGAATATACAGGTCATGTTGCAGAGCGAAAACGGCCTCTTGGGCATGGGACCCTTTCCAACCAAAGAGCAGGTGGATGCGGATTTGATCAATGCGGGCAAGCAGACCATCACCGCTAGTGTGGGGGCGAGTTATTTTAGCTCGGCCGAGAGCTTTGCGATGATTAGAGGGAGGCACATCGATTTAACGATCTTGGGGGCGATGGAGGTTTCTGCTCAAGGGGACTTGGCCAGCTGGATGGTGCCGGGTAAATTGGTCAAAGGTATGGGGGGGGCTATGGATCTGGTGGCCAGTGCCAAAAAGGTGATTGTGATCATGCAACACACCGATAAAAAGGGAAATTTGAAACTGGTTAAGGAGTGTAGCTTACCGCTCACAGGACCCAAGTGTGTCTCAAAAGTCATCACCAATTTAGGGGTGTTTGTCATCCAAGAAGGCAAGTTTGTACCCCTAGAGTTAGCCCCTGGGGTGTCTAACCCCCCTCTGCCTTAGAGTTTAAGCACCAAATCAACCAAAAAGGATACCCATGAAATACCTCATCAACCTAGACAATGGCGGGACGCTTACAGATATTTGTGTGGTGCAAGGCTCAGAGGTGCACTACACCAAAACCCTTACCACCCCTGTGGATCTCTCTGAGTGCTTTTTTAAGGGCATTACAAAAGCCAGTGAGGAAATTTATGGTGAGGATGGGTTTATTAAGTTGCTACACAGCACGGAGCTTATCCGCTATTCTTCTACCCAAGGCACCAACGCCTTAGTAGAAAGAAAAGGTCCTAAACTAGGTCTCATCACCAACGATGCCACCCTTGTAGAGAAGCTCACTCAGAGCACACAACAACAAGAATTGCTTGCTAGCCTAGTGGGCAATCGTGTCTTTGTGATCGCTAATTTGGCAGGTGAGGACTTTGAGGTGGATTTAGCCAATGCCGTAAATACGCTCACCAATAAAGGAGCAGAGCGGCTCGTCATCGCCATTGAAGATAAGGACGATGAAAAGGACTTCAAACATACCTTTTTATTGCAATTCCCTAGGCATTTGCTAGGCTCTGTGCCCGTGCTCTTTTCTTGGGAGTTTACCAACGATACCAGTCGAGTTAGGCGCATTTGGTCAGCTTTGCTCAATAGCTTTTTGCACCCGACCATGGAGCGCTTTTTGTATTCTGCCGAGCACCGCTTGAAAGCCCACAAGGTTAGAAACCCTTTGCTGATTTATCGCAACGATGGGGCATCCTCAAGGGTGGCTAAATCTGTGGCGTTGAAGACCTATTCTTCAGGCCCAAGAGGGGGGATTGAGGGCACCAAGGCACTAGCAAAGGCCTATGGTTTTGAGCATGTCTTGATGGTAGATGTAGGGGGGACCACCTCAGATGTTGGGGAGGTACACCAGTATAAAATCAAGACAGAGAGGCGGGGCAGTGTGGAGGGGATTCAGATCTCCTTTGAGCTCAGTGATGTCAAATCCTTTGGTGTGGGTGGGGGTTCGATTTTTCGTGTGGACAATAAGGGGGCGATCAGCGTGGGTCCTGATAGCGTGGGTGCAGCACCCGGGCCTGCTTGTTTTGGCTTTGGAGGCACGGACGCAACGATCACGGATGTCAATGTCGCTTTGGGGATCATCGATCCAGATACCTATCTGAATGGGCAACAAAGACTAGATAAGGAGCGCGCAATCCAGGCCATCCGTGAAAAGATCGCCAAGCCTTTAGGCTTGAAACTAGAGGAGGCGCTGTTTAAAATGGAGGAGGTCTACGCACAAAAATTGGCCACATGTTTGCAAGATAGGGTGCAAGAGGGCACTGTGCTAGCTGCCTTTGGAGGTGGGGGGCCTATGAGCGCATGCTTGGCGGCCAAAAAAGCGGGCATTAAGCGCGTGATCGTGCCCAAACTTGCCGCGGTGTTTTCGGCCTATGGGATCAGCTTCTCGGATGTGGCCCAGACCTTTGAGAGAGACATCACGGGCTTAAACAAACACGAGATTGAAAAAATCAAAGCCCAGATGCAAGAGCGCGCCAAAAGGCACATGTTTCAAGAGGGGTATGACTTTGAAGATTGCAAGGGGGAATGGCGGGTGATCGTGGAAAACGCCGATGGCTCTGAAGCGCACAGCACCACCCTAGAGGACACCGCCCAAATCAATAAAGACCAAAGACGCATCTTGGCCTACCATATCCGCTATGAACTCTCCCACCCCAGCCTGCGCGCCAGTCTGCCCAAGCGCAAAGTCGGGCCCAAAGTGAGCGGCACAAGAAATGTCATGGGCTTAGATGGCATGCACCAAGAGGTGGTGTTGATCCTTGATAAACAGGAGATGGGGGCGTATATGGAGGGCCCAGCGATTGTAGAGGGGCCCTTTTTCACCGCTAGGGTGCCAGAGGGCTGGAGCCTTGCCGTAACGGATAATGGCGATTTGATTTTAGAAGACTTGAAAACATAAGGAGAGAACATGCGCGTTCCTATGACCGAATACCTGATGATCGATTTAAACAGCGAGCGGTGGCTCTGCCGTGTGTGTGGGCATGACTTTGGCGATGCTAGAGATACTTACAAAAAGGGCACTCTCATTTACGACAGAAACCCCGAGGAGATCCATCCGCCCATTTTAGACCCCAAACGCTACCAATACACCTTTTCGCCCGACCCCAAGTTTTGCCGTATTTACGAATACTATTGCCCCACTTGTGGGACACAGATTGAAACCGAGTATGTTCCTCCCCACTATCCCCCCACCATAGACATGCTATGGGATATTGACGATCTAAAAAGGCGTTGGAAGGAAATTGGGCAAGACCCGGAAACTAGCGTGCATTATGGCCCGGGTGAAAACGCACAGGCGGACTTGCGGGCGCGCTTTGATAAGGATTTTGATCAAGATAAGGGGGGCGCATGAAACGCATTTCTGTAGATATTGGTGGGACTTTCACGGATTGCTTTTTTGCGTGGGATGGCCAATACATCGAGTCCAAATCCCTAACCACCCACCATAATTTGTCTTTAGGCTTTAATGCCGCCTTGGACAATGCGTGCAAAATCGCGGGGCTCACTAGAGAGCAGGTACTCAAAGAAGTGGATAGTGTGCGCTATGCGACCACTTTGGGCACGAATGCGCTCATTGAGGGTAAGGGTCCAAGGGTGGGGGCCATTGTTACGCATGGTTTTGAGGATACCATCCATTTATCAAGAGGTAAGGGCTATGGCGAAGGACTAGATGTTACCGAGCAGGGCAACATGCCCAACGCCCAACGCCCTGATCCGATTGTGCCTAGGCGCATGGTGCGATCTGTCAAAGAACGCGTGGATAGCGTGGGCGAGATTTTAGTGCCTCTGCAAAAGGAAGATGTACGCAAACAGGTGCGCGATCTGGTGGATAATGGCGCGCAAGCGATTGTGGTTGCGCTCACCAATGCCACAGAAAACCCTAGCCATGAGCAACTCGTGCTCGAGACGATTCTAGAGGAATATCCTGCCCACGAATTAGGCGCAATTCCAGTGATTTTGAGCTCTCAAGTCTCCGGGCGCAAGGGTGAATATGTGCGCGCTAACACAACCATTATTGATGCCTTTTTATACGAGATCATGTTCCATGCGCTCAGCCAACTGAGTTCTAATTTGCGTGATAGTGGGTATGGCAAGCCCATGCTCGTGATCCACAATAGCGGAGGGATGGCCCAAAGCAACTCTACAGATAGTCTGCAAACCATCCACTCCGGGCCAGTAAGCGGGGTGAGTGCTTCCCAGCACCTCTCAGAGACAACAGATATTGGTAATGTGGTGTGCATGGACATGGGCGGAACTTCCTTTGACATAGGCATTTTGCCCAAAGGCGGGGTCAAGCACTATGATTTTCAGCCCGTGATTTGCCGCTGGCTGGTAACCTTGCCCATGATCCACCTTAACACCCTAGGGGCGGGTGGCGGATCGATTGCCACTTACGATCGTATCCACCAAGCCATCAAGATTGGACCTGAGAGCGCGGGCTCGGACCCCGGACCTGCTTGTTATGATCGGGGCGGGCTAAACCCCACGGTCACAGATGCGGACTTGCTTTTGGGTTATTTAGACCCGGATAATTATGCCAATGGGGTGATCAAACTCAATCCCAAACGCTCTAAATTTGTCATTGAAGACAAACTCTGTGATGCACTGGATTTGGATGTGATTGAGGTAGCCAAAGTCATTAAGCGATCTGTTGATGAGCAAATGGCAATTGGGATTGAAATGGAGTTGCGCAAAAATGGGGGCAATGTAGATGAGTTTACCATGGTTGCCTATGGGGGCAATGGTCCTTTGCATGCTTGCGGGATCGCCTACCACGCTGGCATTAGTAAAATCCTTTTCCCCCCTTTTGCCTCTGTTTTCTCCGCTTTGGGTGCGGGCAACATGAAGCCTTTGCACATCCACGAGAGAAGCGGTTATATCGTGCTCTATGAACCCATCGAGCGCAAACTCTTTGATGAGTACGATCGCCTAAACGAATACATTGAGGAGTTAGAGAGGCGTGGTAAGGAGGATTTGCGCCGCCAGGGTTATGATATTTCTAATGTGCAACACCGCTTAGAGATGGATATGCGCTATGGCAACCAGAGGGTAACAACCTCGGTGGTTTTAGACATGAATCGCATCAGCAATGTGGGTGATGTTTTGCACGCCATTAGAACTTTCTCAGATGTCTATGCTAAGCGTTATGGCAAGGGGGTAGAAGCTCCTGAGGCAGGCGTGCGTGTGCAGACCGTGCGCGTGGCAACTTTCATTGAGACCGATGTTGTGCATTTTAAAGAACTCTACTCTAGCCACAAGAGAAAAACTCCCAGCGCTAAAAGTGTGCGCAAGGTGCATTATGTCAATGAGAAAGAGCCCATTGAGACGCCCATTTATGATGAGAGCGTTTTGAGTGCAGACTATGTCATCCATGGCCCTGCCATCATCACCACTAAGAGCACGACCTATTTGGTAGAGAAAAACTGGCGCGTAGAACCCACACCTCAAGGTGCTGTCTGGCTTTTAAAAGATCAAACATTTTAAGGAGGAAATATGCCAAGCAAAGCCCATCAAGGAAGCCACATAGAGGCCCACAAACACCCCCACGCCCACAGCCACCATGAACACCCTTCTAAAAAGGGATTAACTCCAGAAGAACAGGCCTGGGTAGATGATTTTATGAATGAAACCACCCTATTTTTGGGTCCTGATCCTAAGATTATGCGCCACCATTCCATCGCCAAGCGCACGCCCCTAGAAGAAGAGGTGCTTAAAAAAGGGGGGAATCCCTTACTCTACGATCGCATCCGCAGGCGTTTGAGTGGATCGCTTGATGAAGCCTTTGAGATGTGTGAAAGCATGGGCGCAGCACCCGGAGCCAAGTGGGCAGATTTGTCTGTAGCGGTCTATACCGCAAGTGGAGATGTGTGTTACATGTCCAATCGGGGCGTGATCGCCTTTGCTGCTGTGTTACACCACCCCATCCGCTACATCATGAAGTATTGGAAAGACGAGCCTACCGTGGGCATCCATGAGGGCGATGGCTTTTTCCACAACGATGCGCGCTTTGGCTGTGTGCATAATACCGATCAATCTATGCTGACCCCGGTGATCCGCAACAACGAGATCATCGCCTGGGTGGGCGCAACCATCCATGAGGGCGAAAATGGGGCGTGTGAGCCGGGCGGAATGCCTAGCGGCTCTGAAACCCCCTTTGATGATGGTTTGCGTGGGAGTCCCATGAAGATCGTAGAGAGGGGCAAGTTGCGCCGGGATTTGCTCACTTTTTTACAGCACTCCACGCGCGATCCAAAGCTGATGCTCGCTGATATTAAGGTCAAAATGGGGGCGGTGCGCCGCGTGATGGATATTGTGGATCGCATGATCGATGAATACGGCGTTGATGCTTTTGTGGGAGCAATCCGCATGACCGTGGAGGATGTGGAAAATGAAGTGCGCCGGCGCATTGCGGCCATGCCAGATGGCATGGTAACCGTGGAGCAATTTGTGGATTCCACGCTCAAAGAAAATATTTTGATCAAATTTGCTTGTAAGATCACCGTCAAGGGTGATCACATGACCGTAGATTTGAGAGGTTCGGGCAAGGAGATCATCAACCGCGCCATTAACTCCCCACTAGCTTCCACCAAGGCCTTTTTTGCCCAAGCTGTGCTCTCTTATTGGTGGCCTGATTTGCCCAGATCCACTGGCGCGTTTTCTCCTATTGAGGTGATCTCCGATGAGGGCACTTGGGGAGATTGTTCCTATGATGCGCCCAATGGGCAGAATTTGCAAGCCTCTTTTAGGGCCTTTAGTGCGCTCCAAATTGCCTATGCCAAGTTGCAGTTTTCCATGCACACCAAGTACGCCAATGTGCTTGCGCCCTGGTTTAACCAGATCAACGACTTTTTATGGGGCGGAGAAACCCAGCATGGCGAACAGGTCGGCAATTTGTGCGCGGATTTAAATGGCATGGGCGGGGGGGCGAAGGCCTTTAGAGATGGTGAGGATGCGGTGGCTCCTTTGTTTTGTGCGATGGCCGATATTGGCGAGCAAGAGGTGATGGAGGAGGAAGTACCTTTCTTGCAACTAGTCAGCAAGCGCGTGGTGCGCGACAACCAGGGTTTTGGCAAATTCCGCGGAGGGATGGGCTATGAGATGATTGTAGCCGCGCGCAACACTCCTGAATGGGGCTTTATGACCGTAACTTCAGGCGCAAAGTTTTCTAGCGTGGGCGGGCTCTTTGGAGGGTATGGGTGCGCTACTTACCCCTTAGCGATGGTTAAAGGGATCAACATCTTTGAGATCATCAAGAAAAACCCCGAGGAATTTGATCTGTCCATGGAGCGGGTGATGAATGAACGCCCTTTCAAAGGGGGGGTTTATACGACTTATCACATGGGCTTGCAGTTTGACAGGTCTCAAGAGGGCGAGCTGTATATGATTGCCCAAGGCTGTGGCGGGGGTTATGGAGATGTGCTCGAGCGCGATCCAGAGCTTGTCATGGAGGATTTGCAAGTAGGGCGCATTTCTGAGCATGTGGCCTCTAACATTTACAAGGTGGTCTGGGATAAGGAAACTTTTGTAGTCGATGCACATGCCACCAAGCAGATGCGCGATAAAGAGAGAAAGGCCCGCCTTAAAAGAGGTTTGCCTTATGATGAATTTATCAAAAAACATGTCAAGGACGAGCCGCCTAAGGATTTGCTTTACTATGGCTCTTGGGGCGAGGAAAACCCTGAGGAGCTCATCGCTACCGTGTGGGATCACCATGGCCCTAAGCGCGTCAAAGGCAAGCTCAAAGACATTCCCTTGGTGGTAGTGCCCAACCGCCATGTGGTCAAAATCGCGCAATTAGAAAAACGCGTAGAAGAGCTAGAGATCAAATACGAGGGGGGGGTTAGACCTAGGTTGGTCTAGTCTGCTCGCCAAACCTTGCTCCACTAGAAGGAGTGGTGGTGGGGTTTTTAGTCATTCTTGGTTTTCTTGCTTCTCATCTAATGGTTTACTTGATGCTACAAAAAGGCAAAGAAAAATTTTACGGCGTGGGCTCTGTGGTGGTTAATGGAGTGCTGCAACCACTGGACTTAGCCACGGCCAAACGCAAGGGCTTAGAGGAGCTAAACGCGGCGTTTGATGAGAAATATAACTTATATCAGTATATTTAACATTTACACACAGATACACCAAAACATAAACGGACTTTAGTAATAGAAATGTTGATTAAAGAAAAATCTTAAGCGTTTTGGTGTATCATGGGGCAATGAATGAAACTTTAACTCCCCGTGCTACTTTCGGCAGTTTCAAGGACGGCCGAAGGCAAGAAGAAAAAAAGGCCATAGAGGCGTATGTGCGCCAAAACATGGCAGACTTTGATATTACTAACGCACCCACAGCGCGGAGGAAAAAGCCCGCCTAGTAACCTTTATCACCTCGACATGGGCGCACTTTTCCACGACTTTGACCGTCCGTATCTTGCTTGAAACTAGATTTGCCCATGTAAACATCTAGGGCGATGGCATTGTGGTGGTTTGTGGTGTCTCTTACTGTGTTATAATCCCTCAATGTTGCGCTTCATTGATTTATTTGCCGGTATTGGGGGCATTCGGCTTGCTTTTGAACAAGTAGGGGGCCGGTGCGTGTTTTCTAGCGAGATCGACCCTCACGCTAGAGAGACTTACCATGCCAATTTTAAAGACACCCCGGCAGGCGACATTAGAGAAATTAAGGCAAGCGACATTCCCCCCTTTGATATCCTCTGCGCAGGTTTCCCTTGCCAAGCCTTTAGCATCATAGGCACACAAGGCGGACTAAACGACCCAAGGGGGGCGTTGTTCTTTGAGATTGTGCGTATTTTAGCCCACCACAAGCCCAAAGCCTTTTTGCTTGAAAATGTCAAACAACTTGCCACCCACAAACAAGGAGAGACCCTACAAGTCCTTTTAAAACACCTAGAAAACTTAGGCTACTCTATGCGTTATCGAGTCTTAAATGCTCTAGATTTTGGCTTGCCCCAAAAGCGCGAGCGCTTGATTTTCGTGGGTTTTTTAGATGCGCATTTAGCCAAGACCTTTAGTTTTGACTTTGCGAAAATCCCCTATGATTTAGCCCAAGTCTTAGAGCCCAACCCCCCGCAATCTAGTCTAGCCAGCGTGTATATCCGCAAGAAACGCTTACAAAGCGTGCAAAACAAACGCCTTTTCAGCCCTTCTATTTGGCATGAGAACAAGAGCGGGAATGTCAGCATTTTAAACCACGCCTGTGCGCTTAGGGCAAACGCTTCACATAATTACCAATTGGTCGATGGCGTGCGCCATTTCACGCCTAGAGAGTTGCTAAACCTTATGGGCTTTCCAAAAGGTTTTAAAATCGTGGTGAGCCCCAGACATTTACGCACCCAGTGCGGCAACTCTGTGTGTGTGCCCGTGATCGCTGCGGTGGCTAGGCACTTAGTGGAGTTGCTTAAAAATGCCCAATGCGCCTAGGTTAAGGGATTTGCGCCCCCAAGGGGGGTTAAATGCCTTTTCTAAAAGTTTTATTGTGGAGTTGGGCGGGCATTTAATCTATTGGATTGCGCTTAAGGGGGAGATTGGGGGTGATGATTTTGTGCGCGCTTTAGGAGGAGCGTTTAAAACACAAATACGCCTCTCCCCCTTAGGCTTGCTTGATTTAGAACATGAGGGGCTTGGCTACAGCGCAAAGACCATTAAGGCGAAAAATCCCTTCAAACTTAAAGCGGCCCGTTTAATCATAGGGCGGGCTAGCCCCTTTTACTCTTACAAAATGGAGTGGCAAAAGGACCTACAAAAAACGGGGCTGGCTCTCATCAATATTTATAACGAACGGATTAAAATCGCTTTGCACTCTTGTCAACAATTAAGGTTAATGGTTTTGGTGCGCTCACTAGATTTAAAAGAGTTTATCTTGTTTGAAGAACTCGTTAAGCCCCTTAAAAATCTCTACTCTTGGGAGCTTAACCCTAGGGGTAATTTAATGGGCTTTGACAAACAGGAGCATCACTGCTTCACATGGCAACCCCACGGCGCACAGCTCACGAAAATCACCCCCATCCCTAAGAACGCCCTCAAATTTAGCCTGAAACACCCTCCACCCCTAAATCCTCAAACCTTTTTAGAACAAATGGGATTTAAGGGGAATTGGGTGCGTATGCAAGATTAGAAGTTATAGGGCAACTTTGGTGGTAAGAGTGAGCGCGGGGGTGGCAAGAGATTTTTTTTGGCTCATAAACTCCTAAACCCCACCTTTGCGCCCCACATTCCATAACTTTAACTCTATTGTTTCATCCCTAGCAAAGTTTCGATCATGCGATCGACCGCTGTAACGACTTTGGCGTTGGCGGCATAACCACTTTGGAATTTGATGAGATTGACCATTTCTTCATCGGTGCTGACCCCTGAAATGGCTTGTTGTTCTTTTTTGATGACATGCAAAATAGCATCCTTGCTCTCTAAAGTCTTTTTGGCATGTTCAGCCTCGGTGTGAACCTTACCCACGAGGAATTGGTAATAACTCTCAAGCGTCATGGGTTTGCTGTCTAGCTTGTTGTCTTTGAAGAAGTCCACCTTGTCGTATTGGAGTTGTTGCATCATATTGGCAACATCAAAGTTGCCATCAATGGGGGCAAGCCACGGGCGCAGGGCGGTGGGTTCTTTGCGGTAGGTGTCGTTGATTTTAATGTCCCTGGCACTGTCGCCTTCAAAGAAGGTGTTAAGCCCTAGCGCGCCCGTAAAATTCGTGCCATGGTCTCTAAGCGACACAAACAGCCCTTGAGAGGGGTTTTTAGGTTGGATGGTGAATTGTTTAGCATCGCTGTCGTAATGCGCCACGAAGTAATCGTCAAAATCGTTCGTGGTGTTGTTGTCGTGGTTGTCGTCTGTGTTGGCATTGATTTGGGCGATCACATCGTTCATGGTGGTGATGGGGGTGATGGTGATGGTTTTTTTGGCGATCACTTGCCCGTTGGTGTTGTAAGCGAGTAAATCAAAAGTCCCCGTTTTGATGTTGTGGTTGGTGTCCTTTAAAACCTCAGTACCTTGAAAGTCCATGATGTGCCCTTCAATGCGGTGCGCCGCGCTTTGGGCGTAAATGGCGTTGGTGGCTTGGATCAAGCCTTTGGCGAAGGTGTCTAGGCGATCGATGTAGGTTTGCAATTTACCCTTTCTAGTGCCATTCAAGCCATCGTTATACACACCCATCAACGCCCCCACCTTGCCCTGATCGATCTTGTCGGTGATGTTGACGACTTTAAAATCATCGCCCCTAAAGTAGATTTGGGCAAGCTGGTTTTCGTTTTTATTCTGCTCAACCACTAGGGGGTGGAAGATCGCCCCGTCCACGATGTTAAACCCATATCCCACATTAAAAACATAGCCATCGTCAAAGTCGGCGGTTTTAATGTCATTGAGCGAGTAGGTCTGTATGTGGTTCTTGGTCACATTGCCCCCGATCAGCTCTTTGAGGTGAAACTCTAGCTGGTCGCGTTTATCGCGCAGTTCGTTGGCTTGTTTGAGGGTTTTAGCGTCCTCCATTTCTTTAAGGTGCTTGTTGATGTTGGCGATTTCCCTACCTAGGCGGTTCACTTCGGTGATGGTGCTGGTGAGCTCATGGCTGGCTTTTTTCTGCAAGTCTACAAGGCGTGCGCGGGCATCGTGGATGCTCGTGGTCAAGGTTTTTGTTTTCTGTACGAGGGCTTGCTTGGTGGCGGGGGATTTAGCGTCTTTGGCGAGGTCTTTCCATGCGTTGAAGTAGTCTTGCAGGTCTGTATGCACGCCCACTTCGTCCATGTCGGGGAAGTAAGAAGACGCTTCACGCAAATTGTCAAATTGGGTGCTGTAATAGGCTTGCTCTTGTTTGGCATGGGCATAGCGGGCAAAGACAAATTCATCGTGCGTGCGTTGGATGCTTTGGACATTCACCCCCATGTTCATGTTGCGGTTGGTGTACATGAGGGTGCTTTGGGGTGTGGCGATCACGCGCTGTCGGCTGTAAAATTCATCGTTGGCGTTGGAAATGTTGTTGCCGGTCACATCCACCATGACCTGGTGGGCTTGTAAGCCGGTGTAAGAAGTGTTTAAAGTCGCAAATATCCCGCCCATAAAATCCCCTTATGCCCGCACTTGTAAAAAGCTACTGGCAACGGTCTTTTGGTTGTAATAGCCCGTGCTCTCATAGGGCACAATCTGTTGCATGAGTTTGGAGTAAAAGTCCGACACCGCAAAGACAATGCGGGCGTAATCGGCGTTGATCTCTTTAAGTTCGGTTAAAAGCTGGCGCATTTCTTTTAAAAGCACAGAGCCACGCTCGTCTAAGAGATTGACTAGTGGTGTGCCGGGGTTTTTTTCCATCAAGACCAACATCTCTTGGTCAAAAAGGGCTTTGCAGTTTTCAAAAGAAGCAATGCGCTCTTTCTTAAGGCCGTTGCGGGCAAAAACCGCCTCGTGGTTGGCTTCTTTAATGTCTTCTAAATCTTGGGAAGTGAGTTGGATAAGGGTTTGCAAATCCTGCACGGATTGCTCAAGATAGCCATAAAGCATGCGCCGCCTTCAAGTGGTTTCATACCAAGCTATCTTTGATGAAGAATTATGAAACGCTCGGTATCGCTTTAGCCAAGCAAATCCCGTGCCATTTTATGGGCGGTTTTGTCCATATCTACCTTATAATGCCCATTTTCTACTGCCTTTTTGATTTGGGCGACACGATTGGACTCTTGGGCTTCGCTGGCTTGGGCGTGGTTGGCGGGGCGGGACGCTTGCACAGAGCCTAGGTGGCTATAAGAGGAGGTGGTACCTACAGGCTTGACCATGGCAAATCCTTTCTCGAAGTTTCTTTCGGGCTAGATCGGCAAAAGTTTTAATTTTTTAATCATTGCATGATACGCATCGTTTTGGACAATTCTTGGCGCAATTCCTTTGCGTTCGTCGGGGATTTTTTAACGGTGTCTATCGCTGAAAACACGGACTGCGTGCTACTGAAGGTGTAAACCAACAAGAGCAACAGCACACAGCAAAAGAGCAAAAAGGTGATGGTCGGTACAAGCCAAACATGTCGGTTGAAGCGCACTTTTTTCATCAAGACCTCTAAAAAGTTTATTTATAAGCTATTCTATATTAAAATCCAACTTTTTACAAAATAAGGAAGGCGATGGTTCGGTTCATTTTGGCGTGGCTCTTTTGCGTGGGTTTTAGCGGGGCATCTGTGGGGCAGAGACTCATTTGGGAGCATGGCATGACCTTACTCAAGTTTTTTAACAAACACCACATTGACCCCAAAATCTATTACAACTTGTCCTACCAAGACAAGGAATTAGGCACAGAGATCCGCGCGGGCGTACCCTACTATGCACTTAAAAACGACAAAGGCCAACTCTTGCAAGTCTTGGTCCCCGTGGGTGAGTCCGTGCAGCTGCGCCTTTATAAAGAGCCTAGCGGGCAGTATGCATTAGACTTCATCCCTATCATCTACAGCACCACTAAAAAAACCTTAAGCGTACACATCAAGCACTCCGCCTACCACGACATTTTTAAGGCCACGGGGGATGCTAAACTTGCCCAAGAGTTCATCGGGATTTACCAAAAAATCCTCAATTTAAAACGCACCGTGACCAAAGGCGACCAATTAAGCCTCATTTACACCCGCAAATACCGCCTAAACCAACCCTTTGGCTACCCCAACATCAAAGCCGCTATGCTGCAAGCCCACAGGCGCGATCATTATGTCTTTTCTTACAAGGGTAAGTATTACGATGAAAGGGGGAGGGAGGTCGTGGCGTTCTTGTTGGAAACCCCCGTGCACTACACTCGCATTTCATCGCCCTTTTCTCTAGGCCGCATGCACCCCATTTTAAAGCAAATCCGTCCCCACTATGGCATAGACTTTGCCGCCAAAAGGGGAAGTTTGATCCACGCGGCCACCGATGGCTATATCGTGTCTATCGGGCGCAGAGGGGGGTATGGCAATGAAATTGAGATCAAGCATGGCAGCGATTTGCGCATGGTTTACGCCCACATGAGTGCCTTTGCCAAGGGCTTGCATGTGCACAGCTATGTCAAAAGGGGGCAGGTGATCGGCAAGGTGGGCAGCACGGGGCTTAGTACAGGCCCACACCTGCACTTTGGGGCGTATCTTAACGACCGCCCTGTTGACCCGCTCGGGCGTATCCGCACCGCCAAAAGCCAACTTCTAGGGCACGATAAGCAGCTTTTCAGCCAAGCCATCAAGCCCTATTTAAAAACCCTGGAAGACTTGACCTCCTTTGAATACGCCCAAAAAGAAAACGCAAAGAACACAGACTAATGATCGCTTACGATAATATCCAAATCACAGACTGCCCCACTTCCGCCTATTTCAAGCCTAAGCGCATTTTATACGAGGAAGATGGGATCAATAAAAGTTGGGACATGGTCCGCGTGCATGATAGCGTGTCCATTTTGCTTTACCACATAGAGAAGCAAAGCTTTGTGTTGGTTAAGCAGTTTAGGCCCCCTGTGTTTGTGAGTGCATGCATCTATGGAGGGCAGAGTGTGGATGGCTACACTTATGAGCTGTGTGCGGGGCTTGTGGACAAGGCGCATAAGAGTGTGGCGCAGATCGCTTGCGAAGAGGTGCTTGAAGAGTGCGGGTATGCCATTGTGCCTGAAATGTTGCAAAAAATCGGGGTGTTTTACAGCTCCACGGGTATTAGTGGGAGCAAGCAGACCATGTTCTTTGCGCGCATTAGTCAAAACCAACACGCCCATCAAGGCGGGGGGATTGACACTGAGGACATCGAGATCATTTACTTGCCCTTAGATCAGGTGGAGAGTTTCATGTCAAACGATCAGCTTTGTAAAAGTGTGGGGGTGGGCTACGGCTTGGTGTGGTTCCAACAACATTTTAAGGATGGGCATGTTTAAGTGGTTTTTAGTGGTTTTAGGGCTGTGTGGGCTCATGTCTGCCAAAGATTGGAGTGCACCCCTAAAAATCAACATCGACAGCGTGGACACCTCTAGAAAAGTCGTGCAGTTTCAAGCCTACGATTTGCAGGTGGGTGAGAGCGGGTATGTGCTCGCCAAACTCACTGACTACGATGTCATCGTCGCAGGCCTTGAAGTGTTTTCCATTGAAAACGGTGTGGCTTACGCCAAATACACTCCATACAAGGTGATGAAGCAAAAGCACTTGCCCACCCCCCGCATGGTACCTAAAAAGGGCAATTTGGCGATCTTTAGGGAGTTCAACAACCAAGCCTTTTTGATCGCCCCCGATGTGCATAGCTACGAAAAGGTGAAGGACGACTACCCAGAAACGGTCTTCATCAACTCAGATTTGTTGGTGGCGTTTTTAAACGGGTTTGACCCAACCGCCAGGACTTTAAGGCGGGCTTGCGACATTTACAGTGTGGGGCTTATCTACCTTGTCAGTACCAACCGCTTAAATATCCTAGACTGCCAAAGCTTTGCTATTTTGGAAACCAAACCTTTTGACACTTCAAAGGTGGGGCGCACATTCACACCCTTTTTCTCCCGTGTGGAGGGCGTGGATAGAGGGACTTTTGGTAAGTTAGTCGCCGGGGGCAAGGCACGGCATTACTTCAGCTATTACGATAATTTGTTGCGCAAAGAGGGGCAGAGAAAGTTAGAGCGTGAGATCAAGTCAGAGGATAAAAAGGAACTAAGAAAAGACATCAAAAAAGCCAAGAGCGAAAAACAAAAACAAGCCCTAGAAAGGGAATACCACAAGGAAATCCAAGAGGAAGAACGACAAATCGCCCCTGAACTCTCCAAACAACAAAAGGCAGAGGAAAAATCCCTAGACCAAGCCACCACCAAAGAGCGGACAAAAGAGGCTAAAGAGGCGAAAAAAGAGCGCAAGCGGGAGCTGGCTAAAGAAAAACAAGAGGAAAAGGCAGAGAAGAAAGCTAAAAAAGCCGAGAAACAACAAGAGAAAGCAGATAAGAGACGCATCCTCCAAGAGGAGAAAGAACTAGGACAATAGGAGAGCCCATGCTAAACCCCGAACACACCAAGGCTTTGCGCGGCTTTGTGGGGGGGGACAATTTTTTCACCGACCCCGCCCATTTGAGTACCTACGCCTACGATGCGACTAGAGAGCGCCACCTGCCCGAGGGCGTGATCTTCCCTAAAAACGAACAAGAGATCAGCCAAATCTTGGCCTATTGCAACCAGCATCAGATCATCGTTGTGCCTAGAGGGGCGGGCAGTGGCTTTACAGGCGGGGCCTTGGGGGTGAGTGGGGGGCTGATTTTAAGCGTAGAAAAGCATTTAGACAAAATCCTAGAGATCGACACCAAAAACTTAATCGCAAGGGTGCAGCCGGGCGTGATTAATAAGCACTTCCAAAACGAAGTGGAAAAATTAGGGCTCTTCTACCCGCCCGATCCAGCCAGCCAAGATCAAAGCACTTTGGGGGGCAATGTGAGCGAAAATGCGGGGGGCATGCGTGCGGCTAAATACGGGATCACTAAAGACTATGTGATGGCTTTGCGGGCGGTGCTCCCCAATGGCGACATTATCCGCGCGGGCAAGAAAACGATCAAAGATGTAGCGGGTTTTAATGTGGCGGGCATTTTGATCGCCAGTGAGGGTTGCTTGGCGGTGATCAGCGAAATCACTTTAAAACTGCTGGCCAAGCCCAAGTTGCGCCAATCGGCAATGGGGGTGTTTCAAAGCATCCAAGAGGCGATGGAAGCGGTGTATAAAACGATGGCGAGCGGGGTTACGCCTGTGGCGATGGAGTTTTTAGACAACTTAAGTATTCGGGCAGTGGAGGAGCGTTTTCATAAGGGGCTACCCATTGAAGCGGGGGCGATTTTGATCACGCAAGTGGATGGGAGCGTGCCCGAGCAAATAGAATGGCAATTAAACGCCATTGAGGGGCATTTTAAAGCCAATGGCTGTGTGGATTTTCAAACAGCCCACAACGCCATAGAGGAGGAAAACCTGTGGTTTTCACGCCGCAACGCGTCCCAGAGTATTAGTGTTTATGGCAAGAAAAAACTAAACGAAGATGTGACGGTGCCACGAGCGAGTCTGCCCGCTTTGCTTGAGGAGGTTGGACGCATTTCTAAAGCCTATAACTTGCCCATCCCCTGTTTCGGGCACACAGGTGATGGCAATGTGCATGTGAATATCATGCTTGAAAACCCCGAAACACAGCTAGAGCAGGGGCAAAGGGCGATGGAGGAGATTTTTAAATGTGCCATCGCTTTGGAGGGAACTTTAAGCGGGGAGCATGGCATTGGACTGTCTAAAGCCAAATTCATGCCCCTAGCCTTCAGCCCTGAAGAGATGGGGCTTTTTCGAGCGATTAAAAAAGCCTTTGATCCCAATAATATTTTAAATCCCTTTAAAATGGGGCTGTGATTTTAGCCTATTTCAAGCTCCCTAAAAGTTTTCCTATCCCCTGCTTGGCTTTATGTACAGATGATCGGGGCTTGGTGAGCGTGGATTTTGTAAAAAGGACGCGTAGCGTCCCTGCCCCAAGTCCCGACCCACTCATGCAAGCCGTGCTAGAGAGTTTAGCAGACTATTTTAGTGGCACTCTTTTTAGTTTTGATCTGCCCTTGAGCTTGTCAGCTAGCCCCTTTAACTTGCAAGTGTGGCAAGCCCTGCAAAATATCCCCTATGGCACAACAAGGACTTATCAAGAAATCGCTTATGCCATTAACAATCCTAGAGCGTGTAGAGCCGTAGGCAACGCCAACCACCACAACCCCATCCCTATTATTATCCCTTGCCACCGCGTGGTACCTAAAAGCAACGGGGTAGGTGGCTATGGGGGCGGGGTGCAGATTAAAGAATGGTTGTTAAAACACGAGGAGTACCACAAACCCCACATCAAAGCCCCATAAAGTTACATCGGTTGGAATTGGGACCAAAGGTGGGGCGCAAAATTTGGGGGGATTAAGCACGACCAGTGGGCTAAAAAGCCCACAAGATTAACTCATGAAAGGACGGCTGAAATTACCGTATTCTCACTTAAGTTTAGCTTATTTGCCAAATACGCGCTGAAAAATTTGCTCCGTGCGCTCTAGGTAATGCTCTTGGCAAAAGCACGCCTTGATTTTTTCTATGTCTATCGCCTTTAAACGGGGATCGGCAAGCAGTGTGTTTAAAAAGCCCTCTTTGTGATGTCTGTCCTCTTGTAAGTCCTGCCACACCTTGGCGGCGCACTCTTGTACGATGGCATAACTCTCCTCCTTGCTCAAACCTAAGTTTGGCAGTTCTAAAAGCACCTTTTGCGAATACACTAGCCCACCCGTGCGCTCCAAATTTGCCTGCATATTCTTAGGATAGACCACAAGGGTTTTAAGCAAGTTGTTTAGGCGGTGTAGCATAAAATCCGTGGTGGTGAAAATGTCGGGAAAGACAAAGCGCTCTACCGAACTATGGCTGATGTCGCGCTCGTGCCACAGGGCTACGCTCTCTAGCATGGGAGTGGCATAGCCTCTAATAACCCGACACAGCCCCGTGATGTTCTCGCTTAAAACCGGGTTGCGTTTATGTGGCATGGCCGAGCTGCCCTTTTGCCCCACGCTAAAGGATTCCTCCGCCTCATAAACTTCAGTGCGCTGGTAGTGGCGGACATTGATAGCAATCTTCTCGCAACTGCTGGCAAGCACTGCCAGGGCATTGATGAGTTTGGCATGCCGATCCCTTGAGATGACTTGGTTGGTGATCAAGGCGGGCTTTAGTCCCAAAATTTCACAAGTCTTTTCCTCTAGCTCTAGGGGGATATGGGCGAAATTGCCCATCGCCCCGCTCACCATGCCCACGCTCACTTCCTCGAGCACCCCTTCTAAAGATTTCACATGCCGGCGTATTTCTTCAAACCACAATGCCCACACCAGTCCAAAGCTCATCGGCTCGCCGTGGATACCGTGGCTACGACCAACGATGGGCGTGCTTTTAAACTCAAGAGCCCTAGTTTTTAACACCTCTAAAAGCCCTTGCAAGTCTTTAAGGATGATCTCTAGGCTTTTTTTAAGCATGAGAGCTAGGGCCGTGTCGATGCAATCACTGGAGGTGATTCCATAGTGAAAAAAACGCGCTTCCTCGCCTAAGTTCTCGCAGACGGCATTGACAAAGGCGATTAAATCGTGTTTAGTGGTCTGCTCAATCTCATAAATGCGCTCTAAGCTAAAGCTAACTTCTTGGATTTTTTGGCAACTCTTAGCGTCTATCACGCCTAGGGCGTGCCACGCTTGCACAATCGCCTTTTCAACTCTTAGGTAAGTGTTAAACTTATTCTGTGCACCCCAAAGGTGCGCCATCCCCTCCAAAGCATAACGATCGACCATTAAACCTTGGCTTCCTCCCGCCGCTGCAAGTATTCCCAACGGGCATCCACATCCTTTTGCAAGGCTTCAATGATGTGTTCGTTCTCTTTTTTGAAGAGGTGGGCGAAGCGTTTTTGCACACCCAAATAATCGCGCACAGGCAGGACATTGCGGGGGCGGTAGGTGATTTTCAACTCTTGCCCGTGAAAAATTTCAAACAAAGGAAAGATCAAGCAATCCACGGCCAAATCTGTCATTTCAATCGCCAAAGAAGAGTGGTATTTCCATTCAGTCGGGCATGGGCTAAGGGCATTGATGAAGCAGGGCCCCTCTGTGTCTAGAGCGGTTTTGATCTTTTTATTCATGTCCTTCCACTTGTTGGGGGCGATTTGGGCGGTGTAGGGGATGCCATGCGCTGCCATGATCAAGGGCAGGTCTTTTTTACGCTCTTTTTTCCCAAAGCTCACTTTACCCGCAGGGGTGGTGCTGGTGCTTGCGCCCATAGGCGTGCTCCCGCTCCTTTGTCCCCCTGTGTTGGCGTAGTTTTCATTGTCTAGGCAGATGTAGGTGATGTCATGTCCGCGTTCCATACACCCGCTGATGAATTGAAAACCGATGTCATAGCTCGCGCCATCGCCCCCAAAGGCAACAAATTTGGGGCGCTGACCGGTGTATTTGCCCTTGCGCTCTAGAGCTTTATACATGCTCTCTGCGCCGCTGATGGCGGTCGAGCCGTTTTCAAACCCAATGTGAATCCAAGGCACATCCCAAGAAGTGTGCGGATACACCGCCGAGCACACCTCTAAACAGCCTGTGGAGTTGCCTAAAACAATGGGGCCATCCACGGCGTTTAGCACCTCCCTAACGATGATCCCATGCCCACAACCCGGACAAAGGAGGTGAGAGCCTTCAAATTTTTCTGCTGATTGGCTAAAACTCTTGAGTGTTTTGACTTCTTTAACCATGTGTTCTCCTTAAAAGTAAGACAATTCAGGCCTAGAAAGCCCGATGAATTGTTGGGTGGGGTGGGTGAGTGTGCCTTTTTGCGCGTCTTGGCTCAAGTCCTCAAAAATATGGTCTAAGTCCGCTTGGGTCAAGTCGCGCCCACCTAGCCCATAAATGTAGTTGCTAAGCACCGGGTGGCGCGAGCCTTGCACTTGATACAAACTTGCAGCCACTTCATTAAAGAGCGCGCCCATCGCACCAGAGGGCGAACTTTTATCCATCACCGCCACCGCTTTGGTCTTTTTAAAGACTTCACCCAAAGCTACAAAGGGGAAAGGGCGCAATAAGTGGGTGGTGACCACACCCGCTTTAATGCCCTTTTCCCTGGCTTTCTTAGCCGCCACAATGGCAGACTCCCAAGTGGTGCCCAAAGCAAAAATCGCCACTTCAGCATCTTCCATATCAAAGGTTTCTAGGATGTTGTATTGCCGCCCGGTGATTTTGGCAAAATCGTTAAAGATTTCCTCTAATACATGGCTAGACTCCATGATGGCGTGGTGCAACTTGGCTTTGTGCTCAAAGTGCCACTCCTCTTCGGCCTGGGCCCCGTAGCTTACGGGCCTATCAAAGTCAAACATGGGGTGCACGGCCACATAATCACCCACGAATTTATAAGCAACATGGTCGGCTAGGGGGCGGACATTCTGCACGGTGTGCGAAGATAAAAACCCGTCTTGGTGCACCATCACAGGCACCCTAACTCCTGTATGCTCGGCAAGTTTAAACGCCATTAGAGTGAAGTCATACACTTCTTGGGGATTGCAGGTGCAAAGGTTGATCCAACCGCTATCTCTGCCCAAATACATGTCCGAGTGGTCGCAGTGGATGTTTAGAGGCGAAGCCAGAGCGCGGTTAGCCACATTGAGCACAATAGGCAGGCGCATCCCTGCGGCTTGGTAAAGCACTTCCACCATGAGGGCAAAACCTTGTGAACTTGTGGCGGTGCTGACCCTTCCGCCAGCAGCAGCTGCCCCCACACATGCGCTCATGGCGGCGTGTTCGGATTCGACCAAAACGAACTCGCCATCAATGTAGCCATTGTCTTTAAAAGAGCCGTAGTTTTGGATAATGGGTGTAGAGGGGGTGATGGGATAGGCCGCTACGACATCCACCTGGGCCTGTCTTAGAGCGTGCGCACTCGCAGTGCAACCATCCCACGCCTCCACGCCATTTAATTGATAACTAGAAGCCATTATAACCCCCTTCTGTACGGTAGCTTTTCTTTTTCAACCCCTCTTTCTTTTCTGGCCATTTGGTGAGTGCCTCTTCTAGAGGTTCTAAATTATCAAACATCAACAGAGATTTGGGGTTAGTGGGGCAAACATCCACACACACCCCACAACCCTTGCAGTGCTCGTAATCGATCCCGCTCATTTTGCCCTCTCGAGACAAAATGGATGCGTCAGGGCAATATACCCAACAATTAAAGCAGTTGATGCAAACATCCTTGTTGTGTACGGGTTTTTCCACCCGCCAATTGGCCACACTCGCCGTAAAAGAGCTGTTCGTGGTGTAGGTGCGTTCGTTGTTATGTTTACCTAGTTCTTCTTGCCCTTGTTTTTCAAAGGGGAAGAGCACCGCCCCCGTTTCAAATTCTTGCCAATTTTTCATGGTTGTCCCCTTATTGTACTTGGGCGTAGGCGTGGTCGATGGCAAGCATATTCGCATCGATCAAGGCTTGGGACATTTTTTTACCCAAGACTTCTTTAAAAGTATTTTTGAAAAACTCCAACTCTAACATACCAGATACTTTCATCAACGCCCCGAGCATGGGGGTGTTTGGAATAGGGCGCTTGATCGTGTCCATCGCGATTTTAATGCAGTCGAGTGTGAAGACCTTCTTGTTTGCCAATTCAGGCTTTTTTTCAAACAGTCCTTCTTTGCCTAAGTGCGTGGTGATGATGTAGATCGTGTTGGGCTTTTCATCTTCCGTAATATCGGTGATGAAGGTGAGTCCCGGGTCGATCACCAAAACATAATCTGGGTGCATAAATTTCTCATGGTTTAAAATAGGTTCGGAGTCGATGCGGTTATATGCCGTCATCGCTGCCCCCCTTTTTGCTGACCCATAGACCGCAAAACCTTGCACTTCTTTTCCTGTGGTGGTGAGCACATCGGCTAAGCCCTTTGCGCCCGTAACCGCGCCTTGGCCGGCGCGTGCGTGCCATCGAATTTCTAGCATTGTTCTCCTTCCTTAAAAATAGACAAAAAATAGTCCGCAGTGCGTGAGGATTATACAAGATTTTTGGTAAACTTACGCAAAATAAGGGAGATTTTAAGAATGCATGCACTACAGAATACTTTTTACAGCCCAAGAGCTCTTACTCTTTTGCTCACAACCCCTTGTGTCCAACAAAAAGCGCACTACAAAAAGCATTTGGCCAAGTTAAAAAGTCTACCCCATCTAGTCTAGAGCAAATCAAAAAGCAAAAGCAGTCCTGGTACCCTGCTTTGCAAACAACGCCCAAAGAGCCCAGCCCTAGAGCTTTTGAAGTGTCTATCCTTGGGAATTAGCATTTTTACGCCCAAAAAGTGAGAAAGTTCCACAACGACCTCATCAACACTCTAGTGAAGGGTATTCTAGAGGACGACCTTAAAATAACATGCCTTTTTGAGAGTATTGCGCCCTCAAAGGCCATCCCTTAGAGGATTTTTAAGCCTTTTTACAAAAGCAGAGCTTAAGCCCAGCCCTAGAGAAAAGTTTTAAAGAGTATTTAGACGACTTTAATTCCAACAAACCCAAAATCTTTAAGAAACCTCTCTCTCAAGAGAGCCTGAAACAAGATCTGGTTTAACGATTTGTACTTTTTTGCCACGACTTAGACAAGCAAGCCCATAAAGCCAAACAAGCCGCCTATTTTAAAGCCAAGTTTATACAAGAGAGGCGACAAGCGTGGCAAAAAGAACAGATCCTTAAGCAAATTCACGCCCTAGAGCTAGAAAAAATGCGCCTCTTCACCAGTATACTAAGCAAGGAGGTGTTTGTATTAAAAAGCGCGCCAGAGAAAAGGGATAACACCAGCAACAAGACAAGGAGTTGCTAAAGCTATGATTAGAGAAGCGCAAGGGCGATGAGGGCATCAAATCGCAGAACCCTAATACAGATGACCACGACAACGAAGCACTAGGCAATGTTCAAAGCGTGAAACACATTATAACCACCTTATACAACCTTAGCGACCCAATAGACCCCACGAAATTAGCCCATGCCCTCCAAAGCCTTATGGGCTTTCTCTTAGAAGAGCACACCTCCTGCCCAATCTAACGCCCTATTTAGACATAGACCTAGAGCTGTCAGCTCTTTAGCACTACCTTTAAGGCAGGTGTTAGACTTGCATAAAGGCATTTTAGGTAAAGAGGTGGTTAATCCCTTTAAGAGGGGCAAGTGGGGGCTCGTGAAATTGTGGAATATCTGAAAGAGTGTGCAAGGGCAAATACCCTTTGAAAACAACAGTGGGGCTTTTGACTTTTACACTGTCCCTAGAGGTGTATGGATGCGAGGGCCACGACTTCGATGTGGAGGTGTTAATCATTGGGGATTGGGGGAGTGCAAATATCCACTATGCCAAGGGCAAATTTGCTAGCTCAGACCACAACTATGTTTTTGAGGGGATCGCCCCATTGTGCTTAAAGCATGCCTATCTTATATTGCGCCACCATTTGGAGCTTTCTAGGTTTAATGGCATTGTGCTAAAAAACATCGCTAAAAATTCATTGATGGGGATTGAAATCTCCCTCCCGCCACTAGAAGTGCAAGAGCAAATAATTACAGAGTGCGTGGCGGTGAAAAAACGGACTCAAGAGTTGCAAACGGCATCCAAAAATTATCAGGCCTTAATTTTATCGGTATTAGAGGTATGTGGCATGGCTAAAACCACTAAAAGCTCGCCCCCATTAAACAAATCCTATAAACCCTAGCCACCCTAAACTAGAGCCCCCACGCCCACAGAGCCCAAGCTCGAGCAGTTCAAAAAGCGTCGTGCAAGCCCTGCCTAGCCCATCTTCGTGGGGTGGGTGCAAGAAAAGCTTAAAAATCTCAAGCCGTTACTCAAAGCGGGGCAAGCACCCAGATACGAAAACCTTCATATCCAGCTCATCAAATCAGGGCAGGCATAGGGGTAATCACATTTGATTTTTCACAAAAACACTATGTAGATGAGGATTTTATCCTAGATAAGCGCAAGCGACAAAATGGATATTCTCATCAACTCTACATGGTGGACACAGCGGGACATATAGCTTTATTTAAAGCGAGAGGGGGATTTTCTCGCAGATAACCACATCACCATTTTTTTAGACCCAACCTCTCCACACTGTTGCTAAAATCTGAGCTTTATCGTTTTATGAAGATGGGGTTTAGAAACATTGAAAAATGGCGCAGGGGCAAGCGAGCAAATTGAGATTTCTTTAAGCACACTAGAAGAGCTTAAAACCCTCCTTCTACCCTTAGAGGTGAAAAGCACATCAACACCGCGCCCTCTCCCAAATTGAGGCGCAAATCACTGCACCAGAACAAGAGATTGCCACCCTTGAAGGGCAAGAGCAAATGGGTACACAACTTACCCAAGCGCAAGTACAATCTGCACAAATGGGATCACTGCATGCTAGGGACACACCACACACTCTAAAAGGTGCTCGCAGATTTGGATAAAACACCCTGATTTCTTTTATGGGAATGGCAGGGGTATCCAAAGATGGCTATATCCAAATCCCAAAACCCCAAAAGATTTTAAGATGGGGATACACCTACTTCGCCTAAAACGACATCATTGCCAAAACACACCTTGTAAATACGCCCTAGTCACAAATTTAACCAATGGCATCGGCTTATGTGGTGCCAAGTTTCATGCCTTCCGCGCCAAAAAAAGGGTTTTTGCCTACATTCTTGTTTTTATGCCCAAACCAAAAAACGATCGCCACGAGGCAGCCGAACACATGACATGGACGAGCGGATATAAGAGAGTGCCGATTGCTTTTTACGAAGTCCTTAAAATCCACCTACCTCCCCTAGAAGTCCAGTACATCACCCACACCATTGCCCACATTGAGTATCCTAAGTGCCCTGCAAGCACAGACTAAAGCCCTAGAGGGCCAAGAGGTGAAGATTTAATGGCATTTGGCTAAACCACAAACCTAACACTAAAATGCTAAAACGCCTTGAAACCCAGCCAAAACCAAGAGTCTGAAATGGAGCTGGCACCACAACCTCCATAAACCCCTGTTTCCACGAGTTGCAAAGCCTGAAGATGGGTGTACTCCAGGGGGAAACTTTCAAGTTTCCATCTTGAGCCACCGCAGAGGCCAAACCCTCTCCACTCTCCAAAGCCTTGTAACCCCAATTAGCAACCCCAAGGGGTAACCTAGCCAAGGTAACAAACCCATAAAAAAGCCCAAATAAACTTAAGCTCCAAAGTCCCCAATAACCCACATACTCCAAAACCGCGCCCAAAGCAAGCTTTAATCCCTCCACACGCCCTAAATCCAGGACATTTTGCAATCCAATTACAATCCAAGCAGGCTAAACGCTCCATAAATCACCCCTAGACTCACTTAAAACAAAAAGGGCACACTCTCCTGTATTTTTCCTCTAAAAAAGCAAGCTTAAGCCCACTGATATTTTGATTTTTGTATCATTGAGTTCTATTTTTGAGATGAAGGGGATTTCATGCTAGATCTTAGCAACACTCTTTTTAAAAGCATATCCGAACGACTAGAAGGTTTAATGCCCTTAGCTGCCCACAATGCCGATAAAAACATCTACGAAGAAATGGAAAAAAACGGCATTGAACGGCGTGACTTCATCAAATGGGCGGGGGCTATGACTGCCTCTTTTGCCCTGCCTGCTAGTTTCAACCCCTTGACGGCTAAAGCTGTGGAGGTGGCTAACCGCCTGCCCGTGATTTGGCTACACATGGCCGAGTGCACAGGCTGCAGCGAGAGCTTGCTAAGGAGCGAAGACCCTAGCATTGACAGCGTGATCTTTGATTACATCAATTTAGAATACCACGAAACGATCATGGTTGCCAGTGGACACCAGGCGGATTTGAGCCTAGAGCAGGCGATTGAAAAACACAAGGGTAATTATATTTTAATGGTGGAGGGGGGGATTCCTAAAGGTACAGAATACTTTTTAACGATGGGCGCACAGGCGCGCACAGGTGCCCAGGAGTGTATCCACGCAGCCGAGCACGCTAAGGCGATCTTTGCCATTGGGACATGCTCGAGCTTTGGAGGCGTGCAAGCGGCTTACCCCAATCCCTCAAACGCCCAATCCTTAGATAAAATCATCTCCCAACCCATTGTGAATGTCCCCGGCTGCCCGCCAAGTGAAAAGAACATCGTGGGCAACATCATCTACTATTTAATGTTTGGCACTTTGCCCCGCTTGGACGCATACAACCGCCCCACTTGGGCGTATGGTCACCGTGTGCACGACCTTTGCGAAAGACGGGGGCATTTTGACGCCGGCGAGTTCGTGCAACATTTTGGCGATGAAAACGCCAAAAATGGCTTTTGTTTGTATAAAGTGGGTTGCAAGGGGCCCTACACCTTCAACAACTGCTCAAAACTGCGTTTCAACTCCCACACTTCTTGGCCCATTCAGGCCGGACATGGTTGCATTGGCTGCTCTGAGCCCAACTTTTGGGACACAATGAGCCCCTTTGAAGAGCCCATTTCTAACCGCCTCATTGTGCCCGTTACGACCGCCTTTGGGGGGGCGGGGGCAGATAAGGTCGCCGACACTGTGGGCGTGGTGGCTTTGAGTGCGAGCGCGATCGGCATCGCGGCGCACGCTTTGATCTCAGGGCTTAATCAAAACAAGGACGCTTAATGGCTAAGAAAATCATTGTAGACCCGATCACGCGCATTGAAGGGCATTTACGCATCGAGGTGGTGGTGGACGATAACAATGTCATCACCGATGCCTTTTCCTCCTCCACGCTCTTTAGAGGGCTAGAAACGATCATCAAGCACCGCGACCCAAGAGATGCAGGCTTCATCGCGCAGCGCATTTGCGGGGTTTGCACCTATTCGCACTACAAGGCGGGCATCAGTGCCGTGGAAAACGCTTTGGGCATCACACCCCCCCTAAATGCCCAACTCGTACGCTCTTTGATGAACATCGCACTCTTGTTACATGACCATGTGGTACATTTCTACACCCTGCACGGGCTGGATTGGTGCGATCTTCTAAGTGCGCTTAAAGCCGACCCAAAGAAAGCGAGCAAGATCGCCTTTAACTACAGCCAATACCCCCTAGGCACAGGGGCAGATGAGTTAAAAGAGGTGCAAAAACGCGTGGGCGATTTTGCCAAACAAGGCGCGCTAGGGCCTTTTAACAACGGCTACTATGGGCACAAGACCTACCATTTTAGTCCTGAACAGAATTTAATCGTGCTCTCTCACTATTTAAAACTGCTGGCTATCCAACGCGAGGCGGCGAAAATGACCGCCATTTTTGGAGCCAAACAACCCCACCCCCAAAGCCTAACTGTGGGCGGGATCACTTCTGTCATGGATGTACTCGATCCCACCCGTTTAGCTGAGTGGAAGAGCAAATTTGAAACCGTGAAAGACTTTGTTGAGCGGGCTTACTATCCTGACATTGTCATGGCAGCGGCCATGTTTAACAAAGAGGACAGCGTGCTGCATGGCTGTGGGCTCAAAAACTTCATCGCCTATGAGGAAGTGCTGCTTAGCCGAGGCAAGCACCTTTTAAGCTCGGGGATTGTACTCAATGGCGATTTAAACACCCTGCACCCTATCAATGAGGACTTGATCAAAGAAGAGGTAACGCACTCTTGGTATGAATACAAAGGCACCAAAGAGATCCAGTTGCACCCCTATGATGGGCAGACAAATCCACACTACACGGGCTTTAAGGACGGCGAAAGCATCGGTCTTAGCGACAAATTAGAAAAAAGCAAAGTTCTAGACCCACATAATAAATACTCGTGGATCAAATCCCCCCGCTACGACGGCATGCCTATGGAGGTGGGGCCCTTAGCGTCCTTAGCCGTGGGGCTTGCGGCCAAAAACCCCTACACCACGAAAGTCGCCACGCAGTTTTTAAAAGACACGGGATTGCCCATTGAGGCGATCTTTAGCACGCTAGGACGCACGGCGGCGCGTTGTTTGGAGGCAAAAATTTTAGTGGACAATGGGTTGCAGACTTGGGACTCTTTGGTAGAAAATTTAAAATCCGATCAAAGCACTTGTGCCCCCTATGTGATCGATAAAGATAAAGAATACAAGGGGCGTTACATCGGGCAGGTGCCCCGGGGGATGCTTAGCCACTGGGTGCGGATCAAAAATGGGGTGGTGGAGAATTATCAAGCCGTGGTGCCTTCCACTTGGAATGCGGGGGCTAGAGATTCTAAGGGGCAAAAGGGGCCCTATGAAATGAGTCTCATTGGCACAAGACTCGCCGACTTGACTCAGCCACTAGAGATCATCCGCACGATCCACTCGTTTGACCCCTGCATCGCCTGCTCCGTGCATGTCATCGACAGCAAGGGGCAGAACTTTGGAGAGTTTAGGGTCGATCCCAGCTTTGCCCGTTTTGACAAGGGGGGACAACATGGATAGTTACCACAAAACACAAGAGTTTAGCGG
Source organism: Helicobacter heilmannii (assembly GCF_001283065.1). Classification (GTDB taxonomy): domain Bacteria; phylum Campylobacterota; class Campylobacteria; order Campylobacterales; family Helicobacteraceae; genus Helicobacter; species Helicobacter heilmannii. The sequence goes on along the minus strand of NZ_CDMK01000003.1, from coordinate 180,993 downwards.
ACTGGTGCGCTTGTTCCACTGGGGGCGGGCGTTGGCGATTTTTGCGCTCATGGGGACGGGCTTTTACATCGCTTACCCCTTCCTAGCCCCCCACTCGAGCGTGTATAAGCACATGGGCTTGTTGCAAGCCTACATTAGAAGCACCCACATCATGTTAGGCTTTCTTTTGATCGCCATTTGTCTTTTCCGCTTTTACCTCTTCTTTTTCGACCGCAAGAGTAAGGGCGAGCGCGCGGCGGCAAAAAATCTTGCCAGTGTGGGGGCGTGGGTTTCTCAGCTGAAAGTCTATTTTTGGCTAGGCAAGCCCCAGCACGAACAAGGGGCCTACAACCCCATGCAATTTGTGGCTTACTTCACCTTTTGTGTTTTGCTGGTGCTTGTGATTTTGAGCGGGTTGGTGCTGTATTACAATGTCTACCACTTGGGGCTAGGCGGGGTGTTGGAGCCTTGTTTTAAGTGGTTTGAAGTGCTGTGCGGGGGGCTTTCTAATGTGCGCTATTTGCACCACTTGGCCACTTGGGGCATTTGTCTCTTCATCCCCGTACATGTTTACATGGTCGTTTTCCACTCCATCAAATTCCCCGATGGTGGGGCGGATGTGATGGTAAGCGGCATCCGCTATGTGAAAGATTAGCCTGAAAATCTTAGTGCTTGGGATCGGCAACATTCTCCTTGGCGATGAGGGGGTGGGGGTGCACTTGTGTAACCAACTGCAACGCAATTACGCCTTTAGCGGGCAGGATGTAGATTTTATGGATGGGGGCACGATGGCGCAGGCGTTGATCCCCTGGATTGTGGAGTATGAAAAAATCCTGCTCTTAGACTGCGTGAGCGTGGAGGGGGCGCAAGTGGGTGAAGTTTTTTGCTTTGATTTTGTGCAAATCCCCCCCAACATCACATGGGCGGGGAGTGCGCACGAGGTGGAGATGCTACAAACCTTAAAGCTCACCGCCTTAATGGGCGACCTACCCCCCACAACCATCATCGGGCTTGTCCCTGAAATTGCCCTAGAGAACACCACCTTTAATTTAAGCCCCGCCCTGCAACAAGGCGCGCAACTTGCCACAGAAAAAGCCCTAGAGATTTTGACCGCATGGGGGTTAAAAGCCACGCCAAAGCCCACACCCTTAAGCTTACAAGACATTGCCAACAACTCTTATAGGAGTGCTCTATGAACACCTTTGCGTTTAAGTTTAAATCTGCCGGCACACAAGGATTGGCTCCCCTGTTTATGGACTTTATGGCGCACCACGCCTACGCTCAGGGGCTGCCTTACGCCACGAGCAAAGAGGTCTTTTACCTAAAAGCTCCCCTTAAAAAGGCGGAGAACTTTGCCACAGAACTAAGCCAACGCCTGCCCCTAGCCTTTAGCTTTAGTTTTACGGGCATAGAAGTGGCTAAAGAGGCCTTGAAGTGGCAGGAGCAAGAAGTCGTCTGCCCGCCCATTGACATCAGCCACGCCAAAGCCTTTTTAGACCCCACGCATAAAGACTTTTTAGCCCCAAAAGCGCATTTTCAAAGCCTAAGCTACAACCACCAAGAATTAGACACCGCTGCCAAGGTGCAAGAGGCGATGCAAGAAGCCTTGCAAACCCTACAGAGCGGGGCTCTTGTGGTGCAAACCTCTAGGGGGGTGATTAGCCTTTCAAGCACGCCAAGTAAAGAGGCCAGTGTGTTGTTCATGGACTTGGCGAGTGTGTTATCGGTAACAAGGCTAGAGCCCAAGAGCGCGCAGGTGCTATGCACCTATGAGAAGCCCGCGATCCGTGCCACGCTTAAAGAAGTCTTTGCTAAAGAATTTGGATGCTTAGAGATCAGTGCGCTGTTGCCCTATGATTTGGGGCTGGCCCTCTTGGCGCATTTTGCCCTTCAAAAGGGCATTTCCTATCTCTTTTTAAGCAAGACCCCCCAAAGCCCGCCCATTTTTACCTATGAGTGCCGCGCCCCAAGCACGACATGGCAACTCTACAGCGTGGCGCAAAGCGGTCTTATGTTGCCCCATACCCTCATCTACGCTAAGGATACCCCGGACTTTATCCAGAAAGAAGCCCCCAAAGAGCCCCATTTACTCATTTACCTGAACTTCACACGCCCCAGTTGCTTTTGGGTGTATCAAGAGGGAGGCTACAAGCAGCTTTTAAGCATAGAGCAAGAAACCCACCCTGTTGCCCTGCTTACCCAGTTGCAAAGCAACGCCAAGGGGCGCAAACTCTATGCTAATTACAAGGAGGCCTTCCCCGATCTGTGCCAAAGCTTAGAGCAAACCCCCGCCACCCCGCCAAGCCAAAACCTTTTAGACTTTCTAGCCGGGCTCTTGCAAGTCTTGGGCTTTAGCCAAGAACCTAACCCCCGCGCGATTTTTGAGCTTGCCACCAGCTTTTTACGCAACAAGGGCCCGCGAGTGGATTTTAAACTCACCAAAGAACCCTTGAGCCTAAATACAGCCTCCACGCTCAAAAGTGCGGTGAGTTACACGCTGGGGGGCACGGACGCGCCCACCATGTGCTTTGGGATTTTAGACTCTCTAGCCGAGTTTTTAGGCAATCTCATTTACGATGCTCACACGAAGTTTAGTTGCCCGCAGATGTATTTATGCGGGGAAGTGTTTTTACAAAAAGTCTTTTTAGACTTGTGCTTGCAATACTTCCCCAAAGAGTGCCCCTTAATCTTCCCTGATTATGGGATGGATTACACATGCTAACACCTAGTAGCCGCATTTTTGTCGCGGGACATCAAGGGCTGGTTGGGCGCGCCATCAGCGCATGCCTGCAAGAGCAGGGCTATAGCAACCTCATTTTTAAAACCCACGCCGAGCTGGATTTAAGCAAGCAAAGCGCGGTGGAGGCGTTTTTTGAGAAGGAGCGGCCTGAAGTGGTGGTGCTAGCAGCGGCCAAAGTGGGCGGGATCTTAGCCAACAATACCTATAAAGCTGACTTCATCTATGAGAATTTGGCGATCCAAACCAATACCATCCACTGCGCCTACAAAAACGGCACGCAAAAACTCTTGTTCTTGGGCTCGACTTGCATTTACCCCAAAGAATGCCCCCAGCCCATTAAAGAAGAGTATTTATTAAATAGCCCCCTAGAGGCCACCAACGAACCTTATGCCATCGCCAAAATCGCAGGACTGAAAATGTGTGAGGCCTACAACGCTCAACACGGCACAAACTTCATTGCTGCCATGCCCACAAATTTATACGGCGAGTTTGACAACTTCGATCTCTCAAACTCCCATGTCCTGCCCGCCCTGCTTAGAAAGTTGCATTTAGCCAAACTCTTGGCAAACAAGCAAATGGATGCCGTGCTTAAAGACTTGAATCTCCCCGAAGAGCAGGCCCTAAATCTCTTAGCCCAGCATGGCATCAGTGCCCAGAGTGTGCGCATTTGGGGTAGTGGCAAAGCTAGGCGCGAGTTTTTGCATGTCAAGGACTTGGCGCATGGCTGTTTATTCCTCTTAAAACACCAAAAGGGCACACCGACATTAAACCACACCAATATAGGCACGGGTGAGGACATCAGCATTCAAGACTTGGCGTATTTGATCAAGGGGATTGTGGGCTTTCAAGGGGAGTTGGAGTTTGATGCTTCTAAACCTGATGGGACTTTATTGAAGTGCTGCGATGTGTCTAAGATTTCTAGCTTGGGCTGGAGGGCGGGCATTAAGCTAGAGGAGGGGATTAAAGGGGTGTATGCGTGGTATTTGGCGCACCACTAGGGCGAGCTAAAAATTTAGAAGCTATAGATGTAGCGCAAATACATGGAGTATTGCCGTCTAAAGGTTTCGGTAAGCGTATAAAGATCGCCACCCTTGGTGGTGTTGCCCTTGTAGTACATATTGGGGATAGTGGGGATTTTGATCCCAAACTCCACGCCATGGTGCTTGATGAAGTTGGTGCGCAGACCCACATCCACCAAGAATTGAAAATGCGTGCTGTTGATGCGGTGCGCTAAAGGACCTGTGGAGATGAGGCTAGCGGGATTAACCACACCCGTGGTGCCCACTGGATTGGTGAGGTGTGCGCTTGGATTGCAAGGGTTGACATTGCCCTCGGGGATGTAGGCGCATTGCCCACTCACGGTGCCGATCACAAAACCTTGGTTGTAATAGCCCGTTTTATTGCTCGTCCAAGAATTGCCGGCAAATTGCACGCCCACAAACAGCCCAATGGCAAATTTCTTTTTATTGATGATGTCAAAGAGCGCATCGATGCCTGCCCCATAGGTGTACATATCCACTTTGTCGTTGTTGAGGTAGAACACGCTCACGCGATTAGCCGCCGTGGCATTAGAGAAGTTGCTATGCCCATAGTCAAAAAACCCGTAGTAGCGCAAGCCAAACCATTTTTTCTTACCAAAGAATTGTTTATAACCGGCTAAGACATTGAGACCAAACATGGGTTGGTTGCGCCCATAGTTGGTGGCATTTGTGCTGTTCATCACGCCATTAACCCCGGGTGTCCAAACTGCCTTGCAATTGCCCTCCACGCATTCATCGCTGCCGTGGCCGGGGACATAGGAGGCGGATTGTACGACCGTGCCGCTGGGCACTTGAAAAACTTGACCATTCCTCTCGCCCACAACCTGTTTGTTCGCGCGCCCCACTTCCAACCCCACGCCAATGAAAGCTCCGCTCTGCTCGGCTTGCAGTACGCAGGTCCCAAAAAGTAACCACATCTTGAGCATTTTACGCCCATAACAAGCTTGACTTTGATTTTCCATAAAATCGCATTTTCCTTGTAGGTATTATTAAAGATAGATTTTTTATTATATCAAAAACAATTATAAAAAGCAAATAAAACAAAACCAAAAAGACAACATTAAATCCAATTTTGAAAATCATTTAAATATTACTAAAATAATATTTTTAAATAAGATATAAGCTTTTTGCATATAGAATACTCTCATTTATTCCACTTCTTTAGGATTATCGATGAGAGTTAAGCGTAAACACCGCCCTATTGGCGGTTTAAAATCCTATGTTCCCCACGCTTTTTGTGTGCTGGGGGCGATGGGCGGGGTTACTTTGGACGCTCAAGAGTCGCACACCTTGGGCAAGGTTACAACCCTAGGCGAGCGCACCTTTGAGTACAACAACCGCATGACCATCGGCCGCAAAGAGTTACAACAACGCCAGAGCAACCAAGTCAATGACTTGTTTCGAACAAGGGCGGATGTGAATGTCGCCGGTGGGGGTTATATGGCACAAAAGGTCTATGTGCGGGGCATGGAGAGCCGCTTGCTGCGTGTTACAATTGACGGCGCAGCGCAAAATGGCAACATCTTTCACCACGACGCGAACACCATCATCGACCCGGGGATGCTCAAAGAAATTGATGTGATCAAGGGGGCGGCCAATGCCTCGGCTGGGCCTGGAGCCATTGCGGGCAAAATGGCGATGGAGACGATCGGGGCGAACGACTTCTTGCGCCGAGGGCAGACCTATGGCGGACAGGCAGCGGTGAGCTTTTACACAAACTTTGGTTACCGCATCAACACTATCGCAGCTTACCGGGCCACTAAGTGGGACATTTTGGGTTACTACACCAACCAAAATATCTTTTACTACCGCGATGGTACAAATGACATGAAAAACCTCTTCCACCCCACTTACGATGTCGACAACCCGCCCAAAAGCGACAAGGTGATCGGCAGTAGTGGCCAACAAAACAACATTCTTTTTAAAATCAATGGCTACTTCAATGAAAAAGACAGCCTCGCCATGAGCTATAACATGACCCGCTACAACTCCGAGCGCTTGTTGCGCCCCAACGCCACCAGTGCGCTGAGCAAAGCCAACGACCCGGGCACCCAGCCCGCCCCTTTTTTGATTGACTTTGGCAAAGAGCTGGCGTATTTGATCAATGTGAACCACAACTTATCTTTTAAATACAACCACGAAGGGGGCGATAGCTTTGGCGAGCCGCGCATCACCGCCACCACCTTTTTAAATGTCCGCAACGGCAATTATAAACCCGTGCGCAATCCTTTTGCCTACACTTCCAATGAGCCCACTAATCCCTACTATGTTTCAGAAGTCAATAGTTGGTGTACTGCAAATCCTAGCCAATGCGAGAAAGGCACCATCACCCCCGTTGCCGGGGGTGGCTATAACATTGGCTATGGTAGTGGTGACCAAATGGTCCCTACCCACCAAGCCTATGACATGACTCCCCCCAACGCCCAAAACCCCACCCCCAATGACTGGACACTGGGCAACGCGGACGCTGAAGGGACGCTGCAAAGGGATATTTTCCTCATCAACTCCGGGGTCAATGTCAAGGTCCAGCACCCCATCACACCCGATTATGGCAATGTCTTTGAATACGGGGCAATTTACCAAAACCTCAGTGCCTTTTCAGGACTTGACAAGAAAAACGGCTTGTATCCGGGCAATATTAATCCTAACGACCCCACTGGCCCAGGCCTGCCCTACCGCCATTACTATGTTGATCCAACAACCGACGAATATGATCAAAACATGAGTACCGCTAACCCCGCCTACCGTGGCTTGCCCCAAAACTCCTATGGCATCGGCAACATCATCGGGGGCTATGTGCAGGCCAACTATAATTTTCTTAAAAACCTCATCGTAGGGGCGGGTACGCGCTATGACATCTACACCCTCAAAGATAAGGATGGGTACAACCACTTGACATCTGGTTTTAGCCCCAGTGCCACGATTTTATATAACCCCATTGAAGCTTTGGGCTTGAAACTCTCCTATGCTTATGTTACAAAGGGGGCATTGCCTGGGGATGGGGTGCTCATGCGCGATCCAACTGTCATTTATGAAAAGAACTTAAAACCCACTATTGGGCAAAATGTAGAGTTTAACATTGACTATAATAGCCCTTATTTTAATGTCCGAGGAGCTGCATTCTATCAGGTCATCAATAACTTTGTTAACTCCTATGGGCAAGACATCTCTAAAAACGGCGGGGGCAACGCCACGGCTAAAAACCTCACAGGTAACCTTCCTGAAACCATCGCCATTTTCGGGTATGAGGTGAGTGGGAATGTCAAGTACAAAGGCTTTACGGGAACCTTCTCCATCGCACGCTCGTGGCCCACGGTGGCTAATCCTACGGGCTATCATCGGGGCTATTACCTGCTAGCCGACACTTACGCGCTGGCCGCCACCTATGGCAATGTCTTCATTTTAAAAGCCGACTATGTTTTCAAACACGCCGGGCTTAGCCTCACATGGCTTAGCCGCTTTGTCACGAACATGTTCTACAATGGCTACAGCATTTACTACCCCGGCTATGGGCTCATGCCCGTGCACAAGCCCGGCTATGGCGTGAGCAGTATCTTTGTCAACTGGGTTCCGCCCTATAAACATTGGAATGGGCTCAGACTCTCAGCGGTGTTCAACAACATCTTCAACAAATACTATGTCAACCAAACCTCCGTGTGGCAGGCCAGTGCGGATGCACCACACGAGGACATGGTTGCCCGCGCTGGGCAAATCCGCATGGCACTACCCGAGCCCGGCTTTAATGCCCGCTTTGAGATTTCTTACCAGTATTAAAGTACAGCCTAAAGGGAGTTTTGCTAGCATGGGGGTTCTTAGGATTTAAACCATTCGAGGAGCTTGCATGCTGTTTGGGATCATTGGGGTGGGGGGCTTTGTCGCCCCCAAGCACATTAAAGCCATTTATGAAACCGGACATGTGTTGGATTGCGCTGTGGACATCCACGATAGCGTGGGGGTCTTGGACCAATACTATCTAGATTGTGAGTTTTTCACGAGTCTAGAGGACCTGCACCAATACCTGCAAGAGTGCAAGGCTGATGAGAAGTTCTTGGACTTTATGGTGATTTGCACGCCCAACTACCTACACTTCGAGCACATCGAATTTGCCCTAAGCCATGGGATCAATGTTATTTGTGAGAAACCTTTGGTGCTCGATCCAGGCGAACTCAATGAGATCCGTAACCTAGAGAAAAAGTATGATAGGCGGGTGTTCAACATCATGCAGTTGCGCTTACACCCCAATGTGATCGATCTAAAAAAGAGTGTGCAGGCCGCACTGCTAGACGAGCCGGATAAAATCTACAACATCTCTTTGACCTATTTGATCTTGCGGGGCAAATGGTATTTCAACTCGTGGAAGGGCGATGAGGAGCGCAGCGGCGGACTAGCACTCAATCTGTGTATCCATTTTTTTGACATTCTCTTGGACATTTTTGGGGCAGTGGTGGACTTTGCTGTGCATGTGCACAAACACGATTGCATCGGCGGGACTTTACGCCTGGAGCACGCCCATGTGTTGTGGTTTCTCTCCATCAACCCAGCTAAACTGGGCTTGCACCGCAACGGCTCTTACCGCTCTTTAGTGCTAGAAGGGCAAGAGATCGACTTTAGCCATGGCATGGAGGATTTATGTACCAAGAGTTATCAAGAAATTTTGAGCGGGGAGGGGCTGGGTTTAGAGGATGTGCGTCCCTCTTTAGAGTTAGCTTCTGACATTAGGCACGCTAACCTCACGCACACCGATGAGGAGTGCCACCCGCTCTGCCACAAGGTCGCTTGCCACCACCACGATTAAAGGATAAACATGCAAATTGACGATGCACTCTTAAACAAACTTGCCAAACTCTCTATGTTGGAGATTGCTCCTGATGAAAAAGAAGACCTGAAGGGGCATTTAAAAGAGGTGTTGGAATTTGTGGATAGTCTAAATGAAATCGATTTAAGCAGCGTGCAGCCACACCAAAGCGCGCCCACTCCTCTAAGAGAGGACACGCCCGCTAACGACCCCAACATCTCTAGAGACATTTTAGCCCACGCTCCAAAGGCCCAAGAGGGCTATTTCATTGTGCCTAAGATCATAGAAACCTAGGGGTGTTTTTGCAACACCGCGTAGCGGGCGATGGTCTTGTGCCTGTAGCGGATTTGTATATCTGCATGCTGGTCTTGCTGGATCAAATATAAATCTCCCCCAAAACCGATTCCATAAAACTTTAAACGGAGTGCCATTTTGGGAGAAAGGGTGTTGATGCGATCGATCCCCCGCTTTTGTAGTGCACTGGCGAGTTCTTTAGCGACATAGTGGGTGCGCACAAACTGGTTATACCCCCCACCCAGCAAAAACACGCTCTCTAGTAAAAGCGTACCAAAGACTAGACTATAGCGGATGCGGTAATGGCTGCGGAAAATGGGCAAATGTGAGCGGATGCTTGAAAGGGCTCTTTGTAGTAGAATAGGCATGCCGCAAGCCCCAAAGCTCAAAAACTCAGGAGCCGGCTCTTGGCGCAAGGAGAGCAATAGGGGGGCACAAAAACCCACAGCCCCCACAATCCCCACTAAACTTTCTTGCTTGTAGTCTTTGACCACTTGGGCGTAGAGGGTGTAGGGATAGTAAATACAAAGGCCGGGGGAGTAGAGGATGAGCATTAAAAAGAGAGTGTTTAAGAAAAAGCCCTGCGGGATGCCCATAATGGGTGCGAAGATGTAGAAGTTCACGCAAAAGGCGGCAAACAAACATCCCGCAAGCAGCCACTGTTTGTGTTTCAAAGCGTTGAGCAACAAGCCAGCCAGCAACACTGCACAGCTCGCATCCAAGAAGGTGGCTAAAGCCGCCAAGAGATAGAGCGCATAGGTCTTATACAAAAGTAGACATAAGAGGGTTAAAGTGATGAGTAGGCTTGCTTTGCTCAGCAACACCGCTCCCAATTGCACGCCGGGCAGGAGAGCAAAGGTGATGGCCACTAAGAGTGGGTCGTAGGGCTTTTGGGCACAGATGCGTACACTTAAAAGGTAGATCAGGACAATATTCAAGCCATGCAAGAGCAAACCGGGCAGGCGCAGGGCCAGGTCTTTTGGCAGCAGTGCGCTGTTAACAAAAGCGTGCAGGACACTTAAAAGGAGTTTGTCTAGGAAAAAATGCGAGGGGCTAAAGTAAAGCAAGGCTTCTTTGTAGCTGATGGAGATTTCCAAGCTCTTGCATACCCCTAAGCCCAAACTCACGAGTACGAGCAGACCTAAGCCCAAGTGGTAGATTGTGGTGGGGGTGTTTTGGGGCAGACTACTCAATGGGGTTAAAGCGATTTGGGATACACATTAAAATCCTTAGCGTGAAAACCGGCATTATACCCTACAAACATAAACCTCCATCACTTCTTTTTGCTAAAGATGATGAGCAGCCCCGCCCCCACCACAAGAGCCATGCCAAGCCCTTCATACACGCCAAGCCACGGATCGCCCAGTGCCATGCCAAAGAGGGTTGCCCACAGCAAGCGGGTGTAATCAATAGGCGAAACCAACCCCGCCGGCGCGCACATATATGCCCTGGTTAAAAAATACTGCCCCAGCATGCCAAAAAAGCCCATGCCCATTAAAAGCCAAATATCCCATCGCCACCACGCCCCGCTAAAGCGGATGGGATGATGTCCTGTGGCAAAGGGCGGGAGGTTTATAAAAAACCCCAACGATCCAATAACACATAAAAAAAGCGAAAAAATGAAGATCACAAACCCGCTGTCATAATAGGCCTTCAGTCGGCTTAAACTCGTGTAGGCGATGGCTTTAAATAGGGCACTAAGCACCCCACACAAAATCAAACCCCAACTAAGGCCACTGGTGTGTGGATTGGCGATCAAGATCACGCCCACAAGCCCCAACACCCCCGCTAAAACTAAATGCCAGGTTAAGGGCTCTTTAAACACCAACCATGCAATGAAGATTGCGTAAATGGGCGCGCTTTGTCCAAAGGCGATCGCCGTGCCAAGGGGCATGGCATAAATGTTGTAGCACAAAAGTACCATGGCCACCGCTCCCAGGGCCATGCGCCAGGCCAAGAGTTTGCCCCCACCCTTTTTATACGCCCTAAACCTAAACGGCTTGGCCAGGTGAAGCAAACCCGTGAACAAGATCATAAAAAAGGCGCGGTAAAAGACATTTTCTAGGGGGGAGTAGTGATGGCTTGTGATCTTGATGAGGGCGTTCATCACTCCAAAGCTCAACGCCCCAAGAGCCATAAAAACCAAACCTTTTTTCACTTCCATGAAACGCCTTTCTTTCAATGCCAACAAAGACGGATGGCATAACCATAGCACAATCTCTTTAAAGCAAACAAGTATGGATAAAACTTCCCCTAAGCAGGGGCTAAAGATGGCTTTGTAGAGAGAAAAAGGCCAGGGCTGTATCCACCCTTTTGGGGCGCATAACCAACCTAAATCTATAGGTTAGACCACGCCCATACCCTGCGCCACGCAGTCACTAGCAGCCTTGATCCTACCCATGAGATTCGCAGTTTCACAAGAGAGATGAGCCGTCTTTTCGGCTTCCTCTGTGCCGGTATTGGTGTTGGTCACGACCTTGGTGGTGATTTCTCTGATCGAGCCAATGATTGTTGCAATCTCAGTCACGGACTTACCGGTGCGCTCGGCTAGTTTACGCACTTCATCGGCCACCACCGCAAAGCCCCGTCCATGCTCGCCTGCCCGCGCGGCTTCAATGGCGGCGTTTAGGGCGAGGAGGTTGATTTGATCGGCGATGTCTTTGATGGTTTGGGTGATGCTAGAGATCGAATCAGATTGCGCGCTCAAATTGTCTACCAAGCATACATTGTTTTTCATAGTGTTGGCGACACTTTGGATGCTGTCCGTGGTCTTTTTGATCATGTTGTCCCCATCGCTGGTGAGCCGCTGGTTTTGCTTGATCAAATCTAGGGTCATTAAAATCTTCTCTTCTTTGCTGGTGACATCTAGGGCGAATTTAATGAATTTATAAATGTTGCCTTCTTCATCAAATACCGGGTTGTAACAGGCCTCTAAATAAACTTCTTGGCTTGATTTGGTGATGCGTTTAAAAGTTCCTCTAGTGAATTGCCCGGATTTTAAGCGGTCCCAAAACTGCGTGTATTGGGGGGTTTTGACATAGTCGGGGTCGCAAAAGATCGCGTGAGGCTTGCCCTTGATTTCCTCTAAAGTATAACCCACGACTTTTAAAAAGTTCTCATTGGCGAATATGACCTTGCCCTCTGTATCAAACTCAATCAGGGCCATGGATCCTAAAGCCGTCTTGTAAATGGCGCGCAATTCTTTCAATTCTAAAATTTTATCGGTGACATCCGTGGCGAATTTAATCACCTTCACCACCTTGCCCTCATTGTCAAACACGGGGTTGTAGGTGGCCTCTAAATAGACTTCTTGGCCTGATTTGGTGATGCGTTTAAATGTGCCTTGTTTGAACTGCCCGCTGGTGAGCTCTCCCCAAATTTGCGTGTATCTGGCCGAGGACACCAAATTAGGGTCGCAAAAGATCGCTTTTATCTCACAAATTCCCAAACTTGTCCTCAAAGCCTTTACAAACCAAAGGGCAGATGGCAAGACAATGTATGGTCTAAAAGTTTCTTTTCATATTGCATTCCTTAATGATGTGTGTTGGTTTG
>NZ_CDMK01000003.1:102891-168447 GCF_001283065.1 Helicobacter heilmannii | reverse complement strand
GGTTGGGTTTTTGGGGGGTGGGGGGGGGGTTTTGGGGAAAGAGCCGTTGGGTTTTCCCCCCCCCCCCCCCTGTCAAGCGGCGACAAAACGGGGTTAACATCATAAATGTCCTAAATCTAGTATAGAAAACACCATGCTAACAAAACAAAGATTAGTCCAAGCTAAACTTTTGCGCTAGAATAGCCCCATAAAGGAGAGCCATGAAACTAGCGGTTTTTGATTTTGATTCGACTTTAGTGGATGCGGAGACGATTGAAGAGTTGGCAAAGGCGCATGGTGTAGGGCAAGAGGTGATCAACACCACAGAGCTAGCCATGGCAGGCAAGGCAGACTTTTACACGAGCCTAATTAGCCGTGCTGGTTTGTTAAAGGGCATGGACGCTAAACATGCCCAAGAGATTTGCCAAAACTTGCCCCTACACAAGGGAGCTTTAGAGGTGGTGCAGGGTTTGCAGGCTTTAGACTACAGGGTCGTGTGCCTTAGCGGGGGCTTTAAGTGGGCGACCGGACATTTTAAAGAAAAATTGGGACTAGATGCGGATTTTAGCAACACCTTGCATATGAGTGGGGGAGTTTTAACGGGCGAAGTGAGCGGGCCCTTGATGCGAGGGGATTCTAAAGCGGAAATTCTAGCCAGTTTGCAAAGCCTGCTTAGGCCTAAGCACACCCTAGCCATAGGCGATGGGGCCAATGATATTGGCATGTTCAAGTTAGCCAATGTGAGCGTGGCGTTCAATGCCAAAGAGATCACCAAAAAAGCCGCCACCTTCATTGCCCAAAGCTTAGATTTACAAGAAGTTTTAGAACATGCCTAGGGCTTGAGATAGCCCAAGTCCACCAAGGCGTTGGCTATGGCTTTGACGATGGGGCCATTCTTGCTGCCCCCCTCGCCATGCTCGACTAGAACGGTGATGACATATTTGGGGTTTTTATAGGGCAAAAAGGCGGTCATCCACGCATGTGAGCGGTGGAAATACTCCATTTGGTCTTCTTTGATGCGCTTGATCGTGTCTTGATCGATGCCCACAACTTGGGCCGTGCCTGTCTTGCACGCTAGAGCGACCTTCACCCCTCTAGTGCTGTTATAGCCCGTGCCCCCTTGGGTGCTACACGCTTCATACATGCCCTGCCTAAGAGCGGGTAGTTTGGACTTTTGGAAGTTGTCGAGGACATCCTTCACTTTAAAATTGCCTTTAAGGGCAAAATGGGGGGTAGGCAGTTTGCCAGAGGCGATTAAAGCCGTGTAGTTTGCCACCTGCAAAGGTGTGGTTAAAAACGAGCCCTGTCCGATAGAAGTGATGAGCGTGTCGCCCGTGTTCCAAATGTCTCCAAAGCGCTTCATTTTCCAACCCGGATCGGGTAGAATACCGACAAACTCATTGGGCAAGTCCACACCTGTTTTCTGCCCAAAGCCCATTTGGTGGAAGGTCTTAGCAAGGTTGTCGATAGAAATGTCGAGGGCGAATTTATAAAAGTAAACATCCACGGACTCCTTGATTGCTTTATAGAGATTTGTCCTACCATGCCCACCGGCTTTCCAGTCTCTAAATTTGCGCTTGCCCACCTCAATATAGCCGGGGGCAAAGACCTCGGTTTGCTCGGTAATAGGCAGGTATTCTAGAAAACTAAGTGCTGAGCCCATTTTCACCACAGAGCCGGGGGGGTAAAGCCCATTGACAAGGCGGTTTAAAAGAGGATTATAGATGTTGTCTTGCAGTTCTTTCCAATGTGCCACGCTGATCCCGCCGATGAAATTGTTGAGGTTGTATTCAGGATAGCTGCCCGCAGCCAAGATCGCTCCCGTGTGTGCGTCCATCACCACCACCGCCCCTACCTTGCCTACAAAGAGCGCATCGGCTTTTTCTTGCAAGCGTTTGTCTAGGGTCAGCACGAGGTCATTATTGGTCTTGGGTTGCTTTTCCTCTAGGACTTTGAGCTCTTGGTTTAGGGCATTCACGCTCACCAGTTTATAGCCCATCTCCCCTTGCAAGAAGTCGTTGTACTGTTTTTCTAAGCCCGTCTTGCCCGTGGTGTGGGTGTATTGGCTCTTAGGATCACTTTGCATGTCCTTCATGTCGGCTGCGCCCAAGTAACCGATGACATGCGAGGCTAGGGCATTGCCCGGGTAATGGCGCTTGTTGGCGGGGGAGATGCTGATTTTAGGGTCTAAGATGAGCTTGGGATAGAGCGTTTGCATCTCTTCATAGGGGATGAAGTCTAGGATCTGGATGGCGTTGTGGTTATATACAGAGTTTTGGTGGCGGTAGTTTTGCGCGGCGGCTTGGGTGTCTAGGGCGGGGAAGTGGCGCGCTAAAAATTCTAGTTCTTGTTGCAACTGGGACTTTTTCAAGGCGGGAGCTAAAGAAATGCTAAAACCCAACTCATTCATCGCCAAGAGTTGGTGGTTGCGATCCAAAATGAGCCCCCTTGTGGGGACCAAAATCTCCTTTTTAGTCATGTTGCGCAGGGCAAGCTGTTCAAAATAGTCGTTGGTCTTGATCGTTAAAATGAAAATACGCAAGAGCAAGATCGCCCACACCAGTGCCAAAAACCCAAAGATGAAGCGGAACCTAAGCCCTTGCATACACCCTCCATAAAATAAACTCAATGCCCGTATAAGTCAAGAGCCGATCCCAAGGGGCTATTGGTGTGTCATGCAGTGTGGAAAGCAAAAGTGTGTAGAGCACATAAATAGAGAGCATGTGAAACGCTTCCCACAAGATATGGTCTTCAAAAGCTCTAAGCACAAACTGCACAACGATTTTTTCATACAAAATAAAAAGTAGGATTAAAATCCCCAGGGGCTCTTGATGGATCGCTTCAAAGAACAGCAAGCCCGCGAAAATGGAGAGGACATAGCGGTCTTGCACCCGCACCTCCTCCCTGTTTTTAAATAAAATGAAAAGGAGGCTAAGGAGGGGAGGTAAGGTGGGATAAAGGGCTTGTAAATTGTTATAAAGATAAAAGGTGAGTACGGCCAAAACGCAACGGGTGTAGGTCAAGTTCAAGCGCATGCGTACCCCAACAAGGCGTTTAATAAAGTGGCTTGGAGCTGTTCTAAAGAACCAAATTTTGGTTTAAGGGTGGAAGGCTTTAGCACGCTCACCAGAGCTTGTGGATGTTCTTGTAGCAGAGCGTGTTTAGCGTGGCTAGTGAGTTTGTCAAACTTGGTGTAAATGCAACGGATGCACTGATCGGGTTTGATAAAACTTTTTAGAAACTCTTGCACGCGCGCATCTTGGCTTAGGTGGGGGTGGCGCGCATCTATGAGGTGCAAGAACACTTTAATGTTGGGGCGTTGCTTTAAGAGTGTGCATAAAAACACTCCCCACTCTTCTTGCAGACTCTTAGACACCTTAGCATATCCAAAGCCGGGCAGGTCAATGCAGCCAAAGGCGATCTTCTCCTCACCTAGTTGCCAAGTGGTGGTGAAGAAATTAGCCATTTGCGTTTTGCCCGGGGTGGCTGAACTCTTGGCGATTTTGCGGCCTAGAAGTTGGTTGATAAAAGAACTCTTGCCCACATTGCTGCGCCCCAAAAACGCCACTTCGGGCAGGTGGGCTGGGGGGGTTTGGGCCATGTTGATCGCCGAGCACACAAAGTGGCTCTCTAAGACCTTAAGGCTTGGGCTGTTCTTTGGCATGCTTTTTGGCCTTTTGCTTTTTCTGCTCTTTTTGGATGTCTTCCATGTCAAAGACAAAGGTCGCCGGTTTGTCCTTGCCCCCGAGCACATCGGCGTAGCCGTGCTCCTTGCTCAAAATGATCTCCTCGCCCTTCACAGAATTGACCTTGCCCACTTCATCCACCACGGCGTTTTGCAATAAGCGGTACTCTTGTTTTAGGGCATCATAAATCAGCCGATCCGAGTGCCCCTTAACTTCTCTGCCGTCCTCAGTGAACAAATGGAAATGCACATTCCCAATCGCCTCGTATTTGGTGGGTTTGCGCTTAGCGTTGGTGTAAATCACCACCTTGTCGGCGGTCAGCGTGTCCTTACCCTTTTTGATGTGAACATTGCCTTGGATGATGGTCATTTTCTTTTGGTCATTGGCGAGGAATTTATCTGCGGTCACCTCTAAGGTTTCCTTTAAAGGTGCGGTGCACAAAAAGCCACATACAAGCCCCAAAAACGCTAGCTTTTTCAAAACTTAAACCTCTGTGTGTGCCGCCCCTTGGGGTGCTGGGCTTCTGCTAGGTTAATGATGGCGTGGATGTGTTGTGCTTGCAAAACTTGGGTTTTGTGGTTATAGGCGATGTTTTGCCCACTCACATGCCCCTCTGGAGCGTTGAGTAAAAAATTGCCCTCCCCTTGGAAGGTCTGCTTAGCATGGTTGTAAGCCCCCTTTTGGCTCCAAAAGCTCTCGTGGTTACTGGTCGTGTAAAGCACCCCTTTAGGAAAGCTGTACAAATCGTTGCGGCGCACCAAGACCTCTCCTCTTGCATGCTCCAAGACTTGGCTATCGGTGTCAAATTTGCTGAGCACAAAGTCGTAAAGCACTTCGTGGTCGCTAAATTGCAACGCTCTAACCCCCTCGATATTTAAATCTGTGCTGGTGGCATTGCTTTCAAAAGCACTAAAGCCGTGCAGCTCGATTTTGGCAAAGTCCCCTCTGAAGGTGGTGTATTTTTTTGGGGGGTGCAAGAAAAACAAGATCAAGCTCCCCATCGCCACCGCCAAACCAATGAAAAACAACCAAACGGGGTTTGCACGCACCTATTCACGCACCAAAAAGCTAGGTCTATTAAGCCCCTTTGCGTAATCGCTTGCCTCGGCTTCGCTCAAAAAGCCCTTGATGAAAACCCGATAAATGGGCTTATCGTTTTTCACGCCCTGCACAATGGCACTAGAGTAGTTGGTGTTTTTAAGCCGTATTTGTAGAGTGTTTCTAGCATGGATCGCCCCTTGTTTATTGGCAAATGCCCCCACTTGCAAGGAGAAGTTCCCCCCACTGTAACTCTTTTGACTCTCGCCCACCTTAAACTCTTTTTGCAAGACTTTAGCCTGTGTGTTCTGTGCCAAAGAAGGGCCATATTGTTTGGCCACCACACCCCCAAAGCCGATCACCTCTAAGCGCACAGGTGCGACCCCTTTGCCCACCATCGCGATGTCGTGTGCAGCAGCGTTGGAGAGATCGATGATGCGGTTTCTCACAAAGGGTCCACGGTCATTGATACGCACAATGGTGCTTCTGTTGTTGTCCTTATTCGTCACCTTGACAATTGTGTTCATAGGTAGGATTTTATTGGCGGCGGTGTGGGCGTGCATGTTGTAGGTTTCGCCATTGCTAGTCCGTTTAGTATGGAAGTTGGGGCCATACCAACTGGCATACCCATCAAAAGTCTGTCCGACTTTCACCTGTGTGGGGTAGTAAGTTCTGCCCCCCACTCTATAGGGGCGCATGGTCGCGCGTTGCATCGCCTCCGAGTCGATCATTCCCGCGGTTAAACTGCTCTTGGACACGGGGGTGTTGTAGGGCGGGCTGTAACTGTGTTTATTCTTATGGTGGTGGAAAAAGGAAAAATGCTTTTTAGGCGGGATGGTGCCATCAAAGTCCCTGGCATCTTCATAGGCGCGCAAACTTTCATGTTTGTTAAACAACGCGTGGCTTTCTTCTTGAGTGGGCGCGTTTTTAGCGCACCCCACAAGTGCTAAACTAGCGAGAAGAACTGAATAATACAATTTCATAGCACCTCATTTTGTGCCACTTTTAAGCGGCGGAATTTGGGAGCTAAGACGGGGATGATGAGCTTTTGTTTGCGACTCAAGTAAAAACCTTTGAGATTATTAGTGTATCTTAAAAGGGCAACAGAGCTGTGGAACTTCCTGGCGATGGAGTAAAGGGTTTCTTTGGGTTTAACTCTGTGGCTAAGTATGCGCACAATGTAGCTTTTGGGTTTATAGTGTTGTCTAAAGTAGGCTAAGTTTTCATAGGGGATGTAGACTGTGCTAGATATCCCTGTGGGCGCAAAATTGTATCTAAATTGGTGGTTGTAGGCCCTAACCGTTGCCACAGACAAACGCGCCGCGCTGGCAACTTGGCTAAGCAAGGTCCCACCCTTGACCTGCACACTCGCCAAAGTTTGGCGTGCACCTCTATTGAGCAAATACGCCTTCTTGCCCTCTGTGTCCAAATTGTTGAAGGCGATGGCAAGGCTCAAAATGGAGCGGATGTAGTGGCGGGTTTCTTGGGGGAGGTATTTTTTATGTTCATCGAGCAAAACATTAATGTTATCTGTGCCCGCAGCCTGGATCGCCTCAAGCACGCGTCTTAATCCGTAGTTATAGGCCATGGCGACTAAATACCATTGGTGGGTTTTTTGGTAAAGCATTTTAAAGTAGGTGATCGCTGCTTGGGTGCTTTTAATGGGGTCGCGGCGTTCATCCACGAGGGCATCGACTTTCAGACCCAACATTTTGGCGGTTTCTGGCATGAACTGCCAAATACCCACCGCTTTTTTCACGCTGTAGGCACGCACCGAGAATTTAGATTCAGCCATCGCCAAAAAAAGAAACTCCACGGGGACATTGGCCTGTAAGAGCATGCTTTTGATGGTGGGGATAAATACCCCATTTGCATCGTAGTGCTGCAATAATCGATCAAAGGTTTGCTGCACACTTTCTAGGGTGTTGGCATTGGCACTATTGGCAAGAAAATCAGCGTCCACGCCAAAGGCATTTAGGGTCTTTAAACTGGTGCTGTTGATCGTGGGTGGGGCGGCACATAAGGATAGGCTTAGCAGGCAAACAAAACTTAAGGGTTGTAAGAGATTTTTTAACATGAAGACACCTTTAAATGAAACAGAGTTTGGGCGTTATGTGTGGTGCTGTTGGCTAGACTTTCCACGCTCATTTGGCGCACCTGGGCTAGCTTTTGGGCAACCAAGGGGATATATTTAGGTTCATTGCGTTGCCCTCTAAAGGGGTGGGGGGTTAAATAGGGCGCATCGGTTTCTAAAAGCAAGCGTTCGAGGGGGATTTGCGGCAAGACTTCCACTAAATTTTTAGCGTTTTTAAAGGTCGCCACGCCCCCGATTCCATAGTAAAAATTATAGGCGAGCTCCAATAAAAGCGCATCCCCATTAAAGCAGTGCAACACGCCTTTAATCTCGGGGTATTGCTTTAAAATCGTGTGTGCGTCTATACTGGCTTCGCGTATATGCACGATCAGGGGCTTGTTAAACTCTAAAGCCAAAGCGATTTGGGCGTGGAAGACTTCCTTTTGGCGGGCTTTGGTGGATTCGTCGTCTTTGTAGTGGTAATCTAGTCCGCACTCACCCACTGCCACGCATTTAGGATGCTGTATGTGCGCCTTTAAAGGGGCTAAGTTGAAATCTTGCAAGTCTAAGGGATGTATACCTACGGCAAAGTAAAGATTGGGGTTTTCTTCACAAAGCGCGATGGCGCGGGCTAGGTCTTTGGGGCTGGCAGCGGGGATGATGGCGGTGCTCACCCCGACTTCTTTGGCGTGCTCCAAGACTTGGTGCAAATCGGCTTCATAGTGGGTGTGGTCTAAATGGCAATGGGTGTCTACAAGCTCTAACATCTAGCTCCTTATCAATATAAAAAAGTTCTATTGTACTATAATTAATGGATCGATACCCTAAAACGATCAAAAGGGCAGATATGTTTAGTGGATTGGTCCATGAAGTAACGCAAATCCTTAGTTTCCACAATGGTGTGTTGAGCCTAAAAAGTACACACAAGCCCAAAATCGGCGACAGCATCGCTGTCAATGGGGCGTGCCTTACGGTGATCGCGCTGTTTAAGGGGGGCTTTAGCATGCAAATGAGCGCACACACACAGGAGCACATCGCCCTAGAAAACTACCAAGCCAGCCAAAGTGTGCATGTCGAGCCCGCCCTAAGAGCGGGGGATCGCTTCGATGGGCACTTCGTGCAGGGGCATATCGACGGGGTGGGTGTGGTAAAAAGCGTGCTTAAGCGGGCAAACCAAGTGGATATTGCTATCAAAGCCCCCCCGGCTATTTTAGAGCTGTGTATCCCCAAAGGTTCGATCGCCATAGATGGGGTGAGTTTGACCTTAGCGGGCATTGATAAAGACAGCTTTTCTTTGGTCATCATCCCCCACACCTTCCAAAACACCCTCTTTAACGCCTACAAGCCCGGGCGCAGGGTCAATATTGAGAGCGACATGCTCGTGCGCGCCATTGCCCACTTAAGCCAACAGAAACGCCAAAACCCGCTTTCATGGGCGGTGTGCGACTCGCTGGTGATGGGCTATTAATGGGGATGCCAAAAGCGGTTGCGCTTGCCTACAACATCGGTCAAGACGCTGCGCCTAAGGTAGTGGCTAGCGGGGTAGGGCAAATTGCCAAGGCGATCATGGAAAAAGCTAAAGCCTTTGATGTGCCCTTGTTTTGCAACGAAGCTTTAGTCAATTCACTCTTAGATGTACACCTAGACACGCCCATCCCACCTGAGTTGTACGCAAGCGTAGTAGAGGTCTTTATTTGGTTGCAAAATGCCGAGAGCAACGCACAAATGAGCTAGGCAAATACGCCTTAATTAGCAAGTGCCTTTTTAATTGAAAGGTGCCTTTTAATCCCCCATCCATACTCCCCCCCCCCCCCCCANAACGCGCTATTTTTAGCATTGTTTTTTTAATTGAAAGGGGCCTTTTTAACCCCCCCCCCCACCCCCCCCCCCCCCCCAAAAAAAAAGCTAGGGGATTATAAATCTTAACAAGGCTTGCCTATCTTAAGTGGGTCTTACCATCCACCTCTAAGAGTGAGCCCGCTCTCTATGAATATTTATACTTGCGTTTAAATCTCTATCCAAAGAAAAACCACAAGAGGGGCAATTTTGGCGGGCACTATACGCCCGCTCCCTATCTTGGCTCAAATCCTTTTAAGCGCTTCTAAGCTAGAACAGGTCTTAGAGCTGGGAACTAAAGCATTGCTTTTGATGAAACTGATCCTTTAGGGTGCGTGTGGGGGCGCGCTGTGCTTTACTTAAAATCTATCCCTATAAAAAAAGACCACGATCTCTGCAATGACGAGTATCAAGCCTAGGATTTTGACAGACTGATGGTTTTTAATGCCAAGCCAAAAGCCCCAATGGAGTCTAAATAAGCCAATACACAACTGTCCCACAAGCAAAAAGACAAGCATGGGGCTAGCCCAATTTTAGGCGCGCTGGTGATGGTTGTGAAGACGACAAAAGCTCCCAAAAGGCCACCGATAAACTTCCACCACTCTTATTGGCTTAAGAATTTTAACATGCCGCCATTTGATGAAACGCCAAGACCAAGAGACATAAAGTCCCCACCAAAAACGAAAAGAATGCCGCAAAGACGCTCACCCCTCCCATGTCCCCAGCTAAAGCCGCATTGATGGGGCTTGCAAAGCTGGGTCACACCGGCTAAGAGTGCAAACAAATAAGACATTTTATATACTTAAAAATTTTTGTGTCGGATTTAGCGTTTAAAATTTCAACTCTAGACATTTTAATTCTTTGTCGTAGGGGTCAAATTCGCCCACTAAAGTTAGGGGACTTTGGGGGCAAAAGTGGATATGGTGCTCCTTAGGGCAAAACCACCACTTACACACCAACAGGGCGGTGCGATCCTCTAAGATGAGCTCTACATGCTGCTTGGCGCGCCCCAAAAAACGCCACGATTTTAAGGGGGCGCAAACCTCAAATAAGGGCGTGGGATTACCCACCCCATAAGGCTCACCCTTGCTATAAAGCTCTAAAAACTCAGGGGTAAAAAACACCTCTAAATGGGGAGCTTTAAAGGTCATTTACAAGTGCTTAAAATCTCTAGGGCATGGTAAAAATCGCCGTTGGTTTCAAAGACGAGCCCGCACGCCTGCTTATGCCCCCCGCCTTGCACGCCAATGCCATTTTCTTTAAGTTTGCTTAAAATTTGCATTAAATCCGCCTCTTTAGAGCGCAAGGATGCTTCAATGCTTGTGTTTTCAAACCTCCAACACAAAGACAGCCTGCCTCCCATTTCTAAGAATTGGTTGGCGAGCATGCCTAAAACCCCTCTAGGGATCTGCCCGCCCGCATAGATGAGCGCGCCTTTTTGCGTGGGCTGTAGCCTCTTTTTAATCTCTTGGATACACTCTTTTCGTTTTTGATTGGTCTGCACTAAAAGCGTGGCGTAAGTGGGGTTGGCCTCTCTTGTGGCGAGTAAATCCACGACTAAATTACAATGGCAAAACCCCTCAATGCCATCGAGCCGTCCCACGGCGTTGATGAGCGGGATGATGTCCCACGCTAGAGCACTCAGCTTATAGGGATTTTGGTATTTTTGGGCCAAGTATAGGGCTTTGAGTGAGTTTGGCATGGCAGTCTTTAGAGTGTGGTCCATGCGCTGCACGAGTTGGCGGTTGTAGGGCGCGCTTAAGTCCATCATGTCGCCTATAGTGCTAAGCCCGGCTAAGACTTGTAAATATTGTAGGTGGTCTAGGCGCATTTTCACTTTGGTGTGTTTGGCGTAAGTAAGCAAGAATAAATACCCTACACACGCCCCGCTGATGCCTTGAAAGGGGTGGTTGTCGCCAAGTAAAGGGTGGATGAAGGCATCGCAAGCGGGGATACGCCCCTCTAAAAATTCGTGGTGGTCGCTTAAAATTAGGGGCGTGTTGTGGGCGTGTAAAAAGGCGCACACCTCATCGGGGATGGTTGCCCCATTGTCTATAGTGAGAAATAGGCTGTCTTTAAAGTCTAGGGGCTTGCCCCCTAAGCTTTGCCCTCTAGCGTTATAGTAGGTTTTCACTAAGCGTTCTTGATGGGCGTAGGCTTGTAAGAGTTCTACACTCATGCCATAGCTGTCTATGTTGCGTCTGGGGATGATGTAATTGATGTTGGAGTAGTGCAGCACCTCTTTAAAGAAATACAGGGCTAAAGCCGTGCCACTCATGCCATCGCAATCGTAATCTCCCCCGATGATGATTTGCTTTTGCTCTTGGATGGCACGGACTAAAAGCTCTAAAGCCTTGTGCCCCTCGCCCATTTCTAGGACACTATCAAGGCTAAATTTATGCGTGCCGTCCGCCTTGCTAATGCTCTCAATATGCACCCTAAATTCCTCTAACATTTTAGCACCCCGGCGTGTTTCCCCAAAGCTGTATGTGCAGCCTTTGGCCTAAAGAGTAGCCATGCGCTAAACACACGCCCGCCAAACTCTCTAAACCCTCTTGTAGGTTCTCTTTACTTGTAGCTAGGGGCATGAGATAGACTAAGGGGGGGGTTTTAAAGCGCAGTTGCTGTAATAAATCTTGCACTTCCTGTATGTCTCTTGGGGTCTTTAGTACGAATTTAAACACCACTTCTAGGGCGTGCTCTAGAATGTGTTGCAAGGGCTTTAGGGGGGTTTGCTCCCCACTAAAAGATAATTTAGGGCTTAGGGTGAAGTGCAGAGTGTCTAAAGGCGGGCTAAAGTCAAAAAACACACTCCCATTGCTCTCCACCCATAGGGTGTGCCCCCTTTCGTGCAAGATTTGCAGTGCCTCTAACAAAATGGGATTTTTAAAGTGTAGGCTTGGCTCGCCCCCGGTGAGCACGATTAAAGGCAAGCATTGAGAGTTAAAGGCGGGGAGTTTGTCTAAAAGCTCCACGGCACTCCTTAGATATTGCCATTTAGAATTGGGGCGCACAGCGTAGATGCTATCACAGCCCATAAACTCTTGCCCCTCAATATTTGCCCGCACTCCAAAGCCCACGCATTTAAAATTGCACCCGCCTAAGCGGATGAAAACACTCGGTTGCCCCACACAAGAACCCTCGCCCTGCAAACTGTAAAAGGTTTCTACTAGGGGTAGGCTCATATTTGGGCTAGGGGCAAGGGGCTTTTAAAGGGTTTGGCAGCGTTTAAAGCATTTTCTTTGGCTTGGTGGTAATTTAAGAGCTGCTCTAAGAGTTTTGGATTTGGCATGTCCTTTAAAATGGCGGGGGAAAACGCCACGCCCTCTAAAGAGATCACCCCCATTAAGTCGGGGTTCTTTAAATCCTCTGCCTCACTTTGGGCGTAGCCATAAGAAGTTTCATGCACTCTCACAGAGCAGACCTTAATCGCCTCGCCATTGTGTAACTCTGTTGCCTCTAAAATCGCACTGATGAAAAGGTGGAACATTAAAGCGTAGTGCTCGGCACTCGGGTTAAAGCTCAGTTTGACATGGCGTTCGCAAGTGCTGATGATAAAGTTTTGGAAACCTTCGGTTTCCTTGTCCCAAAAATGATGCGCGTGGTCGAATGCGTCTATAAAACTAGCGATTTCATTTTTAAAAATCCCAAAATCTAAAGCCATGCCCGCTCTGTCTAGCTTGTGTGCTTGTAAAAAGACTTCCACTTGGTAGTTATGCCCGTGTATGCTCGTGGCGCACCGTCTAGAAGTGCAGTTACGCACAATGTGGCTCGCACAGAAGTGAAACAAACGGCGGATTTGCATTTTAGCGCCTGTAGCAGGGCTTGAAGGGGGGGAGCTGGTGGTAGTAGCGGTAATGCTCCGATCGTGTGAAGTCGATGCGCCCGATGGTGTTAGAGATGAGCTCTTCATACAAGCGGTCATATCCACAAGTGTTCCCGCTCACACTCCCGTCAATGTAAAGCACCCGCTTGTTCAAGATGTTGTCCCACCAATCTAAAATGAAGTGTGAGCCCGCGAGCATCTTAGAATACGCCGAGAAGCCATTGATGGCGTAGTAGTCTGTGGGGACTTTTGCGCAATAAAACTGTCCCTCATGCCAATAACAGCGGTTGCTCTTGGCCCTATCTATGAGGGTGTAGTGGTAGGCGAGCACGGGCACGGCGGAGATGTTGCGCACCACTTGGGCGTAGATGACATTTTTGGCTCTAGAGGCGGGATATTCTTGCATGCTAAAGACATTGTAAAAGCCGAGTTCTTGCAAGTCGTAAATGATGAGCTGGATGTAAAAAGAGGTTACCATGTCCTCCTTGTTGTAGACCACCACCGTGGGCGAGCTGACATTAAAGATATACCCCCCACGCACCTCAGAGAAATAGCCCATATTCAAGCGGTGGCATCCACTGAAGAAAAAGACCACAGGCAACAACCACAAAAAAAGGTGTTTCATTTTCATAAACCCCATTTTACTATAAGTTTAGGCAAAGAAGCCTTGCAAACCTTCTAAATCGTCATAACTTGTCATGTTCAGCGTGATGGGCGTGATGGACACAAAGCCCTCTCTTAGTGCTTTAAAGTCGCTCATAGCCCCTTCTCTTTCCTCCCAACGCAGAGGATTAACCCCCATCCAACAATATTGCTTGCCCTTGGGATCTTGCTTACAATGGATGTTGTTGGCGTATAGGCGTTTGCCTTGTTGTGTGATTTTCACCCCCTTAAAATGCGGGCTTTGGGGGACATTGACATTTAAAAACTTACGCCCTTTGAGCGGATACTCNAAAAAGACCACAGGCAACAACCACAAAAAAGGTGTTTCATTTTCATAAACCCCATTTTACTATAAGTTTAGGCAAAGAAGCCTTGCAAACCTTCTAAATCGTCATAACTTGTCATGTTCAGCGTGATGGGCGTGATGGACACAAAGCCCTCTCTTAGTGCTTTAAAGTCGCTCATAGCCCCTTCTCTTTCCTCCCAACGCAGAGGATTAACCCCCATCCAACAATATTGCTTGCCCTTGGGATCTTGCTTACAATGGATGTTGTTGGCGTATAGGCGTTTGCCTTGTTGTGTGATTTTCACCCCCTTAAAATGCGGGCTTTGGGGGACATTGACATTTAAAAACTTACGCCCTTTGAGCGGATACTCTTTCAAGCACCGCACCACGAGCTTTAAGGTGATTTCTTTGGCTAGGGCGAAATCAAATTGGCTAAAAAGTTTGCGCTCTTTGATGTATTGCGACAAGGCGATGGAGGGGATGTTGTGGATCGTGCCCTCAATGGCACCGGCGACGGTGCCTGAGTAGAGTACATCCTCACCCATGTTTGAACCATGGTTAATCCCTGAGATGAGTAAATCAAAGGGGCGTTTGGCAATGGATAAAGCCAAACACACGCAATCGGTGGGCGTGCCATCATCTACGCGGTAATACCCCTCCCCCATTTGCTCCAAACGCAGGGGTAAAGTCGTGGTAACCCCATGCCCGCAGGCAGATTTCTCATTTTTAGGGGCAACCACTAAAACCTCAGCGATGGGTTCGAGCACCTCTTTGAGTGCCAAAAGCCCTCTTGCCTCGTAGCCATCATCGTTTGTGAGCAAAATATAAGGCTTCATGCCAAACTCTCCAACAAATGCGTTAAATACCCTTTGAGCGCAGAAGGCAGCTTGGCTAGCCTCTCTAAGAGTTGGGTTTGCAAGGTGCTCAAATACACCCTAGCCCCCTCTAGCTCGAGCAAGCGCACATAGGTATTTTTCAAGCCATCGGCATGGGTGCTTTTGCCTGATTGCTCAGGGCTTTGGGTGGCATCGATGATGTCATCGCGCACTTGAAAAAACAACCCCATTAACAGCCCCAAATTAAAAAGGGTTTGCGTTAAATCTTTAGGGGTCTTGCTAAACTCTTGGGCAATGAGCGCGCCCATTTTAAGGCTGGCGGCAATGAGTTTACCCGTCTTTAGGGTGTGTAACTCCTCTAGTTGTGCTTGTTCTAACTCCTGCCCCTCAAAGTGGCAATCTAGGGCTTGGCCCAGCACCATGCCCCTAACCCCCCCACATTGCGCTAAAGTCGCCACCAAGCGCACCTTCAGGGGGCTTTTGAGTTGAGACATAGCAATGAGCTCAAAGGCGTAGGTGTTTAAGCCATCACCCACTAAAGTGGCTGCGGTCTCGTTGTAGGTGGTGTGTAAAGTCGGATGCCCCCGCCTTAAGGGGGAGTTGTCCATGCAAGGCAGGTCATCATGGATTAAAGAATAAGTGTGGAGCACCTCTAGGGCTAGGGCGATGGGGTGGGCTTCTTGGATGCGCTTATGTGAGCGCACAAAGGCACACACAACGGCCAGTAAAAGCTTGGGTCTAAAGCGTTTGCCCCCATTTAGCAACATCTCCCAAAAGGCCTTTTCAAAAAAGGGGTGGAAGGTCTGTATCTTGGGTGCGCTTTGTTTTAAATAGTTTTCAAAGGCGGCGCACACACCCTCAAACAAGCGCAAATCACAAGTGGACATAAAACTCAAATCCATTTCTTAAAATTAACATTTCAATCCCCCCTTGCATGTAGCTATGGCTTAAAGCGCGGCGCAGGGCAGCAAGCTTGGCACTAAAGCTGGTCCCAGCAGGCGCGATGGGCTTGCGGTTGATCCACACAATCTTGTCGCCCACATGCAAGAGCCTAAAATCATGCGGACGGCTTTTGTTGATGGCTTGGATGACAAAATGCGGGCTTAGCCGAATGCCAAAGCGCTCTAAAAAGCTATCGGGCAGTAAAAATCCCCCATAGCGTCTATCCACCCGCACGCTTAAAGTCTTGTAGTGCCCCCCCCGTAAGACTTGCACGCTGGCGCGCTCTTGGTAGGGCAAATTGCTCACCACCCACTCAAACTCCCGCACATTGTTGATGTTGTGCCCATTGATATTGGTGATTTTATCCTGCTCTAAAAAGGGGTTGTTTCTAAAGAAGGGATCCACGCTCTGAACCACCACGCCCCCCCTTTGGCGCACCCTAACCCCGATGTCGCCGTAGTAGGGCGACTTTTGGCGCAAAAAGCGTTTGATGTAGCGGGCTTCAATGAAACCCCCGCCCGTCCCCACGCCATAAATTTGGTAGCAAATATTGCTCACCACCCCATTGGCCGCCACAGGGGCAGAGAACTTCGCAAAGTCTAAAAAGCCCTCTTGGCGTTTGACAATTTGCCCCCTTATGGCGTGGTGGGTGCTCACGCTGGCTAGCGGGTGGGTGTAGGCGTGCTCGTCAATGTCTAAGAGATTGTAGGCAAACTCTGTAGGGGGGGTTTTGAGCAAGTAAAAGCCGATAAAGGGGTCGGCTTTTAAGATTTTCGCGCCCCTAGCGGGCTTTCCATAGGCAAAGGACACCTGCCCACCTTTCCAAAACAAGGACACACTGCCCGGATGGCTTGCCCTTTTGTAATAGCCCTCACAATACGAGAAGTCATAGCCATCAAGGGTGCTTAAAAAGAGAGCCAATAGCCCTAAACAAGCAACCAAAAAGCGATTTTGCGCGCAGGGCATGGGCAGCTTAAATCAACTAGAAACCCTATTTGGCAAAGGGGTTGATCCCCCCGAGCATGCCAAAGGCGGCGTTTTTTCTTGCATCCTCCACTTGTTTATACGCCTCATTGAGCGCGCTCATTAAGTAGATTTGCAAGGCCTCCTTGTCCTCCAATAAGCCATCGTTTATAAAAATGTCTAAGAGTTCGCCCGCCCCATTGAACTTCACCTTCACAAGCCCGCCCCCGCTCTTGGCCTCAAAGATCGTTTCTTTGCTCTTGTTCTCCATTTCTTGAATCTGCTCTTGCAGGCTAGAGAGCAAACCGCCAAATTGGCTAAAATCTAACATTCCATATCCTTCTTGGGGGCGTTGTTGTGGTCCACGAACACGATGTGGGGTTTGTGGCCTTCCAGCTCCTCTAAGCTCAGTGCCACATAGGCGACAATGATGACTAAATCACCTTTTTGCACCAAGCGGCTCGCCGCCCCATTAATGCACACCTCACAGCCCACGCCCGCAATGACATAGGTACTAAAGCGCGCCCCGTTGTTGATGTTTAAAATATCCACCTTCATGAAGGGGGCGAGCTTAGATGCTTTGAGCAAGTCTGCGCCTAGGGTGATCGAACCTTCGTAATTTAAATTCGCGTCTGTGACCACCGCGCGGTGGATTTTGCTATACAGGGCTTGGATAAGGGGCATTTTAGGGCGTTTTCGTAGTTTGGTGCAGTTTGCGGGATTTGCTCGCGTTTTTAAGCGTTAGTTGCATTTCTTGGTTGCGCCATGTGAATTTCGCACTCCCACCTTCTTTGAGCCCGCCAAAGAGCAACATATCGCTCAGTTTCACTTTGATGTGCTGATGGACTAATTTTTCGATCATGCGTGCACCTAGAGGGTCTTTTAAACACAGGGATGCTAAATGGTTAATGGCGGATTTATCCACCACTAGGCTAATGTTGCGGGGGGCGAGCATAGTTTCCATTTTCTTGCACTCTTTTTGCACCACGCACTCTAAATGCGTCAAATCCAGGGGCTTGAAGGTCAAAATCGCATCTAATCTTGAGCGCAACTCGGGGCTTAAAATTTCTTTTAAGGCGTTGTGGTATTTGTGAGTGCTGTCCTCTAAAAAGCCTAACTTGCCTAGAGTTTGGCTACCAGCATTGGAAGTTAAAATTAAAATGGCGTGGCGAAAATCACTTTTACGCCCCGTGTTATCGGTCAAGGTCGCATCATCTGTGATTTGAAGCAATAAATCATAGACATTGGGGTGTGCCTTTTCAATCTCGTCTAAGAGCAGTACACAGCGGGGATGCTTTCTTATGGCATTGACTAATAGCCCCCCTTGCTCAAAGCCCACATACCCCGAAGGTGCACCGATCAATTTAGAAACGCTGTGCGGTTCTTTGTACTCGCTCATGTCAAAGCGCTCTAAATGCAGGTGCAGGTGCTTGGCTAGGACTTTGGCAAGCTCGGTCTTACCCACCCCGCTAGGTCCTACGAACAAAAAACTTGCCACGGGTTTTCTTGTGCCCGCTAAACCTGAAGCGTGGATTTTAATGGTTTCTACAAGGCGGGTGATCGCTTCATCTTGGGCGAAAACCTCTTTTTTAAGCTGGTCCTCTAGCCCTTTTAGGTGGTTTTTCTTTTCTGGGCTGATGTGGGCCTTGGGGATGTCTATTTTAAAGGATAGCACATTCTCAATGTCGTTTTTGGAGATGGTGGGGGGGTGGTTGCTTGGGGCGTAGATTTTCTTAAACGAGCCTGCCATATCCATTAAATCGATCGCCTTATCGGGCAAAAAGTTTTCGTGCAAGTAATGCACAGACAAATCTACGCATGCTTTTAAAGCCTCTTTGCTGTATTTGACCTTGTGGTGGTGTTCGTAGTAGCTAGAAATGTCCTCTAAAATGCCGTAGCAATCCTCTTTAGAGGGCTCTAAGATGTCAATTTTGCTAAAACGGCGGCAAAAGGCCTTGTCCTTTTCAAGCACTGCGCGAAACTCATCAAAGGTGGTTGCGCCAATGCAGCTTAAAGAGCCATCGGCGAGCATGGGCTTTAGGATATTGGCCCCATCTAGTGCTCCTGCGCTTGAAGCCCCCGCCCCTAACACAGTGTGGATTTCATCAATGAATAAAATACTCCCCTTGTCTCTTTGCAATTCTTTGAGCGTCTTTTTGAGGCGTTTTTCAAACTCGCCTCTATATTTGCTGCCCGCAACCATCGCGCTTAAATCTAGAGCGTAAATGGTGCGCCCTAACAAAAAAGGGGGGACTTCTTGATTGGCGATCTTCAAGGCCAGCCCCTCAGCAATAGCGGTTTTGCCCACACCTGGCTCGCCCACCAAGAGGGGGTTGTTTTTCTTGCGCCGCCCCAAAACCTCAATGACTTTTTGAATTTCCACCTCTCTGTGAGAGACGGGGTCGATGGCGTGTTTGGAGGCAAGAGCGTTTAAATCCCGGGCAAACTTTTTTAAAGCAGGGGTTTTCTCCTTGGAGAAGGTCAAAGGGGGTTGCTCCAGGATTTTAGGGCCATCGACACCATAGGTTTTTAAAATTTCCGTGGCATAGCAGGGGATTTTCTCCACCATAAGCCACAGCAAATCCTGCACATCGAGTACCTTATGGGGCATTTCTTTGGCATAGCGGCTTAGGGTTTGGAACAAGCGGTTTAAATGCTCGTCATTGACAGGGGTTTTGCCATGCCCTTCTAGGGCATTCTCATAGGTGGGGATGTTTTCGGTGAGGTGATTTTGGATGAGTTGCTTTGCCTCTTCTATGTCTAAATCCAAATGCCTCAAAAAGCCTTGTACCTCTTTGTCATTCAGCATGATGAAGAACAGATGCTCTGGAGTGATGTAACGGTGTGAAAGCTTGCTCGCCAAAGCCATCGCTGCATTTAGTAGGCGGTTGAGCCTTGTAGTGATGGGAGGCATTACTTTGCCACCAACACGGGGATTGGGGAGTTATCAATGAAACTATTTTGGTGCGAGCCAAAAAGGCGGTAAAACATGGACGACTCGCTCGCACCGATGACGAGCAAGTCAAAGCTGGGTGCCATCTCTAGGATGATATCCACAGGGCTACCCATTTTCAACACCGTTTCGCAAGAAATGCCCTGTTGAGCGAACAATTCTATAAATTCATCGACGAGGTTTTTAGATTGCTCGTTCTCGGCAACCTCAGTTTGGCTGTAGTTCATGATCCCACTCTCAGGGTAAATCAACACCTCGGGGCTGACATGCACCAAGGTGAAATGCACCTCTTTGATTTTAGAAAACAGCCTAATCGCCGCGTCCACCCCGCTTCTGCACTCTTGTGTATCGCTAATCCCAAAAAGCACTCTAAGCATGGCAAATCCTCACAGAATTTGGCTTCATTATAGAAAAATTAAGCTAAAAGTATCGTTAGGGGGCATTTGTATTATAATACCCGCTACTTAAAACTCACAGAGAATAAGGATACCCAATGCATCGCCCAATTTTCATTAGTGCCACGAATACAGATATGGGCAAGACCACCATAGCCCTTAAACTTGCTCAGCTTTATAACGATAAAGGCATCAAAACCCTCTTGGTAAAACCCATTGAAACGGGCATCAACACTCAAGAAAGAAGTGATGCCGACTTATTCTTAGAAGAAAACCAACACATTGACTCCGATCTGAACTTAGAAGACATCAGTTTTTACCGCTTTGTTTTGGCGGCGAGCCCCTTTGTGGCGGCGCGCTTTGAACCCCACCTGCCCCCCATAGACCTTAAATACATTGAAAAAAAGCTCAAGGTTCTGCAAGAAAAATGCGACCTTCTCATCATTGAAGGTGTGGGGGGCTTGCTCGTGCCCTTAGATGAAAAGGTGCGCATTGTGGACTTGGCCCTCTATCTAAAGACAAAATTGCTCTTAATCAGCGGGAGTACCCTTGGCATGCTAAACGACCTCTTGTTAAACCTACACTACCTGAGCACCAATAAAATCCCCTGCCAAGTCGCCATCAACATGCGCGACAACCGCGCCTACTACCAAACGAGCAAGCCCTATGTGGACTACCTCAACAATGGCCTAAAAGAGCCCATTTTGGTGTTTCAAGAACAACAAGACCTCCTTTTAAACCGCCTCTTAGAATCTTAGATAAACCTGTTTGTCAAAATATGATTAAAATGATTATAATAGCCCCCTAATTCAAATTCAAGGAGAAAACATGTTTGTTTTAAGAGATTTGCCCTACAGCAAAGACAGCATGGGAGATTTTTTAAGTCCCACTGCTTTTGACTATCACCACGGCAAGCACCACCAGGGTTATATTAACAACCTCAACAACTTAATTAAAGGCACTGAGTTTGAAAGCAGTTGTTTATTCACCATCATCACCAAATCCAGCGGGGGGGTGTTTAACAACGCCGCACAAATCTATAACCACGACTTTTATTGGGACTGCCTGAGCCCCAAAGCCACCGATATGAGCGAGGAGCTCAAACACGCCCTTGCCACCGATTACGGCTCAGCAGAGGCTTTTAGAGAAGCCTTCATTAAAAGTGCCACCAC
This sequence comes from Helicobacter heilmannii, assembly GCF_001283065.1. Lineage (GTDB taxonomy): Bacteria > Campylobacterota > Campylobacteria > Campylobacterales > Helicobacteraceae > Helicobacter > Helicobacter heilmannii. The sequence goes on along the minus strand of NZ_CDMK01000003.1, from coordinate 147,798 downwards.
GCTCTTTGGCTCCGGATGGAATTGGGCGGTGTATAACCCCGCGACAAGCAAAATTGAAATCGTGCAAACCAGCAACGCCCACACCCCCGTAACCGAACAGAAAGTCCCCCTTCTAGTTGTGGATGTGTGGGAACACGCCTACTATATTGACCATAAAAATGTCCGCCCCACCTACCTTGAGAAGTTTTACGAACACATCAACTGGGCATTTGTATCCGAATGTTTAGAGTGGGCGAAAAAGGAGGGTTTGGGCTCTGTGGATCATTACATTAACCAAATCGTGCATAAGAAAGCCTAGCCGTGCAAGACCCCCTCATCATCGGCCCTAAGACCTTCGCCTCCCGCCTCATTGTGGGCAGTGGCAAGTATAAAGACTTTGCCACCACCAAGGAAGCGACCCTAGCTAGCGGGGCAGACATGCTCACCGTGGCGGTGAGAAGAGTGAACATCACCGACAAGGGTAGCGAAAACCTGCTAGACACCTTCAAAGACACGCACATCAGCTTTTTACCCAACTCCGCCGGTTGCAGCAGTGCCAAAGAAGCCATTGCGCTTTTTAGACTTGTCAAAGAAGCGACCGGGATTGACTTCATCAAATTAGAAATCATCGGGGATCAACGCACCCTCTATCCAGACACCCTAGAAACCCTAGAAGCGTGTAGAATCCTTGCTAAAGATGGCTTTTGTGTGCTCGCCTACAGCAATGACGACCCTATCATGGCCAAAAAGCTTGAGGATGCGGGCGCGAGTGCCGTCATGCCCTTAGCCTCCCCCATTGGCAGCGGGCTAGGGATACAAAACCGCTACAACATCGGTTTCATCAAAGAGGCGGTGAGCGTGCCCGTGATTGTGGATGCGGGCGTGGGCTGCGCTTCGGACGCAAGCATTGCCATGGAGCTAGGCGCGGATGGGGTTTTGACTAACTCCGCCATCGCCCTAGCTAAAGACCCCGTTTTGATGGCCAAGAGTATGAAACACGCCGTTTTAGCCGGGCGCCAAAGTTACTTGGCCGGGCGTATCCCCAAAAAAGCCTATGCCAGCCCTAGCTCTCCTGTCTTTGGGCTTGCCCAACTTTGAAAGATACCCTTTTTTGCGCCCCTCTGCCTAAACGCTTTGAGTTTGACAGCCAAGTGGCGGGCATGTTTGATGATATGCTCGCGCGAAGCATCCCCCACTACCAGGAAACTTTAAAACTCGCCAGCCACTTTGTGGCGCAGGATTTAGTGGGCGTGGTTTATGATTTGGGTTGTTCTACGGGTAATTTTTTAGCTACCCTAGTGCCCCTCTTGCCCCCTGATGCCTCCCTAGTGGGCATAGACAATGCACCCAGCATGCTAGAAAAGGCAAGAGAAAAGCTCAACATCCACAATGTAACTTTTCGCTGTGAAGACTTATTAAACACTTCCCTAGAAAATGCGGGGGCGGTGGTGTTGCTCTACACTTTGCAATTCATCCGCCCCCTGCAGCGCCAAGCCTTGATCGAGCGCATTTTTCACGCTTTAAAGCCCGGGGGGGTGATCCTCGTGGCAGAGAAAATGATGAGCTTAGATCGCATTTTAGACAAGCAAATGGTGGAGTTGTACTACCTTTACAAGCAAGCCCGGGGCTATAGCCTGAGTGAAATCAGCTTTAAACGAGAAGCCCTAGAGAATGTCCTCGTGCCCTACAGCCTGCAAGAAAACATGGCACTTTTAGAGCAAGCGGGCTTTCAACAACCCGAAGTGCTGTTTAAATGGGTGAATTTCGGGCTGCTCTATGCGCGCAAAACTTAAGATTGTTCTAAAAGAAGGGAGAGGACACCCATGGTTAAAAACATCTTTAAAATCGCTCTCTTGAGTCTGTGTTGCTTGAAAGTGTGTTTGTCTAGACAGCCAAATCAAAACCCAACAAATCAAACAATACCTCCTCATAGCTAATCAGGCTTACGACAAAAAAGACTATGACAAGGCTTTCACATCCTTTCAAAAAGCAGCGGATTTAGGGAGTGCTTTAGGGTTATGCCGGTTTGGGGGATTTGTATAGCGACTATGACAGTGGTTTTAGTGATTATGCGCAAGCATTGTTTTATTGCAAAAAGGCGAGGGATTTGTGGAGTGCCAAGGCGTATGTCTAGCCTTTTGTATGAGAATGGCAATTGCGATAAATATAAATGCGCTGTGAAGCCAAATAATAAAAAAGCCCTGCAATACTACAAAAAGGCAGGAGATATGGGGGAGCCTGCAGGTTACTATAAATTTAGGCATCATGTATGAGTATGGCAAAGGTGTCAAGCGCGACAAAGAAAAAGCGCGTCAACATTACCAAAAGGCTTGCAAGATGGGTCTTGACGATTCGTGTTATGCCCTAAAGAGGCTAAAGCACAAGAACTAAGCCCCTTTAGGCTTCTATGTAAATGGGTCAGGGCGCACCTAAAGCCACTTAAGGGCACACCGCTTCTAATAAATCCAAATCAAAGCCTTTAAGTGCGGCGTGTTCGGGATGATCTTGAGTGGTGAGTAATCTAAAGCGTTTGATACCCAAACTTTTTAGCACCAGCGCGCCAATGCCAAAGTTTTTCAGCGTGTCATGCACTCTAGCCTGTGGGTCGATAAACACCAACACCCCGCCCTCAAACCGCAGCCGCTCCACCACCCGCATGAAAAAGCCATAATTGGCTGCATGACCTAAGAGCTCTCGATCGCTTCTAATGATATGAAAGCGCACCAAAGGAGCATCGCTTAACTCGCCAAATTGATACACGAAGTGCTTGCGTTTTAAATGGTCTAAAAACACCAGCCCCTTGCAAGCCACACCCGCTAGACTAGCAGGCGACTCCTCTACAAGGTGCAATAAATTTTCACTCTGCAGGCGGTAGCTCACAATGTCGGATACATACAAGATTTTGAGCTCGTGGGTTTTAGCAAAGTCTAGCAAAAATTTATCCCCCCTTTTGGCCATCGAGCCATCCTCTTTCATGATCTCGCAAATCACGCTCACCGGCTTAAGTCCGGCTAATTTACATAAATCCACGCTCGCCTCTGTGTGCCCTGTACGCACCAACACCCCCTCTTCTTTGGCAATCAGCGGGAAGATATGCCCCGGGCGCACAAAGTCCGCGGGGCTGCTGTGCTCTTTGCATAAAAGCTCAATGGTGAGCGAGCGCTCATAGGCCGAGATGCCCGTTTTGGCCACCTTCGCATCAATGGAGATCGTAAACGCCGTTTCGTGTTTGGAGTCGTTTTGGCTCACCATGGGCTTTAAATCAAACTTGTTTGCAATCTCTTGGGTGAGGGCGACACAAATGAGCCCCCTGGCGTGTTTAGCCATGAAGTTAATCTTCTCAGGAGTGGTGAAGATGCCCGCCATCACCAAATCCCCTTCATTTTCACGGTCCTCATCGTCCATTAAAATGACCAACTCTCCATTTTTGAGGGCATTGATCGCCTGCTCCACTCTGTGCACATTTGTCATCTGTTTCCTTTGCTAAAAGCAAACATTGTAGCACAACGCTTGACTTTTGTTTGCCTATAGTTCTATGATAGGGGTTTAGATTTTATGAACAGAGGTTTAGATTTATGCAGAGAGTTTTTATGCGTTTTTTAGTTTTTGTTTTGGCGGCAGGCTTTTGTTTTGGGGCACAGGTCAAGGTCGCGGCAGCGGCAAATTTGAGCCAAACCCTAAATGCGATCAAGGCCGCGTTTTTAAAAACCCACCCCAAGGATCAAATTTTGATCAGCTTTGGCTCTTCGGGGAGTTTGTTTAACAAAATCACGCAGGGTGCACCCTATGATTTATTCATCAGTGCGGACAAAGAACACCCCACAAGCTTAGTGCAAGGTGGTTACACTTCTGCCCCCGTGCAAGTCTATGCGAGGGGGGTGTTGGTACTTTGGAGCGCGACTAGACCTGTGAAGTCCCTAGATGTTTTGCAAGATTCTTACCACCACCTAGCCATCGCCAATCCTGACCTAGCCCCCTATGGGCGTGCAAGCATGGAGGTGCTCAAAAAATTGCACCTTGCTGACGCTTTGCAGCTAAAAATTGCTGAGGCAAGCTCGGTGGGACAAGCAACAGCCTATGTCGCCAGCAAGGCCGCCCAACTGGGCTTTAGCGCACTCTCTTTAATGGGTAAGAGGGCACATTATCTCATCATTCCTCAAGAGTACTACAGCCCCATCGAGCAGGCAATGGTGCTCACCAAAGAAGGCGAAGACAATCCCCTAGCCAAAGAATTTGTCGACTTCATTTTAGGCTCCAAAGGCCAAACCCTTTTAAAAGCCCATGGCTACTTAGTCGCTCCCTTTGGAAACTAGTTTTTTAGCCACTCTTGCCCTAACTTTCAAGTTAGCAGCCATCACCACCCTCATCTTATGCCCCATAGGGCTCGTGCTTGGGGCGTATTTAGCGTTTAAAGATGGGTTTTTAAAAATCCTTGTAGAAACCCTAACATGGATGCCCCTCATCTTGCCACCCACGGTGTTAGGCTTCTATCTCTTGGTGCTCTTTGCGCCCGCAAGCCCCCTAGGGGCGTTTTTGCTAAAGTTTCACATCCGCTTGGTTTTTAGTTTTAGTGGACTGGTGTGCGCGAGTGTGGTTTTTTCCCTGCCCTTTATGGCTAATCCCATCCAAAACGCCCTAAAAAGTTTGCCAAAATCTCTAAGAGAGGCTAGCTATACTTTGGGCAAAAGCAAGCTTTTCACTTTCTTTAATGTGCTGCTGCCCAACATCAAGCCAGCGCTGCTCATGGGGCTCATCACGACCTTCGCGCACACCGTGGGCGAATTTGGGGTGGTGATGATGGTGGGGGGCAACATTCAGGGGCAAACCCGCGTGGCAAGCATCGCCATCTACACCCAAGCCGAAGCCAATCATTTAGCCCTAGCCAACCAATACGCCTTAACCCTTAGCGTTTTGAGCTTTGCCCTGCTCTTTGTTGTGCTCTTGATCCAAAAACGCACGCAGGCTTTTTACAAATTTTAGGGTTTTTGTGTTAGAATGAGGGCTTAAATTATCTAAAGGTTTGCGTGATGAAGCGAGAAGTGAATTTGGCAGTGAGTGTCGGCGTTTTGAAAAAAGCCGCCCCCTTGTGCCTATCCGTTGGTTTGGTGGCGGCATTTACAGGGTGTGGCTGGTTTAAAAAACCTGGAGTGACCCAGCTCATCCCGCCCTCAGCCACAGGTTTGCAAGCCCCCATCTACCCGCCCACAACCTTTAACAATGGGCGTAGTCCCCGCTCCATGCCCGTTTTTCCCAAAGAAGCCCCCTCTTCGCCACAAATCACAACCCACTTTGACAACTCTAACCAAAGTGTCGCCCCCTCAGCACCCGAAAATGGCATGATCGCCAATTCGCCCATCCTCACCCCCACCAATGTGATCGAGCTGAGTGCTGTGGGCATGGGTGTGGCACCTGAATCGACCATTTCGCCCTCCCAAGCCCTAGCTCTAGCCAAAAGGGCAGCGATTGTGGATGGCTACCGCCAGCTAGGCGAAAAAATGTACGGAATCCGTGTGAACGCCACCGACACCGTCAAAGACATGATCTTGCAAAACTCTGTGATCAAAACCAAGGTGAACGCCTTGATCCGCAACGCTGAGATCACCGAAACCATCTACAAAGATGGGCTATGCCAAGTGAGCATGGAGCTAAAACTCGATGGGCGTATTTGGTACAATGTCTTCAACCGTGTACGCGGGTAGGCTAGCGGGCTAGATTTTGCGTTGGGGTGTTTTATGGGGGCGGTTGTTGGTAGTTGGATTATTTGGACTGCTTTTAAGTGCATGTCACCACCAACCCAAGGTCGCCAAACCCAAAAAACCCCATCACCATAAAAAGATCTTCATCAAGAAAAGTTATGCCCAGCGCCAAAGAGAAGAGGCCGCCAAAATCAGGCAAGAGTTAGAAAAATTCAAGCTTATCTACATTTACACACCGGTGTTGCGTTTCTACGATTACGGCACCATTGGACGTACCAAAGAGGGGGATTTAGAATTGGTGCTCTACAAGCTCAGCCATCGCTTTGGCGATATCATTATCAAGAAAAACTACATTTGTTTTTCGGGTACTTGCATGGCCAAATGGAGCGCGGCTAGGGACATGTTTGGCAAGGTAAGCTATGGCAACTTATTTGACGACATTGTACTGGGTCGCGACATCTTTCACGGACTAGGCAAGCAAATCGCCCCCAATGGCACGCTCATCCAGCGCTTTGTGGAGAATGGACAGCTCATCTACTACGAGCGCACCTTTGGTAAAACCTTGTTTCAAAACATGACCACAGGCGTGGCAATCGTGTTTGAAGCTTACCATCCGCAGTGATTTAGGGAGTTTGTTTTGCGCTTACGCTTTTTATGGCCATTCTTACCCGCTTCCTTAGTGGCCAATGGGTTTCAGATCTCTGAGCAGAGCTTAAATGGCACCGCTCTAGGCTCGGCGTATGTGGCTGGGGCACGCGGGGCGGATGCGAGCTATTATAACCCGGCCAACATGGGCTTTACCAACGACTGGGGGGAAAACCGCAGCGAGTTTGAGGTCACCAGCACGGTGATCAACATCCCCGCCTTCAAGTTCATGGTGCCCACCAGCAACCAAGGCCTATACTCTGTAACCAGCCTTGTGATGGACAAGAGCAAACAAAACATGGCGGCGATCATCAACATCTTGGGGCTTGGGGGGATCACCAGCTCTGCTGCCGACAAACTCATCACGGGGGGCTTGCCCGCCTTAAAGCAATTCATCAATAACTTAGAAAATCTGACCAACCAAAAGGTCGTTACAGTCGCCTCCATGCCCAGCAATCAAGTGGTCCCCGGCTGGACGGGCACGACCAATTTCATCCTGCCTAAGTTCTTTTATAAAAGCCGTACACACAATGGCTTCACTTTTGGGGGGAGTTTTACCGCCCCTTCAGGGCTTGGCATGAAGTGGCATGGGCCCGGGGGCGAGTTCTTGCGCGATGTGTTTATTATGATGGTCGAGGTCGCCCCTAGTATCAGTTACACCATTGGTAATCGCTTTTCTGTGGGTGTGGCAGGGCGTGGGCTTTACGCCACGGGCAGTTTTAACAACACCGTGTATGTGCCCTTGCACGGCGCGTCTGTGCTCAAGGGCAGCCAAATCATAGGCTTGCCCAACAATGTTTTTAGTCAGCAAGTCCCCGCTGCCATGCGCCAACAGCTTGCCAGCATCGGCTGGAATCCCGCCATTACATGTGCCCAGGACATGAATCAAAACTCCACCCCTTGTGAAGCTTACTACAATGGACTCAAGGAAATCATGCGCTACAGCGGCTTGCAACAAGCCGATTCAAATCTTTATGGCACCTCTCAAGTTGTCCAGCAGAGCAATGGCAGCGCATGGAGTGGGGGTTATAGAGCAGCCGCAAGCATGCGTGTGTTCGACAATGGCATGTTTTCTGTGGTCTACAACAGCAGCGTAACGTTCAACATGCACGGCGATTTGACCGCCCTCACCGAGTTAGGACCCAGTTTGGGCAATGTGCTCACCAAGGGGCATTTGAACATCAATGTGTCTTTGCCTGAAATGCTCGACATCGCCTATGCTCACGAGTTTTTCAAGCACCACCTACGCATTGAGGGGGTGTATCGGCGTACCTTTTGGTCGCAGGGCAATAAGTTTTTAGTCACACCCGACTTTGCTAACGCTAGTTATCAGGGCATCGGGGGGACTGTGCAGTATTTGAACTCGGCAACCTTGAAAAAAATGGTGGGTTTGGCGGACTTTAGTGGGGTGATGAACATGGGAGCGGGCTGGCGCGACACCAACACTTTCAGACTAGGGGCAACTTATATGGGGCGCTATTTGCGCTTGATGGGGGCGTTTAGCTACGACCAAGCCCCAAGCCCCCAGGAGGCGATTGGCATCCCCGACTCTAATGGCTACACCATCGCCTTTGGGGCAAAGTATAATTTTAGGGGCTTTGACATCGGCTGGGGGGGAACCTTCACTTTTAAAAGCAACCGCAACAGCTATTACCAATCCAACGATTTAGGACAATTGCGCATTTTCTCTGCATCTTTAGGCTACCGCTGGTAGTTTAAACGCTGTTTTAGCCCGTTTAACTATAAGTTTAACTATAATAATATTTTGATTTTATTATTTAAGGATTGCGATGCCGCAGCCGAGTGTCAGCCGTTATGTCCCTTGGGTCGGGTTTGTTATGGGGCTGGTGTTGGCGTTGTTGGTATATTTCTCTATGGCAGAGCATATAGAGAGCATCCAGCACAGCATTAACCAACCTAAGTTGAAGATCGAGAGCATGCCCTTTGTCGCTGCCACTGCGGTTTTAATGGGGGTGTGGTGGATGAGCGAAGCCGTCGAGTTGGTGGCGACCGCTTTGCTGCCCCTAGTGCTGTTTACCCTCTGTGGGGTGGCAAGCTTTAAAGAAGTAGGCGCAAACTACGCCTCGCCCATCATTTTCTTGTTCATGGGTGGCTTTGTGTTGGCGATGGCGATGCAAAAGTGGAATTTACACACCCGAATCGCTTTAAACATCATCGCCCTAGTGGGGACTAGCCCTAGGGCCTTAGTCGCTGGCTTTATGCTCGCCACGGCGTTTTTGTCCATGTGGGTTTCCAACACCGCCACGGCTGTGATGATGATGCCCGTGGGTCTTAGCGTACTGCAATTGGTTGCCAAACTCTTAGAAGAAAAGCAGGGGCAAGCCACGCCCTTAGATTCAAGCCCCCTTTCACGCACCAGTACCCAGGGCGGGGTTTTACAAAACATCGTGGACAAGGGCAAGGACGCGCAAACACCGGTTTACCGCACCAATTTTAGCGTTTGTTTGATGCTAGGCATCGCCTACAGCGCCTCCATCGGCTCCTTGGGCACGCTCATAGGCACACCCCCTAATGCGCTTTTAGCCGGCTATATGCAAGAAGCCTTGCATGTGAAGATCGACTTTGGCAAATGGATGCTTTTAGGCGTGCCCCTGTCTTTGCTCATGCTCTTTGCCACATGGATTCTGCTCACCTATGTGATCTTTCCCATTAGGATCAAAAACATCCCCGGGGGCAAGGAGATGATTAGAGAGGAATTAAAGAAACTAGGGCCCATGAACTCCGGGGAGTGCTGGGTCGCTTTTCTCTTTGTGCTCGCCTCCTTAAGCTGGATTTTCTTGGGTAACTTTTTACACTCTAAGGGGATTAAAGTTGCCAGTATAGACGCGATCATCGCCATGTCTGTGGCTGTGCTCTTGTTCATCATCCCCGCACAAAACACCCGCCTCATCGATTGGAGTACGATGAAAAAGTTGCCCTGGGATGTGCTCCTACTCTTTGGTGGCGGACTAGCCCTCTCAGCGCAGTTTTCTAAAACGGGGCTGTCGCTGTGGATTGGCAAACAAGTCGCAATACTAGGGCATATCCCCCTCTTGCTTTTGATTGTATTGGTAACCACAATGGTGATCTTCTTAACCGAGATCACCTCCAACACCGCCACGGCGGCGGCCTTCTTGCCCGTCTTGGGGGTGTGGCGCTGGGGCTGGGCTTTAAGGGGGCTGAGGTGCTTTCACTCACCATCCCCGTAGCCCTTGCCGCCACCTGTGCTTTCATGCTCCCTGTGGCGACTCCGCCCAACGCGATCGCCTATGGTTCGGGCTATTTACAAATGAAGGACATGATCAAGGCGGGGTTGTGGCTCAACTTGATCGGGATCGTCCTCATTGGCGGTTTTTCTTATAGTCTTGTTGGTGTCATTTTTGAACATTAGGGAACACGATGCAATTCAAATCAAAATTTTATGGCGAAAAAGCACGTTATATCACGGGGGTAGCTTTGCTCATTTTAGCCGCTCTAGTGTTGTCTTTAAACTCTTTATGGTTGTTTTGGATGGTACTGGGGGTGGCGTATTTAATCGGCGCGCATGAAGCCCTGCACCTTTATCAAAAAATCTATGGCCCTGTACCCAACACATGGCACTATGTGGTTTTGATCTTTGTATGGGTGTTGGTCTACATCACTCCGCCCTTTGAAAGCGTGATGGTGATGGGGATGTTTGTGGCGGGGTTTTTAGCCTATCGGGGCTATGATGTGCACCACTGCTTGGTCTTCATCTACCCCTCTCTGCCCTTTGCCTACATTTTCGATATATATAAGGACTTTGGGATGATGGCTGTGGTGTGGCTCGTGGTGGTGGTGGTGGTTGCCGATGTGGGGGCGTATTTTGGCGGGCGGCTCTTTGGCAACATCCCTTTAAGCCCCACTTCGCCCAAAAAGACCTTTGAGGGGGCATTTGTGGGTTTTATGTTTGCGAGCGTGGTGGGGGGATTGGTGGGCTTAAAATATGTGGGCTTTTTCTACGCCTTTTTTACCAGTGCCGTGATGGCGATCAGCGCGATTTGGGGGGATTTGTATGAAAGTTCATTAAAAAGGCGAGCAGGGGTGAAAGACAGCGGGACCATCTTGCCCGGGCACGGGGGGGTATTAGACCGCATGGATGCCATGCTCTTTGCCGTTGTGGTCTTGCACTTCTTGCTGCGTACGAAAACCGTCATAGAATCCACTTTATGATCATCCTAGGCAGCACGGGTTCGGTGGGGCGGCAGGCTCTAGAAGTGGCCCAGTTGTTTCACCTGCCCATAGAGGCCTTAAGTGCGGGGCGCAATGTGGAGCTTTTAAACGCCCAAATTGCCGTCCACAAACCTAAAAAAGTAGCGCTTTTGGACAAGAAGGATTACCCCCGTCTCAAAGCTCCCCAAGGCACAGAAATTTTTATCGGGGCGGAGGGGATCGTCCAAATGGTGGCAAGCAGCCAAAGCGATTTAGTGCTAAACGCTCTGGTGGGTTTTAGCGGGCTAGAGCCTAGCCTGTGCACCTTTCAAGAGGGCAAGACTTTAGCTCTAGCCAATAAAGAGTCTTTGGTGGTGGGTGGGTGGCTTTTAAAGGGGGCGAAGATTTTACCCATTGATAGCGAGCACTTTGCCCTGTATGCGTTGCTTAAAAACACGCCCAAAGAGAGCGTGGATACTTTATTCATCACCGCCAGCGGGGGGGCTTTGAGGGATACCCCTTTGGCACAAATTCCCAGCCAGAGCCTTGAAGAGGTGTTAAAACACCCCAACTGGCAAATGGGCGCGGACATCACCATTAATTCTGCGAGCATGGCCAATAAACTTTTTGAGCTCTTGGAAGCGTATTGGCTCTTTGGAGGGATTCAAGTGGATGCATGCCTTGAGCGTAACTCGCGTGTGCATGCTTTGGTGCGCTTGAAAGATCAAAGCTGGCATGCCCAGCTTAGCCAGCCAGATATGCGCCTGCCCATCATCCACGCCCTAAGCCCCACAAATGCCCAAAATTTGCCCTCAAAACCCCTTGATTTGTTCAACACCCCGCTTAAATTCGAGCCCATAGACCCGGCTAGATACCCCCTTTGGAGATTTAAAGATTTATTATTACAACAACCCAAACTAGGCGTGGTACTCAATGCCAGCAATGAAGAGGCTCTACGCGCCTTTAAAACGGGGGCGATGCCCTTTGGCAATATCCACGCCTTGGTGGCGCAAAGTTTAGAACACTTTAAAGATCAACTCCCACCCTTAGACCATTTAGAGCAAATTAAAGCCTTAGACACCCAAGTACGCCGCTTCATGCAAACGCTCCATGTTTAGGTGGACTTAAGTTAAAGTTAACTTTATTTAGATAGAATCAACCTTTTACGGAGTATGGCGCAGCCTGATTAGCGCGCACCCTTGGGGTGGGTGAGGTCGTGGGTTTGAATCCCGCTACTCCGACCATTTCCTTGTAAACTTTTTTACCCAACAAGTGCTTAGACGGATTGTGGATTTCTAGTTGTGCCCTTAGTCTGCAGTTTTGCTTGTAAAGATCTGCTCGTTAATTTAGCTTGCAGTTTCTTGTGGGCCTAGCCCACACACCACTCAACCCTACTTTTTCCCCCGAATTAAAGATCTTTCATAGTTGATGCCGTCATCGTCTTGGTTTTGCTGGGTGCTTTGTTGTGTCGTTTGTTTTGCGCCAGGGGCTTTTTGTGTAGCGGCGGGTTTGCTAGGCGCTGTGCTTTTAGCAGGGGTGCTTTGGGTAGCACACCCTGTGATGAAAAGAGCCGCCAAAAAAGCGGTGGTCAAGGCGTGTTTGTTCAATGGGTTCTCCTCTTATCTTTTTTCAGAACCCGCTATTATAGCACGCCTTGCGCCCAAGATTGCCACAATTACATTAATGTGGCAAATCGTAGATGGGGCAGTCTTTCACGCCAATGTGGTGTCTTGTGAATTTCTCTACATTGGCTTGGGCTTTTTTGGGGTCGGTTACCCACGTTCTGTAAAACTCAAAGGGGCATTCGGCCACGCCTTTATCTCCATCACCACTGATGAAGACCCCGCTATAGCCTCTGTGTAAGAGTTTGAAGAGTTGGTTTTGGCTTTGGTCGTGTTTGCGTGCATCGCGGATTTCGTGCACGGAGAGTTGGGCGTATTGAATCCCATACTCTTCTTCCCCACACTCACCCAAAGTGCGTCCGTCAAAGCCTACAATGCTGGAATGTCCGAAGTAAGAATACACCCCGTCAAAGCCAGCAGCGTTGGCCACCGCCACGTAGCACTGGTTTGCCCACGCCATGGCTTTTACCATTGTGATTTGTTGTTCTTTAGCCGGATACATATAGCCTTGACAGCGCACAATGAGCTCGGCCCCACGCATGGCACAGTCGCGCCAAATCTCAGGGTAGTTGCCATCATCGCAGATGATGAGCGAAACTTTTAAGCCTTTAGGCCCATCCACGACATAGGTTTTATCCCCCGGATACCAGCACTCAATGGGGCACCAGGGCAAAATTTTGCGGTACTTTTGCACGATCTCGCCTTTGTCGTTGATGAGAATGAGGGTGTTGTAGGGGTTCTTTTTAGGGTCTTCGTGCTTTTCACCCGTTAAAGAAAACACGCCCCACACCTTGTTCTTTTTGCAGGCGTTGGCAAAAATCGTGGTCTCTTCACCAGGCACACTCGCCGCCGTGTCAAACATTTCTTTGCGGTCGTACATGATGCCGTGCGTGCTGTACTCAGGAAAGATGATTAAATCTAACCCAGGCAAACCTTGTTTCACGCCTGTAATCATGTCTGCAATTTTATGGCAATTGTCTAGGACATCTTGTTTGGTGTGTAGCCTAGGCATTTTGTAATTCACCACCGCCACGCCAACGGTTTCGGGACTGCTGCTAATATCTCCGTGTCGCATCACTTGCTCCTTCAAGAAATTTAAAAAACACCCGGAAACTTTAAGCCAATAAAGCAAATGTTTTTTTAACCTTTAGCAAATCCTTGGTAACAACTCGCCTTCTAGGATGTCTAGCGGGCGTTTTGAACCCCAAGGGGTTTTAAGCGTTACGCCCAGAGCGCTCACCACCTGCCCGATGATACATGCCTTAGCCCCTCTCTCTTGAAGCATGGCGCAAACTTTAGGGGCATCGCAAGACTCAACACTGAGTACACACACCCCCTCATTGGCCAGCACAAAAGGCTCTAGCCCCAAAATCTCACACACCCCTCTAACCCCCTCTAAAACGGGGATCTGCTCTTCGCTCACCTCTATACCCACGGTTGAACTTTGCGCCCACTCGTGCAAGACGGATGCTAAGCCCCCCCTTGTCGCGTCTCTTAAGGCGTAGAGTTTACACCCGCTTTCAAACACAGGCTCTAAGAGGGGATATAGTTGCTTACAATCGCTTTCTAAGGGCGTGTCTAGTTGGATTTCACTTCTAAGCGCAAAGAGCATCGCCCCATGTGTGCCGATGGCTCCGCTCACAACGATTGCCTGCCCCTCCTTAAGATTTTTCGCGCTTAGGTTTGGGTAAAGCACGGGACCTAGGGCGGTGGTGCTGATGAAGATTTTATCCACACAGCCCTTGGGCACGACTTTGGTGTCTAAGGAGATCAGTTTTAGCCCACCTAGGCGTAATTGTCCTTGCATGGAGTGTAAAATTTCTTGCAATGTTTGTATCTCTAGCCCCTCCTCTAGGATGAAGCCCACGCTAAGATAAGCGGGGCGTGCGCCCTGCATAGTAATGTCGTTTGCGCTCCCACACACACATAACTTGCCGATGTCCCCGCCTTTGAAAAGAGGTGGGTCAATGACAAAACTATCGGTACTCACAGCCCACGCCCCGCTGGCCTCAAACACCCCCGCATCCTCGCCTTGCGCCACTAAAAACTCTTGCAAATGGGGCATAAAAACTTTGTTTATAAAATTCTGCGCCTCTTTACCCCCATTGCCACAACTCAAATTAACAACCTGCATGTAACCCCTTGATTTTTGATCATGTATTTGCTACAAAATACGCCTGCCCTAAAGCTAATGCCCCGTCCGTGGGGGGCAAGAGCTTGGACAAGAAAAACACCCTCTTTTTAAAAATCTCTTGGATGGCATCGCCCAAGAGGCGGTTTAAAAACACCCCCCCACCAAGCAGCAGGGGCAGGTTATAGCGCATAGATAAACTTAGGGCGATGTGGGCTAGAGTGTTGTGGAATTTCTTGGCCACTAGGGCGTACCTCTCATTTAAAATATCCGCCTCCATGGCCTTTAGCATGGGGGCAATGGCGATGTCTGCTTGGATATGAAAGGGGTAGGCTTCACTGCTTGGGTGGGTGCTAGCTAGGCTCTCTAGTTGCATGGCACTTTGGGCTTCATAGGTGTTAAAGTCCCCCACTTTGCAAAAGCACGCCAGTGCGTCAAACAAGCGCCCCACAGAAGTGCTTGTAATCGTGGCGGTATTTTTATCAAGCAAGGTGGCAATGTTGTGTGCCTTTTTGGGCTCTAAGAGCAAGGGGGCAAAGGCTAGGTTATGCTGGTAAGCTAGGGCGTAACCTAGCGCGTGTGTGTCTTTTAACAGCGCGCTAGAGCGGGGCAAGCACATGGCTTGCAGACTGTGTAGATGCTTGCTGTGAAGCTCGCCCGCTTTAACGGTGGCTAAAAACACCTCCCCGCCCCAAAGGCTCTTATTTGGCGACAGCCCAAAGCCATCGCAAATAAACGCCAAGAGGGCCTGCCCCTCTTTAAAGGGGTGTTCTAGCTCCCACTCAGCAAGCAGTGCGTGCAGGTGGGCCATGTGGTGTTGCACCTCCTTATAGGGGGTGTGTTGTGCTTTGCCTATTTGGCTAGCCGTGTACTTGGGGTGCAAGTCTAGCCCGATGGCTTGGGGCTTATGATAAAGCTTGGTGAAAAAGTTGAAATCTTGCTGGTACCTCTCAATGCTCGCCACGCTCTCAAGACCACTAAGCTCAGGTGTGATTAAACAACCCTCATGCATTAGGCATAAATTCGCCTTATTCTGTGCTCCCATGCCTAGCGTGTTTTGCGGTGCACTTAGGGGTAAGTGCAGGGGGGCATAGCCTCGGGCCAAGCGCACAAGGCGCATTTGCCCCGCCACAAGGCGCACCACGCTATCATCAATGCCATGCACAATTTGGCGGTTGTGATCTAAAACACTCAGCTTAGGAAACTTGGCTTGCAACTCCTCTAGCTCTGTGATGATGGGCTCGCCCTTTAAATTCGCACTGGTGAAAACCACCGCCCCCACTTCTTGTAGGATTAAATGGTGCAGGGCACTGTAGGGCAACAGCACACCTAGGGTGTTCAGGTTTGGGGCTAGGTGGTCGTATTCTTGTGTCTTTTTAAGGGCGAGCACGATGGGGGCTTCTTTGGATTGCAGGGCTAAGAGCTCCAGCGTACTTAAATGCACACATCGTTGCGCCTCTTTGGTGCTTGCGGCCATGAGGGCTAGGGGTTTAAAAGGGCGGGTTTTAAGGGCGCGGATTTGCGCAACCGCTTCTTTATGGCTAGCTAAAGCACTGAGCGCAAAGCCACCCACGCCCTTAATTGCGACCACCTCCCCTTTTTGTAGGGCGTGGATGGCCTGCTCTAGGGCGTTTGTGTGTTTCACGCCCTCTTGGTTATAAAAGCTTAAACTAATGGGGCACTTGGGACAGCTTAAAGTTTGGGCGAAAAAGCGGCGGTTTGCGGGGTCGTGGTAGTCTTTGGTGCAAGTCTTGCAGAGTGTAAAATTTTTCATAGAAGTGTGAGGGCGATCAAAGGGCAGGCTTTCTAGCAGACTAAAGCGCGGGCCACAATGTGCACACGCTGTGAAGGGGTAGCCATAAAAACGGCTATGTGGGTCTAGCGTGTCTTTTAAACAATCTGGGCATATGGCTAAATCTAGGGGCAAGCTGTCTTTGAGGCTTAAATGCACCCCACGGCTAGGGGCGATGTGAAAGGGGGTATTTAGGGGAGTGGTGGCAACTTGGGTGACATTGGTGATGTGGGCTTCTTTGGGTTTGTGTGCGAGCTCTTTTAAAAATGCGTCTAAGTGCGCCTTTTCAAGCACCACTTCCACCTGCCCGCCTACATTACAAACAAAACCCTTAGTGCCCAGTCTAAGAGCGGCGTTGTAAACAAAGGGGCGAAAGCCCACGCCCTGCACTCGTCCGCTGATGATGAGTTTAACCAAAGAAACCTAGTAAAGTTGCATGGTGGCGCAATGCAAGCTGCCCTTTTGGCGGATCAAGACCGAGCAATCCACACCCACGACCTCAACCCCTGTGTGATCCTCTAGAATCTTTAAGACTTTATTGTCTGCGGAGTCGTCATAGGTGGGGACAAAGAGCACTTTTTGGTTGTTGTTGTTCACCCATAAGAAGTTAGCATAAGTAGCGGGCAAGCGGGTGTTTTGGTAGAATTTGGGACTAGGCAGGGGAAGGGGCAAGAGCTCATAGTGCTCCCCCTCCATATTTCTTAAGTGGCGTAGCTGCGCTTCCATGTTTTTTAGGTCGTCGTAGTGGGGGTCGTTGCGGTTGCTGCAGCTCACATAGGCAATTGTGTTGGGGTCTAAAAAGCGCGCCAAAGTGTCGATGTGCCCGTCTGTGTCATCGCCTGCTAGGGGCTGCACATCTAACCATAGAATTTGTTGCGCCCCGAGCTCTTGCTTTAGCACCCCCGTGATTTGGGCTTGGTCTAGATTTGGGTTGCGATCGGGGTTTAGCAGGCAAGAAGTTGTGGTTAAGATGCTCCCCTCCCCATCGCTCTCCACACTCCCGCCCTCTAAAACGAAATTGACAAAACGCAAGGGGTGCTTTAAGAGCCCCTTTTGGGCGAGCTTGGAACTGATGGCGTTGTCTAAATGCGCTTGGTACTTGCCCCCCCACGCGTTGAAAATAAAATCCAAGTAAAGGGCGATGCCATTGGTTTCCACACACAATGGCCCAAAGTCCCTAGCCCATGTATCGTTAGTCTCGATCAGGGCGATCTGCACTTGGCTCATTTTGGCGAGATAATCTTGGCTCTTGGTGTCGTTTGGGTGTACACAAACGACCACTTCCTGGTAATGGCTCAAAGCGTCGATGATGTTGCTAAAGCACTCCTGGGCTTCTTCCAAATACACCCCCCAATCGGTAGCGGTGTGGGGATACGCCATCAAAATGGCACTCTGCTCCTCCCACTCGGGCTTAAATCTCTTCATGCAATCCCTTTAGTATAATAGCCCGTCCATTATAGCGCACAAGGGGTATTATGTTGCTTGGTATTGAAAGCAGTTGCGATGACAGCGCACTCGCACTCACGGACATGCAGAGTGCTAAATTGTGTTGGCACTCTAAAATCTCCCAAGAGAGTGCACATAGCCCCTATGGGGGTGTGGTGCCAGAACTTGCCTCGCGTTTGCACGCGCTCAATCTTCCCATTTTAGCTAAGAAGGCAAGGGATTTTTTAGGCAGCTTTAACGCCCTTAAAGCCATCGCCATCACCACCTGTCCGGGGCTAAGTGTGACGCTCTTAGAAGGGCTCATGTTAGCTAAAACCCTGGCTTTGGGCTTAAAAATCCCCCTAATTTCCATAGACCACCTACAAGCGCACATTTTTTCACTTTTCATTGACAAGCCAGCCACATTTCCTCTAAGTATATTGCTCGTGTCTGGTGGGCACACTTTAATCGTAGAAGCGCATAGCTCCCAAAGCATGCACATCATCGCCCAAAGCATGGACGACAGTCTAGGCGAGAGTTTTGACAAGGTGTCTAAAATGCTAGGGCTAGGCTATCCGGGCGGGCCTATTGTGGAAAAGTTAGCCAAAGCCTGCCCACTACAAGAAGGGCTGAAATTTCCCCTGCCACTCAAAGAATACCAGGGACTTGCCTTTAGTTTCTCGGGGCTGAAAAACGCGGTGAGGCTAGCCATTTTAAAAGAGAGCGAAAAAGGGATTTTAAGCGAGGACTTTAAGGCCCGTTTGTGTGCGGGGTTTCAAGAGATAGCCACCGCCCATTTGCTCCAAAACCTGCGCCGTTATTTGGCAAAGAGCCCCATTAAAACTTTGGGGCTGGTGGGGGGGGTGAGCGCGAATCACTACATTAGAGAGCAGATTAAGGCGTGTTGTGCAGATTTCGGGTGTAGTTTATTATTGGCCCCCCTAGAGTTTTGCAGCGACAACGCGGCGATGGTGGCACGGCTGGGTGTGGAATGTTACAAAAATAAAGACTTTTATTCAATAGACACCCTAGACATCAGCCCACACACCCGTTTGCTCTCTATCAATTAACTTTATTTGTTATGAATTTGTTATGATATGATAAAGAAGATTTAATCCCAAGGAGTGCGCGTGTTTATGTTTAAAAGTATGCAAACCCGGGCCCTAACATACCTCGTGATCTTACTCAGCCTCTTTGCCTTGTTGATTTTTCTCCTCATCCAAAAAGATTATGCCAAAATGGCTGAAAACCAGGGTAAAGAAGCGGCTAAAAGCATCAACACCTCCATCATCAATACCATCGTGCAAGCCATCGCCGTAGGGACCACGGATGCGATCTACAAGGCGATCGCAGACAGCAACAAGTTGCCCGGTGTGAAAATGAAGTTCTACCCAGGAAAGGGGGACATTAAACTTTTTGGTTTGCACACAGAGTTCACCAGAGACCCTCGTATCCGCAATTACTTTGACAACCCCAAAACCCCACTAGGTGTTTATGTGGAAGGGCAAGGACGCAAAAGACATGTGTTGGTTTTGCAGCCCTTAGTGGGCAATGCGGCTTGTGTGAAGTGCCATGTCAACAACAAAGCCGGGGACATGATCGGGGTGATGGAAGTCAAATTCTCCTTAGAGAATGCCTACAACAACGCCCGTACCTTTAGCATGAAAACCCTCTCATGGATGATTGTCATCTCTGTTGCCATCATCGTGTTGCTCCTGTTAGTCGTGCAACGAAGGGTTACAAAACCCCTAAACCACCTGAAAGACACTGCAAAAGACCTGGTCTCCTCCAAAGAGGCGGATTTAACCCGCCGCTTAAATATCCAAAGTAATGATGAGGTAGGTATGGTCGCGGGCTATGTGGACCAGTTCATTGCCAAGATCGCTGAGATTGTAAAAATCGGTAAGAACATTGTGGAGGACAATAATCAAGTGGGGCAAGCTTTAAAAGAGTCCACAGACACGCTAAGAAAAGCCGCCCACAAGGAAATGGATTCGGTGGAAAACCTAAAGGCCATCAACCAAGAAGCCGGTGAAAGTTTGCGCCTCGCGCAAAGTAATTTGAATGAAACGATTGAAAATTTAGATGCCACCGACACCATCTTAAACGAGTTCATCACCCAAATCCAAAACTCGGTGGATTCCATTCTAGAGTCCGTGCAGGCCCAACAAGAGATCGCTACAGACTCCATCGAGTTGGTCAAACATGCCTCCGAGATTAAAAATGTCCTCTCTATCATCGAGGAAATCGCCAACCAAACCAACCTTCTCGCCCTAAACGCTGCCATTGAAGCCGCGCGGGCGGGCGAGCATGGGCGCGGCTTTGCCGTGGTGGCCGATGAAGTGCGTAATCTCGCCGAAAAAACGCAAAAATCTTTGGGCGAAATCACGGCAATGGTGAACATGGTGACGCAAAGCATTGAAAACATGGGCGAGCGGGTGCAAAATGGCGCGGCACAGTCGCAAGCAGTGTCGGAGAAAACTTCGCTTCTCATCACAGATGCGCAAAATGCCAAGGACAATTTAGTCCAAACCAAAAAGAAGTCTCAAAACACCGTGGAGCAGAATAAGGTCGTGGTGGCAAAAATGGATGAACTCAACCAAGTCATCAATGAGTTCATCCAAATCTTTGCGCAAGTCAAGGAAGTGCGCAACAATTTGGAGAACCACAGCACCCAAATTGTACAGAAAAACCAAGAACTGGCTGGGGAGTTCCAAAAGTTCAAGGTCTAAATGCGCTGTTTTAGCTGCGGGGTGTGGAGTTTTAAACCCCTTTGCAAGCGCTGCTACACTGAGCTAGTCCCGCGTCTACAGACCCACAGACTAGAGCACATCCCCGTTTTGAGCTTTTATGCCTATGATGACATTGAGCTGCTGTTAAAGAGCAAATACAGCCTTGTAGGCAGCCGCCTTTTGCCCCTTTTGGCCTCAAGGGTGCAGAGCCTGTTAAAGCCATTGCTGCAAGAGTCGCTTTATGCCCTGCCCATTGACGATCACATCAAGCGGGGCTATTCCCACACCGCCGCCATCGCCCGCGCGCTCTGCGCTAACAGCCCTTGCAAACCCGTTTATAACAAATTACGCGCCATAAAAAACATCACCTACGCCGGGCAAAGTTTGGAGTTTCGCAAGCAAAACCCCAAGGGTTTTGTTTTTAAAGGCGATTCTCGTTTGGCTTACTTTTTGGTGGATGATGTCTTAACTACAGGCACGACCCTGTGCCAAGCGATTCAAACCCTCAAAGCCGCGGGGGTAAAAGTCGCCTTTGCGCTGGTGCTGGCAAAAGCCTAGCGTCCGTAAAACTTAAGCCTCTAATTGGGGCGGTTTTCTAGGCAGGTTGTAGCGGCGGCGTTTTTCCCAAAGGGACTTGCGGCTGATGCCTAGGCGCTTAGCAAGCTCGGTGTCGGTGTAAGACGCACTGAATTGCTGGATGGCACTTTTCTCGTAGTCTTGGATGGAGAGCAAATTGAAGGACAAGGCGGGTTGGCTGCTCTCTAAAGAGAGCAAATTCGCGTAGTCTAAACTCTCTTGCCCCACAAAGCTCACAATGGCGTTGTGGGTTTCAAGAGTGCTTAAAAACCTCTCTCTCTCCTTTAAACTCAGCACTTCCAAATGCGTGAAGTAGGCGATGCAAGAGCGCTCGGAGTGTTTAGAACACTTGGGCTGCTTTGGCAGATCCTCTAGGTTTTTTAAGGAGAAAAACTCCAAGTAAAAGCCGTGCAAGCGGGCGTAATTCAAGACGAACATGTCCGCTCCAATCTGTGCATGGCTTTGTAAGATCAAGGGGAAGCTGTGATCAGCGCGCACATCCACCTCGCAGTTTTGGGTGCTAAAATCTAGATATTTTTCATACATACTTGCCCGTTCGATCGCCTTTTGGTAAGAGCGGTGGTAGGTGATTTTTCTTAAGAGCTCCTCCATTTTAAAGGGCTTTAGAATGTAGTCTTTGGCCCCCGCTTTTAGGGGGCGGTTGACTCCATCCTCGCTCACAAAAGAGGACATGATGATGATGATCGCCCCGGCGTTCTTGCGCACAAAGAGCTCGCACCGATCCACGCACGCCTTAGACGAGAGCAAGATCACATCGTAATCCTCTTTGAAGTGATGGAAGATGCTCGTGGCACTTTGGCATTGATAGCCCGCACTGCTTAGAGCGGAGTGAATGCTTTGGGCCAAATGCACCTCATCCTCAATGATTAAAACACTGCCAACTTTATTCATGGGTAACCCATAGAGCGCGGCTTTGCACCAAGACTTGCACGCCCACGCCTTCCTTTCTACCCACAAAGCCCAGCCCCTCAAAGGTGGTGGCTTTTAGGTTAATGTTTGCTACTTTCATGTCTAGCAATTCTGCCAAATTTCGCTTAATCAATGCCCTATAAGGGGCAATTTTAGGCATGTCGGCAAAAAGAGTCATGTCTATCCTTTCTACAAAATGCCCCACACTCTGTGCGAGTTGGTAAATTTCTTGTAACATTTGTGCCGAATCCTTATTTTTGAAACTAGGGTCTTTGTCGCTGTAATACAGCCCTATGTCGCCGCCGCCAATGGCCCCCAAGAGCGCGTCTATGAGCGCGTGCAAGAGCACATCCCCATCGCTGTGCGCCTTAAACCCGCAATCTACACAATCGCTAGGATCGATCACAATCCCTCCCAGCTTCATCACCCGACCCACTTCAAAGCCATGCACATCAAAGCCTAGCCCGGTGTGGGTCGTGGTGCGGGTGCTGTGGGGGGGCAGGTCGTGGGCGTAGGTGAGCTTGTCTAATGTGGGGCTGCCCTCAATGTAGGCCACATGCGCGCCGATGCCTAAAATGGCACTGCTTTCATCGGTAAATTCCCCCGCCTTGTAGGCTTGCTTTAGCACAGAAGTACGGCAAATTTGGGGGGTTTGTACCCTTAAAGCCCGCTTGCGATCTAGGGCTTGATAGGGGGGGATGGCGGTGGGGTTGTAATAGACCATCGTGTCCGTAGAGCTGATCGCCGGGGCGACACAATCTAGTCCGCCTTGCATGCGCTCTAAGAGCCGCTCTAGCACTCTAAAGTCTATTTGGTAGCGGGCAATGTCGCTCACCATCACCAGGGGGGTTTGCACGCGCTCTAGGGCGATTTGCACCGACTCTTGGCGGCTGGCCCCGCCCACCAAAATGCTTAAATTGATGCCGCATAAAAGCTGTTCTAAATAAACTCGTTCTAAGCGGTTAGACACCAAGATAAAAATCTGCGCAAATAGCCCTAAATGGTTAAAATCTTCATAGACCTTTTGCACTAGAGGCACGCCGTTTAAACGCCAAAATTGTTTTTTAATGTGTGGAAAATCGGGTAAATGGGGATTAAAGCGGCTGCTTGTCCCTGCGGCAGCTAAAATGAGCGAAAGATCTTGGCGTGGTTGCAAACAGACCCTTTAGGTGAATTTCACCCCCACCAACTGACTCTAAGCTAGACCATGGAAAATAGAAATGGATTTTAGTATTTTCTAGCTTAAAGGGGTGTTAGGGCGCGTTTTTAAGCCTACATTTACACGCTTGTGTTAGTGTGGTGTTTTTGATAAACCAAGAATAAGGAGCAGCATGCCACGAGATTACCTAGACAAGCGCACCCAGCGCATTAAAACCCAACTACACTACGCTAAAAAGGGGATCATCACCGAAGAAATGCACTATGTTGCCAATGTGGAGGAATTAAGTCCCGAATTGGTGCGTAAAGAAGTCGCCAAAGGGCGCTTGATTATCCCTGCCAATATCCGGCATAGGAATTTAGAGCCTATGGGAATAGGCATTGCGCTTAAGACCAAAATCAACGCCAATATCGGCAGTTCGGCGATCATCCACTCCGCCCAAGGGGAAGTGGAAAAGTTGCAGATTGCCATTAAATATGGGGCGGATACAGTGATGGATTTATCCACGGGCGGGGATTTGGATGCGATCCGTCAAGAAATCATTGCTACCTCCAGCGTGCCCATTGGCACCGTGCCCATGTACCAAATCCTGCACGATGTGAACAACGATGTGATGAAACTAGACATAGACACGATGCTAGCCGTGCTCGAAAAACAAGCCAAACAAGGCGTGAGTTACTTCACCATCCACTGCGGGTTTTTGCTCGAGCATATGCCCTTTGTGAGCCGCCGTAAAATGGGGATTGTGAGCCGTGGGGGGAGTTTGATGGCCTCTTGGATGATGCACTATCACAAACAAAACCCCTTTTACGAAGCTTTTGATGACATTTTGGCGATTTGCCAAGAGTATGATGTGTCTTTGAGTTTGGGCGATTCGTTGCGTCCCGGGTGTTTGGCTGATGCCAGCGACACCGCGCAATTTGCCGAATTAAAGGTGCTTGGTGAGCTGGCTAAGAGAGCCTATGAAAAAGATGTGCAGGTGATGATTGAAGGCCCCGGGCATGTGCCCTTGAATCAAATCGAGCGCAATGTCAAATTGCAAAAAGAATTGTGTAACGATGCCCCCTTTTATGTGCTAGGGCCCTTGGTGACAGACATCGCGGCTGGCTACGACCACATCGCCAGTGCGATCGGAGCGTGCTTGGCGGCTTATAAGGGCGTGGCGATGCTCTGTTATGTTACGCCTAAAGAGCATTTGGGCTTGCCTAATGCTAAAGATGTAAGAGAGGGGATACTCGCCTATAAAATCGCCGCGCATGCGGCTGACATTGCTAGGGGGCGTGTCAATGCACGGGTGCGCGATGACTTGATGAGCGATGCACGGTATGCCTTTGAGTGGAACAAACAATTTGAACTCGCCCTTGATCCCGACAGGGCGCGAGAATACCACGATGAAGCCCTGCCCCAAGAGGTCTTTAAAGAGGCAGAGTTTTGCTCCATGTGCGGGCCTAAGTTCTGTAGCTATAAGGTGAGCCAAGACATTTTTAAAAACTATAAAGGGGCTTAGGGCTGCTTGTCCTTAGTGGAGCGCAGGTAGTAGTAAATGGCTTTGATCTCATCTGGGGTGAGGTTGTAGCGGGGCATGATGGATTTAGCCCGATCGAGGGCGTTGGTAAAGTCTGTAACATTGGCGAAGTTGTTGATGGGGGGGGCTTTAAAAATGCGCTCTTGGTTGGTGGCGGTGGTGTAGCGAGTGATGACTTGCCCCCGCCCGCCAATCCCGTGGCACTTCACGCAACTGATGTTTCTAGGGTTTTTATAAAGTTCCTTGCCATACTCTAAAATGGTGATGAAACTGCCGTCTTTGGGCTTGTCTGCACCAAAGAGACCCACAAGCAAAATACCGATTAAAAGCACACTTTGTTTAAGCAAGCCGTTTCTTTCAATAATTTTTGATTATAATAGCGTAAAAAATTCAAAGTAAGTTGGGCGATGGTTTTATTAGATGGCTACGCGCTGGCACGCTTAAAAGAAGAGGTTTTGCGCCAAGAGGTGCAGACTCTGCAAGAAACCCGGCAAATTTGCCCTAAACTTGTGGTGGTGTTGCTCGGCACAGACAATGCGAGCGTGCTGTATGTCAACATGAAAGCTAGAGCCTGCGCTAGAGTGGGGATGGATTGTGTGCTTAAAAGCTTGTCTGGGCAAACCTCCCAAGCAGAGTTGTTGGAATTACTGGATGGCTATAACCGCGATGTAAGCGTGCATGGGATTTTAGTCCAGCTGCCCCTACCCAAACACATAGACACGAGGCGGGTGATCGAGGCGATCGCCCCACATAAGGATGTGGATGGCTTCCACCCCTTGAATGTGGGGCGGGTGTATTCTAACAGCCTATACACGGGGTTTTTACCCGCCACGGCGATGGGGGTGATGCAGCTTTTAGAGCATTATGAAATTGATGTGAGGGGCAAGAATGTGGCGATTGTGGGGGCGAGCAATATCATAGGTAAGCCTTTAGCATCTTTGATGTTAAATGCGGGGGCGACGATCAGTTTATGCCACATTTTGACTAGAGATGTGGGTTTCTACACCAAAAACGCGGACATTGTCTGCGTGGGGGTGGGGCAACCCAAATTATTAAAAGCTGACATGGTCAAAGAGGGGGCTGTGGTGGTGGATATTGGCATTAGTAAAGTGGGGGGCAAGGTCGTGGGCGATGCGGACTTTGAAGGGCTTGAAGGCAAGGTGAGTTTTATCACCCCTGTGCCAAAAGGTGTGGGGCCGATGACGATCGTTTGTTTATTGCAGAACACTCTGTACGCCGCTAAGGGCTGTGCTTAAATTTTAACTAAGGGGTTTTATGGGTTTCTTTCAAGCGTTGCGCCGTTTTGTGATGAGCTGGACGGGGACAATCATTTTAGTGCTGTTGGCGATTTTTTTTGTGGCGCAAGCCTTCATTATCCCCTCGCGCTCCATGGTTGGCACTCTTTATGAGGGCGACATGCTCTTTGTGAAGAAGTTTAGCTATGGCATTCCCATTCCACGCCTGCCTTGGATAGACATTCCGCTCTTTCCCGACTTTAAGCATAACGGGCATTTAATCGAGGGCAAACGCCCGCAAAGGGGTGAGGTGGTGGTCTTTATCCCGCCCACCAACAAGGGCTACTATGTTAAGCGGCTCTTTGCCACCGGGGGCGATGAGGTTATTTTTAAACAAGATGGCTTTTACTTGCACCCTAAAGAGAGCGACACCGATCCTAATTACATTTCTAAGCACTTTGCTAAGCATAAAGTGCAACAATTCTTGGGCAAAGACTTTGTCTTTGCGCCCTATGAGGACAAGCATTTAGGCATTTTTTACAGCAAACACAACCAAACCTACCCCATCATGCTCGCCCTTGCCAGCCATCAATTGCAAAGCCAAATGGGCGTGGGCATGGAGCTCATAGACCTAGATGGCGAAAACGCGTTTTATTCTAAAATCGCGCCCGATCATTACTTTATGATTGGCGATAACCGCGATGACAGTAGTGACTCGCGCTTTTGGGGGAGTGTGCCCTATAGCCACATTGTGGGCACGCCGTGGTTCATTTACTTTAGTTTAAATTTGTCTAACAGTATAGAGGCGGGCGAAAAACCCAGGGATAAATTCACTGTGCGCTGGCAACGGATGTTTAAAAGCGTACAGGGACTAGAGGCACAGATGAGGGAGAGACACCATTTGCCCACACAGGAGGACTAAATGCATGTGATCTTGGGGTGCGACCATGCGGGCTTAAACTTGTGCGCCTTTTTAGAGGAGCAGCTCAAAAACAGCCATGATTTAGAGGTGTATCAACCAAAAACAGGCGAGCGGGTGGATTACCCCGATTACGCCCATTTGGTGGTGCAGGCTCTGCTAAACAAGCCCAGCACTTTGGGGGTGTTGGTGTGTGGGAGCGGGATTGGCATGAGCATTAGCGCCAATCGCTTTAAGGGCATTAGAGCCGCGTTGTGTGCCAATGCCTACATGGCAAAAATGGCGCGGCTGCACAACAACGCCAATGTTTTATGTCTAGGGCAAAATGTCGTGGGCTTTGGGGTGGCTTTGGATATGGTGAAGGTTTTTTTAAACACTGGGTTTGAGGGCGGGCGACACACTCGCCGTTTAGAAAAAATTGAGGCTCCCCAGTGTTAGCGCAGTGGATGGTCATTACCTTAATGGTGTTGTTCGTGGCCTACATGGCGGTGCGGACCTTCTTTTACCGCTCGGTGGCCAAAAGACAGGAAAAGTATTCTGCGTCCATGAAACTCACTTTGCAAGAGGCGGAGGTGTTGATCCAAAAGCACCAATTGCAGCTCCAGCGCTCTTTGGGCAACATTGACATTTTAACCCATGAAATGAATGCCCTAAAAGATGAAGTTAAGGTTTTAAAACAGCGCAACGCCCAATACCGCCTAGAAACCGACAAATACAAAGCCCGTATCCGCGAATTAGAACAGAAAATCGAAGCCTTATTGTGAGGAATTATGTTTAGCCGAAAATTAAAAGCCCAATTAAAGGAAGCCATAAGGGAGGTGCAAAACCACCCCAAACCCGGGGTGCTCTTTAGAGACATCACCACTTTAATCAACCACCCCATGCTCTTTAGCGCACTCATAGACGCTTTACGGGAGCGTTATAAACTACTCAACATTGATTTTGTCGTGGGGATCGAGGCGCGCGGGTTTATTTTGGGAGCGGCCTTAGCCTACGCCCTGCAAGCGGGTTTTGTACCCATTAGAAAACAGGGCAAATTGCCCTACCAAACTTTAAGTGCATCCTACGAGCTGGAGTATGGCACGGACATCATAGAAATCCACTCCGATGCCTTTAGAGAACTCAACGATGCGCATGTCGTGTTGATCGATGATTTGATTGCCACGGGGGGCACGGCTTTAGCGAGCTTAGAGCTCTTGGAGAAGTTGCAGGCGCACTGTGTGGAGGCGTGCTTTTTGATCTCGTTAAATGAGTTGGGGGGCTTGGAGAAGGTTGCTCAAAAAGTGAGTGCCTTTAGCGTGTTGGAGTACGACTCCTAGGGCATGGAAGCCTATATTTTAGAACTGTGGAACAATTACGCCGCCAACTGGGGCTATGTGATTTTGTTTTTTTGGAGTATTTTGGAGGGCGAGATCGGCTTGATTTTAGCCGGCATGGCCTGCTATGCGGGGCACATGAATGTCTTTTTAGCGATCAGCGTGGCGGCTCTTGGGGGCTTTAGCGGGGATCAAATGTATTTTTACATTGGGCGCACCAGCAAGACCTATTTAAACAAGAAGCTAGAGAAACAACGCCGCAAACTCGCCCTCGCGCACTTGCTCCTACAAAAATATGGCTGGTTTGTGATCTTTATCCAACGCTACATGTATGGCATGCGCACGATCATCCCTATCAGCATAGGCCTTACCCGCTACAACGCGTTTAAATTCGCCACGATCAATCTTTTAAGTGCCTTTGTGTGGGCTTCGATCACTATTTTGTTGGCGTGGTATTTTGGCGCGCAACTCTTCGATTTATTGGAGTTGATTAAGCGTTATCCTTATGTATTTATACTAATATTGTTGGTGTTTTTGGGGTTTGTCGTGTGGTATTTTCAGACCCACACCAAAAAAATGGATAAAAAAATCCAAAAAATCCAATAGTATAGAAAGGATGCAGATGTTGAAACTCAAGCTTGAGAAGGTTTCTTTTGAGGCGGCTAAGGCGGATATCGCGATCATTTTTCTCATTGAAAAGGATTTGAGCCAAGCTCTAGACCCGCATTTGTTACAAACCCACAACTATGAGGGCGAGGGCGTGTTTTGGGATCAAAAAAATGAGGCTTTATATGTGGGCGTGGCCAAAAGCGATGTGCATTTATTTAGAGAGGCGGCCTTTAACGCCGTGCGCGCGCTCAAAAAATGCGTGAAAAGCGCGAAAATCGGGCTCTACACCGCCAAGCACAGCGTGCATAAACACGCCCTAGAGGAAACGATGGAGGCGATTTTCACCGGCTTGCAATTTGGCATGTATGAGTTTGAAACCTACAAAGAAAAGAAAAGTAAAGTCCATTTGCAAGAAGTCATTGTCGCCCTAGGTGGCGAGCAGCATTTAAAAACCCTGCAAAAAATCCTAGACAAGTCTAAAATTGTGGTCGAGCATGTGAATCTCGCGCGCGATTTGGTGAATACCCCTCCCAATGTCGCCAGCGCGCCCTATGTCGCCCACAAAGCCAAAGACTTAGCCGAAAAGAACGGGCTAGAGTGCTTTATCCATGGGGAGGATTATCTCAAAGAGAAGGGCATGAACGCTTATTTAGCCGTGAATGCAGCTTCTGCCAACCCCCCACAACTCGTGCATTTGGTCTATAAGCCCAAAAATGCCAAGAAAAAAATCGTGTTGGTGGGTAAGGGCTTGACCTATGATTGTGGTGGGCTTAGCATTAAAACCGCTGAGTTTATGCTCACCATGAAAGCCGATAAAGGCGGGGCGTGTGCGGTGCTTGCCACGATCAACGCCCTAGCCCACTTGCATGCAGAGGCAGAAATCCACGCTGTGATGGGCCTAGCAGAAAACATGATTTCGGGCAACTCTTACCGCCCCGATGACATTTTAATCTCCAAAGAGGGCAAGAGCATTGAGGTGCGCAACACAGATGCTGAGGGGCGTTTGGTGCTGGCTGATTGCTTGAGTTTCGCCCAGGATCTAGAGCCCGATTTGATTGTGGATTTTGCCACACTCACGGGCGCTTGTGTGGTGGGACTGGGCTCTTACAGCAGCGGGATCATGGGCAATAATGAGGTGCTCAAAACCCAATTTGAAGAGTCCGCGCTTAAAAGTGGAGAGCTCGTAGCAAAACTGCCCTTTAACCGCCATTTACGCAAACTCTTGGACTCCAAAATGGCAGACATTGCCAATATCACTCCCGTGCGCTATGGGGGGGCGGTTACAGCGGGGCTTTTCTTAAACGAGTTTATCCGCGAAGCCTATAAGGATAAATGGTTGCACATTGACATTGCTGGGCCTGCTTACATTGAAAAAGAATGGGATGTCAATGTGGCGGGGGCGAGTGGAGCGGGCGTGCGCATGTGCGTGCAGTTTGTCTTGGATATTTTGGCCTAAATGGGGCTCTCTATTGGTATTGTGGGCTTGCCCAATGTGGGTAAGTCTAGCTTATTTAATGCGCTCACCAAGAGTGCTAACGCTCAGAGTGCCAACTACCCCTTTTGCACCATTGACCCGAATAAAGCCATCGTGGATGTCCCCGATGCCCGCTTAAAGGTTTTGGCAGACATTGTCAAACCTGAGAGAATCCAACACTCTAGTGTGGAGTTTGTGGACATTGCGGGGCTCATCAAGGGGGCGAGTGCGGGCGAGGGCTTGGGCAATCAGTTTTTAGCCCATGTGAAAGAGTGCGCGGTGATTTTACATGTGGTGCGCTGTTTTGAGGACGATGACATCACGCATGTGAGCGGAGAGGTCAATCCTTTAAGCGACATTGAAACCATTGAAGTGGAATTGATTTTAGCCGACATACAAACCCTACAAAAACGCCTAGAAAAGCTTGCCAAACTTGCCAAAACCAGCAAAGAAGCCCAAGCCAGCCTAGAAGTTGCCAACGCCCTTTTGGCTCATTTAAACGAGCTCAAACCTGCCAGCAGTTTTGAAGGCAGAGAGCACCCCGTATTTCTTGCCCTAAATCAAGAACTGCGCTTTTTGAGTGCAAAGAAAGTCATTTTTGTGGCAAATGTGGATGAGGCATGTTTAAACGGGCTCAACCCCCACGCCTTGAAGGTGCAGGAGTTGGCACAAAAGAGGCAAGCGGGCTTTGTGGCTTTATGCGCCAAGTTAGAGGAGGAGTTGGTGGGCATGGAGGAAAGTGAGTCGTTGGAGTTTTTGCAGAGTTTGGGTGTAGAATCTAGCGGACTTGATAAAATCATTCAACTAGGCTTTAAGGCTTTGGGCTTGATGAGTTATTTTACCGCCGGCATCAAAGAAGTGAGGGCTTGGACGATTGTTAAGGGCTCTAGCGCGCCTATAGCGGCCGGGGTGATCCACAAGGACTTTGAAAAGGGCTTTATCAAAGCCGAAACGATCGCTTATGAGGATTTCATCGCCTATGGGGGCGAAGCGGGGGCAAAAGCCAAGGGAGCGCTGCGTGTGGAGGGCAAGGATTACATTGTGAAAGACGGCGATGTGATGCACTTTAGATTCAATGTTTAGCTGTGCTATAATTAGGACATTTGCAAGCTAAAGGAAGAGGATGTCTAATAATTTAGCCCACATTGACCAAGTTACGAGCCTGCATAAAAATAATGAGTTGCAATTGCTTTGTTTCCGCTTAGGCAAGAACAAGGATTTATACGCCGTCAATGTCTTTAAAATCCGCGAGGTGGTGAAGTACAATGGGAGCTTGACCATCATCAGCCACGAGCCCAATTCTTTGGTAGAGGGGCTCATCATCATCAGGGAGTTTACGATCCCCTTGATTGACATGAAAAAGTGGTTTTACTACGACAGCGCGAACAAACAGCGGGATTTGCGCCCTTACCGCATTGAAAAGACGGAAAATGGCGATGAGATCGTGATGATTTGCGAGTTTTCGCGCTGGACGATTGGGGTGCGTATCTATGAGGCGGACCGCATTCTTAACAAAAAATGGACGGAGATCGAGCAGAGTGCGGGCGTGGGAGGCAACACGGGCAATTCTAAATTAGTCAGCCGCACCCGCTACTTTGATGGGCGGTTGGTGCAGGTGGTGGATATTGAAAAAATGTTGGTGGATGTCTTCCCTTGGATTGAGCAAGAAAGCCATGAAGAATTAGATCAACTCAGCCAACTTTACAGCGATAAAATTGTGCTTTTGGCGGATGACTCGCCCAGTGTCTTAAAAACCATGCGAGCGATTTTGGATAAGCTGGGCATCAAGCATTTAGACTTCATCAATGGCAAGCAGCTTTTAGACTATCTTTTTAGTCAAGAAACCCCTGTTGAGGAAGTGGGGCTCATCATCACCGACTTAGAAATGCCCGAGGCGAGCGGGTTTGAGGTGATTAGAAGGGTGAAATTAGACCAGCGCACCATCAATATCCCCATTGTGGTGAATTCTTCCATGAGCGGGAGCAGTAACGAGGAAATGGCACGCTCTTTACATGCCGATGACTTCATCTCCAAGTCCAACCCCCTAGATGTGGAGCGTATTGTCAAACAGTTCATGCATGTGAGGCCCGCCTAATGGACTACAACGCCATCCCCTCGCCTTGCTATGTTTTGGATTTAAACAAGCTCAAGGCGAATTTAGCCCTCTTGGAGCGGGTGCAACAAGAGGCACAAGTGAAAATTTTACTTGCCCTGAAGGGCTTTGCTTTTTGGCGTTGCTTTGAGTGGGTGCGGGCGAGCTTGTGGGGGTGTTGTGCGAGTGGGGTGTATGAGGCGGTGCTCGCTTATGAGGAATTTGGCTCAAGGGAGAGCGGCAAGGAAATTTGCGTCTTTAGCCCCGGGTATAAAGAGAGCGACATGCAACAAATTTTGCCCATCGCCACGCATATCATTTTTAATTCTTTCACCCAATACCAACGCTATAAAAGCACCATCCTACTCAAAAACCAAAAACTCGACAAACTCGGACTATCCCCCATTAAAATGGGTCTTAGAATCAATCCTCTGTATAGTGAGGCGAGCCCTGCCATCTACAACCCCTGCGCACCCTACAGCCGTCTAGGGATCACACCTGTCGCCTTTAAAGAGGGGGCAAAGCAGCACGGGTTAGAGGGCATTAGTGGCCTGCATTTCCACACGCATTGCGAACAAGACGCGCCCGCCCTGCAAGAAACCCTAAGGCATGTAGAAAAGCACTTTGGCGTAGCGATTGAACAAATAGAGTGGATGAACTTTGGTGGCGGGCAACACATCAGCAAAGAGGGCTACCAGTTGGAGGTACTTAAAAGCACCATCCACGATTTTAGGGTCAAATACCCACACATCCAAGATATTTTTTTGGAGCCCGGGGAGGCTGTCGGCTGGCAAACGGGCTTTCTGCTTGCTAGTGTGTTGGACATTGTACATAATGACAAGGACATCGCCATTTTGGACATCAGCGTGGCCAATCACATGCCAGACTGCCTAGAAATGCCCTACACCCCGCAGGTCTTGCATCTAAGCACTGATGGGATAGAAAGGGCACAGATCGATCCACAGGGGGGCGTGATGCTGGGGGGATCTAGTTGTTTGGCAGGCGATTTTATCGGACCTTATCACTTTAAAAGCCCATTGCAAGCGGGGGATAAACTCTTATTTGAGGACATGTTGCACTACACCATTGTGAAAAACAACACCTTTAATGGCATCGCCCTGCCCTCTTTAGGGCTATTAGATGGGGAGAGTTTTAAGCTGTTGAAGCGTTTTGGATATGCGGATTATAAAGAGCGCAACTAGACTTGCCTGATGGCGATAAAGCCCCGATCCAGTCCGGCATAGTCTGTGTAAAAGCTGGGGTGGTATTTTTGTAGACCCAAATGCTCGCTTAGCGAAGCCTTGTGGTTGTAGCCCATCTCACAGGCTAGATACTTCACCCGTTTGTTGGCCGCTTCATCAATCAAGATTTTTAAAATCTCATCGCCATGCTCGCCCCCATAGAGCGCAATCTCAGGCTCGTAGCGCACGGAGTCATCAAGAGGGTAATCTAGGGGGACATAAGGGGGGTTGCTCACCACCAAGGTGCGGGCTTTGATGTCCACACCCTCGAGCAAAGAGGTTTGAAACAACTCAATGCGCTCTTGCAAATTAAAGGTGCTGATGTTCATGCCCGCCACTTCTAGGGCATCCATAGAAATATCTGTGGCTAGAATGGAGATTTTAGGGTGCGCCATGGCTAAACTCACAGAAATCGCCCCGCTGCCGATCCCCACCTCCACCACGCTTCTAATGCCATAGTCTTGGATGATCTTTGAGGCTTGGCTTACCAAAATCTCGGTTTCAGGCCGTGGGATAAGTACTCTTTCATCCACAAAAAAGATCCGCCCATAAAAGCTCACTTCGTGGGTAATGTACTCAATGGGTTTGCCCTTGGCGCGGGTTTTCACCATATGCATGAAATGCTCGAAGGCAAAGGGGTCTAACTCTTCTTGGGCATGGATGTGTAAATACACCCGATCTACACCCAACACATGGGCTAAGAGCAACTCGGATTCTAGAGTGTTGCGCACACCTTTGTCTTTGAGTACCTTCTTGGCTTCATGGAGGGCTTTTGAAATATTGATGTTCATGAGCCTTGTTTCGTTGGCGTTGTCTAGAGGAGGCACACACACCCCCAACTCCACCAAAGCGCAAAAGAGGCTTGATTCTGATTGAAAAACACCCTAGCAACCTATCTTAAATTTTAGCCTCCCATTCTACCCTAAACAACCTTATATCTCATGTAAGGGGCTTATTTTTATGAGATTTGGGTATAATGGGGCTTTTCTAGGTCGTTGTTGCAAGGATGATTCAAGTGGATTATGGGCTATTGTTTGGCGGTCAAAGTTTTGAGCATGAGATCAGCATTGTGAGCGCAATCGCGCTTAAGGAAGTGCTGGGCGCATCCATCAAGGCTTTTATCTTTTTGGATGGGGCGCATAAATTCTATTTGATCGAACCCAAGGACATGCGCGCGCCATTCTTTTCTAGAGGGCAATATAAAAAATGCCCCGAGATCACCTTAAAAATGCATGGCTTTTACACGCAAGGTTTATTAGGTTCTAAGAAAGTTGCCTTCAACACGCTCATTAACCTCATCCACGGGGCGGATGGCGAGGATGGCAAACTCGCTTCTTTGCTGGACTTCTTTAGCGTGAAGTTCATCGGCCCTAGGGTGGAGGCAAGTGTGCTTAGTTTTAACAAACACTTCACTAAAATGCTCGCCAAAGAAAAAGGTATCAACACCCTGCCCTATGTGTTTTTAAACAACCACAACGAACACAATCTAAAGTCCATGGACTACCCGCTCATTGTCAAGCCCAACCGCCTGGGCAGCTCTCTTGGCATCGGGGTGATTAAAGAGGAGCGCGAAGTTGCCTTCTTGCTGGATGAAGTGTTTGAATTTGACAGCGAGGTGCTGATCGAGCCCTTTAAAGAGGGGGTGAAGGAGTACAACCTGGCCGGGTGCAAAATCCAAGAGAAGGGAGAAAGCGTGTTTGTTTTCTCCACCATCGAAGAGCCTCAAAAAAAGGCGTTTTTGAGCTTTGAGGAAAAGTATTTGGATTTTGGACGCACCGCTAAGGTGGCAAGGGCTGAACTTAGCCCCGTTTTAGAGGAAAAAATGCACGCTGTGTTTCAAGCCCTTTACGACCCGTTATTTGTGGGGGCAATCATCCGTTGTGACTTCTTTGTGATCGGCAACGAAGTCTATTTAAACGAGATCAACCCGATTCCAGGCAGCCTCGCGCACTACCTCTTTGAAGACTTCGCTCATATCCTGGAGCGTGTACAACTGCCTAAACCCACCCCCATCCCCATCACTTATAACTACATCAACCGAATCCAAAAAGCCAAGTAATGGCCAAACGCACCATCTCTTACAAGGGGGTAGATTTTGAAATTGCCTACGATTTTTGCGACCACAAAGCCCCTAGAAACCTTCTCATCTTGCATGGCTGGGGCAGTTCCAAAGAGCTCATGCAAATAGCTTTTAAACCCTATTTTCAAACCTTTAACCACTTCTATCTAGACTTGCCCGGCTTTGGCAAAAGCCCCAATGCCACCTTTTTAACCCCCCTAGATTACGCCAAGATCATAGATGTGTTTTTCCAATCCCTGCAAGTAGAGATCGACACCGCCATGGGGCATAGCTTTGGGGGCAAGGTTGCCCTGCTGTGCGAGAGCCTGTATCTCATCCTTCTTAGCAGTGCGGGGATTTTAATGCCAAAACCTTTTCACACCCGCTTGAAAATTAAATTTGCCAAAGCCTTAAAATCCATCGGGCTTAAAAAGGCACTGAGTCTGCTTAAAAGCAAGGATGCAGACAACCTCAATCCCGCTATGTATGAAACCTTCAAATACACGGTGCAAGAGGATTTCATCCCCAAGTTTCAAGCCTGCACGAAAAAAACCCTCATTGTATGGGGGCAAGAGGACATGGCCACGCCCCTAGCAGCTGGGCAGCAAATCGCCTCTTTAGTGTCGGCTAATCGCTTTGTGGTGCTTAAGGGGGATCATTACTTTTTCCTCAGGCAGGGGGCGCAAGTGGAGGGGGAATTTTTGCAATGTTTAAAAGAGTGGGGTGAAGTATGCTAGACACTTTAAAATGGATGGCCCTTTGGAGCTTTATTTTGGGCTTAAATTACTATCTCGTCACACTGTTACAGTGGTATAACTACAGCTTTTCTAGAGTGCTCACCAAGCACCATAAACGGCGTTGGCACTTGTTGCACGCCTTTTTGCCCCTAGCCGTTTTTATCGCAACACAGCTTAAAGGGTGGGACTTGGTGTTTATGGTCTTTGTGGGGGTGGTGCAGCTGCCCACCCTGCTCATTTGGCGTGGCCGCCTAGACAAGCCTCTTGTCTTTACCCCCCGCGTGGTGCGTTTTTTTGCGCTCTTGCTGCTCTTTTTATCCACGGATGCGCTTTTGGCGCACGCCTACAACCAAAGCTTTTTTGGGCTGTATCTCTTGCTGATCGTACTCGTGCATATCGCCTATAAAGCCATGGAGAATCTGATCTCTAAGGGCTATGTCCGCCTTGCCAAGGACAAATTAAGGCGCATGAAGGATTTACAGATCATCGCCATCACAGGCAGTTTTGGCAAAACCAGTGTGAAAAACTACCTTGACCAAATGTTGCAAAGCCGCTATAAAATCCACAGCTCACTAGGCAGTGTCAACACGCTGCTAGGCCTAAGCCAAGACATCAACAACAATCTAGAGGAGAGCACCACGCTCTACATCGCTGAAGCCGGGGCGCGCCAAAAGGGCGACATCAAGGTGATTTCTAAACTCTTAGCCCACCACTACGCCATCATCACCGAGATCGGCAACCAACACATTGAGTATTTTAAAAACATCGACAACATCACCCAAACCAAGGCCGAGATTCTGCAATCCTCCCGCCTCATCCGCGCCTTTTGCCACGAAAACAACCCCCTAGAGCCTTTTTATAGTGGGATTGAAAATCGAATCCAGCCCTACCCCGGGCAGGTGCGCGCCGTGGTTGCCAATTTAGAGGGGACTCGCTTTGAGCTCTTTTTAGACAATGTGTGGGTGCCTTTTGAAACTAAAATCCTCGGGGCGTTCAATGTGGATAACATCGCCTTAGCGGTGCTGGTGGGGCGTTACTTCGAACTTGCCATCGAGCAACTCCAGCGGCTCGTGTCTAAACTCAAACCCGTGCCCCACCGCCTGCACCCCATGCATGTCAATGATAAATTCATCATTGATGACGGCTTTAATGGCAATTTAAAAGGCATGCTAGAGAGCGTGCGCTTAGCCAGCCTTTATCCCGGGCGCAAAGTGATTGTAACCCCAGGGCTTGTAGAGAGCGATGAGGAGTCCAACATCACGCTAGCTAAGGCCATTGAAGAGGTGTTTGACATCGTGGTGGTGACAGGCGAGCTCAACGCCGATCTTTTCACCCAGCACTTAAGCCGCCCCCAAAAGGTGTTCTTACAAGACAAAAACCAACTCGAGCAGGTGTTGCAAACCATCACCTTTGCCAAGGACCTGATTTTATTTGCCAACGATGCCCCAAACTACATTTAAGGAGGTGTGATGGACCATCTATACGCCCCGTGGCGTAGCCCCTACCTTGTGGGCGATGATGCACCTGAATGCGTCTTTTGCGCCATTAGTCAAAACCCCAAGGACGACTTTAAAAACCATGTGCTCTTTAGAGATTCTTTATGCTTTGGGGTGATGAACCGCTACCCCTACACCCCCGGGCATTTCATGGTGATCCCGCATATCCACCAAGACAGCCCTGAAGGCTTGGGGCTAGAGTTATGGTTACACTTACAAAAACGGCTGTATGAGGGGGTGCAGCTCTTGTATGCCTTTGGGGCACAGGGCGTGAATTTGGGCTTTAACATCAAGGACGCTGGGGGGGCGGGCATCGCGCCGCATTTGCACGGGCATTTAGTCCCCCGTTTTAAGAAAGACACGAATTTCATGACCGCCATCGGGCAAACCCGCATTTATGGGGTGGATTTTGAGCAGATTTACACCACGCTGAAAACCAAAGTGGCGGATTATTTTACAGGAGTTTGAATGAAAACGCGCAGTTTTAAAATCTTTAGCGGGAGCGCGCACCCGAGTTTTAGCAAGGAAGTGGCTAGACATCTAAATGTGGGCTTGTCTAAGGCGATCTTGGGGCATTTTAGCGATGGGGAGATCAATGTGCAAATCAGCGAGTCGGTGCGGGGGCGCGATGTGTGTATTGTCCAGCCCACTTGCACCCCGGTGAATGATAATTTAATGGAGCTGTTGATCATGGTGGATGCGCTCAAGCGCAGCAGTGCCAGCTCGATCACCGCCGTGATCCCCTACTTTGGCTACGCCAGACAGGATCGCAAGGCCGCGCCTAGGGTGCCTATCAGCGCGAAACTTGTGGCGGATTTAATGCAGACCGTGCAAATCGATCGCATCATCACCATGGACCTACACGCCGGACAAATCCAAGGCTTTTTTAATATCCCCGTGGATAATCTTTACGGCTCGATTGTGTTTAGAGATTATATTTTGTCG
This sequence comes from Helicobacter heilmannii, assembly GCF_001283065.1. Lineage (GTDB taxonomy): Bacteria > Campylobacterota > Campylobacteria > Campylobacterales > Helicobacteraceae > Helicobacter > Helicobacter heilmannii. The sequence continues at coordinate 109,293 of NZ_CDMK01000003.1, read as the reverse complement.
CGGGCGTTTAAAAACCCCATTGTGGCAAGCCCGGATATTGGTGGGGTGTCGAGGGCACGGTATTTTGCCAGCCAAATGGGGCTGGATTTAGTCATTGTGGATAAACGCCGCGAGCGGGCGAATGAAGCGGAGGTGATGAACATCATTGGGGATGTGGATAAACGGGATGTGATCTTGATCGATGACATGATCGACACGGCCGGAACCATTTGCAAAGCCGCGGAGATGTTAAAGGCTAGAGGGGCGCACTCGGTGATGGCGATCGGCACGCATGCAGTCTTAAGCGGCAATGCCATCAAGCGCATTCAAGAGAGCGCGCTAGATGAAGTGGTGGTGAGCAACTCGATCCCACACAAGGGCAAGCACGCCAAAATCACGGTGCTGAGTGTCGCCCCCCTATTTGCTGAAGTGATCCGCAGGATTTACCACAACGAGAGCGTGCATTCGCTCTTTGTCTAAAGGAGTTTGGTATGGCTGATGTAGTCGTGGGGGTGCAATGGGGCGATGAGGGTAAGGGCAAGTTAGTCGACAGGCTGGCCCCCAATTATGATTTTGTGGTGCGCTTTCAAGGCGGGCACAACGCGGGGCACACGATCGTGGCGGATGGGAAAACCCACGCCCTGCACTTGATCCCCTCTGGCGTGCTTTACCCGCAGTGTAAAAATGTGATCGGCAATGGCGTGGTGGTGGCTTTGGATGCTTTGCTCAAGGAAATGAAACCCTTTGGGGATTTAAAGGGGCGCTTGTTTGTGAGCGATCGGGCGCATTTGATCTTGCCCCACCACCCCATGCAAGATATGCGCACTGAGAATGGCAGGGGCGCGATCGGCACGACCAAGAAGGGCATTGGCCCGGCTTATCAAGACAAGATCGGGCGCGTAGGGCTTAGGGTGGGGGATTTAAGAGAGCCCAAACTCTTAAAAGACAAACTCGCGCACCACTTAAGTGCACACGCACATACCCCCGATTTACCCACGCTCAAAGCCCTTGAGGATTATTTAAACACCTACGCCCCCAAAGTATTGCCCTACACCACTGACACCACCGCGCTTTTATGGGAGGCCATAGATCAAAACAAAAAGATTTTACTAGAGGGCGCGCAGGGGAGCATGCTGGATGTGGATTTTGGCACTTACCCCTTTGTAACCAGCTCGACCACCATAGCAGCGGGGGCGTGCAGTGGGAGCGGGCTTAGCGTGAAAGACATTGATAAAATCATTGGCGTGGCTAAGGCGTATTGCACGCGCGTGGGGCTAGGGCCCTTTCCCACCGAGGATTTAGGGCAGGTGGGGGCGTATTTAAGAGAAAAGGGGCATGAGTATGGCACCACTACAAACAGAGCTAGGCGGTGCGGGTATTTTGACGCGGTGGCGGTCAAATACGCTTGCCGCCTCAATGGGTGCAGTGAACTTGCTTTGATGAAGCTCGATGTCTTGGATGGCTTGGAGGAAATTTTAGTGGGCGTGGGTTATGAGAATTCTAGCCCTAGTTTAGAGGGGGCAAAACCCATTTACAAGTGCTTTAAGGGGTGGGGGCACAGCGCAGGGGTGGGCGAGTTTAACGCCCTGCCTAAAGAGGCACAGGAATATATCTTAGCGTTGCAAGAGCTTATTGGGGTGAAAATTGGTGCCGTCTCCACCAGCCCACAAAGAGAAAACATGGTGTTGCTGCCATGAATTTAAAAACCTTTAAAGCCCTAGTACAGGTGAAAAAACAGGCCATGCAACGCTGTGAGGCCGACATTGCCGCCAACCTTGCCAAAATCCACGCCAAACAAGAGGAGCAACAGGGCTTGGTGGCTGAGCTCAACACCCTAAGCGTGCCCACTACGGCCAACATGGCCGCCTTCATCCAGTGCAATAGCTTAAAAAAGAACTATCTATATGCCATCGACCAAGTGGGGTTAGAAATCAGCGAGCTAAAGAGCATAGACACTCATTTAAGAGAACTTTATAAAAATGTGTGTATAGAATATGAGAAGTTGCAGTATTTATACACCCTAGAGCTCAAAAAAAGGGCACAAAAGCTGGAGAAAGAGGAGGCAAAACAAATGGATTCGATCGGGGCTGAGGTCTTTTATCGGCAACAAAAGGCGCGCCGTGCGTAGCCTTACTCTTTATGCGGTGTGTGTGGGAATGCTCTTAGCGGATGCGCCCCCCGCCCCACAAAGCGGCCAAACCCCCCCCGCCAACTCCTTTCCCAGTCTAGAAATCCCCAAGGGGGCTAACCACGCTTCACAGCAATTCTTGCAATGCAACGCGATTTTTGAATCCAGAAAAGCCGAGATCAACAACCAACTACAACTCTTGCAAGAGCGCGCGCTCACCCTGCAGAATTTGCAAGAGCAGACCCAAAGCCTGCTGGATCAGCGCAATGCCAAAGTCGCCAAAAGGGAGAAGGACCTAGATGCCCATTTAAAAGAATTTGAGGCCAAAGAGAAGGCGTTTAAGGACTTGCAGACGCAAAAAGAAAAGGAGCTTAAAAAGCTCATCGCGCAAAACGAACAACTCTTAAAAGAAATCAAGGAGGGCAGCAGCTCTAAAGTCGCCACGACCTACGCCAAAATGAAGGACTCCAAAGCCGCGCCGATTTTGCAGGACATGCCCATCAATCAGGCCGCCACGATTTTATCTAAATTAGAGGCAAAAGACATGGGCAAAATCTTAGCCAAAATGGACCCGGCCAAGGCGGCGAGTTTAACCGAAATGCTGCAAAAGGGACCTCCCTTTAAAGCCCCGCCCCCGCCCCCCCCGCCTCCCAAACCCAAAGATGAGGATGAATGATGAAGATCGCTGTTTTGATGAGTGGAGGGGTGGATAGCTCGTTTAGCGCGTATTTGTTGCAACAAGCCGGATATGATCTCTTGGGGGTGTATTTAAAATTGCATGACAAGGAGGAGAAGCACACCCACTACATTAAAAACTGCGAAGCGGTGGCTAAGTTTCTACAAATCCCCTTTGAGGTGGTGGATTTAAAGGAGGCATTTAAAGAAAAGGTGTACCAAGCCTTCATAGACACCTACAAAAAAGGGCAAACCCCGAACCCCTGCGCGCTGTGTAACCCCTTGATGAAATTTGGGCTGGGGCTAGACTTTGCCCTAAGTAAAGGCTGTGAGAAGATCGCCACGGGGCATTACGCCCGCTTGCAAGAAGTGCAGGGGGTGCTAAGGATTAGAGAGGCGGCGGATTTAAGCAAGGATCAGAGCTATTTTTTATACGCCCTGCCCCAAAGAGCGATCGACGCGCTGCTCTTCCCCCTAGGCGATTTACTCAAAAGCGAAATCAAGCCCAAAGCCCTAGCGGCCATGCCTTTTTTGGGGGACCTAAAGAGTTATAAAGAGTCGCAAGAAATTTGTTTTGTGGAAAAGTCCTACATTGACACGCTTAAAGAGCATATCGATGTGGATCGTGAGGGGCTGGTTAGGGATTTAAGCGGACAGGTGGTGGGCACGCATAAGGGCTACATGCACTACACCATTGGCAAGCGCAAGGGCTTTAGCGTGAAGGGCGCGCACACCCCGCACTTCGTGGTGGGCATTGACGCTAGCAAAAATGAAATCATTGTGGGGCAAAAGCAAGATTTAGCGGTGCTAAACATAGAAGCGCAAAATAAATCCTTGCCTGAAAATTTTAAAGAGGGAGAGTATTTGGTGAAGGTGCGCTATAGAAGCACGCCCACCAAGGCCAAGATACACCTAGAAGGCGGCACCATTAAGGCGGCGTTTGAGTCGCCCGTCTATGGAGTCGCCCTAGGCCAAGCCCTCGTGGTCTATCAAGACGACTGTGTGCTTGGCGGAGGGATCATCACTAAGAGTGCTTAAAATTGCCCGTGGAAGCTGTGTCCATAAAAAACTTATGAGGACACCATGCTTTTAGTGCCCATCAAGTTGTTTGTTGCCCTATGTACTGGCTCAAAGAGCACTCCAAATGCTCTAAATCCTGCTTGTTGCGCTGGATTTAACCTGGGTGGCTTTGGCGTGCGTGCGCTGTTTTCTTTATTTGATCAGCACCAAAGACACAACACCGGGCGTAAAGACGGGGCACGCCACGGACACTGCTTTGCAGGGGCGTTGTAGAAGGCTCAAAGAGCCCCTCTCCAAAGAGCAAGCTACACACCTAAGCGCGTTAAAAGCGCCAATGGAATCTAACATGATAATCGCTCTGTAGCTCTGTAGAGGCGTTGCTGATAGGAAAGTAGATGTTGATATGTTTTTGGCACTTGTTCACAAACTCATCGTACTGCCCTGAGCGGATATCCAAGTCCCTATAATTAGCCAAACGCTTGAGGACCTGCTCGGTCGCTTCAAGGGCTTCTTGCACCGCCCGTTTTTCCAAGAGCTTTTGCCGCTTTTTGGCTTTTGCCAATGTTTTTATACTCAATATGGTTAAATTCGTGGAGTGCGAGGGTGCCTGCCTGCCCTCGGCATACCCCACTTCTACATATGCACCCAAACGGCTTAAAAAAGCCAAGAAAATCAATGGCTTAACGACCCCATAAGAACTCCTTTGTGTTAAGATAAACCATGCGCATTCTAGCATGGCAAATCTTAGGTTTTTGTGAAAATGGTGCGGTTTTGAAACGGCTTTTGGAGCTTGTGTTGTGTGGGGCTTTTTGTATGGCCCACGCCCTAGATTATAAACTCTCAGGCACGCTAGGCTCGTTTGCGCGCATCGGTTTTAACAACAGCCCCATCAACACGCTTAAGGGCATTTACCCCACAGGCAGCTATGTAACTTTAGTGGCTTCTTTAAAGTTGAGTGTCCATCTCTTGCCTAAATCCGTGAGCGATCACCAACTCAAAGCCGCCATAGGCGCAGAGCTAGGGGCATTAGCTTACGACTCCACGCGCACACTCACAGACACAAGCGGACAAGAAAAGGGCTTTTTGCCCGCCAACTGGTATTACATGGGGCGCTGGCTAGGCTACTTTATGGACGCGCCATGGAAAGACTCGCGCTATGAGACTGCTATGCGCGTGCGCGATTTTGTGCTGCACACCTTGTATTTGGGTTATAGCTACAAGGACCATTTTGGTTTTAAGATTGGGCGTTACCGCAGCCGTGCCTTGTTTTTGAGCGGCTACAACCAAGGCATACAACTTTTCTTGCACTTTGGCACTTGGAGCTTGCAGTGGTTTAGCTCCTATGGGCGGGCCCGTTCGAATCTGCAGTTTATCCGCGACTTTTACGCCCCCATCAGTTACCAATTCCCCAGTGGCCAACATATCGACTATGGCTTGCACGCCTTGAGCTTCATTTACAAGCATAAACACCTAACCCTCATGCCCTTTGTATGGTTTTACCCCAAGCTCTACACCGCCCCTGGGTTTCAATTTGACTTTGATTTTGCCTATGTCAATTGGAAGATACACACCCACCTTTATGCGTGGTTTCCTCTTTATAGCACCTACATGGCGCACCGCTATTTTAGGGGCGCGCTCGTGGGGCGTAACACGGCGAGCTTTTTGCTTTACCAGCACTTTGACATCGACAACCATTACAATTTTGGCTGGGGGGTGTATAAGAACTTTGGCAACGCGAGCGCGTGCATTGGCTGGAGTGGCTCGCCCATCCCCTTTGATACGAAGGACAACACCCCCTATGAAAATGCCTACTCCAATCTATACAACGCCAATTCTGTAACGGGTTTTGCCTATGTGGGCTTTAGATGGCAAAACTTTTCATGGCAACTTCTAGGCAAATTCACCCACTCGCCCAGAGCCGACTCTAAAAGTTTAATGCTCACCCTAGAGTACAAGCCCAGCCCACACATCCATTTACTGTTTAAGATCAACGGTTTTGATGTGACGATGCACCAAGGCTATAAGGTGGGTTATTTTTCAGCCGGCTACAACCCCAAATTTAAAGCCAACACCCAGGATCGCAGCTATGTGATGACTTCTATGAGCTACGATTTTTAAGGGCATTTATTATATAATACAATTTTTACACAATCTCAAAAGGGGGCTTTGTTTGACACAAAAAGTCCTGGCCTTGTTTACTTTTTTTCTCCCCTCTTTGGTGGCACAACTCAGTGCTTTTGATTACAAAATCTCAGGGCGGGTGGGCTCGTTCTCGCGCATCGGTTTTAACAATGCTCCCATCAATACAGACAAAGGACTTTACCCCACGGGCAGCTATGTTACGACCATCGGGGCATTAGAAGTGAATGCCAATTTATTGCCAAAATCTGTGGAGAATCAAAAACTAGAAGTGGGGCTTGGGGGCGAGATCGGCGGGCTGGCTTACGACTCGACTAAGGGGCTAAAGGATCAAAACGGGGCGTATGCGCCGGCCAACTGGTATTACATGGGGCGCTGGGAGGGTTATTTGATGAACGCCCCTTGGCGGCATGTGCGTGCAGAAGACGAGTCGCATGCTAAAAATTACATTTTGTACAACG
>NZ_CDMK01000003.1:100138-102191 GCF_001283065.1 Helicobacter heilmannii | reverse complement strand
TTAGCTATGATTTGGAGATTTAACCCCAATTAAGCCCCCCTTAAGCTTTAAAGTCTTATAATCACATTTTGCCAAAGTTTAAAGCGGTTGAGAAATCCAAAGGTTGAAAAGCCAAAGCGGTTTTAAAAAGCACTTAAACTTAACGCAACGATCTTTGACATTTAAGCAAGAGAGTCTTGTAGCCAAATTTGTTTTTTGATTTTGTTTTGGCTTAAAGAACTCTAGTTATTGACACAACTTGTCTAAACAGAGTAATCTTGAGCCAGTTTGGGATTTAACTTAACTTTATGGAGAGTTTGATCCTGGCTCAGAGTGAACGCTGGCGGCGTGCCTAATACATGCAAGTCGAACGATGAAGCCTAGCTTGCTAGGTGGATTAGTGGCGCACGGGTGAGTAACGCATAGATGACATGCCCTTTAGTTTGGGATAGCCACTAGAAATGGTGATTAATACCAAATATTACCCTACGGGGGAAAGATTTATCGCTAAAGGATTGGTCTATGTCCTATCAGCTTGTTGGTGAGGTAAAGGCTCACCAAGGCAATGACGGGTATCCGGCCTGAGAGGGTGAACGGACACACTGGAACTGAGACACGGTCCAGACTCCTACGGGAGGCAGCAGTAGGGAATATTGCTCAATGGGCGCAAGCCTGAAGCAGCAACGCCGCGTGGAGGATGAAGGTTTTAGGATTGTAAACTCCTTTTGTGAGAGAAGATAATGACGGTATCTCACGAATAAGCACCGGCTAACTCCGTGCCAGCAGCCGCGGTAATACGGAGGGTGCAAGCGTTACTCGGAATCACTGGGCGTAAAGAGTGCGTAGGCGGGGTTGTAAGTCAGGTGTGAAATCCTATGGCTTAACCATAGAACTGCATTTGAAACTACAACCCTAGAGTGTGGGAGAGGTAGGTGGAATTCTTGGTGTAGGGGTAAAATCCGTAGAGATCAAGAGGAATACTCATTGCGAAGGCGACCTGCTGGAACAATACTGACGCTGATTGCACGAAAGCGTGGGGAGCAAACAGGATTAGATACCCTGGTAGTCCACGCCCTAAACGATGGATGCTAGTTGTTGGGGGGCTTTGTCCTCCCAGTAATGCAGCTAACGCCTTAAGCATCCCGCCTGGGGAGTACGGTCGCAAGATTAAAACTCAAAGGAATAGACGGGGACCCGCACAAGCGGTGGAGCATGTGGTTTAATTCGAAGATACACGAAGAACCTTACCTAGGCTTGACATTGAAGGAATCTGCTAGAAATAGCGGAGTGTCTAGCTTGCTAGACCCTGAAAACAGGTGCTGCACGGCTGTCGTCAGCTCGTGTCGTGAGATGTTGGGTTAAGTCCCGCAACGAGCGCAACCCTCTTTCTTAGTTGCTAACAGGTTACGCTGAGCTCTCTAAGAAGACTGCCTGCGTAAGCAGGAGGAAGGTGAGGACGACGTCAAGTCATCATGGCCCTTACGCCTAGGGCTACACACGTGCTACAATGGGGCGCACAAAGAGATGCAATGCTGCGAAGCTGAGCCAATCTTCAAAACGCCTCTCAGTTCGGATTGTAGGCTGCAACTCGCCTGCATGAAGCTGGAATCGCTAGTAATCGCAAATCAGCCATGTTGCGGTGAATACGTTCCCGGGTCTTGTACTCACCGCCCGTCACACCATGGGAGTTGTGTTTGCCTTAAGTCAGGATGCTAAAGCAGCTACTGCCCACGGCACACACAGCGACTGGGGTGAAGTCGTAACAAGGTAACCGTAGGTGAACCTGCGGTTGGATCACCTCCTTTCTTAGAGAAACCCTTTAAGGCTTTGTTGTCTAAAGGCAGGCTCAAGGCTCTCTTGCTTAGGTGTTAAAACACAAAAAACTCCACTGAACTTTTCAATCCCTTTTGAATTGTTTGCTTTAAATTCCCCTCTTTCTCTGTGTGTGAGTTCTTTATGAAATGTAATTTAATGGCTACAATATGGGGGTTTGATGCCTAGCGATGTAAGCAATAATAGTTCATGTCCTATTTAAAATCCCCGCCTACCAAAGGGGGCTAGAAACAGCAAGATG
>NZ_CDMK01000003.1:36620-98773 GCF_001283065.1 Helicobacter heilmannii | reverse complement strand
GGACATGACGGCTCTATTAAGCGATTTTGCAAAGAATGGCTTAGTAACCAGCATGGTGGAAACAGGAATACAACAAAAACCGCTAAAATTTTTTTCTATTGATAGGATTTTATAGGATTTTATGCGGTTTTATAGGTTTGTAAGAACGGCTTGAACCGCCTCTTATTTTATGCCACCAACCAACAAATTTCTCCATCCAGCGCAAATAAAATCACCGCCCTCATCACCTTCCTTGTGGCATGGTTTGTGGCGTATAAGAACCCCAGTGTGTTAGAAATCATCGAGAGCATCGGCGGCCCCATTTTAGCCATCATCCTCTACTTGATGCCCCTTTATGCCATCTATAAATTCCCCCAACTGCATAAATATAAAAACCTATGGCAAAACCTCCTTATCCTGTGTTTTGGTTTAATCACCATTTCCACCGCCGTTTACAGATTATTTTAGGGGGTTTAGGAGGTGTGTGCAAATACAGATAGGTTTTGCTAAAATCCAATATTTCGTGATTTAAAAAGGCCGTTGCATGCACTACAATCCGCAATTCTTAGACAACTTACACATTCTAAATGTGCAATGTCCCAAGAGCTGGTTTCGTTGCATAATTGTGGGGTGATGCGCAACCATAACATCACGGGCATTACAGGTACTTCTTACTTGCCCCTTGCTTATGGGGATAGGCTCAATGTAAAGATGAAACACTTATTCAAACAATACGCTTGCTTTAGCCACCCCTTTTAAGCGGACTATTTACTTACGCAATAATCTATAGTATTTGCAGTATTTTGAGGATGTCAATAAACGCACTGCAAAATTTATATGGGAAAATGCCTTATTGACACTTGGTTATGTTCTTTGTCTGCACTTGGAGTGCTGTAAAATAAAGCTTCTTTATTTTGCCTAGGGATTGGGAAGGTAGTGGACTACCCCCGAGAGGAGGCAAGTGAGAAGACTAGTGATCGCTTTAGCATTAGCGATGCTTGTGCAGAACGATTGCTTTAGACTATTTTCCAAGCACCTAGTGCTTGTCTTGCCAAATGGTGGGGGATAACGCCATGGATGTTGTGGTCTTACTTAAACTTCTTTAACTTACCTCTCAACAAAAGGATAAATCCTAAGCCCAAGAGAGTTTAAAGGACTTTGATGCCTAAAGTGTTTACAGATTTAAAGTGGCAGACCTTTGAACTATAAAAGAATCGCACATCCACTATCTAAACGATGTTTTGCACGAGAGGGGCTTGAAGCGTTTAATGGGGCTTTAGAGGATGTTGCCCAATCCAAGGTGGGGTGTAGAGTCACTACCTTAAGCGGGGAGTTTTGCTTTTAGAGGCAGACACTTAAGAAGTTGGGCTTCATTGTAAGTGTCTTTGGTGTCCTTTTCTAAATTGTCTAAAACACTCTTAATACTGTCTTGTACCGTGTCTAGCTTTTGTAGCTCATTTTGTAGCTTTTGCGTGGTGGTGTTTAAAATCTCTTTTAACACCTTTTGTGCTTTAGGGCTGGAGTTGTGGCTTGGGCCATAAACGCCAAAATGTGCCATTTCCATCGGTGTGAATGGCGCACAGGGCGACCTCTTGGGTGGATTGCTTGTTGTTTATAAAAGCATCCATCAGGGCACCATAAGCGTTGAAGATTTTCCCCTCTCCAAAGGCTTTTCTACAAATTCTTTGACATGGATATCTCTGCGCCCTAAAGCACGCCCCTACCAAACTCTTCTCCCGCAGCTTGTTGTTCTTGGCTTAGGCTGTTGTTCAGGATGTTTTCGGTGCTTTGGCAATTGCTAGTGAAGAAATTTATTCTGCCCCCATTTTAAAACTAAAAACTCTTGAAAAGCCCGTGTTCTTTACAGCGTTTTTTTGCTACAATCGCGCTTATGTTAAAACACCTCATCAGCACACAGGATTTAGACGATACGCGGGTTTTATCTCTGCTAGATAGAGCAGGTGCGTTTGCAGATGGTTTTCAAGCCCCGAATTTGCACCAGAGGAGTGTAACCGCCCTCTTTTTTGAGCACTCCACCCGCACGGTGGCGAGCTTTCAAACCGCCACAGCCCGCCTAAACGCCCACTTCAACGCCTTTAGCGTGCAAACCAGCTCTGCCAAAAAGGGCGAAACTCTGCTAGACACGCTTTACAACTTGCAGGCAATGGGGATCGATTTATTTGTGATCCGCCACCACCACTCAAGTGCTCTGCCCTACTTAGCCAAGCACCTAGAAACCCCCCTAATCAATGCGGGTAGTGGAGCGTTTGCCCACCCAACGCAGGCTCTCCTAGACTTACTCACTCTACATAGGCATTTTAAAGGGCAACTTAAGGGCAAAACCATCGCCTTTGTGGGCGACATTAAAAACTCAAGGGTGGCTAACAGCAATTTACAACTTCTACCTAGATTTGGGCTAAAGCCCCTTTTAGTCGCCCCCCCGCATTTCTTGCCTAAGACTTCCTTTGAGTACACCCACGATTTGCAAGAAGCCCTAGAGGTGGCGGATATTGTGATGAGCCTACGCACACAAACCGAAAGGCATTCCCTGCAAACTTACGGCTCTTTACAGGACTACGCCTATAAATATTGCCTCAAGGCGGACATGCTCAAAAAAGAAGTCGTGGTGTTGCACCCTGGCCCCGTGCATCGAAACATTGACATAGAGGACAAACTTTTAAGCGATCCGCGCTGTCAAATCCTAGAGCAGGTGAAACTCGGCGTGGCAATGCGGATGGCTTTGATAGAAGCTCTATTAAGTCAAAGCCTTTAAGAGTTTGCTAAAAGCGTCCTCAAAGGCTTTAAGTCCCGGCAATAAAAGAGAATGTCTGCCCGGGTTATAACCTGAGTTTGGCCGCGTTTTTTCTAAGTCCAAGCCCAAATCTTGCATGGTTTCTTTGATGTGCTTGATGGAGGTTGTGGGCGCGCTGGGGGTTTCGTGGTAGGCTTTTAGAGCCTCTAGGGGAGCGGTGGTGATGCTGTGCTCGAGTTTTAGGGCTTGTAGATAATAGTCTTTTGGCAGGCTTGGATCTTTGGTGCCCACACTGGCAAAGAGGGGATACACACGGCTTGCTCCCACGCCCTGCACGCTGTGGTAGCACTCTAGGGCGTTGGCGATGCCAAATTGGTTTAAAAGCGTGGCTTGGGTGCTTTGGCTTAGACGGTTGTTTTTGTCTTGTAAAAGCCGGTTAGCTAAGGTGTCTAGCCTAGAGACAAAGATGCTCACCACACCCATGGGAGCTTTTTTAAGCGCAAGGGCGCAATCCCCAGCGCGCTTAGGATCAAAGACTAAAGTTGCATTCAGCGGGATGTTCTTGTCCTTGGCTAAATGCTCCATGGTCTCTAGCCCTGCCTGGGTGGCGGGGACTTTGATCATGGCATTTGGCATGCCAATGCGCCCAAACAATGCCCGCGCTTCCGCCACGCTTGCCCCCACATTGTCGGCTAAAAAGGGGTCAATCTCTAGACTGATGTAGCCCGTGGCTTTGTTTTTCTCCCAAAGGGGCAGTAAAATTTGAGCGCACCTTTTGATGTCAGCGATGACTAAATGCTCGTAAATGTCCTTCGCCCCCATTTTGGTGTTTTTAAGCTCTGCAATTTGTGCTTGATACGCTTTAGACTCCAAAGCCTTGGCAAAAATGGCGGGGTTGGAGGTCGCCCCCGCAATTTGCCCTTTTTTTAAAAGGGTTTGAAACCCCTCTTCTAAAAAATCCCGCTCAATGAAGTCGCACCATAAATAAAAATCCTTCATGCCTTGTCCTTATAAAATGCTTGCACCACTTGACAATCGTCAAAAGGGTGCAGGGTGGAGCCGATGATTTGCATATTCTCATCCCCCTTGCCTAGGATGAGTAAAATCTCATCTGTTTGTAATTCGCTTAGGGCACGCTCGATGGCCCTTTGGCGATTCGCCTCCACCACCACGCTAGAGCGTTTGTTTTCAGCAATCCCCCCCAGGATGTCCTTGATGATGTCTAGAGGGTCTTCGTGCCTTGGGTTGTCGCTAGTGATGTAGGTTTTAAGGGCATGCGTTACTGCTACCTGTCCCATTAAAGGGCGTTTGCTTTTATCCCGATTGCCCCCTGCGCCAAAGACAACTTTCACTTTCTGCCCACTAAAGCTATTAAAAATCTGCGTGAAGCCATCAGCAGTGTGGGCAAAATCCACCACTACAAGGGGGTTTGTGTGTGCCACCTCTAAACGCCCCTTCACGCCTAAGAAGTTTGGCACAAGGGCGCAAATGTCTTCTAGAGGTTTATCGGTGAGTAAGCGCACACAAAGCACAGCCCCTAGAAGGTTGTAAAGGTTATGTCGGCCGATAAGCGGGGAGTGCAGTAAAGAGTTTTCAGCCGGGGCTTTGGGGGTGAGTTTGAAGCTTAAATGGGCGCTTAAGCTGGGGTGTAGGCTGTAAGCGTCCGTGCTTAAATGGCTCTTGTGCTCTAAGCCATAGCCGTAAGCGTTAATGGGGTTGAAACGCACCATAGGGTCGTCTCGGTTGATGACTTTCAGTCCCTCGCCTTGAAAAAAGGAATTTTTCACGGCTTGGTAGGTTTTTAGGTCCTTGTGGTAGTCTAAATGGTCGCTGGTGATATTTGTATGTACCCTTGCCCCAAACTCCAAACCTAAAATCCTCTCTTGGGCGATGGCGTGTGAGCTTGCCTCCATAATGAAATACGCCACACCTTCAGCCTGTGCTGTGGCTAGGTCCATATATAACTCTAATAGGGTCGGCGTGGTTAAGCCCTTTTCTTTGACGCGCTTATCGTTGATGAAAAACCCTCTTGTGCCAAGCAGGGCGCAAGAGTGCCCCAAATCTAGCAAGAGCGAATAAATGCAACTTGCAGTGGTGGTCTTGCCATTCGTGCCCGTAACCCCTACGATTTGAAGCGACAACTTTAAAAGCTTGTAGAGCTCTAGGGCGTGGATGGTGGGGGTGGTGGGCTCTTTGGCTAGGTACACTTGCACGAAGGGGGCGTTGCTTGGGGTTTGCACCAAAAGGGTGCAATTGTCTAACTCTCTTGTGTCCTCGCTTAAGTGGGTGAAGGAGCGGTTGTAGTGGGTGATGGGGTAAAAGTGTCTCATTTTTTGGCTTGCTTTTCTAGCTCTAGGGCTTTTTGTAAAATCGCGCTCACGCGCTCATCATACCACAAGAGCTCGCGCATGTTCTCAATGTAGGAGATGGACATTTCATAAAAGCCATTTTCTACAAGGCTCTCTAAGAACTCGTAAAAGTCCTCCTTCTTGTCAAAAATGACTTTTGTGCTGAACATTAAATCCTCAAAAACCTCTTTAAAGTCCCTACCCACACACATTTTTTTAAAGTCGGTGTATAAAATCCCCTCCAAACTTTCGGCTTTCAGCTGGTTTTCGGCACTAAAGGCCTGTGCCATTTTGCTCAGGCTATCGTCAAAAGACGCGATCAAATCTAAGATTTGGTGTTGGATACTGAGCTTATAACGGCGGGGCTGGGAGTCTAACAAACTTTGGTACAACTCATAGAAACTGTGCGCCTCTTTGGGGAAGTCTAGGGCAATGTCGCTTAGAAGCAAGCCGATTTTGGCGTGTGAATCCATCGGGTCTAAGAACAACGCCTGCCCGAATAAAAACCCAGCCCTTGGATACTCCTTGTGTAAAAACGCCTTGTAGCCCTGCGCGCAAAAGGTGCGCTTCTTAGGGTCATTTGTCATTCAAGGGGCTTAAGAAAACAACTCTTTATAGCGTTCAGGCGACATATGCACAACTTGCATGTCCGGGTGTATCTCCTCTTGCAAGCAACGCTCAATACCAAACTTTAGGGTATTTGCGCTAGATGCACAGCCCTTGCACGCCCCCACTAAATTCACATACACTTTTGCATCTTTAATGCCTAAGAGCACCACATTGCCCCCATCCCTTAAGAGCATGGGGCGGATTTTCTCTAGGGCTAACTCCACGGGTTTTTGTAATTCTTCATCGCTAAAAACCATAAAGCACCTCCAAAAGCTCTTATTATAACGCAATATACCCTAAACCTCGTTTATCACGCTAAAAGGCGACGTTAAGACTCAATTTAGGGGGATATTTGTGATTTTGGCTTGTAATTTTTTCTCAGTTTCGCTTAGGGGGTCGTGGCTTTCTAGCACCAAAGCGATCACACTGCAATCATCAAAGGTCTTTTCTTTCACCCGCCCTTCAAGCAAGGTTTCTAACGCCTTTTGTACGCCCTCTTGCATGCCCGGCACACGGGCGACATTCATGTAATCTTGCAGTAGGGGCACTAAAATGCGATCTTTGTTGTGGTAAAAGGACTCGCTAGCCCCATCGGACATCAGCGCAAAGCCCGTGAAATTCTTCTCGCTCAGTTTGCCCTTAAAGATTTTCATGCTAAAGGGAGCGTCTTTAGAAGTGGTGAAGGTGGTTTCATTGCCAAATTCGCCATTGTCTGGGTGGCTTGCCACCTTTAACTCCCGCCCCTTCAACACCCCACACACGCCATCACCTAGGTGCAACAATAAGAAGTCATCACCCCGCAACGCCACCGCCAGTAAGGTCGAAGCCAAGTCCTGCAAAGAGCACGTCTTGTTCTGGATGCTGTCATAAAGTTTTTGGAGATTGTCTTTGAGGGTGATTTTGGGGAGGGTGGTGGGGGTGATGGACTGATGCCACTCTTGGTTAAACTCTTGTGTGAGGACTTTTTCTTTGTGTAGGGTGTGTTCTAATTTGCTCTTGCACGCGTCTAGGGGGAGGTTGTTTAGGGGTCTTAAGTCCTTGGTCTGCCAAAGGCTTTGGGCTTGGAGCTTTTTTATGCCCTCGTGCAAGTGGGCACAACAAACCCCCAGTGCCTCTAGGTGTTCTTTTAGGGTTTTTTCTAGGACTTTTGTTTCCTCGCTAAAACTTTCTAGCTGTTTTTGGCGGGTGTGTAGGGTTTGCCACTCTTTGGCTTGGCTCTCTAGGGTGTTGGCATGCTCTAAAAAGCCCTTGGTTCTAGGGGCACTTAAAAATTCTTTAGTGGGGGTGGTGGGGGTGTTGAGTTTAGATTTTTCTAGGCTCTCATGCACATGGCTAAGGGGTTTTATGGCTTGAGGGGGTAGGCTTAAATTTAAACTTTGCAAATCGTGGTTAAGTTGTGTGCTGTCTTTAGCGTAGGTTTCATAAAGGGCAAAATCCTTTTGCAAGGTGGCTTTGGACAAGAGCAGATTTTGCACCCCTGAGAGCATGTAGGGGGGGCTTAGGGTTTCTATTTTTCTTTGCAGTCTGTCCAGCGTGTGCTTTAAATCCCCCTCCAAACTCAAGACATCGCCTTTTAGACTCTCAAAACGCCTTTTTAAGTGGGTGTATTCTTGTTCTTTAGTGCCCAGTTGCTCTAACAAGTCTTTTTTATAGTTTTGGGCGGTGGCGTTGCTGTTTTGGATATGCTTGGCGATTTCTTGTAAGTGTCCTTTAAATGTATCGTCATGGGTGGTTGTGAAAGTGTTAAACAAAGCATTAAGGTTGTCCTCATTCCACTTATCAAAATCCTTCTGTTTAACTATCCTTTCCACCTTGTCTAAAAACTCTTGGTAATCTTCACAACAACGAGTGATTTGTTGTTTTAGGGTGCGTTTGTGGGTTTTGAGCGTATTTTCAATCCGCTCTGTGCTGTAGCTTTTTAGGTCTTTGGTGGGCAGGTTTAAGGGTGCAAAATTCGCTCTAAACACATAGGCGTTTTTTAAGCGATCCACTTGCTCCTTAGCTTCTTCTTGGATGTCATCACCTCCAAGAAAGAGTTGTTTAGCCTTTTTACCTACATCCACAAGCTTATCAAGCCAGCCATCACCTCTCTCTTCGGCTTCTTTAAGACTCTTGTGGATTTTGTCTTTAATTTCTTTGTATTGTTTGCTAGGGGCATGTTTTTTTAATAATTCTGCTGTCTTTTCTGCACTAAACAGCGTAAAATCCGCTCCCCTAATCTCCGCTTTTAAGGTTTCTAGCCTGTCTTTGAGGGGGATGAATTGGAGTTGGTAAGCCTCGCCGCTAAACCCCCCTTGTAAATTCTTGATTTTCTCTGCCATGCCCTCTAGGGCGGTTTTGATGGTGTGTTGCACGCTTTCTTGGCGTTTTTCTTGATCTTGGCTAAAGCTCTCTTGCACGCTTTGCATGCCCTGCATTAAGGGTAAGCGGTGTGCTTCTTGCCACTTTAAAAGCCCCTGTGCTTCCTCTAAAAGGGCGTTGAAAATGCCATCAATGTCGCTTTTATCTCTTTGGAGTTTGTCTGTTTGTTGGACACAAAGCTCTTGCAAGGCTTGCAAAATGCGCTCTAAGAGTGTGGCGCTCATCTCTTTTTGGTTGGGCATGTTGAGGTAGGTTGCAAAGTCTTGGCTTAGCTCTTTTGCCACGACTTCTAAAGTTTTTGCCGCCCCTAAGTGGGAAAACTTCGCTGAGCCCGCCCCATCGGCTAAACCAATAAAAGCACCCCCGTCTGTGGTGCTGTAGGTGGTGGGTTTTGGAGGGTAAATTTTATCTTGGCATGGGGTGGGTGGGGTTTCTAGCGCATGCCCCCTGCCCTGCACGGCATGCCCGATGACGCACCATTTTGCCATTTAAACTTCCAATTCTTCCCATTCGTTTTTGGGGGGCAAAGCGACTTTTTGCCCGGGGCGAGATTGCGACACCACAGCGACGCTGGCCGCCAGCCATTTAAAAAACTCTTTAAAATTCAAGCCCTTGAGTTTAACGGGGGGATTCTTGGGCGAAAATTGCCCTAAAATGCCCGCATCGCCCCCCTCCACAATGATGGGAAAAATAGTGAGTCTTTTATTGTTTGCCATGTCGCTGGTGCGTTTGCAGGCACTGCTGATGTCGTCTGTGGGGGCGCCATCGGTGATGATGACCAGCCATGGTTGGAAGTATTCCGTGCCATTGTCTTTATACTCTTGCTTGCGTTCCTCTAGGCGGTCTAGGGCTTCATTCACCGCCTCGCCCATGGGCGTACCCCCATCGGCACTAAACCTAGGGGCGGATTCATCGCGGATGCTTTGGAAGTCTTGCACTAAACGCACCCCACAATCCCCAAAGGTTACAATGCACACATCGGCAGATTGTTTGGCAATGGGGTGGTCATTGACCGCTTGGTAAAACAAATCCACGCCTTGATTGACCTCGCTGATGGGTGCACCACTCATAGACCCGCTCGTGTCTAAGCAAAGGCACACGGGTACCCGCTTGGTGGGGTTGTCGGCTAAGTCGTTCTCGTATTCTGTGTCTAAATCACTCATAGTTATCCTTTCCTTAAAGTTGTTGGTGGAATTTATTCAAGGCATCGAGCCACTTGATTGGGGGGAGGCGTTTTTTAGGGGCAAAAAACTTACCCCCTTTTTGAAAGCTCTCGTAAAAATACTCTTGCAATTTGGGGCTGAGGCGTACCCATTGATCTCGTGCCTTTTCATTGGGTACAAAAGACATGTCCCCTCCCTTTAAGGGGTAGGCAAATGCCCCCTGCTTCATCGCCTCATCTCTGCCCAATCCCTTGTGGTTGTAAGGGTGCATGCCCAAAGTGAGGATCACAAACAACAAGCACGCGATGGCGTAGTATTCATCGCTCTTAGAACGCAAAACATCTTTCATGTGCTTGCCCAAATGCTCGGGGACGAGATAAGCCGGGTCAGCCACAGGGCAGGGGTATTTGTCCACTTGGTAGCTGTCGCAATCGATGAAAAACATCTCAGCGTTGGGGGTGAACATGAGATTATTGGGGTTGATGTCGCCGATTAAGATCCCCTTGTCATGCAGAGATTGGGCGGTTTTTAAAAAGCTCATGCACAGACGGACAAGGTCTTTTAAATTCCAATTAGGGATGTGTTGTTTGACATCTTTAGACCCCCCTAAGATGTGTTGCAAGGTCTTGCCCTCCGCTTTGGGCATTAAATACCCCACACATTCGCCTTGTTGGTTTTTGAGCAGACAAGTGGGCATGCACACCCATTGGTTGGTTTTGATCTTAGTGAGTAGGGCGATTTTTTGGGGAGTGAAGTCGGGTACGCCCCCGGTCTGTGTGCTCTTGTGCTGGTGTCCGTAGATTTTGGCGAGCATGGGCGTGTTGGTGGTGTAAATGATCCCCTCGCCTC
Organism: Helicobacter heilmannii; assembly: GCF_001283065.1. Classification (GTDB taxonomy): domain Bacteria; phylum Campylobacterota; class Campylobacteria; order Campylobacterales; family Helicobacteraceae; genus Helicobacter; species Helicobacter heilmannii. The sequence goes on along the minus strand of NZ_CDMK01000003.1, from coordinate 88,712 downwards.
CTTGCCCTAGCTCTTGGGTGAGTCTGACGCTGTGTTGCTTGCCATTGTGATCATAATAGACATCTTGCCCCTCTTGTGGGACTGCACTGATGTGTAATTTACCTTGAGAGGTGTGGGGGGTTTTGTGCTTGGGTTTGCTGATGTCCTCTTTGGCTTTAGCGATGTAAAACTCTAGGCGTTTTTTGCTGCTAGAGAGGAACAAGATGGTGCTTTGTTTAAAACGGGTGGCGATGTTGGCGAGGGTCTTGTTTTTGGTGAAAAACAGGTTTTTCGTGGCTCTGATGATTTCTGTGAGTTTGCCCGGCACGCTGACAACCTCCTTTTGGATAGAAAGATACCTATTGTATGCCTTTTGGTAACGGGCATCGTCTGCGCGTTGGTCGTTGATCCGTTCTAGGACATCTTCAGGGACCCCGATTTTCTTGTTGGTTTTTTGTAGGATTTCTTGGAGGTTGTCTTTGTAGATTTTCCAAAACGCCCCTTCTATCAATGCACTCTCATCGATCAAGAGCACATCGTGGCTTTGGATCAAGGTGGCTAAATCAGGGTCTTGCATACAACCAAACTCCTAAGCCCCTATCCCCTCTATCCGCCCCCGCCCCGTGAATGGGTGAATGGGTGAATGGGTGAATGGGTGAATGGGTGAGAGTAGCATAAAAAGGTAAATCAAAAGGGGCAAAAAGTTAATGGTTTTTTATGCTTAGCAAACTTTAGTCAAATCAAAACATAGAGAGCGTCAAAAGGCAATGGCTTTAAACACATTCTTTAAGCGTTTCTTAGAGATTTTTATATTAAAGTCCTACCCGTCAATGAAAGCTCCACATGAAATCTAAAACAAGCGGTTCTATCCAAAAGGCCTTTAAAGAGCTCCAAAGAGACAATGTCAAAATCACCCTAGCCATCGTGTTTGTTGTGGCGGCGGCGGGGTTAGCCCTTATCTTTAGCCACACGCCCACGCACTTAGCATTGCTAGCTTTGAGCGCAGTGGTGGGGGGGTATATGGCCATGAACATCGGGGCCAACGATGTCGCCAATAATGTCGGCCCGCTGGTGGGCTCACAGGCAATCACGCTGGGCATGGCGATTTTGATGGCGGCGCTGTGTGAGGTGTTGGGGGCGGTGTTGGCCGGCAGTGAAGTCGTGCAGAGCATTAAGGGCAAAATCATCGACCCCGAGCACATCCAAAACACCACGGTTTTTGTCGGAATGATGTTTTCGGCTCTGCTCTCAGGGGCAATTTGGCTGCATCTAGCCACAGCCATTGGTGCGCCCGTTTCTACCACACACTCCATTGTGGGTGGGGTGCTTGGAGCGGGGTTGGTGGCAGGGGGGGCTGGGGCTGTAGATTGGCAATTTTTGGGTGGGATTGTGGCTAGTTGGGTCATCTCGCCTGTGATGGGCGGGGGGATTGCCATGGGCCTTATGGTCTTGTTTAAGCAGAGTATCAGCGATCGAGAAGACAAGAAAAACGCCGCCCTAAAGGCGATGCCCCTAGTGGTGGGGGTGATGGGCTTGGCGTTTAGCTGGTATATGCTGGCAAAGGTTCTACGCACGCCGCTAGGCTTGGTTAACGAATTTCTCTTAAGCGTGGGGGTGGGGCTGCTCGCCTACAGCACCTTTAGCGGCTATGTGGCTTCTAAGATCAACAGCCTAGAAAACACGAAAGAGAGCGTGCACACACTCTTTACTCTGCCCTTGGTCTTTAGTGCCGCTTTGCTGAGCTTTGCGCACGGGGCTAATGATGTAGCCAATGCCGTGGGACCCCTAGCGGCGATTGTGCAGAGTTTGCAAGAGTGGGGACACCACGCCATCCCCACAAAAGCCTATGCGCCCTTGTGGATCATGCTGGTTGGGGGGCTTGGCATTGCCACGGGACTTAGTTTATATGGTCCAAGGCTCATTAAAACCGTGGGCAGTGAAATCACGGAGCTAGACAAAATGCAAGCCTTTTGCATCGCGATGGCAACGGTGATCACGGTGCTACTCGCCTCAAAGCTTGGTTTACCCGTGAGCTCCACGCACATCACCATCGGGGCGGTCTTTGGAGTGGGCTTTTTGCGCGAGTTCTTGCAAAAACGGCTCTTTGAGATGAAGCAAATGATTTTAGACGCGCACCACGGCGAAGATGCGAGTGTCATCAAGAACTTCTTGGATCGCTTTGAAAAGGCCAACCCCAAGCAGAAAAAAGAAATGCTCGCCTACCTCAAAACCCTACAAAAAGAAAACAACACTTTAGAATACACAGTGGGTTTGAGTAAAAAGGAGCGCAAAGGCTTAAAAAAGGCCTACAAAAGCGAGTTGCTTAAACGCTCGGTGATCAAAAAGATCATCACCGCATGGCTCATCACCGTGCCCATTTCCGCCCTACTTGGGGCCTTAGGATACTATTTAATAGACACTTTCAACATTGTTAAGAGACTCTAGGCTTGTTATCCGTTAATTATTCTTTGTAGAATAGACTATAAAATAGGGTGTTTTAGGCTAATTTTAAGGAGAGTTGTTGGAAGTTTACGAGTCGCTGATAATGTGCACTTTCGCCCTTCTTTTGGTGTTGTGCAACGCTTTTTTCGTACTCTCTGAATTTGCTATTGTCAAGGTCAGGCGCTCCAAACTAGAGGAGCTGAGCCTGCATAACAACCCCAACGCCACCCTTGCCCTGAAGATCAATGCTTCGGTGAACACCTACTTAAGTGCCACGCAGCTAGGTGTAACTTTGGCTTCCTTGGGGCTTGGCTGGCTGGGCGAGCCCGCCCTAGCGCATTTGATCACACTCATGCTGCATAAATGGGTGCATTTCTCTGCCCTGCACACCATTGTGCACGCCCTAAGCGTGGTGCTCGCCTTTTGCTGCATCACTTTATTGCATGTGATCTTGGGCGAGATTGTGCCTAAATCGATCGCCATCGTGCGCGCCGAGAGCGTGGTTTTGTGGGTGGCACGGCCCTTGCACGCCTTTTGGATGCTCTCTTATCCCATTGTTAATCTCTTTGACTTCTTGGCGCGCTTGGTGCTCAAGCTCTTTGGCATTGAGCCGCAAAAGGACAGTGCGCACTCAGAAGAGGAGATCAAGATCATTGTGGGGGAGAGTTTAAAAGGCGGGGTGATCGACTATGTGGAGGAGGAGCTGATTAAAAATGCCGTGGATTTCTCCGACACGAGTGCCAAAGAGATCATGACCCCGCGTAACGACATGGTGTGCTTAGACATTAAACAGACCCACGAGCAGCATTTGCAAACGATTTTAAAGCACCCCTTCACCCGCTACCCTTGTTGCGATGGGCATAAGGACAACATTTTGGGTATGGTGCACATCAAAGACATTTTATCTGCCCCTGTTTTAGAGCGCAAAGAACCCAATTTAAAGCACCTACTACAAGAGGTGTTGATTGTGCCCGAGAGCGCGTCCATTTCGCAAATTTTAATTAAAATGAACCAACAGCAAAGGCGCATGGCGTTGGTGGTGGATGAATACGGAGGGACTTCGGGAGTTTTAACGATGGATGATATTTTTGAGGAAATCATGGGGGATATTTTTGAGGGGCAAAATGAGAATAAGGAGGGGATTAAGAAAATCGATGAATACACCTTTGAGTGTGATGGACGAGTGGATTTAGAGAGTGTGGAGGAACTCTTGGGTTTTCGATTTGAGCATGACTATGAGCAGGTGACCTTGGGGGGGTATGTTTTTAGCTTGCTAGAAAGGTTGCCGGAGGTGGGCGATGTGGTGGGCGATGAGCGGTGCATTTTTGAGGTGCTAGACATGGATAAGGCGCGGATTCGCAAACTCAAGCTCGTGAAAAAGGATTTATGATGCACAATAATCGGTTTGGGGTGTTGGTGGGGCTGCTTAGCGGCGTGTTGGCAGCACAAACAGAGTTAAGCCCTTTGCAAATAGAAGCTAAAAACTCTACAAATTTAAGCACGCTGCAGATGGATAAGCCCACTAAGGTTACGCTCAAGCAGGCGTGGGGCATGGTACTGGCCAATTACGATGGCATCAAGGCCCAGGACTACGCCGAGAAGAAGGCTAAAAAATTAAGCACGGCGGCTAAGCTCTCTTTCTTACCCGAAATTGATTTAAGTGCCTTTTATGTGCACCTAGGCAAGCCCATCACTATTTCGCCACTAAATAGCCAGAATAAAGTCCAATTGCAAAATTTTGCCAATGGCATGGAGCACTTCTTAGGCCAGCCCGCCCTAGCACAAATGGGAGGTATGGCGGTGGCACAAGGGATCGGGGGGATGGTTAACACCTTAAGCCAACCCTTCTTGTTCTCCAAACAAAACATTGTGATGGGGGCTTTGAGCATCATTTATCCGCTGTATATGGGCGGAGAGCGCTTTTATATGACAAAGCTCGCCTCTTTGGCGCATAAGGAGTCGATGGAGGTGTCCCGCCTTAAAAGGCTCTCCACCTTTCAAGAGCTGGTGAAGATTTACTATGGCTTGGTACTGAACATGGAGGTGGATGAGGTGCTTAAAGATGTGCAAGCGGGGCATTTGAAGCACTACCAAAACGCCCTAAAACGCCTAAAGGCTGGGCAAATTGCCAAAGTGGAGGCTCTAAGCGCACAAGTGGCGTATGAAAAGAGCAAGACCAAGTCCATGCAAGCAGACGATGCGCTGGAGGTTGCGACTTTGGCGTTCAATACCATTTTGAGCAGCCAAAACATCCCTGTATCAAGAGCCCACTTCGCCCCCACGGCGCATTTAAACATCCGCCCCAAAGCCCTGCCCAGTTTAGCCTTTTTTGAGCAAGAAACTCTAAGCTCTTATCCCGTGCTAAGAAGTCTCGCCATCAAACAGCAGAGCGCAAGACAGATGACAAAATTACAAGTGGCGAAGTTTCTCCCCCATTTTAATTTCTTTGGGGCCTACTTGATGAAACAGAATAACTCCACCATGCTCAACATGATCCCCGAGTGGTTCGTGGGCGTGGGCGCAAGACTGCCTATTTTAACCCCTCACGGGCGTATCATGCACTACCAAGCCGCCAAGATTGATGAGCTGCAAGCCTCCGCCCTGCAAAGCCAAGCCAAGAAAGACATGGAACTCTTGGTACATAAAACCTACCTGCAATGCCAAGCCTTGCTGAAGGAATATAAAAGTTTGGATGCGAGTGTGGAGCTAGCCAAAGAAAACTTGAAATTGCAAGAAGAGGCATTTAATCAGGGCATGGCGACCAATGCGATGGTGGTGGATGCGCGCAACTCGTTGGCGGGCATTTTGGTGGAGCAAAAGACCCACGCCTATAAGTACATCAGCGCGTTGGTGGATTTGATGGTGCTTAGCGGGCATACAGACCTATTTTACGATTTTGTTTACTAAGGAAATGGAGTGAAGACGACAAAGACCCCGATCATCCTGGCCGCTTTGGCGGCAGTGGGGATTTTAATTTGGCTCGGACAGGTGTATTACAGCACTTACAACCACAAACAGCAACGCCTGCAAGGCTTCATAGAAGCTAGGGAGTACAGCGTGAGCTCCAAGCTTGCCGGGCGGGTGGAGAGTGTGCTTGTCAACAAGGGCGATTACATCAAAAAAGGAGATTTAGTCTTTACGATCGATAGCCCTGAAGCGGAGGCAAAACTACTACAAGCCAGCTCTAGCCACAAAGCCGCCAAAGCCTTGAGCAATGAAGTGCTAAGGGGTAGCCGCAGCCAAACCATTAAAAGCGCAAAAGATGTCTACCAAGCCGCCAAAGCGCAAAGCGATTTAGCCGAAGAAACCTATAAACGAATCCAAAGCCTTTATGATAAGGGCGTGGCGAGTCTACAAAAGCGCGATGAGGCCTACGCGGCCTTTCAAAGCGCGACCTTTAAGAAAAACGCCGCTTATGAGCAATACCAGCTCGCCCTAGAGGGCGCGTCCAATGAGAGCAAGATCGCCGCTAAAGAGAAAGAGCAGGCCGCTTTAGGGCAGCTCAACGAAGTGCAGGCATTTTTAAGAGACAAAAAGGCCTACAGCCCCATCGATGGGGAGGTGAGCAATGTACTACTTTATGGCGGGGAACTTAGTCCTAAGGGCTTTCCTGTGGTACTGGTTACAGATACTGCGCATGCATGGCTAGATTTGAGTGTACCTGAGAAGTATTTGAGCCGCTTTAAAAAGGGGGCTAGCTTTACGGGCTATATTCCCGCCTTAAAAGAGAGTGTGGAGTTTAAAGTTACGCATATTGCGGTGATGGGCGATTTTGCAACTTGGAAAAGCACGAACAGCAGCCAAAGCTACGATATGAAAAGCTTTAGCATCGAAGCCACGCCCCTAAAGGACATGCAAGCTCTAAGGGTCGGCATGAGTGTGTTGGTGGACATCCCTAGCGATTAAGATGTGGGCGAAGTTTTTTCAATCACGCTTTGCGGTGGCGGTGTGCGTAGCTCCACTTTTTTTTGGGCTAGTTATGATTGCCTTGTTTTACCGGCAAATTCCCACGAGACTTGATATCGGGGTGGTGGATTTAGATAATAGCCACTTGAGCCATGAAATGGTGCGCTCCCTCAATGCCAATAGTGCCCTTAAAGTAGCGCATTTTTACAGCAATTTGGACCAGGCCAAACCCTTTTTGGCTTCTAAGAAAATCTATGGAGTGGTGGTGGTGCCTAAGAATTTAGAGCGGCAGGTCAAACTAGGCGTGCAGACCCCCATAGCTTTGTATTATAACGCCACCTATGTACTGGTGGGCAAGACCCTCTTGAACGCCTTTTTATATACCCTCTCCACCTTAGAAATTAAGCAAGATGTTGCCACGAATTTAAAGTTGCACAGTGATTTAAAGATTGCCAAAGCCCTAGCCTTTCCCGTGTATGTGGACTTACATGCTCTGTTTAACGAGCACAACAACTATGCCCAGTTTTTGCTCATGGCAATCTTGCCCTGCATGTGGCAAATCTTAGCGGCGTTGGGGATGTTTAACTTCGTGCAGGTGTGCCAAAATTCCCGTGAAGTGTGGAGGGCTTTAGGCCTAAACACGCTCATTTTTAGCGCATGGGGGGCGTTGATGCTCTTTTACTTAAAGCCCTACAATGCCCATTGGGGGCTGTTGTTACTTTCTTGTGTGCTCTTGGTGGTGGCGATCTCTAGCGTAGTGCTTTTCTTTTACACCACTATCCAAGACCCCTTCCGCACCGCTTCTTTCATCGCTCTATACACCGCCCCCTCCTTTGCCTTTGTAGGGGTTACCTACCCCACAGACAACATGCCAGCCCTTGCGCAGTTTTGGAGCGCGCTCTTGCCCGCCACCTATTTCATCAAAACCAGCATCGCCCTAGACTACTACCAAGCGGATCTCAAATTGGCTTTGGGCTCTCTGTCTCATTTGGCCTTTTTTATGCTCTTTTTGCCAGTGGGTTTATTGATTTTTGACAAAAGGTTTTGCCGTGTTTAGGGCCATAGCCGTAGAGTTTAGGCAAATTTTTAGTCATTTGGGTGTGTTAGTGGTGGTGATTGGTGGACCACTCTTTTACGCTTTTCTCTACCCTCTGCCCTACAAAAACGACATTGTTACGGCCCAAAAAATCGCCCTAGTGGATCAAGACCACAGCCACCTATCTCGCCAACTCACTAAAATGCTCGAGGCATCCCAAGAGGTCAAAATCGCCTCCTATCCAAGCTCCATGCAAGAAGCCAAGAAACTCTTAGAAGAAGAAAAGATTTTTGGGATCGTACTGATCCCTAGGTTTTTTGAGCGGCATGTCTACACCAGCGTCCCCGCAAAAATCGAGCTGTACGCCAACGCCAACTATTTTCTCATCTACAGCACCATCGGACACGCCACTGCCAAGACCGTGCAAGCCCTAAGCCAAAAGCTCAAAATCTACAAGGATTTATACTTAGGCGAGCATGCCACAGAGCACAACCTCTTTGATTTGCAAGACATCCCGCTTTACAACCCCTCCCTTGGTTATCTTAACTATGCCATTGCCCATGTTTTTATTTTCATCTTGCACCAAACGCTTTTGATCGGAGCGGGGGGGATCACTTGCGCCAACCCTAGGCGCTTTCAGGGCTTTGTTGAAGCGCTACAAACTTGTTTAGTGCGTGCGTTGTGCTTCACTTTAATTTACACTTTCCATTTATTGCTCTATTTTGGGGTGCTCTTTCCCTACTATGGCGTGCACATCCACGCTCACCCCACGGAATTGCTCCTTTGTGGTTTGGTCTTTCTCTTTGCTGTCTCAAGCTTTGGGGTGCTCATGGGGGCGTTTGCCAGCAAACCCGCCCACATTACACAAATCGTTCTAGTCGCCTCCCTACCCCTCGTGTTTATGATGGGCTTTATTTGGCCATCTGAACTGATGCCTGCCTTCTTGCGCCTGCCTTTACAGCTCATCCCAGCCACACATGGCATCTCTGCCCTTGTGATGCTCAACCAGTTTGCTGCCCCCATTAGTGCGGTGCTTTATGATCTATGCGCTTTGGTTGTTTTGGCAGTGGGGAGTTTGTTGATCGGGGCATGGCGGATGCAGAGGCGAGATTTTGCTACAATGCGTAGCCAAACGAAATCAAAGGAGGTCTAATGTATAGGCGTGTTGCTTTAACCTTAGTCAGTGTATTGCTTTTGGGGGCGTGCAACTCAGGGCCCAAACAAGCGGTCTTTTTACAAAACATGCCCAACTGGATGGTGCAAGACATGAGTGGGTACACCACGCAGGGAATTGACAGCTCCCATGTCATTGATGGACAAACCGCCCGATCGGAAGGCATTGCTAGAGAGCGTGCCCGCTTTAGGGTAGCGATCCACATCGCTAATAAACTCAAGGAAACCTACACTGTCAGCCAAAATGCCCACCAAAAACCCTACGATGATGCGATTTTTAACCAAATCATCCAAGCCATCTCTAGCAGTCTAGGGCATGGCGTGCAGCTGGGCGAGTACATCAACCCCAATAACGAAGAGGTCTTCATGCTGGTACAGGTGAACAGCTACGACCCTGCTAAATTGCGGACATCCTTAGAGAACATCAAAGCCCTGGCTCCAGAAACGATCCAACAAATCACACTGGGGATAAAAAAGATTTTTGATGAAGTGCTTTTAGAGAACGCTACAAAAAACCACCACGACTTCACAAAAGACCGCGGGGGGCGTTAATGCCTAAGGGGCTTGTAAAGCACCTAAGAGGTATTTTAAAAAGGTATCTTTGCAAAAAGCCCCCAAAGGGAGCACGAAGTAGAAGGGTTATTTCACCTTTTCTAGGTATTCACCTGTTTGGGTGTTGACCCGAATGACTTCACCCTCAAGTACATGAAAGGGCACTTGCACCACTGCGCCGGTTTCAAGCGTGGCGGGTTTTTTGCTTGCGCTAGAAGTGTCGCCCTTGAAGTTGGGGGGGGTCTGTGTGATCTTCAGCTCCACCACTTGGGCAACCTCTACAGAAATTGCCTTTTCATTATGGAAGAGCACCTGCACTTGAGAGCCATCGAGCATCCACTTGGGCGCATCGCCTACTTGATCCTCGCTTAGGGCGATTTGCTCGTAGGTTTCCGTGTCCATGAACTGGTAGCTGCTTCCATCAAAATAGAGAAATTGCATGGGTTTTTGCAATAAGTTGGGCTCATCGCATTTGTCGCCCGCGTGGAAGGTCTTTTCGATCACCTTGCCATCTAAAAACGACTTGATTTTCGCCCGCACAAAGGCCGCACCCTTACCGGGTTTGACATGTTGGTATTCCACGATGCGGTAAGGCACGCCTTGTATTTCAATCTTCAAATTCTTTTTTAACTCGCCCATGCCAATGGCCATCTAATTCCTTTAATCCTTAAATTTTACCCGCACTGCCAAGCACATGCATGCGCTCCACAATGACGGCTTTCACTGCCTCCATGCCGGGGGTGAAATACTTGCGCAAATCAAACTCGCTGGGGTTTTCTTGCGCCATTTTACGCACTTGGCCGATGAAGGCGAGGCGCAAATCGGTGTCGATGTTGATTTTATTGATCCCGCCCTTGATGGACTGCTCGATGAAGTCAAAGGGTACACCCTTGCCCCCCTTTAAGTCTCCGCCCGTGCTCAAAAAGATTTGACGCACACTCTCAGGGATCGAGCTTGCTCCGTGTAAGACTAGGGGGATGTTGGTGCGCTTTTTCACCTCCACAAGCCGTTCAAAGTCTAGCTTGGGCTCGCCCTTGAACTTAAACGCCCCGTGGCTCGTGCCGATCGCAGGGGCTAAGTAATCTACTTGGCTGACCTTCACAAACTCCTCAGCCTCATTAGGATTAACCAACACCGCATCTTTCTCATCTACAGAGATATGATCCTCAATGCCCATCAAACGCCCCAACTCAGCCTCCACGCTCACCCCCTTAGAGTGGGCGTAATCCACAACCTCTTTAGTGAGCTGTAAATTCTCTTTATAGGGGTGATGTGAGGCATCGATCATCACGGAGGTAAAGCCCGCATCCACCGCCCTTTTGCAACTCTCAAAGCTGCTGCCATGGTCTAAATGCAAAGCCACGGGGATTCTTGAGTGGCGCTTGCTCATGGTGTAGACCATGCTAAGCACCATGTCGATGCCCAAATATTTGATTGCCCCCTCGCTGGCCTGCACGATTAAGGGCGATTGGGCCATCTCAGCCGCCTCAAAGATCGCATGCAACATCTCAAAATTAACAAAGTTAAACGCTCCAACGCCATAGCCCTCTTGGTGCGCTTTGTTTAAAATCTCAATGCCCGTGACTAGCATATAAACCCTTTAATCTTTGCTGATGTTGATTTGCACATGTTTGCGCAATTTTTCTAGTTCCCCTTTGACATACTCTTGGAATTGGTGTTCTTTTAAGATGCCAATGATGGTTTGGCGGGCTTTTTCATAGCTGGGGGTTTTTGGTTCGTTTTTGCTGATCAAGTAGATCACATGGTAGCCATATTCGGTTTTGACAGGGGTTTTTGTGTAAGTGCCAGGTTTAAGTACGAAGACAGCGTTAGAGAACTCGGGGGCCATTTGGTTTTTTTGGAATTTACCTAAATCCCCGCCATTCTTGCTGTTCTTGGTGTTTGGGTCGATGGATTCACGGTTAGCGATGTCGATAAACTCTTTTTCTACACGGGCTTTAGGGACTTTATTTAGTTCAGAGATGACCCGTTTAGCCTCTGCTTCGGTTTTCACCAAGATGTGGCGGGCGTGGGCCTCTTGTTGCACAAATTGCGCTTTATTGGCTTCGTAGTATTGTTTCAACTTGGCTTCGGGGATGTCCTCTTTGCCGATCACTTCGGCCTGGTGTTTTGCCCAAGTTTCCACAAGGAGTTGTTTTTTATAACTCTCCACCATTTTGGCAAATTCTGGGGTTTCGTCTAATTTCTCTCTCCTCGCTTCTCTTTCAATCAACAGGTTGTTGATGGCTTGTTCGATCAAGGCTTCTTTTTGTTCGGGTTTAAGTTTGTCAAAGTCAAAGTTGGGACTACGTTGTTTCAACACATCAAAATTGCTCTCTGTGATGTTCACCACTTCAGGTTTGGCGGCAACTTGTTTGTGTTTTCTGTGGTGTTTGCCCTTAGTAGGTGTGTCTTGTGGAGCGGGGAAGGTGACGGTGGCTAAAGTCTTTGCCCCGACCAAACCCACACCCAAAAACCCCATTACAACCAAACTCATGACGCTTTTCTTAACCATAAAACTCTCCAAAGTATTGTAGAATTGAAGCCTTGCATTGCAAAGGCATGAAAGAGTTATTCTATCATGCTAAACTTAAAATAAAAGTGGGCTATTCCACAAATCAGAAGGGAGTCAAATGGAGACACCGCTGCAAACCATCCACAAAAGTTGGAAAGACTTTTTAAGCTGGAAAATGCTGTTCTTAAACTTAGGTCCTGTGTTCTTAGGCGTGCTATTTTGGGGGGTGGTCTTGTTCTACTTTGGGGGCAATATGGTGCGCATCATCGAGGGCTTTTTGCCCACAAGCTGGGATCACTACGCCCACACCAACGGCCTCTTGCCCGCCATGTTCTTGCTGGCGATTAAGGTCTTTGCCTATGTGCTCTTGCTCTTAAGTGTGTTGATGTTAAGCCTGATTGGCAATCTCTTTGTGTCGCTCTTTTACACCCCCGTGGTGATCTGCTATTTACACAAACACGACTACACCAACCTACCCCTAGAAAACTTCGGGGATTTCATGGGCTGTATCCAGCATTTCTTAAAGCAACTCGCCTACTTGTGTATGTTCTTGGTGGTGTGCATCCCGCTGTACTTCATCCCTTTCATTGGAGTGTTCGTGTCGCTCATCCCGCATTACTTTTTCTTTAAAAACACACTCTCTTTTGACATCGGTAGCTCCATTTACAATCAAGAAACCTATCAAGAGGTGCTAAGAGAATACAAAATCCCCCACCACAAAATCGCCATCGTGGCTTATCTCTTCTCGCTCATCCCCATCTTTAACTTCTTTGCCACGCTCTTGCAGACCATCATCCTGGCGCGCTTCTTTTTAGACATTAAGGCTAAAAAAGCTAGTGTATCAGTTTAGCCAAGCCCCAGCCTAGAACCACACAAAGTAGCCCTAAGAGGTTGCTACCCACCACATAGGCGATCGCCTCGCTGAAGGCTTGTTTTTGTAGGAGTTTTAAAGTGTCTAGTCCAAAGGAAGAAAAGGTCGTAAAGCCCCCTAAAACCCCCGTGATAAAAAATACACTCATTTTATCGCCTAGGATAGACTTTGCCACTAAATGCCCTGCAAATCCGATCACAAAGCACCCAATTAAATTCACGCTAAAGGTGCCGACCGGAAAACTCTGCCAAATCCACAACTTCGTGGGTGCGATCTTGCCCACAAAATAGCGCAAACTCGCCCCCACAGCTCCGCCCAGTGCTGCCAATAAAAACATAAAATGCATACCAATCCTTTAAGTTTCTCACAATGTTAGCAAAGCTTTAAAGCGTTTTGGCTAATGCAATGCAGGCTTCAAGACTAGGCTGTGGGCTTAGATGGGCGCAAATGTGCGGATCAAGAGTGTTTAAGGTGCTTTGACCGATGGCTACAGCACTGTAGCTAGAATCCCATGCAAAATTAGCCAAAAAATGCCTATAACTGCTAGGGGCTGTGAATATCAGCACAGAGTGAGGCTTTGGCTTTTGTTCTTGGGGCAGTTTTAAGGGGGTGTTTTGGTAAGCGATCAAAGAGGGCAGAAAGTCTAGGGCATTTGTGGCGGTCTCTTGGGCACGCACAAAGAGTGTGGGGTTTGGCAAAAGGCCTTTGATTTCCTCAATAAAGCCCTTGGCATGCCCGCTTTGCCCCATGAAGGCAACATTAAAGCCCAAATCCTTGGCTACTTGTGCGCTCTTTGGGGCGAGCACAAAGGCGGGGAGGCTCTTTAAAAAGGTGAGGGCATCGCTGTTTGCTAGACCGTGCTCTAAACTTAAAGGGGCATGTTTGGAGGTGAAAAGCAAGGCTCTCACATGAGCGAGCTGTAAGGGCACGCCCGTGGGTGTGGCTAGATTGTCTAAATTTAGAGGTAAATAGACGATCCGGCCACAAGCTAAGCAACCGATACTAGGTTCTAGCACTCCTACACCCCCCGTAGGCGCGCTGCTCACCACAACAATCGAGCGCACTAACTTTCTAGTACTTCTAAGCCCGATGTCTTAAAGTCGTCAAAATCCGCTTTTAAAAAGTAAATGTTGGACACTCCTGCCCCGTGCAAAGCATTAGCGTATTGCGCGGCGGTGTTGCCCCGCCAGCATTGCAACAACACTTTATCTTGGGGGTGCTCTAGGGCAAACTTTTTAATGGCGTTCAAATCGTCCATGTGGAGTGCTTCTTTTAGATGCGCCTTGTGGTAGCTCTCAGCGTCCCTAATGTCGATCACGCAATAATCCTTGGGGTTGAAAGACTTCAGTTCTACGAGCTGGTGGGTGTAACTGCTCTCCATGTCAAAATCCTTTAAAATTTTGGGGGGATTGTAGCACATTTTCATACATAAAGATAAACAGCCAAAAAAGTAGTAAAATTGCCTTATTTTGACAACAAAGGCAATACATGCAAGAAAATTACACTGCATTCTACCAAGACGCTCAAGAGTTCTTGGGCGATCGTATTTACAAGGATTATTTGCGCCGTGTGGTTTATGGCATAGACGCGTCCTGCTACCGCTATGTTCCCGAGCTGGTCGTCAAAGCCCTCCACGAGGCAGAGATCATGCGTTTGTGTGCTTTGGCTAAGAGGCATAACACCCCTTTAACCTTTAGAGCGGCGGGCAGCTCCTTATCTGGACAAGCGTGTGGCAGTGGGGTTTTGGTGATGGCAAATTTAGGCTGGCAAGAAATCAAGCCACAAGATAGCGGGGAGAGTGTGCGGCTTGGCTGTGGAGTGATCGGAGCACAGGCCAACAACGCCCTAAAAATCTACCAAAAAAAGATCGGACCAGACCCGGCAACCATCGCGACTGCCATGGTGGGGGGGATTTTAGCCAACAACGCCAGTGGCATGTGCTGTGGGGTGGCGCAAAACAGCTACCAAACTTTAAAATCCATCCGCGTGATCCTAGCCGATGGCACGCTCTTAGACACGAGCAAGAAAGAGAGTGTCGAGTCCTTCAAACAAAGCCACGCTACGCTTTTAGACGGATTATTGGCTTTGCGTAAAGAGGTGCTAGAGGACGACGAATTGCACGCCTTAATCCAAAAGAAATACAAAATCAAAAACACCACGGGCTATAGTCTAAATGCCCTCGTAGACTTTGAAGACCCCATAGACATTTTAAGCCATTTGTTTATAGGCTCAGAGGGCACGCTAGGCTTTATCTCCAGCTGTGAGCTGCATTGTGTGTCCGACTACCCTTATAAAACCTGCTTCTTGCTCTTTTATGAGAGTTTGGCGGCGGGCCTAAAGGGGGTGCAAATTTTGGCACAAAGTGCAGATAAAATCAGTGCCGCAGAGCTTATGGACTATGCATGTCTAGCCAGTGTGAAGGGCACAGAGGGCATGCCTAGCGTGTTAAACGAGATCAAGCCGGGCTATTCGTGCATTTTAGCCCAGCTGGAGAGCACTGACTTAAACACCCTTGAGGCAAATAGTGCCTTTGTGCTTGAGAAATTGCAAGCCACCCCCACAATCTTGCCCCTAGAGCAAAGCACAGATCCGCAGGTTTATAACACATGGTGGAAGATTAGAAAAGGTATTTTCCCCATTGTGGCGGGACGGCGGCGCAGTGGGGCGAGTGTAATCACTGAGGATCTATGCTTTGACATGGAGCATTTGCAAGAGGGGATCGCCAATTTACAAGGCTTGTTAGAAAAGCATGGCTTCAAAGATCACAGCGTGATTTTTGGGCACGCTTTAAGCGGTAATTTGCACTTTTTGATCACCCCTGTTTTAGAAAACCCCACCGAGCGGGCGCAATTTAGCGCGCTCATGGAGGATTTGGCCCAAATGGTTGTGTCCTTACAGGGTTCGATCAAAGCCGAGCATGGCACAGGGCGCATGGTCGCCCCCTTTGTTAAATTGGAGTGGGGTGAAAAAGCCTACCAAATTTGCCAGCGCATCAAAGCCCTATTTGATCCGGATAAACTCTTAAACCCCGATGTGATCTTATCAAGCGATCCGCAAATCCATACCAAGAATTTAAAAGAGAGTGTGCCCATCGCCCCTGAAATAGAAGCCTGCATGGAGTGCGGGTTTTGCGAGCGCATTTGCCCTAGCCGTTATCTTTCGCTCACCCCCCGCCAGCGCATAGGCCTACAAAGAGAAATCGCCTATTTGAGCCAAAAAGCCGCCCAAGGACTAGCCACCGACCGCACCTTGCTAGAAGAGCTCTTGGAAGGGTATCAGTATTTAAGCGATGAAACTTGTGCAGCCTGCCATATGTGCTCCACACTCTGCCCGCTTGGCATTGACAGCGCCACCATTGCACTTAAAACCCGCCGAAAAGAAAAGGCCCCTCTTGTGGCTAAAGAGATTTTAAAACACATGGATTTTGTGGTGGGGGGCTTGAAGGTCGGGCTTGGTGCGGTGCAAGTGGGGCAGGTGGCCTTAGGCGCGGATTTCATCCATAAATGCAGCCAAAAATTGCACACCAAATTAGGCACGCCTTTAGTTTCTAATTACATGCCACGAAAAAATAAATTCCAACTCACCAGCAAGCCCGCCACCCAAAGCGTGCTCTACTTTTCCACCTGCATTAACCGTGCTTTTGCGCCTTCAAAACTGATGCCCGATCAACGCAGTCTGCAAGAGGTCTTTGAATCGCTATGCCAAAAGGCGGGCTTTGGGGTGATTTATCCTAAAGAATTATCTAAGTTTTGCTGTGGTAAGGCGTTCATTGACTACCAAGATTTGAGTGTGCAGAACACTGAAAAAAATGCCAAACTTTTAAAAGAGCTCTCCAAAAATGGGCAAATCCCCATCGTGTTGGATCACAGCGCATGCAGCGCGTATTTGATCGAGCAATTGGAGCACACGGGGCTAAAAATTTACGACATGCCCATTTTTATTCAAGAGCATTTATTGCCGCATTTAAAAATCACGCCCCTACAAGAAGATGTCGCCCTTTACACGATGTGTGCGGCTAAACGCCTAGGTTATGCGCAGAACATGCGGGATTTGGCTAAGGCGTGTGTGCGCGGGGAGATTGTAGAGCACATCGATACGGGCTGTTGTGGCTTTGCGGGCAACAAGGGCTTTTTAACGCCAGAACTCAATGACCATGCCCTATTAGACTTCACAAGATTCTACCAAGACAAAAAACTTAAAAAAGGCTTTTGCAGCTCTAGCACCTGCGAAGTAGGTTTAAGCCAGCACTCTAACATCCCCTTCCAGCACATTGCCTACTTGGTTGATTCGTGCAGCGATGAATAACTTAGCGCATTTGGCTATCATTATGGACGGCAATGGGAGGTGGGCGAAGTTGCAGGGTAAGCCCCGCACACACGGGCACCAACAAGGGATCAACGCCCTAAGAAACATCACCATTTGGTGCGCCAAAGAGGGGATTGCCTATCTCACGCTCTATGCCTTTTCTACAGAGAATTGGAGCCGCCCCAAAGCAGAGGTAGATTTTTTGATGCGGATGCTCAAAAAATATCTTGTGCAAGAGCGCCCCACTTATTTAGAGCATAAAATCCGTTTCAAGGCGATCGGCAATTTAAAGAAGTTCAGCCCCGCCCTGCAAAAGACCATTTTAAATTTGGAGCAAGAAACCGCTAGCCACACCGCCATGATACAGATTTTAGCCCTAAACTATGGGGGGCGTGATGAGATCGCACGGGCGTGCAAGCGGGTGTTGGAGTCGGGGCTAAAGGGGGACTTGCAAGAGCTCATTGGGGCGCATTTAGACACGGCAGGCTTGCCTGATGTAGACTTGTTGGTACGCACGGGTGGGGAGATGCGCCTGTCTAACTTCTTGCTGTGGCAATCCAGCTATGCCGAGCTATTTTTTAGCCCCGTGCTCTGGCCCGACTTCACGCCAGAGGATTTAGCCCAAATCATCGCTTCATTTAATCAAAGACAACGCAAATTTGGTAGAGTGTAGCAGAAAGGACTTGGCATGGCGTTGGAAGTTGTGGTGTGGGATTTTGATGGCGTGGTGTTTGACAGCATGCACTTAAAGGGGGAGGGGTTTAAGGAATTGTTTAGGCGGCACACAAAGGCAGATGAGGTGGCTCTAAAGGCGTTTGAAGGATATCACTACACCAATGGGGGGGTGAGCCGCTCTGATAAAATCGCGCACTTTTACACCCGAATTTTAAAGAAAACCATAGACGCGGATAAAATCAACGCCCTAGTGCAGGAGTTCGGGCAGATCATTGAAAAGGACTTGTTTTCTAGGGAGCATTTAAACTTAGAAGTGATGGACTTTATCAAGACGAACGATGAAAAGTATATTTTCCACATTGCTTCGGCAGCTTTGCATACAGAGTTACAGGTTCTCTGCGAGTTTTTGGGGATTTTGCCCTATTTTAAGAGCGTGGAGGGTGCACCCCCAGCGAAGGCAAAAATTCTAGCGAACATGTGCGCTAGATATGGCTATGATCCTAGCCAAATGGTGTTGATCGGGGATTCTAAGAGCGATTATGAGAGCGCAAAGGCTAATAAAATCGCCTTTTTGGGCTACAACAACCCGGCCCTAAAAGAGCTGTTGCCCAGCTCTTACATCCAAGACTTTAAGGATTTGGACTTAGGAGCCCTTGCACAGAGGGCTTGCTTAGATCAATTTTAACATTGCAACGCTCGATGGTGCTGAGGCGATGCGCGATCACTAGGAGCGTTTTACCCTCGGCCACGCTGTAAATCTCATCCATGATCTTCGCCTCTGTGGGGGTGTCTAGGGCTGAGGTGGCTTCATCTAGGACCAAAATCTCCGGGTTATCATACAAGGCTCTAGCGATGCCTAGGCGTTGCTTTTGTCCTCCGCTGAGGTTGATTCCCCCCTCGCCAATGGTCGTTTCAATCCCCCGATGTTGGCATAAAAAGTCGTAAATGTGTGCCATCTTGCAGACCTCTATGACCCGTTCTTCATTTATGGAGCTACCGCAGGCGACATTTTCGGCAACACTGCCATCGAACAAATAGATTTGTTGGGGAATATAGCCGATCTTTTGCCGCCATGTGCGGATGTTTTTGGGGGTTAGGGGGGTATTGTCTATAAAAATCTGCCCCGCACTAGGATAGAGCACGCCCATTATAATGTCCACCAAGGTGGACTTGCCACAACCGCTAGGCCCGATGAAGGCAATTTTTTGGCCCCGCTTGATCTTTAAATCCACACCTTGCAAAACGGGGTGGGTGCGCTTGTAGGCAAAACTGATGTTTTGAAGGCGGATCGTCTCTTTGAAGGACAAATCTAGTGCCCCTTCCTCTTGGATCGGACGACTCAAATCCTTGTAAACACCGTTGATCGCCTGTTGCTGGTAGCAGATGATGCTATATTGGTCCAAGATGCGGTTTAAGGAGGGCAACATGCGATACAGGGCTAGGGCGTACATCGAGATGATGGGTAAAACCATTTTAGCCTCGCCGTATTTATGTAAAACATAGGCGACTGCCAAGATGAGCAAGCTAAAACCCACGGTTTCTAAAAAGCGGTTGGGGATTACCTGCAAAGTGCGGTAGGTGGTGTTGGCTTTGGCGTTGTTTAGGCTGTTTTGACTAAAGACTTGGTAGGCTTGCTCGTGGTTATCTTTGAGTTTGGTGATTTTAAAATTGCCAAAGAACTTAGAAAAGATTTTAAAAGACTGCGCTTGGGCGTTGTTGGATATCCGCCCCTTATTTTGGATGAACCTAGACATGTATTTGGTGATGAAAAAGACTTGCAGGGCGAGGATAAAGGTCAAAGCAAAGGTCATTTTCCAATTCGTGTAAATCAATAGCCCATACAAAAACAACATCACACTCACCTCGGCAAGCAACCCCAGCAAGGCGTTGAGACCGTGTAAAACCCCCCCGCTCTTTTCCATGATGGTGTGGCGGATTTTATCTAGACTGATGTTGATGTGCTCTAGATAGGAGTTTTTCAAGTGGTGCATGAACAGCCGTTGGGCTAAGGCGTGCGCCTTTTGGTTTGCAAAGCGGCTATTGACATAAGCAAAAAGCACACTGTAGCCTAAGCGGAACACATACAGCCCCACGAGCGCAAAGCTGAAAAAATAGGCAAAGTGTAGGGGGGTTTTAAAGTGCAAGGTGTCGTAGATCACGCGGGCGTAGTGGTTAGATAAAACCAAATCTGGTGAGCTAGCCAGCGTGATGAAGGGCATGATCGCGCTGATCGAGCAGACCTCGATCAGCGACATGAAAATGGACATCAAAACCAAGACGATCAAGATTTTTTTGTCCCTTTTATTGATCAATACGGACATTTGCAAGAGTGAACGCCAAAAAGTTTTAAAGGGGTTGATGCGCTTCTTTAAAGCCAAGGCAAATCCTTAAAATACAAGGTAAAAGTCCAAATTAAAGTCCAAATTATAGCTAAAAGCTACCTTGATTGTTAATGGATATTTGGCTACAATACGCCCGTTAGCTCGTTAGCTCGCTAACAAAACCAAAATTTTATAAGGAGATTTTTTATGTTAGTTACAAAGGTTGCTCCCGATTTCAAGGCCACAGCTGTTTTACCCAATAACCAGGTGGATGAGCATTTTGAATTGTCAAAAAATTTAGGCCACAATGGGGCAGTGTTGTTCTTTTGGCCCAAAGATTTTACTTTTGTTTGTCCCTCTGAGGTCATCGCTTTTGACCACCGCGTGAAAAACTTCAACGAAAGGGGCTTTAATGTGATCGGGATTTCCACCGACACCGAGGTGGTTCACTATGCGTGGAAAAACACCCCTGTTGAAAAAGGTGGTATCGGTCAAGTCACTTTCCCCATTGTGGCAGATGTGACTAAGGACATCGCTAGGGCTTATGATGTACTCTTTGAAAACGCCGTGGCTCTTAGGGGGTCTTTCTTGATCGATAAACACCAAAAAATCCGCCACGCCGTGATCAACGACTTCCCCCTAGGGCGCAATGTGGATGAAATGTTGCGCATGGTGGATGCCTTGATTTTCTTTGAAGAACATGGCGAGGTCTGCCCTGCAGGTTGGCAAAAAGGCGATGCGGGCATGAAACCCAGCCACGAAGGTGTGGCTGAATATCTCAAAGAAAACGCCAGTCACCTATAAGTCTAAAGCCTAGTTTTGGCTAGGGCTTGGCTCTAGGGTTTGTTCTTTTTTGGGCACAATCTCCCCTTGGGGGTTTGGGTTTGATAGTTGCAAAATCTCACAACCCCCCTCAATCAAATCAAAAATTTTTAATAAGCCTTGTAGTTCCCTATGGTAGGCCACGATTCCGCACCCCCTGATGAAAATAAAGCACCTCTTGCTCGCCTGCAAGTAGTGTGAAATGTCCACGGAGCAACGATCCTGCCAGTCTTTATAGCTCTTGGGATCGTAAATGTCAATTTTTTGCCCTAAAAGCGTGGCACCTAAGTAATCTCTAGGGGCTAAAGATTCGTGGTTAAGCGAATAAGCGATGGCGTGTGGGGGGCGACCATAGGCGATGAAGCGGGCTTCTGTGAAGTGGCGGTAAATACTAGCGTGGATGCCTACATCCATGCTCGCCTCCCGCCAGCGGTAATCTAATTTGTCTTGCAAGACAATAAAAGACTCTTCATCTAAATTGTCAAAAATGACATTGTTTTTATTGATGAGAAAGCGAGTCGCCCCCATGCGTGCCGAGATCGAGCCTCTGAAAATACTGAAAAACCCCTTGCGGAACATCGATAAAGACACCTTTTGGAGCTGTTGCAAAAGTTTTTGATCCACTTCTCTAACATAAACATTTTTCATAGGGGGGATTCTAACAAATTTATTTGTTTTATTTGTAAATTTTTGGGTTCTAGCACCACGCACACCCCTTCTTTGAACTCTTTATCGTAGGGCATGCGCACCATTTGCGGCTCTAGGGCTAGTGTGAGTTCTTGATTTTGGCTTTTAAGCACTTTAGCGTGCAGGGCTTGCTTGGGTCTTAAGTTTTGAATATGAGCGGTGGTGGTCTGCGTGTTTTGCTGGAAAAAAATCAAAGTGCTTGCCATTTGATAGGTCTCGAATAGGTCGTGGGTGATGAGCAGTGTGGTGAGATTGAAATGCGCGCTTAAGAACTTGATCTGCTCTTGTAATTTAGAGCGCATACAAGGGTCTAGCGCGCTCAAACCCTCATCTAGGCATAAAAGCGATCCGCCATCTAGTACGCGCAAAATCGCCCGCGCCAAGGCGACTCTTTGTTGCTGCCCGCCTGAGAGCGTGCTAATAGGGCGTTTTAACAGCCCCTCTAGCTCCATAAGAGCGATGATCTCATCTATTTTTGGATGTTTAGGGGCACTAAAGACGATGTTTTGCAGAGTGTTTAAATGGGGAAATAACCCATAATCTTGGAACACAAAGCCCACTTTGCGCTCCTGTGGGCTTAGGTTAATGCGCTTTTGTATGTCGCACCACACTTGGTTATTAAAGACAATACGCCCAATATCTGGGGTTTCTAACCCCGCAAGGGTGCGCAGCAAAGTGCTTTTACCCACACCAGAAGCCCCCATTAGGGCATAGGTTTGCCTCGGTTGCAAGCGCAAATTTACTTCTAACTTAAAATCCCCCCCTGCCCCTTTTAAGTGCTTTTGGATTAAAATCTCTAACATGGTTTCATCTCAACAAGTCTAAAGTTTCAGAATGCTACGATAAAAGCTTGTGGCTATCTTAACATAGGTATTTGCATGCACAAATGGTTCCTCCCCCTTGTCATTGGTGGCTCTACTTTTTTGACAGCACATCCCAAGGATGGTTTTTTTGTGGAAGGAGGTTTCATAACGGGTTTATTAGAAACCAAGGGAGACATTAAAGAAAAGCCTCCTTGTCCTCTAGGCACGATCTGTATCGAAGAGATCATGCAAAACGCTGCCCCCACCTTTACACAAGGTAGACTTGCTAATATCAAAAACCCCATCACCTTCAACACCACTCAGCCCGTGAAAATGCAGCTCAAAAACGGCAAATTACAGATTGAAAGTTTCTTGCCCTACAATCTGCACAATGTCGACCTTTACATGAAAAATGCCAACGGGCAAGAGGTCAAGGTGGGCTTGTTTAAAGACATCCCCCAGTTTACCCAAAGCGTGGTGGCCGAGGATTTGCTCCCTGCCATTGCCAAAGCCGGGGGCAATGCCAACTCTACATTCAGTTTAGCTCCTTCCTCCTCCTCAGATCCTGTCACCACGCAAGTATTAAATAATCTAGCCAAAATCACGGTAGACATCCAAGGAACCTTTAAGAGTCCCTACCCCAACCCAGAAAATCCAGCCTCAAAGAATTGGTCCAACCCCCCAACTCCAAAAGAGGCAGAAGAGTTAGCAGAGATTTTCCTTAATCTTACTGCCATGCTAAGTTCTCCGCAGTTTAAACAAGCAGTACTCAATGCTCCTTTTGAATTCACAAATGGTCCGGGCAATGTCGGCCCCTACCACCCTAATGTCATTCCTGGTCCTAATGGGCAAGTGCCACATTCCTTACAAAAATATGTTTTAAACAAACAAAAGGTTTATGAACAATATACTTCTAACAAACGCATTTTAATCGATACACTTTCTCCACATTCTCCTTACGATGGTTTGGGAAGTCCTGCTGTTTTTGGTATCCAAGAATATTTAATCAATCCAGCCCAAGCTAAAATTTTAATGACAGATAGTCTTAACGATGATGCAACTCCTTTAGCGCTGATCATGCATGAATTTGGTCATGTGAATGGTTTCAACCACAATGGTAATATGACCTACCCTAATGGTTCCTACAGCACTCCTGGTGGCAAGGTGGAACACAATTGTTCGGCTTGTACCTATTACAAAATTGGTGACAAGTATGTGCGTGCTGGAATGGGGGGTGTTGGTGAAAATGTATGGACAGAGCTTGGTAAAGCGGGGCGCTTGCCCATCAACTACAACCAACTGGCCAGCCAAGCACCCCCCTCTATGCCCCCCGCCTTCTTGCGCGTCTTGCAAAATATCCTCTCCGCCAACAATTCTGCCAATTCGGCGATGGTGGGCTTTGACTTGATGGGCGGTTACCAACGATACTTCAATGATTACTTCGGGCTGTCTTACTATGGGATCATTAAGTACAACTACGCCAAGAGAATGGGCATCATCAACACCATCAATCAAATCGCCTTTGGGTGGGGGATGGACGCGCTCATCGACTTTAAAACCAATTACAGCACCTACCGCTTGCGCAACAAGATGGGGGTTAGGATCGTGCGCCGTCAATTCAAAAGCTCTTATGGCATGTTCGTAGGCCTTCGGGCGTTGTGGAAGGGTTATGGCTTGAAGGGGGCGGGGTTTTTCAACAGCGGCAATTTAAACCTAGATGTGGGTTTTAACTACCGCTACAAGCACTCCAAATACAGCATCGGTATCGCCCTGCCCTTAGTCCAGCAAAACCTCGTCGCTAAAATCAACACCAGCAATCTAGTGGGCACATTCACCATCCAAGAAGGCGTGAGCCACTTCAATATCCTCTTCAACTACGGCTGGGTGTTTTAACTACTTGCCTAAGCAGAACTTAGAAAACATCACTCCGAGCATTTCCTCGGTGTTGTAGGGGCTGGTGATTTGCCCTAAACTCTCTAGCGCGTCTTTAATGTGGTAGGCAAAGAGCTCTAGCTCAAGGCTCTTTAGGGGCTTTTGTGCGCTTTGTAGGTGGGCTATCGTGGCTTCTAGGGCTTCTTGTTGGCTTAAGGTGGGCAAGATCACATCGGGCAAGTCGGTTTGCATGAAGGGGGCTAGGGCTTCTTGGATTAGGGGCAAACAAGGGCTTTCTTTGGTGCTTAAAACAAGTGGGGGGGCTTTGATAAAGGGCAGGTTTTTTAAAAGGGTGTTGGTGTCTAGCTTTTTAACACAATCGCTTTTGTTAAACACCACGAGGATCGTTTTTTCTTGTTGTTCCGCAAGCAAGTCTAAAATATGCATGTCCTGGGCATCTAAGGCATGGCTCAAATCAAATAAAGCCAAAATAATTTGACTCTCTTGCATGCGTGCCTTGCTTCTAGAAATGCCTAAACTCTCTACCATATCCGCCCCCTCTCGAATGCCCGCTGTATCCACAAGGCGCACACAAGAGCCATTGAGATACACCACTTCCTCAATCGTGTCTCTAGTGGTGCCCGCTAGTGGGCTCACGATCGCGCGCTCTTGCAACAAGAGGGCGTTTAAAAGCGAGCTCTTGCCCACATTGGGCTTGCCCACAATGCTTAAGGTATAGCCCTCAAGTTGGGCTTTTTTGGCTTTAGACACCTCTAGGGTGTGTTGCAACTTCTCTAGAGTGGGGCGCATTTTAGCGCGCAGGCTTTCGGGCAAATTTACAGGCAGGTCTTCCTCAGCGTAGTCGATCAACACCTCAGCCGTGGCGATGAGTTCTAAAAGGGCGGTGCGGATAGAGTGCACGAAGTTTTTAAGCCCGCCCTTAAGCTGTTTAGCCATCGCCTTTGCCATGGACGCATTTTGGCTCTCTATGAGTTGTTGCAGGGCCTGTATTTGCGATAAATCCATGCGGTTATTGAAAAACGCCCGCTTGCTAAACTCCCCCCCCATTGCGAGCCTTGCCCCCGCTTTTAAGCAGGCCTCTAAAATGAGCCGTGCCACAAGCAACCCTCCGTGGCATTGGATTTCAGCCACATCCTCGCCCGTGTAGCTATGCGGGGCTTGAAAGTAAAGGGCTAGGGCTTGATCTAGCAAGTCCTGACCATCGTAGCAATCCACCAAGATAGCCCGTCTAGGGGGGAAGTGTTGGCGGTGGGTGAGGGTTTGTAAAATCTCTAGGCTCTTGGTCCCGCTTAGTTTCACAATGGCGATCGCGCCTTGGGCGGGGGGGGTGGCGATGGCGGCGATGGTGTCAGTCATTCACCACGACAACCGACTCGTTTTGGCTGTTTTGTTCAATCACCACATGCTTATTAGGGAAGGCCTCTCTTAGGCGTTTTAGGGCAATGTGTAAGAGCATGCCATCTAGGGGCTTGGTTTGGGCCTTGCCGACTTCATGCACGGCCATCATCACACCCTGCAAATACAACTCCATCATCTCCTCTTGGTCTTTTAAGAAGCTGGCCACCTCTAAGCGGATATTATAATTGTACCGGTGGTGTATCCAATTAAAGAGTAAGTAAGATAAGGCATTGTAGCGGTAGCCCTTTTCGCCTATGATGAGTGCCGAGTCGGGGCCACTGATGTCAATTAAAAGCGTTTGGGGGTTATAAAGGCTCACTTGTATGTGCTCGATATCATAGGGTAGGTGGCTAAACAAACTCTCTAGCTCAGCTTGGATTTGGGCTAGTTTGTTGCTAGGCTGGATTTGGGGGGTTAGCTTTTCTGGCGTGTAAGGGAGTTCCTCTTGGGGGTTGTAGACCTGTGTGTGTTGGGCTTGCTGGTCTTGGGGGGCGGCAGGGGCAGTGGTTTGCCCAGGCTCTTGGGCTTGGGGGTTAGTTGCTTGGGGTTTTCTTTGTACACTTAAAATAGCTTCCTTTTTGCCTAAGCCTAAAAAGCCCTTGCTGGGGGCTTGCACCACTTCATATTCCAAATCCACAACCGAACAGCCAAGCACCGAAGACGCTTTAATGATTGCCTCCTCTAGGCTGGGGGCGTTGATGGTTTGCATGTCAACTCCTATTTTTTATGTTCGGCGATTTCTTTAGCTTTTTTCTTATCAAGCATTTGGTTGATCATCCACTGCTGGATAATAGAAAAAATATTATTGATCGTCCAATAAAGGACTAACCCAGCTGGGAAAGTGATTAAAAAAATCGTAAAGAATAGAGGCAGCATTTTAAAGATTTTGGCTTGCGTGGGATCGGTGATGGTGCTTGGGGTTAGGGCTTGTTGGGCGTACATAGAAATCCCCATTAAAAGGGGTAGGATAAAATAAGGGTCCATGATGGATAGGTCATGTATCCACAGCATCCACCCCGCGCTTTTGAGCTCCACAGCGTTGTAAAGTACCCGATAAATGGCAAAGAACACGGGGATTTGTAAGAGCAAAGGCAAGCACCCACCCAAAGGATTGGCCCCGTGTTTTTTATAAAGTTGCATCATGTGCATTTGGAGCTTTTGCGGATCGCTCTTATACTTCTCCTGTAATTCTTTCATTTTGGGGGCGAGGTCTTTGATTTTTTGCATACTCACCATGCCCTTGTAGCTTAGTGGATAAAGAATGATGCGCACGATTAAAGTTAGCAAGATGATCGCCCATCCCCAATTATGGGTGTAGTTGTGCAAAAAGTCTAGCAATAGAAACACAGGGCGAGCAAAGAAGGTGATGATCCCATACTCAATCACCTCGGTTAAAGCGGGGTTGATTTGGGCTAATAAATGGTGGTCTTTAGGGCCTATGTAGCCATGCAAGCTGGCATCGCCCTTTAAGGACACAAAGGGCAGGGGGTTTTTGCTAGGCTGGGTGTCTACAATAGCATCTAGCGGGGTGTTGGCAAAAAAGAGCGAGGTGTAGTAACGATCCACGCTGGCGATAAAAGTCGTGTTATTAAAGGTCTTTGTCTCCTTTGCCTTACCATCTTCGATCTTTTCTAGTTTATGATCCTGTGTGCCTAAAAGCACGCCATGAAAAGCGTAGCCGTCTGCATCGGCCACAGGCCTTGCGCCATTGGAGAGTACATAGGCGGTGTTCATTGCCCCTTTGGACTCTAGGTGGATTTTTAGATCGTAGGTAAGGTTGGGGTAAAAGGTGAGAGTTTTTATGAGGGTTAGGCCGGGCAACTCTTGGGTTAGCACCAAGCTTTGGGGGGCGTTGCTTAGGGTGATTTCTTTTGCCGAAGCTGTGTAGGGGGTCTTAAACGCCTGGACATTTAAAGCATTATCCACAAAGCGCAGCTCTAAGGGCTTTAAAGAATCTGCGCCTAGTAGGGGCAGTTTTTCTAAAGGGGGTTTGGGTTTGGCGAGTCCTAATAATTCTTTGACATGCTCAACAAAGCCCTCTTGGCGGTGGGCGGTGAATTTTTTACCTTTTAAATACACCTGAGATATGCGCCCGAGCGAGTCGATCTCAATCTCTATGCCTTGAGAGCGCACAAGGGCGATTAGGGGGGTTTTTTGCGTGGGCTGAATGCTTTGTTCTAGGGCACTTGGGGTAGAGTGGGGAGTGCTGTAGGCTTGGGTAGCTTGGCCTTGTAAACTGTGGGTACTTTGGGTGATTTGTTGCACCTTATTCTCGGGCTTGGGCTGAAAAAAGTAGCTGTAGGCGATCAAAAAGATAAAGGAGAGGACAATGGCTAAAATGAATTTGGAATTGTTGTCGTTCACGAGTGTACCTTGAGAATATAGTAAGTGTGGATGCCCGGGCTTGTCGGCACTAGGTAATAAACCAGTTTAAACGCACTTGGGGCGCAAAATTTAGGACTTAGGGGCTTGCTTGTGACGGGGTAATCGATCCCGCCGGGGTGAAAGGGGTGGCAAGATAGCACCCGCCAAGCCACCTTCAAAAGGGCTTTTAGCAAAGACTCATTTTTTAAGAGCCACAGTGCATAGGTAGAGCAGGTGGGGTAAAAACGGCAAGTGGAGGGCTTTAGGGGAGATACAAGTTTGCGATAAAAGGCAAGCAAGGCTAGGACAACTCTCATACACGCCTCAGTACGCCCTTGTTGGGGTGTTTGCGCTTAAGGCATGCCAAAATCTGCTGTTTCAACTCTAGGTAACTAAGGCTAGTGATCCCCGCCTTTGCTACAAAAACCAACACCTGCTTTTCTAGGTGGACATGGTTTAAAATGGTGCGTACCCGCCTTTTGAGTAAGTTTCTTTGCACCGCCTTGCCCACCTTCTTAGACACGCTAAGCCCGAGCAAGAGGTTTTTAGGGTTGCCAAAAAAAGGGGGTAAATCCTCTAGGGGCAGGCTGTAAATGGCGAAAAATGCCCGATGTGTCCGCATGCCCTTTTTATAGGTGTAAGAAAATTGCTGGGTGGTTTTTAGGGATTGCACGCCGCAAAAATCAAACGGCTAGTTGTTTTCGTCCTTTGGCACGGCGGGCTTTAATGACCTTTCTCCCATTTTTGGTTTTCATCCTTACAAGAAAACCATGCGTGCGCTTTCTAGGCGTGTTGTGGGGTTGGTAAGTCCGTTTCATTGTCTTCCTTTAAAATTTTCAAAAGGGCCATTCTAGCCAAAGTTGGCTAAAAGCTATCTAAATTCAGTGGTTGCTATTTTTGTCTTCTACAAGAATATAGAGTTGGTTGAGATTATGGGTCTGGAGCAAATCCACAACTTTGACAAAGCTGTCTAGATTGCTGTTTTTATCGCCTTGTAAAATGATGGGCGTGTCTTTGGGGTAGCTTGAAACCGCCCGCTTTAGTGCCTCAAAGCTCACCCTTTTTTTGTCTAGATAAAACTCGCCCTTATGGGAGATGGCGATGTTTACCTGCTTTTTATCTAAAATATCCTCGGCTTTGTTGGAGCTTTGATCCACCTTGGGGATATTGATGGGCAACTTAGAAGTGCTGACAAAGGACGCGGTGGTGAGCACAATCACCAACAACACTAACATAATGTCAATGAACGGGACCACATTCATTGAGTCGATTTTTTTCATGGGCTTATCCTAATCCATGTCTAGGCGGTTGAAGCTTTGACCCTCGGCGGGGTGGTGGTAAATATCCCACTTGGTGGCGATGATTTCACTTTTACGCACCAACATGTTGTAAATCACCACAGAAGGGATCGCCACAATCAACCCCATGCCCGTAGATTTTAACGCCAACGCCAAACCGACCATGATCGCCTTCGTGTCTACGCCTGTGGTGTTGCCCAGCTGAATAAAAGTGATCATAATCCCGGTCACCGTGCCTAGTAGCCCCACATAGGGTGCGTTGGAGCCAATGGTGGCGACTAGGGTCAAACGGCGGTGCAAATCTAGCTCTAGTTTGCGCTTGTCGCTGTAATCATCCACGCGCACCGTGGCGTAAAACCATACGCGCTCAATGCCAATAGCAATCACAATCACGGACAAAAAGGCCAAAAAGCCTAAAATCCCATAATCCACCATTTCTTTTAAATTAAAATCACCCATCGCTATCCTCTATGCCTTAATTGGCTCTTGGCCTCCATGTCTAAAACCCTTTGTTTCATGTCCTCTCTCTTATCGTAAAGTTTCTTGCCCCGCACGAGGGCGATTTGTAATTTTACTCGATTTCTCGCATTAAAATACAACTTTAAAGCCACAATGCTCAAGCGTTGTTGTCCCACTTGAGCGTGCCACTTAACAAGCTGCTTTTTGTGGAACAACAGCTTACGTACCCGCCTCTCATCGGGCGTGTAGTGGGCGTTTGCAGTTTGTAAATGCGCCACATGCACGCCGAATAAAAAGGCTTCGCCTTTGATGATTTTAACAAAATTGTCCTTTAAATTGACACGCCCCGCCCGCATCGCCTTCACCTCTGAACCCACCAAGACCACCCCAGCCTCTAGACTCTCTAAAATCTCATAGTCAAAAAAGGCTTTCTTGTTTTTGGCAATCTCTCTCACTGATGTGCCCTTTTAAGCCTAAAAAAGCTAGCCCCACTCCCGCTAAAAAACCACGCATAACTAGGGTCTAAAGACTTAGCCCACTCTTTTAAAGCGGGGTAGCACTCTAAAGCAGGGGCAAGCAGGTCGTTGAGCTCTTTGGCGGTGTGGGTTTGTAAGAGTGTAGGGCTTGGGGTTTCTAGCCATGCGTGCCGAAAC
Organism: Helicobacter heilmannii; assembly: GCF_001283065.1. Lineage (GTDB taxonomy): Bacteria > Campylobacterota > Campylobacteria > Campylobacterales > Helicobacteraceae > Helicobacter > Helicobacter heilmannii. The sequence goes on along the minus strand of NZ_CDMK01000003.1, from coordinate 58,560 downwards.
TCTTTAAAACCCTTAAACGCTCCGTAGACCCTAGCTGTGGTGCACTCTAAGGGTGGGGTGCTAAGTTGCACTTTTAAGGGCTCTTCTTTAAACTCTCGCACCACCTCCCCAAAGTGCCTGACATTTGCGCTGTTAAAACCCGAGATAAAAAAGTTCACATCCGCCCCCACTTGTGCCCCGATTCTATAAAGTTGCTCCAAACCTAAGCCCAGCTCTAAATGCTGATTGACCTCCCTTAAAAACACCCCAGCATCAGCACTAGAGCCCCCAAGTCCCCCACCTAGAGGGATTTGTTTATCCACCTCTATACTGATTTGTTCTAAACGGGGGCGTAAAGCGGGGCTCAAACTCTCTTTTAAGAGCCACCACGCCTTGTAAATTGTGTTTTGCTCTAGGGGGCAGTTAAAGTTGCCCCTAAGGTTAAAGCTAGGTGCGCTTTTGACTCTTAGCGTTTCACTCAAATTTTGCACCAAGCACAGGCGGGAATGTAATGAGTGATAGTCCCCCTCTTTGCCAAGCACTTTCAAAAAGACATTGACCTTGGGGTACACGGGGCAAGAAAATGTCAATCAATCTTGCCTAATTCTTTGCCAATGCCCGCCAAAAGCGAGTTACTCACATCTTTAGAGGCTTTTTTGTTCTCTAATGCCACCGCTTCTTTAAGCTCCGAGCGCAAAATGAGAGTGTGAGGGGGGGCTTCAAAACCCAATTTCACGCTCCCCTTGTCAATGGAAATCACCCGCACATAAATCGAGTCACCCACAACAACCCCCTCCCCCAATTTGCGCGACAAAATCAGCATATAAACTTACGATTGCGCCGAAATATGGATGCTCTCAATCTTATCGCCCTGCTTGAGGTTGTCTAAGACATGTAAGCTCGCCTCATCCTCAATTTGCCCGAACACCGTGTGCTCGCCATCTAAATGCGGTTGAGGTGCAAAGCACAAGAAAAACTGACTGCCTCCAGTGTCGCGTCCGGCGTGCGCCATGCTCATCGCCCCCCTTTTGTGTTTGTGAGGATTATTTATAACCTCGCATTTAATGCGGTATTCCGGTCCGCCTGTGCCTGTGCCAAGTGGGCAACCCCCCTGGGCTACAAAACCAGCGATAACCCTATGGAAATTCAAGCCGTTGTAAAAGCCCTCGTTGGCTAGGGTTGCAAAATTCGTCACCGCTTGGGGCGCATCGTTGCCGAAGAGGTGGACCTTGATCGCCCCCTTGCTTGTATTGATCGTGGCGGTGTGGTAGCTTTGTAAATCTTTAAGATTGGTTTCAAAAATTTTCAGGGGTTTCATCGGCATTTGTCCTTAAAAAACTAAAATGGTTGGGGCATTTTACCGATTTCCCCCTTAATTTATATTATGGGGTGTCTATGCGGTCTGCTCTTGTGTTGGCGGTTTGGCTTGTCTTAGGCGGAGGGGGACTACTAGGGGTGCAAGCGCAAGAAGCCTTAGACACCTCTTTAATCCACCACCATCCCCACAAAGAACCCCACCACGAGCCAAACTCCTATGCCCCCACACAAGAGCATACCCTAGAACGCAACACCCCCACCCACAATGCTAAAATCCCACAACACGCCCCCCACAACCACAAAGCCCAAAGCCATGCCGCTCCCTCCATAAGTGCCCACGCCCCAACACCACACAGCCCCCAAAAGCAAGCCACAAGCCATGCCACCCATAAGACCCATAGTACCAAGCCCCACCATACCCCTACCTCTTTGCATCCGTGGATTTACAGCTCTGTATTTTTGACCGCCTACTTTGGGGATGGGCATTACAAGCAAGGTTATGGGCTTTTATTGCAAAAAGGACATGTCTTGACCTCGGCGGAACTTGCCTACGACAAGGGCATGTACGCCACAACCTTCATCGCGCAGATGCAAGATGACAGCGCGCCCGTGCTCATTTGTGTGGCACGGCTACACATCAAGGCGATTGACCGCAACAAGGGGCTAGCCTTACTCAACACCCATGCCTTCACCAACGACTTTTGTCAGACCCGCCCTGAGAGCTTCTATCACGCTCGCATTTACACACGCTACGCCCAAAACCTTTTTTTGGATAAAAGCACCACGCTCGGGCTTCGGATGTACTACCCCAAAGTGGGCAATGACAATGCCTTTAAAGTGCAGAGTTTGCACGAACACCACGCCCATCCTCTCTTGTCCAAGCAAGATAGCAATGCCTATGGCAGACCCTTTTTCAATAGCACAGGGGTGTTTGTGGGCATGGCGGTCAACCCAAGTGCCATTGCCCCAAGAACTGCCGTCGATGCCTTCTTAAACGAGCTCAAGCATAGGGAGATATTCTGATAAACCTATCCAATGCTTAAGCCTAGGGGGATTTTATATCTCCTATGGTGCACCAGTTACTTAAGTTGCTTATGGATTGTTTGCCACGGCCAGGACATTTTTTGCAACAGCTCTGCCCCTGCTTGCTAGACTAAAGTTAGAGGATTCTAACTTTAGCAAGGATCGTGGTTTTGAGTCAACTCCACATTGGAGTCTTGTATTCCCTATTCCAAAAAATGGATGCTCCAACCACAAGGACTTTACCCCGATTGTAATTTGGATACTGGCATAAGATTGCAATGTTAACCTTAGTCCAACTTAGCTAAAGCTAGGTGTAAATCCATACTCTATCTTGATGGTGCTCACCCAAGTGGCTTTGCCAACAAAACCCAGTGAGAGCGGCCTAGCCACACCCCCAGGCCACACCACCACACCCCCCTCCACGATGCTTTTAGGCATTGCATGTTAGAAATCTTGTTCTCACACCAGCTGGATTACTGCCATCATATTATTGATGATAATGACTGCTACTGTGGCGACCACATTGTTCTTTAAAATAGAGTTTACGCTAGATTTTATCACCTTTTTAAGAGGTTCCTTTGCCAACCCACATCAAGAACACATAGATAACCAAAAGTTGCATCCAAGTAAAACAAGCCAGTCACCATACATTGTCTAGGTGATCTAGCTGTGGCTGTCGCTGTCTTCTAAAAACTTTTTTCCTAATGCTCTTAAGCCATACAGGACAAGAGCAAGATGACAGATGGAAAGTTGCCCACACTGATGTTGTCTATTAAAGGGATTTGTATCTAGCTGAAGTTGCTTTGTTCTTGCAACGACTATAACCTGTATGATCACAAATTCACTAAAGATAGGCAACACCCTAGTTCAATGATAAAACGCAGTGCACTACCCAAAAAGGAGAGAACTTTGCAACCCCAACTTTCCCATGTCCAACGCACAGTTTAACCCATGTTATGTTATTTTCTTTTGAGATGCTGTAGAAACTAGCTTTATTATCTCAGAACAATAAATGGCTTATTCTTGCAAACCAAGCGAACCACCGTCTTTTTTAGGAATTTTGTGTTGCTAAATGCTCCTTGTGACATTTCTTGTAGGTTTTATCAGCACTGTGTCTAGGGGTTCGGCACCATAAGATGGCATTCAGGTGTGTTGAAGGCCCTTGCACCATCTAATATTGAGTGTATCTTTATTTTTAATTTTTAATAGTGCCTTAAATAGACATTAACAAAGAAAACCTTACAATAGGGGATTTTTAAGTAAGGAGCCCCATGCAAAAAATCACCAAGAGTGTTTTATGGGCGTTGTTGGGAATATCCCTAGCACTCTCAGGTTGCGCCACAAACATGGCATCCACTACAGCCAATGCAAAAAAGAGTATTGTCTCCCTTGACTTTAACCGCCGCATCGATATCAACCAAGAAGAGGCCAACCACCACACCATCGCCATTTTAACCCCAAACATCCAAGCCGATGAAAATGTCCAGCCCTACATCTCTAAGTTCCAAAACGCATTAGAAAGGCAGATTCAAGAAATCTTCCAAAAAAAGGGCTACATCATCATCCACCTTGAATCAGAGCAACAGTTAACTCCAGAGCAAAAAAACAACATCTACACCATTTTAAAAATCAAGGGATGGATGGGAGTCTTAGAAGATGCTGACATCAACATCAACGACCCACAAGACACCAACATGGACACCACTATAGACCAAAGTGCAGGGGCTATTTGGTTTAAATTCTTTGAGCCCAAAACGGGGCGGACCACCCACATCGTTGCCATCAACATAGGCGCAGAACACGCCATCGCTTATTCCCATTCTCCACAAGAGATCAAAGTGGATGGTTTTAGTGGAGCCAACGCGATCAGCCGCGGGGCAAGTCTAGAGAATCTTGCAGAGACAAACATCCCAAGTCATGCTGAAATGCAGAGGAGGCACCAAGAAGCTATCCGCACCGTTCTTAATAAGGTTTATGGATTTGTGATCAAAAAAATGGTTTATTGGGTGACAAATACGGACTTGGCACAATATAGAAGGGTGATCGACCAAATTAGGAAATAGACTTTCACATATATGGTTAGGCCTTGCTGCACCACACTGTTGGGCTCAAATAGCTAAAGCAACACCAAGCGTGTGCATCCTTTCACCCATATCAATCTCCTTCTAGCCTAGTGATGAGGTTTTTCCACCCTTGTCTTTCTCCATGCAAATGTTAAATTTTTCACACACCGATTCCCCACCACAAAAAACATCAAAGCCCCGCTTGCCAAAGAGGGCAAGATATGGTGGATGCTCTGCTCTAGATCAGCATAAAAACTGGAAACCTCCAAAGCTCTTTTTAAATCCAATTTTGCGATCTCTTGGATGGCATCGCCCACACTCCCTTTTGTGTAAAGCGTTTTCGCCCTCAAGCCCCCTAAGAGTTTTGTGTCTAATTTCCGTGCGTCCTTAAAACCTAACCACTCATTAATGAAGGTGCTAAACTGCCCATAGGCCACGGTGGTTTTAGAATCCCCATAGGGTGGGCTGGTCAGCAGAGTGTCAAAAGTCTTGTGGTGTGCCTGAAAACTAGAATTGTAGAGATTAAAGACAATGTCCTTTGTGTGCCGTTGGTAAAAATGCAGATAATACTCGGTAGTGGTCTCTAACTTTTGGCGAAAAACTCCATAGGTGTTTGGCTTATACTCTTGGTGGTTTTTCATCCTAAAAAGCTTAAATTCGTTGTTGCGTGTGTAGCTCACTTCCCTTAAAGTTTCGCTAAAGGCCAGCAGAAAAAGAGTTTTAGCTAGGCTTTTGACTTGGCTGATGTGGTGAAAAATACTGCTCAAATCTTGTTGTGCCTGTTCTTCTATCCAAAAATGGGCGTTTGTGATGGGGACATCCACAACGGCATGTGGTTGTGTCATCGATTCAAGCAAGGACTCTTTTTCGTCTAAAAGTTCGGTTTTGTCTATGTGGCTCAATTTAGCCCTGCTTATGAGGATGGCTAAAGGGTTGAGATCGAAACCGCTAAGGTCCTTGATCCCATATTCTAAAGCACTGATAAAGCTGCTGCCACTCCCGCAATAAGGATCGAGCAAGTTTGTCTTTTGGGCTTTAAATTCTTGGAGTAATTTTAAACCAATCTGGGGCAACATCGTGGCTGGGTATTTATGCAGATTGGGGGTAAAGGACGCATAGCTCTGCCCCAAAAAATCGTATTTTGGATGATAAATACTGGCGATCATAGTTTATCTTTGATGTATGTGATGAGATGACTTAGGGGTTTAATGAAATCCCTATCAATGGGCTTTCCAATGAAAGCACAATCAAAAAATTGAAACATGCCTCTTTGCTGGGGGCGGTCGATTTCGTTGTAGAAGTTGATTTTTATGTAAATTTTTAACCCAACATTAACCAAAAAACTCTACACCACGCCCCTGTATTTGTTTTTTCACCATTTTAAATTTCAAAGGAAGTCTATGCGAAAACACATAAACCCCCTTTTATTCATCTTAGCGGGTGTGTCTTTTGCCCTTTCTGGCTGTGCCACACAGGTATAAAGCCCACAGCTAAGCCCACAAGCGCACCGTGACCAGTAGTTCAGTTCCCTTAAACTTCAACTATCCTGTCAATCTCGAGCAAGAGACTTCCAATAACCACACCATCGCCATTTTAACCCCAAACATCCAAGCAGGTGAAAATGTCCAGCCCTACATCAACCAATTCCAAAGTGCATTGGCAAAGCAAGTCCAAGAAATCCTAGAGAAAAAGGGTTACCACATCATCCGCCTAGCAGATGTACAAAATCTCAGTGCTGAGCAGAAAATGAACATCTCCTCTATTTTGAAAATCAGGGGATGGATGGGGGTCTTAGAAGATGCAGATATGGACACAGAGAACCTTAAGGATACCGGTATGAAGGGCATTGTAGACCAAAGTGCAGGGGCGGTCATCTTTAAATTCTTTGAACCTAAAACAGGACGCACCACACACAACTTTGCCATCAATGTGGGTGCTAAGCAAGCCCTTGTCCACTCTTACGCCAAACAAGACCAACTCTGGTGGCTATGAGGGGGCTAGCTCTATCAGTCATAGCACACTGGATAAAAACCACAACGATGCCATCCGTAAAATTCTCAGTGAAATGTACAGAGCTGTGGTGCAGAAATTGGTGCATTGGGTAACCAACACCAATCTAGAACAATACCGAAACGCGATCGACCAAATCAAAAAGTAGCACAGCTACCACAGGTGGGTTACAAGCAGAGCACAAAACCCACCGCAAATTCCGGCTATTCCTCCACCCTACCCTATCTTTAACAAGTGGATCAAAATGGGTTTGACTTGGGTGTTGTGACTCCCCACATGCAAAGCGCATGATTTGACAAGTTATGGCCTTTGTGCTAGCATTTGGGGTTTATTTATATCTCTTAAAGGTCTTGGTATGGCAACAAGGCAAGCAAGTGCGGGTTATTGTGGCTATAAACCTCTTTTACAAGCCCTTTTAGCCAAATTTTGGCTCTTTTTCACTCTTATAGCAACTACGAAAGATTAAAGGACATTTATGCAAATACACACAAAGGGCATTGTATCGGCATTGATGGGTATTTCTCTCATGTTTTTTGGCTGTGCCACAGACACAGGAACTCAGAGCGCAAGCAACCGAGCACATCCCAAGATAAATGTATCTCCCATCGACTTTAACTACCCTATTCACATCAACCAAGAACCTTTAAACGACCATATCACGGCGATTTTACCTCCCCACATCCAAGCCGATGAAAATGTCAAGCCCTACATCGCTAAATTCCAAAACGCCCTAGTGGCGCAAATCCAGGAAATTCTCCAAAAAAAGGGTTACACCATCATACGCATTGATTCCGCTAAAGACTTCACTCCTACCCAAAAGGACACGGTCTACTCTCTCTTAAAGATCAAGGGGTGGATTGGCATTCTAGAAAATGCCGACATCAACACAACAAATCCCCAGGACACCCATATCAAAACAAAGGTGGATGAAAGTGCTGGAGCGGTGATCTTACAATTTGTTGAACCCAAAACGGGGCGCACCACGCACATCATCCCCATCAATATTGGCGCGGAACACGCCATCACCTACTCTAACTTCCAAGAATCGGTGATTTTAAGCGGGTTTGCAGGGGCGAGCTCCGTCAGCCTTGGCGACACAGCAGACAAAGAAGATAATGGTGATGTGGGTGGACCTGTGGACAAAAATCATGACGATGCTGTCCATAAAATCCTCAATAAGGTGTATAAAGTGGTGCTCGAAAAGGTGGTTTCTTGGGCACAAACCGCCAATTTGAAGCGGTATAGGCAAGTGATCGACCAAATGAGGAAGTAGTCTTGAGTACAAGCAAAGTGGCCAACAAAGCACAATCTACCATAAATCCCAGCGAAAACCCTAGGTTAAGGTTATGGGGCATGCAGCACCAAGACTATATATTTACTTTTGAGTCTTTGGTAGCTGGACTTTTAGCAAGGCTTACAAGTCACACCCTTTCTTGTGTGCAAAGGCATTGCGGGCGGGGTGTGGGTTGTGTGCTTTTAGCTTGGCACAGTAAAAGCCTGCGAAGTTGCTTTATTAGCCCATCATTAGCCCATCTTTGGAGGTGTTTTAGAGCCCTGTCAACCGACTCTCGAGAAAATCAAACAAGGCCCGTTTAGATTCTTGATTGTCTCTTCTGTGAGTGGCGAGTCTAGCAATTCTAGATGTGTTTTTAAAGTGGCTGGAGACTGCACTGCTAATCTGGGGCTTTTTGGTGTTTTTGAAACTGAATTTTTCTCGATCCTCTTGAGTAAAAAGGGTTTTAAGTTCGATGTTTGTCTTGTTGCACAAGTTTTCAAAACCTGTTTTAGCCCTCTCTCCCTCCATAAAGGCATCCTTGAGTGTGACGATGTTCACATGAAAATTAGGGTTATCTTGCACCCCCTCGCCCGACCCACCCCATCACAATTTGCCAATAAAAAAGGGTGTTCAATGCCATCTGTGCCACAAAAGTGTTAATGTCCTCTATTCTAGCTTGTCTATTTTGACTGAATAGGGGAGTTGGGCCACCCTTATCGGACTTGCCCAGTCCACCAATGGGTAAAAACACGAACGGGGTCTTGCCCTTGCGGTAAATTTCTTGCTAAACATTAAAGATATTGTAGTCCATGATTTCAATAAAAACCACGCGGTCGCCTTTAATATTAAGCTCAGAGAAAACCAAAGACTTCAAAGATTTTAATTAAAGTGATGTTCTCCAAGGATCTCTCTTTTGCCCATTTTCATTTTCCTGACCATTGTGTTTTTTAAGCACAGAAAAATCATTGTTGATCTATGACCTCTGAGTCTCCTGTTTGGTGTTACAATCCATAGATAAGCATTAGGGTATTTAACCTTTTAAACCATCATCGCTGTTTAAAGCCGTTTTAAAGCTCATTTAACGCTACTCCCGCTCCATGGGGTTATTGGGGTCTGTGGGTTTGGGCTTATGGTGGTATTGAATACCTATAGGGAAAAAGTGGCTAGGTTGATCTAAGCTTATGGGGAAAAGCTCGAGCTTATAAAGGCCGTTTTCTAACTCTAGATTTAAGATGTGATGCTTGTCCTCAAAGCTGTAAGTGCCTTCCCTAATGATCCTATCCACCGCGTGTAAAATGCGTTCGCTGTCTTTCTCCCCCTCAAAAGCCCTTAAGGCTTGCGTCCAGTAGTAGATATTGTTTTCTGCATCCATGCGCTGGCTCCACTGGCCTGCCAAGACACTTTTTAGCCCCTCTGTGCCTTTTACAGGCAGCGCATAGCCTATATCAATTGCCCCTAAATCTTGCCTATAATAGGCCCCGCTCACTTGCCCTTGTCTTCTCTTGGCAACATACTTCAGCGCCTCTAGCCCCTTATCTCTGTATTGGGTAAAGTCTTTGCCAAAGTGCGCATAGCCCTTAAAGTTGTTTAAATAGCTCCTCTTTAGGCAAGATAGCAGACTTTAGGGGCTTATAAGCATTCCCACCTAAGTCATTAATGACGGTTTGTCTAAGCGCTTTTACTTGGGGGTCTTCCACCTTAGGTGCGCGCTCTTGACTTTTAACCTCTTGGGTGGTAGGGTTAGTCGCGTCCATAGCAGTATCTAAGGAATCACCCGTATGTAACGGGCGTGAATCCGCCACATTGTGGTTACTGATGGACTCTTTAAACTCTTTGGCATTTTTTAGCTTGCCATTTTCTTTATACATCATCTTTAGGGTTAATTGGTTGTTTTTGGTGCCTATCACTTCCACCACCGCCATATACCCGTTAATTTGCTTGCCAATCACTAACCGCTTACCCATGCTGGTATTTTCTACTTTCATCAAATCCGCATTATTCACGATTTCAGGGTAATTTTTAATGTCTTCTAGCTCCACCGCTGGTTGCCCCCTATCCTTCACCATAGGTGCTTCAACTCCATGCCGGCTCTCAATATGCCTTAACGCATCCCCATCAAACAACATTTTAACGGGCTTGTCTGTGTTAAACCCTAGTTGCTCAAGGATTTGTGGGTTAGTGAGTTCCCCTATCCACACCTTCTCATTCTTGCGCTTCTTCACCTCCTCTAAAAACTCTGGCGTGATGTCCTCTTTGCTTGCTTTAATTGTAGGCGTGTTGCTGATGAGCTCTAGATTTGGGGGTTATCGCTTCTAGGTTTAGTTGCCTTGCGTATTATCTTAGGCTTAGGGGGCAAGCTAAAACCTTGAAGGGCTTTAGTGAGTTTATTAATTTTTCTAAACGCCTCCAATTCCTCTAAATTGACCCGCCCTAAACCCCATTGGCCAAGCCGGTATGGACTCATACTCACCACAAAAAACCCTTCTCCCTCCTCTCTAATAAAGACAATAGGGGATACCTTCTCATTGGGGTGCAACACATAATGCGGGTCTTCTAAAGTCTTCTTAACCATAGGGGCTTCTTTCTCTAGCGTGCCTACTTTGTCATTACTGATGAAAGGGGAATCTTCACTAAGGCGGTAGCTAATCTTGCTTGAGTGATCCAAATCCAAATAAAGCCCATCTATAGTGGAGTCGTCCATCATCCCCTCTAAAGCTTTTTTCACTTGGGGGCTAAATTCTGGAGTATAAAGACTACCCCCACCGAAAGCCTGATGATTGCGCAATGCTTGTGCTTCGTTTGCGATATTCTGTCTTATTGTCGCGATATAACCGGGGACTTGGTCGGGGGACTTTTCTAGCATACCGTAGAGCGTTTTATAATTATGCTCATTAATAATCCCCTCTTTTGTAGCGTCCTCGATCATTTGCGTATATTCTGCGTGCTTAGCTTTAGCCCCTTTCTCTTGTTTCTTAAGGGGGGGTGTGGTAGAGTTAGTCGAACTTGCCTCGCTATTCAACGCTTTAGCGGGTAATTCGGGCTTAGCGATTATTGGAAGTTCGGGCAAGCCACTATATAAAACCTCTCCCCCCTCCTTAATCTTGTTCTGCAAATTATTAAGCGTTTTTGGCGCATTGCTTCTTATGATCCAGCTATCACTATCATCACCACTGCGCGCAACACTGGTAAAAAACTTTTTCCCTTGAAAATCTTTAACAAAAATTAACGCCCCGTCTGCTTGTTTAACCACAGCATCAGGCCCTTCAAGTGTCGGTCTAATTAAAGGCAAAAACTCTTCTCTATTGCGCTTAACTAATTTTTCTAAGCTCCCTTTTGTTAGCTTAATCTCTTGCCCCTGTAAGATAGGTTTTAAGGCTTCTTGCACTTCTTGACTAAATTTAGGAATGAAAGGTTCATTCTCTTTAACATTAAAAGCCTCTTGCCATTTTTGCACAATATCCCCTTCTTCTGCACTTCTTGAGGCTTTGGCGTGCGGGGCTTGCTTGTCCCCTTCTNCCTTCTTATAGCTTGTAACCACCCACGCATTGTTCCCCTTGCCAAACCACCCCTTAGATAAACCCACTAGGTAGTAACCATCATCCCTTTTAAGCCATATGGTGTGCACACCATCCTTATTAACAATAATACCTTGTTGTGTAATTTCTTCAATACCCCTAGCCAACTTCTCAAAAGGCGTATCCCCTGCAAAAGGGCTAAAGTCATCAATATGCTTTTCTACAATCTTAGACAATCCGTAAGGTTTAAGAGGTTTGCCATTAGCCCCCTTAAGCCCCTTAACACTCTTGTCATCTGCTCCCCAAATTAGATCAATATACCCCCCCTTCTCGCCCAAATCCTCCCTATAAAACGCCCCGGCTACTTGCCCCCTCTTCTCTTGTAACAACTTCTTAACCGCTTCAGCTCCCTTGAGCTCAAACTCTGCAAAATGTTCTCCAAAAGCGGGGTTGGGGGTGATGCCTTCTTCTACACGGGTGGCCGCTTTTGGGGCTAGGGCTTGCTTGTCCCCTTCTAACTTAGGTGTGGGGGGCAAGTCTGGCAAGTTGCTAAAGACCACCTCTTGATCATGGGGCACTTTATTGAACGAGCGCACAGGGTAAAAATCTAAGAAGTTGTGGCGGTCTAAAAGGGCTTTGAGCTTCATTGTGCCAAAGTCCTTGACAAAGACTAAAGCCCCGTCCGCTTGTTTCACAAACGCATTGGGCTCTTCAAAGGTGGCTTTGAGCAAAGGGCTAAACTCTTTGGCCTGTGTGAGCTCTAGTTTGCTAAAACTTTGGGGGGTTAGGTGGATTTGTCTTGTGCCTAGCGCTTCTTGGATTTCTGGTTTTAAATGCAGGTCATACACCCCCGCCCTTTTAAAGAGCATGCGCGCTTGGACTTCTTTAGCTTTGAGCATGTCAAACATATATAAGGCGGTGAGCGTTTGCGCCCCATTCAAGCCCGCTTCTTCGCCCTTCTTCATGATCTCGTGCGCGCTTTGGCTCTTGTAGGCCAACAGGCCGGCAAGGTTCTCTTTGCCCTGCTCTTTGTTTTGCTCTAAGAGCGCTCTTGTCTCTTTCACGCTCTTGCCCGCGGCTTTTAGCTGCTCTCTTAAACTCTTGGGGTTTTGCGCTTCTTTGGTAGCTGCAGCACTGCTAAAAGCTTTGGCCCGCGCTTCTAAAGGCTCTAAGAGCCCTGCGGCCTTGCTCAGCTCTTGGGTCTTTTGCCCGCTTTGTAAAAGCAATTTGGCAAAATCATACACGCTGGCATCTTTTAAGGTCTTCGCGCTTCTTTGGGTAAAAATATCTGGGCTCAACAGCTCTTTTAAAGCTTGGGGGGTGTTTTGCAAAAACTCAAATAAATGCCTGTCGGGGTTTTCAAGCCGCATGAAGCGCGCAAAGCCCACACCCATTGCCTGCGCTAAAGTGTCGTCAAACACACTAGGATTAAGCTTTAGAGTCGCTTTTAAGTCTGGCTCTGTGATCCGTAAAAGGTGCTCCATTAGATCGAGGAGCTCTTTTAAATTTTGGGCACGGCTGTCTGTGGCAAGCTCTTTAGCGGTCGCATCGATGGCTCTTGTCAAGTGCATGCTAAGATTGAGACTTGGCAAATACGGGTTGTTTAAAAGATTGTAAAACGACCCGGCATTGTTCACAAAGCCCTTTTTAAAGGCCACAAAATCCTTCGTGCTCAAAATGTTTTCTGCGTGATCTAAAACCCTAGATAGAGAAAAGTCCGCATTGTTGCGGGCGGTGTGCCCCAGTAGGGCTAAGTTCGTCTTTTCTAAATCGGGGCTTTTGGCTTGCTTGTCCAAGAATGTAGCCACCCGCAAAACCATATCGTCCACACTCGCGGCGTTTAAATCGAGGTGTTTTAAATTCTCGGGCGTGATCTGGGCATCGTATCTGCCCAGCGCGCTTAAGAATTTATCCCCCTGTGTGCTGCTCCTTTCGATGTTGCTAGCCATGGCTAGGTTTAAAAGCTCTTTGGGCTCTAAACCATTTGTAGGTAGGCGCACCAACAACTCATCAGGCTCCAGCTGGACTTTATAATGCTCTAAAACCGCTTGCTCGTATTTAGCCCTGCTCTCTGGGCTAAACTCTAACATGCCTTGCGCCCTATGGTTGCCCGCTAAAACCTGTCCATCTTCAAGCACAATGGGCAAATCATCAAACCCCCCCCTTAAGAAAACCTGCTGTGGGTTAAAGTCTTTGGCGATCTTGTCCACAATTTCGGGGTTGGCTTGGGTGCGCACCTGTGTCCCCGTGCCACTGGTGAAGTTGGGTTTTAAATCTGTGGCCTTGACAATGGCGTAATCTAAGGGGTAGATGTGCTGATCGTCAAGGCTCACACTGCTCTTAGTCTCTAGCCTTTGCATGGGGATGGGTTCGCCTATGTGCAGCAAGCGGTCATTGTCTTTAAGGCCGGCTAGGGCTTGCTTTTCTTTGGTGATTTGGGCGAGTTTAGCGCGCCACTTGTCGGCGTTTTCTTTGTCTTGTAAGGCTTTGGCTTTGATCTCTGCTTCTTTGGCTTCTAGCTTTGCTTGTTGCTCTTCTAGCGCTGCTTGCAAGCGGCTTTTACCCGTGCTCTTAAGCGGGGGTGTGGTAGAATCGTTTTTTAAAGGAGTTTGTATGTCTGAATCTATCCCCTTACCCCCGGTTGCGATCTCCTCTTTTTGGTTTAACTCTGAATCGGGGCGTTTATACGCCATATCTGCATCTGAAGATGTCGCCTTTGAATTTGACTTTAACCGCAAGATATGGGTTAAGTTCTCTTCTTCATCTGCATTTAGGCGTTTTAGTGATTTTGCAGAAGTGGACTCAGTTGAAATCACATCAAACGATGTAAAAAGCTTAATATCTAAGTCGGACTCTTGACCTAGTGCGCGGCTCTCCTGTTTGAGCTTCTCTATCTGCTCAAAAGGTAGAGTTCTCTTATTTTCCTCTTCTCTGATGATGTGGTATTTTTCATCTTGCTTTTTCTTAACTTCCCAACTCTTAGAAGTGTGTAGCTGGATTTCAGCGGGTACATCATTGTGCTTAAAGTGAATATGCACGCCCTCATAGCCACTCGCCCGGTATTCTTTGTATTCGATGCGATGGGGGATGTTAGAGTCTCTAAAATGGATAGCAATTTGGGCTAACTGGTCATTAATAACATCTCTATTCTTAGCAACAATAGCCCCCCTTAGCAAGTCATTAAGGCTTTCTACTCTGCCCTGTTTACGCTCTAACTTACTCTCAATGCTCCCCACACTTTTAAGCAAATTGTCAGCCTGTAAAGTGCTGCTAGGCTGTGTTAGCCCTTCTAAAAGCTCCCTAAACCCCCCTTCTTGCGCCTGTGCTTTAGAGTAAAGCTCTGTGGCCTGCTCTTTGGCTTGGGCGGCGATTTGGCTAAAGTCTACAGCTGCTCCCCCATTAGTGTTGGGGGTGTTGGGGGTGTTGGGGCTTTGGGGCTCATCGTCTTTAGGCAAGCCAGCTTGGGGCTCATCGCCTTTAGGTGTGTTGGGGGTTTCATCCACTTTAGGTGGGGGCATTCTTTCATCCACCACATCCATACGGCTAAAGCGTAAGGTTTCTGGGGCTTGGTAGGTTTCAACAATTTTTAACGACTTTCCATTCTCTAGGGCTTTAGAGTAGTGGAGTTCATCGCCGATGATATTTCTTTGAGAAGTGGGCAAGTGGCGGGTGTAATTTAGCACTTCTTCAAGGCTAAAGCCCTTGTCTAGGCTTTCTTTCACTTCTGTGCTTCTAAGTTGTCTTAAGAGCTTGTCGGCCTTAAACACTTCTTTAAGCTCTGTAAGCTCTAGGCCTTTGACTAAAGCAAAGTTTAAAGCGTCTGTTTCTTTAGGGTGTGCTAAATCCCACTTCTTGACCGCTTCTTTGATCTCTTGCGCGCTTAAATCGCTCTTTAGGGAGGGTGTGGTAGAGTTGTCTATGCGGGGCCAAACACCATCACCCGCTCGGCCGGTAAAGGTTTGGATAAGGTCGGCACTCTTAACTTTATCCTGTAAGAATTTTAGCCGTGTTTTGGGGATAAAGGTGATGAGCCTTTTATCCCCCTCTTGCGTGATGAGTAGGCTAAAAAATCCGCCATTGCCATCGCTAAAGCTTTTGATGTATTCGCTTCTCTCACCCCTAACCAGCTTCAAATCCCACTCTTTTAAAGTGGGCTCCACTAGGTTAAGGTAGGCTAAACGGCTTTGAGCATCTTGCTTTTTGCTTAAGTGGGTGATGAAGTTGTCTTTATTCTCCACTTCTTCTAAACTTTTTAAAAAGCCCTGCACATCTAACTCTTGGGGTATCTCAGCTTTAGGGGGGTTTTCTAAAATCTTAAGGGCTTGTTCTTGCTCAATGGTTTTAGGGGCTGCCCTGCTCCCTATCTGCTCCACCCCCTGCTCTAGCTCCTCTGTCCACGCCTTGATGAGCCGCTTTGTGGAGTTGTCAAAGCGCGCGGTGATCGCCCTAGCTTGGATGTTCTTATTAAAGTCTTGGATCGTGTGGCTTTTGAGCAAGGCTTGTTTGATGGCGTGTGTCAACACCTCTCCGCTCACCTTTTCATTAATGCGGGTGGCAAAAGGGATGTGGGGCACTAAACGGGTCAAAAACGCAAAAAGCTCTTTGGTGATTTGGTGTTGAAACGCCCCACTAACACTGGTGGCAATGCTCGCGCCTATGCGCTCTGTCCTAGCGGGGGCCAGCATTTTGGCGATCTTGGCATCGTTTCTAAAGAGGCGGTTAAACCCACTGGCCATGTCTAAAAAGTCTTTAGCCGCCTGTGATTGGAAGGTGTTTTCTCCGATCTGTTGCACCCGTTTAAAAAAGTCTTGGCTGTCAAAGACTTTTAAGGCTTCCTCGTCATATAGACTCTTGGTAAAGAGGCGGTTTAAAATGTGCAATTCTGCCGCTTCTCTTTGGCTGGGGTTTAAATGCATCCGATCTAAATTGCCCACACCGCCTTCACCCTGCCCCTTGATCGCCTTGATCAATCCATCCGCCACGGCTTCCTTAGCCCGCCCCACATCCCTTAAGCCAAATTGCTTAGCCATTTTCAGGGCTTCTTTCATGTGGGCGTAATCTTTTAGAGTGGTGTTGTAGAGCTCCTTAATGTCCCTAGCAAGTTCGGGTTTCGTGGCAAAGAGCGCATCTATGCCCTCCTTCACATCCTTTTTTAAGAATTGCTGCACCGCCCTTTTAAGGTAGTCTTCTAGCCCGGGGTCTTTGATTTCTTTGTAATATTTCTTGCTGTTGAGATTCTTTAAGGCGTTGTTCAGCTGGTTAAAGTGCACCCCCCCTTCTTTGTAAATGTTGTTTTCCACAAACTCTAAAAAGGGCATCGCCTCTTGTTTCAACAACCCCTCTTCTTCAAGCTCTTTTCTAAAAGCGCGGCTCTAAAAGCGCGGCTAATTAGTCATATTTTTAATGCACTTTTTCTCCACAAAGCACACCAAAATCCTAATCAATGCCTTGAAACAAGCACAAATACTTATTATATTATGTAGGGATTTTATGTCGATCGTTTAATCCACAATCAAAGGAGCTAACCATGTTTGACATCAACTCTACAGCGGACATCACAAGCTATGCCCTGCGTTTGCAAGAGATTAAAGAAAAAATGCAAAAAGCAGGCTTGCTAGAGTTGTTTGAAGAAGCTTTGGAGATTCAAGAGGGTTTTAAGCACCTCTTAGCTTTGTCTAACAAGAATAAAAAAATACTCACAGCAGAGCTTGAGGGCAAAAGACCTGTAGGGCGACCTAGAAAAAATCTAGTGCAAGGAGTGGCTACAGCCACTCAAGCAAAAAGAGAGCAAAGAGAGCAAGAAGCTACACAGATTAACCAAGCCGACACAGCTACACAACGCCATCGCCGCGTTTTTAGATGAAAAAACCCAAAAGTTAGATCGTCTCATGGCTAAATTACAAACCCAAATAAAAGCCCTTAAAGCCTATAAAAGCGCGCTCATCAGCGAAGCCGTGCTAGGCCAAATCCCTTTAAAGGACAGGCTTTGAAACAACACCAAGAAAAAGACCTTGAAGCCCTTATAGAGGGGCATTTACTGCAGAGTGGCTACACCAGGGGTGTTTGCTACCACAAAGAACTTGGTTTAGACACCGCCTTGTTGTGGGGATTTTTAGAGAAAACACAGGCTAAAGCTTTAGAGGACTTGGGCCAAAGAGACCCAGATTTTAAACAACACCTCTTAGAGCACTTAAAACAAAAAATTAAAGAAAAAGGCATGCTCAAAATGCTTAAAGAGGGGATAGAGCATTTAGGGCTAAGCTTTAAGCTCGCCTACAACAAACCCCAAACCCAAAAGAATTTAGACGCTTGGCAAAACTACCAAAGCAATGTTTTTTCTCTCATGCGCCAATTGCACTACAGCACCAAAAACAACAATTCTGTAGATTTGGCAATCTTTTTAAACGGCCTGCCCCTTTTTACTTTAGAGCTTAAGCACAGCTTAAACGCCCAAAATGCCAAGCACGCCCTTAAACAATACGGCAAAAGAGACCCCCACGAACCCCTATTTAAACACGCCCTAGCCCACTTCGCCCTAGATGAAAGCTTTGTTTATCTTGCCACAAAACTAGAGGGGACACGCACCCACTTTATCCCCTTTAACAAGGGGCTAAACGATGGGAGCGCTGCTTTAGATCTAGAGTGTGGGGCGGGCAATCCTTTAAACCCGCAGGGGTTCAAAAGCGCGTATTTATGGGAGCAAGTCCTGCAAAAAGATCAAGTTTTAAATCTCATTTTTAACTTCTTGCAACCTGTGGACAGGGGGGTGATTTTCCCTCGTTACCACCAACTTAGTGCCGTGCAAAGGCTGTGTGCGGCCGTGCTAAAAGATCGTGTGGGGGGGCGTTATTTGATTGAGCATGGCGCGGGCAGCGGCAAGAGCAACACCATTGCGTGGCTCACCTACGCTTTAGTGGGGCTTAGCGTGGATGAAAAGCCCTTGTTTGATAGTGTCTTGGTCATCACCGATCGCATCATTTTAGACAAACAATTACAAGAGAACATCCAAAGCTTTTTTTCTATTAAGGGGGTTGTGGAGGCCATCACTGAGGGCAGTTGCCAACTTAAGGAGGCGTTGGCCCAGGGCAAAAAGGTCATCATCGCCACGATCCAAAAGTTCCCCTATATCTTAGAAGAATTGCCCAGCCTCACAGATAAAAAGTTTGCCATCATCATAGACGAGGCGCACTCCTCTCAGGGCGGGGCGTATGGCGATGCTCTCAAAAAAGCCACAGGCGCGCCCACACAAGAAGAGCTAGACCCCGATGCGTTTTTACTGCAAACCATTAAAGCCAAGCAATTTAACAAAAACGCCTCTTATTTTGCCTTTTCTGCCACGCCTAAGCCTGAAACTTTGGAACTTTTTGGGACAAAGACCAAGGCAGAGCAGTTCATTCCCTTCCACTTGTATTCCATGAAACAAGCCATCGAAGAGGGTTTTATCTTGGATGTTTTAAAATTTTACACCACCTACACATTCTACGCCAATTTAGTGGCTAAAGCCCCAGATGATCCACTCTATGAAAGGGACCCCGCCTTTAGAAAGCTTAAAACCTATGTCAAAGAGCACCCTAAAAGCATTGAAGAAAAAACAAAAGCGATGCTCGCCCATTTTTACACCAACACGCATCATAAAATCGGGGGCAGGGCTAAGGCGATGGTCATTACCAGCTCGCGTCAAGTGGCCATGCGCTATTTTAAAGCCTTTCAAGCACAACTAGCAGAGGAAAAACGCCCCCATAAGGCCTTGGTTGCCTTTTCTGGAGAAGTGCAAGGACAAAGCGAGGCAAGTTTAAATGGCTTTAGCGAGAGCCAAACCCCTAAGGCCTTTGACACCGATGCATACCGCTTTTTGATCGTGGCAGACAAATACCAAACCGGCTTTGATCAGCCCTTACTGCACACGATGTATGTGGATAAGGCTTTAAGTGGGGTGGCATGTGTGCAGACGCTATCACGCTTGAATCGCATACACCCAAATAAAAAGGACACCTGCATTTTAGACTTTGAAAACGACACTGAAAAAATCAGCAAAGCCTTTGAGCCCTATTACAAACAAACCTTTTTAGCCAAGCCAAGCGACCCCAATAAACTTTATGACTTAAAAAGCCATTTAGAGGGCTATGGGGTGTATACACAAGAGCAAATTGAGGCCTTTTATCTAGCCCTCTTAAAGCCCCCTTGCCTAAAATCCATGCCATGCTAGATCAAATGGCCCTGCACTACCACGCCTTAGAGCCTAGCAAACAACAAGAATTTTACAGCAAGGCCAAAACTTATCTCAAAAATTACGCCTTTTTGGTGCAGATCTTGCCCTATCAAGATCTGTCCTTAGAAAAACTTTTTAGACTGCTCCAAAAACTCATCAAGAAGCTAGCCCCCTTTAGAGAGGATGATGAGGACATCACTAAAGCCGTGGAACTTAAAGATTACCGCTTGCAGATCGCACAACAAGATGTGGGCATTGCCCTTGAGGGGCAAGCCAAGTTACACCCCTCAAAAGCCGATAGCTCTAGCCACACGCCCCAAAGCGAGCTAGAAAAGCTTTCAGAGATTTTAGAGGAATTTAGTAGGGCGCATGGAGTCCCCTTGGGCGAGCAAGCTTCTAAAGCTCTAAAAGACACCCTAGGTCGCATGCGTGCCGATCCCATATTCATGGAAAATTTTAACAACTCGGATCACGACAATCAATGGATGGGTTTTAACAAACGATTTAAAGATGAATCGCTGAGCTTGCTTGAGAGCAACGAACAACTTTATAACGAATTAACAAAAAATAAAGATTTTGAAGACTTGATTCGGCGCAAACTCTTTGAAATTTTGATGCGAGGCGCACACAATGGCCCAAAAGGGTTCTAAAGTGGATTGAGCAATATAGGAAGTGGATGCCTACAACGCACGCCACAAATCCAGATGGGATGCCAAGAAGAACCAAGAGTATTTACACATGCGTTTTGGCACACCTTAAGGGTGCGTTGTTTATGAGTGGGATGGTGCTTATTGGTGTGATGGAGAGTATTTGTGTACAGATTAGAGTGCCCTCTACAAACCATTCACTTTTATCAAACCTCCTGCAGTTATCACTATCTAGTTGCAGAGCACTCATTGGCTATGTTGGTCTAGTTGTCCTAGACTTATAAGTCTGCCCGAAGGCCTCTAAAAAAACTATCGCCATCCTTGGCGAGGTGTGACTAAGTGCGGTGTATAACTTTGAGAACACACATAAACCCTCAAAGGCACGGCTAGCTAAGATGTGGTAACCGCAAAACCCCCTGAACCGTGGTCTGGTACTTCCAACTCCCGATCTTGCACTCTATAGGCATGAGATAATTGGTGCTACATTTTGCAGCACCCATGCGCTCTCTTATGAAAGGAAATTGCCTTTAATCCCTCATAAATTCTAAGTGCTCCAGCTCCAGCAATTGATCCCATCAAGCTCCACAGACTCTATCTAGTTATAAAAAATATTTAATACAATTTTAAACAATGTTTAAATGTTTATTTATACCGAACAAAATATGTAGTGTTATCTATTTATCAACACTATTTCGAACATTTTTATCTACATTTGACCAAATCAAATTTGTTTTTTGGCAAAACTTGTGTAAAAATTCCCATCTGTGTTAGATTGGAGAGAAGAGAGATAATCAGCCCCTCTACTCTTGAAATTGCCAAGCAGACCCATGGATATTCTCTCAAGAATAACTGATTTGAGCCACCTAAAGGGACATAGCACAGGTTTGTTGGACTAGTTAACCCTTGAGTGTTCTATTTTTGAGCAATCTATCCAAAGCATCTTATGCAACAAAGTCTCCTAGTTCCACAGCTTTTTGATCATGCTCTTTAGCTTTGGCAATGTCTTGTGGCCTTTCATGTCCGTATTCGTAAATCATCCCTAGTTTTTGGTGAGCCCTTGCCTCCCATATCTGCAGCCTTTTGAAAATATTCAAAGCTTTGGCAAAATCTTTTTTGATTCCTTGGCTGCAAGAATGCATGCCGCCTAATTCGTAGTGCCCTGTGGCTTCTCCAGCTTCCCCAGCTTTAAGATAGTATTCTGCAGCCTTTTGATAATTCTTGTCATCATAGACTGTTTTTGCCATATTGAGATATGCGATACCTTTGGTTTCTCTGATGGTGATTGTTTCATCGAGTAAGACATCTGCCTTGATACAGTATGTTTCTTTTGTTTTGACCATAAAACCTCCTAAGCCTTTTTTAAAAAGTAGACTAAGGCGGATCGGTTTTATCATTTTGATATTTAGTTATGTTTAATGCGGGGGCAGTGTTAGAGTGTTACAAGTAACTCTAAAGAGCCACTCAAAAGACAACACACACCACCGATCAAACCCAAAAGAAAAGAAAAACCAAACAATAGCTTAGAGAGCTAATACCCTTTCTACCACCCTAGAAGCCCTCACAATCAACACAACAACCCTAACCCATTTTGGGTTCTCTTTAATACTCTAAAGGCGTTATACAGCCTTTAACACTCATTCTCATTTTAAACCCCCCAAAGCCTTCCTTACTGCAATGGCGCAATACAGCCACAACACAAACTCATTTTTCACTTCAAAACCCTCTCTTGGGGGTTTGGGGGCTTACCCCCAAGAGCAAAAATAGATGCCAAGCGTAAGCTTGGCTTACCTTCTCATGCACTCTCATGCATTCAAGTCGCCAAAATTTTCAAAAATTTTCATTTTTTCATAAGTTTCACAGCCCACTTTGGGCTGATCCTAGTTCCCGAGCGCATGTGCAAG
>NZ_CDMK01000003.1:28908-35738 GCF_001283065.1 Helicobacter heilmannii | reverse complement strand
ACGCATCGAGCCTAGAGTTTACGCACAACTTATGGAGAAAGAAAAAGCCAAGTGAATTGAATTAGAGAACAACAATGCAATCCTACAAAATAGCAATAATTCACTTGTCAAAGAAGTTACAGCCTACAAAAACAAATCCAAGACTTACAAACAAGTGCCAAGAATACCCAAACAGAGTTAAACACCCTTAAACAAGAAAAGACTGACCTAGAGCAAGCCAACGCCACACTACAACAAGACAACACCACTTTAACCCAAGAGAACCAAGAACTCAAAGACAGCAAGAAAGAGTTAGAAACCACGCTCATAGACCTTGTTGCCATCTTTGCCTCACAAGATAAACAAAACAAGAAACTCACCATAAAAGAAGCTAAACCCTTGCTTGAAAGTGTGAAAAAGCAAATGATTGCCGTTAATCAGGGTTTGGGTGATCTCAAACTTTTTACACAAGAGGACTATAAAGCCTTAAGAGCCTTGAAAGAGGAGGGGCTTAGCATTACGGATTAAAGAAGCGCATTACACAGATAGAGCAAGAGGCTAAAGAACGCTAAAGAACAATACAAAGACTACCTAAACCCAAAGCAAGTGCAAGAACTCAAACAAGAGCACACTAAAAAACTAGAAAAGATGGCAAGGAAGATTGACAAAGAAGTCAAATTACAAGAGTATGCAGACAAGGTAAAAGACCTATTGCAAAGATTTGTGGATCAAGTCATTAATCCTATGTTAAAGAAACTCCAAGCAGAGAAAGGAGCAGAAATTGAAGCCGTGATCCAATGAAAAAAGGATAGTGAGAAAGAGAAAGCAAAATACCACGCATACCTAGCAGCCCTTGCAGATGATTTGCTTGCAGGGAAATTCTCCACAATCAACGCTATGGCAAAATTATTTGGAATGGGGGTTAAAGATGTAATGAGCCAAAAATACTTTGAAAATATCGCTAAAGACAGACGAGATAGGTTTTTAAAACAACACATGAGCGAGATTGAAAAAAGCTTCAATAAAGGACTCAAACTCATTATTACCAAGATGGAAAACTAGGGAATGGGAATACAAGCTTTGCTAGAGCTTTGCTAGAAGGGATAAAAGGGCTAGAAAATGGCATCAGCAAGCTCGCTGAAGAGTTTAAGAACAGCGATGTATATAGACAAACAAAGGGATGCCCAACATAAGGACAAAACCTTGAAATTTACAACGGAGCTAAAAGAAAGTGATAAAAAGATTAAAAACCTTGAGGATAAGAACACTAAGCTTCAAGCTTAGAAACGCCAATCTATACTTTGAGGGTACAGCATAATGTATAAGAAGCTCATATTACAGAGCTTAAAAGTCAAGTTGAGAACTTGTAAACATGAAAATATGATTTACAAAGAGAGCAGAACAGATTATGGACAGAGCTTATAAACACGCAGATACAATTAAACGAGCAAGTTGCCATAACTACACAGCTAAAGATAAACTTAGAAAAATCTTTGCCAACCAACAAGGCAAGGGGAGGGGATTTGGTTAATAAAGATGTTGTTTAGCCCACCAAAAACCACACTAGAAACCACACAGAGCGATTTGCAAACCATAAAAAACAGAGATTTAAAGGATAAAGGGCAAGATTAGAGAACACTCAAGGCGACTTGGGGGCTTTGGAGACACTGGTGGGCAATACATAACGCATATGTATGCCACATGCAATAATTGTCTAAATAGGCAAGACTAGCTCAAGAGGTGGCAAGAGAACTTCAAGAGAACTAGAAGTAATGGCACAAATGGCTTTTAGTGGCTTTGGCAACCTTAAAGAGGCTTTGCTTAAAGCTTTAATGCAGGTGAAAGCAATCTAAAAGCAAGAGCAAGAGCAAAAGTGAGATGGACAAACATATTTAGCCTTGCCTAATAAGAATAAAAAAATATTTTCAGCAGAGCTCCATAAGGCACACAAGGATTAAGGCACACAAGGATAATAAGAAAGTCTAAGGGTGTCTTAAAGCCCAAAGAACTAAAAAGTCAAGGGGTAAAGCCTAAGAAAGGCATCAAAGACACACCCACAGTAAAACAAGCTGAATGTACCAAGAGTGGAGAAAAGGATTAGAGAAATGAAGTTAAAAAGCGTAATGGATAAAAAATCTTGCTGTCTAAGAGGCGTTTAGATTCTTATAGTGGAGATTTAAGCACACCTAG
Source organism: Helicobacter heilmannii (assembly GCF_001283065.1). Taxonomy (GTDB): domain Bacteria; phylum Campylobacterota; class Campylobacteria; order Campylobacterales; family Helicobacteraceae; genus Helicobacter; species Helicobacter heilmannii. The sequence goes on along the minus strand of NZ_CDMK01000003.1, from coordinate 33,569 downwards.
AGAATCTAAAACGCATAGGCAAATACACATATAAAATTGCGTTGATAGAGATTGCCCTACACAATTCTTTAAACCATTTGCTCAGTGCCAAAGATGGAGATTATATCAATAGTTCTACAGACCCTCGTGTGCTCCAAGTAAGAGAAGAGGTCCTTAAAAGTAGTGGAGAAACAATTCTTAGTAACGATAGCTATCTCTCTAAAATGACTCTAGGTACGGTCATCCATATCATCAAACAAGAAGGGTTGTTTGCACGCGTTTTTAATGCAGATAAAATCCAATTCAAACACTACGATCCAAACCATAAAAAAGAAAAATTTTCATCATGGTGAGAAGGGTTACCTAAGTAACTACAACAAAGTCATCATTGCTTGAAGTTTATTCCATACTATACGCAACTGCTGTTACCATTGTGATAACATCACAAAAACAAGAATAGGAGAAGATGGCAAAATCTACCCAAGATTGGCAACAAAAATTCTAAACATCTCTATAGGGATACACACAAATAAAATAGAAAAATTCGTAGAAAAATTCTTAGATAACCTAATAGCAAGCTTTAGTCAAGATTTGCTTTGGTCAAGATTTATTGGAGTACGCTAGCCATTTTTAACAAGTGACCGGCTGGCGAGGGTCCGCCTTACGAATTATGCGCGGATTGCAGCGTAGAACACATAAAAATCTGCTGAGATCAAATATGGATTAATTGATCAAAAATTTTTAAGAATAAAGCAAAAAACATTGGGAAAAACATCGCTGTGTACTCACTTTTTAATCTATAAAACAAAATTCTGTTGTAAAATAGCATGTTTTTTGATACGCACAAAATCCATACACGATACGGAGATGGAAATGCCCCAAAAAGCCCTAGAAGACATTACAAAAAGTGTCATTGAAAGAAGCCATGCAACTAGACAAGCCTACCTACAACGCATTGCCAAAGCTCGAGGTAAAATCCAACGCAAGGATTTAAGTTGTGTGAGCTTGGCCCATAGCTACGCAAGCTTGCCCGATCATATCAAGACTAGGATTAAGGACAACGACAAGCCCAACTACGCCATTATTTCTGCTTACAACGATGTCGTTTCTGCCCATCAGCCCTTTAAGCATTATCCTGACTGGATTAAGGAGACCTTACTTAAACACAATGCATTTGCCCAATTTGCTGGAGGCGTGCCCGCTATGTGCGACGGGATCACACAGGGCTATGAGGGGATGGAACTTAATCTTTTCTCCCGTGATGTGATTGCTATGAGCACAAGCATTGCCCTCTCACACAATATCTTTGATGGGGCGTTTTACTTAGGGGTCTGTGATAAGATTGTTCCTGGACTTTTAATTGGGGCACTGAGTTTTGGACATTTACCCGCTATCTTTGTACCCTCTGGTCCTATGACTAGTGGTCTAGCTAATGTACAAAAGGCCGAAGTACGCGAGCTCTTTGCTCGAGGCAAGGTTTCTAGAGAGATTTTATTAGAGAGTGAAATGAAATTCCACCACTCTCCGGGTACTTGTACTTTCTATGGCACAGCCAATTCTAACCAAGTGGTGGTTGAGTTGATGGGCTTACACTTACCCAATTCCGCCTTTATCAATCCCAACACCTCTCTTAGAAAAGCCTTGGTCCATGAGGCTGCTACTTTAATGGCCACCAAGACACCCAAACCCATTGGAGAGATCGTTAGTGAAAAGAGTGTTGTCAATGCAATGGTGGGCTTGATGGCCACAGGGGGTTCTACCAACCTAACCATTCATCTCATTGCCATTGCTAGAGCCGCTGGGATTATCATTAACTGGGACGACTTTAATGCTATCTCTAACATTACCCCTCTCTTAACAAAAATGTATCCTAATGGTGAAGCAGATGTGAATCAATTTGAAGCCTCTGGAGGGTTAGCTCTTGTGGTGCGTGAATTGCTCAATGCCGGACTTTTGCACGAAGATTGTGACACCATTGTGGGTCCAGGGTTACAGGCTTATACAAAAAACCCTTTCTTAATTGATGGCAAAGTGGTTTATCGAGAGGGAGTACAGGTTAGCCAAGACACAGGGATCATTAGAGGAGTGGATCGCCCATTTGCACCCAATGGGGGACTTAAAATTTTAACAGGCAATATCGGCCGTTCAGTGATCAAAGTTTCAGCTCTCAAAGAAGAGCACCTAGTTGTCCAAGCCCCTGCGATCATCTTTGAATCCCAACAAGACTTAATCGATCGTTTCAACAACAAAGAGCTTCAAAGGGACTTTATTGCAGTGTTACCCTACCAAAGCCCTAGAGCTAATGGGATGCCAGAACTGCACCAATTCACCCCTATTTTAAGTTCTCTGCAAAACCAAGGGTTTAAAGTGGCTTTAATTACTGATGGGCGTGTACCTGGAGGTGCTGGTAGAGTCCCCTCTGCTATCCATGTCACTCCTGAAGCCTTACTTGGTGGAGGGATTGCTAAAATTAGAGACGGAGACATGCTCCTCTTAGATGCTAAAAAGGGGATTTTGCAAGCTTTAGTGGATGAAAAAGAGTGGGAAACGCGCGCGCCTTCAGAACCTTTAATGCGCGAAGTGTTTGGGAGTGGGCGCGAGCTCTTCTGTGGTTTTAGACTCTTAGCAAGCAACACAGAAACTGGAGCGGGCAGCTTTGGAGTGTAAGGCTAGGTTTATTTAGCTAAGGATGCGTGTGCTGTGTGCGCTACCTTAGTTAAAAACACATAAAAACTACGGATTAAAAAATCGCGGGTAGAAAGTTGGAATGCCCAGGCATAGCAGGAGATGAAAGCTAGGCTTGGTGCTCCTGAGCCCATGGGGGTTCAACCCCATGGTGATGATGGTGTTCTTCGTGTTCTGCATGTCCTTCGTGTTCATGGCAACATTCATCAGTATGATGTGATATTGTGTCTCCTTTGCAATTAAAATGCCCCTGGGCTACAACTAGGTGAGCGTAGTTTATCTAAAAATCCCATGTGTTTGATAGATCAATACAATCTTGCTTAGATTGACACGAAAAGATACCCTTGCTTGGGAATTGTGTAGAGAGACTAATCGTCGTTTTTAGGCTTTTGCTTCATTAATGAGACCAATGTACAAGTTTAGCCAGTTCCCACCCCAAAGCAACGCGCAACAGACCCAAAATATTGCTCAAAAAATATAGACTAGGGCTTCTGTGATCGCTTGTTTTTGCAAGAGTTTTAGAGTGTGTCCAAAGGAGGAAAAAGTGGTGAATCTGCCTAAAAACCCCGTGATGAAGCACACATTCATTTTATCACCTAAGATGACTTGATAGCTAAATGTCCTGCAAATCCAATCATAAAACGCCCGATCGGATTCACACTTAAAGTACCTGAAGAAAAGCTCTCCCATATTAAAAAAGCGCGGGGAGTGATTTTACCTACAAAATAGTGCAAAGTGACTCCAATCGCCCCACCAAGAGTGGCTAATAAAATATCAAGTGTATGGCTGACCTTTTGAAGACCTTTTAAAATCCTAACACATTTTGAAGAGTTTTCTTAGTTTTTTTGTTGAATTCCAAGTTTTTTAATAAATTTTATTGTAAAACCATGTTGTTCTATCTCGTCAGTTTTTTTCTTAAGGAATTTCCATGCGAAAAATAACAAAGGGTTGTCTATAGGTAGGAGTGGGTATAGCGTTTATCATCTCGGGTTGTTCTATCAGTGAGGTGAAAGCTAACTCCTCTAGCAGTAGCGGTAGCAATAAGGTAAAAAAGCATGTATTGCCTAAGAAGGGAGAATGACTCACTCCTCTTGACTTTAACTACCCTATTAGTGCCCAACAAGAACCTTCTAATGGCCGCACCATCGCTCTCTTAGATCCTCACATACAGGTGAGTGGCAATCTCCAGCCTTATCTTGATCAATTCCAAGATGCCTTAGCCAAGCAAATTCAAGACATTTTTCAAAGAATGGGTTACCAGGTTGTGCATGCTACAAATGCTAAAGCTCTTACACCCGAACAAAAGCACAAAATATGGTCTGTTCTAGATATTGGGGGTTGGGTAGGCATCTTAGAAGACATCAAAATGAACACCGACAATCCAAAGAGCACCAACATGGATGTGATGGTGGATCAAAGCTCGGGATCGGTGTGGTTTAAGCTCTACGAACCAGAAACAGGGCGCATTGTCCACAACTTTGGAGTAGAAGTGGGGACGGAACAAGCCATCACCAAAACCTACACCTACCAAACCACAGACTCGGGCGGTTTTCTAGGAAACGAGGGAACAAGCCACGATGAGCTAGACAAAAATAACGATGATGCGATCCGCAGAATCACCAATAGCATGTATGTGATCGTGATGAAAAAACTGGTTTCTGAGCTCACGGATGACAAGCTTAACCAATTCAAAGATGCGATTGAGCAGATCAAGAAAACAGGTCACTAAAATTTTTATGAAGAATGGGCTCTAGGCTCTGTTTTCCTGGAGTCTGTTTAGGCTTCCCTAAAAGATTCCCTAAAATGTCCTTTCTTCTCTAGTTTTTTCCAAGGAGCTTTCTTGACTCCCGAATGCCCGACTTCCAGAGTTTTAGCTGTGCTTCTAATTGCCATCCACCTGCAAGCCCTAGATTACAAAATCTCAGGGCGGGTGGGCTCGTTCTCGCGCATCGGTTTTAACAATGCTCCCATCAATACAGACAAAGGACTTTACCCCA
>NZ_CDMK01000003.1:15775-28196 GCF_001283065.1 Helicobacter heilmannii | reverse complement strand
AAATATACCCTTTATTACAAATCTTAAACAAAAACGCGCAATGGGGGTGTAAATGGTTTCAGCTAAGAACCCGCTACCGCGGGGCTTAATGGGTTTAAAAGGCTTTTTGCACCCCCTAAGACTTCCCCCCCACATTTGAAAAATCCTAAGAAATTTTGGGACTAAAAACCCCAAGGGGGGTCTGATGCTCTTGTGTATTAATCCAAAAATCCTAGATTCGCAAAGCACCAAGTAAATTTAAGTGTAAGGAGAACAAATGACGCTATTTAGCCGCAACGGCACCCTGTATGCCAATGTTACCATCAACGGCCAACGAAGCCGCTTTTCGCTCAAACGCAAGGATACGCCGGCAAACAGGCAATGGGCCCTAACTAACGAGGCGCAAATCATCGCAGAGCGTGTGAAAGGCATTAAGGTGAGCACCGCCGTGAAACGCCGCCTAGAGCGCACCACGGGGCTTAAACCCAGCACGCAACAAACCTTCAAATACAGCTTACAACGCGCCGTAGAAATGCTAACGGGGGGCAAGGACTGCAACACAATGAGCCTTAATAGCACCCATGTTACCAATTTTTACAAACAGCTCATCTGTGGGCACTACAGCCACGCCCACATCAAAACCATGGTCTTTTACCTGAAAGACTTTTTGGAGTTTTGTGAGCAAGAGGGCTTCGTGGAAAAGTCGCCTTTTTTCAAACAGAAAATCACCAACTACAAACCCGCGAAAAAAATCACCCCCCTAAGCCTTGAGCAGATCAAAACGCTCTTGACCCATTGCAAGGATCAAAAGCTCAAAGCGTTTTTAACCACGGCGTTTTTCACCGGTGCGCGCACCGGTGAGCTTTTAGCCCTGCGCTGGGAGGACATTGATTTTAAAAACGACACCATCGCCATCAGGGCGACTTACAACCCCACAAAGCACACCCGCCAAACCCCCAAAACCAAGAGTTCTTACCGCCTCATCGATATGCTGCCCGTGGTCAAACAGGCCTTAATGCAACTTGCACACCGCATGGGTGGCTACGAGCCCCACAGGGGCATTTTTGGGCACGGCCGGATGCGTTTGCATAATGTGGCCTACGGTTGGAAAAATTTACTTAAAGAGCTTGGCATGGCACATACAAAGCTTTACACTACCCGCCACACTTTCGCAAGCTTAATGCTTAGCCGCGGCGAAGACCCCTTGTGGGTGAGCCACACACTCGGGCACAAGAATCTAGAAATCACCTACAGGACCTACGCGCACTACATTCCCCAAGATGCCAAACCCCGCGCGACATTTTTAGAAAAGGAGTTTTAATGCAGACCACCAGCGACCCAAAAAAAGTTCTAGATATCCTCCAGTCTTACACCATCAACAATGCCCTAAGCCTGCAGGCCACCGGGCTTTTGTTCTACATTGCCAATATTGATAAGCGTTACCAAGATTTAACCGGCGCGCTTTGCGCGCAGTTTGAGATCACCGCGCGCACTCTTTGGAAATACATTAACGAGCTTAGGAGACACAACATCTTAAACATCCAGCCGCTTCGCGACACGAGGGGAAAGATCACCGGCAGTTATCTTGTCCGCATAAAAACCCCTGACGGGGGCAATTTACACGAATGCGCTTTTTTCAATCCCGCGCGCAGAGATCACAGGAGTTAGCAATGATTATTAAAGTTAATACCAACGAGCCTTTTACCCGCGTCTCTAACAACATCATCCAAAACTGCAACTTGAGCGTGCAGAGTATGGGTGTGCTCTTGTTTCTCAAGTCTTTGCCCAGCAACTGGCGGCCAAACACCAAGCACCTTTGCAAGACGCTTAAGCTCTCTAAGCGCACTCTTTGGAAATACATTAACGAGCTCGTCGTCGCGGGTGTGCTCGAAATCGCGCGCATTCGTGTTGCTTCTGGCCAGCTCACCGACGAGTATGCGTTTTTGTTCAAGGAGCCCCACCAAGAGCCACAGATTCTAGAGCTCACAAAGCCCCAAGCGCAAAAACCACAAGAAGCGCAAGAGCAAAATGGGGGGGGGTTTCTAAATAAAGAAAAAGGCCGCGCCTTTTTCAAAGAATTAAAAAAAACAACTCCCCAAAAATCGGGGTTGTTCCCCCCGGCCGGGAACTTAAATAAGTTGAGTCCTGTAGACTCAAGTATGTTTAGTGTAGTAGACTCAACTTTACTTAGTGATGAAGGCTCAACCTCGCAAGATGATTTAGCCGCAAATAGCTTGGCCAATTTGCTCCAAGAGTTCGAAAAAAACCCCGCTTTAGTGCAAAAACAGCGCACGGGGGTTTTTGCCCCAAAAACCCTTACAAACCCCGCTGGCGACGGGGTTCCTGCCACAAGCACTAAATCTGCACACATAAAAATAAACATGTATAGTAAAAAGAAACATGATTTTTCTTGCGAGCGCGCGTACGCATGTGAGGCCCCTGAAGTTCAAGAGTCCACTGAAAAAACACGGTCTGTATGTCTGGCTAAGGAGAAATCTTTTATCGTGGGCACTTTAGAAAAGTTTAAGCAACTAGCGGACATGTGTTTTAACTTCGATACAAGCGCGCTAGAGCCTCACGAGGTCCAAGCCTTAGAAAACTTTGTTTCTTACCGCCGTGAGCATTCTAGGCTATCCTACGGCTCTAAAAAGGCTATCCTTGAACGGATGCTAGAGCTCAAAGAAAAGGGGGAGGACCTGGAGGCCTGTGTGGCCTACAGCATGCGCCGGGGTTATCGTGATCTTTTCCCCTTAATCAGCCCCGCCATTGATCGCTTGGAGGATCAAGACTTCGAGGATCAGTTTCACCCCTTATGGGAGGACCGCGCATCGTTGAGGGCTAGGGGCAGGGAGATGTTGGAATCGATGGAGGAATACGGGGAGGAATACGGCCTTTGTGATTTTGACTCTATGTCAGAAGAGGCGTTTGGGTTCGATGATGAGGAGTTTTATGGAAAAGAAGGTTGGGTGGAATTATGAGGGAGATCAAACGATCGAGGGCTTTAAAAATCCATACGGGGACATTTTTTTTAGAGAAAGGGATTTTAGACCTGCTCGACTTTGTGGCGGACATTGAGGGCCAGAGCCGGGCCATCATTGTGGAGCGGGCTATGCGTTATTGTCTGTTGAGCAAAAGGAGAAAAGATGCCCTTAGTTGGAAAAAGTCAAAAAGGATTTATCGACCCCGCTTTAAAGCCCGTCCGAAAAAAGTTTATGGTAAGTCCAAGGATCATCAGTGGGTTTCGCCGCTTTGCTACCGTTTCAAACTTAAGCCAAAATGCCCTACTCAAGCAAGCCATCTTGGAGATGTTAGAGCAACTTGCCAAGGAGAATTTGCTGGTTTATTCAAAGCTCCTAGAGGAGCAGGAGTTTTTGTCTAAATGGGTAGCAGTATGGAAGAGTTGATCGTACACAGTGCGATCGTTTACCCACAGGATTTAGAGGATTTTATAGAGGGCATTCCCCTAGAGTATCTAGAGCCCTCTAACCGTAAGATCATCGATGCCTTGTTGGCGTTGGTACGCGCCAATAGGCTTGTCAATCGGGAAACGCTGATCTTAGAGCTTGGGGAGAAGTTCTGCCAAAGCCAACGATTCCTGGGCGTGTTCGAAGCAGATTACAGTTTGGACTACGCCAACCTAAAGGAGGACTTTAGAAAGTACCTCGGATTGAAGGTACAACGGCGATTAGCGGATGACTTGATCAAGGCATCTTTGAACTCTGAAATCTTCGATGCCGAGTTCATCAACAAGTACATTGACATCGACCCGGGCCAGGCGGGGGCGAGTTTAGCTGAGTATATTAGAGAATTTGCCTTTCTACCCCCCATGCTCAAGCTTTCCACGGGGGTAAGCTTCTTTGACAAAATACTTAAGGGGGGCTTTGAGGTGGCCCGTTTCGTGCTCATCTCAGGGGACGCTGAGACGGGTAAAACACTGCTTTCAGTGCAGTTTATAGAGTTTATGGCCCGCGAGCACAAGGTGGCTTACTTCACCTTCGAGTTTCCCGTGCGTGGCTATGTCGAGCACCTGAAACAGAGGGGGATCAACTTTCCTGCTGAAAACCTCCACTTAGACGGAAACAGCACGCATATTAATGACTTATGCGCACAAATTAAAAGCCTAGCCCGTAGGGGCTTTAAGGCGTTTCTCGTGGATTCTCAAATGCGTGTGATGGGCCATGGGGACCCGATCGACGGTAAGGAGGAGTTTGAAACTTCTAAGTTTGCCCAGTTGTCGTCGCTGGCAAAGTCTTTAGAGGTGTTGATCATCTTGATCATCCAAAATTCTAAAGACGATGCGTTTGCCCCCTTCGGTTCTAAAAAAGGATCTCACGAAGCAGACATCATGTTCCGGATTGAACGGTTAAATAAATCTGAGCTCAAGAAGTTTAGGATTGATGAGGAGCAAAGTTTCTTGCTCCGGAAGGTGGTGGTCTTGAAAAATAAGCAGACGGGGTTACAGACTTACAGGTATTTCCGCATCGATCAAAGGAGCTTTAAGTTTGTGAGTATTGGCGCTAAATCTGGACGGCCTCGTTTGGGCATGTCGGAAAGTTAGAGGGTTCCTGGTGGGAAAAGTTATTTTAAATCTCAGGGACCTTAGGGAGTCTTTGGACATTGTAGAAGTGATCGGGCACTTCATTGAGCTTAAGCGCATAGGCTTTATGTACAAAGCCAAGTGCCCTTTTCACACCGAGCGCACCGCTAGTTTCATGGTCCATCCGCATAAAAGGTTTTTTTATTGTTTCGGGTGTCAAGCTTCAGGGGATGCCATCGGCTTCGTGCGCCAGTATGAGGGTGTCGAGTTTATAGAGGCTGTAGAGCTTGTAGCCCGTTTGTCTAACTTCAACCTCGAGTATGGGTTTAACGCTCGTGTAGAGCCTTTAAAACAAGCTCTAGAGGCCTTAAAGACCCTTAGTGAGCTTGCCAGCTTCGAGCTGTTGGATTCCCCCCAGGGGGCTGGGCCTTTAGAGTATTTGCACCAGCGGGGCTTGAACACCCCTTTGATGAGAGATTTTAAATTGGGGTTTTGTTCGCTAGGGGTTGTTGAAAAAATGCGTGAGAGTTTTTCTGTGGACACCTTAGCTCTTGCGGGCATCTTGAACGACAAAGGTAAGTTCTCGATGCTCTATCGCATTCTCATCCCCGTGCACAACACTAGGGGGGATGTGATCGGTTTTGGAGGGCGTTATCCTTCAAACATCGTACCCCAGCCCTACGCGCGCTATTTGATCTCCAGGAATACAGAGCTTTTTAAAAAATCTAATATCCTCTACAACCTACACAAGGCCATGCCACACATCCTGGAGAAACAACAAGTTATCGTGTGTGAGGGTTTTTTTGATGTCATGGCCTTTGCGCACTTTGGGTATCTTAATGCCGTGTGCAGTATGGGTGTGGCCTTCAGTGAAGTGCATCTAAAAATTCTTATGAAATTGGGCGTTGAAATTGTCTTTGCGTTTGATAACGATGTAGCGGGTCATAAAGCCGCCATAAACGGTTTGGACATGTGTTTTAGGGTTGGGTATGGGTCATGTGCCCTCGTGCGATTTAAGGCTAATTCTGTGCATTCTAGGGCTAAAGATTTAGACAGGTTTTTAAAATCAAATACTAAACCTGAGTTTACTAAAAATGATGGATGGACCTATTTCTGCGGTTATCATATGCGTCCTGAACTTACTTTAGTCCAACGGGATCAGGGTTACGCATTTCTAGAATCTCTTATAGCTTCTTATCCTCCCTTCTTGAAATCTGCATTTCTGTCCAAGTTGCGAAGTTTTCTACCGTTGCAGTCTGATGAGCCTAAAAAAACTTATGCGAATTCTTCAACGATTCCGGATTCTAGGTACTCCCTGGAGGGGCGTATCTTGTGTACCATGCTCGAATCTGAGGAATTTAGGTTTATTTCCTACCGTAACCTATCTACGGAGGATTTCGTACTCAAAGAGGTTTTCTTAGGGATTTTATCGGGGAGTTTGGATGTACACCAAAGGGAGGCTTTAAAGGATCGTTTCATCCCCATTGAATCTAAGTACTGGCAGGTGTGCTTAAGGCGTTTCAAAATGGAGGGTTTAAAGCAGTCTATGCGTGTGGCCATGGATGCCAAGGACTTTAAAATGTTGTGGCTCTTGGATCAAAAGTTAGCCAGTGTTAAACAGGGGATCTAATCTTAAGGCAAATGCGTAATGGAGCGTAGCGTAATGAAGCATTTGCCATGTTTAATTCTTCTTTAATCAGAAGGTGCACCCCAACCCCCGTGTTGCTTTTAGGGGGGGGCGTTTAGCAAGGTTTTTTAAACCCGCTTGGAACTTTCTAGTTAACCCTTTTAATTTTTTGCGCATTTTGCTTAAATTTCAATAAATTTTACAAAAGGTGGTGTTCATGGAAGATCAAGAAGACGGGTTGTTTCCGGGGGCCGCGCGCGATGCGCGCGAAAAAGGCGGAAACGGCGAAAGAGGAGCGGAGAACGGCAAGAGCGGCGAGAACGGCAAGAGCGGCGAGAACGGCAAGAGCGGCGAGGAGAGTGCGAGCGCAGAAGAGCAAGAGCTTGAAGCGCTAAAGCAAGAGCTAGCCCAAGTAGAAGCGAGCCTTGAAACCGACTTTGCCCAATACGCCGCAGAGCATATGGAAGAGTTTGAGCAGGACTTTTGGGATGATCGGGTAGGCTTTGTCAACAAACTCCTACAACTGCAAAATAAGTTTCTACAAGAGAGACTGGGGGACAAAATCCAGCGCGCCCAAGAACTGCAAACCACGATCGCCGGCCAAAGCACCACCAAAGAGCTACAAGCGGGGCAAGAAGCGTTTTTACAAGAGCACCCCGATGCCAATGTCCAAGCCATGGGCGAGTTTTACACCGACGACTTGCCGCCCAAATACAGAAAACAGCTAGACACCCTGAGTGGTAAGGAGTTTTGGAGCGCGCTTTACGAGTTGTACAACGCCTACACGGGGGCGAGCGGGGGGCAAGAAGAAGAAGCGGGCTTGCCCAAACGATTAGAGGGCAATGCGGGGCAAGCTAGCGGCGGGGGGCAAGAAATGGTGATGAATAGATTTTAAGAAAAGGATAAAGAAATGCTACAAGGATTAAACGACATCAACATTGGCAATTGGAAGAATGACCCCAATGTGAGCGTGAAGATCGGACAACAAATAGAAGCGGCGAGTTGGAAAAAATCGCCCTTTGAGCCCTTGACGGGGCGGGGCAGCGATAGAGGTGTTAGGACTTATATTGTGGAGGATAACCAGCCCTACAGACCGCGTTTAAAAGCCCAGCTTAGCGGCTCTGGAGTGAAGGGCAACACGGACTTTAATGTCAACTTTGACAATCTAGAGATTCTGTGCCAAACGATTTACCCTGAAGTGGTGGGCAATGCGATTAAAAGCGAGATCAAGCATTACAGCGCGATGAAACACATCGATTTCATCAAAGAAGCCAGCGACAGCCTGACCGAGTGGATTCAAGCCAAAAGGGATCGGGCCCTGGTCTGTGCTTTGAGCAATGATTTTACAAATGTGGTTGTGTGCGATGAAGTGCACGGCTTTAAAACCCCTGAAAAAACGGCGAATTTGGGCAATTTATACAAGCTCATCCCCGAGTTTACAGCCCAGATCCAAGAAAGAGATACGATGAGCGTTAAGGCGATCCGCCGCGCGATTTTTCAGGCAAGAGCGGGGCTGCGCCACGACAATAAACAAAGTTTCCCCCTAAAACCCATTAGAAGCGAGATGATCACGACGGGTGGGATCACCGTTCAAAACTACAGCTATATCATATTACTTGATAGTTTCGCTATCAACCAACTTAAGAGCGACCCTGAATATCAAGAAATCCAAAAATACGCGGGGGATCGGGGGGCTAAAAACGCGCTGTTTACCGGCATTGTGGGTGTGATCGACAATTGCCCCATTTTGGATATGGGGGTGTGGACCTCTATGAATGTTGGGCTTTTGAACTCAGAAGTTGAAGATGCAGACTTTGAAACGCATTTAAATAAACAAAATGTTACCCGTGTTACGCCGCCTAGCGCGTATGCGGGGAGCGTGCCCGTGTCTATTGGGGCTTTAATTGGGGCCAGCGCGCTGGTGCTTGCGGGCAATGCATCCATTAATTTTTACATCAATGAAACCGAAGACGCGGGACGGAAAACGATTTGCGGGGTGGATCGCATTCTAGGTGTGAGCAAAGCCCGTTTCAACAGCGCAAACGGCGTGCCCAGCGTTTACGACAATACAGATTTTGCGGTGATAGGGCTTTTCAGTGCAAAGGTGTAGCGTGGAAAATTTGCAGCCAAAGCAGGGTGAAATCACCCTATGTTTAGATTTAGAGAAGAGCGCAAATTTTAAAGTAATGCCCTTTGTGGCGTTGATTTTAGACCCCAGTAAAAGGATGTTTTATGTTGCAGAAAGTCAAAAACATTAGCTATTTATGTAAAGTGCCCTTTGGCCTCGATGAAGAAGAAAAGCAGTTGGCCATTTTGCCCAATGGGGCTGAGATTGTGAGCTTGTCTTTAGAAGTGGTGCACTCTTTAAGCGGCTGCAGTGTGGACATTGGGCTAAAAGAAGACCCCGAGTTTTTCTTTAGCGGTGTGGATTGTGGGGCGAAAGAAGTGGAGGACAGCTCCAAGCCCTTTTGTGCTCTAAAAAATGAAGTGATCATTGCCAACATCAAAGGCTTTAAAGAGAAGAAAAAAGAAGTTAAAAAGCCTGTAGCCAAGCCAGCGGGGAGCACAGCGGATACACTCACCGCCCCAGCTAAACCAGCCCCAAAAGAAAAAGAAGAGGAAGAAGAGCCTTTATGTATCTTTCGCATGCAGTACTTCTTGCCCTCTGAAATCACGCTAGAGGTGTGAAGTGGCGGGCTTTAATTTAAACTTAAGCCCGATGATGAGCAAGGCGGCGATGGGCGTAGGGCTAGGCTTAGATGTGCTCAATATCGGTATGGGGCTTTTTAACACCATACAGGGTGCCCAAAACGCGCAAAAGCAAATTAATGAAATGAAGCGGGCAAATGATCTAGCTAGAGCGCAATTTATGGAGGAGACCAAACGATACAACTCCAGAGAAGCCGAGCGCATGCAGGCCAATGAGCAAATGGGTCAAAGCGCGAATTTATACGACATGAGCGCTCCAAACGGGGCCCAAGAGAGCGCGCCTATGGAGAGAAATTAATGCGCCCCGTGTATTTTCCCAGCCCCGGGCAAGTGCTTTTAAGCTCTAGGTATGGGGCGATTAAAGCGCGTTTTAGCGTGCAAGGCACAACCACACTGCCCATTAGCGACTATAGCGAGCTTTACGCGTACCAAAACTCTAGCGGGGTGTATAAATTTGCGGTGTGCAGGGGGGAGGGGGTCTTAAATTACCAAGATTATCCTAGAGCCTTGAATTTTTACAATTTGGATTTAACGCTTTTGGATGCGTATTTGGTGCAAGGGCGTTTTTTAGAGGGGGCGGATTTTAGGGCGATAGAACTTGTCAAGGCATTTTTAGGGGTGTGTGATCTCAACGCTTCTAAAAATGCCTTGTATTTAAACCCCCCGTTTTTTGAAGAAGTGCAGGAGGTGTTTGTCCATGCTCTCGATTCTTGATGTGATTGACCGCATAAGGAGCCGTCTTAAGGATGATAATTACGATAATTTGCGTTTTAGCACGAATGAGATCATCGACGCGATCAACACCACCTGTACGACTTTGATTTTAGAGTTCAAGCTGAATAAATTTAAACGAAGCGAGTTGTTGACCAAGCAGACTCCTTTTATCCAGTGCCATTACTTGCTAGGGGTGGAAGAGGCGTTGTTTAACACTAAGCCACTTGAAAGAAGGGTGAGTGTCCCTCAAAATGGGGGGGAATTGTGTTTGCTCATTCAGGGGGATAAGATCAGCGTAACGCCCTTTGTGTCGGGGTTTTTGTCTGTGGTGTATAACTATTACGATCCGCTCACGGACGCAGAGGGGTTTTTGCCCTTGCCCGATTTGTCCACCAATGCTTTAGTTTACGGCAGTTTGGGGCTGCTGCTAGAAATCCCCACAGACGAGCAAAACATGCAAAAAATCGCGGTGATCAAAAACCTTCACAAAGAAGCGAAAAATGTGCTTGCGCTCTACTTAAACAGCCTTTATTCGAGCAAAAACTACCATTCAAGGGTTGTCCGTGTGTAACTTAATTTTAGATTTTAGGAATTTTGGATACAATAACCCTTGTGGTCAGGCCCGCCTCAAGCGAGCCCCCAAAGTGGTTAATATAGCGGAGTGGGTACGAAAACCGCTAAAACCACAAGGATTATCAGTAACCTCATATGGGTTTCTCCTTTCTAGGGAGTACCCCACTACTTTCCCTGCCCCTCAAACAAAACTTAAAGCTTTGCGATACGCCAAGTACCCGAAAGTTAGCCCATATGGTATCCAGTGGCCTTATTATAGCAAAGTCTGTAACTTAATTTTAGATTTTAGGAATTTTGGATACAATAACCCTCGTGGTCAGGCCCGCCTCAAGCGAGCCCCCAAAGTGGTTAATATAATGGTTGTGCTAGGACCATCACGACCACGAGAATTACAAGGTATCTCATGTTGGTACTCCTTTCTAAGGAGTTACCCACTTGCCCCTTTGCCCTCTCAGCATAGACTAAACCATGCGATACACCAAAGCACAAAGAAATACCAACACTGTATCCAGTGGCCTTATTATAGCAGAGTCTGTAACTTAATTTTAGATTTTAGGAATTTTGGATACAATAACCCTTGTGATGGGTCCGCCCTTGCGGGCAGACCCCCCGAACGGGTTAGTGTAATGGTTGGGCTAACAAGACCATTACAATCACAAGGATTACAAAAAATCGCATGTTGGTACTCCTTTCTAAGGAGTTACCCACTCATCCTTTTTCCTCTCAAACGCTTTATTTGCGTGATACGCCAAAATAGCCAAAAGAAATACCAACACTGTATCCAGTGGCCTTATTATAGCAAAGTCTGTAACTTAATTTTAGATTTTAGGAATTTTGGATACAATAACCCTTGTGCGGGGCACCAAGAGTGCCCCTCTTTCTCTGTTAGTGCAATGGCGTTACTAGCACCATTAGCAACACAAGGGCTATTAATAGCTTCATGTCGGCACTCCTTTCCGGGGAGTACCCCACTTATCCCCCTGCCTCTCAAACACAGCTTAAGCCATGTGATACGCCAAAATGTAGTAAAAAAGAAATACCAACACTGTATCCAGTGGCCTTATTATAGCAGAGTCTGTAACTTAATTTTAGATTTAAAAAAATTTGGATACAATAGCTCGTGTGGCAAGCACGCCCATTTGAATGAGCGCAGATGGGCGTTTATGGTTTCCATGCAACCATCACAGCCACAAGAGCTTTTAACAAGTGCATTCCGGTCCTTTATAAGTGGCTTGTTTGGCTCAATTGCCCCCGAAACGACATACAACAAAACGGCAACCGTTGACAAAACGGCAACCGTTTTACCCTCTCAGCGACAGCCTAAACACGAAGGGGGGGCAATTGAATATTAACCGCTTCATCCGCAATTTTTTAACACTAAGGTCCGCCTTAGAAGAGCAAAACTTCAGCTCTAAAGAACTCAACAACCTCTGTATGCAAGGGGCTTTAGAGTATGAAAAGCTGCACTTGCAAGAAATGCAACAGGGCTTAGAAGAGGCGAAACTAAGCCTAGAAGCCGCCCAAGTGAAGGCAAAAATTGAAATTGAAGTGAGCAATGCTAAGCATGATTTAGAGCTTAAAAGGGCCAATGCCTTAAACGCCTTGATCCAGTGCACCAGCATGCTTAAGAGCTTGAAGGACAACGCCGCGATCAATAGGGCGAATGCCTATGTAGGCTTTTTGCAAGTGGTGGGAAATGCCACCAACACCAGCGCTATAACCTCCCACGCGAATAATGTGATCCGCACCATTAACCAAATTGGGATCGCCAACACGAATGGGCGGTTAGAGGGCATTCTAGATCGCTTAGCAAACGAGTTAAATACCCTAGACCCCCTGCAAGATGTCGGCCAAGATGTGCAGGTGTTCGCCCAAAGTTTAGAGACCTTGCCCGGCCACCCCGTGAAGGTGTGGGGCATTAGCCTTTTAACCAACTCTACCGATCGCTTTAGCGTGGATGGCCGTTATATTTGCAGCGGCACTAGCATGCTTTTTAGTCAAAACGCCCCGGGCACTTACGCCATCACCTTCAGCAGTTCAAACAACAAACACAGCGTGAGCAAGACGATCAATATCCAAGTAAACGCCCAAGAATTGCCCACACAACATAAAAGGAGCTAGCGATGGCGCAAGATGATTTAGAAGAAAACCAAAACCAAGAAGCCCAAGCGCAAGACATAGAAGAAGAAGCCCAAGCGCAAGAAGAAGGGACAGAAGAGCAAGACACACAAGAAGAAGACACAGAAGCGCAAGAAACTGAAGAAAACCAAGAAGCCCAAGCG
>NZ_CDMK01000003.1:0-15672 GCF_001283065.1 Helicobacter heilmannii | reverse complement strand
ACCAAGAAGCCCAAGCGCAAGCAGCAGAGCAAGGGACAGAAGAGCAAGAAGAGGTAGAAGCGCAAGAAGAAGCCCAAGAAGCGCCAACTAAGCTGACACACGAGGAGCAAGAAGCCCTAGAGAGGAATCAAGAGGCGATCAAAAGGGCAGAAGATGCGCTAGCTCTTATGCGCGTGTCGCTAGCCGCGTTTGAAAACGAGTTGCAAGATGGGGTGGGCAAACTAGCCGATGCCCAAATGCAAAATGAAGCGGCAAAAGAGCAGATCGCCCATTTAAACACCGCCCTAGAAGAGGTCAAAGCCGCCCAAGACAAGGCCGATCTAGCCCTAGACATCGCCAAACAAACCACCCCCTTTGAGAATCTAGAAGGTTTGCCCCGCCCCCCTGATTTGGCCAGTTTGGCTGATTTAGAGCTAGACTTGCCCAGCACGGGTCAAATCCAAGAAGATTTTATGCGGCTCTTAGAGGAGTCTTTGAGCAAAAACGACAATTGGAAAGAGCAAATCTATTTCAGTTTGCAGGGCGTGCACCGCATTTTAAGCAGTTTTCAAGCCCTCAAAGATTTATACGCCAAAGCCGAGCTCATCAAACCAGACCTTGAAAGCGGGGTGAATTTTGCCAGCGCCCAAATCGCTTACATCAAAACTCTAATCGGCGATTACAATGCCTACTTTGACGAGTTTAACGCCGTGATGTTGCGCAACAACGATTTGATCGTGAAAAACTTTGATCTGGTGTTGGCCCAAATAGAGATCGTAAAGAAACTCTTAGATCGGGTGGGCAAAGACGCGGATGGAGTTTTGGCGATGAAAAACATGGTGTTAGCCCTCTTAGAGAAATTAGAAAGCCTAGAGGACACCAAACAAGAGCTTTTAGAGACCAATAAGAAAGCGCGCATTTATATCCAACAGATTAAAGAGCTTGCCAAAGAGTCTTTAAACAGCATTAAGGAAAACACCGCCACAACTCTAACCACCATAAGCGCGCTAGAAGCAGATATCCAAACCAAGCTTTTAGCCAAAAGAACCGAAATTTTAGACGAAATCGATGCCTTGAAAGAGGGCATTGAAGAGAGGGCAAATGAGCTTTCAGGTGCCCTTGAAGAAAAAATTAATGAATTTGAGCAAGCCGTGTTGTCGCAAGTGGAGCTAGCCAAACTAGCTGTGCAGGCAGTGCAAAGGGTGCGCGATCACCTAGAAGCCTTAAAAATCTCTGTGCAAGAAAATTACGAGGAAAAGCTGGACCTTTACAATGCAACTGCCTTGCAAAAACTCGAGGAATACAACCAAAACGATCTAGATAAAACCACCGCCTACAACACCAACCACGAGGAAAAGCTCCAAATTTATAATGACAACGACGCGCAAAGGTTTGAGGAGTTTAACAACAATGCCAATTTGCGCCTAGAGCAGCACAACGATCAAGCAGACGCGCGCCTTGAAGAATACCGCATTAATGATGTGCAAAAACTCGAGGAATACAACCAAAACCACCTAGCCAAACTGGCCGCCTACAACCAAAACTACGATCAGCACGCGGCCGACTTTGACACAACCAGCCTCCTTAAAATGGAAGAATTCACCCAGCACACGGCCGATAAAATCCAAGAGTACATGAGCGCGGCCGATGCCAAACTCGCCCAAGTGCAAGAAGAAGTGCAAGACTTCAACACAGGCAATATGGAAAAACTAGAATCGTTTAAAAACACCATCGATCGCAAAATCCAAGCCTATAATGAAAACGCCACCCAGCAAACAAAAGAGTTTGACAAAAACTACACCCAAAAACGGGGTAGTTTCACCACGCTATCCGACGAGCGCCTAAGAGAATATAATGAAAACCATTTGCAGAAAATGGCCGACTACGACGCGAATGACGATCAGAAGTTTAGAGAATACAATGACAACCACGATGCCAAATTCGCCAGCTTTAACGAAAACGCGCGCTTGAAGTTGGAGGGGGTGCAAGCAGAGATCGACCGCTTAAACGCCCCCAATCTTGAAAAAATCGAGGGGTTCACACAAAGGGTGGATCATGAGATCGCGCGCTTTAACGACGCAAAAGAAGCCAACATCAGCGCGCTAGAAACCAGCTACGCCCAACAAAGCGCGGCTTTAGAGACCAGCTACACCCAAAAAACAAGCGCGCTAGAGACCAGTTACACCCAAAGCCACACCCGTTTAGAAGAAATGCAAGCCAATATCCAAACAAGATACGATGAAGTGGACTACAATTTGAAGCAACTTAAAGGCTCGTTGATCTTTGAAATGGAGCAAAACAGCGTGCTGGCCCCCGTGGCGGATTTACAAAGACAAATTGACCAGCTTAAAGGCCGCGCTTATAGCCAAACGCCTTTTTCTTGGGTATTTTGGGATCACCGCTGTAACACCACATGGCGCGTGCCCGTGGACATCGATGTTTGTTTTGCCTTTGTGCAGGGGGGCTATAGCGCTGCAACTTCTTTTGACAGATTTGCCACCGTGCAGGCTAGAAAAAGCCGATCCCTTTTTGTGAATCTTGTGGGCGACGAAGTCCTTAATATCAGTGTGGGTGATGGGGGGATTGTGCACCTATCTTATAGTTTAAGGAGAAGTTCATGATCCCTGACATCACGGCGGGGCGGGGCGCTCTAGCCGCAATGGTGCAAAATATCGGCAATTTAGCCCAAGCCCACGCCCATTTAGCCAGAGTTACTAGCGACACCCAAGGGCATTTAGCCAACATGGCCAGCAAATACCATAATCTAGCCCTAAGCGCCGAGCAATTCAACTACCAAAAAGAAAAGGACGCTAAAGAGCACGGCTTGAAACAAGCGGCCTTTGAGCAACAACAAGCCGAGCACGCCGATCGTTTAGACCTTGAAAAAGCCCGTTTAGATTTGGCCAAACGGCAGCAAAACAGCCAAGAGAAGCAATGGCAACAATCGTTCGGGTTTAACAAACAACAGGCCGATCGCAGTTATGGTTTAGAAAAGCAAAGGACTAGGGCGGATGTGGCCTACAAGGGTGCGCAAACCGCCAACACGAATGCCGACACTTACATGCGCGGCTTTATCGCCTCTAGCAGCACCGACCCACAGACCATGGTCTATGGAAACCGCCTCATGCAACAAGTGGGCGGGGGCTTTAAGGGCACCAAACCCTCTTTAAAAAAGCCCTTGCAGCTTTTCAAAGACCCCAAAGCCCCGCCAAAGTTTGGGGATTACAGCCTTAATCCTATGGAGCGTGGCTAGTGCAGGGGATACAAAAGGAGCTGGTGTTAAGGGCTTTGGCTAAAAAAGATTTTTACAGCTTTGTCAAGCTCAAATGGGAGCGCTATAACCTAGCCCCCTTCATGGACAGCTGGCACATCAAATATTTGTGTAAAGTCCTAGAGTGCACCCAGCCTAGCACAGCAGATGGCGCGCTCATCACGCGGCTTATGATCAACATGCCCCCCAGCTATGGAAAAACCGAGATCATCGCAAGGTGCTTTATCGCGTGGAGTTTGGGGCTTAATCGCGCGCGCAAATTCTTCTACATCAGCTACTCTGACGACTTGTGCCGCAAAATCGCCAACCAAGTAAGAGACTTGATGAAGTCCAAATTTTACGCTCAAGTTTTTCCAGAGCCTTTAGAGTTTTTGCAAGACAACGCCCAAGAGTTCGTGTTAAGAGAAGGCGGCGGGCTCTTTGTAACCACGCTCAAAAGCGCGCTTACCGGCTTTCACGCCCACCAAATCCTCATCGATGACCCGATCAAAGTAAGCGAAATGGCGAGCAAAACGGCGGTTAAAAGCGTCAATTCTAACTTTAAAGAAAGTGTGCTTAGCCGCTTGCAGGACAATGAGAGCAACATCACGATTTTAATGCAGCGGCTGGGCTTGAATGATTTATGCGGGTTTTTGCAAAGCGATCGGGAGTTTGACCCAGAGACGATTGAAAAATGGAAAGTGGTGAAATTGCAAGCCCTGAATGAAGAAGCCCAAACCTACAGCATTAAAGATTTTAGCTATGAGCGGGGGGCTAATGAGCCGCTTTTTGCCGCGCGCCACAACTTAGCCGAGCTGCAGGCTTTAAAATTGCAAATGGGCAATGACGAGTTTAGTGCACAATACCAGCAAGAGCCCATCGCTTTAAGCGGGGGGTATTTTGATGAGCAATTGTATACAAATATCTTTTTGCACGAAGTGGGGCAAGCTAATGTGTATATTTTTGTGGACAACGCCATTAGCCTGAAAGAGAGCGCAGATAACCGCGCCGTGGTGGTGGTGGGGGTGGAAAATTATAAGGGCTCTTCTCGGTTTGTGGTGATGGATTGCTTTTGTGGGGTGTTTAGCGAAGAGCAAACCATGGCGTGCATTTTAGAAGCAAAGAGCCGCTACCTGGAAGCTAAAACCTATATCGAAAGCGATGGCGGGGGGCTCACTTTGCACCGCCTATTACTCGTGGAGCTGGTCAAACACAACCAGCGCGCCAAGGAGCAAGGCAAAGCCCCCTTAAACGATTTGATCTATTGCTACACGCCCAGCCGCAAGGTGAGCAAGGTTGAGAAAATCAAGGCCATCCGCCCCTTTTACAACACGGGCTTTTTGGTCTTTGCCCACAGCTGCCACAACCAAGAGCAGATCAAAAAGGAGCTTTTTAGCTTCAATCCGGACAAACCTTTTAGGCAGGACGATTGCATCGACGCGATCGCAAGTTGTTTAGCCCACCCAGAAGCCACCGCTCCCGTGCAACCTTCCACGGCTAGAGAATCTGGCGTTTATAAACGGCGCACTTGGCGCATATAAAAAAATTTTAAGTTTCTTTTGTTAGAATGCGCACGGGCTCGTTGTAATTCACATGCATTGGGATTTAGGTTCTGCCGTGTGGTGCTTGCACCACACAATCAGCATTTAAACTTAAGACGCTTTTAAACCTCCATCTACTCCTTTTTGAACCATTCAAGGCAGGCCTTAACCCTTGCTTTGGGTGGGCTTTTTGCTTAAAATGGGAAACTTCTGTTAATTGGAGGTGTTGATGCAACTTTATAACAAAGTGCAAGAGCTTTTAGAAGCCAACAAACAGACCAGACAAGAGAGCATAGCCCTTTTAGAGCAGGCCAGAACCACCCTCATCACGCATGTTGATGCCCGTTTCAAAACGGCCATGGAATCGTTGGATGCCAAAATTGCCCAAAGGGTGCGAGAGCAAATGCAAGCGGCCAGAGTGGATGCCAATTTGCCCCAAATCTTAGAGCGCAAAACAGAAGAAAAGCTGCAGGAGTTGCAAGCGGGTATCCAAGCGCAAGCATTAAGCGGGCTTATAAACGGGGTGCATAAACGGCAACTTGAAGAGCGCTTAAGCGCGGCTATGCAAAGCGCGCTGCAAGAGAAATTAAGCCAAATGGCTAACCACTATGGGCAAGAAGCCCTAAGCCAAATGCATATGAGCGCCCGTGCGCTGCAAGAAGACTTTTATTCCCAGGACAAACCCGCGCTTTTAGAGGATTTGAAAGAGCAAATCAAATTAGATACACAAGACTTTTTAAGCAAAGCGGGCCAAAGCCTAGAGAAAAAGAGCCGCCAGCTTTTGGCAGACACCAAACAAAAAGCCCAGCTTGGCTTTAGCGTGCTCAAGTCTGCGGCCCTGCAAGAGTTTAAAGCGGGGCTTACAGAAGATTTAGAAGAGCTAAAAGCCACGCTTTATGGCCAATTTGAAGAAATTAAAGAAGAAGCCAAGCAAGAAATGCAAGCGGCCGCGCTCTTGGTCCAAGAAGATGGCAAGGGCGCGTTTGAAGAGGCTTTAGGCCAAGAGATGACCGTTTTTGTGGAGAAAACACAGGGCTTTATGGACTTGTTGCACCAGCGGCTAAGCGCCGTTTTAGAGCAGGACTTTACAGAGCCTTTGCGGTTGGCGTTAGACAGATTAGACACGCAATTTTTACACGAAAAACGAGAGGGGTTTTTTGGGCAAGTTGAAAAGGATTTAGACATTATTTTAAACGAGCATTTAGACAGCACCACGCCCCCGCGCTTTAGATTTTTGGCTAAGCAATTCTTTGAAGAGAGCAACAATATGCGGCTTTTTAGGGAAATGCAATTAGAAGCCCAGTTGCACTTAAGCGCGCTGATCCAAAGCAACGCCCTTAAGATTTTAGAAGAAGAAACCGCTTATTTGCGGCATAAAAAATTAGAGGAGTTGGAGTTTAATAACAAAGTACGCATGGGCTTGAAACGCCAAGAGCTCATCAAAAAAGGCATCATTGAAGTGCAAGAAGTGAAGAAAAAGGGCACCAAAGCCCATTTATGGGATCGCTAATGGGCGCGATCTCACAATTAGCCCACACCGCGGGGACATTATTGCCCACGGATGAAAATTTAGTGATCGGGGCAAGTTCGGCAAGCCACCTAAGCTCTGCTTTAGAGCAAATGCCCGATTTAAGCGGCTATCTTAAAGAAACCCCCCAAACCAAAGAAGCCCCGCCACCTGCTCTCGATTTAAACGAACAAGTGGTCAGCAGTGCCAGCACGGGCATTAAAGATTTAGATAGGCGGGTGAAAACGGGCGATTTAACGATGTTTGATTACTACCTAGCTAAGAATTATCTAGGCATCGACTTAAATGCCCAGGTTAACGGCTCTGTAGAGTTGCGCCAAAAAATCGCCAACCGCACGCAGGCCACCCAAAACATGTACCAAACCCTAAAAGCCCTAGATTTGGGCGATGGTTTGATCAACAAGTTTCAAGAGAACAGCGGGATTTACAGCGGGCTTAGGCGCAAATTAAACGAGATGACGGGCGGGATTATTGGGGTGAATGCGAATACGGCAGAGTTTATGACAGCCATGGGGCAATATGTTTACTCTTTAGCGAGCGCGATCAATGGCGGGGGCAAGATCACGAACCAAGCGGTGAACGATGCAAGAAACATTATTGACGCGGGTTTTAGGGGCAAGGAGGAAAACACCGCTAGAATGGGCGAAGCGCAGAGCATACAGCTTAAGTTGTTAATGCGGCAAATGGGGGAAGTGCAGGCTTTGGGCGGGAAAATCCCCAAAGAAGCCCTAGATGCCCTAAATAAATACCGCCAAAAAAACGACTACATCAAAAAGACCAATGGCAAGATCGACAAGCACACTTATAGCAAGATAGGAGGACAATGATGAGCGGTTATGTCTTTAAAACCGATAACGCCTTTGATTGGGGCTATAGAAACAACACGAATGCGCCTTTTGATCTGATCTTTGACATCCAATCCCACCCTTACACCTACTACCGGAATGGGTGCAGCCTGCATCTATCCACCAGCGATGGCAGGTATAATTTAATCATCAATGGGGGAGATGCCCAAGACATTGATAACCAAGGAAACCATGTTGGCAAAAGGCGGGTGGTGATCTTAACGCTCTTGCCCGGGGTGCGCGTGCTTGTTTTAGAGAGATGGGATGGGGCGCGCACGGCGTTTTCTCTATCAGTGTTTTTAAAGGATTGTTAATGGGCGGTAGACCAGCCAGATATACAGATAAAAAAGAAGCGGTGCGCCAACAATACGAGAGCACGCAAACGACTTATGCCGAGCTTTCTAGGGTGCACCAAGTCCCCTATGGCACGATCGCTAAGTGGGTGGTTTCTGAGCAGTGGAAACGCTACACAACTGAAGGCTACAAGGCTAAGAAAGTCGAATGCAAGGCGTATTATGAAACGCACCAGATCAGCTTAACAGACTTGGCCAAGCAATTTGGCGTTTCTGCAGAGACGGTCGGCAAATGGGCTAAGGAGGGGAAGTGGGAGCCTTATAAAGTGGCCAAAGAAGTAGAAGTGGAGGTGTTGACAGATAGCATGCTCACGCATAGCGTGGACACCTTCATCGGCTCCAAGAAAGAAGAAATTAAAGACAGCATTAGATCGAAACTGCAAGAGGCTAATCTTGATCCCATTGTGCTTGAAGCTTTGCTAGAAACCTCCAGCGATGAGCTGTTGATGAAGGCGATGAATTTAAACTACATCAATAAAAATATTTTGCTAAGCGCGGTGATCGCTAAGGATGAGCTCATGCGCATGGTCGCCTACAATGCCGACAACCCTAAAGGCAATCCAGTCATCATCGGGGCGGCTGAAAAGGTGGCTAAGATGTTTGCCGACCTGAAAATTAGCCTTTTTGGCAAAGAACAGGGCGTTTTACCCGCCCCGCAAATGCAAAACGATTACAGCAAAATGACCACGGACGAGCTTTTGAAGTTGGCCAACACCCTCGAAGAAGAGCAGCAGGGCTAATTTTGCGGCTTGGCTCTTTGCTTGCCGCTTTATTTTTAGTGGGCTGTAGCCCTTCTGTGGTTTATCAAAAGGTCTATTTGCCCACAAAATGCCATGTCAAAAAAGCCCCTAGGCCTTCTGCTGATTTAGACACCCTAGAATACCTGCAAGAACTTTTAGTGTATGTGGAAATTTTAGAAAAAGATTTGGAGCACTGCACTAAACAAGAGCCCCAAGAAACCCCCAAATAGCCCACTTAAGGGAGCTTTGGTAGAATAGAGTTATTGGCACTTGTGGCTATTCTTGTTGTTTGGGTTGGGGGGCGTGGCCTATGTGGGAGGGTAGGCATGTGGGACCCCCAAACAAGGAGGCTACATGCGTTTGCTATTGGTTTTAGCGATAGTGCTCGTGTTCACCCAAACTTTGCACTAACACCCTTAAACCCCCTCAAAGGGGGGCAAGAGCTAAAACCATTGTGCCAAACCACAGCTTAAATTCCCCCATGGTCTTTTTTGTCCGCACTTAAGGGAGCTTTGGTAGAATAGAGTTATTGGCACTTGGTTATCTTTACCGCGATTGGCGTCCTGCAAATGGGTTTTTAACTTGTTTGTGTAGGGGGCGGGTAGATAGTGGGCAAAAAACGCATCGCGTTTTCTCCCGAGAAAGGAGATAACCGATGGCTAAACTGCTAATAATCCTAGCTTTTGTAGTTGTCTTCGCGGAACAACTGCATTAAGCTCAACACAAGCGTTAAACGCTTGCACCGCTTAAGTGCGGTGGGCTAATGCTAGGGTTATTGTGCCAAACCACAGCTTAAATTCCCCCATGGTCTTTTTTGCACTTATTTCCACTTTGGCCTTAGTGCCCTAAAATAGTGGTGTTTTGTATTAACCCTTGCAACTCTTGCGCGCTTTTGCTATAGTTTGCGTGTTCTTCTTACACGGAACTTGCCCACCTTAAGAGTGCTTAGAACTTCCAAGGTTTTGTTTCTTTCGGTGGGCTTTTTTAAGGTTTTATTTTGAGAGACTTTAGCACCCTTTTAAGAGATTTCAAAAAAGACCAAGACAAAGCCTCTAAATCTATTCAAGAATTTAAACAAGCCAAAGCCTATTACCACGGCAACCAACTTCCCCCAGATGTGCTCTCCATCATCACCGAGCGCGGCCAAACGCCCATTGTGGAAAACATTTATAAAATGATTGTCAACAAAATCATGGGCTACAAGATACAGAGCATTCAAGAAGTCCGTTTAACGCCCCGCCAAGAAGAAGACAAGCCTCTAGCGGATTTATTAAACGACCTTCTTAAATACTTTTCCCAAAAGAAAAATTACGATAAGGAAATGATCAAGCGGGATAAGGATTTGATCATGGGCGGGTTGGCGGTGGTGGAGCTGTGGGCGGTGGATGATGGCGGGGGCAATATCGACATTGAGATCAAGGCTTTAGACCCGCAAAGTTTCATCATCGATGCCTTCAGCACGGACAGCAATGCCCTAGACGCGAGAAGATTGCACAAGGTGATGCAAGTGCCCGAAGAGAATGCCAAAGATATTTTGGGTGGCGTGGAAATTGTTTATGACAATGGGGGGGATGATGAGCGCATGGCGATCATCATCGAATCGTGGGTTAAGGAAAAACACGGGTGGGATCGTTATTTGTGGAATCAAGAGGGGGGCATTTATTTACACGAGCCCACCCCCTTTAAAAACAAAATGCACCCCTTCATTGTGGCCAAATTCTACACCGATGAAGAGGGCAATTACTATGGGCTGTTTAGGGATGTTAAGCCCATGCAAGATTACATCAACTATGCCGAAAACCGCATGGGAAATATGATGGGCTCTTTTAAGGCGATGTTTGAAGAAGACAGCGTGATCAACATCGATGAGTTTGTAGAAACCATGAGCCTAGATAACGCCATTGTGAGAGTGCGCCCCGGGGCATTGAAAGATCAAAAAATCCAATTCTTAAACAACCAAGCCGACATCGCGGCCTTAAGCCAAAAGAGCGAGCAAAAGCGCAACTTGCTGAAAATCCTAGCGGGCTTAAATGATGAATCTTTAGGCATGGCCATTAACCGCCAAAGCGGGGTGGCGATCGCGCAGCGGCGGGAAAGCGGTTTAATGGGGCTGCAGAATTTTTTAAAGGTGAGCGATGACATGGACAAGCTGATCTTTGAGCTAGCCGTATCGCTCATTAGCCACTATTTCACTAAAAAACAAGTCTTTAGGATTGTCGATCCTAAAGTGGGCGATCGTTACTTTAGCATTAACTCTAGTGAAAACAACCGCATTAAGCCCTGCAAGTTTGATTTGATCTACAAAACCCAACTTAAAACCGAAAGCAAGGATGAGCGCTTTAGCCACTGGAATGAGCTTTTAAAGGTGATTGGGCCAATACGCCCCGATCTAGTGCCCCATCTTCTGCCCTTAATGCTTAAAGACATGGACAGCCCCATTATCGCTGACATTCAAGAGGTGCTGGCCCAAGCCGAAGAAGCCCAAGCCAAACAGGCCCAGGCCAGCGCGCCCTATCAAGAGCAGCTGCAGGCTTTAGAATTAGAGAAATTAAAAGCGCAGGTGATCGAATTGCAGGCCAAAGCGCATAAATACACGCAACAAGGTGAGCTGGTGCAAAGCCAAACCACCACAGAGCAAATCGCCCAAGTCCAGCACGCCCAAAACCCCGCCCCGCAAAACACCCCCAAAGGCTCTAAGTGGCAAAAATACCCCTCCGCCCAGCATTTGGAGTATTAGCCACAGCATTTTCCAGCGCGCTTTGAAACTCTTAGCTTTAGCTAGGGGGTTTAATTTGTTTTTTGTTTCAGTTTTATTTAAGTGCTAGAATCCAGCTAAACCGTTAGGGCCGTGTAAAGACACGCTTATGCATTTGCTCGACGATTCTAGGCTTAAATGGATTTAAGGAAGTGTGCCTTTGTGGAGAAGTGAGGAGTTGTCCACAAAGACCCCAAGGGTTGCTGTACGCACGCTGGATATTAACTTTTATTTTTTTAAACACCGCTTAAAATTAATCTTCATCTGCGCCGTTGTCCATTTTGATGTACTCTTTCTCTGCCGCCCACTCCATCGCGGTTGCCAAAGAGTCGAATAAGTCTTGTTTTTCTTGCTCATAGGGGGCTAGTGTTTCTTGGTTGGTGCAGAAAAACACGGCTTGAAAATCAATGCCCGCTTCTTTGGCCCGCTTTTGGGCTAGGTTAAAGGGGCGCTCTCCTTCTGTCGCGTCTAAAAAATGCACGCCAAAGCATTGCCAATAATCATAACACCACTGAGAATAAGCCCGCCTAATGCGCTCGTATATTTCATCGCTTAGGGCGTTTTGGGCCTCTGTGTTGTTTCTAATGGCCTTGAAGTGTTGGGCTCTTGCACCCATTCTGGGGGGGTCTTTGTGTTGGGTTTTGTATAAAATTGCGTTCTTGTTCTTTTTGCTCTCCCAGTAGTTGATGTAGGCTTCTCGTTTGTCTTTAGTACCAATTATTTTATCATGCCACTCGCTCTGCTTATTGTATTTGCTGTACACGCTTTTTTGTCTTTGGATGTCTTTTAGTTGCCCATCCGCCCCGATGATTAAGGTATCATCGAACGTGAAAAATTTGTCTTCATAATGCCCGCCCTTGATTTGGATATACCCTTTAGGCCCATCCTCGTGCAAGGGCACATCCACCAGCGGGGGTTTTTTTATATTGTCAAATAGGGGCAGTCTGTGCCCGTAGTGGTAAAACTCCATCTTTTTTAGGAAACGCCAAGAGTTGTAGCCATCAATACGGGTGTGCACCATCGTTTTTAAATTGTGGTTGACGATCCGCACAAAGCCTTTGCGGTCATAATGCCCAAACTTTTCTGCGCTTAGTTTGGCAAAGCCTTTTTCTATCGCCTGCATGCGCTCCTTGATTTTATTTTCTAGGGCGGTTTTGATGTACTCCTCGTTTGCCTGAAACTTGGCATCGGGAAAGGGGTTTTTGATGTTGTCGTAGTGGGCGTTTCCCGGGCCGTATTTGTGTTGCGTGGTGCCGATGATTTCGCTTAGTCCATTGCTGTTATAGCCGTTGTTGATGCCCTTCATGCAATTTGGGGCTTCTAGTCCCGCCTTGTAGCTTAACGAGCCCGGGTTTTCTGCTTTATAAATCTTGCCTTCAGGGAAAATATCATAAGGAGAGTAGATGAGAAGCCTTGTTGTTTTTTGCGCGCCCATCTTTTGCGCTTCTTCTAACAAGGCCTTAGCGGTGCTAAAGCCGCTCACCGAGCCGCTGTAAAAAGCCGCATTGCCCTTGATTTCTTCATCTATGAGAATGCCCGCCATTGTGCCCGCGATTGTGGCCACCCCGCCTGCTACGCCAATTGTGGCCACCGTAGCCCCTAAAGGCGTGCCAATGCCCAAAGTAAAAACGCTCACCAGCACCCCAGCCACAATGGAAAAGATCGCTTCAAACAACGCCCCCAAAAATTTAAACAGGTTTTCAGGTTTGGTGAAAATGTCGGTGAAGACCATAAAATGTTTTTCGGCTTCGGCTTTCGCGGCCTTTTTGGCGTGGTGCATGATCGCCCACTCGGGGATGTCTAGCCCGTATTCATCGCGGATTTTGCGGTATATGCTGGAGCGCTCGCGCACCTTCTTTTTATAAAACGATTGGTATTCACGGCCAAAAATGCCCTCTCTACCAAAGGTTAAAGGCATTAAAGTTCGATCGCCACTTTAAACAGGGTTTCTAGGTTTTTGGCTTGCTGGATTTTGTCCCGTAGTTTATGCCGCTTGCCCATCAATTTCGCAAGCTCTAGGGTGTAGTCTTGGTGTTTTTGCAGGATTTTAGACACAAGGGCTTTTTTATCCTCGCCCCTGCTTTGGCTCAGTGTGTCTAAAAAGGGCGTGGGAGCGGTGTTGTCTTGGTTAAACTTTTGCGCTTCTTGGTATTGCAGCTCATAGGTCAACACCTCTTCAAAGGGCGTAAAATCTTCTTGCATTTGGGCGGCTTTCTCATCAAACACCGCGTTTAGCTCCTCTAAGCCCTTTCGTTTGGCCGTGGCTAAGTCCAGTGGTTGCAGCACTCCATTAACCACCACAGAGCCCACGCCGTAAAATTTTTCTTTGCCTTTTTGTAGCTCGATGAGTTTGAGATCGTCCTTGTTGTAAACGGGCAAGTCTGCGCCATTAATGATGTTGACCACGCGGTTATCTTGGATCACGGCGTATTGGTGATCGGGTTTACAAGTGCCCTTAGAGTCGTGTGCCACCACGGCCTCTGCTGCTTCTTGCTCTTCTTCTGCTTGCTCTTCTGTGTCTTCTGCTGCTTCTTGCAACTCTTCTTCAGTTTGGCTTGCTTTTTTCTTTGCCATCGCTTTCCTTTGTGTTTTTTGCATTTAAGCATAGATGAAAAACCCTTGCAAGGGTTAACCCTTTTTTATTCTTTCATTTTCCCCTAAAATGGGGCTAAAGGGTGAATATGGCAACTTTAGATTTTGAAAGATTACGACAAGATGGGATCAGCAAGAAGGCGGTCTTAGACTTTGTTAAAAATAATGAGAACAACTTTAATTACCAAGAGTTAGAAGACTTTTATAGAAAAGAGGGGCTAAACCCCACCCAAATCACCAACGCCCTTTACCATGATCTTGTGAGTTTTGCAGATTTGGACTTTGCGCCTTTAAAGCCTAAAGAGCAAACCCCAACCACACCCCCGCCCCCAGAAGCCCCCCATACGCCCATTGAAAAGAGCCTTGATTTAGCCCCCACCAAAGAAGCCGAGCCTAAAGCGCACAACTTCATCCCCCTTTTGCCCCAAAATGCCCCTACAGGAGCAAAGCCTACTAAGTTTGCAGATGCCAAAGAAGCTTTAGCCCAAATCCAAGAGAAGGCCAAAGCCCTACAAAGCGGCTCCAACTGGTTTAAACAGGCCTTAAGCACGCTCGACTTTCAAGACGAAAAGCAGAGAGAAGAAAACTTGGCGTTTAAAGATTTGGTGCAAATGGGCATTGAGCACAACCTCCCTTACGAGCGCTTGCCCGCCCCCGTGCAAGACTTTTTAGCCCGCCAAAAGCGCGCCAACTTAAGCGCGTTTAACCCTTTGGATTGGGCAGAAATTGTAAGTGGCGTGTTTGAAGGCGGTAAGCAGGCGTATGAGCAAGAGAAAATGCGCCACAGCATTTTACAAGTGCAAGACCCTAGTAAGCTCACCAAAGAGCAGCAACACCAAATTTTTAAAGACCGCAATTTTTTAGAAAACATCATCGACCAGTTTGGCGACCCTAAAAAAGTCCTCAAAGAATACCAAGAAGTTTTAAAGAGCGCGGATCTCACCAAAGAAGTACAAAAATCAGTCTACCTCTTCAAAGACAGGCACAGCGCGGCCAGTCTATCTGCTGCGCTTTTTGGGGCGAGCCAAGAGCAGAAAAAAGACTATGCTAAAGGGCTGGATGCGATCGCGCGCGCGAATGGGTTTGAGGGGGCTTACACCGACAAAGAAAACAACATCTACATGCTCAAAGATGGGCAGTATTACCGCATTAATGATGGCTTCATCGACAACTTTTTTACCTTCTTGAAGGGCAATATGTCCTCCATAGCCGGGGGCATTGCAGGGGCTAAGGCGGGCTTTGAGCTGGGGGCTAAGAGCAAAAGCGCTTATGCTCCTGTTTTAGGGATGGTGGCAGGGGGGGCTTTGGGCACTTCTTTAGGCTCGGTGGCCGATTCTCTTTACGCCGATGTCATTTTAAAACGACAGCACAACTTTGAAGAGATCAAACACAAGTTGATCGAAGATGGCTTGATCTCTGTGGTGGCTGACTCTGCCACTTTGGGGCTAGCCAAAGCCTTAAGGCCTTTAGCTAGGGGGCTAGCTCACGCCAATTGGGATAAAATCACAAACTACATTCCCGGCGTGGGCTGGACTAAAAACTTTTTTAGCGGCAACCGTCAAAGCATTGAAAACATCATCGGCAACACCTTTACCTCCGAGCAACAAGCCGCGATCAAGGCCGCAGGCGAAGAGTTTGGCGGAGGTGTTGCTTTAGGTCGTAGAGAAGTGCCGGCTAAGGAGTTGGTTAAAAAGACCTTTGGCGAGGGTAGAATCTACAAGGCTTACAACGCGATCATGGACGGGCTGTTTTTAAACAACAAACAGGCCACACAAGAAGCGATATTGCGCCAAGTTAGGGCCGATGAAAGCGGGGATTTATTGGCCTTCATGACAGAGGCGGCCAACACCAGCCCCAAAGCCCAAAAGGCCTTGAAAGACATTTTAAACACCACCACTGAGAAGCTGCAAAATGAGTTGCAAAAATTCGATGTGAGCCAAAGCGGCATTAAAAGCATTTTAGACAATTTAGAAAAGGGCACCAAAGAATCTTACGAGCAAGCGACTCAAGACATCATCGCCAAGCTTTATCCTAAAGACACGAAAATCCAACTAGACCCTAAGAACTACCGCGCTTTTAGAAAAGAGCT
>NZ_CDMK01000002.1:455889-486618 GCF_001283065.1 Helicobacter heilmannii | reverse complement strand
CAAATAAGCCATTTATCAAAAATTTTTTTAAAATTATCCCTTGTGATCTGGGTTTGAAGGGTTTTGGTGTCGGTGCCTAAAGACTTGATGAAGTTTTTCAATTCGCATTGGTGTTGTTCATAGTAAAAGGTGATTAAATGGGCGTTTAATAGGGGGTTTAAGAGCTCTTGGACTTCTTTAAACTCTTTAGAGTTGTGGTTGCTTGGCGCTGCTTTGTAGGTCTTCTTGGCAAGTTCTTTAAGCAGGGGTTCTAGTTTTTCACTCTCAATCGCGACAAAACTTATCCCATTAAATGCGGCTAAAAAGGGGGGTAGGCTTTCGTACTTGTGCTTTAAAATCGTTAAGATGAGCTGGGTTAGGGCTTTGTTTAGATCGTATGTGCCCGCTTTGGCCTCTGCCCACAGCAGGAGGGTGGGTTCTTTGTCAAAAAGGTCTTTTGTGGGCAGGCTGATTTGAAAATCGATTTTATCGCCTGTGCACAGAAAGCCTTTAAAATAAGCCTCTCTAAGGGCGTTTTTTAAGGGTTCTTCGGGGAGGTGGGTATAATCACGCATGATAAATCCTTATGGGTTAGCCCCAACCTTAAAGACTAAAGTCCCCGATTAGCGCTCGATCACCTCGGTTTTTAAGCCCTGTCTGTCCAGCTCTTCTAAGAAGGGGTCGGGGTCGAGTTGCTCTAAATTAAACACGCCCTTGGAGTTTTCACCCCCCCAAATACCCTTGCAAATCATCATCGCCCCCACCATAGCGGGTACGCCCGTGGTGTAGCTGATAGCTTGCGAGCCCACTTCTTCATAGCATTTTTGGTGGTCACAGACATTGTAGATATAGAGCCGTTTTTCCTTCTTATTTTTCGTGCCGTGGATGTAGCATCCAATGTTGGTCTTGCCCGTGGTTTGGCCTGCTAGGCTTGCTGGATCGGGCAGGAGTTGTTTTAAAATCTGGATGGGCACGACTTTACCCACTTTACCATCGGCTAAGGGCACTTCTATGGACTCGATGCCCAGCATCCCCACATTGCCCAAACAGCGCATGTGATTTAGGTAATTGTCTGAAAAGGTCATAAAAAAGCGGATGCGCTTTAAGCCCTTGATGTGCTTAACCAAGGATTCCAATTCCTCGTGATAGAGCAGGTAAGAAGCCCGCTCGCCAATCTCAGGGTAGGCCCATGTTTGTTTGATCTCTAGGGGAGCGGTTTCAATCCACGCCCCATTTTCGTAGTAGCGTCCCCTTGCGCTCACCTCTCTTAAATTGATCTCGGGATTGAAATTAGTGGCAAAGGGGTAGGGGTGTGTGCCGGCGTTGCAGTCTAAAATGTCGATGTTGTAGATTTCATCAAAATAGTGTTTTTGGGCGTAGGCGCAAAAGACATTCGTTACACCCGGATCAAAGCCACTGCCTAAAAGTGCAAAAATCTGCGCATCTTTATAGGCTTTGTCAAACGCCCATTGTTCTTTATACTCAAATTTGGCTAGGTCGGGGTGTTCGTAGTTAGCGGTGTCTAGGTAGTTGGTCTTGGTCTGTAGACAGGCTTGCATGATCGTCAAATCTTGGTAGGGTAGGGCAATGTTTAAGACCACTTTAGGTTTATATTTCTCAATCAACGCCACGACTTCCTGCACACTGTCGGCATCCACTTGCTCGCAAATGATTTCGCCAAGCCCCCTAGCCTTCGCGCTATCGGCTATGGCCTGGCATTTAGACAGGGTGCGGCTAGCCAGCACCACCCTTTCAAATAAGTGGCGGTTTTGGGCGAGCTTGTGTGCCACCACTCTGCCCACGCCCCCCGCTCCAATTTGCAAGACTGTCAGCATTTTATCCCTTTACACAATAAATAGATCCTTAGAGTGTGCTATTATATACGAAATATTTTACCCTTTGGTTAAACAGAAATGGGGAGCGCGATGGCAAAAGTGGTTGATTTTAATGTTTATGCGACTTTGGTTTGTATGGTGGGAGTCTTGCTCTTAGGGCGCTTTGTGATCCGCCATGTGAAGTTTTTAAAAGACTACGACATTCCAGAGCCTGTGGTTGGGGGGGTGATTGTCGCCTTTGCGATCATGCTCGCCCACCACTTCTACAACTTTAAACTCGTGCTCGATGCAAGCCTCAAAGAGCCCTTAATGCTGACATTTTTCATCACTATCGGGCTTAGCGCAGACTTTGCCTCACTCAAAAAAGGAGGTAAAATGCTCGTGGTATTCTTGATCGCCGTGGGTATCTTTGTAACTGTGCAGGATCTGGTGGGTGTTAGCGTGGCTAGTCTCATTGGCGTGAATCCTTTAATGGGCCTTTTGGGCGGCTCGATTTCGCTCACCGGCGGGCATGGCACCAGCGCGGCGTGGTCTTCTACATTCTCGCAGGCCCCCTACAACTTCCCCCAAAGTTTGGAAGTCTCTATCGTGTGTGCCACCTTTGGGCTGGTGAGCGGGGGGATCATCGGTGGCCCCGTGGCGCGCTATTTGATTAAACGGCACAAACTAGAGCCTAGCAAACAAGAAAAAGCAGAGCGCACACAAGGGCCTGAGCTCATCTTTGAATCCCCCAAACAAGAGCGCCTCATCACAGCTAATAGTTTCATTGAGAGTTTGGCTCTTGTGAGCATTGCTCTCTTGGTGGGGACTTTCATCGCCAAACACGCCACTTCCGTGCATTTAGGCAGCTTCACCCTGCCCACCCTGCCCACCTTTGTGTGGTGCTTGTTTGTGGGCGTGTTGCTCAGAAATATCTCCACTTACAGCAAAATCCATAAAGTCTTTGATCGCGAAATTGGCGTGATCGGCAATGTGAGCCTGAGTTTATTCTTAGCCTTTGCCTTAATGAGCATCAATCTCATGGAGCTTGTCAATCTCGCCCTGCCCATTGCCATCATTTTAACCGTGCAGGTGGCGGTGATGATCCTTTATAGTGTGTTTGTAACTTTCCGCGTCTGCGGCAAGAGTTATGACGCGGCGGTGTTAAGCGCGGGGCATTGTGGCTTTGGGCTGGGTGCTACGCCCACGGCAATGGTGAATATGCAAACCATCACGAACCACTATGGCCCAAGCCATGTTGCCTTCATTGTCGTGCCCTTGGTGGGGGCGTTCTTTGTAGATATTATCAACGCGCTGACCATCAAAGGCTTTCTAGCCCTGCCCTTCCACTACTAAATGCTCTTTGAGATTGTGATGCGTGCGTGTATCGAGCGCGCATGGCAGAGCCAAACTTTAGCCCTGCCTAATCCTAGCGTGGCCTGCGCCCTGCTTAGTCCCACAAATGAAGTCTTAGCCCTGCAAGCGCACAGCAAAGCCCACACCCCGCATGCCGAGGTGTTGGCCCTAAGGCAGGCGTTTAATGCCTTGAGCCCTGCGCCTATGCCAGCCCACCTAGACCCCCTAGACAAAGAAGCCAACTACCGCTTTCTTGCCCAAAACCACAGCGGGCTTTTTAAAGATTGCACCCTCGTTGTAACCCTAGAGCCCTGTAACCACTTTGGCAAAACCCCCCCCTGCGCCGCGCTTTTGGAGCAGGTGCACCCTAAAA
Source organism: Helicobacter heilmannii (assembly GCF_001283065.1). GTDB lineage: Bacteria > Campylobacterota > Campylobacteria > Campylobacterales > Helicobacteraceae > Helicobacter > Helicobacter heilmannii. The sequence goes on along the minus strand of NZ_CDMK01000002.1, from coordinate 483,096 downwards.
GAGTGGTGGTGGGCACGCTAGAGCCAAGCAAGAAGGCCCAAGGAGGGCTAAAGCGTCTAAAACAAGCGGGTGTAGAAGTGCTGAGCGGAGTTTTAGAAAAAGCATGCAGCGACCTACTCACCCCCTTTACATGCCTAGAGAACAAGGGGGCGTTTAATCTCTTTAAAATCGCCACAAGGCTAGATGGCTCTTATTTAGGCAAAATCTCAGACCAAGAGAGCCAAATTTTCACCCATAACCAACGCACCGTCGCCAATCATCTCATTATTTCAGGCAAGAGTGTCCGGCTAGATCGCCCCACCTTAAACACCCGCCTTGCCACCCCGCCCTATCAAGGTTTATGCCATGCCGCCATTTTAACAAGGAACACAAGCCCCTTTGACCCCACCATCCCCCTTTTTGGCGTGAAGGGGCGCAGGGTGCAGGTGTGCCACGAAGTTAAGCAACTGCCCTTAAAGCAAGGCTTTAATGTCATTGAGGGCGGGTGGGGGCTCTTTGAGAGCCTGCGCGATCACATCGACATGCTGCTCATCCACACCAACGCTAGTTTGCAAGAGGGGGCCCAAGGGCTAGCCTGCCACTGCACCCAAGGCTTTAAACCCTTGCATAGCCAAATTTTGGGGCAGGATATGTTGGCGTGGCTGGCATGAGATTTTACCAGCCCCTCAAGGGCTACGCCTACAACAGTGCGAGCTTGTTTTTAGCCCACTTTGCCACGCCCTTTATTAAAAAGGGCGATAAGCTTTTAGACATTGGGGCGGGCTGCGGGGTGGTGGGGTTACTGTGCGCGAGGGAGTTTAAAAATCCGCTGGATTTAGTCGAAATCGATACAGAAATGGCGTTTTTTGCTAGGCTCAATTGCCAAAACGCCCCCCACGCTAGAGTGCACCACAGCGACTTTTTAAATTGCCCCCTAGAGCCCAATTCTTACGCCGTGGTGCTCTCCAACCCCCCCTACTACCCCAAGGACAGCCTAAGAAGCCCGCATGGCCAAAAAGCCCAGGCCACGAACCAAAGCTATCTACCCCTGCTTGCCTTTTGCACCAAAGCCGCGCAGCTGTTAAAACCACAGGGCTACTTTGTGCTCTGCTACCACGCCAGCCTCGCCGATAGCCTGCTTGCTGCCTTGCAACAAGCCAAGTTAAAGCCCACCTTACTACGCTTTGTCCATCCCTTTAAAAACCACAAGGCGCGTTTAATTTTATGCGCTGCACGAAAAAACAGCAAGAGTTACTTAGAAGTCGCCCCGCCCTTAATCACCCACAACTCTAAAGACCAGCAAGACAACACCCCCGAAGTGGCACATATCTATGAAAAATTCAAAACCCACAGCATCAAAGCCTCCCTTGTCTAATTGCGCCCATTGCCAACTGCCCTGCCAGAATGAAGTTTTCACGCTAGAACAAAAAGACAGCCCCCCCCTTGTCTTTTGCTGTGAGGGCTGCAAGCGGGTTTATACGCTTTTACACGACCTGCAACTAGAGAGCTTTTACGACAAGCTGGGCGCAAAGCCCCTAGCTCCCATCGCCCCTCCCAAGCCTCATGCCAAAGAGCATTACAGCTCCAAAGCCTTTTTAGACAAATTCACCACGCCCCTAGAAAATGGGCTACTAGAAGTGGCGTTGCTGCTAGAGAACATCCATTGCGCCGCCTGTGTGTGGCTCATCGAGCATGTGCTTTTGAAACAAAAGGGCGTTTATGGCGTGCAGGCCAACTACACCACACAGCGGGCGTTTGTGCGCTTTGAGCCCACAGAAATCGACATCGCCACCATTTTAGACGCGGTAGCGGCCATCGGCTATCAGGCGCAGGTGTATGACCCTAGGGTGCAGGATAACCACGCCAAAAAGCAACAAGAAAAGGCGTTTATTGCTCTTGTAGTGGGGGTGTTTGCGAGCATGAACATCATGTTCATTGCCATCGCGGACTATGCAGGCTACTTTTCGGGCATGGACATACATATGGCGTTTAAGCTGCACATCGCTTCGTGGGCCCTTGCTTCGCTCGCGCTCTTCATTACAGGGGGTGTCTTTTTAAAAGGGGCTTTTTATGGCTTAAAGCACGGCGTGGTGGGCATGGATTTGAGTGTCAGCGTGGGGGCACTTGGAGTGTATCTTTACTCCATTTACGCCACCTTTAGCGGGGCGCGCCCCTACTTTGAGTCGGTGAGCATGCTCATCACTTTGGTGTATCTCTCTAAGTTTTTAGAGCTTAAGGCCAAGCACCGCGCCAATGCCTTGCTTGACAGCCTGCAAAGTGCCCTGCCCTTGCAAGTAGCGGTATTAGAGCAAGAAAATGGGCAGGTAAAACGGGTACTTAAAGACCCGCAGGATATAGAGGTGGGTGCGCTAGTGGAGGTGTTGCCCGGAGAGTGTGTAGCTTTAGATGGCATGCTAGAGAGCGAAGGTGCCCAGGTGAGCACCCAAGCCTTCAATGGGGAGAGTTTGCCGACCACCTTAGCAAAAGGGCAAAGCGTGCTTTCCGGCTGTGTCAATTTGTCGGGGGCTTTCACCTACAGAGTGAGTGCGCCCTTTAAAGCCTCGTTTTTAAGCCAAATGGTGGAGCTCGTGCAAAAAAGCTTTATAGCAAAGCCCAAATTACAAGAGAGGGCGGATAAACTCGCCCGCTATTTTAGCACGGCAGTGCTTGTACTCGCCGGGCTTAGCTTTGTAGCTTGGGCACTCTTTGCAAGCATAGCACAAGGCTTTTTTGTGGCGATGGGCGTGGTGGTGGTGGCGTGCCCCTGCGCCTTTGCTTTGGCTACGCCCATTGCCCTAGTGCTAGGCAGCAACGCTGCCTTTAAAAAGGGGGTGTTGTTTAAAAAAAACAGCAGTTTAGAAACCCTAGCCAAGGCTAGCACTTTATTTTTGGACAAGACGGGCACGCTCACCAAGAGCCTTTTAAAGGTGCAAACTAACACCACCCACGCCCCCTATGATTTAGGGCAACTCTTAGGCTTGCTCTGGCACAACCCGCACCCCATCGCCAAAAGTTTATGTGTTTTCTTAAAAGAGCAAGCACAGCCCGCCCTCGTAGAAAACCTCAAACAAGAAAACGGCGGGCTTGAAGCGCGTTGCGGGGGGCATATCTTGCATGGCGGATCGGTGGCGTATTTAGAAAGTAAGGGCGTGGCGGTGGGGGATTTAAAGGCGGACTTTGTCTACAGCGTGGATCGCAAATTAAAGGCGAGTTTTAGCTTGCAGGCAAGTTTAAAGCCCCAAGCCCTAGAAGTGGTGCAGGGCTTAAAGTCCATGGGGTTAAAAATCGCCATTTTAAGCGGGGATGGCGCGCCTAGCGTGTTTAAGATTGCCAAAGAGTTGGACTTGCCCTGTTATGCCCCTTTAAGTCCGCAGCAAAAACTAGCGCATGTGCAAAGTGCCCTAGCGCAAAAGGAGGTTGTGGTGATGGTGGGTGATGGCTTAAACGACACGGCGAGCCTCGCTGTCAGCCAAGTGTCTATGTGTATGCACGAGGGGCATGACTTGAGCCTGCTTTACAGCGACATTATCTTACTCAACAACAGCCTAGAAGGGGTGCAAATCGCCTTTAGTGTAGCTAAAAGCACCCATCAGTGCATCAAACAAAATCTTGCTATCAGTGCACTTTACAATGCCCTATTCATCCCCCTGGCCTTGTGTGGTATCATTACGCCTCTCATCGCTGCTCTTGGCATGGGGCTTAGCTCGCTATGCGTGGTCGCCAATAGCTTTAGATTGCGCTTGTAAAATCTCTAGGACTTTGGTTGCACTTTCTTTTACCTGCTCCAAGCTCATTTTTTGATGGCAAGGCAAAGAGATTTCGGCTTTATAGAAACTTTGGGCTTTGGGTAGGATTTGCTTGCCTAGCAGGTCTTGGTAGAGTTTAAAGGTGTGTATGGGCTTGTAGTGCACTTGCACACCCATTTGGGCTTTTAAAAGCGCGTCTAAGATTTGGGTTTTTTGCCCCCACAAAGAGGGCTTTAGCAAAATGGGATAGAGATGGTTGGTGCTTTTGATCTTGGGGTCTAGTGTAGCGTGCAGACAAGTAAAATAGGGGTTATCTTTAAAAAGGTCGTCATACAGGCAAGCGATTTCTTCTCTTTTAGCGATAAAAATATCCACCTTTTTAAGTTGGCTTAGACCTAAGGCGGCTTGCAATTCGTTCATACGGAAGTTAAAGCCTAGACTCTGCACTTCTGTATCCCATCCATCTTTTTTTACCCCGTGGGAGATGAGCAGTTTGAGCCGTTTGTAAAGGGTGCTGTCATTGGTGGCAACTGCCCCGCCCTCAGCGGTGGTGATGGATTTAATGGCGTGGAAGCTAAACACACTCGCATCGGCAAGCGCGCCGATTTTCACACCTGCATACTCTCCCCCAAAGGCATGGGAGCTGTCGCTAAGAAAGAGCAGCCCGTGTTTAGTGCAGAAGGCTTTAAGGGTGACGACATCCACGCTCGCCCCCCCATAATCCACGCTCACCACCGCCCTAACCCCAGACTCTAGACAACTTTCTAAAAGCGTGGGGTCTATGTTGCCATCTTCTTGTATGTCGCAAAAAATCGGGGTGGCGCGGTTAGCGAGCAGCATGCTTGCTGTGGCGACAAAGCTTAGGGGCGTGGTGATCACTTTCTTGTTTGTCAAATCCAGGGCGTGGTAAAGCATGAACAGTGCTGTGGTTGCGCTTGTGCAAACTACAACATGTTTTACGCCTAAATAATCCGCTAAAGCCCCTTCAAATTGCTCTGCTAAAGGACCTTGGGTCAAATGCGCCCCTTGCAGGGCTTGCTGCACCGCTTTTAGGTCGTCCATATCGATGCACTGTGTGCTGTAGGGGTTGATTGCCAAGAGTGCCCCTATTGTTTAATGATTTCAATGCCCGCTGGGGGGGTGAATTGAAAGAGGCTAGAAGCCAGGGGGATATTCGTCTTCACTTGGGTAAAAATGATCTCCACTTGGCTTTGCATTTTGTCGGTGTAGTTGAGTTTATAGGGCAGGCCGTTTTTTAGGGTCAGACAGTAGGTGGTGTGGTTGATTTTGGCTTTGTAACGCCCGTCTTTTTGCCACTTAGCTTTTTTAAGGATAGCAAAGAAGTCCAGGGCTTTGTTCAACTTCGTGTAGGTGGCTTGCAGCAGTCTAGGCTCGTAGATGATGACTTGCTTATCCTGCATATAGACTTCCTTGGGGCTGGGCTTGGTGTAGCTCCACTTAGCAAAGAAGGGGGCTTTGGCTAAGATTTGCCCTTCATAGGTTGGGTTTAGAGGTGAGGAAGTTGTGCCGAGCACCACCTGCTTAAAGTGGGCACTTAGGCTGGCAAACTGCAAGGGAGCAGAAATTAAAAACTGGAAACAAAGGATAAACAGATAGGCGCGCATAGACTCCCTTTTTATAGGTAATTTTACAAAATTTTGTTAAAATTTGCACTTATACAAAAATATAAAAAGACAATTTGTCCTTGGGATTTAAGGGATGTTAAGAATGATAAAAACCGTGCTGGGTAAGGTTGTTGGTACAAAAAACCAACGGGAGATCAAACGCTACCAAAAACGGGTAGCAGAGATCAACGCTCTAGAGGCCAAGGTGCAGGCTTTAAGTGATGAGGAGTTACAAGAGCACTTTTTTGACTTGAAAAAGGCGGTGCAAAAGAGTGAGAAGGGCTTACAAGAGGTTCTGCCCTTGAGTTTTGCGATCACAAGGGAGGCTTCTAGGCGCATTTTGGGCATGCGCCACTTTGATGTACAGCTCATTGGGGGGATGGTCTTGCACGAGGGCAAGATCGCCGAGATGAAAACAGGCGAGGGCAAAACTTTGGTGGCGACTTTGGCTGTCGCCTTAAACGCTTTAAGTGGACGCAGTGTGCATGTTGTTACGGTGAACGACTATCTCGCCCAAAGGGACGCGACCCAAATGCAACCCTTGTATAATTTCTTGGGTTATAGCGTGGGGGTGGTTACAGGGGGCGTGGGCGATGAAGAGCGGCTTGAGATTTACGCTAATGACATTGTCTATGGCACGAATAACGAATTTGGCTTTGACTACCTTAGGGATAACATGAAATACTCCCTAGAGCAAAAGGTGCAAAAGGAACACGCCTTTGCGATCGTAGATGAGGTGGACTCAATTTTAATTGATGAGGCCCGTACACCCTTGATCATCTCTGGTCCTGTGAATAAACGCATGGAGAATTATGAGCGTGCCGACACGGTCGCCAAGAACATGCAAGCAGAGGTGGATTTCACAATCGATGAAAAAAACCGCGTCATTTTGATTACCGAAGAGGGCATTAAAAAGGCAGAGGAGCTCTTTGGAGTGGACAATCTTTACAGCCTGGAAAATGCAATCCTCTCCCACCACTTGGATCAGGCCCTTAAAGCGCACTATCTCTTTGCCCGGGACAAGGACTATGTGGTCGCCAATGGGGAGGTGGTGATCGTGGATGAATTTACGGGGCGTTTGAGCGAGGGGCGGCGCTTTAGCGAGGGCTTGCACCAAGCCTTAGAGGCCAAAGAAAAGGTGGGTATCAAAGAGGAGAGCCAAACCCTAGCCGACATCACCTTCCAAAACTACTTTAGATTATATGACAAACTTTCAGGCATGACGGGCACGGCGCAGACAGAGGCGACTGAGTTTTTAGAGATTTATAATTTAGAAGTTGTGTCTGTACCCACCAACTTGCCCATCCAGCGCAAGGATTTAAACGACCTCATCTATAAAAGCGAAAGCGAGAAGTTTGAGGCGGTGGTGGCTAAAATCAAGGAGTTGCACGCCATAGGTCAGCCCGTTTTGGTGGGCACGGCGAGCATCCAAAAGAGCGAGGCATTGCACGCCTTGTTGCAAAAAGAGCGCATCCCCCACACGGTGTTAAACGCCAAACAGCACACTAAGGAAGCAGAGATCATTAAGGATGCGGGGCTTAAAGGGGCGGTGACGATTGCCACGAACATGGCGGGGCGGGGCGTGGACATCAAGATCAGCCAAGAGATCAAGGATTTGGGCGGGCTGTACATCATCGGTACCGAGCGGCACGAAAGCCGTAGAATCGATAACCAGCTAAGAGGGCGCTCTGGCAGGCAGGGCGATCCAGGGGTGAGCCAATTTTACTTGAGCCTAGAGGACGGCTTATTGCGCATCTTTGGTAGCGATCGCATCAAAGGAGTGATGGAGAAATTGGGCCTACAAGATGGGGAGTACATCGAGTCTAAGCTGGTGACGCGCTCGGTGGAGAATGCCCAAAAGAAAGTGGAAGCCCTACACTTTGAGAGCCGCAAGCATCTCTTAGAGTACGACGATGTCGCCAACGAGCAGCGCAAGACGGTGTATAAATTCCGCAACGAACTTTTAGATGATAATTACGATATCAGTGCACGCATTGCTGAAAACCGCCAATACGCTGTAGCGTGTATCTTGGAGAACAACCAAGCCTTTAAAGAACAGGACTTTTCAGATGAGGATTTAGAGAACACTAAGCGAGCTTTACAAGAGGACTTCAACGCAACCATTGACTTTGCCCCCTTACAAGAGCGCGATTTTGTCTCTGTGGAAAACTTCATTTTAGAAGCCCTAGAGGCGCAGTATGCTACTAAGATGGCGCATGTGGAAGATTTAAACAAAATCGAGCGAGTGGTGTATCTGCAGATTTTAGATAGCGCGTGGCGCGAACACCTTTATACCATGGACAACCTCAAAACGGGCATCGGGCTTAGGGGTTATAACCAAAAAGACCCCCTTGTGGAGTACAAAAAAGAGAGCTACAACCTCTTTTTGGAACTGATTGATTCCATTAAAATAGAGGCGATTAAGACCTTTTACAAACTTGAATTGGTTGCCAACACCCCGGAGGACACCGATCGCTTTTTAAGCGGCCTAGAGAGCGATCAACTAGAATTGAGTTTCAATAACAGAGACATTGAAGAGGGGTTAAGCAGTTGGAACGAGGCTAAGCCAAAGACCATTGCCCGCAACAACCTCTGCCCTTGTGGCAGTGGCAAAAAATATAAGAATTGCCATGGCAAGAGTGGGCCTAAAAAAGGTATTTTTGCAACCAACAGCAAACCCACGGATGCCTAGCACTTCCTTAGTGGCGTTCTTGGTACGCCGCTATTTGCGCTTTGACAAGACCCAGCCCTTCATCAGCATCACGGCGATTTTAGCCTTTTTGGGTGTGGGCGTGGGGGTGATGGTGCTCATCGTTGCCATGGCGATCATGAACGGCATGAATGCGGAGTTTGAAAAAAAACTCTTTGTGATGAACTACCCACTCACGCTCTATGCCACAAGTTACTATGGCATAGAGCAAAAGACTTTAAACGCCCTAGAACAGTGCTTCCCCCACTTACGCTTTAGCCCCTATTTGCAAAGCCAAGTCGTGGCGCGTTTTAATGGCATGCTGAGTGGAGGCATGCTTTTTGGTGTAGATATACAAAAAGAAGTGCAGATCAACGACATTTTAAAAAAGGGGTTAGAGGGGGTCAATTTACAAGCCTTCAAACAGACCCCTTTTAATTTAGTGGCAGGCAAGGGCTTTAAGGAATCTCTGCTCTTAGGCAACACACGCAGCGTTGATTTGTTTTTCACAAAGTTAGAGCCTACGGGCTTTGTGCTTTCGCCCACAATGAAACGCTTTAGTTTGAAAGGCTTCTTTGAATCGGGACTCAAGGCGTATGATGGCAGTTATTTATACACGAATATAGAGGCTCTGCAAGCGATTAGGGACCTACCCGAGGGGGTATATGACGGCGTGCATATTTACTCCAAGCACCCCATGCAAGACATGGAAAAAATCAAACAAGCTCTTAAAAAAATCCCTAATAATGGTGTGGACATTGAGGGTTGGTGGCAGCAAAATGGTAACTTCTTTTCGGCCATGGCCTTAGAAAAGCGCGCCCTTTTTATTGTCCTCATGTTGATCATTCTTATGGCAAGTCTGAACATCATTAGTTCCTTATTAATGGTTGTCATGAACCGCCGTAAAGAAATCGCCCTGCTCTTAAGCCTTGGTGCGACCACTAAAGAAATCCAAAAAAGTTTTTTTACTTTGGGTTCGGTCATTGGTGTGGGAGGGATTGTGCTGGGTGTGCTCTTAGCATTTTTGGTACTGTGGGTGCTTGCCACCTTTCCCATCATCTCTTTGCCCGCAGATGTCTATGGCATTGATAAACTGCCCCTAGACCTGTCGGCTGTGGATTTCTTCAGTACGCTCATCGGCGCGCTTGTGATTGTCGCCCTTTCATCACACTACCCAGCCCGTAAGGCGGCCAGTGTGGATGCATTGTCTATTTTACGCAATGAATAGCCGTTTACCATTATTAAGTTGCTTTGTGTTAGAATGGGCCCGTTCTTGTTTATTGTAACAGGACTAAATCTAGTGGAGAAACGCCTTGAAGAACATTTATGTAGGGAATTTGGTTTATAGCGCAACAAATCAGGAGGTTGAGGAACTCTTTAGCCAGTTTGGTGCCGTAAACTCTGTGAAGTTAATCCAAGACCGCGAAACCAAAAGACCTAAAGGCTTTGGCTTCGTGGAAATGGAAGACGAGGGCGCACAACAAGCTATCGCCAAGTTAGATAACACAGATTTTATGGGACGCACTATTCGGGTTACTGAGGCAAACCCCCGCAAATAAACCCTAACCCAAAAAGGCTTTGCGCTTTTTAAGTCTGTGGTAGGCGAGCGCAAAGCGGTGTGCTTCATCTCTCAAGTTTTGTAAGAATTGCAGGCGTACATCCTGCGCCTTTAATCTCCAAGTCTGCGACACGCTGTAAATTGTATCTGCCACATCCCCTCCCCCCCTCTTCGCCCTTTTATTTGCCTTTTCTTTTGCTAGAGCCACCACCGCTATATTTAAGCCCGCCTTCTCTAAAATTTGCGTGGCCAAGAGGGCCTGGGCACGCCCTCCATCTAAGAGCCACAAATCGGGCAAGCCTCCTTGTTTCACGCGTCTTTCTAGCATTTCGTGCATTTGGGCGTATTCATCATTGCCTTTTAGGCTGTAGCACCGATATGCGCTTTTAAGCCACTTGCCCCTAGAGTACACCACCATCCCCCCCACGCAAAAACTTTGCGCGTGGTGGCTCACATCAAAGACCTCAATGCGTTTTGGGGGTTTGTCAAGTCCTAGCAGCTCCTGCAAGGCAAGCGTGATCTGCTCTGTAGGTTGCTCGGCGCGTTTAAGCAGGGTTTGCACGGCTTGCAAATAATCCCTAAAAATCGCCGCCTCTTCAAACCTTTCTTGCGTGGCTAGAATGCGCATGCGCTCTTTAAGCCGGGCGCATAGCTTGTCCTTATGCTCGAGCAAATACAAGGCTTCTTTGACGAGGGGAGCGTAATCCTTGGGGCTGATTTGTCCACTGCAGGGGGCTAAACAACGCCCCATTTGGTGGAAAATGCAGGGTTTATTGCCCTTTAAACAGCTTTTGCTTTGCACTAGGGGGATCAAACTTTGCATACTCTCTAAGAGCTCTAAAGAGGCGAGGCTAAAGGGACCAAAGCATTTATGCCCTGCTAAGGGCTCTCTTGTGCGCTCTAGGGTGGGGTAGGGTTTGTTTAAATCGATGCAAATGTAGGGGTAGGTTTTGGAGTCTTTGAGTAAAATATTGTATTTGGGTTGCTTGGTTTTAATGAGGCAGTTTTCTAAAAGCAAGGCTTCTTCTTCGCTGCTGGTGGTTTGCACCTGCAAATAGGCAATCTGTGAAACCATGCGCTGGATACGGACGCTGTTTTTAGAATTTGGGATCGCTTGTGCGCCTTGCACTTTAAAGTAACTCAAAATGCGCTTTTGTAAGTTCTTTGCCTTACCCACATAGAGCAGTTGATCCTTCGCGTCAAAATACAGATACACCCCGCTAGTGGTGGGGAGGTTACTTAGATTCTGTGCTTGCATGGTGTTTCTTAATGCAGGCCCGGATATTTTCTAAGATGTCTCTTAGCTTAGGGTCTTTAAAAGGGTTTTCAAAGTTCCCCCAGGCACGCTCGTGGTAGTGGAGTTTAGCGCGCTTTTGCGTAAAGCTTTGCCTAATACGCCTTGGCAAAAAGCCCTGGACTTCTGTAGGCTTGGTGGGGATGTCTAGTTTCTGTGTAGCGTTTAAGAGGGTGGGGACTAGGGTGCGCTTTTGCCCGTTGAAGTAGTGATACGCGCTTGGGTGCTTGAAGACAAGCAAAAGTTTAGCATTTTTCATTACAATGGAGTCCAAACCGACCCGAACGCCCCCCGGTAAATATAATTTCAGTTGGTCAAGCTGTAGGCGTGTTTTTAGGGAGGTTAGCTCGGGCCTGTGCAAAAGTTGGGAGAAGATGTCTTGCGTATCTTTCATATGTGTATTTTAGCATGTTTGCTCGCCGGCTGTGGCTTTAAAGCCCCTCCTTTTTACAAGACCAACAAGCCCCCCTCCACCAAAACCCAAACCCCCACGACTAACCACAGCATCCAAGAGGAGTAGATTTAGGTATAATGGGCACTTTAGTGGAGAATTGTATGTTTGAGCCCTACCCCTTTGAACGATTGCGAGAGTTGTTAAGAGATTGCAAACGCGGCGGCTTGCCCCTAGATTTGTCTATTGGCGAACCGCAGTTTGAAACCCCCCTGAGCGTGCAAAACACCTTAAAAGCCCACACCCACGAACTGCGTTTTTACCCCAAGAGTGGGGGCGAGGACTTTTTAAAAGAGGCGCAAATGGCGTTTGTGAAAAAACGCTTTGGCATAGAGCTGTCTAAAGAGCAGATCATCCCCACCTTCGGTTCTAAAGAAGTGCTTTTTAGCCTACCTATCTTTTATTTACACGATAAAGAAGCCCCTAAAATTGCCTTTGCCAACCCTTTTTATCAAGTATATTTAGCCAGCGCACGGGTGGCACGGGCGCAAGTGATTTTCATGGATTTAAGCCTAGAAAATGACTTCACGCCCATGCTAGAAGAGGAGGCGCATTTAGTCATTTTAAACTCGCCCAACAACCCTACCGGGCGCACTTTGGATTTAGAAGAGCTCAAAGAGTGGGTGTTAAAAGCCCTTGAGGAGGATTTTCTCTTGGTCAATGACGAATGCTACAGCAACATTTATGCCACCACCCCCCCACCTTCCATTTTGCAAGCCTGTATTGAAGTCGGCAACACCGACTTTAAAAATGTTCTTGCCATCAACTCCCTCTCCAAGACTTTAAGTGCTCCGGGTTTAAGGAGTGCCTACATTGCCGGGGACGCTGCAATTTTAAAGCCCTATCAAATTTTTAGAAGTTATAGCGGGTGTGCCCTGCCCCTGCCCCTGCAACATGCGAGTGCCGTGGGCTGGCTGGATTTAAAAGCCCAAGAGCATATCCGCCACATTTACGCCAAAAATCTAAATCTCGCCCAAGAGATTTTAGGCGTGGCCGTGTATCCCACAAGCTTTTATGTGTGGCTGGAGGTTAAAGACGGGCAGGCTTTTGCCAAGCACCTTTACACCACAAAGGGACTAAAAGTCCTGCCCGGGGATTTTTTAGGCTATGGCGATAGTCCGCACACGAAAGACTTTGTGCGGGTGGCTTTGGTTTATGCGCCCGATAGCTTAGCTCCCGCCCTAAGTGCTCTTAAAAACGCCCTAGACAGCTATTGATGCTAGATCGTCCCATCCACACCTATAAAATCCACTTCATCGGCATTGGGGGCATTGGTATTTCAGGCCTAGCTAAATATCTCAGGGCGCAGGGGACGGTGGTGAGCGGCTCGGACATCGCTAGAAGTTACATCACCGACTATTTAGGGCAACTGGGCATCCCCATCACTATCCCGCATGACCCCAGCGCGCTCACCGATCAAGAGGTGGTGATCCACTCGGCCATCATCAAGGTGGATAATGTGGAAATCGTGGCGGCTATGGAGAAAAATTGCGTGATCCTCTCACGCAAGCGAGCATTAGAGTATATTTTGGGCGATAAGCGCGTCTTTAGTGTGTGCGGGGCGCATGGCAAGAGCAGCACAAGTGCCATGTTAGCCGCCCTTTTGCCCCACTTTGGCGCAATCATCGGGGCATCGTCTAAAGCCTTTGGCTCTAATGTGCGGGAGAGCCAAAGCCCTAGTTTGGTCTTTGAGGCAGACGAGTCGGACCAAAGCTTTTTAAGCTCTAATCCTTACTGCGCTTTAGTTACAAACGCTGAGGTGGAGCATTTAGAGGGATATAACTACGATTTAAAGGCGTTTTATCAGGCCTACACCGACTTTATTACTATGGGGCAAAGGCGGGTGATCAACATAGAAGACCCCTTTTTAAAGGGCCTGACATTAGAAGCCATCCGCCTAGATCCGGCTAAGGACATCAGTCACATCGAATACTTTTTAAGAGAGGACGAGCCCTACACCCGCTTTAGGCTGAAAGACTATGGGACATTTGAGGTGTGGGGGCTGGGCGCGCACACAGCCAGCAACGCCAGTCTAGCGATTTTAGCCGCCTTAAACGAACTGCCCCTAGAGCAGTTAAGAAAAAACCTTTTGGACTTCAAGGGCATTAAAAAACGCTTTGACATCTTGCAAAAGGAGGAATTTGTCCTCATAGACGACTACGCCCACCACCCCACCGAAATCGCCGCCACCCTGCAGGCCCTGCAAACCTACGCCGACTTGAAGGGTTTAAAAGACGCGGTGGTGTTTTGGCAACCGCATAAATATTCCCGCTTGTTCGACAATTTAAAGGGCTTTCAAGAGTGTTTTAACCACCCCATCGTCAGCCAGCTTTACATCCTGCCCGTGTGGCGGGCGGGCGAAAAGCCAAGAGAGCTAGACATGCAAGCCTTGTTCGGGCATTTGCAACCCACTTTTATAGACCGCCTTTGGCGGAGCAAAGAGGGGTTAGAGCTGTTCGTGCAAGGGGTGAAAATCCGCACCCTTAACAAGGGGCTTGCCATCGGCTTTGGGGCGGGCGACATCACCAACCAGCTTAGGGGGGATTTATGAGCGGGTGGATTGTTTTAGGCTTAGTCCTTATCTTGCTGTGGTTTTTGCTCAAAGACTTCTTTGGGCGGGGGTTTAAGCAGAAAATCGCAGTGGTGGTGTTCTTGGGTGCGCTAGCAGCCGGACTTGGGCTTTACACCTACCAACAAGACAAAATCAATAAAGAGCAAGTTGCCTTGCAGAGGGATTTTTTGCGGGGGATGGTACTGGATTGCAATGGCGTGAAGGTGAGCCAAAAGGATTTTAGTTTGGTGGCGGGGACTTTAAGTTTTCTTGGTAAACAAAACACCCCCATGCAGGGCGTGTTGGTGGATTTGCAAAGCTGTAAAAGCACGAAATGATCGCCAAACAGCTAGATTTAGCCCCCTTTTTAGAGCAATTTAAACGCTTTCTAGCCCGCCCTAAAGACATCGCCTTCAACTTCCCCGAGCACACTTGGGCGCATTTGCAAGAGCTAGAGACCCTAGAGCTTGCCCCGCCCCCGCCCCTGCCCGCCCTAAACGAACCTTTAAAATCCTTTAAAAAGGGCGGGGTGTTGCACCTAGAGGTGCTGTTTGCCTTCATCCAAATCACGCGCTATTTTCTGCGCCTAAAAAAGCAAGTCCCCCCCAAATCTAGCACCCTTTATAGCTATTTGCAAAGCTTAAACATCCCCCACGAGTTGTTGCAATTAGAGGCGCACATGCAAGAGGAGGTGGGTTTTAAAAGCGGGTTTTACCCCGAGCTAGACGCGCATCAAGAGAGTTTAGAGAGGCTTAAAAAGTCGCAACAAAAAATCTTTAGTCAAATCTTGGCGCAAAAGTCTTTAGAGCCCTACCTTGCCGACCGGCAAGTGCATTTGGTGCAAGGCATTGAAACTTTACTCTTAAAACCGGGCTTTTCTAGCGTGTTTAAGGGCATTGTGATCGCGCGCTCACACAGCGGGCAATTCTACATCGAGCCCTTAGAAGCCAAGAGCTTAAGCCATAAAATCCAAGAAACCCGCGCTGCGATCGAGCACTGCCTGCAGCAAATCTGCACCCAGTGGAGCGCGAAGCTGCGCCCCCTCTATCTGTTTTTGCGCTTTTTTGACAAGCAATTTGACTACTTAGACCATCTGCAAGCGCGCATCGCCTTTGCTAAAAGTTTGGGGCTAAACTTCATCAAGCCCAACACAAGCGGGCAGTTTGTGCTTAAAGACTTCGCCCACCCTAGCCTTAAAGAGCCTAAGCCCCTAAGCGTGGATTTTAGCCACTCTCTCTTGCTGGTTACGGGTGTGAATACCGGGGGCAAGACCATGCTGTTAAAATCCCTGCTTGCCAGTGTGTGGCTGGCTAAGCACTTCTTGCCCCTAAGAGCCAACCCCCACCACTCCAAAATCCCCTACATTGAAAACATCCAAGCCATCATCAGCGACCCGCAAAACAGCCAAAACGACATCTCTACCTTCGCGGGGCGCATGCTCGACTTTGCCCACGCCCTAAACACCCCTAATCTTTTGCTAGGCATTGACGAAATCGAGCTAGGCACGGACGCGGCCGAGGGCAGTTGTTTATACAAAGCCCTTTTAGAAAAGCTTATAAACCAAGGGGCTAAAATCGTGGTTACCACCCACCACAAGCACCTAGCCCTGCTTTTAGCCAAAAACCCCGCCGTGCAACTCTTGGCCGCCAACTACGACATCCACGCCCAAATGCCCACCTACACCTTCACCCAAGGGCTCATCGGCAAGAGTTACGCCTTTGAAACGGCCTTGCGTTATGGCGTGCCAGCCGCTTTAATTGCTGAGGCTAAAGAGCTGTATGGGGCGGATCAAGAGAATTTAAACGCCCTGATTGAGCGCACCAGCGCGCTAGAGCAAGAACTCCAAACCAAGCAACAAGAATTGCAAGAGGCTAAAGAGGCCCAAGAGAGGGCTTATCAAGAAAAATTAGCCAAAATCCAAGAGGCCCACAGGCACAAAGAGCAAAAACAGCAAACCCTAGAGCAAAGCTACACTAAAGCCCTTAAGCAAATGCAAGAGGCGATAAGAGCCTTCAACCAAGAGCACAACACCAGCCACGCCCACCAGCAAATCCAAGCCATCCAAGAGAGCCTAAAGTGCCATAATCTTAAGCCCGCTCCAGTGCAAAAAGAGCACAAGGCCCTAGAAGTGGGCGACTTTGTGGCCTATGGCAAGCTTGGTGGAGAGATTGTGGGCACGAGCGGGGGGCTTTATAGCATAGCTTTAGAAAATGGGCTTAAAATTAAAGTCAAGGCTGAAAGCCTAAAACTAAAACCCAAGCCCAAAGCCCCAAGCCCCCAAGTGCAAATCAAACAAAAACCCCAAGCTAAGGGGCAAATGCGTTTAGACTTATGTGGGCTAGACACCCAAGAAGCCCTAGAGCAAGCCCAAGACTTTTTAGCCAACGCCCTTTTAGCAGGCTTTGAAGAGGTGCTGATCGTGCATGGCAAGGGCAAGGGGATTTTAAGAAATGCCCTAAGAGAGTGGCTCAAAAAACACCCCAAAGTCCTAAAATTTGGCGATGCCCCCTACAATTTAGGCGGCTCTGGGGCACAAATTGTTAAAATATAAGATTGATTAACCATTGGTTAAAAAAGGAAGTTTGTGGAAAAGCTGTTAGTTGTACGGAACGATAAACTGGGGGATTTTGTCCTAGCGTGGCCTGCCTTTGCCATGCTCAAAGCTTCCATGCCACAGACCAAGCTTATTGTGCTTGTGCCCAGCTACACAGCCGAGCTTGCCCACCATTGTCCCTATTTAGACGGCGTGGTGGTGGATGCAGGCCGCCATGCCAGCAGAAAAGCCAAAAAACAGACCCTAGAGGACATCAAAGCACACCACTTCCCCGCTGTCATCAGCTTTTTCTCCACCTCCCACAACGCTTTCTTGCTCTTTAGGGCAGGCATCCCCTTCCGTTTAGCTACGGCTACCAAACTCATCCAATACCTCTATACCCACCGCCTCCGCCAACGCCGCTCGCTTTCCACTAAGCCCGAGTTTGTCTATAACCTTGATCTAGCGCGCCATTTCTTAGAGTTGCAAAATATCCGCATTGTGGAGCCCAATGGCCCGCCTTATTGGTCTTTCCCCGATACTAAAATCAAGGCCCAAAGGGGTAAATTGGTCCAGCAATTCAAACTAGACCCTAATAAGCCGTGGATTTTTGTCCACACGGGTACAGGGGGCTCTTCGCCCAATCTTTCTAAGGACCAATGGATTGAGCTGATCTTAGGGCTGTTGAAGGGCTTGGATGCGCAGATGATTTTGAGCGCGGGCCCCACAGAGAGCCAAAACACCAAGGAGCTTGCCCAACAAATCAACCACCCCAACATCATCGTCTATGATAAAAACGAGGGCATGCTCGACTTTGCCCGCTCTTTGGCATGCGCTCAGTTTTTTATCTCAGCGGCCACGGGGCCCTTGCATTTGGCATCTGCCCTAGACATCCCCACCTGCGCTTTCTACCCCGCCCGCGCCAGTGCTGCCCCCTTGCGTTGGCAGCCCATCAACACCCCCGCCAAACATTTGGCCTTTGCGCCCACAATCACAGACCCCGCACGGGACATGGACATGTCCTTGCTCAAAATCCCCCAAATTTTAGAACAGCTCCTAGCCTTCATCCAACAATGGCTTAAAGGTTAGCACCCTAGCCCAAATATTTGAGCACCAAGCGGGCGTAGTAACTGGCTGCACGGGCTAAAAGCGCATCGTTGAACACATAGCCACTTGTGTGCAAGTAGTGGGTGTTTTCATTTTCCAAGAAGGCGTAGGCGCAGGGGCGCTCCTTAGTGAAGTAGCCAAAATCTTCACTGCTCATCGCCGCGGGGTACTCAAAGCAACAATGCGCCTTGCCAAAGACCTCCTCGGCCACACTTTGGGCGAAGGCGGTGGCTTTGGAGTCGTTGATGGTGATGGGCGTGGCGGCTTGCTTGCTGATTTCAATTTCCACACCCTGGGCTAGGGCGATGCCTTTGGCAATCTCCTCAATGCGTTTAGAGGTGATCTGTTGACTCTCTTGGTCTAAAGCGCGCACGCTTAGTTGCAGTGTGGCACTATCTGGGATGATGTTAAAAGTGCTGCCCGCGTTAAATGCGCCCACACTCACCACCGCGCTATTTCTAGGATCAATGCTCCGCGACACGATGCTTTGTAGTGCCACCACCAAGAGTGCCCCCGCCACAATGGGGTCTTTGCACTTCTCAGGCGCACTCGAATGCCCACCCTTGCCCTTAATTTCAATGGTGTAGCTGTCCGCGCTTGCCATGATCGCCCCGCTCCTTAGATAAAACTGTTGATTGCTGCCAAGGGGCATGTTGTGCCAGCCAAAAACCATGTCGCTGTCAAACCTCTCCAACAATCCATCCTCAAGCATCGCCCTAGCCCCCCCTAACACCTCCTCGGCGGGCTGGAAGTACAGATGGAGCGTCCCATTAAAGTCTTGACTGGCTAAATATTTGGCCGCCAAGAGCAAAGACGCGCTGTGCCCGTCATGCCCGCAGGCGTGCATTTTGCCAGGGTTTTGGCTTTGGTAGGGCAAATTACTTTTTTCAGGCATGGGTAATGCGTCCATGTCCGCTCTTAGACCAATTTTCTTGGGCGCACTGCCCTTTTTGAGCACCCCCACCACGCCTGTTTTACCCACACCGGTATGCACTGCATAGCCAAACTCTTTTAATTTTTCTGCGATAAGTTGGGAGGTCTCCAACTCCTCAAAACCTAATTCTGGGTGTTGATGGATGTGCTGACGCAACCGAATAAACTCTTCTTGCATGGCAGTGATCTCTAGAATTAAAGGCATCATTCTCCTTTAGAGTTTTTGTAAAAAGGCATTTGATTTTATACCACAGACTATGGCGTTTTCCTCCTCGATCCGTTTGCCAAACCCTACAACCGGTCGATCCAAAATGATTTCTATGTAGTCCTCGTAGTCCTCGCGTCTGCCCTTGCATTTTATACGGATCGTATTCTCAGGGGGAGGGTTATCATCCACATTCTATGTTATTGGCTTCTTTGAAGATGTCTTGGGCAATCTTTATATATTTTTGCTAAGGTTGGAGGCGGCCATAGCAATTTTATTGTCGTAGATGATGGGTTATCCTTATGGGTTTAATAGTGATTTTACGCCAAGAAAGTTAAGGCAATTTCTCATTTAGTGCAGATAATGACGCAATTTAGCTAATTTGCATTAGAATAGACTTTTTATAGGAGTCTTTCTTGCACTTTTTAAATAGTTTGCGGTTGCAGAGCAAGGTCATCTTGATCATTTCTATCCCCATGGTGGTGTTGTTGTTTTTCATGCTTTGGCAATTACACAGCACCTACAATCTCTTGCGCCGCAATGAGGACTTGGCGCACCAAATAGAAGTGTCCAAATACTTATCTGCCCTGGTACATGAAATGCAAAAAGAGCGGGGGATGAGCGCAGGGTTTTTGTCCAGTGATGGGGTGCAGTTTGCCGACAAATTGCCCAAGCAAAGGCAAAACACCAATGCAAGGTTAGCGGCACTTAAGAAATTTTTAGAGTCTGTTTCGGATTTGGATTCTCATTACTTGCAAGCCGTGCAAAAGGGGCTTGACCTCCTAGAGCAGTTGTCTCAAAAACGCAGTGCTATGGAGGCAAAGAATAAAAAAGCTTTGGTCAACGACACGGTCGCCTACTTTACAAAGGGTATTGATCTCTTCTTAAACACCGTGCTTGAATCCATTAAAATCATCCCCAATTCTACAATCTCGAATGCAGTGATGGGCTACATCAGTTTTCTCTACGCCAAAGAGATGTCCGGCTTAGAGCGTGCCACGGCCAACCGCATTTTTATCGCAAATACCCCTGACAACCCCCAATACGCCCATTTCATCGCCTTGATCGCCAAACAAGAGGTCTTTTATAAATATTTTCTTTCCTTTGGGGATGTGCAGAGCATCGCGCTTTTTAAACGCCTCTCTAACGACCCTAGCTTCAAAGAAGTGGAAGAAATGCGCCAAACCCTCATGCAAAAATATTTAGTGGGGGGATTTGGTGTGGACCCCACCATGTGGTTTAGCACCATCACCAAGAAAATCAATGCATTGAAGCAAGTGGAAGATGGTATTAGCGACCACATCACCAAGCTTACTAAGTCTGAGATTGCCAAAGAAACCCATCAGTTTACACTGCTGGCGGTTTTAGAGATGGTGATTATACTTGCAACAAGTATCTTAGCTCTCTTGATGATGCGCTACATCGCTCAAAGGTTGCAAAAGGTCAACAAAACCCTAAAAAACATCGTGGACAACAAAACCTTGACAGATAAAATCAGCATTGCCGCTAACGATGAGATTGGGTTTATGGCACGATCTGTGAATATCTTCATTGAATACATGCGCGACACCCTGCAATGCATCTTCCAACAAGTACAAAACAACACAGACATCTCTAAGTCTTTGAGCACCATCTCTATGGGGCTAGACTCCAACTCTAAGCAGATCAAAGAAATCAGCCAAAACAACACAGATTTGAGCCACTCCAGCCGGCAAGCGTTGGATGAAAGCCTAGCGATGTCCCTCTCCACTAAGGAGCTTTTAGAGGGGGTGTTGAGCAATGTCGAGGACACCAAAACAGCCGTATCTGCCATCAATGAACATGTCCAGTGCAATATGACCAATGAAGAAAACAGCGTGGCGCAAATGCAAGCCCTATCCACAGAGGCGCAAAGCATCCGCAGCGTACTAGACACAATCACAGACATCGCCAAACAAACTAATTTATTAGCCCTCAATGCGGCGATCGAGGCGGCTAGAGCGGGCGAGCAGGGAAGGGGTTTTGCTGTGGTCGCCGATGGAGTACGGGCGTTGGCTGAGCGTACCCAAAAGAGCATTACAGAGAGCGAGACGATCATCACAACAATTTTAAAATCTATCGACAAAATCAATGAGGAGAGACAAAGCAGTTTAGAGCTGATGCACGCCCTCACCAAGCACGCAAGCGGTATGCAAGAGCATGTGAATCACCTTGCCGATGTGATCGCCAATGTTGTGGATCAATCCTTAGTTAATCTCAACAACATCAGCCGTATCAACAAGCACACCACAGGTATCCTCGAAAATGGAGATAAAATCGCCCTCTGCGTACAGGACTTGTTAAAAATCAACGACTCCATGCAGACATCTTCGCACAAGCTCAACCACCAAACCAATGATTTAAATGACTTTTTGAGTGTGTTTAAGGTTTAAGGAGGTTTGCAGAGCATGTCCTTTTAACAAAAACAAGCCATATAGCTCCAAAAATTAACCCAACATTAACCAAAAAACTCTACACCACGCCCCTGTATTTGTTTTTTCACCATTTTAAATTTCAAAGGAAGTCTATGCGAAAACACATAAACCCCCTTTTATTCATCTTAGCGGGTGTGTCTTTTGCCCTTTCTGGCTGTGCCACACAGGTATAAAGCCCACAGCTAAGCCCACAAGCGCACCGTGACC
Source organism: Helicobacter heilmannii (assembly GCF_001283065.1). Classification (GTDB taxonomy): domain Bacteria; phylum Campylobacterota; class Campylobacteria; order Campylobacterales; family Helicobacteraceae; genus Helicobacter; species Helicobacter heilmannii. The sequence continues at coordinate 461,765 of NZ_CDMK01000002.1, read as the reverse complement.
AGTAGTTCAGTTCCCTTAAACTTCAACTATCCTGTCAATCTCGAGCAAGAGACTTCCAATAACCACACCATCGCCATTTTAACCCCAAACATCCAAGCAGGTGAAAATGTCCAGCCCTACATCAACCAATTCCAAAGTGCATTGGCAAAGCAAGTCCAAGAAATCCTAGAGAAAAAGGGTTACCACATCATCCGCCTAGCAGATGTACAAAATCTCAGTGCTGAGCAGAAAATGAACATCTCCTCTATTTTGAAAATCAGGGGATGGATGGGGGTCTTAGAAGATGCAGATATGGACACAGAGAACCTTAAGGATACCGGTATGAAGGGCATTGTAGACCAAAGTGCAGGGGCGGTCATCTTTAAATTCTTTGAACCTAAAACAGGACGCACCACACACAACTTTGCCATCAATGTGGGTGCTAAGCAAGCCCTTGTCCACTCTTACGCCAAACAAGACCAACTCTGGTGGCTATGAGGGGGCTAGCTCTATCAGTCATAGCACACTGGATAAAAACCACAACGATGCCATCCGTAAAATTCTCAGTGAAATGTACAGAGCTGTGGTGCAGAAATTGGTGCATTGGGTAACCAACACCAATCTAGAACAATACAGAAACGCGATCGACCAAATCAAAAAGTAGCACAGCTACCACAGGTGGGTTACAAGCAGAGCACAAAACCCACCGCAAATTCCGGCCAAAGCATCATCACCCACCACACCTAAGCCACCTTTGACATCCCGATCGATCTTGCCGATCAAAGAGGGCTTATAGATGTCAAAGAGGCGGAAGAATACAAAACTAGCAATCACGCCCAGCCAACTAAGGCCTGCAATCGCCATCGCCATCCACATCCCAACCAACTCATCGATCACAATCTGCTTGTCATCGTGGCTTTGGGTTTGCTCCTCGTAGATATCGATTTGCTTAATGGCAATAAGCCCAATCAAGACCGCGCATAAAAACAGAGTGTTGGCAGAGAGATATAAAAGAGGCAAGCCCAAAAACAGTGCCACCACGCTGCCTACAGTGCCCGGCCCTTTGGGGAACTTGCCCGCGTAAAACAGCGTTAAAAAACATTCACGACTAAGGAGTCTCAAGGTTTTCTCCAAGAATTTAGATTAATTTTAGCATAGTTAAAAAAACATGGTATAATGAAACATAGTGTTTAGGATATTGCATGCACAACAGCCCAACCAAATACAAACGGTGGGCAGGGCGACCTGTGTTGTCCCCCGCTCCCCAACCCTTTTGTATTCTTTATCGCTCTCGTTGGTTCCCCGGCAAACTTGCAAGACCCACACCGCGCTAGTAGAAGGTTTTTCTACACTTTTTTTACAAAGGATTGCATATGTTCTTTTCGTCTTCCACAAAAAAAAAAAAACAGAGTGCATAGAGGAAATCAACACACTCGCTAAAGAAAACCACAACCTCAGTGCCATTTACAACGCCCTTGAGTGCTCTTTGGCTATCATTGAGTTTGACACGGAGGGCAAGGTCCTTAGTGCCAACGATAATTTTTTAAAACTCATGGGCTACACCTTGGAGGAAATCAAGGGCAAACACCACTCCATGTTTTGCGACTCCAAATTGGTGTCTTCGCCTCGCTACGGCGATTTTTGGAAAAAGCTTATGTCCGGGCAATTCCAGCGAGGAACCTTTAAACGGATCAAGAAAAATGGTCAAGAGGTGTATTCAGAGGCCACTTATAATCCTGTCTTAGATGAACGGGGCAAGGTGCTTAAAATCATCAAAATTACCACAGATGTTACGAAGCAGATTTTAGAATTGAACGATTTGCGCGCCGTCTACAACGCCAACCTCGAGTCAATGGCGTTCATTGAATTTGACATGGAGCACCAGGTGATCACCGCTAATAAAAACTTCCTAGACCTCATGGGCTACACCCTAGAAGAGATCAAGGGCAAACGGCATGCAATGTTTTGCGATCCCGAGTATGTCAAAACCCCGCAATACACCGAGTTTTGGGACCACTTAGAGTCGGGAAAATCCACCAAGGGGACTTTTAAGCGGATCACCAAAACAGGCAAAGATGTCTATCTAGAAGCCACCTACAACCCTGTTTTTGACGACGATGGCAGGATTTATAAGTTCATCAAGTTTGCTTTGGATGCCACACACAAAGAAATGAAAATCAAGATGCTCTTGGAGCTCATTAAGGAGAACCAACAACTCACCAGTGATGGCAACTGCATGATTGAAAAGACCACTGCTAATATCCAGAATGTCGCCAGCACCATGAACAACAATGTCCAACTGGTCGACACTCTAAACACACAGTCCGATTCAATCTCTTCCATCACCCAAACCATCAAAGACATCGCCGATCAAACCAACCTTCTTGCTCTCAATGCTGCCATTGAGGCGGCTAGAGCCGGGGAACACGGGCGGGGCTTTGCGGTGGTCGCCGATGAAGTGCGTAAACTTGCCGAGCGTACCGGTAAATCCGTGATGGAGATTGCGGCGATCATCGGATCTATCAGAGAAGTCACTCAACAAGTGGTGGGTAGCATCAGCACCGGCGCAGCCGAAGCCGAAAAAACCGCAGAACTCTCCTATGAAACCCAAGATTTAATGGAGAAAATCAAAGCTGCCAGCGATCGTGTAGCGCAGGGCATGGGACTTTCTAGCACGAAATAGGGGCGAGCTTTGGATGCTTTTAAGCACCTTAGCCTTTTGGGATGGAGACAATGTCTACCAAAAACAACACTACAGACTTCTCTACCCTTCTTAAACAAGTGCCCTCAATCCATTAAAACCAAATCACAATCTACAATTAGCAAAATTTCTAATGATTCTTGAGTGTTCTGCAACCTCTTTTTATCTCTCTTGTTGCAATCCACGATCATTTTAACTTTCCTAACTACAGCACAAGTCGAATCGGCAAACTTCTTTTTAATCCCTGAAAAATCTTTATATATATGTGAGTTAAATATATGTGAGTTAAAATCCACTCTCCATCGTAATTCTTGGCACACTTATAAAATAGCAGTTCTTATCCAAATTGATAATCTTTTCATAAATAAAACAAGGTTCCCCCTTACAATTTATGGATGAACCCTTTTTTTGTATTGTAAAATTGTAAACTATAATTGAGTCGATTTTATAGTATCGTTTTTTTTAGAGTTTAAAGGCAGAGTCTCGCACCTAGTTAGCCTTATGGGTGTTTAAGACTTTGCTCATCCTTGAAAGTAGAGATTGCTCCTCCAATTATCCACAACCCGCTCTAAATAAATTTCAATCTTTGATGCATTGATGTACTCGCTTCATGATACCCGTGTAGTTACTATATGCTATAAATGTCCATGCAATTGCCTACTTGCAAGCTTAGTAAGGTTCTTGCTCAAGATGTGAGAAATGTACAGCATTTCTCACAAATGTTAAGTCCACTTGTGCTAGATTCTGTTGTTGGTAGCCCACTTGATGTCTAACCACCTTGTTTAGCAAGCCTACCCAGCAAAATGAGAGAGTGGATAAAATCTACAGCGGAAAAATCTAATAAGAAGTTTGATCCCTTTAAACTCCACAACTTTAGGTTTAAAAGTTAAGGCTTGTATCTCTTGCGTCTCTTGCTGTGGATGCACCAACCACACGCTCACCTTTGATGTACTTGCTCACATATGCCCGCATTTGGTAAAGGTCGGCGTGTACAATATCTTTTTGTGCTGTCATTGCCTTCCATTTGGTGTCTAAAATGATGATTTTACTCCTCTCTCTTGATACAATGTCATGACGCATAGAAAAACAACTTTTAGAGTTCTCATCTTTTGTTAAACATTTACTTTGTTCTAAGCATGCATGCGCATTTTGCCTTGAAAACAAAGTCCTCACAAAGCCTCTGCATAGAGAACAACAGCGCATAGGCGTGGCTTGTTGGAGACTTCATTTTTAAGAAAGGGCACACTATGCCAACAGGTTTTCATACTCCTTAAAACGGCTTGATGTGCACTTTGGGCAAATCTGCTTCGATGTTTTGGCTCGCACACATCTCATCAAAGACAAAACAAATAGAGTGTAGCTTTTCTTGGCTTTTGGGGGGCTCAAGCTCAAGGTTTTAAAGAGCTCCAGTGTAGTTAATGAGCCGATTGGGCGCAACATTTAGACTGTACTCATGGCTATAAGTGTAGAAACGCTCCTTATAGATTAAATTCTGATGTGCTGACTTATTTCTAGTTTGCTTTTAAGAAAAGGGCGGTTCTCTAAAACATACAATAGGCTTGTTCCAACCCCTGCTTGATGAGTTGGAAACACCCATCTAGGAACATTTAGATCAAAACATCCAGCGATGGAAGGCATGCATTGTTTAACTGGAAAAACTGGGTTTGTTTAAAGGAGATGTCTTGAAAGATTTTCAAACAATGATGAGTACTTGTTTGGCATCACAAAGGGGGCAATGGGGGATTTTAAGAGGGCTTGGTGTGCGCTCTTGTTTTATAAATGCTGACACTTGGTTTTGAAAGTCAATGAGGGTGAATTTGGGGATTTTTGGGAGCATTTTGGAGCATGCCCTTTTAAATCGCGCCCATAAATCTTAGGCAAAATCTCAAGGCTAAAGCTCTGCACTTGGATCAAATCCACATGATTTTGGGTCTGTTGGCAAAATCTAGTAGAGCCTACTAGACTTTGGGGTTTTATCCTTTTTCTCCCCTAAACACTGCGCAATATCCGTCTCGCTAAACTCTTGGTATTCGGCTAAATAGAGCGTGGGGGTGGGTTTCATAGATTGGTTATGTTAGACGCATCCGATGCATGAGGCTGTGGCTCTTATTCTTGATTTTGGTGAACACCTCCATAAATGGCTTGGAATATTTCGGCTTTCCAATCCCTAGCCTTTGTAGTTTGATACACTTTTTTATCTGTATCAATGAAATCTCCCAAAAGCCCGCTTAATGCACTGCCCATTTCTTTGCTTGCTAGCATGCCATTACGGTTAAGCACCGTATGGACTTTGGCGTAGTCATCATGAAAATACTCATGTAAAAGCGAGATGTTCTTATCCTTAAAACAATTTTGCAAGCCCTCTAAGCTCTCTAATCCCAAAAAGCGGCTGTGCCCGATCGTGTGGTTTTGATCGCGCAGAAACTCGATGCGGGTGTTCATCGCCTCCAAGAGTTTTTGTAGATTAACTCCAGCGCAGTTTGTGCTCAGTAAACTAGGCCTAGGCAATATCTCCACAAAACTAAACCTGCGGCGCAGGGCGCAATGCTACGGCCAGCGGTGTTCATCGTGGCGAGGATATACAGATTGTCTGGTACCTCAAAAAGTTCTTGACTATAAGGCAAGGTAACCCTTAACTCCTCCTTGCGCCATATGCGTTTGTTCTCCTCGACCAAGGTGATCAGCTCACCAAAAATCTTAGAAATATTGCCCCGATTGATCCCATCAATAATAAGGATATATAGACAAATTTGGGAAGGTTTTTGGATGTTTTTCTTCAAATTTCCTGATTTGTTTGTAGAGCGCATCGTAATACGGGTGATTGCTACCCCGGATATTTCCCCAGGAGCCCATTTTTAAATTTTGGATATTCTTACATGATTTTATTTTTTGCCAAGTATGCCCTTCTCCCTCTAGACGAAAAGAACAAAGGCTACCCTCTCTTGTGGTGTGCCCATACTGATAGCAATCGCATTTCTTATCCTCTCCTTTAACATGGCGTTTCACTTCCACAATCACCCGCTTGCCAAAGAGGGGGATTCCTTGTTTGGCCTCTGCGTTTTTTATCACTTTTAGCTAATTTTTTTAATTTTTTTAACATCTTTAGCAAATTCTTCTAAGAGAACTTCAAGCCGTACATTTTGGCACATTTGTTTAAAAATGCTATTTTTGATTGTTTTACTCCCCCCCCCCCCCC
>NZ_CDMK01000002.1:422147-455279 GCF_001283065.1 Helicobacter heilmannii | reverse complement strand
TGCAAAAGCTTCTGCTTGTAGCATAAAAGCCAAGATGGATGCAAAAGCTCTATTTAAGCAAGCTTAAGCAAGCATCTTTATCGGCCTCATTTGCACAAAAAAGGAGCATTGTGTGGGTTAGCACATAATTGGTGCGTAGGTCAGGCCACCAAAACGGGTAAGGGGAGAGTGGATAGGGTGGTTGCAAACAAGGCCAAGTAAGCTTAAGGATAACCCTAAATTTTTAGAAAAAGTGATTGGGTATTTTAAAAAACACCAAAACGACAAAGTCAAAGGCCCCAAACTCCATTGGTGTAGAGATCCACGCTCTACCCCTTCATGCATTGATAAAACTTGGACTGATCCCCCTAAAACTCTAAAATTTTTTCTCTTACTCCCTCAATGATCCACCCAGGGGTGGAGGCACCTGCACTGATGCCACAGAGGGTTTTGTCATTAAACCACGACTCTTCAAGGTCGTTGAAGTCCTCCACCAAGTAACTATCAGCGCAAAACTCCTTAGCGATGTTAAAAAGCTGTTTGGTGTTCGAAGAGGTTTTGCCCCCTACGATCACCATGATATCCACCTCTTGGCTTAGCTCTCTTACCGCTTCTTGGTTGTCAAAGGTAGCGTTACAAATGGTGTTAAAAATCCGTACCTCAGCGCAACGGGCGATCAAGAAACTAGCAATCTCTAGGAGTTTGGGGGTTTGTTTGGTGGTCTGGGACACCAAAGCCACCCGTTTAGATAGGTTTTGATCCTGCAACTCTGCTAAGGAATTGACGATCAAGGGGGGGGTGCTCGAGTAGCTGATCACCCCCTTGACTTCGGGATGGTTTGCATCCCCAAAGATCACAATTTGATACCCATTCGCGCTCATTTTCTCCACGATCTGCTGGGGCTTGATGACATACGGACAGGTTGCGTCAATGATGTGCGCGCCCTTGTCTTTAAGCAGGGCAAGGTCGTTTTTGGGGATACCATGCGTGCGGATGATCACGCTTTTATCTGCCTGCACGCTTTGCACTTCCTCTTGTACCCGCACATTATAATCCTGCTCTAGTCGTTTGATCTCTTTGGGGTTGTGGATGAGCGAGCCTAGCGTGAGGCTGTTCTTGTTTTTTTGCGCGATTTCAATCGCCCTTTTCACACCAAAGCAAAAGCCGTAATTCTTCGCCATTTTCACACGCATTAGGTACTCCTCTGACACTAAAATTTAGAGCAACTCCAAAACTTGCTTCGCCACTGGAGTGCTTGAAGCGGGGTTTTGCCCTGTAACGATGCACTGGTCGGTGAGGGCAAAGGGAGCCCAATCTGCCGCTTTTTCATACTTAGCCCCCTTGCAACAAGCGCATCCTCGGTCAAATAGGGCACGAGCTTGTCTAATTGCAACGCCTTCTGCTCAATGTTTAAAAGTCTCGCCGAGCCGTGGCACACGAGGACACCACACCTCCATGGTTGTAGATGGGCGACTTGGGTTAATGCGGCGTTGTCCGGGAAATCCCAAACCGCACCATGCCCACCGGCGTAGTCATTGGGGTCGATGGGTGTATAAGTGCCCTTATGACTGGCGTAATCTACAGCGTAGCCAGCTTTTTCAACCTCATGCGCGAAATGGACAGCCTCTCCAAGCCACAAGCTCGTGGGCTTTTCCGCACTAGGATACTTAGAAACATTGGTTATGATGCCTAAAAATTTTTTCATCAATCCTCCTTGTTGTGCGTAAACTACCTTGATGATCCCCTCTTTAAATATACTAGCAGTTTAAATATACTAGCACACTTTGCCAGATTGTCAAGCCCTAGATAATGATGCATTTAAAGAGGTCTAAAAAATGGGGGAAGGAAATGTTCACGCATTCTATGCCCTCTAAAGCCCCCCCGCAATTAAGAAGTGCCATGGCAAAACTCAGCGCAATGCGGTGGTCTTTAAAGCTCTCTAGGGGTGCTTTGGGGCGTTTAAAGCCGCCACCTACAATTTTAAAGCCGTCCTCTAGGGCGTGGCATTCAATGCCTAATTTTTCTAAATTCGTTAAGGTCGTGGCGATGCGATCGCTCTCTTTAAAGCGCAACTCCTTAGCATTTCTAACCTCGCTAACCCCCTTAGCCACGCCCATAGCTACCCCCAAAGCGGGCAGTTCGTCAATGAGGCTGGCGATGTTCTCGTGGATGGTAACCGCCTTTAGGGGACTGTGCTGGATATAAATATCGCCCACGGGCTCTGCGCCCATGTGCCCTTTTGGCTCATAGCGCACCTTTGCGCCCATTTGCTCCAAAACCTTAAAGGCCTCGATGCGCGTGGGGTTTAAAAGCACCCCCTTTAAGAGCGCAGAGCTGCATGGCACCAGTGCTACCGCTAAAGCGAAGTAAAACGCGCTAGAGGGGTCAGCAGGGATACGCCAAGAAAAGGACTCTAGGGGCTTTTGCAAGGGCTCTAGGGTGAGCTTTGAGGGGGTGATTTTAAGGGGCGCACCTAGAGCAAGCAGTGCCCTTTCGCTGTGATCTCGGCTTAAATACGGCTCGCTAAAGTTTAGGGGGTCTTTGGCTTGCAGGGCGGCTAAGAGCAACGCGCTTTTGACTTGGGCGGAGGCGATGGGGCTTTGGTAGTTGATCCCCTTTAGCGGGCTACTGAGCACACTTAAAGGGGCGTGGTTTTGCGCCCTTGCGTGGATGTGCGCACCCATTTGTATTAAGGGTTCAATCACCCGCCCCATGGGTCTTTGGCTTAGGGACTTATCCCCCATCAAAACATAGTGGTTTTGTTGGTGTTGACTGCTGCTTAAAAGCCCGCTTAAAAGGCGCATGCTTGTGCCCGAGTTGTTGCAATTTAGGGGTTTGGTGGGTTCGCTAAAGTGTAAAAGCTTCTTGGGCGGGGTGAGTTTAAGGGTGTTTACGCCCTGTTTTTGCACCTTGAGCCCGAGCGTTTTAACGATGCTTAGCGTGCTTAGACAATCTGCCCCTCGCAAGAGGTTTTCTACAAAGCAGGGCTTTTCACAAAGAAGTGCGAAGATAAGAGCGCGGTGGCTCAAAGACTTATCCGCCCCCAAGCCCTCCAACTCCAAATTAAAGGGCTTGGCGGGCTTGATCTCTAATTTCATTTGAGTTTAGCCCCTAAATCTGTTTCAAGCACGCTTAAAGCCTGTTGCACCACCTCTTGCAACTCGGGGTCGGTTAAGGCTTGCTGGGATTGGATTTTTAAACGCAGGCTTAGGGCGATTTGATTGGCGTTTTCAGGGTAGAGATCAAGGGCTAGGACTTCTTGCAAATAGGGGATATGCACTTTTTTAAGCACCTCTTGCAGGGCACTAAAGGGGCAATCTTTATCTAAAATTAAAGTCAAATCCCTAAAGCTGGTGGGAAGTTTTGAAAATTCTTTGGCTTTGTAGGGCTTGGGGCTTAACAGGCTGCCCTGCACTTCGGCGATGAAGCCCTCTAATAAATCCTCCTCTTGCACCAAAATCGGATTGATTGCCCCGATGACTCCTGCCTTTTGCCCGTCTATCACAATCCACGCGCTGGCATAGGGGTGGTAGGTGGTGCTTAAATAGAGGTGTTCTTGTTGTTCTTTAGGGCTGATGGTTTGCAGGCTAAAAGAGCCTAAGATATGGCTAAGGGTGGTGGCGAAGGCGTAAAAATCCCACTGAGTGCCCTTTGGGTGGGGGTAGTGGGGCAGGCTTTTTAGCCCGCTGGCTACAAAGGCTAGGCTTTGTGTCTCCTTTCTATCCGCACTATATACACTGCCTAGTTCAAACAACGCCACACCCCTAAAGCCTAAGTTTTTATTGTGCGCCACCGCTTGCAAAAGCCCGGGGATTAAGGAAGTGCGTAGGGTGCTAAGATCGCTGTTGATGGGGTTTTGCAGGTCTAGGTGTTCTTGCAAAGTGGGATAATCCAGCTTTTCTAAATATTCTTTTTTGGCAAAGAGATAATGCACGACTTCTTTAAAACCTAGGCTTAGGGCTTTGGTGGCGAGGGTACGCTCAAAGCAATGGCGGGTGTAGTGGGGGTTGTGGCTGGTTTGTTCATTTAAATCAAGCAGTACAGAGGGGATGTTTTCAATCCCCACAAAGCGCAACACCTCCTCGGCGATGTCGGCAACTTGGGCGATGTCGTGCCGAAATAAAGGCACTTGCACGCTAAAATGCTCCTTTTTGGTTTCTACCCCAAAGCCCAGCCCCTCTAAGATGTTTTTAACTTTATCAGTGCCAAGCGCAAGCCCTAAAAGACCGGTGATGCCGTTTAACTCAAACTTGATATGCTTTGGCTCAAGCCCGCTATAAAAACTCTCAAGCTCTAGGGCGGGGCCGTTTAGAGTTTGTAGTGTCTCTTGCAAGATGGCTAAGCCTAGCAAGACTTGCGGCTCGCTACCCCTTGTGGTGCGTTGTGTCAGGCTGGGGGCGTGCTTTGGGGCGTGCTGGCTTAGGCGGGTGGCGGTGTAGGTGGGGTCTAAAAAACTTGCCTCAATCAAGACACTTAAACCCGCATTTTTGGGGGGGTTTAGGGCGATGTTGCTAAGCTCTGTGCCTTGAGAATAGGCGCGCACAAAGCCTAAACTATCCTCTTTAATTTCTATGGGGGTGTTGGGGTAGCCGTGCAACACAACCCCGCTAAGGTGGGTGATGTGGGTCAAGAGATTGTCTAGGGGGTCTTTGCTTAACACATTTTGCAGGGCTAGACTTAGGCGCACTTCTAGGGGCAGGTTTAAAGAGGGGGCGTTAAACTTAGCGTAAGCTAGGGCTAAGTGCTTGGCACTTTGAGCTAAGTTTAAAGCGGGCTTGTTGTTGGGGGTGGGCATACTTGGGGTGTTTAGCTTCAAGCCATAGAGCGCGGCAATTTCTCTAGCCACGCCTAACACACTGGCGCAATCACCCCGATTGGGGGTTAAGCCGATGTCTAAGAGCGTGCCGGCAAAAAAGGGCAATGCGCTTAGTGGTGTGCCAAGTTTTAGGGGCGCATAGCTGTTAATGCTACTATCTAGCACCAAAATCCCCTCTTCAAACTTAGGCAACCCCAGCTCGCTAGCCGAGCAGAGCATGCCAAAACTTTCTACACCCCTTAGCGTGCTGGGCTTGATGTGTAAGTTGCTAGGCAAATGCGCCCCCTCCAGGGCCAGGGCCACAAACTGCCCCGCCTCTACATTTTTCGCCCCACACACAATTTGCAAAACCTCTGTGCCGCTATCCACTTGACACACGCTCAATTTTTCGGCATTGGGGTGTTTATCTTTAGAAAGCACCTTTGCCACCACGACTTTTTCGGGCAAGTTAAAGGGGTGTAGCCCTTCTACTTCTAAACCGATACGGCTTAAGTCCGTGCAAAGCGTGGGGATAGACAAGCTCGAGATGTCTAAAAAATGCGCCAAATGGGCGGTGTGTAGCAGCATTAAAACGCCTCCAGCATGCGTAAATCCGTTTCAAAGAAACTACGCAAGTCGTTGATTTTACAAGAGAGCATGGCAAGCCGCTCGATGCCTAGCCCAAAGGCATAGCCTTGCACGCCCTTTAGCCCCACATTTTTAAACACCCCCGGATGCACGAGCCCTGAGCCTAGCACCTCTAGCCACCCCGTGTTTTTACACACCTTGCAGCCCTTTTGGCTGCAAAAAACGCAGCTAATATCCACCTCTGCGCTAGGCTCGGTGAAGGGGAAAAAGCTAGAACGCCAACGCACCTTCACCGCGCCAAAAAAGGCATGCAAGAACTCTTCTAGCACCTGCTTTAAATGCCCGAAATGAATATTTTTATCCACAACCAGCCCCTCAACTTGGGAAAACATGGGCGTGTGGGTGGTGTCGTAATCGCGCCTAAAGGTGTGCCCCACGGCGATCATTTTGATGGGCAAACCCTGCTCTTGCATGGCGTGGATTTGGGTGGGGGAGGTGTGGGTGCGTAAGAGCTTGTGGTCTTTAAAATAGAAGGTGTCTTGCATGGCTCTTGCGGGGTGGTGGGGGGGGATGTTGAGCGCGCTAAAATTATGAAAATCGTCCTCCACAAGCGTGCCTAGGTGCAGCTTAAAGCCCCTTTGGGTGAAGTGGGCGATGATGCGCTCTTTAGTGTAGCTTAGTGGATGGCCTAAGCTCGCGCTAAAGTGGGTGTGTGCTAGAGTGGGATCTAGCTTCTCAGCTTGCAACCTAGCTTGCAACTCTAGGGTTTGCAGGGCTTTCTTTTTTTTGGCGTGTATCGCACTAAAACTTTCTTTGAAGCGGTTGAGCTCTTGCGCGTAGCTAGCCTTTTGCTCTTGATCTAGGCTTTTTAGCTCAGCAAAGGCGCGGGCGAGCAAGCCCTTTTTGCCCAGCACCAATAGGCGCACCTCCTCAAGCGCGTGTAAATCCCCTGCCTCCTCTAGTTTTTCTAAAGCCACCTGTAATGCCTGCATTCTATCCTTTCTATTGTTGTGGGTTTTGGATGTCTATTTTAAAGGTGTGGATTTCGTTGTGTAGGGTAACCTTCACCACAAGAGTGCCCGGCTTAATGGGTTTGGGGTCGATCACCACAAAGCCCCCCTTGGCCTTGCCATCGGGCCTTAGGGTGGAGCGTTTGAGGTAGTTGATCGCCATAATCTTAAAAGCTTGGCGCTCCTCTTGCATGATCTCTTGCGTCTGCACATCGTCCATCATCATGAAGGGCATGCCAAACATCATGTCGTAAGCCAAGAAGCTGCCCTGTCCGTAGTAGAACATAGAGGGCCCGATGCCATCCTCCACAATGTTGCTGTTGGGCGTGGCAATATTGAACTTTTGCAACACGGGTTCAAAGTCGTAACTGGATTTCATCATTGCTTGAAAGCCCAGCACGGGCAGAGGGCTACCCTTTTCGCTCACAGAGATGTTAGAGGTGTCGAAGTTTAAGGGGGTGCCACTTAAAATCTGCGCCCCCACATAGATCACTAAGGGTGGGTTGTCTAGACCTTTTAATTTCTTTTGGGCGACCTCCACTTGGACTTTAGAGTCGGGTTTGGCGGAGGTTAAAACCTGGATACCGTTGTTATAACTGGCGATTTTTTCGGGCTTGATTTGGTAGCTCACACAACCTGTTAGTAAACTTAGAGCAAGAAAATATGATGCAGATTGGGCTTTCATGGATTCTCCTTTCAATTTCCTTTGGGCTTAAAACTCGAAGCGGTTCCCAAAGAAGCTGTAATCAGCCCCCTTTTCCTTGTGAAACACCTTTTCTAACTGCTCCTTAATGTCATAGTAGCTAAAACTTTCTTTAAAGCCTTCTATTTTACCCCCGCTGGCGTTTTTGTGCCCTCCTCCGTTAAAATATTGTTTACTTAAGTTACTCACATCGCATTTTCCATTAGAGCGCAGGCTTACAGATCCCTTAGGGCTCACATCTATATAAAAGTCAAATTCAGGGTTTTGCTCCAAGAAGAGATTGGCCAAAACACTAATGCCCCCCATGCTGTAACTCAAAAACCCCTTCTTGCCCTCGCACTCTAGGGCGCATTCCTCTTTTTTTTGTGAGAGCAGGGCAACTTGGGCGTTGGAGGCGATGTTGTCCATCGTTTCTAAATCGGGGTTGCCCCCCAAAGCGATTTTTTTCAACCTAAATAAATCGTTGTCAAAGGCAACTTCGCCCTTTTCTTGGTGCAAATAGGTAGGTACTTTCTCTAAAAGGGCAAATTTATAGGCGCGGTGCTCCTCATCAAACATGAAGCGGTTGAGCTCATGGGTGCTTGCGATCATGCGCATGCACACCTTACCAAATTCAAAGCCAAACCCCCCCTCTTGCCAAATATCTATGGAGTTGATCATCTCCACCATGGGAGCTAGGTTTTCGATGTTCTCTAGGGGTGTATAGAGTTTTTGCAAGGTTTCAAAGGTGATCTTAGACGCGCTGCACTCGGTGTCTAGGTGGTACCAATGATAGATGTTGGCTGCGTCTTGGCCGGTGGCGTGGTGGTCTAGGAGCAGCACCTGCACTTCAAGCCCCTGCAAACGCAGAGCATCGCTTTGCTCTTGCAAAAACTGCGCCTCGTTTAGGGTCAAATTCAAATCCGTCACCAAAATTAAAACCTTGCGCTTGGGTTCTAGTACCCGCCCGATGTCGCCTAAAATTTCGTGCAGCCTTGCGCTCACCTCCCGCCCGTAGTTGGCGTTGTAAAACTTGATGTCTCTAAAAAAGTTGCGGCTGATGAATTGGCATCCATAGCCGTCTAAATCAATGTGGGATAAGTGGAAAACTTGCATTTTTGTCCTTAAAAATTAATATTAATTGTGCCGAGTACCTCGTATTTGGCATTCGTGTCTAGTTCAGCGTGGCTGAGCACCACAATGTCGATTTTAAACTGCTCCATTTTTGTGGAGAGCGGACGACGCAACTCGGGATCCACGATGAGAATCACCGGCGCGATCCCCCGCTGTAAGATTTTCATAGACTCGGCAGACACATGTTCGATGAGCTGCTGCATTTCCGTGGTGTTTAAGAGTAAGAATTTACCCGAAGCTTGATCCTTGAGTTTATTTAATAAAAACTGCTCGGTGGCGGTGCCCAGCGTGAGCAATTTTAAAGTCCCGTCCTCGGACTTAAAAATATTGGTGATGACTCTTGAAAGGCGGGCGCGCACCTGCTCGGTTAAAATAGTGATGTCGTTTTGCACGCTAGGCGCAATATCAGTGATGGTTTCTAAAATGGTGAGCATATCTTTAATGGGGATTTTCTCGTGCAAGAGTTCTTGCAACACAGAGCGAATCACCCCTGTGGGGATTTTCTTGGCCTCCTCGACAATGGCGGGGTAATCGTTAGCTAGCCGTTCTAAAAGCGATTTCACCTCGTCTTTGGTGATGAACTCTTCGGCGTAGTTTTTGACCAATTCGCTGGTGTGTGTGGCGATCACGGTGGAGGGGTCGATGATCGTATAACCTTGGATAATCGCCTCCTCTTTGTCTTTGGGTTCGATCCACAGCGCGTCCATCCCAAAGGCGGGCTCTTTAGTGGGAATCCCCTCGATTTCTTTGCCCGCAAAACCCGTGTTCATCGCCAAAAAGCGCTCGGGCATCACGCTCCCATCGCCAATGGTGATTCCTTTGAGCTTAATTTCATAATGCGTGGGAGGGAGCTGGAGATTATCTCTAATGCGGATTTGGGGCATTAAAAAGCCATAATCACTCGCAATCTTTTTACGGATACCTCTAATACGCTCTAACAAATCCCCTCCCTGTTTGATGTCGGCTAGAGAAATGAGCTGGTAGCCTAAAGCAAGCTCTAAAAACTCCACTTTCAACACCTCATTGATGGCCTGTTCTTCCTCTTTTTTGATCTCCTCTGCGCTCTTTTGGGGGCGGGTGGTGGGGGCTTGGTCGGCGGTGGCGGTGGGCCTATGGCTTAGATCAATACCCGTTTTCTTACTCAGCCACGCTTCAAATTTAGAAAATAAATTGTCCTTGCCCTCTCTTGAGATAAGCCATGCGATGAATAAAAACAAACTGCCTACAAAGAACAGTGAAAAAGTGGGTAGTCCCGGCACACTGGCAAAAAGCAAGAGAATAAAGCCCACAATGACCAAGGTTTTGCTCTTGTCTGTAAGCTGGGTGATGAGCTTACTGGCGAAGTTTTCTTCCTCGTGCTGGGTGGTACGGGTGGCGACAATGCCCGTAGCGGTAGCGATGATGAGTGCCGGGATTTGGCTCACTAGGCCATCGCCAATGGTTAAAATCGTGAAGGTGGAGGCACTAAAGGCCATGGTCATGTCCCTTTGGAACACCCCGACTAAAAAGCCCCCGATGATGTTGATTAGAGTGATGATGATGGAGGCGATCGCATCGCCCTTGACGAACTTGCTTGCCCCGTCCATTGCGCCGTAAAAGTCGGCTTCTTGGCTCAGTGCTGCGCGCCTTTTTTTTGCCTCTTCATTGTCAATGAGCCCCGAGTTTAAATCCGCATCGATCGCCATCTGCTTGCCCGGCATCGCGTCTAAGGCAAAACGCGCGCGCACCTCTGTAACGCGTGTTGAACCATTGGTAACCACTAATAAATTCACCAAAACTAGAATACTAAAAATGATCGTCCCGATGACATAATTCCCGCTCACGGTGAATTCCCCAAAGGCACTGATGATGTCGCTCACCGCGCTAGGTCCCTTGTAGCCCTGGGTTAAGATCATGCGCGTGGTGGCGACATTGAGCGCGAGGCGGTAAAGCGTAACAATCAAGAGCAAGGTGGGGAAGGCGCTAAAGTCCGTGGGCTTCGTGATGTAAAGCCCGATTAAAATGATAAGCACTGATAAGGCAATGGAGATGGTGAGCAAGAAGTCGAGCAAAAAGGGCGGTAAGGGGACAATGATGATTGCCAAAATTGCAATCACAAAGACAACAACGGTTAAGTCCTTAGACTGGGTGAGTTGCCTTAAAAAAGGGAATGTCCGTTTTAAAATGCTCTTTTGCTTGTTGCGAGCCACTAACTGCCTTGAGTTAAATTATATTAAAATCCCTGCATTCTACAATCTTTCATGTAAAATTTGACTTTTTAGGTTATAATGCAAACTTGTGTAATTTTCCTATAGGAGGTCTTCATGGCTTTAAGTACGGAGAAGAAGCAAGAGATCATCAAACGCTTCGCCCGACAAGATAATGATACAGGTTCTAGCGAGGTGCAAATCGCCCTCTTGAGCCAAAGGATTGCGGACTTGACTGCCCATTTAAAAAACAACCCCAAGGATCACTCTAGCCGCTTGGGGCTTTTAAAACTCGTGGGTCATCGCAAAAACCTACTTAAATACCTTAAAGACACACAGCATGACCGCTATGTCACACTCATTGAAGCACTAGGTATCAAGAATCGTTAATGCTTTGGGCTTCAAACGCCGTTAGCGTTTTTTTTGCCCTATTTTTTCTGCTTTCTTTCAAAAGAGCGGGGGCGCATGGACTGCTGGTCATACTTATGTTCGGTGCGCTTGTTTATTATTTCCTCTATAAACCTCCCATTAGGCCCTCCAAAGAATGCAAATGGCTAGCTGGGGCTTTTGTGCTCATGTTTTTAAGCGTGTTGCCCAGCCTCTTTATCCAAAGCGACTTAGAAAGTTGGCGCTACAACCTGCCCACTTTGGAAATGCCCCTGCTCTATGTCTTTGGGGCGGTGGCGTTGGTGTGTTTAAGCGGAGCCAATCTCACCCTCAAACAGAGTTTGATTTTTACGAGCATGGCGATCGCTTGTGTGCTCAATGGGGGCATTGCCCTCGTCCAAAGGGTCTTTTTGAGCGTGGGGCGGGTGGATGGCTCTAGCAGCATCATGGCGTTTGTGGTGCTGACTAGCATGGCAGTTTTTGGATGCTATATCCACGCCCTTCACACCCATAAACGCCTAGAAAAAATTCTCTTTAGTGCGGCGTTGTTGCTGGGCTTTGTCGTGGTGCTCTTTAGCGGAACACGTACGGCGATGCTCGCCTTCGCTCTTGGCTTTCTTGCCCTCTCTGTTTTGGTGCTGTATTTGCAAAAATCTTGGCGCGCCCTGCCCTTCATGTTGGCGATCGCTTTGAGTTTTGTGGCCATGTTTGGCATCGACTATACCCTAGAGCATGAAGGGGTGTTGAAAACCCCCCGTAACGCCTATGAAAACTTCAGTCACGATTTACAACTCTACGCCCAAAAAAACCCCAACACAAGCACGGGATTGCGTATCGCCCGTTGGAAAGTTGCCATTGCCATCGCTAGACTTTCGCCCATTTTTGGCATGAGTCCTAGCACCAAGTGCGCAAGATTGCCCGAAATTTTAGCTTTAGCGCATTCTTATAGAAAGGCTGACGAGATCGATTGTGGGGAAAAGTACGAAAACGAAATCCTGAACACCCTAGCCCGCCGGGGGCTGGTGGGTGTCGCCGTACTGCTTTTGTTTTGGGGAGTGGTGGGGCGTTTCTTTTGGCAAAACTTGCGTGTTGCACCTGAAATTTCTTTGTTTGGGCTTGGCATGTTGGTCTTTTATGTCGTGTTTGCCATGGGCTTTGACCCCTTTTCTTTCTTTACAGAGGGGAGCTTTTTTATAGGGATGGTGGTGATGGCTACACTTGTCACAAGCCAACGCAATCTTGTCATCCTTTGACCGCGTTCAACACTCTGTAGTGTTTAAAACGCAAAAGACACATATCTTGTTTGCTCTCTTTTTTCTATGTGCTGAATACTAACCAATATTTTATATTGGCCAAAACTTTTTAACCCAAAAAAGTATAGGTTTTAGAGTGCTAGAGGTAAATGTGAGTCAAGACCATAAATGATCAAAACAGGCAAAATTACGCAACGGGATTATAAGTTTACTAGACAAATAAACGACTTGACAACACTTTATTGAGGGTTTTGATCGGTGGCATGGCATTACATAAACAAGAGATGTAAGATTTATTCAAGTTGCCCAAACAGGCGTGGCCGATGCCTATTTATGCTGGCTTTGAATCCTGATGATGATAAACATTGCTAAAAAGCTGTGGATATGGAGGATTTTCTAGGGCATTATAGACTGGCAGTCGTGTATAAAAAGGAGAGGTGTAAAAAAGACGAACCTAAGGTAGAGCAATCTTATAAAAAGGCTTGCACTACAGGTTTTGACAAGAATTGTGCAAGTCTTTGGTGAAGGCACAAAAAGCACCCATGTCTTTTAGACTCTTTAAAATCTTTGTATTCAGGCCTTGTGGGCTTAAACTTGCGTCTAAGATATAAGTGCAAACACCTAAAAGTGCACAGGCTTGTAAAAGGCGCTCTTGGGTACGCTCTAAAAATTCCAGTCCACGGGATTCTATAAAATCATGGGTTTTGGTATGTAGGCGCTCTTTTAAAGCTTGGGGGGGGAGTTTGAGTACAAAGACGCAATTTGGCAACACCTCTAATAAGCCATGGACTCTGTGTAAGTCTAGGGCTTGCTCTAAGGGGTAGGGGGCGTAGGCAAGCCCTGAGATTAAAGAACGATCGCTAAAGATGAGTTGGTGGAAGTTGGGTTTTAACACCTCTTCTAAGTGCAGCGCGCGATCGGCTAGAAACAATAAAAACTGCGTATCGAGGCTTAAATTCTCGTATAACACCTTTTGGCGCAGGGCTTGCCCTAACTTAGTGCCTCCCGGCTCCTTGGTGAAAATAGCATGAGGGTAGGCCTCTTTAAGCAGCATGATTTGTGTACTTTTGCCGCTGGTGTCCACCCCCTCTAAGGCAATAAACATTTAAAACCTTTGCTGGATAAATTCTAACACAAGGGGGGGGACTAGATGGTCGATTTGCCCCTTGTGATTTAAAATGGAGCGCACCACGGACGAGCTGATGAAGGCGTTTTGTAAGGTGGGCATGAAAAACATGGTTTCTAGTGCAGGATTCAAGGACTTGTTGGCATAGCCCATTTGAAACTCAAATTCAAAATCGCTCACCGCCCTAAGTCCTCTGATGATCCACTTGCAGTTATACGACTTGGCTAAGCCACACAACAGCCCCTCAAAGGCGAGGCATTGGACATTGTCCAAAGACTTCGTGGCCAGTTGCAGCATTTCTAAGCGCTCTGGTAGGCTAAACATGGGGTTTTTGGCATGCGACTTTGCCACCGCCACGATGAGGGGGTTAAATAAATCCGCCCCCTTTTTGATGATGTCTAAATGCCCGTTGGTGATGGGATCAAAGGTCCCGGGATAAATGGCCGTGTGCATTAAACCCCCCAGCGCTGGTATAAGTCATGGGCAATGCCTAGCGCGTCAAACCACTTGCCCACCAAAAACAGCTCCATGCTCTCTAAATCCTTGGGCTTGGTGTAGTAGGTGAGTAAAGGGGGAGCGATGATCGCCCCGGCCTTAGCGAGTTTTAATAAATTTTCAAGGGCAATGGAGTGCAGGGGTAACTCCCTAGGGGCGATGAGAAGTTTTTTTTGCTCTTTGAGGGCGACTGCAGCCGCGCGGCTTAAAAGGTCATCGCAAAGGCCATGGGCGATTTTACTAAAGGTGTTGAGGCTGGCTGGGATCACCGCCATGGCATCTATGTTGAAACTGCCAGAAGAGATGGGCGCGTCTATTTCGTGGTGCTTATAAAGTGTGTAGGGTCGTTTGAGTTCTTTTAACTTCTCGTTAAAGTTTAGCCCCATTTCGGCGAGAGCGGCCTTTTTAGCATGGGCACTCAGCACGATGAATAGCTCCACTCCAAGCGGTAAGTTTTCCACAAAACGCCACGCCAAATGTACCCCGCTCGCCCCGCTCACGCCCAAAACCAATTTCACAGCACTTCCCCCTTTAAAAACCCTGTGATTTTCACTTGTACGACCTTTTTGCTCGCTACATTGAGGGCTTGGATCACTTGGCCTAGCCCCCCATTTTCTAAAGCTTGCAAAGAGGTTTCTAAAAAGATCGCTCCCTCTTTTAGCGTGGCGTGGAAAATCTCGTGCTTATAAACTAAAATCTGCGCCCCGACCTTGTCGATGCTTAAAAGCGTGTTGGCGGCTAGAAAACTCCGTGCGCTAGAGTTATTGATGTAAGATGCATCTATGGGCATGGCAAAAAAGCGGGTGAAGGGGATGCTCACTTGGTAGGTGTTGCTGGCATCTAGGTTTTGGTCTTTTCTTAGCATACTCTTAGACTTATAGACTTGGATGGTAGCTTTGATTTTATAGCGCACCCATACACTGGCATTTTGTAGGCTCAAGTTTAGCAGTCCCTCTTGGTTTAAAAATTGCTGGGGGCGCAGCTGCAGGTTTAAATCTTGGGGGGTTTTGGCACTCTTTATAATCTGCTCCAGGGTGGCAAGGCTACCGCTGGCAAGGCTGATTTGCACCGCTTGGACTTTTAAGGGGTATTTGGCGTAAAAGTCTGTGTAAGCCTGTTTAATCGCCTGCTCTAAAAGCCCCTGGGCGATTAGGGGCAGGGTGAGTAAAATCAGGAGTAAAAATCTCACAGCTCAAGCTTCTTTACAGAGGTGGGTGGCAACCACACAAGCCCGTGATTAAAAGACACCTGAAAATACCCCCCACTAATGCTTTTAATGAAGCCAGAGCCATGCTGTGCGTGGTGTACACGATCACCCACACACAAGGTTTGGACAAGCCCTGCTTCTTTGATGAAGCGAGAGGGGGTTGAATCTTTCCAAAAAAACTTTTTTTGTACGCTACAAAGGTAGGCTTCTTCTTTAGCCCTTGTGATGGCGACATAAGCCAAGCGCCGCTCTTCTTCAATATTCGTGTATTCTCCGGTAAAAAAGTCCTTCTTTTCAATGGGGAAAGTGCCTTCTTCAAGACCTATGATAAACACCACCCTAAACTCCAATCCCTTCGAGGCGTGCACGGTCATGCACTGCACGCCCTTAGTGGTTGTGGAATCGGTAGTGGGGTCATCTGTTTCTAGGGCAATTTGGTCTAAGAAGTCTTGCAAGGACACAGAGCCTCTGAGCTCAAACGATTCACAGATAAAGTCTTGCAACATTGTTGCAAAAGCCAAGATGCGCTCTAAGACTTCATCATCGGTGTCATTGGCGCTTGATTCTTTGTCAATCTGGGCATAACCGGCGAGCAATTCTAGGGCTTGCTTGGGCGTGCTAAGATGCATTGCTTTGGCGGACAAGTCGTCTAAAATGGTGAAAAATCCTTGTAGGTGCGTGTGGACCTTGGGAAAGTCTTGAAACAAGCCCTCTTGGTAGGCCTTGGCGATGCTGTGGTGTTTGTTGGTGGCGGTGTTTTGGATTTTTTCTAGGCTTTTCTTGCCAAACCCCTCTGATTTTTTAAGCAAACGCACCAGTGCCCCATCATCGTCGCGGTTTACTAAAGCACGCAAGTACGCTAAGCGGTCTTTGATCTCAGCCCTCTCAAAAAAGCCCGTGCTCCCCACAATGGTGTAGGGGATGTTGGCTTCTCGTAGGGTTTTTTCTAATCCACTAGCAAGGTGTTTCAAGCGGTATAAAATGGCAATTTCTTCATAGGGGATGTTTTTAGCTCTACACGCATTGATTTTGTCGCAAATAAATGTATGTTCTTCTTTGGTTTCTTTGAAGTGTTCGTATTTTATGTTTTCATCTGAGCCTTGGTTTTTTTGGCTAAAGAGGGTTTTTTCGTGGCGGCATTGGTTGTGGGCGATGAGTTGGTTTGCAGAGCCAACAATGTTGGGGATGGAGCGGTAGTTTTGCTCGAGCTTAATGATTTTAACGCCCTTAAAATGGCGGTCAAACTCTAAAATATTTCTAATTTCTGCCCCATTAAAACCATAAATGCTCTGGTCGTCATCGCCCACCACGCAAAGGTTATCGTGCGTACAACAAAGTTGTTGGAGCAGTTTAAACTGTAGGGGGTTAGTGTCTTGGTATTCATCCACTGAAATGTATTGGTAAAATTGGCTGACTTGTTTGGCTAGCTCTGGGTATTCGGCCAAGAGTGTATAAGGAAACGCGATGAGGTCATCATAATCTACGCAATTTCCCCTTTCTAAGTGGTCTAGATACAGACCATAAGCTTCGTTGAACACAAAATCAGAATTGCCTCTCCAAATGATGTGGCCGTTTTTAATTAAAGAAAAACCTTTAAATAAAAAGTTAAGGAAGTGTTTGTCGTCTTCCCATGATTTCTCATAATGCTGTTTGTAGGGGAGCAAGAGGGATTTGAGTTCTCTTTTGAGCTCCTGGGGCGTTTTGATGATGAAGTCCTTGTTGCGCCTTAAAAACTCCGCATATTTTTCATTTTTAAGTGTTTTTCTAAGGAAGAAATTCCCAAAGCTATGGAAAGTACACAGCATGGGTCTGTAGTGGCCACGCCACTCCCCTAAGAGAGCCAGCGTCCTTTCGCGCATTTCCTTAGCGGCTTTGTTGGTGAAGGTTAAGGTGAGCGTGTTTTTAGGGTGTACTCCAATAGAGCCGATGAGATAAGCTAGGCGGGTGGTTAGGGTCTTGGTCTTACCACTACCTGCGCCGGCTAGGATTAAAAGGGGCCCTTTGGTGTGGCACACCGCTTCTTGTTGGGCGGGATTTAAACCATCTAGTAAAGCTTGAAGATTCATCTTAAATCCTGGCTATCTGTGGGCTCTTTTAATTTAAAGTCAAAGTAAGTGGAATGGAAATTGTGGGTCTTGATCGCGCTAAAGTTATTAAGACTCGCTTCCAAATTGCCTGCCTGTTGGTAGAGCAACCCCAGGCCATAGCGCACATCGTAATTGCCTGAATCCATCGTCTTGCCAATCTCTAAGAGCAAGGCGGCATCATCAAACCGTTTCAAGGCAATGTAAGACAAGCTCGCCAACTCGTAAACCTCCATTTCGTGGTCCCCCATTTGGTCGATGAGAGCGTTGTAAATGCCCACAGATTTTTCATACTGCTTTTGGAAGATGTGGATCAAGGCGAGCATGCGCAGCAAGTCGATGCTCATCTCTTTATCCTGTGTGGAGCTAAGGCGCATGTTGATCTGCTCCTCCTCGTGTTCTAAAAGCCCCGTGATGAAACCCATGTAAATATACATCTTGCGCGCCAAGATGGGGCCGTGCAACAGTTCCTCAAAATCTGTTTTCTTGTTGGTTAAGAAGGCGTAAGCTCCCAGCATTTGGCGGATATCGGCACGGTATTTAAGCATCATCTCGTAGAGCACATTCGTGAGCATGTTGTGGGGGTGCATCTTCTTTAGGGCGGTAAAGTTGTCCACCAAACCTTGCTTGTCGCGGGCCCGACTGGCGTAAGCCACCCCTAGAGCGTAGTAAATGCTTAGGGGCTTTTTGGCTTCTTGAAGCCAGCCCAAATCGTCGTTGCTCGCCCCGTTAATATAGGAGATGAAGGAGTTTAAAAAGGCGCGTTCATTGGGGTCTTTAAAATGCAGGCTATGAAAATCAGAACTGAGTTGTTTGAGCAGGGCACTGGGGTCGCGGTAGTCTAAATACATCGCCATCACCGCAAAGATGCCCGCAAGGACATTCTTGTTGTTCAGGCGGTAGGCTTTATTGAAGTGGAAGCTGGCCTTATGGAAGTTTTCCAACTGGGCGTAAACAAGCCCTGTATCGTAGTGCGTCACGGAGCTGTTAGGATTGGCTTCTAATGCGCGTTTAAATTCTTTCAGGGCAAGACGCAAATGGGAGGCACTTAGGTGCTTTAGACCTGCGATCATGTGCTGGTTGGCAAAACTGCTCTTCTTGCTCCTCTCCAATAAATCCAGCGCACCCATCAAATCTTGAGTGCCCTCGCTGTTAACAAGAAAAACCCCCTCTTGGATCGAGCCTAGGGCTCCTTTGACATCCACCAATTTATAAGGGGCGTAGTAAAAGAGCACTCGATAGATGGGCAGGCCTAGCCCATCTCTAAAATTCGTGGTCCAAAAGTCTTTGCGGATCGTGTTGACATCAAAGAAATTCCCATTTAAAACGGGCTCAATAGGGTAGGTGTCGGTTAAAATCTTTTCTTGGTGTTTGTTCTTGTTGATGCCACGAAGTAGGCTGCCAAGGATCTCTGACACCCCGCTAAAATCTCCCATTTTCAGCGCGATGATCTCCAAAGCGACTAAAACATCTTTATCCCCAGGGTAACGCCCATTATAGGTCTGCAAATGGTCGATGGCCCGCTTGTAATCGCCCTCGCGTGCATAAAGCAAGCCTAAAGCCTTGTCGTCTTTGGGTGTGGCGATGGCGTTTAAATTCTTGAGGGCGTTGGTTGTGTCCCCAAAGAGCAGATACATCTTTGCTGCCAAGCGTTGCCGGTCCATATTGAATAAATTGGAGTTGGGGTTGGTTAAAGCACTCAAGGTTTCAAAGTAATGCCCTCCGTAGTAGAGGGTGAGGCCATAGACATAAGAGTAAATGGGTTGTTTGGCTAAATCTTGGACATGCTCCTCAGCCACCTTTAAATAGCGGGTGTAGAGGTCAAAGTTGTTCAGGTAAAAAGAGGCCACCATGGCATCAATGGCATTCACACTCATATTGTTGTTGGCCGAGATGGCGTTTTCAAAGGCCTGCAGTGCCCCGGTGTAGTCGTGTTTGCGCATGCGGATCACGCCCAAATTATGGTTGGCGATGCTGCTGGAGGTGTGGGCAATGTCGCCGAAAATCTGCAACGCCTCATCTGTTTGCCCTTGGCTGTAGAGGATGTCTGCCTTTTGGATCAAGGTGTTGATTTGTTTTTCATTGCTTAAGTGGACATGGCTGTTGCTGTTATCTCTTAGAGTGGGCAGGTTGTCAAAAATAGACCCATCGCCCTTTTCCGCTTCGACCAGTTTGGTCAGTTGCTGTTTGGTACTTTGGCTTAACTTTTCTTCATAGCGGTCTTCATGGGCGATGAAACTCGTGGCCAGCCCCACTAGGGCGATCAAGACCACCACCCCTGTCCCCCCCAACACCGAGAAATAGAGTCTAGGGCGGTTGCGTAAATTGCTTAAAAACTCTTTGGGATTGGCACTTTTAAATGGGAGGTTTTCCTTGCTAAAGAAATTTTTAGCCTTATTGCCTAGAGAAACAGCCCGATCTCTTAGGCTAGGCTTTTCATTTTGCAACTCTGCTTCCTCTAGGTCTGGTTGTGGGTTGCCTCTTTGATTCCTGGGGTTTTCATCGACCATGCTAAACCTTTAGAGCTTGCGGGGCAAGTAGGGTAAAAGCACTTTAGGGATATGAATGCTCCCGTCCTTTTCTTGGTGGTTTTCCATGAGGGCCACTAAAGTGCGCCCCACCGCCAAGGACGAGCCGTTTAGGGTGTGCACAAGGGCGTTCTTTTTGTTCTCCTTGTAGCGGATTTTGGCGCGTCTGGCTTGAAAGTCGCGCGTGTTGCTCACCGAGCTGATTTCGCGATAGCAGTTTTGCCCGGGCAACCACACCTCAATGTCCACGGTGTTGCTCGCGCTAAAGCCAATGTCTCCGCTGCAAAGTTGCATAAAGCGATGCGGCAACTCTAGGGCACTTAAAATCC
The DNA here is from genome assembly GCF_001283065.1 of Helicobacter heilmannii. Classification (GTDB taxonomy): domain Bacteria; phylum Campylobacterota; class Campylobacteria; order Campylobacterales; family Helicobacteraceae; genus Helicobacter; species Helicobacter heilmannii. The sequence continues at coordinate 435,496 of NZ_CDMK01000002.1, read as the reverse complement.
CGCTGGCCGTTTCTAGCATTTTTGCCTGTATGCCATCGCTCTCTTTGGGGTGGGTGATGGCCACCAACTCCACCTTGTCAAATTGGTGTTGACGGATGATGCCCCGCGTGTCCTTGCCCGCACTGCCCGCCTCTTTGCGAAAACACGGGGTACACGCGGTCATTAAAATGGGCAATGCTTCGGCGTTTAAAATCTCATCGGCGTATAAATTCGTAAGGCTCACCTCAGAGGTGGGGATCAAATACAAATCCTCCTCTTGCACCTTGAATAAATCCTCAGCAAACTTAGGCAACTGGCCCGTACCAAAGAGGGTTGTTGTGTTCACCAACACGGGGGGGCTTACGATCTCAAAGCCGGCTTGGTGGTTAAAATCCAGCATGAAATTTAAAAGCGCACGGCTTAAGAGCGCGCCCTCTTTTCTTAGCACGCTAAAGCGGCTCTTGGCGATCTTTACACCTCTTTCAAACTCAATCCAGCCATTTTCTTGGGCAAGTTCGTGGTGTTCTTTGGGTGCAAAATCAAAGGCTTTGGGGGTTAAAACCTTTTTAATCTCTACATTTTCCGTTTCATCCTTGCCAAAGGGCGTGATGGGGTCGAGCAGGTTGGGGATGGAATGTAGGAGAGTGTCTAGCTCTTCTTCTAGCGTGTTGGTGTGGGTGGCTAGGTCTGCGATTTTAGCTTTGTTGGCCTCTAGAGCGTTTTTAAGTTCCTGGGTCTTAGCGGGGTCATTTTTATAGGTGGGAAAGAGTTTAGAGTTCTTATTTTGAAACTCCTGGGCCTGTTCGAGCTCTTGTTTCTTAGCTTTGTAGGCGATGAACTTAGCTTTTAAGCTCTCTAGCAGGGCGGGGTCTAAAAAGCGTTTGGCTAAATTGGCTTGCACACCCTTAAAATCACTGAGCAATAATTTCTTATCAATCATGGTTTTCTCCTCTTAACCTCTTAATTCGGGGGGCGAAAGCCCCACTCCTTCGCCCACGCCTGTAAATACGCCTTATGCACCTCTAAATGCAGCGCGCCCAAATCCCCTTCTAAACTGCTGGCGATGTTGCCATTGGGTAGGGCAATTAAACTATCTCCATAAAAACGCCAAGGGATATTTTGATTCTCCCTTGCCATGCCGATGCGATTGGCCCTGGCGACCAGCATAGAATTACAAAACGCCCGTGAGCGCAACACACAGCGCCAGCGCTCAAACGACTCAAAGGTGCTTGCAGTGCTCACTAAAACCACCTCCACGCCCGCCTCCTGCAACACCACCCATAGGGGGTCAAAGTGCAGTTCGTAGCCAAAGAGCGGGGCGATTTTGATCTCCTCGATCTCTAAAGTGGGGGGGGCTTTAAAGTCTGTGGGCTGGGAATTGGCAAAAAAGCTAGCCTCCGCCCAGTGCTCAAAACCCACCAACTTTTGCTGGGTGTAAAATTGCGTGTCTTGGGGGCTGATTAAAGCAATTTGTTTCAACAAGCCCTGCTCTTTTAATAAGACAAGCGGGACACTAAAGGTGATTTGGTGTTTGGCACTTAAGAGCTGTAATTGTTCTAGGCGGGCTCGGCTGTGGCCATCGATTTTCTCAGGCGCAAGGCTTAAGAGCTCTAAGAAAAAGGGAGTCGTGACATATTCAGGCAAGAGCACCACGGCGTTAGAGGGCATTTGGCGCACGCTCTTTTGGATAAACTCCCACTCAAAGCGCGCCATTTGCAGTAAAAACAAATGCATTAGAGTTTCACCGCAAAAATACTAGACACGCTTTTATACATGTAGTGGCTCTTCTCTACAACCTCTAGCCCCACGCCACTTAGCTCCTCCTCCAGCTCATCCGGGCTGATAAATTTTTCAATGGATTTAGGCAAATAGGCGTAGGCTCTGTAGTTGCAGCTGATGAGCATGCCCACCAAGGGCAAGATTTTAGAAGTGTAGATGTGCGCCAAATAACCTAAAAACCCCTTTTTATCTTGGCGCATGAACTCCAGCACCAACAAGACCCCACCTTTTTTCAACACCCTAGAAAACTCTTTGAGTGCCTCTTTGCGATCCACCACATTGCGCAGTCCATAGGCGATGGAAAGCAAATCCACGCTGCTATCCGGGATGGTGTGTAAATTCTTGGCTTCCAAACAATCTAAACGGACACGGGCGTTTTTGCCAAAGGGGCTTGAAGCGATTTTTTGCTCGGCCAGACGCAACATTTCAGCCGATGGATCCACCCCGCACACGCTCGCCACACTGCCCTTACACGCCGCGATTTTCTCTAAAACACAGAGCAGCATGTCCGCTGTACCGCAGGCAATGTCGGCCACACTTAAAGCCTTCAAATCCCCTCTAAAAGCATAGACATGGCGTAGGGCCTCTTGCACGCTTTGCACGCGCCAGCACTGGTCTTGCTTGAAACTCACGACTTTATTGGCAGTGTCGTAAGTCTTGGCGATGGAGTCGAACATGCCGATGATTTGTTGTTGCTTGTCTATGGGCTTTGCCATTAAAAGAATTTCCCCACCACCGCAAACACAATCACTGCCATACACGCGGTCGGCACTTCATTCATCACCCTAAAAAAGCGCGAGCTCTTGTAAGTCCCCTCGCTTTCAAGCGCGCGCATCCACTTGCGGCACATAAAGTGAAAGTGCAAGAGCAAGAGTACAAAGAGCAACTTTAAATGCACCCAGCCATAGTGCAACAAGTCCAGCCCGCCTAGGATATAAAACAAGCTAAGCCCGCTAAGGACACTGAGCACCATAGCCGGCGTGGCGATGCCCTTAAACAAGCGCGCCTCTTGCACCCGCACTACCGCCACAAACTCGGGCTTGTCATAGTTCTCTCTATGATAGACAAACAAGCGGGGCAGGTATAAAAGGGCGGCCATCCACGAGATAACGGCTAAAATATGTATGATTTTGAGCCATAAATACAGAGTTTGCATGTCAATGTCCTAGTGCCTTTTCTAAAAGATGGGGTGCGCCGATCAAATCCACCCACGCCCCCGTGCTTTGGGTTTCCTTCACCACCACCTGCACGCCGTATTTGAGCCCCCTTGCCTTCAAAGCGTCTAAAGCCTTTAAGCCCACCCATTCGCAAATGTGTATCGGCACGATGAAGGGCTCACATTTGGCTTGCTCTAAGCAAAGCTGCAGGGCTAGCCCATAGGCTTTCATCAATCCGCCCACGCCAAGGAGCACCCCGCCAAAGTAGCGCACCACGAAAATCGCTACATTAATCAAATCCTCACGGCGCAACATGTCTAAAAGCGGTTTGGTGCTGTTTCTAGGCTCTTGATCCTCGTGCAAGGCTTCTTTTAGGGTGTTGTCCTCTAGGTGGCGGTAGGCATAGACGATGTGGCGGGCTTTAGGGTGTTCTTTTTGCAATTGCTTTAAGGTAGGGCTAAACTCTAGCATGGGCACTAAAAAGCCTAGAAAGACTGAGCCTTTAATTTGGTGTTTGGATATGGGGGCGTTTAATAGGCTTTGCATCAGTGTTGCATGTAGATGGTCATTTTAGGGCCTTCTAAGAGCAGGGTGTTCTTACCCCTAGTGATGTTAAAAACGCCCTCCAAATGGTTATAGAACGCCAATTCAAACGCCATTAGCTTCTCATTCCCGCAAACTCTCCTCGCGATCCCTTTGTCATCCAGCACAAGGTGGTCATCGTCTCTAAAGTTATAGCTAAAAAAATACTTATTGCAGTAAACCATGCCATAGGCCCTTAGTTGCCGTTGGTCAAATTCGATATGCCCCATGGGGCTTTTGACCAGCACGGGAGGCGTTAGGGTTTTGTTGTGCTTGATGTCGCTCTCTAAATGTCTCATGTCTTTTTTGATCATGGACGCATCGGGGGAGATGTCCTTGGTGTCTAGATTTTTAACGCGCTGCTCGAGCTCGGCTTGCAAGAGTTCTAGTTTGTTTTTGGGGAGGGGTTTGGGGGCGTTGGTGGCTTTGGGGGTTTGGTTTTGGGCTTCTTGGGTTTGGGGGCGTTGGGCTTCCTCGATCAGGTCTTTAAAGTCAAAGGTTTGCCCATCTAGCACCACCCGCACAATTTGGTATTGGTTGTGATTAAAGTCCTTGTTAAAAAAGCGCACCAATACACAACCACTCAAGAGCACAGACAAAAATGCCATAGATAATAAAAAATGCGCTTTAAAGCCCCTCACAAACCGCACGCCAAACTCCTTTACACAAATAAAGCCCTTATTGTAACTCAACTTGGTGTAAAAGTAGCTTTATGTTATAATCACGCCCCATTCCACACTAAAGTTTGGCCATGCTCTACTACCTCTACCCCCTCTTACACATTAACTTGTTCCAATACATCACCTTTCGCTCGGGACTGGCGTTTTTCTTGAGCTTCTTTGGCTGTGTTTTGGTGATGCCCAAATTCATCGCATGGGCAAAGGCCAAAAAAGCAAACCAACCCATCTCGGTCTACATTCCCCACCAAAATAAGCAAAACACCCCAACCATGGGTGGGGTGGTCTTCATCGCCACCACCCTAGCCGCCTCGCTTTTAACCGCTAGATTAGACAATCTCTTTGTGCTCTTAGGGTTGGTGGTGCTTGTGGGCTTTGGACTCATTGGGGTGCAGGATGACTACACCAAAATCAGCCGCAAGAGCAATGCCGGCGTTACATCGCGCTATAAATTTGGCATGCTAGCCCTGCTCTCTTTCTTCATCACCTTAGCACTTGCCGGGCTCATGCAAGTTAAAAGCCTGTACTTCCCCTTTTTAAAACACCCCATTTTTTCCTTTGAAGGGCATGCCTTTTTGTTGATCGGCTTTTGGATGCTCGTCTTCCTCTCCACCTCCAACGCCGTGAATTTGACAGACGGGCTAGATGGACTGGCCACAGTACCTAGCATTTGCGTGATTGTGAGTTTAAGCGTGTTCATCTATGTTGTGGGCAATGCCGAGTTTAGTAAATACTTGCTCTATCCAAAAGTGAGCCATAGCGGGGAGGTGATGGTGGTGGCGATGGCACTGGTCGGCGCGCTACTTGGGTTTTTATGGTTCAACTCATTCCCAGCTGAGGTGTTCATGGGAGATAGTGGCAGCCTTAGCATCGGGGGCTTCATCGCCTACATGGCGATCATCACCAACAACGAGATTCTTTTGATTTTAATGGGCTCAGTATTTGTGCTTGAGGCGAGCTCAGTGATTTTACAAGTTACCAGCTACAAGACCCGCAAAAAGCGCATTTTTCGCATGACACCCCTGCACCATCATTTTGAATCCAAGGGCTGGCCGGAGAATAAAATCATTTTGCGTTTTTGGATCATCGCACTTTTGAGTAATATCGTGGCATTGCTCAGTTTAAAAGTGCGCTAGATTCATTATTGCGTTGTCTAAGTGTGCTATCCTAGCCCTCATCGAATTGATTTTATTTTGGAAGGCTTTTGATGATTTCTTTACTTGGGTACGGACAAACCAATAAGGCGTTTGCTGCCTATTTACACCGCAAGAACATCCCTTACTGTGTCTATGACGACCATGTGTTGACCCCATCCCTAGACATCAACCAACAAAAATGGCTGCCCTCTAAGATGTTTAACCCCTATGCCTCTAAGTTGGAGCTGGTGAGCCCGGGCATCCCCTTTAACCACCCCTTAGTGGTCGCCAGCAAGCACCTTTGCAGCGAATACGACTATATCAAGCAACTTTGGGAAAGTAATAGAAAAGAGCCGCTGCCCACCACGATTTTCATCAGCGGGACGAATGGCAAAACCACAACCACAGAAATGCTCGGGCTCTTGTTGAAAAACGCCCAAGTGGGGGGCAATATCGGCACCCCCTTGATCCAACTCTACACCAAAAGCCTAGAGAAAAAACCCCCCTACACTTGGGTGCTAGAAACCAGCTCCTTCACTCTGCACTACACGAACCACCTAAGCCCGCAAATTTACATTTTATTGCCCCTAGCCCAGGACCATTTAAGTTGGCATGGCAGTTACGAAAACTATGTCGTGGCGAAGTTAAAGCCCCTAAGCCTTATGGGCGCATACACCCACGCCTTCATCCACACCACCCTAAAAGACCACCCTCTCGTACAGGCTACAAAGGCGCAGATCATTTTTTATACAAACTCTAGTGATTTGGCGCAAAAAATGGGGCTAGACATCGACAAGGTGCACTTTAAAGAGCCCTTTTTGTTAGACGCACTGTTGGCTTTGAGTGCAGCGAAGTTATATACAGGCGTGGCCGATTACGACCTGCTCAACACCTACACTATCCAGCCCCACCGCATCGAGATTTTTACAGACAAAAAGGGCTACACTTGGGTGGATGATAGCAAGGCGACCAATGTAGATGCCACTTTAAAAGCTTTAGAGTGCTTTCAAGACAACTACATACACTTGATCCTAGGGGGCGACACCAAGGGCGTGGACTTGAAACCCTTATTTGAATCGCTTACCCGCCTACAAGCCGAAGTGTATGCGATCGGGGTGAGCGCGCCTGCGATCATGCAAATGGCCCAGGAGCATAAAATCCCCGCCCACCTATGCCGTAAAATTGAAGTGGCCGTGCAAGAGATCAAGAAAAATTTAAAACAGGGCGACATCGGCATGCTCTCACCCAGCGCAGCAAGCTTAGACCAATTTGCCTCTTACAAACATAGGGGGGATGCCTTTAAACAATGCGTGTTGGAGTGAAGATGCGTTTTCTTTTATGGGCTCTACTTGTCTTGTTCATGGGCTTTTTACGGGCAGACACGCATGAGGGGGGGGATTTAGATTTAATCGATCTACATTTGCTCTTAAAACAGATCAACCAACTCAACCAAGTCATCACCCGCTACCAAAAAGACCCCACCAAGCACACCGAAGTTTCTTTATACAGCGACCAAAAAAACGAGCTCATGCACGCCTTTGCCCTGCGGCTTTTAAACTCCCAAGAAAAAATAGGCATCAACATCCAAGAGAACACCAAGCAGCAACATGCCTTGCAAAAAGCACTCTTAAAGAGCAGTAAAATCAATGATTTTTACGCTTATTTTAGCCAAACCATCCAGCTTAAAAACCTCGAAGTGGAAGCACAGATGTACGGCTTTTTGGAGAAAATCCGCACCTCCACCGACCTTTTCAGCCAAGAAAGGGACATCAAAAACATCACCTCCACCTATTTGCTCAAATTAGAGGCCTTTGCCACTAGAACCTACACCATCCCCGAGCACCTCGCAGACATCAAAAAACATGAACTCTTGGGCGCGCTGGAGAACTACCAAATCAAGCTGCAGACCTACACTGATGTACTGCGCTACATCCAAAAGCACCCTAAAGATGTGTTGGCAAAAAATGTCGTCTTCAACATCAACATGCAATGGGTACTCGAGCGCATCGCCGGGGCGGTTAACCACATTTTCCCCGATATGAACGGCTTGCAAAACGCCAAAATCTTACTCTCTTTGGGGTTCTTGGTACTTTTGCTTGCTCTGCGTCAGATCGTTACTGCGATCTTTGTTAAAGCCCTAGATTACTGCGTTCGTTTTAGCCGCAAGAATGCCAACATTAACATCCAAGAGAAGATTAGAAACAGCATCCTAGCCCCCATCTCGACCTTTCTCTTCATCTACAGCTTTGACATCTCCATCGACATCCTCTACTACCCCCACCCAGCACCCCCTAGATTTGACATGTATTTGGGTGTGGTCTATGTGTCTCTCATCGCATGGCTAGTGATCGCGCTGTTTAAAGCCTATGGAGCGGCGATCTTGGCCACCCTAGCTTCGCGCAAAAATGGTTTTCGTAAAGAAGTTATTAACTTGATCTTAAAGATCGCGTATTTCTTCATCTTTGTGCTCACTATTTTGGGGGTTCTCAAGCAATTGGGCTTTAACATCTCCACCATCATCGCCTCGCTTGGCATCGGCGGGCTAGCGGTGGCATTGGCAGTGAAGGATGTCTTGGCGAACTTCTTTGCCTCGGTGATCTTGCTCTTGGACAATTCTTTTGGCCAAGGCGATTGGATTGTGTGCGGGGATGTGGAGGGCACGGTCGTGGAAATGGGGCTAAGACGCACCACCATTCGGGGCTTTGACAACGCGCTGTTTTTTGTACCCAACTCAGAGCTGGCCAGCAAGTCGATTAGAAACTGGAATCGGCGTAAAATGGGGCGGCGCATTAAGATGATTGTGGGGCTGACCTATGGCTCGTCTAGCGAGGCACTGCAAAAATGCGTTTTAGGGATTCGCCAAATGCTCGAGCAACATCCCCAAATCGCCAAAGCTAGCGATTTGGAGAACATCACCGATCACGACCACCACGACTACATCATGGAGCGCCAAAACATCGTGTCCTTCAACGATTTGATGGGTTATAAATCTAATCTCTTTGTCTATTTAGACAGCTTTGGAGACAGCTCGATCAATATTTTTATTTACTGCTTTTCTAAAAGTGTCGTGTGGGGAGAGTGGCTTGCCATTAAGGAGGATGTGATGTTAAAGATCATGAAAGTCGTGGAGGATTGTGGTCTTAGCTTTGCCTTCCCCTCTCAAAGTGTGTATATCGAGAGCATGCCACACCCATCTTAAGTCTGGAGGAACTATGAAGTTTTTAAGTCGTTTGAAGCTAAGCGCAAAGACAATCCTAGCCGTTTCGCTGATCTTGATCCTCGCCTTTGTAGCCTTGGGGGTATACTATGTAGGCGAGATCACCCGTATATTAACCACCAACGCCAACCAAACGGTGATTGACCGTGCGCAAAACCAAGCCTTCAACATCACGCGCGAGCTTGAGCATGTCAAATCCACGCTCAGTGCTTACACCAACTACTTTTCAGGTAATGGGTATCTTTTTTTAAAGAATGCCAATGGGCTAGAGATTGCAGACAATGTCCGCAAATTATGCCAGAACAACGAATTTGTGCGCGCGGCCTTTTTGATCATGCTTAAAGACCAAAAGCCCACCACCAGCTACGAAGCCATCCAAAAAAAAGACAGGACTATCGCCATGTACAGCAATACTCCCGCAGTCTTAGACGCGCCCGTGATTAAAAAGGTGATCGACACGCAGGTGGTGAGCCGCAGCGATACAGAGATGCGGACCTTAGTCCCCGGGGTGTCTTACTTTGGCTTCACCATCGCCGCCCCCATTTTTGACACCAAACACCAACTTAAGGCCGTCGCCGCCCTATTTGTGAGCCTTGAATATATTCAAGAAAAATACTTTCCCATGGGAACTGGTAAAAACGGCTTTTTAATCGGTTCGGGTGATCGTACCTTTAGCATGACCAGGGACCACAAATTACAAGGCAAACCCTTTGTAGAAGTCTTGCCCACCAAAGAGGGGCATGAGATTGTTGCCTTTAGAAAGAACGCCAAACCGGGGGAAAGAAAAATCATTGCCTTTTTCTCTCAAATCTTAAATACAAAGGTGATCTTAGCCATCCAAGCCTTTAAACCCTATGGCACACTGATGGAGCACAACTGGGTGGTGGGTGCAGCTCTCCCGCAAACAGAGGTCTACGACCAGGTGTATAAAACCCAAATCGCCATCACTTTGATTGCTCTACTCTGCCTAGTACTCTCCATCTTTGTGATGAATTTTTATATTAATAAGCAGATCGTCGCCCGCATTTATAGGGTGGTGGCGACCTTAAACAGCTTTTTTAGACTGCTCAACCACGAGGAGAATGTTAAACTAGAGGTCTACCAATCGAGCCAAAAAGACGAGATTGGAGGCATGCTAGATTCCATCAACGACAACATCAATAAAATCCAACAAGCGTTCCACAACGACAACGCTGCAGTGGTGGAGACCACACAATTAGCTTCTGCAGTGCAAAAAGGGATCATTGCTGCAAAACAAGCAGAGAATGAAGCCAGCACACCTAAGCTGCGCGAGCTCATCAGTGCAACGCACTCTATGGTGGAGAGCTTAGAGAGGGGTGTTGGGGCAGATTTAAATAAAATCTTAGCGGTGGTGGAAGCGTACCAAAATTTAGATTTCACACCAAAAATCCAAGATGCAAAGGGTGAAGTTGAAATGTCGATCAACCAGCTAGGTACCCAAATCATTGAAATGTTGAGAACTTCTCTAGGTTTTGCCAATAGCCTAAACACCAAGGCGCAGAGCTTGAAAGAGAGCATGGAAAAGCTTTCTTCTAGCTCCAGCAAGCAGTCCCAAGACTTGGAGAAAACCACCCAAAGCATCGAGAACATCACGCAAAACATTGCCGATGTGAGTGCAAAAAGTGATGAAATGATCGCCCAAAGCCAGGACATTAAAAGCATTATAGAGATGATTAGAGACATCGCTGATCAAACGAATTTATTGGCCCTAAACGCCGCCATTGAGGCCGCGCGTGCCGGAGAGCACGGCCGTGGCTTTGCGGTGGTCGCCGATGAAGTGAGAAAACTAGCTGAGCGCACCCAAAAGTCTTTGAGCGAAATTGAGAGCAACATCAATGTATTGTTACAAAGCATTGCCGACAACTCGACAGCCATCAAAGCCCAGGCCAGTGCGATGTCTGACATCAACAACACGATGGGCGAATTTGATGAAAACTTGACCCACAATTTAGACATTGCCAAGAATTGTCTAGACATCAGTCAAGAGATCGAGCACATTGCCGGTGGCATTCTAGAAGACACGAACAAGAAGAAATTTTAAAGGGTGGCTCACTTAAGGTAGATTGGGGTGTGGCCATAGGGACAAACCCACTACAAAAGGGGAGGCTTTGTGGCTTCAGACATAGACCTGAAGGGGATGACCTAGAGGGGGCAACTTGTAGTGGCACAAAGGAGTTAATTAAAAGTACAATCCAAGCAAAGGGAGCTTATTTTAAGGGGGTTTAAGGGGTGGCTAAAGAGTTGGGCTTAAGAGGGACAGCTGTGTAAGTAACCTTAAAAGCCGGCCACAAGAGTGCAACACACACATTAAAACTAAGTCTAAATGGATAACCCCCACACACTGCTAAAGGGCGAAAGGGGGCTACTTGGGGTGGCTAAACTAAGCCTCTTTTTTCTCCACCTTACGCACTTCTTTAATGCGCGCAGCCTTGCCTTTTCTGTGGCGTAGGTAGTAGAGTTTAGCGCGGCGCACCCGTCCCACCCTCAAAACCTCAATGCTCGCCAAGCTTGCCGAATAAAGGGGAAAAATCCGCTCCACACCCACGCCATTTGCGCCTACCTTACGGACACAAAAGGTTTTGCCGACTCCATTGCCCCTTAAAGCGATGCAAACGCCCTCAAAGTTTTGGGTACGCATTTTATCGCCCTCTTGGATACGGATGCCTAGGCGCAAAGTGTCGCCGGCCTTAAAGCGGGGGGGTTGTGCCTTGATTTGAGCATCCTCAAAGGATTGCAAATAGCGGTTTTTCATTTGGATGAACCTTTCTTGTTGTTTTGGCAGAACTTCTGCAAAGACCTATCTAAGCAATAAAGGGGGGGACGAAAATATTTAGTCCTCTGGATAGATAAATCGTGCATAATCCCCTCTATTCTAGCATGGTTACCCTTTGAATACGCTGAAATAGTCGCCATTTGCGTACAGCTGGGCTTTTTAGCTAGGTTGTAGGTGTTGGCAAAATTGGGGGCTTCTAAGAGATTTTGGCTAAAACTTTCCTTCTCTAGCGAGTGGACATTGCCTAAAGTCCCCTTTAACAGCCGCGCCACGCTGTCGCACACACATAAAGCAGGCAACTCCCCGCCCGTGAGCACAAAATCCCCCACGCTAAAGACTTCGTCAGCATGGGTTTCTATCAACCGTTCATCAAAGCCATCGTAACGGCCACAAACTAAAATCAAATGCTTGTAGGTGGCTAGCCTTTGCGCGTCTTGCTGGGTGTAGGGCTTGCCTACAGGGCTTAAGAAAATCACATGCCCGCCATCTAAGCTCTCTAAGGCGTTTTCCACCATGTAGGGGTCTAAGATTTGCCCCGCACCCCCGCCCACTAGGGGGAAGTCCGCCCTTTTAAATTTATGGGGCGAGAAGGGGCGCATATCCACCAAATCAAGGCTAAAAATGCCCTGGGCGCGTGCGCGCTTTAAAATGGAGTCTTCAAAGTAAAAGGACAGGAGATTAGGAAATAAACTGAGGATGCTAAAGTGCATCAACTTTCCTCCAAGAGCCCTAAAGCGTCCTTGGTTTCGATGCGCTTGTTTATTAAGTCTACATGGATGATGTAGCGGGGGATATAGGGGATTAAGAATGTTTTAGCCAAAGCTTGCACTTGCAAATAATCCACCCCTGCAAAGCTTTGCACGCCTAACACCACCCCTAAAACCTCGCCTTCTTCTACCACCTCTAGCCCCACTAACTGGAATGCCAAAAACTCCCCCTCTTGCAACTTGCAAAGCCTTAGCGTCTCCTCCTCGCTCATTTTAAGGACACTGCCTGTGAGTTCTTGAGCTTGCTCTCTAGTGCTTACCCCCTCTAAGAAGAGCAGGGAGGTTTTAGGCTCATAGGTGTGGATGGTGTGCTCTTTTGGGGATTTTAGAGGGCTAGCAACTTGCACGCGCGCCCCCAGGGTTAGGCACTCTAAACAATTGCTCTCCAAATTGAGTTTAAGCCCGCCTTTTAGACCAACCGCCCGCCCCAAGCGGCCCACCACCAACCACTCAGCAGACATAGGGGTTCTTAGCCGCCACAACCACGATTTTATAGCTAAAGCCGTCCTTGGCCTTGACCCCTGAGATGAAGGCTTTGAGCGCGCTCACCATTTTGCCATCCTTACCGATCACCCGCCCCATGTCCAGTGGGTTGGCGTGGATACAGACTTCTTTAACCCCCGGCTCGACGAGGCGCACTTGCACTTGCAAGACCTGTGGATAAGCCACAATCTTTTTACAATATTCAGCGACAAAAATTTCAATCGGATAACCCTGATTTTCTTGATTTTCTTGTGCGGGGGGTTCTTGGGCTTCTTGTGTGGGGCTTTGAATGGTGTCTAGCTGGGAGGTTTGGCTTTTAGCGTGGCTCTCCCCCCTAAGATTTTCTAGATCTTGATCTTGTGTGCCTGGCTCTTGCATGCTAACCTCCCCTCCCCTTTAGACTTAGGCTTGTTGTTTAGAGAGTTTTTCCACTCTCTCGCTCATTTTCGCCCCCACGCTTTTCCAATAGTCTAGCCTCGCGTGGTCGATTTGCACCACTTTGGGGCTTGCTAGAGGATTGTAATACCCGATGGACTCGATCCACCCCCCATCGCGGCGTTTGCGTGAATCTGTCACCACAATGCGGTAGAAGGGCTTTTTCTTGCGCCCACTGCGGGTAAGTCGTACGATTGTCATGGCGTTCCTTTTCATTTGTTGCAAATTTTCCATTATAGTGCTTTTTTCTAAAAGTAAACTTTGTTTAAGCCAATGCTCCCATTGTCTTTATTGTGCTAGAATCTAGGCTTATTTCTAATACAAAGGATTCTCATGTCTGCAC
>NZ_CDMK01000002.1:218049-422117 GCF_001283065.1 Helicobacter heilmannii | reverse complement strand
AAAGGATTCTCATGTCTGCACGCATTGAAGCTAAGGGTTTTGCGATCCATTCTAAAGATGGAAAGTTTGCTGAGCATCACTTCACCCGCCATGCTTTGGGAGAGAAAGATGTGTTGATTGATATTCATTATTGTGGGATTTGCCACAGCGACATCCACTCCGCTTATAGTGAGTGGCATGACGGCATTTACCCCATGATCCCCGGGCATGAAATTGCGGGGGTCGTTCAAGAAGTAGGCGCACAAGTGCATAAATTTAAAGTGGGCGATCATGTGGGCGTGGGTTGTTTTGTCAATTCTTGCAAAGAGTGTATCCCCTGCCACGATCACCAAGAACAATTCTGTAAAAAAGCGGTGTTCACCTACGATTGTAAAGACCACTTCCACAACGATGAACCCCACATGGGGGGGTATTCTAATTGCATTGTGGTGGATGAAGACTATGTGATCCGTGTTCCCCACGATGCCCCCTTAGAAAAAGTCGCTCCCCTGCTTTGTGCCGGGATCACCACCTACTCGCCTTTGAAATTTTCCAACATCAAAAAGGGCTCAAAGGTGGGCATTGCCGGCTTTGGTGGGCTGGGGCATATGGGTTTAAAATACGCCTTGGCGATGGGCGCAGAAGTGAGTGTGATCGGGCGCAGCAATGCCAAAAAAGAAATGGCGTTAAACATGGGCGCAAAACACTACTACAGCGATGTGAAGGATGCTAAGGGGGCAAATTTAGATCTCATCATCTCCACCATCCCCACGCATTACAGCATAAAGGACTACCTAGATGTGCTTGCTTATGGGGGAGAACTCTCCATCGTGGGCTTGCCCCCAAGGGACAACCCCCCTGCAATCAGCGCCTCTAGTTTGGTGTGGCATGCGAACAAAAAAATCTATGGCTCACTCATTGGGGGGATTAAAGAAACCCAAGAGATGCTAGACTTTTCCGTCTTGCACAACATCTACCCCGAAATTGAGATTGTTATGGGTAAAGATATTGACAGAGTGTATTACGATCTCACCCACTCCAATGCGCAATTTCGCCATGTCATTGACATGAAAAAGTCGTTTGCCTCTTGAGATGGGTTGGCGCGGGTTACAAGATAAATTTGGGTGATCAAGGTGTTGTGGTTTAGGCTTGGATGTAGTTTAATCATCCCCCTTGATAAACACTAGATGTTAGGTTTTATCATCTAAAGTATCCAAAGATTTTAAGGAGTTCCTGTGTTTTTGCGATCTTTAATCCTAGCCTCAGCCCTCACTTTAGGCGCACAAGCCTAGACCTTTGTAGGTGCCAGCCACGCCCCAAGCCACATACAGGGGGATAATTTTTATGTGAGCTCCAAGGCGCATGTCCAAGAGGTGCGCTTTAAAACTAATACGGCTTAGAAGTGGCTGCAAAATTATTCACCCCCAAGGCGATGTACAAGGGTAAAAGATACCCCTCCCTGATTCACCCCATGGGAGTGCTTAAAGAGCAGACAAGCCAGCTTTATGCCACGAAGTTAGCCACAAGGAGCTTTGTGGCTCTAAGCTTTAAAATCAACCCATGTATTAAAGCCATCACCACGGTGAGCATGTATGACATGGGCGATGCCATAAGGCATGGGGTGCGTCATTCTGTCAGCAAGGCAGAGCGAGAGGCGTTTTTAAAAGAGGTGGCTATTGAGCACTACAAACAGTTTAGCACGCATAAAATCACCCGCTATGCAGTCGGCGCACCCACCAAGATTGATACCCATTCAAGCCCCATTGCTAAAGAGTTTTACGGCTTTTACCGCACCAAGAGGGGTGCATACACCACACAGGGCCAAGACCCTAAGCCCACCAGCCACCAGTTCTCTAGCGATGTCAAGTGCATCAACTTCTACCCCTTTTAAGGATACAGCATTTCGCCCCGCCCCATTTGATGCCTCTAGGCGTAAGGCGCACTCTAGGGGGTTTAGCCAAAGGTCTACGCCAAGGCCACAGTCTAAAGAGCTTAGGGTGCTTGGCTGTGGATTTACGAGCGCGCCCACTCATCCCCAAGATCACGCAATTTTTCAAAAAAATCTTAAAGTCAAGGATTAACATGTCTGTTTTAGTTGTTTTAGCCCACCCGAACTTAGCACACTCAAGAGTGAATAAAGCTTTAAGGGAAGCCTTAAGCTCTACAGGCGTGGAGGTGAGCGATCTATACGCCCTCTACCCCGATTTTAAAATCAATGTGGCAAGTGAACAGGATAAATTAGTCAAGGCTAAGCACATTGTTTTGCAATTTCCCATGTTTTGGTACTCCTGCCCTGCCCTGCTTAAGCAATACTTTGACGATGTACTGACCTATGGTTTTGCCTATGGTTCTAAGGGCAAAGCACTAGAGGGCAAGGGTTTGGGTCTAGCCATTAGTTTGGGCGCGCGTGAGGGGGATTTTCAAGGCAAATTTAGTTTAGAAAGTGTCTTAACCCCCTTTAGAGCCATCAGCCACTTCATCGGCACCAAGTATGCAGCACCATTTTTAACCTACGACACCGGCAACTTGAGCGACACCGCCCTACAAGCCCAAGCTAGAGGCTATCAAGAGTGGGTTAAGGGGCTGGCGTGAGAGATATTTTTGAGCGGGATTTAAGAGGGGAGATGGTGAGTATGGATGATCCCGAATTTCCTAAGCTTTATGGCGTGATCACCAACGCCCAAAAACTCATACACAAGCTCAACACACAAGAATTAAGCCCTGAAGAGATACGCGCCTTGATGGGAGAGCTGACGGGCAAACCCTTTGATGCCACAAACACGATTTTACCGCCCTTTTATGTGGATTTTGGGCGCAATATCAACTTTGGTAAGCACTTTTTTATGAACTCTGCTTGTAGTTTTATGGATCGGGGAGGGATTGACATCGGCGATCATGTTTTCATCGCTCCCAAGGTGTGTTTAACCACGATTAACCACGACTCCAATCCCTACAACAGACGCACGACTTTTTGTAAGCCCATTGTGATTCAAGATCGGGTGTGGATCGGCATCAACGCCACGATTTGCCCCGGGGTTACCATCGGGGAAAATTCCATCGTGGGGGCGGGGGCGGTTGTTACCAAAGATGTCCCACCTAATGTCATTGTAGGGGGCAATCCAGCTAGAGTGCTTAAGCGCATAGAGGTGCAGCATGCGCAAGGCTTTGGCTTATTTATTTTTCTCTCTTGCCCTACTCGGGGCACACACGCAGCACAAAGGACAGAGCATGCAAGAAGTGCATAGACAAGCGGAGTTTCAAGAATTTCAAGGCACAAGCGACAAATTCAGCGGAAATGTGCGTATCCAAATCTTGTTTGGACCTAATCAATGGCGCAATTTTGGCGGGGGGATCGTGCATTTTAGTCCCAAAGCTAGAAGTGCATGGCACACCCACCCTGCAGGGCAAACCTTGTTAGTTACAGAGGGCACAATTTACACGGGCACAGCCGATGGAAAAGTGAGCGTGGCGCACAAAGGCGATGTGATCTCTTGTCCGCCGGGAGTCAAGCACTGGCATGGAGCGGGGACACATACAAGCGGGGCGCATTTAGCCCTAACGGGGGATAAAAACGGAGAAAATGTCAAGTGGCTAGAAAAAGTCAGCGACACAGAGTACAACAAGGCAACAAACTCCCTAAAGCCTGCCAAGAGTGCCTTTAATCCCTTTGCAAATAGCCCTTTGAAGAGCGACTCGCACATGTATCACACCTTCAACCATTTTGCCATGCAAGAGGCTTTTAAGACTTCGGGCTTGGGCGTGCCCGAATACAGCCAAATTTTATTAGCATCCTTAGTGGCTCTAGGCTCTGTGCCCGCTTATGCGGACATGCTAGAGAGTGCGCTAGAGCATCAAGTCAGCCCAGTGGCCGTTCAAGAAATTTTATACCAAGCGATTCCCTATGTGGGCTTTGCACGGGTGCAAGACTTCTTAGAAACCACAAACCATGTTTTCCAAACTAGAGGGATTCACCTAGATTCACAAAAAGGGCTTTTACATACACAGAGGGCGCAAAGGGGTTTGGCGATCCAAAAAGAGATTTTCGGGCAAGTGATAGACCACATGAACGCTAACGCTCCTAAAGATGAGGCGCATATTTATCAATTTTTATCTGCGAACTGCTTTGGCGACTACTACACACGCAAAGGGCTAGATTTACACTTTAGAGAGTTGCTGACCTTTGTCTATTTGCTCTCTTTAGGCGGAGCTGATAGCCAGCTAAAAGCCCATGTACAGGGCAATATCAACATGGGAAATAACCGCCACAAGCTCATTAGTGTCGTTACAGCCCTAATCCCTGTTATTGGTTACCCTAAAGCTCTAAACGCCCTAAAAGCCATAGATACGGCTATCCCAGAACATAAAGAATAAGCCCCAAAAGACAAGCACCCTTAAGTTACCATGCCAAAAAGACAACACATGGATATGGAGTACCCATTATGCTATTGTTTCATTAATATTAATATTGGAGTGTTTTGTTCTACCCTAGAACCACCACAATAAAGCTAACTTATTAAGCTTAATGATGGTGTCTATGTGTATTATTGTCTAATGGCACCACACCGGCTATAAGGATAAAAGTGATTCTCAACGGCTCTATCTTGGATATTTTGGCACAAGTAGAAGACTCTAGCTTTGATCTCATCATCACTTCACCACCTTACAATGTGGGTAAGGACTATGAAAAGACTAAGAGTTTAAACGCCTATTTAAGAGAGTTTGAACCCGTATTAAAAGAGCTAAAAAGGGTGCTTAAAGAGAGCGGGAGTGTGGCGTGGCAAGTGGGTAATTTTGTCAAAGATAAAGAAATCTATCCCTTAGACATTTATTTTTATCCCTTATTTAAAGATTTGGGCTTTAAATTGAGAAACCGCATCATTTGGAAATTTGGGCATGGCTTGCACTCTAAACTGAGGTTTAGTGGCCGCTATGAAAGCATTTTGTGGTTTAGCAAGAGCGATACCTACACTTTTAATTTAGACAGCGTGCGTGTCCCCGCCAAATACCCCGGAAAACGCCACTTTAAGGGAGCTAAAAAAGGACAACTCTCAGGCAACCCAAGGGGCAAGAATCCGGCAGATGTGTGGGAGATTGTGGCTAAAGATTGGGAGTGCCAAATTTGGGACATTGTCAATGTCAAGAGTAACCATGTAGAAAAAACCGCCCACCCTTGCCAATTCCCCATAGAATTGGTCGATCGCCTCGTTTTAGCTTTAAGCAATCCAGGGGAGCGGGTTTTAGATCCCTTTGGAGGTGTGGGCACAACTTTAATCAGTGCGCTTAAAAATAGTAGAAAAGCCCTCTGTGTAGAAAAAGAAGAGCTGTATTGCCAAATCGCTAGAGAGAGGGTGTTGGATTTTTTTAAGGGAACGCTTAAATGGCGTGAAATGGGTCAAGAAATTTACACCCCCAAGAACGACAGCGTGGCACGCATACCAGAGGAGTGGCGTGGATTGGGGGTGTATTGAAAATTGCCTATTTGCACTCCCATTTAAATGGCTGGGAGTTTTTACAAGTCCATCACCCTAATTTGTGGCAAGAGATACAGAGCGTTATCCTTAATATCAATGCTTATGTGTGCCAAACAAAAATCTCACAAGAAAAAGGCAGACAAGGCAATTGCTTATTTTCTCCCGTAGAAATCAACAAGGCTTTTAAGGTTTCTTTAAATGCTTTGGGTTGGCTAGAAAATAGGCAAACCTATTACCTCACGCCCCACCAATCTCTAGCCTTTGAAACCATGTATCTAAACCCTGAAATGCAAAAGCAAGCCATAGAGGCACAGGGGCAAACGGCTTATTTATCTTACAACCAAACCGACTTTTTAAAATCCCGCATTGCCATAGAAGTGCAGTTTGGCAAATACGCTTTTGTCGCTTACGATCTCTTTGTCAAGCACATGGCTTTTTATGTCGCTAATGCTATTGATGTAGGTGTTGAGATCATCCCCACTAAAGCGATGTGCGCGCAAATGTCAAGCGGGATCGCCTATTATGAAAGTGAGGTCTATAACCTGTATCGACAAGGACGCAACACCCCAGCCGTGCCCTTGGTGTTAATAGGGATTGAGCCTTAATTTTCTAAAAACATAATCTATTTAAAAAAGGCAGCACATGGATCAAGAGTGGCACATTGTGTGGGTCTAGGGGATTAAAGCCCTTTAGCCCCCCATTGTGCTAAAATGCCTGTTTGATTTAACATATTTGGGGTTTTCTTGCTTACCTTTATCGATCTTTTTGCGGGCGTGGGGGGCTTTCACGCCGCTTTTTTGAAATGGGCTTCTTGTGTCTTTGCCAGTGAAAACAACCCAGCTGCACAGGCGACCTATAAACTCAATTTCCCCAAAACCCCCCTATTTGGCGACATCACCACCCAAGAGATCCAAGCACAAATCCCCCTAAATTTTGACATTCTATGTGGGGGCTTTCCATGCCAAGCTTTTAGCATTGCCGGGCACCAAAAGGGCTTTGCCGACACTAGGGGGACTCTCTTTTTTGAGATCGCCAAGATCGCCCACAGACACCACCCTAAAGTGCTTTTTCTAGAAAATGTGAAAAATCTAAAGACCCACGACAAGGGGCAAACCTTTAGCATTATCCTTAAAACCTTGCAAGATTTGGGCTATGCCCCCTACACCGCTATTTTAAACTCCGCCACACACGCCAATGTTGCTCAAAATCGCGAGCGGCTTTTTATTGTGGCGTTTGACATAAAGCAAGTGCCAAACCATGCCAAATTTAGCTTCCCCACCCCCATCAAGCTCACTAAAAATATCCACGCCTGCCTAGAAAGTGGGCAACAAGATCCTATCTTTTACTACACAGAAAAAAGCCCTTATTATGCGTGGCTGGCTAAAGAAGTGCTCAAAAGCGACACGCTTTATCAGATCCGCCGTGTATATGTGCGGGAGAATAAATCCAATCTCTGCCCCACACTCACAGCAAACATGGGTACGGGCGGGCATAATGTGCCTATCATTAAAGACGCTTTTGGTATCCGCAAATTAACCCCTAGAGAGTGCTTTAACTTTCAAGGCTACCCCAAGAGTTTTAAGCTCCCCAATTTGGCTAGCTCCAAACTCTACATGCAAGCGGGCAATTCGATCACCTTGCCCTTAGTGCAGAAAATCGCTAAAGAGATTGTAAGGGTTTTGGAGTGAGTTTCTTTGAACAAGACCAAGAGCAAGGTTTAAACTACGCCCAATGTTTAAGTGTCGTTGCCGGGTTATCTAAACTCTTTAGCGAAAGTGAAATTCCTTTTTTGCACTACCGCGTGGTAGAAAATCTCTTTTGCCAATGTTTTCACGCCCAAAATTTGAGCCGATCGGACACCGCTTATGACGCTAAAATAGGGGACTTGGGCGTGGGGCTTAAAACCTTTACTTGCCACACAAACGCTAAGATTGAAAAAATCGCCGAGTTTAATAAAAACGCCCCACATTTAAGAGAAACCAAAGACCCCAAAACCCTAGCCCACACCCTAGCTAAGTTGCGTAATGAACGCATAAAGCTAGCCCAAGATTTATACGGGATCAAACACGCCCTTTATCACATTGTCGCTAGGGACAATCATAAATTGCTCTTGTTTGAAACCGACTATCAAGAAATCAACCTTGAGCAAATCCACTGCATTAAAAACACCCCTAAAAGCCTACACTTTGAAGACGGGCAACACGAATACAGCTTTAACTACTCTAAAAGTGTGTTGCAACGAAAATTTTATGTCCCCAAAGATTGCCCCAGCGTCAAGGTGCAAATTTTAGACAACCCTTTAGATTTGCTTTTGCCAAATCTCCCACAAATAAGCACAACAAAACCTAAAATAGCAGGCATAGATTATGTGATTTTACCCCTATACAGCCCTAAAACCCACGCCGTGCCCGAGCATAGTGGCTTAAACCACTGGAATGCCAACGGGCGGGCTCGAAAGTGTGGCGAAGTTTATTTACCTGTGCCTGCACAAATCCACCGCCTAAGCCCCACATTTTTCCCCACCAAAGACACCCCCTTTATCCTAAAAACCCCATTGGGCGAAGCCTTGCAAGCTAAACTTTGCCAAGATGGGGCAAAAGCCTTAATGAGCAATCCTAACGATGCCCTAGCCCATTGGCTCTTAAGGGTGGTTTTACGCTTGCAAGAAGGCGAACTTGCCACTTATGCAAAAATGCAAAATTTGGGCTTTGATTGTGTGGCGATTGAAAAAATACAAGAAGGGGAGTATGCCATTGACATTAGGGCTGTGGGGAGCTATGAGCGGTTTTTACAAGATTGTAGGGCTAAACACCCCTAGACACCAACAAGAAAGGCACATGCATGGCATTTACCATTATCGAAGTTGAAAGACAAACGGGCATCCCTTCGCGTAAAATCCGCTTCTGGTGCGATAAGGGGCTATTCCCCTTTGTGCAAAGCGATTTAAACGGGGTGCGTTACTTCTCTAAAAGCGACATGGCTTGGGTGGAGTGGGTGCAGTGTTTGCGTGCATGTGGCATGCCCCTAGCCACGATTAAAAACTATATCACCCTAGCCCAACAAGGCATGAAAAGTGCCCCACAACGCAAGGCAATTTTAGAGCAACAACTGCAAGCCCTGCACGCCCAATTAAAAACTCTGCAAAAGGCCAAGCAGAAAATCGCATACAAAATCACGCTTTACACGCAGATGATCGCCGAACAAAAGGACTTTTTAAACCCCCAACACCCCGATTATACAGGCACATGTAACAAGAACCCTTGACAAACCATAGGGGTAAAATCTTTGTGTAAGGGGCACAATTTCATTGTACCTCCCTTGACAAACACCAAGTGTCAGGTTTTATAATTCTAGCACCTTTACAAACAAGGAGCAAAAATGCAATACAGAGCTTTAGGACAATTCAAAGTCAGCCCATTAGCTTTAGGATGCATGGGCATGAGTTTTGGTTATGGCGAAGTGCATGACAAAAAAGAAATGATTAAACTCATACACAAAGCCTTTGAGCTAGGCATTAACTTTTTTGACACCGCTTAAAGCCTATGGGGAATACAATGAAGAGCTTCTAGGCGAAGCCATTCAAAGCATTAGGAACAGAGTTGTCCTAGCCAGCAAATTTGGGATTTACAAAGAGCAAGCACAAGGGTGGGCTTTAAAAACCGACTCCAGCCCTAAACGCATACGATTAGCCCTAGAGGGGAGCTTAAAACGCCTAAAAGTGGAGTGCCTAGACCTTTACTACCAGCACCGCGTGGATACCAACACCCCCATAGAGCAAGTCGCAAGCACCATGCAAGAGCTCATTAAAGAGGGCAAGATCAAAGCATGGGGCATGAGCGAAGCGGGGCTAGAGAGCCTGCAAAAAGCCCACGCCATTTGCCCGCTCACAGCATTGCAAAGCGAATATTCTTTGTGGCATAGAGAGCCCGAAAAAGAGATTTTGGGCTTTTGTGAAGCAAATAACATTGCTTATGTCGCCTTTTCGCCTTTGGCTAAGGGGCTGTTTGGGGGCAAAATGGATAAAAACGCCACTTTTTCTAAAGAGGACTTTAGAAATATCGTGCCCAAATTTAGCCAGCAAAACCTAGCCCAAAATTACGCCTTAGTGGAGTTCTTGCAAACCACCGCCAAGAATAAAAACGCCACGCCCGCACAAATCGCCCTTTCGTGGATTTTACACATGCAACGCATTGTGATCCCGCTATTTGGCACGACCAAAGAAACGAGATTAATCGAAAATGTCGGGGCTCTAAGCGTGCAATGGCAGGCGGGCGAGCTAGAAGCCTTCAACGAACAGCTAGAAAAAATCCATATTGCCGGGGAGCGCTACCCCACACATCTCAATGAAAAGGTGGGCAAATAAGCCTGAAATGCCCCCACGATTAACCCGACTTAGGCTATAATAGCCTCATTTTTCAAAGGGGTTTTTATGTGGCGCTGGTTATTTTTAGCAGGGTTCTTTTTGGGCTGTAATAGCGTGTTCTCGCCCTTTAGCCTAAATTTGAGCTACCCACTCACCCCAAGTAAGCCCAACCCCGCCCTAAAGCCCCTATTCTTAAACCCCCCAGATGTGGTGTTTAACGCCGAGTTTGTGCCTAGATACGACCAAGCGCAATTTAAAAAAGCCCTACAAAAGGCCACCGCGGGGATTTTACAGCATTTGGGCTATTCTTTGAGTCCACAGGGCTACAACACTCAGTTAAAAGCCCAAATCAGCATCCATTTCGAAAACACCCCCAAGGACCTAAAAGCCATCGCCAAAATGCTCAAAGCAAGCCACAACAACTCGCTAGACCCATCTAGAGTATTGCAAATGCTAGAGGCTAGGGCGGATCTTAGTTTGCGTCTATGTGCTAAAGACAGCCCCAAGTGTCTAAGCCATGTCAGCGTGCAGATACAACAACCGATTTTGCGCGCCAACCCGCTAGATAGCGACCCCAATGAGCGCAGCGGGCCCAATGCCAATTACAACCACGCCCTGAATTTAGCCCTAAATAAAATCTTTAAAAAGAGCATGCAGGCGTTGCAAAACGATTTAAGGGGGGGGCAAACCTTTATCCTAAACCCATAGCCCAGGAGATGCCATGCTATCCAAAGATGTAACCGAATACGCCAAAGTCAAGAGTGAACTTTACGCCTATGTGTCCTATCTGCTGACCCAAAACATTAAAAACTACCTTAAAGAACCGACTCTAAAATATATACAGCTGGCAATGGAGCGCATCAAACAAGAGGTCCGCATTAAAGAGGACATTTTTATTTTAGATGTCAATGGTAACTTGATCGATGGAGAGGGCAATGTCAAAAACTCTTTTGCGCAAAACTCTTTGGAGCGGGGCTACTTTTATGAGGCCATCGCTGAGCGCCGCTGCATCTTAACCAACCCCTACCCCACCCGCAGCAATCGGGGGCTTGTGGTTACAGCCGCCTACCCCATTTACAACGACCAAGAAGAGTTGTTTTATGTGGTGTGTATGCACATCCCTTTAAGGGTTGCTGTGGCTTTAAGCTCGTCTTCCAAACATTATAGTGCCTTTGCCGATGGTAGCGTGATCATGTACTTTAGCATTTCTATTACGCTCGCTCTGGTGTCCTTGCTCTTGTTCGTTAAAAGTCTATCTAGTCTATACCGCGCCTTAACCCACTTTGGCAGCTTTGATGTCAAAGAGGTGTTCCACCCCATTGTGCTTTTGACTTTGGCTCTAGCCACCGTGGATTTAGTCAAAGCGATTTTTGAAGAGGAAGTGCTGGGCAAGAACAGCGGGGATAGCCACCATGCCATCCACCGCACGATGATCCGCTTTTTAGGCTCGATCATCATCGCCTTAGCCATTGAGGCGTTGATGTTGGTGTTTAAATTCAGCATCAGCGCGCCCAACAAGATCATTTACGCTGTGTATTTAGCCGGTGCGGTCTCAGCCCTGCTTGTCAGCCTAGCCATTTATGTCAAATTCGCCTACGGGGCGGCTAACGAGTCCAATGGTAGGGATTAGACCACTTAAGTGGCACACGCCTTTAAAGGCCCAGCAGACCAACCCTCTAAATTTTGCCCCCAGTCAGCTAAGGTTTGCAGAGCTTGGTCTTAAAGGGGTTGTTAAGCTAGACTAGATAGCCCCCACAAAACAAGCATGGAGCGCACTTTAAGCCTTAAACTTTTCCCCTAGCCCTTAAATCTAGCGCACAGCAGCCCTAGGATTTTATATGGATACCTAAGAAGCATGGTGGCCATATTGGCTTTTATGCCATTCTCCCTACACGCCCTTAGATTTTCTTGATTGGCTAGCCATAAACTCTTTAGCCCCCTAGTGCTCACCCCCCCCACGCCCATTTTCACCCACACATGCGGCACATACACCGCCTTTAAGCCCGCCACAACCAAAGTCCTTAGCAGAAACTCATAATCGGCGGCGATTTTATAATCGATTTTATAGCCCCCAAAACGATCATACACTGCCTTACGCACAAATAAAGTTGGGTGTGCCGGGACCTTGCCGTAAAAAAACCCCCTCTTGCTAAAATGCCCGCTCACATAGCAGCGCACCACCCTACCTCCCTTGACATACACCAGGTCAGCATAGACCATGTCCGCCTGTGGGTGGTTTTTAAATGCCTCGAGCACTTGGCTTAAGACTCCCGTATGCGCATAACAATCATCGCTATTAAGGATGCCGATAATCTCGCCTTTAGCGCGCGCAATGCCCTTATTCATTGCATCATAAAGCCCCAAATCTGGTGAGCTAAAGACTTGCAAATGGGGGTAGGCTTTTAAAACCTCTAGTGTGTTGTCTATGCTGCCCCCATCTAAAATCAAATGCTCCATTGGGGGCGCGCTTTGGGCGGCCACACTCTCCACACATGTTTTAATCGTCTGCCCCCCATTTAATACGGGGGTGATGAGAGAAAGATTAATAATGCCCCCCCTTAAGCCCCTCAAAGGGGTTGTTTATGGGGGTGTAGGGCTTGTGGGCTTTGGGCTTGGACTGGGGAATGCTCTCAATCACCTGGGCCACGCTAAGCATCCGCACGCCGTCGCACGCCCCCTTAAGCTCATCGGGGAAGGGGGGGAACTTCTCCATGCGCCCGATAAAGACCTTAAAGACATGCTGGCCTCTAGCAAACTCCAAAGCAGGCACAAAGCCGCTATCGCGGCTAAAGAGCAAGATATGCCCGTGTTGATTGGTTTGGTAGAAATTATCCACCAAATGCGCCATGTCCAGCCCCAAGAGCAAATCCACCTGTTTTTGGCGCACGAACATTTGCTTACGCATGCTCTGTATTTTAACCTTATCCGCCTCTGCAATGCAGGGCACATATTCAAAAAGAATCTTCGCCTTACCCACCCGCACTTCTTTTGGCATGTCTGTAAAGAGCGTCAAATTACGGTTGAACTCTTGGACATTGTTAGAGCGGCGGATTTTGCCCTCATAGTCTTTAGGATAGTCGTACTTGTAGGCCTCAATCTGCGCCTTTAAGTCGTCTCTAGCCCGAGCGGTTGCCTTCACAAAGGGCTCGGATACATAGATATACATGCGCTAAAGCACTTCATCGGGCTGGATAAAGGCTTTAAAAAACGCCATGAGCTGGTGCATGTTGTTGTAATTAAAATAAGGGGGCTTAAAATCGGGGCAGAATTTTTGCAAAAATTCAAAATCCCCCCGTAAACACTCCCAATCCACAAACACAATCAATTTTATTTTTTCTGTAAAAGGCATAGTCTCTCCTAAAAAATGAAAATACTAGATATATCACTTTCCATCGCTCTAACTTGTATGCGGGATTAATGCGCCATGGCTCCTTGTATAGAGATATAAATTAAAAAACCATCACAAATACGCCCCTACTTGCTTAGAATCTTTGGCCTCTAAATCCCACGCAAGAGCCCCTCTCAAAAGCGTAGGGTAATGCTCTTTAAAGCCCTCTAAAAGCCCTCTAAAAGCCTCTTTATTTGTAGGATCGAACACAAAGCCATTGACTCCATTTTGCACCAAAACCTGCGCCCCGCACGCTTGACTTACCAAGACGGGCAAGCCCACCGCTAAGCCTTCCTCCACCACCAAGCCCCAAGTCTCGGCAATGCTAGGCAACACCAGTGCGTCATGCGCGCACAGCAGGCCGGCCATTTGGCTATTTTCCACCGCCCCTAAAAACGCCACATTGGCACTTGCCATGCCTTTTAATTTGGCCTCTAACTCCCCTATGCCCACAAGACTCAAGTCTAAATGGGGCAACTCTTTAAAGACGCTTAGCAAAAACTCTAAATTTTTCACCGCGCTCAAGCGGGCAATACAGATAAACTTTTTAGCGTAGGGGCGAGGCTCTCTTTTAAGCTTAGGCGGATTGATGATCCCCACCCCATGCGTGGTTTTCACCACACCTTTAAAGTGTAGGGCTTCTAAGAGTTTGGCGTGCCACTCTCCGCATACAAAGGCAAGCCCCACCCGCTTTAAAAACAGCCTCTTTAAGCTAGCCTTAAACCCCTTAATTTGGCTCTCTTTTAGGCTGGATTCCACGACTAGGGCGTTTTTAAATTTAGGGCTAAAAGCCCACGCGGCCCAAAACTCCACACAATCCCACCCCCCAAGCAACAAGCGTTTATAGGGGTGTTGTTTTAAGATTTGACAAAGTTTGAGTACATTAGAAAAAGTGGGGCGCGCCTGCAAAGCCCCTTTAAAAAGTACTTTATAGCCAAACTTGGCACTTTCTAGGGCGTTAAAATCCTTGGCGCGCACCTCTTTAGTGTCCGTGGCTAAGAACACTACAAAGATTTTTAAGGATTGGGCGAGCTCGTTGTAAAGATTGACCTTGTAAAATACGGGCAGGGGGGTTAGGATGAGATAATCTAGCACACCCCCCCCTTCAAGCTCTCATACAGCGCGATCATCTGCCTAGCCACCACCCCCTCGCTAAAATGCTCCAGCACAAACGCCCGCGCCCTCGTGCTTAAATCTGCGCCATTTTCTAGCACCCACTCTAAGCCCGCGCCCAAATCCTTGGTTTCAAAGGGCTTAGCCAAGTAGCCATTCTCTTGGTGTTGGATCAAATCCACCAAGCCTCCCACTTTAAACGCCATCACAGGGATACCACACGCCAAACCCTCCATCGCCATGTTGCTTAAATTCTCTTGACGGCTAGGTACCACAAGCGCGTCTATAGAGTTATAGAAAGCCACGAGACTAGCCGTGTCGTGCAATGCGCCCAAATGGTGGGTTTTAAAGGGCAAATAAGCCGGCTTTGTTGACCCTACCACCACCAATTCTAACTCCAAAGAGCAAGAAAGCAGAGCCTGCAAAAGCAAATCGTAACCCTTAATAGGATTGTTGACATCCATTGCCCCAAAACCCACAAGCTTTTTAGAAGTGTTTAAACCCAATAATTGCCGACAAAATGCCTTGTCTAGGGGCTTGTAGCTACTTGTGTCTATGGGGTTGGGGATGTTGTAATGGGGCTTGTCTTTTAAGAGCACGCTTTGGCTGGCAAGGTTAGAGAGCCACGCGCTCACCCCAACGATGTTTAAATTAGGGGTTTTGGCATACGCCCGTTGTTTCATCTTAAAACCCCAAGTGGCCAAATCGCGCTCAAAGGGGCTGTTTAAAATACAAGAGCGGTTATAGGCGTGCTCGCTCTCATCGCAGTAGTAGTGATCCCCGCCTGTAAAAGCCCACATGTCGTGTAAACTCCACACCAGAGGGGCCTTGATTTTAGGCAAGTCCCTTAGTGCCAGTGCCCCCCGCCCAATCCAGTGCAAATGCACGATGTCCGGTTTTAACTCTTGAATGGCACTTAAAGGCAGGCTAAAGGGCAAGTAGCCCAAATTGAACACCCCCTTTTTGCGCTTAGGATAGAGCAAAATCGGGGCTTTGTCCAAATAGGGGCGCACAAACGCCCACGCTTTGGCAAGATTACTTTGTGGGCTTAAGATATGTGGCTCTAGCCCCCTATGTCGCCCATCTTGCACCCACACGAAACTCTCTACCCCTTCTTTCAGCAAAGCACTATGCAGACGCAAACACGCCCTCGCCGCCCCCCCTGTGAGTGTGGCGTTGATGTGTAAGACCTTCATGGGAACTCCCATGTGCTTTTGATCTGCCGACTTTTCATTTTTGACCTTTTGGATTTGCTTCATTGTAGCGGGTTTTTATTGGTTGTACTATTATGCTAAAATGGCAAGCTAATTTCATCGAAAGGTTTTAATGCATACCCCCCCCACTTAGACCCCACACCCCTTGCCACCTACACCCTATGCCCCAACGATGTACACGGCGGGTTAAGGGTGCAAGGGCACTTCAAACAGAAAAGCCAAGATAAACCCCTTGTGAGTGTGCTCATGGCAACCTTAAACAGCCAAGAGTTCCTAGAGCAAACCCTAACGAGCATTTTTGTCCAAGACTACCCGCATTTAGAAATCATTGTGATCGATGGCGGCTCAAACGATCAAACTTTAGAGACTTTAAAACGCCACAGCGATCGCATCGACTATTTTTTGAGTCAAAAAGATAGCGGCATTGCTGAAGCCTTCAATAAGGGGGTGCGCTTGGCTTTGGGCGATTACATCAACTTCCAAGGCGATGGGGATGGGTATTTGAACCACAAAGCTTTAAGCCAGGCTTTGGAGGGCGTTAAGGGGGATTGGTGAGCGCGCGCGTTGAGCGTGTGGCGCACACGGGCGAAGTGCTCTACACTTCACCCTATCTCAAAGACTTTAATAAAAAATTCTGTTGCACAAAATGATCCAGCACCAAGGCTTGCTCATCCATCGAAACTATTTTAAAACCTATGGTCTCTTTGATGAAAGCTTGGTTTATAGCATGGATTACGAACATTTGTTGCGCTCTTACCACAACTTCCCCTCTTTTTTAGCAAAAGATGTGGTGTTGGCTAGGTGGCGTGATGATGGGCTGGGATCGCATAAAGAATGTGAAATCTTTGCCGAGTGGGCACACATCAAGGAAAAGAACAAAGTTACCCCCTCTTTGGTGCTTAAGGCCATCGATTTGTGGATCAGATTTAAATTTAACCTGAAAAAACTTTTAGGCTGGCAGGGCAAGCACTAAGCCCAAAGCCGCGCGATTTGGTGTTCCCTCAAACGCCAAATCCCATGCAAAGGCATGTTTTAGGTGAGCATGATGTGGGGCAAGTAAGCTAGAGAATCTCGATGGGTGTTAAAGAGTGTGCCCCGCCTTATGGTGACCGCACTTCTTAAACCCAAGACTTAAATGACTTCAACTTCTTTTAAGCCTGCATCGCCCACGCGCCCAAAGGGATACAAAGTGCTTGGTCTTAAACCCCTAAAAGCTCCTTTAAAAGTGCGTTGCCTATTTGATCTCTTCTAAAACGGCGTTTTATGGGCGAGTCTAGCCAGTCTAGGATGGGTCTTGGTGTGGCTGGGGTTCTTTGAACGAAATGGGCGTTATGCACCTTAAAAACGGGAGCGGCATTGGTGTAAGTACAGACAAAGTCATCAACTAGGCTGAAGTGCACAGCGTTTTGTAGGAGCTTGTCTTGCTCTAAAAGATCGCAAATCTCATCCAAGTCCACAAAGTCGTACCCCTTTTGTTTAAGCCGAGTTCAAAAGCTGTCTAAAAATGCCACACTGGGGTCATGCCCACCTGAAACTTGGGGGATTTCGTGCAGCATCAAGATCGCCCCATCCCCCTTATAGTAATTTTTAGCTAGGGGGGTTGTTGGACATCATCATGGCCAAAGATTTGAGACTTTCTTTTAAAGCTTGGAGCATGGTTAACTCCTTAGCTCTCTAGGGTTGTTTAGCCATAAATCAATGAGCGCGCGCACACCACCCTCGCCCCCATTTTTAGGCGAGATGACAATGCCGGGCAAGGCTTTTAAATGGGGATGGGCATTAGCCACGCAGCCCTTAAAGCCCACGCACTCCAATACAGGGATATCATTGAGGTCATCGCCTACATAGGCGACATTTTCTAGGCTGATATTTTCTCTGGTACAAATTTCTTTCAACGCCTCTAGCTTGCCCTGTGGTCTACACCCCTGGTACAGATAATCCATTTTCAACCTCTTGGCGCGGTGCTCGACTATGGGTGTGACTTCGCCCGTTAAAATGCCTGTTTTGATCCCCTC
The DNA here is from genome assembly GCF_001283065.1 of Helicobacter heilmannii. Taxonomy (GTDB): domain Bacteria; phylum Campylobacterota; class Campylobacteria; order Campylobacterales; family Helicobacteraceae; genus Helicobacter; species Helicobacter heilmannii. The sequence goes on along the minus strand of NZ_CDMK01000002.1, from coordinate 404,574 downwards.
CTCCCTTAAGAGTTCAAAGCCGATCCCATCGGCCACGCTAAACTTTTTAAATTGTTGCCCGCTTTCTAAATAATACATCCCTCCGTCCGTCAAAGTCCCATCACAATCGCATAAAAAGACCTTTAAAACCGCCATCTTTGTCCTTGTTTTATTTGGATAAAGGCCTATTTTAGCACGGCTTGGGGCAAATCCCCTCAAAGTCCACGCCCCTTGAATAGAAAGCATGCGATGCCCTTTATCTATGAATAAAGCAGAGGAGTAGATTTATAGATGATTAGAAGCGCAAAACAAGGGCGTGCCATGGACCTTCTGTGGGGTGGATTTTGCCTTCTCCTTGCGCGCAATCATTTTAAACAAAGAAACACCAAAACCTATCCATTGGTGGGTTTGGCAACCAAGGGCACACCCACCCTCACTTGAACAGCATGTTTTATAAAAAACGACAACACGCACGGGCATCTCAATATAATGACTCAGCGGGCAGACACACCAAATTAGATAGAGGTCAGAGCAGAAAGAGTTGCCCTATGATGCTTTCCTAAGGCGATAGCTATGGCTTCTTAACAATCTTTCTAATGCGATCTTGGCCACGAAATCCCCCATCTCTGCTCCCTTTTCAAAACATCTTTTGGCTCTGACGATGTCTTGTGGTCTTTCATACCCGTATTGGTAAATGAGTCCCAAGGCGTGGTAGGCTCTAATCTCTCCATGCTTGATGGCTTTTAAAAAATAGTCAAACGCTCTTGTTCTATCTTGGACCACCCCGTCACCCTTAAAATACAACAACCCTAAGCGGTAGTACTTACGACCACACATGCCGCTCTCAGCTTTGGAGTGGAACTCTTTTGCCTTCTGGTAGTTTTTATTCTTGAGAGCCGCCTTAACCATGTCAAAATACGAACTAAAACCACATAGGCACATGCCGATCTCCTGGTTCTTACAAACTGGGTTGCTATTTTATCATTTTTTTTGTATTTGTACGCCTATTCGGGCGGTTTATTCATCGTTGATTCTATCCTTGCAGAGGATGTGGGAGCTTGTGGCGCGCCCGCAATGCACCCTATAAATAGGAATTTTTAGGGTGCAACTCGGATAACCTCCAAAACACAAAGCCCCAAACAAACTACATAATCCACTCCCATTTACCCACTTGTGCTATACAAGCTTATTTCACGGAGGTTTGTATGCTACACAAGAAAAGCCACATCGACAGAGATGAAGAGAAATTTGTTTTCAAAGCGGACAGCTCATCCACGCCCATTTTTGGCAGCATAGAAAGCGATGTCTTGTTGCCCCGCGAGAAAATCGGGCAAAAGATGATGGACCCGCGCATCGCCTACCAGCTGGTCTCCGATGAGATGATGCACGATGGCAACCCCCGCTATAACCTTTGTACCTTTGTGCAAACCTACATGGAGGAGGAGGCTAAAAAAATCATGCTCGACTCCATGGCAACCAACGCCATTGACAAGGCCGAGTACCCTCAAACCACAGAGATTGAAAAACGATGTGTGAATATCATCGCTAACCTATGGAGTGCCAACACTGATGAGGACTACATGGGTACCTCCACCGTGGGCTCGTCTGAGGCGTGTATGCTGGGCGGGATGGCGATGAAATTCCGCTGGCGCAAGAGGGCACAAGCTTTAGGTATCGACATTACAGCCAAAAAGCCTAATCTTATCGTGAGCTCTGGTTACCAAGTGGTGTGGGAGAAGTTTTGCGTGTATTGGGACATTGAGCTGCGCGAAGTGCCCCTAAGCGATTTTAACAACCTCACCCTAGACCCTAAAAAAGCAATTGCTCTTTGTGATGAGTACACGATTGGCATTGTGCCTATCATGGGCATCACCTACACAGGCGGTTTTGACGACATCGTGGCCTTAGACCAACTCTTAAGCGAGTACAACCAGCGCGCCAAATTGAGCGTGCCCATCCATGTGGATGCGGCCTCTGGGGGGCTGTATCTACCCTTCATGCAACCCGATCTAGCGTGGGATTTCCGTTTAAAAAATGTTGTGTCTATCTCTACTTCGGGGCATAAATACGGGCTCATTTATCCGGGAATTGGCTGGGTGCTGTGGCGGGATAAAGAGTATTTGCCCGAAGAATTGGTATTTAAAGTGGCGTATTTGGGCGACTTTGAGCCCACTTTTCAAATCAACTTTTCCCGCTCGGGTTCACAAATTTGGGCACAGTATTACTGCTTTGTACGCTGGGGCTTTGAGGGGTATAAAGCAGTGCATGCCAAAACCCGCGATGTGGGGCTGTTCTTGGCAAGGGGGATCAAGTCTTTAGGGCTATTTGACATCATCAACGAGGGGCAAAATATCCCCATTGTGTGCTGGAGTTTGAGCAAAAAGACGGTGCAAGAAAAACAATGGGATTTATATGATTTAGCCGAGCACCTGCGCTTTAATGGCTGGCAAGTGCCCGCCTATCCTTTGCCGGCGAACTTTCAGGAGGTGTCGGTGATGCGTGTAGTCGTTAGGGCGGATCAGAGCATGGAACAAATGTCTTTGTTCTTAAAGGATCTAAAGCAGGCGATTAAAGAGCTAGACAACACACGCACCAAGCGCATCAAGCGCACAGCAGAAGATGGCAAGGTCGTACCTGTGGGGTATACGCATTAAAACTTTAAAAACGAGAGCCCACCACTTTGGGCCAACCCAAAATTGCGTGCCTGCGTGCCAAGGGGTGGCGGGATTTAAGGGCATGTGCCCTGCTAAAGCCCCTATTCTTGTTGCAACTTTTTCGCTAAATCCAGCACTTGTTGTATTTGGGCATCTGTGAGCTTGCCCTCGTGCACGAAGTGTACCTTGCCCGCCTTATCCAAAACTACAATCAAACTCTCTTGCTTTTTTAAATCCCACGCCTTTTGCACCACGCCGTCAATATCCATCACTACTTGGCTGTCTGGGTGCTCTTTTTTTGCCTTTTTGGTTTCCCCCTTAACAAAAAGCCCTGTACCCATGATAGCATCGTCTATGTTGATAATATTAGTGGTTTGGTATTTGTGTGCATCAAAGTGCGCTGCCACGATTTTATCCATGAGAGGTTGGTTTTCGGCCTTTACGCTTTTGCGCCCCGCTATGTGCTGCAAAATCCGCACCTTGCCCACTAGGCTTTTGCTGTCCCACTTCTTGTAGTCGATGGAGTTGCCATGCAAGATAAGCTCACCCTTGTCCTCCACCACCACCTCCTTTAATGGCTGGTTTAAAGCGATATTCGTGGCTTGCACCATGCCAACAACCAACAACAGACTTGAAAATATCTTTTTCATGTTACACCTTAGATTAGATCTGTGAATTATACTAGATTTATGTAAATCCTCACCCCATTTCTAATTCTTGAATAAGATAGATTCTTGAATAAGATAGAATGGTTAAACGGAAACTTGCGCAAACAATCTTTCGAATCTAGATTTTATGTGTGGTTGTTATCGTGAGAAGAAAATATAAAAACCACCATGGCTTTGACCGATGCTTTCTAGAAGAGGTTGCTGGTTTAGAATTTTCTACCCTATGCACATTACACGGTACTTCTTGAGTTTTTTAATAACGACCTCTTGTCCAAATACACATCTCGCTATTGTAGTTTCTAGTTTCTCTTTGGAAGCTGCGCTTGTTATCTGATTAATTTTTATTGAAGGGTTTAGGTATTTTATATTTTAACCCAATTCCCTAGCTATGAGCTTTTCACTCCAATGTGGAGCTGAGTTTACACACCTGCTTATAAACCATCCTACCAAACTTTATCCAATTCTATAAAGCTAGACTTCTTGCAGTATCCTTATTCCATTCGACTCTGAGTAAAGCTTGTACTTTTGTCTCTTGTATCTTCAAGCTAAGTTTACAACTTTTAACATGAGGTCTTTTGAGGAAGGGAGTGCTCATTTACTAGAAACTCTGTATATTAAAGGCAGCGTTTGTTTGGCTAAATTTGGGGCTTATGTGGCAAAAATAAACTATGGATTTTATAGAGTTATTTTGCTGCTTCTGATGTTTCCCCCAGCTTAAAAGTAGTCATTGCCTACGCACACTTGTTTGTACTTTTTTCTAAGCAAGAGGGTGTGTGTGGCGGTGCTTTAGATTTGGTGTTTAGTGGCCAGCACCACATAAAATCAGCGCACAAACGGACTAAAGCCCCCATGCACACAACCTACCTTAAAAAGTTATCGTGGGGGATATCTGTGGGCTAGGGAGTACAATGCACGCTCTTTAAGAGCGGTAAATGTCTTGGATGTTATAAAGCCCAGGTTTTTGGACGGAAAGCCACTTGGCCGCTTCGAGCGCGCCCTTGGCAAAAATATTGCGGTCTGTGGCGGTGTGGCTGAGCTCCAAATACTCCCCGTCTAAATAAAAGCCCACGGTGTGTCGCCCCACCACATCGCCTGCTCTTAGACTCGTAAAGCCGATTTCGCCCTCTTTGCGTGCCCCCTCTCTGTGTTCTTGGCACACCTCTTTGAAATCCACCCCACGAGCGTAGGCGCAAGTTTGCCCTAAAGTTAGGGCCGTCCCGCTGGGCGCGTCTTTTTTAAAGCGGTGGTGGATCTCGGTAATCTCAATGTCAGCGTGCTCTAAGTTTTTTGCCACCGCCCCAACCACTTCATTGAGTACCGCCACGCCTAAGGACATGTTGGATGCATATAAAACAGGGACTTTTTGGCTCAGCTCTGCCAAAACCTGCCACTGCTCTTGCAAGCCCGTTGTGCCGCACACAAGGGGCAGAGGGGTTTGAAGCAGTGCAGATAAGAGTGTGTCCAAAGCCTTGGGTGAGGAAAAGTCGATCACAAGCTGGCAGTGGGCGAGAAACTGCTCCACATCGTTGGTTACAAAGGTCTCTTGGGGCAGGATTTGGGCGAGTTGTAGGCTTAAATTTTGGCGTAAAAAGATACTGGATAGGGCTAGGTGAGGGTGCTTTTGTATCTCTTTGGCGAGTAAGCCTCCGACCTTGCCACTTGCTCCCGAGATGCCTACTTGCAACGCTTGTGTCAAGAATGTCCCTCCAAATAAGCAAGGGCCGAGAGCGCGGCGGTGGCCCCATCTCCGGCCGCACAGACCACCTGTTTGGCCGCCTGTGTGCGCACATCTCCAGCGGCAAAGAGCCCTTTTATGTTTGTCTTCATCGCCAAATCCACCACAACTGCCCCATAAGGGTCGCAAGCACAGAGCATGCTCTTGTCGTCTTGTTTTAACACATCGTTATTGATCTCATAGCCCACAAAGATGAAAATCCCGGGCACAGATAGCTCTTTTAGCACGCCTGTATGGGTGTTTTTAAACACAACGGTGTTAACCCCGCTTGAATCACCCTTGATTTCTTCAACCACGGCTGGGGTGAGAAACTCGATTTTGGGGTTGTTCTTGGCTTTTTCTAGGGTAATGGGGGCGGCACGGAAAGTGTCGCGGCGGTGGATGAGATAGACTTTAGCGCAGATTTTGGCCAAATAAAGGGCTTCCTCTAGGGCAGTGTCTCCCCCGCCCAAAACCGCCACCTCCTTATTCTTGTAAAAGAAGCCATCGCAGGTTGCGCAGGTGCTCACCCCATTGCCCCAAAATTCGTTTTCACCCTTCACACCCGCCCTTTTAGGCCGGCCGCCTGTGGCTAAAACCACGCTCCTTGCGTGAAAGACTTTATTCTCATCAGTAAGAATCGCAAAATGCGCCCCGCTGGGCTTGATTTGGGTTACTAAAGCCATTTCATGTTTTAAGCCAAAGCGAAAGCACTGCTCCTGCCAAGGTTGCATGAAGTCTAGCCCGCTCACAATCTCACGCACCCCGGGGTAGTTCTCGATCTCACTGCTGAAAGTGATCTGTCCTCCAGGCGCGCCCTTCTCAAACAACACCACCTCCTTAAGCCCCCCTCTTGTGGCGTAAAGTCCCGCGCTCAACCCCGCCGGACCCCCGCCAACGATCGCCAAGTCTAACAAAGATGCATTAGAGGAGTTTGTCAATGTTGTCTTTCAAGGATTGTTTGGAGAGTGCCCCCACGGTTTGGTTGAGTATTTTGCCGTCCTTCATGTAAAAGACGGTGGGGATGCTGCGGATGCCATGGCGGGCAGCCAATTCTTCTTGTTCGTCTGTATTCACTTTACACACCTTAGCCCGACCGGCGTATTCACTCGCCAACTCATCAATGACGGGTGAGAGCATTTTACAAGGCCCACACCAAGGTGCCCAAAAATCTACGACCACTGCTCCGCTCTGAGTTTCCACATCAAAATTTTCATTTGTTAATTCAATATAACTAGACATCTGTTCTCCTAAACTTTTAATTTAGGCTGGCATTATAACATGGATTGTAAATCCTGCCTTTAAACTCAAAGTCCTATGTTTTGAATCCACGCAATGTGGCAATTTGGTAACTCTCCTTGTAGAGTGAGCGCGTCTATGCAAAAGGGCAGATCGCTGGGGTTTTCTTGCAAATATACTCCAATGGTGGCTTGGATTTTCTGCAATTTATGCGGTGTGATGGCATAGATCGGCTCTCCTTTACGCCGGCTTTTCACCTCTATAAAGTGCAACACCCCCTCCTTGGTGGCGATAATGTCGATCTCGCCAAAGGGGCTATAAAAGTTGCGGCAAAGGATGGCGCACCCCTGCTTTTGTAAATACACGCAGGCCAAATCCTCGGCTAGCTGCCCCCTCGCGTTCACGCTAAAATGGGATAAATCTGCGCCTGTGAGCCTAGGCCCTCTTGCAAATGGGCTAAGTTTGTGGGCGGTGTGGTGTAAATGTACTCTTGCTCTGCACAAAAGTGCAAAGTGGCGGGGATGTTTTGGGGCATGGGCTGCTCTAGGCGGACATAGTGGGGGGTGGGGGGGGTTGGGGCGGTGGCGATTCTGAGTAATTTCGTTGGCTGTGGGGGGTGTTTTTGTCTGCAAAAGTCCACAATGTCGCTCACCACAGCACTGGCTGTGGCAAGGCCTCCTGCCCCTGCACCATAATAAAAGGTCTCTCCCACACTATCGCCCACAAAAACCGCCCCGTTCATCACGCCCTCAACTTGGGCGAGCATGTGTTTTTGTGGCAACAAAACAGGCCCCACGCTCAAAGCCAAACCCCTCTGTGTTTGGCGGGCTTGGGCTAAAAGTTTTAGGCGATAACCTAGGCGTTTGGCATAGATTAAATCAGCGTTGGTGATCCTATCAATGCCACGCACTTCTACATCCTCAGGCGCAATCTGCCCCCCAAAGGCTAGGGACGCTAAGATGAGCAGTTTATGCGCGCTGTCTTGTCCACTGGTGTCTAGGTGGGTATTTGCTTCGGCGTAGCCCAGCTCTTGGGCTTGTTTTAGGGCATTTTCAAAACTTTGGCCTAAATCCATTTGTTCTAAGATGAAATTACAAGTTCCATTCACCACACCTTGTATGCTAATGATTGCATTGGACACCAGCCCCTCCTTTAAGGCTTTGATTAAAGGGATGCCTCCGCCCACACTCGCCTCAAAGCCGATGGGGCTGTGGATGAGCTCTTGATGCTTGGCAAGCATCGCCTTGTTTGCGCTGACAAAGCCCTTGCCTTGCTCTAGGGCCTTTGTGGCAAGTTCGTAGGCCAGATCCACCTGCCCGCTCAGTTCTACGATGAGATCGATCTGTGGGTCGTCTAAAAGGGTGTTGATGTCCGTGCTTAAGGCAAAATCTATAGAGCGTTTTTTATTTAAATTCCGAACCACTCCCCTTTGCACCACGAGTTTGTACCCGCACCTTTGCGCCAAGAGGGTGGCGTGTTTGTTTAAAATCTCCACCACACTTAAGCCCACACAGCCCAAGCCTACAATCCCAATTCGAACCATTCTTGATCAAGCCTTATTTCTGCTAAATTTATCGATAAAAAAGTCTACAATCGCGTCTAAGTATTTTAAAATAAAGGGGGTGATGAGCATAGAGAAAATGATCATCAGCACCAAGAATTGTTGGATTTCATCCCCACTCACATGGATGATGTCTTGGTCGCGTAAGAAGGCCAAAATGCCCTCATGTTTTTGCAGGATCAGAAGTTTGTGCTTGCTTGCGCTTAAAAATACCACCAAGGCAAACTCCCCAATTTGCGCCAAGGATAGGGCAGCCTTTAAAGAGCTCTTGCTGTCTCTAAAGATTTTTAAAATCCCGAACAAAAACGCTGTTTTTAAGAACATGGCGACCACGAGTAAGAAAATCACCGCAAAGAGGTTTTCAAACAAGAACTCTAGATGGATTTGCATGCCCACCGTAACAAAAAAAAGTCCCAAAAAAATGTTTTTCAGCGGGGCAAACTCTTCTTGCACCCGGATGCGATAACGCGACTTAGAGATCGCCATGCCCGCCACAAACGCCCCAAGTGACATGGAAAAGCCAAAGAAGTGGCTTAGGCTCGCCGCCCCAAAGACGATCAAAAGAATCGTCCCCATGAAAATCTCAGGCAGACGGCTCTCGGCAGCTAGACTTAAAATCCTTGTGGCAGCCAATTTGCCTGGTAGGAGCAATAGGGTTAAAATGATGGCTGCCGACACGATGGTTTTGACCACTAGACCTAAAAAGTGGTTGCTCTCCCCGCCCATGAGCATGAGGATCAAGAGCATGGGGATGGCGGCAATGTCTTGGAAGATCAAAATCCCCACCACGATCTTGCCCACAGAGGTGTTTAATTGCTTGCTCTCTTCAAAGAACTTGAGCACAATTGCCGTGGAGGAGAGCGAAAAGCCCATCGCCACAACCAAAGAAAATCCCCAAGACGAACCCATCACAAAGTAACCAAAGAGCAGCAACAAAATAGAGGTCAAGACCACTTGCAACCCCCCAAAGAGCAGGACCTCTTGTTTCATGGTTTTGAGCTTGTCAAAGTTAAACTCCAGCCCGATCATGAACATTAAAAACACGATCCCAAAGTCGGCGATTTCTGAAAGTGATTCAAAATCTTGAATATGGAAAAGGGCGGCGATGACAAGCCCGGTGAGGATATACCCGATGATGACGGGCATTTCGATTTTTTTAAGCAACAAACCGCTCACTACACTAAGCCCCAACCCTGCGACAACTACATATAGCGCATGCACTTCCATTTTGCGCTCTTATCCACCCTTTCCAACTGAAGTTAAAAGCAATGATTAAAAGGACCTATTATATAATAAGTTGAATAAACAATTAAGGTTTTTAGAGTGGAACAAGCGATTGCGTTGGCGGGTGTGTATGAATTACAGGGGCGTGTTGTGGAGGCCTTGCAGATTTACAAGAGCATTTTAAAGAGCGACCCGCACCACAAGCAGGCCCTCCAGAGCCATAAACGCTTGAGTGCACTCGAGCTAAAAAATCCCGAGTCTGCGCCTGCCAAACCCAAATCGGGGGCACATTTGAGCCAATACGCTCCCCTGCAACATTTTCAAATCCAAAACATGCAAACTTTATTCAGCCAAGCCGCCACCCCAGCAGAACTTGCAACAATCGAACAATGGTTGCTCAAATGGAATTAAAAAACATCATCTCCCAAGCCCTAGATGAGATCGAACAAGTGGAGCAACAGCCCAAAGCCGTAGCTGTACATAAGACAGCGCAAACTCCGCCTGCTAAACAAAACCCCAAGGCCTTGCAGGAAGAGCAACAATTCTTAAAGGATTTGGAGCAAAAAACGCTCTTGCTCTTTGAGGGGTTAAAATCCCCCCAGACCAAGAATTTACCCATGAAGTTGGATTTGGTGGTGAATTATCTGCAATACCAGCTGTATATGGTGCAAGAACGCTTAAAATCGTTCAAAGATTGATGTTTTTTTCATTGATTTTATGTTAGCATTTGGTTTTTGTTAACTTTCTATTGAGGTGCTTATGATCAAGATACTCATGATAGAAGATGATGTGGAATTGGCCGAGATATTGAGCGAGTTCTTAAGTCAACACGGCATAGAAGTGGTCAATTGCGATGAACCCTACACTGGTATCAGTGCTGCCACCACCCAACAATACGACCTGCTCTTATTAGACTTGACCCTACCTAATTTAGATGGGCTAGAGGTGTGCAAGCGCATTTCTAAACAAAAAGACATCCCCATCATCATTTCTTCAGCAAGAAACGACCTGAACGACAAGGTGGAAGCCCTAGAGTGCGGGGCAGATGACTACATCCCCAAACCCTACGACCCTAAAGAGCTTTTAGCCCGCATCCAATCCTTATTGCGTCGCTACAATAAAAAACCCGCTCAAGAAGAGGGACTCTCAAGCAAGAGCAACCTTTTTAGAATTGACCATGACGCTAGAGAAGTTTATATGCAAAATAGGAAACTTGAGCTCACAAGGGCGGAGTATGAAATCCTCACGCTCTTGATCAGCAAGAAGGGTTATGTTTTCTCTAGGGAGTCGATCGCCATCGAATCTGCATCTATAAACCCAGAGAGCTCTAATAAAAGCATAGATGTCATTATCGGGCGTTTGCGCTCTAAAATCGAGCAAGACCCCAAGAAACCTAAGCACATCATCTCTGTACGGGGAGTTGGCTACAAACTAGAGTTTTAAATGCCTTTTTCAATCTTTAGCAAGATTGTTTTTTTGTTTGTCATCTCTCTGACAAGCTTTGCGGCGTTTTCCTACTACTTCATCCGCTCGCAAATCGACCACGAGAACTTCCAAACCCAAATCCGCCACCAGCAATTCATCACCACGATCAACCAAGTCCTAGCCGACAAAAGTAACCGCTACTCCGCTGAGGTGTATTTACACGAGCTGGGTTTCCAAGAAATCTCCCAGCAAGAGTTACACGAAATCCTCTCCAAGCAACAAGGTACGATCGAAAATGACGAAAACCCCCTAGCCCACATCATCAAAGTCGGCAATAAAATCTTCATCTCGCTCAAAAGTCAGGGCGACACAGTGCTGTATAAGGAAATCCAAAAGACTTCTTACCGCAACTACTATTTTGCCATCTCTGTAGGGGCATTTTTAATCACCATGATTTTTGTTTTCATGTTGCAGGGCTTTGTCCCCATCAACGAGTTGCGTAAAAAAGTGCATTTGTTTTCCAATGGTGAAATGGACATCGAGTGCAAATTAGAGCAACAAGACGAAATCGGGGATTTGGCCCTAGCCTTTGACAACGCCATCAAGAAAATCAAGGGCATGAACGAGTCGCGCATTTTATTTTTGCGCGCCATCATGCACGAGCTAAGAACCCCCATCGCTAAGGGCATGATTGTTGCCGAAATGGTGCAAAATGGTGTGCAAAAAGAACGCCTCATCACCACCTTCAAACGCCTTAATTCCCTCATCGAGCAATTTGCCCGCATCGAACAACTCTCTTCTAAGAACTACAAAATCACTAAAGAAATCTTCTTTATGGACCGCCTCTTAGAGCATGTCAAAAACATGCTGCTCTTAGAGCATGGGAGCACCTGTATTGTGGCAAACTTGCCCAACTACACCTTTGAAACCGATTTTGAACTCTTCAGCCTTGTGATCAAAAACATGCTCGACAACGCCCTGAAATACAGTCCAGATCGGCAGGTGCAGATTGAGGCGAGCGGCAAGAATTTACTGATTTCTAATCGGGGCGAACCGCTCAAAGAGGATTTAATGCACTACTTCAAACCCTACTTCCAGCACGAAAACCCCAGCGAGGCGCATGGCTTTGGGCTGGGTATGTACATCATCAAAAGCGCGCTTGACACCCTAGAGCTGAATTTAAGCTATGCCTACAAGGACGAGCGCATCGTTTTTACCATCCACGACTGCATTTTACAAGAGTTTAGACATCTCTTTTTCAAATCCAAAAAGGGAGTCAAAGCCTAATGTTTGGGCTCTTTGCTTGCGCCACCCCCGCTCTTGCCCACCAAGCTCTGCTCTCCTTGCAGCACCGTGCTCAAGAGGGCATAGCCCTAGCCACTGCTGCCACCCATCTAGAGTTTAAACAATCTAGGGGGCTGCTTAGCAGCATACCGCCCGATTTTTTCACCCCAGCCCCCCATACTTTGGGCCAAGTTTTAGGCAGTTACCACGACTTTTATGCAAATGAGAGCCTAGCCATCGCCTTTTGCGGCCATCTACACAACACAACAACCCCCGCTAAGTTTATCGCCACAGCTCTAGAGCAAGCCAAAGCCCCCAGCCTAGAAGTCAAACTTCAAGAGATCGCCCCTGCCCTTAAAGGGGCGTATGCCTTTCTCGTTTTAACCCCCCATGCCTTAGTGGCAATGCGCGACCCCTTTGGCTATCGCCCCCTTTTTGTGGGGGATTTAAACGGCGGGTTTGTCCTAGCCAGCGAAACCTGTGCCCTGCAGGCTTTGGGGGCGATAAACATCAAGGAAGTGCCCCCTGCCACGCTCTACACCCAACAAGGCGCAGTGCCCCTAGCCCCCTCTACGCCTAGTCCCTGTGTGTTTGAAGCCATCTACTTTAGCCGTCCTAGCAGCATCGTGTTTAACCAAAGCGTGTATGCCCTGCGCGCTAAGTTAGGTCAAGCTTTGGCTAAAGAACACCCCCTAAAGGCGCATATGGTGGTGCCCATCCCCAATAGTGGGACATTAGCCGCCCTAGCTTATGCCAAAGAACTGAACCTAGACTTTGCCCCGCTTTTGAGCCTTAATCCCTATGTGGGGCGCTCCTTCATAGAGAGTACCCAAGAGGGTAGGGAGCTTAAAGCCCGCCAAAAATTCAGTTTGGTAACTGAGGGCGTGCAGGGTAAGGACATCATTTTGATAGACGACTCGCTTGTGAGGGGGACGACAAGTAGGGTTGTGGTGCAAATGCTTAAAAAAGCAGGGACTAGGCATATTCATTTGCTCCTCACCGCCCCACCCATTCTTGCCCCCTGTTTGTGGGGCATTGACATCCCCCGAGAGGGCGAGTTGTTGAGTGTGCTAGGTGGAGAGGCAAAGGCTATCGGGGCTACTAGCGTGGGCTTTTTGTCCTTAAACGCCCTTCAAGCCACCATCAACGCCCCCTTTTGTTCTCATTGTTTCATCCCAAAAAATAAGGATAGCCATGTTTAAACGATTCCGTCGTTTGCGATCCACGGCCACTTTGCGTAACTTAATGCGCGAAACAAGGTTATACACTGCCGACTTCATTGCCCCGCTCTTTGTGCGCCAAGAGGGCAAGAGCGCGCCCATCGCGTCCATGCCAGGGGTGTTCCAAATGGAGTTAGAAGATTTGCTTAAAGAGTGCGCCCTGCTGCAAAGCCTAGGCATTCAAGCGGTGCTGCTCTTTGGGTTGCCCAGCCACAAGGACGCGACCGGCTCAAGCGCTTTAAAAGACGACCACATTGTCGCCACCGCCACTAAAGCGATTAAAAAAAACTTCCCTGATTTATGCGTCATCGCGGATTTGTGCTTTTGCGAATACACCGACCACGGGCATTGTGGCATCCTTGAAAACGGGGCATTAGACAACGATGCCACTCTAGAAATCCTAGCTAAACAAGCCCTCATCTTAGTCCAAAACGGGGTGGACATCATCGCGCCCAGTGCTATGTTGGATGGTATGGTGAGCACCTTACGCCAAGCCCTAGATCAAAACGGCTTTAGTCACATCCCTGTCATGAGCTACTCAACTAAATTTGCCAGCAGTTACTATGGGCCCTTTAGAGAGGCGGCCAACTCCGCGCCCAGCTTTGGAGACCGCAAGGCTTATCAAATGGACTTTGCTAACCGCCGCGAGGCGATTTTAGAGAGTTTAGAAGACGAAGTGCAGGGGGCGGATATTCTCATGGTAAAACCCGCCCTTGCGTATTTAGACATCATCAGGGACATCAAAGAGCGCACGCTGCTGCCCCTTGCCATCTACAATGTGAGCGGGGAGTATTCCATGTTCAAGCTCGCCCAAGCACACAATCTGATGGATTACGACAATTTGGTGCTCGAAACCTTGAGCGCGTTTAAGCGCGCGGGGGCGGATATGATCATCAGCTACCACGCTAAAGAGGTGGCCAAACTACTACAGAAAGGATTTTAATGGGACGGGCTTTTGAATACAGGCGCGCGGCCAAGGAAAAACGCTGGGACAAAATGAGCAAGGTGTTTCCTAAACTGGCTAAAGCCATCACCTTAGCAGCCAAAGAGGGCGGGGGGGACCCGGCCAGCAACGCCAAGTTACGCACGGCGATTTTAAACGCTAAAGCGCAGAACATGCCTAAAGACAATATAGATGCAGCGATTAAAAGGGCAAGCAACAAGGAGGGGCAACTCGTGGAGGTGAGCTATGAGGGCAAGGCCAACCACGGGGTGTTGCTTTTCATTGAGTGCATGACAGACAACCCCACCCGCACCATCGCCAATTTAAAAAGCTACTTCAACAAAACCCCGGGGGCTAGCATTGTCAATAACGGCTCTTTGGAGTTCATGTTTGCGCGCAAAAGCGTTTTAGAGGGGCGGCTGGAGGATTTAAAGCCTTTAAATCTATCTTTGGAGGATTTGGAACTTAGTTTAATCGATTATGGGCTAGAGAGTTTGGAGGTGGAGGGGGAGAGCTTTTTTGCCATAGGCGATTACCAGGACTTTAAACAGCTAAACGAGGGCTTTGAAACCCTAAAAATCCCCGTGCACAAGGCAGGTCTGCAGCGCGTCGCCAACACACCCATTGCCTTAAGCGAGCAGGCCTTAGCTGAAAGTGAAAAGCTCATCGATCGGATTGAAGAGGACGACGATGTGATCGCCCTTTACACCAACATTTCTTGATAGCGTTTTAAGATTTCACAGGCGGCTAGGCTGTCTAGCTTGCCATCTTTGCGGGCGTTTTGGCGTTTTTGCGCCTTGAGATGGTGGGTGTGCTCTAGGGCATCTAGGCTTGTGTTGCCCTCATTGACAAACACAAGGGGTGCAAAGTTTAAAAGCCCCACAAAGTGCAAAACGCGTTTGCGGGTGTCGGCGTAGTGCTCTGGGGGCAACCCCACCACAAGACAGCTAGGTTTTTTGCTCTCTAGCAGGGCTTGCAACTCTGTACTGGCTTGTTTGCGGCTGGTGCGTAAAATGGGTTCTAGGGGCAAGACAACGCCCTGCACACCCATGGCTAACCCAATGCGTTTTAGGCCTATATCGCAAGCCATGATCATACAAGCACCACCCGTCCGTTTTCTCTTTTCACTACGCCCAAGAGCTCTTGCTCCAGCACCAAATCTCCAAACACCGCATAGGCTTCCTCAAAGCTGGGGGACTTTTGGCAAAAGGCTAAAAATTCGTCATCAGCGGGCTTAGTGGGGGGAGGTGTGGGGGTACTTAAGCCAAACTGGCGCGCCAAATCCCCCACAAAGACGGCTATGTCGTAAATCGCGCGGGCTTGATTGTGCGCGAGCAGAGCGTTTGTGCCCGGGCTCTCAAAAAGCCTTTGGGGCAGGACAAAGAGGGGTTTTTTTAACTCAAGCGCAAGCTTTGCGCTAGCCATTGAACCGCTGTTCTCCTGTGCTTCGGGGATCACCACCAAGTCGCTTAAAGCCACGACTAAGCGGTTGCGTTCTAAAAAGGTGAAGCGGTAGGGCTGAAAATCCTTAGCGTATTCGCTTAAAATCAAGCCCTCTTTGGCAATTTGGCAGATCACCTCGGCGTTGCTGGGCGGGTAAATGCGCTCTAAAGAGCAGGGGGCACACATGATCGTAGCAGGTAGGGCGTTTTTTTGGGCGATGATATCCACGCCTAAAGCCCCACCACTTATCACCACCACCCCGGTTTTAGAAAGCTCCTTAGCAAGCGCGGAGGTCATTTGTTGCGTGTAGGTGCTGGGCCGTCTTGTTCCCACAATCGCCACCTTTAAGGGGGCTTGCAAATGCTTTAGTTCCCCCACATAGTGCAGGAGTTTAGGGGGGGTTTTAAGGGCTTTAAAGCTTAAGGGTAGAAAGTCTAGAGGGCTTGGTGTGAAAGGGCTTAACATTTAAGAAGTGGGGGTTTGTTTTTCCAACACGATTTCCACTTCTAGAGTGTCTATGTCGTGGTTGGAGTTTGCCCTAACATCGATTTTGCTTGTTTGGGTGTATTTTTGCACCACGGCTAAAATCTCTTTTTTCATCTCCTCTATGTAGGGCAGGCGGACACTGCGCTCGTAGGCAAGTACGAGCGTCAGGCGGTCTTTGGCAATGTGTGCGCTGCTCGTGCCTTTAAACCATTTGGTGAGTAAAGTCATGCAAACAAGCCCCTTAACGCCCCCATCAACCCCCGCTTGGCCTTAAACTCCGCAAAGGGGACATCCTCGCCTAAAATGCGTTTGGTGATCCTTTGAAATGCTAGGGCACTCGGGCTCTGGGTGTAAATGATGGGCTCTCCCGTGTTTGTGGCAGATATGATTTTAGAATCCTCGGGCACCAAGCCGATTAAGGGCAAGGCAAGGATTTTTAACACATCCTCATTAGAAAGCATTTCTTGTTTTTCCACCAATTCGGGCTTAATGCGGTTGATTAAAATGTGTTTAACCATCTCCTGCCCGTCCTTGACCTTTTGGCTCTTAGCGTCCATGATCCCGATCACCCGATCGCTATCGCGCACACTGCTGACCTCTGGCGTTACCACCACAATCGCCCGATCGGCAAAGAGCATGGCGTGCTCAAACCCGCTTTCAATCCCAGCGGGCGAATCGATCAAGACAAAGTCAAACTGCGCCCTTAAATCCGCGATCAAGGCTTGTACTTTGGACTTCTCCAGAATATTTTTATCCTTGCTCTGGGAAGCGGGCAGAAAGAATAAGTCTTTATTCTTTTTGTCTGTGATTAAAGCCTGAGGCAACTTACAGTTGCCTTCCATCACATCCACCACATCGTACACAATGCGGTTTTCTAAGCCCAAAATCATGTCCAAGTTGCGTAGGCCTATGTCAAAATCAATCGCCACGACTCTTTTGCCCTGCATGGCAAGCCCGATGGCTAAATTCGCCGTAGAGGTGCTTTTACCCACCCCACCCTTGCCTGAAGTGATCGTGATAACCACAAAAACCCCTATTTGAACAAATATTGACGCAAATGTGCCCCTACCTGCTCTAAGGGGTGCGCCCCTAGGGCTTTACGGCTCTCGTGGATTTGGGGATAGCCCTGCTCTTTCTCTTCTAAAAACTTCTTGGCAAACGAGCCGTCTTGGATTTTCTCCAGAACGCCTTGCATACGCTCCTTCACGCCTGCATCAATGACCTTGCCGCCACTCACCAGCCCGCCGAACTCTGCGGTGTTGGAAATGTGCTCTTGCATACTAACTAACCCCTTGGCATAAATCAAATCCGTGATCACCTTCAGCTCTTGCACGCACTCAAAATAGGCGACTTCTTTAGGATAACCCGTCTCCACGAGAGTACTAAAGGCACTCAGCAGTAAATGCTCCACCCCCCCGCACAGCACCGCCTGCTCGCCGAATAAATCGCAATGGGTTTCATCCCTAAAGGTGGTTTCTAAAATCCCCACCCGTCCACAGCCCAAAGCGCAGGCGTAACTTAAAGCGATTTCTTTGGCGTTGTTATGGCTATTGTCTTGCTGCACGCCCATTAAGGCAAACACCCCCCACCCCTCTTTGTAGTTTTCTCTTAGGGCGTAACCTGTGCTTTTGGGCGACACCAGCACCAAACCCACGCCCTCAGGGGCTTTAATCTGCCCAAAGCACACGCTGAAACCATGGGCGAAAATCAAAGTCTGTCCGGGCTGTATGTAGGGAGCGAGCTCTTGCCTGTAAATATCGCCGTGGATTTCATCGGGCAAGAGAAACACTAAAGTGGAGCACTCTTGCACGCATTTTTTCAAGTTGCAGACTTTAAAGCCGTCTTTTATGGCTGTGGCAATGCTTGGGCTACCCTCATACAAGCCCACTTGCACCGCCACCCCGCTATCTCTCAAGTTAAGTGCGTGTGCCCGCCCATGTGCCCCGTAGCCCAAAATGGCGACTTTTTGGTTTAAAAGTGTTTCTAAATCGCCATCTTGGTCGGTGTAAATGGGTAAATCACCCATAAATTACCCTTTTATTTATGATAAGTGCCTATTCTAAACGAAAACAACTTAAGTTTTGTTTTTAGGAGCGTGCATGGCACAAAACATCCAGGTGGAATTAGACTTTTTGCAAGATTTGCTCTTAGAAATTCTACAAGAGTTTAGCCCTAAAAGCACCCGCTATTTTAGCACTCTTAAAAACCTCTTTAAAGACTACGCCCCGCCCACGCAATTAGCCCAAGAGTTGCAAGCCACAATCCAATCCGAGCAAATTTTAGAGGTGATCAAAGCCTTTTCGCTCTACCACATCTTGGCTAATCTCGTGGAAGAGCGCTATAAAAACAAGCAAGCCTCCACCACGGGGCTAGCCAAAGCCCATAAAGACCTAAGCCAAGCAGGCTTTAGTCCTAAAGAGCTTACTGATAAATTGCAACACATCCGCTTTTACCCCGTTTTCACCGCCCACCCCACGCAATCCATGCGCCGTACCTTCTTAGAAGCCATCCAAGAAATGTTTAGCGATCTTGCCACGATTTTTGACCACCCCTGCGACCCAATCGCCATGAAAAAGGCCAAAGAGAGACTGGCCTACCGCTTGCGCCTGCTGTATAAAAGCCACCTGGTGCGCCAAGAAAAACTAGAAGTGCTCTTTGAGCTAGATAACCTGCTCTATATTTTAGAAAACTCGTTTCTGCCCAGCTGTTTAGATTTATGCCAGCAAATCCAAGCGGCGTTTAAAACCCCCCCTACCCCCGCCCCGCTTAAACTGGGCAGCTGGATTGGCGGGGATCGCGACGGTAACCCTATGGTTACCAATGCCCTCATGCGTGAAGTTGTGGCGATCCAACACCATTTTGTCATCGACCTCTATCTCAAAGAGCTGGATAAATTGCGCCGTGAGCTCTCCATCTCTGTGGATTTTTGCCCCATCTCTGCTACCCTGCAGACGGATTTAAAGGAATCTTATCACAAACTAGACCCCACCAGCGCAAGGCTACACCCCAAAGAACCTTTTCGTGCCAAGTTGCTTTTAATGCAAATCAAACTAAAAAACCGCCTCATCGCCCTAAATTCGCCCACACCCATCGGCTTTAGCTACCAACATGCCAGCGAACTTGTTGCCGATATTGATTTGCTTTTAGAAAACTTAGAACCAAGCTTGCAAGGCTCGATGCGCCGTTTTAAAAATTTAGTTTTGCTAACAGGCTTTCATTTACTCAGCCTTGATTTTAGAGAACATCGGGCAGTGTTTGTCAACGCCCTTAGCGAGGTTTTTTCCCTGCTCTCTCTTGCCACCGACTTTTACGCCTTGCCTGAAGAACAAAAGCTAGAAGTCCTAAACCACGCTCTAGAGCTAGAACCCATCTCCTTTTGGGCTCTGCTGCCACAGGTGAGCGCAGAGTGTAAACGGCTACTAGAAGGCTTTTTAACCATGCTTTGGGCGCAGTGCAAAATCACTAAAAACGCCTTTTCAAGTGTCATTATCTCCATGACAACACAGGCAAGCGACTTATTAGCGGTGCTCTGGCTGGTTAAACAAGTGGGGCTAGAAAAGGATTTATACATCACTCCCTTATTTGAAACCATTGAGGACTTAGATCACGCCCCCACGATTTTAAAAACCCTGCATGGCAACCCCCACTACAAAGCCTATTTGCAGGGCATGCAAAACACCCAAGAAATCATGGTGGGCTACTCAGATTCAAGCAAGGATGGGGGGATTTTTGCGAGCAATTATAATTTACACATGGCCATCTGCCAATTAGTCGCTCTAGGCCAAGAGCTTGGCATTGAGTTCATTTTGTTCCATGGGCGGGGAGGGAGTGTAAGCCGGGGTGGGGGGAGCTTGGAGGACGCTTTATTAAGTGCTCCGCTTTTTAGCGTACAAGACACCTTAAAACTCACCGAGCAGGGCGAAACCATCAGCTCAAGGTATCTTAACAACACGAGCGCGCTGAGTAATTTGTCTAACATTGTGGGGGCATTGTTGAAAAAGTCACTCTATGACAAACGGGGCCTGTCTAAAAATCCCATCAACCCCGATACTAAAGAGCTCTTACAAACACTCTCCAAAATCTCCTACACTGCCTACCGCCAACTCTACACCATGCACGGTTTTTTGGAGTACTTCAAGCAAGCCACCCCCATCGCCTTCATCCAAGAACTCAATCTAGGCTCACGCCCAGCCAAGCGTAAGGAAGGCACGAAATTAGAGGATTTACGGGCGATCCCATGGGTCTTTGCATGGACGCAAAATAGAAGCATTTTACCGGCGTGGTTTGGGGTGGGCAGTGCGCTTAAGGGTGTAGCTTTAGCTGATTTACAAGCCTGCTATCTTGAGGGTGGGTTTTTTAAGGTGGTGATCGACAATATCGCTCAGGTGCTTTTAAAGGTGGATTTAGGCATTGCTAAACAATACCACGCCTTTGCGAGCAGTGTGCCAAATGCCACAGAGATTTTGGCGCAGATTGAAAGCGAGTTTGTCACAAGCTTGGAGCGTATTTTGGCCATCCGCCAAGAAAATGCCCTATTGGAAAAAGACGGGATTGTAAGGCAGGGGATTTTGTTTAGAACCCCCTACATCAATGCGCTCAGCTGCTTACAAATTGAGCTCATCAAGGCCTTCAAACAAGACCCCAAAGACCAAGTGAAACTCGCCATCCAAAGTACGCTTATCGGCATCGCTCAAGGGTTACGCAATACAGGCTAGGGGGTGTGTATGTTTTGGTTTTTATGGTTTCTGTGTGCGCTGTGTCTACAAGCCCTCACCATCCAAACCCTAGAAGATTTGCCCTTAAAACAAAAGGGCGGGGACTTTAGCGGGGCTGTTGTTTATAAAAACACCGCTCAAAAGCAACTCATCATAGAGGGGACTTACCAACTTAAGGGCAATCAGATCACTTTGCAGGCCCTATGGCTTAAAAAGTTGCCTCTAAAAAAATCCAAAAAGAGTACGCAAACCAAAGCCAAATCCACCACCCCCCTAAAGGATCTAAAAGCCACCCAGGATTTAGGGGCGATTTTGCCCGATAAAATCCACAAACACACCCGCATTTATTTTAAAGATCCTAGCCCCGCCAAAATGGCGCAAATATTGGGGATAGAGTACCAAGACTATATCCGTTTTTCACCCCAAGAAAAGAGTGCTTTTTTAAACCCCATTGCCCCTCAAAGCATGTCTTTACAAGCAAGAGAAGAGAGAGAACAAACCCTCCAAGATAGAGAAAGCAAAACCAACCCAAGAAGCTATGCCACCACGCCCAAAACCTACAGCACCCGCACCCGCAGTACAAGTTCAAGGCGTACAAGAAGCACGAGAGCAAGAAGCCGTTCTAGAAGTGCTGCAAGCTCACTAAGGAGCACAAGAAGTACAAGCTCAAGGACTAGAGGTACAAGTACACGCAGTACACGCAGCACTGCTAACCCTAACGCTGCTAACCCCACCACCACAAGGGAGCGCAACATAAGAAGCTCTACAAGTTCCAGACGTACCGCAAGCTCCAGTACAAGGAGTAGAAGCCGCAGCACAAGGCGCACACACAGCACAAGGCGCACAGCCAGCACACAAGAGTATAGCCAAAACCAAAACTTTAACCAACCTTACAACCAAGCCCAAAGCACACAGCCCCAACATGATAACCCCTATGGTCCAAGCTATAATCCCCCAAGCCAACACTATCCTTCAAGTACAAGTGCACCCACTTACAATCCAAGCCCCACCTATAGTCCAAGTTACATGCCCCTGCCTCTAAACTATCCACAAACCAGCACCTCCCCCATGCCAAGCCCCACAAGCCAAACCCCAAGCACCTCCACCACGCCTAAAGCCTTGCAACCTACTCCAACCTCCCAAACCCCGACAAGCACTCTTATGGAAATTTCCAAAGAAACCACCAAACCCACAGAGAGTCAAGATAAACCCACAGAACCCACAGAAAAGAAGGCGGTACTAGAATCCACAGAAGGTAAGAAGGAGCAACCAACTAAGCCAAGCCAAGAACCCCCCACAGACAAAGAAGCTACCAAAGAAGCTACCAAAGAAGGTGCAATTGAGGGGAAAAATCTAGAATTAAAACCCCAAGCCAGGCTAGAAGTGCCGGCAAATTTAGGCATGGGTGGGGTGCAAGAGGAGGCTTGCGGAGTGTGGAGCTATGATGATGAAAAATTGCAGGCCAAACGGCCGAGCGTGATGCATGTGTTGGATAAAGCCAGCGGGCAACTTTTAAGACTAGGGCCTTGTGATTTTAACGCCGATAAGAGCAGTGGCAAGGGGGCGGGGATCACCCTGCCCTATACAGAGTTGCCCCCTAGGGTGGAGGTGCTAGGCCCCACCACAACCACGCATACCTTTATCTTGAGCAAGGCCAATTACAGCCAAAAGCTGTGCTACAGGGCAAAAACCCGCCAGTGCTTGCATCTTGAGCCAAACACCACCACAAAATGGACCAGCACCTACTCCACCACCACCACAAGAACCATTAGAACCTACCAACGCCCTCCCCAAGTGGGGCAAGACATCCCCACCGAATACAGCACCACCTCTGAGGAGGTGAAAGCCGAAAGAAAGAGCGACATACAGAAAAATGATCTGCATTTAAGCCCCAAGTTTTTAGAATTTGTGGAGGTGTATGAAAAAGAATATTTAGACAGCCAAGTGGTGCACTCTAAGGAATATTTAGAGTGGCGGGATCGATATGTCCGCCCCAAACAGGGCACTTGTCAAGAGTACCAAATAGAGGAATTGATTAAAGACAAAAGGGTACGCCCGAGCATCCACAACACCCGAATCCTTTGCGTCAAGAGCGGGGACTATTTACTAGAAGAAGAAGATAAATAAAAAGTTAATTGGGCTGAATTTTTTAGAAAATCTTAAGTTTATTAGAATACAATACACTGTATTTATTAAAAAATTTTAATTTTTATTACCAAAATACAAGCATCTATGCTAGTAAAGTTTTTTAGATTCTATCCACTCATCGGTTTTTAAAGTTTAGAGCAAGGAGTTTTCATTGCGTAAGAAATTGTTGTGGCCTTGACGGCAAGTTTGGCTTGGCAGGCATCTCTTGTGGCTAAGGATAAAACCTACACTTTGGGCAAGGTGTCTACCGCCGGACAAAGAGATAAAACCGACTACTCCGGACATGTCAATTTGGGCTATAGCGGAATCACCGCGCCTAAAAGCTGGCAAGATGAAGAGGTGAAAAAATACACGGGTAGCCGCACAGTGATCTCGCATAAAGCCCTCAGCCAACAGGCCAACCAAAGCATCGAAGAGGCGTTGCAAAATGTTCCGGGCTTGCAGGTGAGAAACACTACTGGCGTAGGGGCGATGCCCAGTATCCAAATCCGTGGCTTTGGGGCGGGGGGCTCAGGACACGGCGATGCCACCTTGATGCTGGTCAATGGCATCCCCGTTTATATGGCACCTTACTCGCACATTGAGCTGGACATCTTCCCCGTAACTTTCCAAGCAATCGATCGCATCGATGTGATTAAAGGTGGGGGGAGCGTGCAATACGGACCTAACACCTATGGCGGGATCGTCAATATCATCACCAAGCCCATCCCCAAACATTGGGAAAACCAAGTGGCGGAGAGAACCACCTTTTGGGCTAAGGCGCGCAATGCAGGATTTGCTGCGCCTCCTGGCAAAACCGGTAATCCCTCTTTCTTAAAATC
Organism: Helicobacter heilmannii; assembly: GCF_001283065.1. Lineage (GTDB taxonomy): Bacteria > Campylobacterota > Campylobacteria > Campylobacterales > Helicobacteraceae > Helicobacter > Helicobacter heilmannii. Next base: position 381,050 of record NZ_CDMK01000002.1, on the reverse strand, counting down.
TTTGGGCAATGACATCCTTTACAACACCTATGTGCGCAGTGGAGGGATGATCAACAAACATGTTGGCGTGCAGGCGCAGGCTAACTGGGTCGATGGGCAGGGCTTTAGGGACAACAGCCCGACCAATATCCAAAACTACTGGCTCGATGGAGTCTACGACATCAACGAAAAAAACGGCATCAAGGCCTACTACCAATACTATAAATTCAACATCGCCCAGCCCGGGAGCCTAAGCGCAGAGCAGTACCAAGAAAACCGCTTTGCCAACATGCGTCCTTTGAACTCCAAAGGCGGGCGATCCCAGCGCTTTGGCATCGTGTATGAAAACCGCTTTGGCGACTTAGAAAAAATCGGGGGGACTTTTAGCTTCACCTACTATGGGCAATTCATGACGCGCGACTTTCAAGTGAGCTCTAGCTACAACAGCGCGAACATGGTGACTTGCTTTAGTGCTGCAAGCTGTGCGGCGCAGGGGCTTAGTGGCTACAATTTGGCCGTGCCCTACTATGCCACGAACTACAATGGTTGGGCGGAGGTAGAAAACCCCGTGCGCTCCATCAACAACGCCTTTGAGCCTAAGGTGAATCTCGTGGTGAATAGTGGCAAGGTGAAACAAACTTTTATCATGGGCTTACGCTACATGACCACCACCTTTTTGCAACGGCAATACATGAACACCAACGAGTGTGCCACCAAAACGAGCGGCGAGGGGGCGGGCTTTTTGTGTGCGGGGGCTAATGATATGAGCGGCTGGAAACCCCACATCAAACATGGCCTATATAAGAACTGGAACGACTGGCGCAACGACTACACCGCCGTGTATTTGAGCGATCGCATTGAGACTTGGAATGGGCGCTTTTTTGTGGTGCCCGGACTGCGCTACGCTTTAGTGCAGTATAACAACGAAAATGCCTCTGACTGGTACTCCATCCCCAAAAAAGACCTAGAAAAAATCAAAAACATGAACAACTGGATGCCCTCGACTAACATAGGCTTTATCCCCATACAAGGTGATCACACGCTGCTCACCTACTTTAACTACCAACGCTCCTATGTCCCACCACAATTGGATGTTTTGAGCTATGGTGGGGCGGAATACTTCACCCAACATTTTGACACCGTAGAAGTTGGGGCGCGCTACACCTATAAGAGTAAGGTTAGCTTCAATGCCGACTTTTTCCGCATTTGGGCGCGGGATTTTGCGACCGGGCAATATTCTATCTACACCAGCGGACCTATGAAGGGCAATGTGCGCCCCGTCAATGGCTATTCTCAGGGTGTAGAGTTAGAGGCATACTATAGACCCATTCAGGGTTTACAGCTCCACGCCGCCTTTAACTACATTGACACAAGGGTTACCAGCCACGGACCCTTGACAGACTTAAACGGGGATGTGTTGAAGGGGACGAGCTATAACAAGCACTTCCCCTTTGTGAGCCCCTACCAATTCATCTTAGACGCGCGCTACACCTATAAAAAAACCACCTTTGGTTTGTCTAGCTACTTTTACAGTCGGGCTTACAGCGGGATCAGCAACAGCGCAGCGGGGGGCTACTATGGGACACAACACTATAGTGCAGGTGCTAACTTTGAGAGCGTGTTAAATAGCGGCTACCAATGTGCGGCGTGGTGTATGACCCAACACGAGGGGATGTTGCCCTGGTATTGGGTGTGGAATATCCAAGTGAGCCAAGTCTTTTGGGAGAGTGGACGGCATAAAATTGTGGGCAGTTTGCAAGTGAATAATATTTTCAACATGAAATACTATTTTACCGGCATCGGCTCTAGCCCCGCTGGCTTGCAGAGTGCCCCCGGTCGCTCGGTTACCGCGTATTTGAGTTATACATTTTAGAGATTGCCCTTAAACTTATCACATTTAGTAACACAATCTGCAGACAGGCAAAATTTTGCTCTGTTGGTTGCAGGAGGGTTTTAAGATTTTTGAGACAATGGCGGGGTATGTCGTACTAGGAGTCTCTATGATTTTGAACTATGCCTTGGATATTGGCAAGCTAGGGTTGCTCTGTTTAGGAGTGAGTGTCTTTTTTTACTACCTCTATGGGCTCTTTCTAACCCCTCCCCCCCCAATCTAAAGCCCTAGCCTTTTTTGGCAGGGCATTGCGTTTTGTCATTGAATTAGAGTTATTTGCTTTTAGCGCGTTAATGCTTCTTGAAGCATTGAGCAAAACCGTGCAACACGGCACTTTGAGCTGGACACAGATCCTGTTGATGTGTTTGGTGGCTTGGGCACTCTTTAGGTCTTTTAGCTTGCTCTTGCCCCGTGTGGCTGAGCGCATTAGGGGGAAAGTTTTTAAAGACAGCAGTAGCTACTCTAAGATCATCCAAAATGACGCAAGAGGGGTGGCTTGTTTTATTGTGGTGCAGCTCTTGTTGATCACCCTCTGTGCCCATTATTTATGGGAACAGGCACCTAAAGAGTGGGCACTTTTTAAGAAAATCATCCAGCTTCTTTTGGGCGTTCAAGGGGTGGTGCTCATTGCTATGTTTATGTGGGCAATTTTCTTATCCTTTTGGAACAAAGTACGCAAGATAGATGTCTTGTATTTAGCAGGGTGTTTAGGCGTGCTTGTTGCAGGCATTTATTTTGGATGGCCACATTTCTTGTACCACATCAGTTGGGGCGTGGTGTGGATTTATTTATGGCTCTTTTTATATTTGTTCTATGGCTTTGGGCGTGCCCTTAAATTTAAAGTAAAGCTCAAACCCTTTTTCCAAAACATCCAAGACTTAAAGGAGGCTAAAACCCTCTGCTTGAGAGTCCATGATCTCTACCTTGAACCCAAAAATGAAAAATATGCGGACTTGGCAGACATGCTTACTTCAGACCTCTTGGTCTATGCTTTTGCCCATGAAAAAATCATGGCCCTAGAGGTTCCTTATAAAGAGGGCAATGACACCATCTACATTTACCGCAACACTCTAGGACTGCTCGCACACGCCACAGAAATTGCCATCTCTTGGGAGAATAAATCCAGTGCTCAGGAAATCTTAACGCGCCTCAACAACACAAATTGTCTAGCAAAAGCCCTAGATGCGCTAGAACAAGACCCTTATCTGGCACAAATTGAGCAGGGATCAGGCTTAGATGCACTGCATCGCATTTTAGAATATTACAAACAAGCCCCCACGCAATTTATGGACGCGCTCATGGCGCAAGCACCTAACCTTAGCTTTGGGCAATATGTGCTCGAAGGGCAGTATTATTATATGCCCTTTAGTTCTTTAAAGGCTTATGACTTATGCGCTTCGTGCGGAAAATTAGTGCCTAAAAAAGACCCCTATCTGGGCGAATTTTTCTGTTCGCAAGAGTGCCGCTTGACAGAAAGTTTATGCGAGGGCATTAGTGAATCCTTAAGCCCCTACATGCCAGAAGAGCAAAGCCTAGAAGATTATTATGCGCGCCTAGAGAGCAAAACAGAGGAACACATAGCACAAGTGCATGCACAGCTAGAAATGTTGGCTTCAGTGACCAACACCATAAAAGTAGCACAAAACTGGGCAGAACTTTACAAACCCCTATCAAATCCCAAGACAGGGCATGGCTGGATGGCAGAAATCCTTAATAACCGTATCGATCTCAAGGCGGGCAAGGATGCGCAAATTGTGGGGGGCGGCAACGCCAAAGGGGGAGCCGATCGCCTTGTGGATGGGATAGAGATACAGAGCAAATACTATGAGAGCGCAAAGAAGAGCCTTGATGCCTATTTCCACAGTAAAGATAGTCAGGGTCATGAAATCGTGTATCTTAACAAAGAGAACCAACCCATGGCCTTAGAAATCCCTAAAGATCAATACGATGAGGCAATAAATCTCATTGATGAGGGAGATTTTGATGCAGAACTGGAAAAATTAGGCATCACAAGAGAGGAATTTAAAGAAAACTTGTTGCCCGGTGTTTCCATGCAGGAGGCTAAAGCCAACATGAGATTTTTCACTAAAGAGAGTTTAGAGTTTGATAGCGAACGCGCAGGGATTGGAGCTTGCACAACTTTAGGGGTGTCCTTTGTGTGCAGTACGGCTCTTTTACTTTTAAGGGGAGAAAATGTTAGAGACGCTCTTAAAAGTGCGTTGTTTGCTAGCATACTTAACGCTAGCAAATCCTTTACTATCTCTATCATGGCAATGCAAGCCCAAAGGATTGGAGCTTTAGATAAGTTCTTAAAAAGTGCCATCAACTTTGATTTTAAGGACAATTGCATAGGGCGTAGCTTGGCCCAAATGGGCGGCGCTAGTAAAGACATAAGTACGAATGCGGCCGCCAACACAGTTTTAAGATCTAGTGTTGTAACAACTGGCGTAACTATCATTTTTAACAGCGCAATAGAAGCAATCCAGCTTGCAAGGGGTAAGATTTCAGGCATGCAATGTTTTAAAAATATCGTGGTGGGGGGCGTGCAGGCGGTGGGTGCAACCGCGGGGGCGGTGGCTGGAGCTGCTCTTACTGGGTTTGCCACTGGAGCCACTTCAGGGAGCATCATCCCCGTATTTGGCACCATTGTGGGGGGCATTGCTGGAGGGATAGCTGGTTTAGCTTTGGGCGCAAAGCTCACCAGCACAATCCAAGAAGATAGGGCGCGCATCTATACTCTTTTCTTTGGGCACATCCGATATTTAGCCCTCCTCTTTAAAATGGACAAACAAGAACTGGAGGCTTTCAGTGCCATGATCGATGCCACGATTGCAGAACATGGAGAGGAAACTTTCTTTAAAAAAATCAGTCCCAGAGCCAACCTAACCCTGCCCCATATTAATGCCATTTTAAAACCTATGGCCGTTATTGTGGTGTCCGCGCGTCCCAAAATCCCCCCTGCAATCTTTCATAGTCTCTATGCCAAGCAGGCAGAGGCAGAATTGCTTGAGGATTTATCATAGGGTTTTGTTCCTGCGGTTAATGTCTTTAAAGTTGCTCACTTTAGGAGGTGTTAAAAAATTTTAGCTACAATGACCTTTTACTCTCTTAATGAAAGGCTAGCCATGTTGCGATCTCTTTACAGTGCCACCACGGGAATGCTAGGCCAACAAACCCACATCGACACCACCTCCAACAACATCGCCAATGTCAACACGGTGGGCTTTAAACGCCAAAGAGCCGATTTCAACGACCTTTTTTACCAAGCCTTGCAATATGCCGGCACTTCCACCTCGGACACCACCAAATCGCCCAATGGCATTGAAGTGGGCCTAGGTGTGCGCACTTCCAGCGTTACAAAAATGTTCTCTCAGGGAAGCCCTAAAGAAACGGAGAACAATTTAGATTTAGCCATCACAGGCAAGGGGTTTTTCCAAGTGCAAATGCCCGATGGCTCTACGGCTTACACCCGCGCGGGCAATTTTAAAATTGACGATCAGGGCAATATGGTAACGACTGAGGGCTATCCCATCATCCCCCAAATCACCTTCCCCCAAGACACCACACAAATCAGCATCGGCGTGGATGGCACGGTGAGCATCACACAGGGCAATGCCACAACTTCTAATGTGATCGGACAGATCACTTTAGCTAATTTCATCAACCCCGCGGGCTTGCACGCTTTGGGTGATAATCTTTTGGCCGTAACCTCCGCCAGTGGTCCAGCGATTGTGGGTAATCCTAACGCCGATGGTTACGGGCAGTTGCGCCAAGGCTTTTTAGAGCTGAGCAATGTGCGCTTGGTCGAAGAGATGACCGATCTCATCACCGCCCAACGCGCCTACGAAGCCAATTCTAAGACGATCCAGACCGCAGATAACATGTTGCAGACGGTCAATAGCTTGAAGCGCTAGAGTTTTAGAAAGGAAGGGGTGCTTTCTTGGTTTTGTTTTGTCCCTCTGCGCTAGAGCATAGGGATCGCTTGATTTTGTGTGATTTGCATGTTTTATGTCTTAGGAATTTTACTCATCTGTTGCCTTCCAATCGCAGCAAGCCCTTCGTATCCCTCTTTGCTAGATGTCCCCACACCTTTAACCCCCTATAAAAAACAATACATTAATTTACTCTCTGAAAACGATGCCTATGTCTATCCAGCCGATCGCTATTACAGCGCGGGAAATCGTCTCAGCTACACGAGCAAAGAGTATAATTTTTGGGGTGCGGCTTACGCGCACTCTTGGATGGCTTGGAGTCGTTATTTAACCTTGATGATCCACTCCCCTAAAATGACTCGCTTTAGTGTGAGCATGACTCAGACCATGTACACACCGCACTTAGATAGCCATACGAGCAAAGCGATTGTGATGGGCGATCACCTCTATGCGGGCTGGTTGAGAGCCAATTTTGCCCTCTTCCAACGCGCCCCACATGCTCTCGAGAAAATCTTCATTTCTCTAGGCACGGTCGGTCCCGATTCGATGGCAGGACAAACCCAAAATTGGTTGCATGGGCTATGGGGCGATAAAACCTTTCAAGGTTGGCATAACCAATTGCGCAATGAATTCATCTTCCAATTCAATTACCAGTGGTTGTATCAAGTCTATATCCTCAAAACGCGCTTTTTTAGCATGGATATTTTGCCCGGTGTGGATCTTGCCCTGGGCAATGCCATCACCCATGTACGCTTGGGTTCGCTCCTTAGATTTGGGTATAACTTAAGCGCAGATTTTGGACCCAATAAAATTGGCACTCTTTTTAGCGGAGGGTAGCCTTTTAGCAACCACTTTTCTTTTTACTTTTTTATAGGGGCCAGTGGCAGTTACCAACCTGTCGATATTTTTATCCAAGGTAATAGCCCGCAAACTAGAGGAATCACCCACCTACCCGATGCGCTCTACGCTGTTGAGGGTGGATTTGCTCTGCTTTATCGGGGATTTCGCCTCTCTTTTATTGCCACTAACTTAAGCAAGGGATTTGAGGAGCAACCCTTAAGCCACAACATCGGTACCGCTGAACTGGATATTGCCTTCTAAAGGCACTCATTGAATTGAGTTCATCTCTTCTCTTCAAAGAAGGGTGTTTGGGTAAACTTAATATATCACGCCATGCCCGGTATTCTCTTAGCCAAACTAGTAGGATCGATCTGTAAAGATTGTTCCACTAGGGCGGTGTTGCCATGCGCGGGGTATAAGTCAGCGATTTCAAAACTCTCGACACACACCCCACCCCCCACAAACTCCAACAAGGCACTAGCCACGCCCCCCATTTGGTACGAATCGCTGAAGACATAGATTTTAGAGTAGCGGGGCAGAATGTCTTTAAGCGCGCCATCTAAAGGTTTTAAAAAACACAAATCCAAGAGAGCCACCTTTAGACCCTGTGCTTCGACTAACTTTAAAGTTTCATACGCCCGCCCCACGCCATTGCCATAGCCCACAAATAAAATATCCCCCTCTGCTTTCAACAGCTCACATTTGCCGTAGACATACTCTTTAGGCGCAAAAACCCCTTCTTCTAATAAAAACGCTCCCCTAGGGTAGCGGAAAGCACAAGGTCCTTGGGTGTGCTCTTTGGCAAAGTGTATTGCTTTTTGGAGTGTGGCGTTGTCTCTAGGAGCGAGTAAGGTCATGTTAGGGATAGGGCGCAAATAGGCGATGTCTAGTAGCCCTTGGTGTGTTTCGCCATCCTCACCCACAATCCCCGCCCGATCGATGGCAAATTTCACGGGCAAGGACATGATGCCCACATCATGCACGATTTGATCAAACGCCCTTTGCAAGAAGGTGGAGTAAATGCTCACAAAGGGTTTAAAGCCCTCTTTGGCTAGGGCAGCCATAGAGGTTACGGCGTGCTGCTCGGCAATGCCCACATCCCAAAAGCGCTCGGGGTAGCTGTCTATGAGTTTGCCAAGCCCCGTGCCCCCGGGCATGGCCGCTGTAACGCCCACGATTTTATCATCAGCACTTGCGAGCTCAAAAAGAGTTTCTGAGTATATTTGCGTGGGGTTGGCAATCTTAGGCGTACTTTTAAAGCTTTGGCCGGTTTTCAAGTCAAAGGGCCCCACGCCATGCCACTTTTCATACTTGCCCTCCGCCATTTTATAGCCCTTGCCCTTGGTGGTTTGGGCGTGGATGAGTAGGGGGGTTTTGGTGTCTTTAGCTAGTTTCAACGCTTGCGTGATCGCCTCCAAATCATGCCCATCGATGGGGCCCATATAGCTAATGCCTAATTCTTCAAAGAAAATCCCCGGAGTGATGAGTTTTAAGGATTCTTCAAAGCGGTTGGCTAAATAATTCACCCCCTCTGGCATGGATTTTAACACGCTTTTGATTTTGTCTCTAAAGGACTGGTAAAGCGGGCGTGCCATCAGCTGCGATAAGGCGTTGCTGATCGCCCCTATGGGTTTGGCGATGCTCATTTCATTGTCGTTGAGCAGAATGACTAAAGGGTATTTGCGATCGCCTAGCTCATCTAAGGCTTCGTAGGCCAACCCCGCACTCAAACTCCCATCGCCGATCATCACAACGGGCACTTCTGTTTTACCTGCCAGTACATAAGCTTTAGCCACACCCACACCCACAGATAAAGCCGTGGAGCTGTGCCCAGCGATGAAGTAATCATAGGGCGACTCACCAGGGCGCACAAAGCCACTTAAGCCCTCAAACTGGCGCAGAGTGTCAAAGCTCTCAAAGCGCCCAGTCAAGAGTTTATGTGCGTAGGCTTGGTGGCTGGTGTCGAAGATGAAGGGGTGCTTGTCCTTGTCAAACACGCTATGCAACCCCACAATGAGTTCGATCGCCCCCAAAGAGGAGCTTAAATGCCCCCCGTGTGCGCTCACCACTTCTAAAATCCGCCCTCTAAGCTGGGCACACACCTGCTCTAAATGGGGCAAATCCCGCTCATAAACTTCTAAATCCATGCTCTGTTGTTATGCCTTTAGATTGTCTAGCACACTCTCTTTTAAATTCTTATAGCGCGCCATTAAGTTGCCATCGATGTTGCCATGTGAGCTGGTGATGAGCACCCCGCCCTTGGCAATTGCATCGCTGGGTTCTAGCTTGATCTTGGGGAGATCTTTGAGATTTTGGGAGAGATAGGGGTAGTCTAGGGTGTTGACTTTTAGGCAAATGTCGGTTGCATCCATGATGTTTTTTAACAGCTCTCTAGCTAGAGCCAATGCCACTTCTTGGCTCTTTTCTTCCACTTCTTTAACAATTACCTCTTTAGCGATCTCTACGGCGATGCTGCTGAGTTCCTTTTCTAGGGCTTCTAGGTGACTTTGGGATTGTTGCATCTTTTGGTCGATGGCGGTGAGCGATTGTAACAAGTGAGTCTTTTCCTCATCAATGCTTGCACTCAACTCCTCTTTGGCCTTTTGTTCGCCCTCTTGAAAACCTATTTTGTAATTGTCCTCTCTAGTCTGTTGCAAGAGATTCTGGTTTTCCTCTTGACTCTTTTCAAATTGCATTTGGAGTTTGGCAAGTTGCCCTGAGAGTTCATCGGTTTTTTTGAGTAAACACTCGATGAGGTCGTTTTCTAGCTGGATGGATCGTTCAAGGTGTTCGTTCTCTTGAGGGGGCTCTGGGTATTCCTTCGTCTGTGGTTTTTTTTCTTCTGGTTGTTCTGTTGCCATTTCGGCGAAAGATTTAAAGGTGTATCTTTTAATCGTGTGCTTGTCTAGCTCCTCTTTGGGGATTAAATTCTCATCGCTAGAGTTATTCAACGACATCTTCCTCTCCGCCCATTTGGATCACACCTTTTTCGGCAAGTGATTGGACAATCTCGATAATCTTGCGTTGCGCGGATTCCACATCCTTAATTTTTACGGCTCCTAAATACGCCATTTCCTCAATAAACTGGTCGCTCGCACGGCTACTCATGTTGCTCAAGAATTTAGTTTTTAGTTCCTCCGTAGAAGTTTTAAGTGCCAAGGTGAGGTCTTTTTTATCCGCCACTTTAAGGATTTCACGGATGGCAAAGTTGTCAAGGGTACTGATGTCTTCGAAGGTAAACATCATTTCTTTAATATCGTTGGCGAGTTTGGCATCAATGTTTTCAATGCGTGCTAGCGTGGTTTTGGCCGCTTTTTGGCCTAGGCGGTTAAAGATTTCTGCCACTGCCCTAGTGCCACCCACCTCAACCTTGTAGCTGGTGAGGGCCTCTAATTTGTTTTCTAGCACGGTGGACACGCGTTTAACCACTTGTGGCGAAATGTCACCCAGGCTTGCCATTCTAATGCTCACCTCGGCTTTCATATCATCGGGGAAAAAGCTCAAAGTCTCGGCAGCATTGGCTGACTCCATATGTGCTAAAATCAAAGCGATGGTTTGAGGGTGTTCGTTGATGATGAAGTCGGCGAGTTGCTGGGGCTTGATGCGCCCTAGATAAGAGAAGTTCTTCTGGGTTTGCAAAGAGCGGCTGAGTTTCTCTAAAATGATCTTGGCCTGTTCGGGCCCTAGGGCTTTGATCAACAATTCCCTAGCGTACTCCAACCCCCCGCTGTTGATGTATTGGTTGGATTGTAAAATCGCAAAAAACTCTTCGAGAACCGCTGCCCCGATAGCCTTGTCCGTACCGTTGAGCTGTACGATTTGCTTGCTGATCTCGGTGATCGAGTCCACATCTAGATGGCGTAAAATCCCGGCAGTCGCCTCCTCGCCCACTTGGATGAGCAAAATGGCGATCTTTTCGGACATGGTAAATTCATCGAGTTGGGTTTTCTGTCTAGGAGTCAGTTTAGCCATCAATTGCCTTTGGTGTTGGTGATCGCAACCTCATCCTTGATCAAGAGTTTGAATAAAGATGCGATTTCTTCGGGTTTCTCTTTAATAGAGTTGCGCACCCTCTCAAGCATAATATCATACTTAACATCCTCTTCGTTAAAGCTCGCGCTAAGCCCCAACTGATCCTCTACTTTTTTACGCATTTCTCCAAAACGGTCAATTTCTTCATCATCATCCTCGTCCATGGCAAAGAGGGACTGGACTTTTTCCTCCTCATCGGGATGGATCTCCAGCATGCGCTGGCTGAAGGGAGTGATGACTCTTTTATAAAAGACATAGAGCACCAAGCCCACAATGAGATATTTGAGTAAAGAGGAGAAGGGTCCTAGGACCTTCTCAGTGGTCGCTACGATCTTCTCGTAGGTGGACATGGGGACATATTTTTCGGACTTGCCATTGAACTCAAAATTGCTCACTGTTACAGCATCGCCTCTAGCTTGACTGTAGCCGATCGCTTGCTTGACTAAGGCATTGATTTTCTCCATTTCATCGGCACTTAAGGCGACATATTCGATGCTCTCTTTGCCGTTTTTATCTACTTTTTGGTACTTGCCATCCACCACCACCGCGGCATTAAGGCGGGTTAGAACCCCAAATTCGCCTTTGATCTCACTTACAGTCTTACCCACTTCGTAGTTGGTGGTGTTGGTGGACTTCTCGTATTTCTCTTTCTCTGAGCTATTCAAGCCCTGCACAGGCCCGATATTGCTGACCACCCCTGGCACACCACCCACCTGCTTTTTGGGCAAGCCCTCTTTTTTTTCCTCCATGGTCTGCTCGCTGCGCACGACATTGTTGGGGTCAAAGGTTTCTTTGGTGCTTTTCTTTTGGCTGAAGTCAAACTCCGCACTCACCTTCGCCACGACCTTGTCACGCCCGCCCACAATGGGGGCTAGGATGTTGGCAATTTTGCTTTCTAGGATATTTTCAAAGTTTTGTTTGTAGTGCAGTTGAGCTTGAGCAAGCTCTCTAGTCGTGTCTAGCTCGTCATTTTCACCCAAAGGCTCGCCGTTTTCATTGACCAGCTTGACATTTTCCACCGTGAGTTTAGGTACAGAGGCAGCAATTAGATTTTTGATGCCTAAAATTTGTTTAGGCAACAAGCGCATGTTGGACTTGATTTTAAGCATCACTGAAGCCGTGGGAGGAATCTCACGGCTCACAAACACGCTATCTTTGGGGATCGCGATGTGCACATCCGCCTTTTCAATGGGGGTTAGGCTTTCAATGGTGCGGCTTAATTCCCCCTCGATGGCACGGATGTATTTGATGTTTTGGTCAAAGTCGGTTGCCCCAAAGTCTTTCACATCAAAAATTTCGTAGCCCACCTTGCTGGTCTTTGGGATACCCTGAGAGGCTAGGGTGATGCGTTCTTCATAGACCTTTTCTTTGGGGATTAAAATAGTGTCATCTTTGGGGATTTTATAGGGGATATGCTTTTGTTGTAGATGCTGTAAAATCAGCGCATTGTCGCTAGCATCCATGCCCTCAAAGAGTACCCCATACCCGCTCAAATCCCCCCGATCTTTGGTGGGGTAAACCAACAAAAACACCAAAAAGGCAACAATCAACGCCACCGCTATGGCGATGGTGATCTTTTGTGCCCTATTGAGCCTTGAAAAAAGACGGATAATTTGTTGTAATAAGCCCTTAAAATCCACGAACTATCCTAAAAGCAATCAAAAGCCATCAACTGCGCCCGTTTTGTTTTAAAGAGCCAAGGTAGAACCCCATAGAGCAACACACAAAACCCAGCCCCAAGCAAAACCCTCCGAGTACATCCGTGGGGTAATGCACCCCCAAATACACTCGATCATACATCATTAAAAAAATCCACAAAAATAAGAGCACAAAGCCCCCCACTTTTGCCCCCAAACTTGCCCTAGAGCTACACAGCAAAAACGCGAACAAGCCGTAAAAGAGCGCAGCCGCTAGAGCGTGTCCGCTGGGAAAACTAAAGCCATGCGCCAAATACAGCTCTCCATTAGTGGCTGGGCGTGGGCGTGCCACGAGCTGCTTTAGCCCCTTAAGCGCCACCTCCCCCACAAACACGGTGCTAAAAAACCAAACCCCTAGAGCGGTGCGCTTTTGAAACACCCACCAAGCGGCGATGAGTAGAGCTATAGGCGTGGTGAGTTTAGATTGGGCAAACCAAGTGCTCACAAGCACAAATTTTAACCAAATCCCTTGAGTGGGGGCAGGAGTGCGGATCACACCAATGAAAAAGGCATCCAAACTTTGTATCCAGTCTTGTTTTTGGACGACCCCAAGAGTATCTAAGCCCAGCAGCATGAAGAAAATTATTCCCAAAATCCACAACAACTTAACCGTAGATTTTTGCCGGCCTCTTGCGCCCATTAACCCTCCATAGGGAGTTGCCATGTAGTATCTCCATACCCTAGTTATAAAGGGCAATGATAACTAAAAATTGATAAAAAATAGCCATAAGCCCCGGCCATTTACCCAACATTTGCCCTAAAAACGCATAAATTCCACTATAATGTCTCTACAAAAGTACAAAGGACAGTCCATGACAACAAATCCCTCAGAACATGTAACCCCCCAAAATGAGAGCCGCCGAGAGTTTTTAAAATCAGCCGCCTTAGCCTCTGCGATGGGCAGTGCTGGGCTACTTGCCCCCCCCGCCTTACAAGCTAAGGCTGAACGTGCCCAAGAAGGTTGGAAATGGGACAAAGCTGTGTGTCGTTTTTGTGGTACGGGCTGTGGGATCATGGTCGCCACGAAGGACGATAAAATTGTCGCCACAAAGGGCGATCCACTAGCCCCCGTCAATAAGGGGCTCAACTGCATTAAGGGCTACTTCAATGCCAAAATCATGTATGGGGCGGATCGCCTCGTAGAGCCCCTTTTAAGGGTCAATGAAAAAGGCGAATTTGACAAAAAAGGCAAGTTTAAACAAGTTTCTTGGAAACGCGCCTTTGATGAAATGGAAAAGCAGTTTAAAAAATATTATAAAGAAATGGGGCCCACGGGGGTGGGGGTCTTTGGCAGCGGGCAATGGACGATCCTAGAGGGCTATGCCGCCCTTAAATTGATGAAAGCCGGCTTTAGGGGCAACAACATCGATCCCAACGCCCGCCACTGCATGGCAAGCGCGGCTGCCGGATTCATGCAAACCTTTGGAATCGACGAGCCCAGTGGGTGCTATGACGACATCGAAGCCACGGACACCATCATCACTTGGGGGGCAAACATGGCAGAAATGCACCCCATTTTATGGTCTAGGGTGAGCGATCGCAAATTAAACAGCCCCGATAAAGTCAGGGTTGTCAATCTCACCACTTTTTCTAACCGCACCTCCAGCGTGGCGGATGTAGAGATCATCTTCACGCCAAACACGGATTTAGCCATTTGGAATTACATTGCCAGAGAGATCGTCTATAACCACCCCGAGGCGATCGACCAAAAATTCTTAGATGATCATATTGTGTTTGCCACCGGATACGCCGACATTGGCTATGGCATGCGCTCCGATCCCAACCACCACGGCTTTAAAGCGAGCGAAAAGGACACCGTCGCCAAACAAAACGCCATCACCCTAGATGAGGATGAAGCGATTGCGCTTAAACACTTAGGTGTGAAAGCAGGTGAAGTGTTCAAAATGGAGCACCAAAAACAAGCGGGCAAACACTGGCAAATCACCTTTGCCCAGTTTAAAGAAGCCCTAGAACCCTACACCCTAGACTATGTCGCCAAAGTGGCTAAGGGCGATCGCAACGAGTCGATGGAGAGCTTTAAGCATAAATTACAGCACTTGGCTAAACTCTACATTGAGAAAGACCGCAAAGTGGTGAGCTTTTGGACGATGGGCTTTAACCAACACACAAGGGGTTCTTGGGTGAATGAGCAGGCTTATATGGTGCATTTCTTATTAGGCAAGCAGGCTAAGCCGGGCTGTGGGGCGTTCTCACTCACCGGCCAGCCCAGCGCATGTGGCACGGCTAGAGAGGTGGGGACATTTAGCCACCGCTTGCCCGCAGATATGGTCGTGAACAACCCCGAGCATGTCAAAATCGCCGAAAAACTTTGGCACTTGCCTAAGGGCACGATCAACCCCAAGCCCGGCTACCCTTTCTTGACAATGATGCGCGCCTTAGAGGATGGCAAGGTGAAGTTTATTTGGGTGCAGGTGAATAACCCTTGGCAAAACACCGCGAATGCCAACCACTGGATCAAGGCGGCTAGAGAAATGGACAATTTCATCGTGGTGAGCGATTGTTATCCGGGGATCAGTGCAAAAGTGGCGGATTTGATCTTGCCCACGGCGATGATTTATGAAAAATGGGGGGCGTATGGCAATGCCGAGCGGCGCACACAACACTGGAAACAACAAGTTACACCCGTGGGCTCAGCCATGAGCGACACTTGGCAGATTTTAGAGTTTGCCAAACGCTTTAAACTCAAAGAAGTTTGGGGCGAGCATAAAATCGATGACAAGCTCACCTTGCCTAATGTCTTGGCTGAGGCGCGTAAAATGGGCTACAAGGACAACGACACGCTCTACCATGTGCTCTTTGACAACCGCTTCAGCCGTAAGTTTTTAGCCAGCGACCCTATCGGTAGGGGTGCACCTAACTCTGAGGTATTTGGGGACAGACGCCATGTCATTGGCAGCGATGGCAAGCCCTTTAGAGGTTATGGCTTCTTCATCCAAAAATATTTATGGGAGGAGTACCGCAAATTCGGCAAGGGGCACGGGCATGATTTGGCCTACTTTGATGACTACCACAGAGCACGGGGCTTAAGATGGCCGGTGGTCAATGGCAAAGAAACCCTCTGGCGTTTCAACACCAAGTACGACCCTTACGCTAAAAAAGCCGCCCCCAATGGGGATTTTGCCTTCTATGGTAAGGCGGGTAAAAAGCTGGTGAGCGGGGATTTAAGAGGCCCACAGGGCACAGAGGCCAAAAGCCTAGCCAACAAGGCTAAGATTTTCTTTAGACCCTTTATGAAAGCCCCTGAGCGCCCCAGCGAAGAATACCCCTTTTGGCTGGCTACGGGGCGGGTTTTAGAGCATTGGCACAGCGGTACGATGACCATGCGTGTGCCTGAGCTCTTTAGAGCCGTGCCCGAAGCGTTGTGCTACATGAACGAGGAGGATGGCAAAAAATTAGGTCTAAACCAAGGCGATGCGGTGTGGATCGAATCACGCCGAGGCAGTGTAAAAGCACGGGTGGATATGCGTGGACGCAATAAACCCCCTATGGGGCTTGTCTATGTGCCTTGGTTTGATGAAAATGTGTTCATCAACAAGGTTTGTTTGGACGCGACTTGCCCCATTTCTAAGCAAACCGACTATAAAAAATGCGCGGTGAAAATCACCAAGGCATAGATGCAAAGACGGGCGTTTTTACAAACAGCCCTTAAGGGGGCTTTGCTGTGTGGCAGTGGGGGGGCTTTTTTGGGGGCAATGCTGAAAGCCAAGAAGCAAGACCGCTACAGCTTAAGACCCCCGGGGGCTGAGGATGAAGAACGCTTTTTGAGTTTGTGTATCCGCTGTGGGCTGTGTGTGCGCGATTGTCCCTACCACACCCTAAAACTTGCCACTTTGCTAGACCACGCTAGAGTGGGTACGCCTTTTTTTGAGGCCCGCAAAGTCCCTTGCTACCTCTGCCCCGACATTCCATGTATCAAGGCTTGCCCCACAGATGCCCTTGATAAAAGGCATTTAGAGAAAAATCAAGGCGTGGGATCGCTTAAAATGGGTGTAGCGGTGGTCGATCCGGTCTCTTGCGTGGCGTTTTGGGGGATTCGTTGCGATGTGTGTTACCGCGTTTGCCCCCTAATCGATCGGGCGATCAAGCTAGAAAACAAACATAACGAGCGCACGGGCAAACACGCCTATATGTTGCCCATGGTCCAAAACGATGTGTGCGTGGGCTGTGGGCTGTGTGAGCGGGCATGCATCACCAAAGAGCCGGCGATTCGGGTTTTGCCCGTGGCGTTTGTGAGCGGTAAAGTGGGGAATCACTATGTCAAGGGGTGGGATGCCAAGGATCAAGAGCGGGTAAAAGACGCAAAACCCAACACCCTAAATCCCAAAACAGACAACCCCCTAGACTACCTGAATAATGGGCTTTGATGCGCTATTTAATCCTAAGACGACTCGTACAATGCGGAATTTTAGTCTTGTTTGCCGCCAATACATGGATACTCAAGGGCAATTTGAGCGCGTCTAGATTATTCAACACGATCCCTTTAAGCGATCCCTTTGCAGCCTTACAAGTGTTTTTAGCCAGTCTGCATGTTGAGATCACCGCGCTCTTGGGAGCTCTCTTGGTGCTGTGTGTTTATGGCTTGTTTTTGGGACGGGCGTTTTGTGCGTGGGTGTGCCCGGTGAATATGATCGTGGATTTTGCCGCGTGGGTGAGGCGTAAATTAGAGTTTAGGGGCGTGCATTTGGGCTTGCCTAAGAATTTACGCTATGTCCTTTTAATCCTAAGTTTGATCCTCTCCTTTGTGCTTGCCACACCCGCCTTTGAGAGTGTGTCTTTCATCGGGGTGGTGCAAAGGGGGATTATTTTGGGCACAGCTTCGTGGCTCATTGTGGCGTTGTTGCTCTTTTGCGTGGATGCGTTTTTGGGTGATAAAATCATTTGCTCCAAACTCTGCCCCTTGGGGGCATTTTACGCACTCACCAGCCGCTATGCGCTCTTAAAGGTCAAGCATGACGCGATGCGTTGCACCAAGTGCGAACTGTGTTGGGATATTTGCCCCGAACGGCAGGTGCTGTGGATGGTGGGGCTTAAAAGCGTGTCGGTCAATTCGGGGGAGTGCACCCGTTGCGGGCGGTGCATTGAGGTGTGCGAGGACGATGCGTTGGGGTTTAGCATTTTGGACTTGAAAGGAAGTTTTAAGAAAAAGGACCTAGACTAGAGCTTTTATCGCTTTGGAGGATAAAAGCCATGCTCACCGTTTTTGCCATTCTCATCATCGCTTCATTGATCGCCTTGCTTTTGACCGATAAACTCTCGCCAATGGTGGCTTTAACCCTCGTACCCTTAGGCGGATTGTTTGGCTTTTGGCTCACTTCTGCCCTAATCTTCCAGCCTGTAGTGCCTAAGAATTACGCTTATATGCTCAGCCACTCCAATGAAAAGCACTTTTTAAAGCACCTTGCTAAAGATAATGGTTTTGATCCACCAGATGGGCATTTGCGCCACGCCTTTAGAAAAGCGGGCAATGTGGCGCTGGGTTTCAAGCCCAAAATGAAGGACTACCCCCCACTCTCTAAAGCGCAAGTGGAAAAATTTTATCTAGCCGGCGCAGCAGCCCTTTATCCTAATGCCAAACACATTGAGGAGAATTTAGCTCCGCTCTTTGCCAAGCACAACGCCCTCTACACCTTTAAAGACCATATGCAAGAGTTGGTGCGCTACTTCAAACAGGGCATCGCTAAGGTAGCGCACATCGCGATCATGTTCATCTTTGCAATCTTGTTCTTTGGGGTTTTAAACGATGTGGGGGTGTTTAATCCGCTCATCAATGCGCTGATTAAACTCAGTCAAGGCAGTGTAGTGGCGGTGTGTGTGGGGACATGCCTCATTGCGATGATCGCCCACTTGGATGGCTCTGGGGCAAGCACCTTTTTAGTGGTGATCCCTCCGCTCTTGCCCATTTATAAACGCTTAAACATGAACCCTTATTTGCTCCTACTGCTCGTAGCCGCCAGTGCGGGCGTGGCAAACATGCTCCCTTGGGGTGGGCCGCTTGGGCGTATCGCCAGCGTGCTAGGCACAGATGTGAGTGCGCTCTACACCCCCTTGATCAAGGTGCAGCTGCTTGGCTTTGCATGTATTCTGCTCATGGCGGTGTTTCTAGGCTTTAAAGAAAAGCGGCGCATTGTGAAGGCGGGGCTAGAAGTGCAGGGGGGTTTAGGTGTGCAGACATTGGATCACCCTCGCTTTTTTTGGATCAATGTCGTAACCGCCCTGATTGCTTTGGGATCGGTGATGCTTAAAATCTTGCCTCCTGAGTTTTGCTTTCTCTTGGCCTTGTGTGCCGTGCTTTTAATCAATTACGCCAACCCCAAAGAACGCATGGCAAAGGTGAAGGAATACGCCCCTGAAGCCATCTCTATGGCGGTGATCTTGCTTGCCGCCGGGGTGTATATTGGGATCTTAAGCGGCTCTGGCATGCTTGTGGATTTAGCCCAACATTTAAGCCTGCTCTTACCCGACTTTGCGACTAAACACCTACACATCATCACAGGAGTTTTTGGCGTGCCTTTTGAGTTGCTCTTAGACACCAATGGCTATTACTTCACACTTTTTCCCATAGTCGCCCACATCACCGCTCCCTATGGTGTGAGTGGGGAAGCGACAGGCTATGCAATGCTCATCGGTTCGATTGTGGGGACTTTTGTCTCCCCCTTTGCGCCCGCCTTGTGGCTAGGTTTGGGGCTAGCTAAACTTTCTATGGGGCGGCACATCGCCTACAGCTTCTTTTGGCTTTGGGGGCTCTCCTTAGTGGTGCTCGCCCTTGCCAAACTCTTGGGGTTGTTTTAGACTACATGCTTTGGGGGACTTTCACATCTCCATAGTTCATCGCATCCTTAAAGACTTGGCGGACTGCTTGTTGCAGGGCTTTGATGGTGTTGGTGTGGATGGGTTTGATGGCGAGTAAATTCTTTTCAAGTAAGCCCCGATCGTAGCCATCCACGCGCACCAAAATAAAAACTTCTTGGTTATTGGGGTTGATGTATTCGCCCAGCTGGACTCCCTGATCTAGGCTGGCAGCGATGGCTTGGACAATCTGTTTAAAAATATTGTCATCAAAGGGGCGTTGATTGGCGTTTTGGGTTTGTTTGAACACATCTTTAATTTGCTTGCCGATGTGCTGGGCGACTCGAAAACGCGCCCGCTCCCTAGCGATTTTCTCTGAGCGGGCGATCTGCCCATCTATGATGTGCGAGCTATCGATGCCCTGCGTTACAAACGCACTGCGGTCCTCCACCATCCAAGCGGGCACATTGGCTAGAAAAACATCTTTCTTGTGTGTGCTGGTGCAAGCCGAGAAACCTAAAATCACCAAATAAAGCAAAGTCGGGGGTAAAAAGCGTGTTTGAAACACTTCAGTTCCTTTCAACAAGTTTAGGAACTGTAGTATACGCTTTTAGAGTGAATAAATCCCCCCCACTTGCAAGAATTACGAGAGTTGCCCTTTCACTTCACCGATCCAAGCATCGATGCGGCTGTCGGTGAGGTCGTCCTGGTTGTCTTCATCGAGCACGAGACCCACGAATTTACCACCCTCTACAGACCTAGAAGCCTCGAAATTGTAACCATCTGTAGAAGTGAAGCCCACAACCTTACCAGCTTTGGCTTTTTCATAGATGTGGAAAATGCCCTCAGCAAAGGTTTCAGAGTAGGTGTCTTGATCACCAAGACCCACTAGAGCGATGGTTTTGTTGGCAAAATCCGTATCGCTCAAAGTACCTAAAAACTCCTCCCAGTCACTTTGCAAATCCCCAGCTCCTGCAGTGGGTGCGACCAGAACTACAGAGCTACAACCATCAAAGTCTGATTTAGACGCTTTGGCCACATCATACACTTTCACCCCGCCTAGCTTTTCAGCGATTTTATTGCTGATGGTCTCAGAGTTCCCACTGTCTGTGCCGTAAAAAATACCAACTGCCATGTTCGTCCTTTTCATTTTTTAAAAATAAACCCGCCCATTATAACGAATTTTGGTAAAAATGCAAAAAGCAATCAATAGCAATCTGCAGAGAGTTTAAAGGGGGCTTGTTTGTAGGGGTAATTTTCAATGTCCATCACCAAATCCTTAGCTTGTTTGGGGGGGATTTGTACCTTAAAACTTTGGGTGTAGGTGTGTGCAAACACCCATTTGTGCAGATACTCTTGGAACTTATTGTATGATGGGTGCAGAATATCTAGGCGCAAAATACACTGATTGATGGCTAAATGTCCGACATTTTTGACATGGACCTTTGCCATAAAAGCATTGGTGTAGGTGAGAGAAAAGGCTTCGCGTATGTCGGTTTGGATTTTAAAAAGCTGCTCTTCAAGCAGATAGCGTACCGTAAAGGGTGTACCAAGGATACATAAGGTGGCTAAAATATAAAAAAAAGAGGACACAAGACCCCGGAACAAGAGCCCTGGGATATAAAAACACAAGAAAAACGCACAATGCATGCCAAAAACCACCAAGGCAAAGGGGCTGGCATTTGCCCAAAAGACCTTTAAATGGACAAGGACAGAGTATAAAATTGTGGTCGTGTCGATCATTTATTGTGCGTGGTGGCTGTTGCCTTTTGGTGGCTCTTGGTGTCTAGCCAAATGTTGGGCACGGTACCGCCGGGGACCAAAAAGATTTGGGCGTTTTTATTCACTTTCAGTGCCTCGTTAAACTGCCCCTGGGTTTCAATTTGGCGCAAACTCAAAAGCTTTTCGCTCAAACTCTGTGCGATGCTGGTGTTGGCCGCAGATTTGGCCTTGGCCTCGATCACGATCGCATCCGCCACGCCCTGAGCTTTAATACGATTGGCATCCGCCTCACCTTTAGCTAGAGCCGCTGCTTTTTGGGCCTCTTGTTTGGCCTTTTCCACCTCGTATTTCACCCGCTCGGATTCTTGGCGGGCGATCTGCACCTTCTCGATCTGCTCTTTGATCTTGGTAGGCAAGACAATTTCTCTTAGCTGGATAGAACTTAATTGCACAGGAGAATTGGGCAGTTTAGACACCTCCTTATTAATGTCTGTGTTGATGAGAGCAGCGATTTCGTTGCGCTTGATAGGCAAGTCCTCGGCTGGATAGCGTCCCACCACAGAGCGCACGACATCACGCACCACAGGGTTGATGATCTTTTGCTCCCAACTAAGACCATAGGTGGCGATCGTTTGGGGCGTGGTTTGGGCGTTGAGACGGTATTGCACAGTGAGCTCAATGGAGACCGTAAGCCCCCGTGAGTCCATCACATTGATCGCATCGTTTCTAAAAATCCCCTGATTTTTACCCACAATCCCCATGTCCTCGGTGCGTGAGAAATTGATCGTACGCACACGGGTGTCTATAACTAAAATATCTTGCACCAAAGGGATGAAGAAGTGTATCCCAGGCTGCAAGGGGATGGGGTCATAACGCCCCGCCGTAACCTTAATGCCGATCTCACCCGATTGGATCACCATGAAGGGCTTTGCCAAAAAGAGCAGGGCACACACAACAATCGCAATGATTAAAGTTGTGAATCGCTTGGATTGCAAGAAATTAGAGGGCAGAGTTGGGGGTTTGGGGCTCTTGGGGGTGTTGTTAGAATTATTGGGGGTATTGTTGTCAGAGTTAGGACTCTGCTTACGCTTTAGATGCTCGTTGAGATCAATGGGCATACACTTCCTTTAGACCCGAACGACATAATGCGCAAATTTTTCTAAATCACCGGCGGTTTCGCCTTTAACAAGCTTCATGTAGGTGTCAAATAGAGCTTTGGTGATGGGTTTTTTATCCATGCCGATAGGTCTAAAATCTAAAGACTTGATGGGTAAAATCTCCATACCCGTGCCCACAAAGAAGGCTTCTTGGGCGCTGTAAATTTCCTCACGCACCACATGGCGGTGCACCATGGGGATGTTTAAGTGCTCGGCGAGCTCAATGATGGTTTGGCGGGTGATTGAATCGAGCGAATAATCTAGGGGGGGGACAATGAGTTTGTCTTTTTTCACCATAAAAAAGCTTTCAGCCGAACCCTCCGCCACAAAGCCATTGACATCAAGCAGCAAGCCCTCATCGCAACCGCAATCTAAGGCTTCTTGCTTAGAGAGTTGGGAGTTTAGGTAGTTGGAGCTGGCTTTGGCTTTATTCATCGTGGATTGCACGCTGGGCTTTCTATAAGAGCTGGTTTTGACCTTAATGCCCTCGTGTTGGTTGTCTTTCCAAGTTACGGTGGCAATGGCGGTGTGGATGGGGGGGTTGCTCGCACAAATGCCAAGTGTGCCAAGCCCCATGAACACAAAGGGGCGGATGTAGGTGTTGGCATCGCACTTATTCGCCCGCAAGGTTTCTAGTGTGGCGTGGTTTAGCTCTTCTATGGAGTAGGGGGTTTTTAGCCCCACCGCCTTACACGAATCCAAAAGCCGTTGCATGTGATCGTGCAAACGGAACACAAACAAGCCGTCCTTGCCCTTATAGGCGCGGATGCCTTCAAACACCAAATTAGCGTAGTGCAGACTATAACTGAGAACATGGATGGTGGCTTTTTCAAAGGGGACAAGCTTGCCATCTTGCCAAATAAAAGGGTGGTTCATGATGTTTTCCTATTTTTCTATTTTCTTAATACTTGCGTCTGGAATCCTTAAAACGCCCATTTTTGCGAGGTCTTGAACTTCTTGGGGGTTTTTTAGACTCGCTTGGCTTTGACTCTGTAAAAATATGGTCTAAATCTACCTTATGGCTCTTAAATTGTAGACTTAGGAGCTTTAGCACCAACTGAGAGGGTTCAAACTGCTCGGTCAGTTGCTCGTATAAGCTCACGACCTCAGCGTCCACTTCCACCTTTGAAAGGGCTTTGACCAAGCGATCCTCATCCATGTGTGGGATTTCGTAAAGCTCTAAAGACGCGCCGATGTCCTTTTGCATGCGTTGCAATTCTTTATACTCTAAGGGGGTTACAAGTGTGATCGCCACGCCCTTTTTGCCCGCCCGCCCCGTGCGCCCGATGCGGTGGATATAGCTTTCGGTGTTTATGGGTAAGTGGTAGTTAAAGACATGGCTCACATCACTGATGTCTAGCCCCCGACTCGCCACATCGGTGGCGATCAAGACATCCGCTTGTTTGGATTTAAAGGCCTTAATGGAGGTCTGCCTCGCCCTTTGTTCCATGTCGCCGTGTAGGGGTGTGGTCTTATAGCCCTTGGCACTCAAAAATTGGTGCAATTCATCCACTTCTCTTTTCATCCGCATAAAAATGATGCTTTTGCTGGGGGTTTCTTTATCCAACAAGCGCATGATCGCTTCGTTGCGCTCATGTTCATTGATCACATAAAAGCGTTGCGCAATGTCGGCGTTGGTTACATGCGTGGGGGCAATGTGGACGGACACGGGGTTTTGCAAGATTTTATTCGCCAACTCTTTAATGGGCGGGGGCATGGTGGCAGAAAACAAGAGAATCTGCGCATTTTCGGGCAAATAGTCAAAAATCTCTTCAATGTCATCCAAAAAGCCCATGTCAAGCATTTCATCGCTTTCATCCAAGACCACGACTTTGGGTGCAAAGCGTTTTAAGCGTTTGTTTTTTAGGTGATCTAAGAGCCTGCCCGGGGTGGCGATCATCACCTGCGGGTTGCGCTCTAGTAGCTCGCATTGTTTGCGGATGCTCTGCCCCCCATAAACGCATATCGTGCGGGTGCGTGAGCTTTTGCCGAGTTTAAAAATCTCATCGCTCACTTGCATGGCCAGCTCTCTAGTGGGTGTGATGACTAGGGCTTCCACGCTCTTGTTGTTTTGCAAGTTTTGGATAATGGGCAAGGCGAAGGCGGCAGTTTTGCCCGTGCCGGTCTGGGCTTGGGCGATCACATCCTTGCCTGCGAGCACTAAAGGGATCGCCTTTTCTTGTATGGGGCTAGGCTGGGTGAAGCCCACTTCGGCGATAGATTTTAAAATCTTGGAGTTTAAGCCCAAATCTTTAAAAGACTTCGTGGGCTGGGTGTTTTCTTCAACGGGGGCTTGCATCGGTGGCTTAATGTCCTTAAATCTAAACGCTAGGTGTATTATAATTGCGTGGTATTATAGCAAAAAACCCTTAGGATAGTATAGATGCTCGAGGACAATCTTTTAACGCTTTTTAACCACACGCCCTTGATTGCTTCGTTTTTGGCGGGTATTTTGGCGTTTTTAAGCCCCTGCGTTTTGCCTTTAATCCCCGCCTACTTGTCCTACATCTCGCAAACTTCTTTAGAGGAACTAAAGGCGGGCAATGCCCCGCGCTTGGCGGTTTTGGCTAAGGCGGGCTTGTTTGTGCTGGGCTTTGGTTTGGTCTTTTGGCTCATCGGGGTGTCTATGGCAAGGATCATGCATGCTTATTTAAACGCCCCTTGGGTTAGGGTGGTGGCGGGCGTTGTGGTGGTGGTCTTTGGCCTACATTTCTTGGGGATTTTGCCCATCAAGTGGCTCTACAAAAGCAAAACCCTAGAGGTGCGCCTAGAGTTTCAAAACCCTTTTTTAAACAGCCTCATCCCCTTCATCTTGGGGGTGAGTTTTGCTTTAGGGTGGACTCCTTGCATCGGCCCGATTTTCACCAGCATTGTGCTTCTTAGTGGGGCAGAGCACGCCTATGGCATGGCACTTTTGGGCGTGTTTGTGCTAGGTTTTGGCCTGCCCTTTTTGGCGGTGGCGTTGTTGCTTAATCAAGTGTGGGGGGTGCTTAAAAAAATGCGGGCGCATAGCCGGGCGGTGGAGATTTTCTCGGGTCTGCTCTTGGTGGGCATGGGGGTGCTCATTTTAAGCGGGCAAATGGATCGCTTGGGAGAATTCTTACTGCAACTTTGAAGGAGGTCTTTTGTTACTAGAAAATGTCAAATTAATGGGCGGTGCGGGCGCAAATGTCCGCATTGTGGGCGAGCACATCACAGAAATTAGCCCATCTTTATCCGCCACAGAGGGCGAAAAGGTCTTAGATGGCAAGGGGCTCACACTGCTGCCTAGCCTTGTGGATTTGGGCGTGTTTTTACACAATTTGCAGGCCGCCACCTACACCACGCTCAAAGCCCAAGCCTTTAAAGGGGGGGTGGGCACGCTCATGGGGATTGATTTAGAGCCTCTTTACTCTTTGCATGAGCCAGAAATGCAGCCTTTGGACTTTAAGGAGGCGGAGGACATGCTAGAGAACACCACCGTCAAAGAGGCACAAAAGGCCAAAGATCCTATCTGTTTGCACCCTTTAAACGCCCAACAACGCCTGCAAAATTTATCCAAGATTGCAAGCAATTTAACCAGTCCTGCTTGCCTTTACATCTACAACCTAGAGGGGCAAAAGCTCTTGCCCGCCTTAGATTACGCCAAAATGCTTAACCTACCCCTTGTGTGTGGGGTTAGAGGCTATGAGGGGCGCCCCACTCTAGGCATCGCAGACAGCACACTTTTAGCCTACAAACTCGGGCTACCCAGTGTGAGCCCGCTCATCCAAATTAAAGAGGTGGGTAAGTACGCCAGCATGGCACTGCACACCCAAATAGACACCATGTTAGATAGCGTGGTGGAGATCGACGCTTTAAACATTGCCACAAGCTTAAAATCCCTAGGCGCGCCCCTATTCGTGCAAACCCCTCTACACCACCTCATCCTCACCGAGAGTGTGTATCAAACCTACGAGCCCCGCTTTAAAATCCTGCCCCCCCTGCAAAGCAAGGAAAAGCAAAAAGCCCTACATAAAGCCCTTAAAGAGGGGCACATTGATATGCTCACCAGCTTGCACTACACCCGCCCCCCCAAAGCCCAGGACATCTTTGAAGAAGCCCCCTTTGGCGTGCACTGCATTGAAGATAGCTTTAGCCTTGCCTACACTCATTTAGTCCAAACGGGTTTGGTGAGCCTAGAAAGACTGGTGGAACTTATGGCGAGCACGCCGGCTAAATTCTTACGCTTAAATTGCGGGATGGTGCAAGAGGGCAAAGAAGCCCGTTTAATGCTTGTGGACCTTGAGGGGGAGAATGTGGTGCAAAACCCGCATAGCCCCTATTATAAAGAGGGTTTAAAGGGGGTTGTGCGCTTGGTGTTGCAAGGAGAGGAGATCGTCTATGGGGCTTAAAATTTTGGGGGCAAGGTGTGCGCTTTTGTGTAACCCTAGCTTTGACATTGTGCCTCACGGGGGGGTGTTGTTTGAGGGAGAGCGCATTTTAGAAGTGGGCGATTATGCGAAACTTTGCGCCAAACACCCAAGTGCCAAAGCGCAGTTTCATAAAAACGCCCTTTTAATGCCCGCTTTAGCCAATCCGCACATCCACTTTGAATTTGCAGCACAAAAGCACAACTTTAGCTATGGGAGCTTTGAGGGGTGGCTTAGCTCGGTCATGTCCAACAGAAGCCAAGTGCTCAAAAAGGCCGCCACACCCATGCAAAGGGCGGTAAGCGAGCAGCTCATGCAGGGCGTGGGGAGTGTGGGGGCGATCAGCAGTTATGGTTTGGATCGCTCTGTTTTGAAGGATAGCCCCTTAAGGGTGGTGTTCTTTGACGAGCTCATCGGGGCAAACGCCGACATTGCCCCCGCTTTTGAGGCGTTTAGTAAACGCCACGCTTTAAGTCTCGAGTGCCAAAGCCCTAAATTCACCCCCGCCATTGCCATCCACGCCCCCTATTCCGTGCATAAAGATTTGGCTAAGAAAGTGCTAGACACCTACCAAAGCCCTGTCATCTCAGCGCATTTTTTAGAATCGCGGGCTGAGCTGGACTTTTTAGAGGGACGGGGGGGGTATTTCAAGGACTTTTACGCCAAACACGGGCTAAGTGCCCCGCACTATGAAAGCCCTTTAGAGTTTTTAGACTTGTTTAAGGGGCAAAATTTGCTTTTAGTGCACGCCCTGTTTGCCACAAGAGCGCATTTACAGCACGCTAAAGAGATCGCCTATCCCACGCTCATTTCTTGCCCCCGCTCGAATCGCTTGTTGAGCGGCACGCTTTTAGACTTCAAACAGATAAAAAAGGCGGGCATAAAGGCCGCCCTAGCCACAGATGGCGCAAGCTCCAATGCCAACACTTTATTTTTAGAGGAATTGCGCACCGCTCTTTTTGCCTTAAATGTTCCGCTTTTAGAGGCCTTGCCCCAAATTTTGCTCGGGGCGACTTTGCACGCCAGCCACGCTTTGGGGCTTCATGGAGGGAGTTTGCAGACGGGCTTCTTGGCGGATTTTGCCCTATTTGGCTTTCACGCTCAGCCCAATTTACAAGGGGTGTTGCACTGGCTCTTGCAGGCAAGGCAGGTGCAGAGTCTATACATTGGCGGGGAGTGGGTGTGTGGCTCTAAAAGGGGTTTTAAGGCAATGTAGGCTAGACTCTAGGGTTATTTGACGGGAGGTCTTAATGGAACTGCGTTTAGCGAAAATGGATCGCAAACAGAGCAAAACCCCTAGCTTGAGTTTGGAAGAGTTGCACCAAAAACATCTCAAAAACGAGCACATCTTCTACTTCGCCCCCACCAACCCCCACAAGGACATGCTAGCGGCGGTGGCGTTTTTAGAAAAAAAGAATTGTCGGGTGCATTTGTCGCAAGTGCAGGTGAGCTCGGATGAAAAGGACTTCATCTACCAAATGCATATCATTTAGGGCGGTTTGTGAAACTTTACATTGAAACGATGGGCTGTGCGATGAATACTCGCGACAGCGCGCATATGGTGGGCGAACTTGGCAAGGTGGGCTACACGCAAACAAACGAGCCTAGCGAGGCGGATTTGATTTTAATCAACACCTGTAGTGTGCGTGAGAAACCCGAGAGAAAATTATTCTCCGAGATCGGGCAGTTTGCCAAGATCAAAAAGCCGGGGGCCAAGATCGGTGTGTGCGGTTGCACGGCTAGCCACATGGGCGCACAAATCCTTAAAAAAGCCCCGAGCGTGAACTTTGTTTTGGGCGCGCGCAATGTGTCTAAAATCAGCCAAATCATCACGCAAGATCGAGCAGTTGCCATAGATCTAGACCACGATGACAGCACTTATGTGTTTGCCAGCCAAGCCCCAAGCAGCATTAAAGCCCTTTTAAACATTTCTATCGGGTGCGACAAGCATTGCACCTATTGTATTGTCCCCCACACAAGGGGCAAAGAAATCTCTATTCCCATGGATTTGCTCTTAAAAGAGGCGGATAAATTAGCGCAGGCGGGGGTTAAAGAGATTTTGCTCTTGGGGCAAAATGTCAATAACTACGGCGCGCACTTTAGTGCCGACCATCCAAAGGTGAATTTCGCCACTTTATTAGAGAAGTTGAGCCAAATTGAGGGTCTAAAGCGCATCCGCTTCACATCGCCCCACCCTTTGCATATGGATAACGCCTTTTTGGAGCATTTTGCCACAAACCCCAAGGTGTGTAAAAGCATCCACATCCCCCTGCAAAGTGGCTCAAACGCTATACTCAAGGCGATGAAAAGGGGGTATAGCCGGGAGTGGTATTTAGATCGCATTGCGCGCTTAAAAGCCCTGGTGCCTGAAGTGGGCATCAGCACGGACATCATCGTGGGCTTTCCTGGTGAAACGCCTAAAGACTTTGAGGACACCCTAGACATCTTAGAGCAGGTGCGCTTTGACACGCTCTATAGTTTTATTTACTCTCCCCGTCCGCTCACACCTTCTTATGCGTGGACGAATCAAGTCCCTAAAGAGGAATCGAGCGCACATTTAGAACAGCTACAAAGCCGCCATAAAGAGATTTTAGAGCAAAAGGCTAGGGCAGAGCTTGGCAATACTCACGAGGTTTTGATCGAGAAAATCATCGAGGGCGTGGCCCAGGGGCGTAGCGGCAATGGGCGGCTCCTTAGCTTTGAGGCTGACGGGGCTAGCGTAGGGGATTTTGTGGCAGTTAAGGTGGTGGCGCACCACAAGGGGAGTTTAAAGGGAAGGATCGCTTAGGGTGTGCTGTTGAAACGCTTACGGAATGGTTTTGTTTTGCACGCCTTACCTGTCTTGCTTTACTGGGTTTTACGCTTTTTATTTAAGACTTGTAAAAACCATTTCCACTTAGCCGAGGAGTTGCCCCAACAAACCTTCATCGCCAGCTGTTGGCATGGCGAGATGGCGATGTTGCCCTTTGCCTACTTGCGCATCAAGCCTAAAGCAAATTTATCGGTGATCGCCAGCCAACACTTTGACGGCGGACTGGCGGCTAAACTCTTTGAGTGTTTTGGCTTTCAAGCCATTAGAGGTTCTAGCAAAAAGGGCGGGGTGGGCGCGCTTTTTGAGGCGATTAAACGGCTAAAGGGCGGGGAAGATATTGGCATCACCCCCGATGGCCCCAAGGGGCCACGCCACAGTGTCGCCGATGGGGTGGTGGCGTTGGCACAAAAGACGGGGGCGGGGGTGGTGGTGTGCCGTGTGGTCTTTAGCAACGCATTTTCACTCAACACTTGGGATCGTTTCCAATTACCCAAGCCCTTTTCCACGATCCATTACTACATGCTCTCCCCCTTTTTTATCCCTAAAAACATGGACCTGCAAGAGGCAAAGGCACTTGTTAAACAGCGCATGGAGGCGGTGTAGTGGGGGTTTTTAGATTTTTGAAGGGCGTTTTCTACGATGGCCTGCGCTCTTTGTTTTTCTCTGATGTCTTCATTTGTTTTAATTTAGACCACGAAGTGCTCTTTGGGCGGATGGAGCGGCTTAGGTGGAGGAAAACCAAGGAGATCGTGAACAAAGCCTACCCCGTGCGCAATGCGATGATCCCTATCAAGGCGATCAAAGACACAAGGGATTTTGTTGCGACCTACCCTTTTTCTTATATGTGTGGGATGGCCAAGAGTGTGGACCAGGGGATGTGTAAAAAATCTGAACTCGAACAACACATCCCGCAAGGGATGCGTAAAAAAGATTTGATCCTTTTGGATGTGGACGACTATTATTTTTATATCCCCAAACAATCCTTAGAGCAGGACCGCAAGACATTTAGCCTCACCATGCAAAAGACCGATTACATCTTTTCGCCCTTTTTGTTGATGTACAGCTTCATCAAACCCATGCTAGAGGATGAGGTAGCGGTTTATATGCTCTTGGAGCACGCCCGCTTGTTTGTGATGGTGAGTAACCATAGGGACATCTGCTATAGCAAATTTTACCCCCTAGAAATAGTGAAGACGGACTTTGAGGTGCAAGTACAAGAAGACCAAGCCAGCTACGAGCATGAAGAACAAGTTTTGCAGTCCTTTTTAAAGTCCATTGAGTCGAATCTCATGCACATGGATTTTAATTTTGAATCGTCTCCTGCTGAAGAACAAACCACTCAAGACCCGAGGGCTTTGGTGGACAACATGTTCCACGCCACCGACATCGTCAAGCATCTACAAGAGTCGATCAGAGCAGCTTACGACAACCCAAGTAACCACATTGAAGATTTTATCCAAAAGGTGTGGGTCTTGCACACCTATGAGATTTCTTATCAGCTCATCGATGTTTTGAAAGATGAGCTCATGTTAGAGGTGGTCCACATCCCCGTGTCGTTGGTCGAACAAATGGGCGTTTTGGCAAAGAAAGAGCACTACCATGAAGCTCAGCTATAGCAACCCCTTCCCTAAACACACACTGAGTCTGCTTGCCAAGGTTTGGCTTATGTATATCTTCCTTGCTGTGGGGGCTGTCTATGGCGTGGCCTATTTCTTACAAGTTTATATTGCGATCACCAAAAACAGGGCAGAAATCTCTCAAGTACAAGGGCAGATCTACAGCTACGAAGCCAAACGCATTGAAAAACGCATCGAGCACACCAAGCAAATCTTAACCGACATGCGGAGCAAAGCGGTCTATACCTTGAATGTCAGAGATTCCATAAAGGGGGTGTTGGAGATGATCCCTGATTCAATCACCATAAAATCGATCACCATCGATTACTCCAGCCTCGTACTTCAGGGGATTGTACCCTCTAAGGAAAATTTTAAAAGCACCATCCAACAACGCTTAAACTCGATCTTTGAAAACAGCCATGTCGAGTTTACTCGTCTAAGCAATGGATGGTACAGCTTCATCTCTATCAACTCTTCGGTTCTACCCTTCATTGAAAAGGCGCACGATTGATAGAGCAAAACCAAAACCTAGAACAAGTCTACATGAGCCATTATGCCAAGGATTTGGCGTTTGAAAATCTTGTCAAAAATTTTAGTTTCTTTGTGGTTTTTGTCGTTGTGGCGGTGGTGAGTGTGAGTCTATGGCTTTACCCCGAAATAAACGACTACCGCTCTCAAGACACCAATGCCCGCCAACAAACCATGATCGTCGCCTACAAGCGCAAAGACTTTGTTAGTGCCATACAGACCTACCACACCATTAAGGAGAAAAATGGCCGTTTGTTGCAACATCCCGACTACAGCGCGATCACCCACGATCTAAATGTCCTTTTGAAAAAACACTTCACCCACATTAAAATCCAAGAACAAAGCCATCGCATCGACACCTTTGGGCGTTTTATCTACGGGGAATTAAAAGTGAGCGCGCACGCACGCAACTTAAAAGACTTTTACACCTTTTTCAATGGTTTAGCCGCTATCAGCGTACACATGCAAGTTGAGCTTCCCATCACCATCACCAAAAACCGGGACACCTTTGCCCTAGATTTTATAGTCCATGTTGATTACAAAGCCATGGATCACTGATGGAATTTAGTTTTGACCCCAAGGAGTGTGCAAGTTGTGGGGCGAAGTGCTGTTTGGGGCAAGAGGGCTATATTTTTCTAAAACCCGCAGAAATGGAGGCGATCAGCGCGTTTTTAAATCTACCCTTTGAAACCTTCACACGCAGATATATCAAGAAAGTAGGCTACAAATACAGCTTATTAGAAAAGCCCGCCAAAGACCCCAAAGAGGGCTATGCCTGCGTATTCTTAGATGAAGAAAGCAAGTGTTGCCAAATTTACCCCGTGCGCCCCAAGCAGTGCCAGACCTTCCCCTTTTGGGAGTGCTTTAAAAGTGAAGAAGGGTTCAAAGCATTGTGTGCCCTTTGCCCCGGGACCAAACCCCTTAACTAAAACATGTTTTTCATGT
This sequence comes from Helicobacter heilmannii, assembly GCF_001283065.1. Lineage (GTDB taxonomy): Bacteria > Campylobacterota > Campylobacteria > Campylobacterales > Helicobacteraceae > Helicobacter > Helicobacter heilmannii. The sequence goes on along the minus strand of NZ_CDMK01000002.1, from coordinate 348,701 downwards.
TATATACTACAAGATATGATGCAAATTTTACACACAAGCGAGGTTTTATGCCACAACAGAGAATAAGGACTTGGGGGCTTTTTGGCTTAGGACTCACCCTAAGCAGCATGCTTTTTGCCCAAAGCATCACCGAAGATCAGCAGATTTTGATCACTTCAGATGCATTCCATAGGGGCGACTTCGCCACCGCTAAAAAGGGCTATCTACAGCTCTATAAAGAAACAAACAATATCATTTACGCCAAAGAGGCGGCGATCTCTGCCGCGAGTCTAGGCGACATCAACACGGCTGTGGAACTGGCCATGCTCTATAAAAAAGTAACCAAAAACAACAAAGATCTCTCCATCAATAAAATCTTAGTGGATGGCTACATCAAAACGGGGCAAATCCAAAAGGCGATCACTTTGTTAGAAAAAATCCGCACAGAGGACAAATCTTTAATGCTCGATAGCGTACTAGGCTCACTCTACATCAGCGAAAAGAAGTACAACAAAGCCTTTGATATTTTAAGCAAACTCTATAACCAAGTGCACGACGAAGACACGCTAGAAAAGCTTGTTACGCTCTATTTCATCCAAAACAGCCAACAAGAGGCTGCTGACCTCATCGCCTCCCATCTAGAAAAATACGGCTGCTCACCCGAGTTGTGTCAAAAGAGCTTCAACACTTTGGTACAAATGAACCAATTGGCTAAGGCTAAAGAGGCCTTTGGTGCGCTTTATACAAAAGACCCTGTGGTGCAAAACGCCCAACTTTACATCGGGGTTTTGGCGATGCTCAAAGAGTTTGATAAAGCCGAGAAAATCGCCAAAAACTTCCCCTTTAACCGCCGCTTGCTTTTAGACCTTTACACCGCCCAAAAAAACTTTGCCCTCGCCTCCAAACAAGCCGGCTTGCTCTACAAAGAACACAGAGACCCTAAATTTTTAGCCCTAGAGGCGGTCTATGCCTACGAGCATCTGAATGCCCAAAAGAAGATCACCAAAACCGATATGCTCCCCATCGCCCATAAACTTGAGAGGGCGATTGCCCAACGCAGAGAACAAATCAGGTTGCACAAGGGTAAATTAGATGTCCAAGATGCGTTTTTCTACAATTTCTTGGGCTACTCACTCATTGAATATGATTTGAATGTCCGCAAGGGGATCGACTATGTCAAGGTGGCGCTGCAAATCGAGCCCAAATCCATTTTTTACATCGACTCATTGGCGTGGGGCTACTTCAAGTTGGGTAACTGTGCTTTGGCAAAGAAACTCTTTTTAGGCATTTCTAAAGAGGACATCGCCACCCAGCCCGAGCTCAAAGCCCACGCCCACGCCATCGCCGAGTGTCAATAGAAAACTTAAAATCTCTTTTAGCCCTAAAAGAGCAAATCCGCCCCTTTGACCTACTGGGGCGTTCTCTTGCCTACAACCCCTATTTGCCTAGATTAAGCCTAGGGCAACTGATGCGCCCTAAAAGCACATCTCTAGCCCACACCCTTGTAGCCCTAGATGTGTGTTTAGAGATAGAAGTGTTTTTAGAGAGTTTGCAACAAGCACAAGAGGGTCCAGCCTTAGCCTTGCTTTTGGATTTCACTCCCCTGTATGCTAAAGAGCCCTCCTTAGAAATGCTGGATTTATTGGGTTTTGTGCGCCGTTTGTGTTCCAAGCCCCTTATTTTAAAAGATTTGATTCTTGAGCGTTACCAAATCTTAGAGGCGTTGGTATATGGCGTGGACGCGTTGGTCTTGGACCCTACGCTACTACAAAAGGATTTAAAGGACATAGCCACCTACACCACACATTTAGGACTATTGCCCATCGTGCAGGTGGCAAGCCCTGCAGATTTAAAAAATGCTATTTTAGCCAGGACCAAAGCCATTTACATTGTGCAAGATTTCACGGAGCTCTTAAAGCTTGTGCCCCAGGGTTTGGTGATTTTAAAAGATCTAAGCACCCCCCCCATCACCCCCACCAACTCTTACGGGGTCGATGCCTTGGTTTTGCGCGCCTAGTATTTATTTTGCTCTGCAGAAATCTCGCCCAATTTCTTTAAGAGAGTGGGGGCATCGTCTCTAGCCATCTCCACTTCAATAAAAGCGAGTTTATCGGGGTGTTTGTAGGCTTGTTCTAAGGCTTTGCTTAGACTTTCAGCCGTGTTTGCTTTAAAAGTTAAGGGCTTTCGGTGTAAATGCACATCGAAGGCTTCGACAAGTTTTGTGTAATGCCACATGTTAATGTCGTTGTATTTGCGCTCAGGTCCGTGGATGCAACGCTCCACAGTGTAGCCATCGTTGTTGATAAGAATGATGATGGGCGTGATGTTTTCTCTTAGCATGGTGGAGAGCTCTTGACCGGTGAGCTGAAAAGAGCCATCGCCGATTAAGAGCACATTGCGCCGTTTGCGATCGGCTAGGGCGCTGCCCAAAAGTGCCCCAAAGGTGTAGCCGATCGAGCCCCAAAGCGGTTGTCCGATAAAACTTGTCCCCCTAGGCAAGCTCACATCCACAGCCCCAAAAAACGAAGTCCCTGTTTCGGCGATCAAAACATTATTAGGCTGTAAATGCTCTTCGATCACTTGGAAAAATTGCGCCTGAGTGAGCTTGCCTTCTAGGGGGAGTTTGGATTTGGGTTCTTTTGGGGGGATTTTGGATTTAAAATTCAGGCTTGAGAGTTTTTTAAGGACATCTTGCATGAGAATATCGCTATAAACTTCCTCACCTATTTTGCTGTAGAGCGGATGGATCTCAATTCTAGGGATGGGTTCTTCACAAATGTAGCGGAAACCGGCGGTTAAAAAGTCGGTGAGTTTCACGCCGACTAAGATCGTACAATCAGATTCTTTAATGGCGTTTGTCACCCGATCATCGCTCAAGATCCCGTTATAAACCCCGATGAAGTTAGGATGTTGCTCAGAAAAAACCCCCTTACCCATAGACAGCGAAGCGATGGGCAGATTCGTGGCTTCGATAAAGTCGTGCAACTCTTGATTGAGGTGGTGGCGATTCACTTCGTAGTCGGCTAAGGCGATGAAAGATTTATAAGTTTTGATGCACTTTTTTACGGCTTCAACGAAGGCGTTGAGGGTTTTTTTATCGCTTTTGGGTTTGTAGAGCATGGGACTTGACACCTCGATCTGGATACTTGGCACATCGGAGGGGATGCCGATATACACAGGTTTTTTATGCAAGGCACACTCGGCGAGCACCCGATCGATCTCGCTCTTAGCGTTTTGTTTGTTTAAAATCGTTTGCGCCACACTGACACCTTGATACATGGCATAAAACCTCATAAACTCCCCATCGCCTAGGGTGTGGTGCACAAAGCGTCTATTCTCTGAAACACTGCGCGAGGGCATGCCCACGATTTTCACCACAGGCACGCTCTCGGCATAAGAGCCCGCCACCCCATTAATGGCACTGAGTTCGCCCACACCAAAGGTCGTTAAAAGCGCGCTCATTGGCCTAATGCGCGCATACCCATCTGTGGCATAAGAAGCGTTGAGCTCATTACAATTGCCGATCCATTCTAAATTTGGGTCATCTTCAATGAGGTCCAAAAAGCCCAAATTATAGTCTCCCGGCACGCCAAAGACATGCGCCACACCATAGTCCTTTAATCTGTCTAGCAGATATTGGCCAATGCTGATTACCATAAAAGCTCCTTATTTTTTTAAAAATCACGGGCGATATTCTAACATGAAAAGGGAATAAAACTAAGTCATCTGCCTTTAATTTAACAAAAATGTGTTTTGGTCGATTGTAGGTGCGCCAAAGCAAGGAAGCTTTAGGAGATTAACAAGGAGTTAGTATGGCATTTCAAGTTAACACGAACATCAATGCGCTAAATGCCCATGCCGTAGGGCTGGTAACACAGCGCGATTTGAGGGAGTCGTTAGAGCGCTTGAGTTCAGGCTTACGCATCAACAAGGCGGCAGACGACGCTTCTGGGATGACAATCGCCGACTCACTGCGCTCTCAAGCCAAGAGTTTAGGGCAGGCAATCGCCAACACCAATGACGGGATAGGCATCATCCAAATCGCTGACAAAGCGATGGATGAACAAATTAAGATCCTAGACACCATCAAAACCAAGGCAGTCCAAGCTGCCCAAGATGGACAAAACACACAATCTAGGAAAGCTCTGCAAGCCGACATTGTGCGCTTGATCCAGAGTTTGGACAATATTGGCACCACAACTGCTTACAATGGGCAAACCCTCTTAGCAGGCTCTTTCTCCAATAAAGAGTTCCAAGTTGGGGCTTATTCCAACGAAACCATTAAGGCGAGCATCGGAGCAACCACCTCTGACAAAATCGGGCAAACCAAAATTGTTACAGGAGCCACTATTACCGCCTCCGGCGAAGTCTCTTTGACTTTCAAACAAGTGAATGGTACCCACGATGTCACCTTAGAGAGTGTGAAAATCTCCACTTCTGCGGGCACAGGTTTAGGTGCTTTGGTGGAAGTCATCAATAAAAACTCTAACGCCACAGGTGTGCGGGCGACTGCGAATGTGATCTCCACTTCAGACACCGCTATCCACTCAGGAAACCTACACAATTTGGTCCTCAATGGCATCCATATTGGGAATGTTATGGGCATCAAGAAAAACGACAGCGATGGGCGTTTATTAGCGGCTTTCAACGCTGTCACTGCCCAAACTGGCATCGAAGCTTACACTGATTCTCAGGGGCGCTTAAATCTGCGCAGTCTTGATGGCCGGGGCATTAGCATTAAAGCAGACAACGATGGCTCCAGCGACCGAAAAAATGGTACTGGAAGTGCGATGGCTTTAGACACCTTCAATGGTGGCCAAAAGATCACAGATGGGTCTGTTAACTATGGGCGTTTATCCTTGGTGCGCCAGGACGCTAGAGATATTTTGGTTGTGTCTGGGGCGAATGTAACCGATGCCAATGCAGGCTATAAAGCTATTGGCTTTACTAAAGGTCAGGTTGCTAGCACCACCGTGAACCTAAGAGATGTTTTAGGCGAGTTTAACCAAAATGTGCGCAGTGCTTCTGGGGCGAACTACAACAATACCCTATCGCTAGAACACCTCACTCTAGGCTCAGGGGTAACCACTCTTAAAGGTGCAATGGTGGTGATGGACATCGCCGAATCTGCCCAAAAAATGCTGGATAAAATCCGCTCTGACTTAGGTTCCGTGCAAAACCAAATGGTTAGCACTGTCAACAACATCAGCATCACCCAAGTGAATGTGAAGGCCGCTGAATCACAAATGCGTGATGTGGACTTCGCCGAAGAAAGCGCAAATTTCAGCAAGAATAATATCTTGGCACAGTCTGGTAGCTATGCAATGAGCCAAGCCAACACTGTGCAACAAAACATCCTCCGCCTTTTAACATAGGCCTTCTGGCTTAAATGAGCCATAAAGCGATTTCGTCCGCAAGGAAGAAGTCGCAAGCAACCAAGCGTTGGTTGGTGATTTTGCATTTCTTGCCCTCTACGAGCTTTTGGACTTCCTTAGGGTCTAGCCCTTCTAATTCTACCCCCAGCACGCAACGCAACCCTAAAAACAATCGTTCTAGCTCTAAATCCGCATCGCTTAAGAGTTCTACACGCCACTTTAAAGGGTTATTGATATAGGCGCGCACATCTTTTTGCTTATAAAATCTTGTATTTCCCACACGCCCCACAGCCCCCGCCCCACAGCCCAAATACTCTAAGCCTGCCCAGTAACCCAAATTGTGCTGTACTTGGTAGGGTCTAGCATAATTAGACACTTCATAGGGACTAAAGCCCAAATCTTTTAAGAGACTTCGCAAGATGGCATCAGCGTTTAAAAGCGCATGGGGGTCGATGCTATGGGCTAAACGCGTGTTGTCTTCAAGGGTCAGGCTGTAGGCAGAGAGGTGGTCTATGGGTAATGTGCTTGCTTGTTGGCACTCGACTTTAAGACGCTCTGGAGTGTCTAGAGGGGTGTTGTACATCAAATCAATGTTTAGATGTTCAAAGCCACAAGTGTGGGCGATCTCTAGGGCTTGAAAGATGTCTTGTTGGCCATGTTCTCTTTGTAAGAATTTTAACTTATCGGCAAAGAAGCTTTGCACGCCTAAAGAAAGGCGGTTAGCCCCTAGACTTTTTAAGGCTTGGCACCACTCTTGGGTGATGTGATCGGGGTTGGCTTCTAAAGTGATTTCTATATTGGGGGCGTAGGTGGTGTGGGCGGTAATGGTGTAGAAAATGCGCTCGTAGTGCTTCACTCCTAGCGTATTTGGTGTACCTCCGCCGATGAAAATCGAACTTAAAGCCGGCATGTTTTTAAGACTGTTTTTAAGGTCTATAACCAAAGCATCGACATAGGCATCTTTGAGAGAATCCAACCCACTAAAGGAATTGAAAGCACAATATCCGCATTTGCTTGTGCAAAAGGGGATGTGGATGTAGAGACTAGGGGCTCTTTGCAACATGGATTTAAGCATGGCTTAATCCTTTAAATAATATCATCTTAGCATACTTTTTGATAATTCAAAGGAGTCTTCTGTGAAAAAGGTTTTGTTCTTAGGTGTTGTATTGTGTCTTGGGCTTTTGGGGGCTGCTGAACCTGCTGAGTTGATTAAAAAATGTGCTGGTTGTCACGGGCCTACTATGAACCACAAAGCCTTTGGCAAAGGGCACATTGTGAATACACTCGACAGCGCAACCATTAAAGAAGACCTGATGGGTTATAAAGCAGGTACGCTCAATCGCTACGGTGCGGGCAAAATCATGCACATGCAAGTTAAGGCTTTGAGTGATACAGAGATCGAAGCCTTAGCCAAATATATCCCCACTCTTAAAAAGTAGAATCCACGCAAGGGGAGGGGGCTTTCTTTCAGTTTTGCCCATGTTATAATAGCCTTCAGTTTTGGGCGCGGTTGCGCCTTAAGTAAACAGAAGGACAACTATGGACACCAAAAAATCTTACCGACCCAATGTGGCCGCTGTTGTGCTTTCCTCTCATTACCCTAGGGATTGTGAGTTTTTTCTCGCACAACGCATAGATATCCAAGGGGCTTGGCAATTCCCCCAAGGCGGGATCGACCAAGGCGAAACTCCTTTAAAGGCCTTGTATCGCGAGCTTTTAGAAGAGATCGGCACCAACGCCATCGAGGTGATCGCCGAATACCCCAAATGGATCACCTACGACTTTCCCCCCACGATGCCCAAAAAACTCTACCCCTTTGATGGACAAAAGCAAAAGTATTTTTTAGTGCGGCTCAAGAACAATGCTTTAATCAACATCCAAACCCTTTCACCCGAGTTCAACTGCTATTGTTTTGTCAAAACCCACGACCTTTTCCACCGAGTCGTGCATTTCAAGCGCCAGGTTTACCGCCAAGTGATCGGCTATTTCCGCAAAGAGGGGTATTTATAGATGTTGGTGGTACAGAAATTTGGGGGAACAAGCATGGGGGGCTGTGCGCGCATTGAGGCTGTAGCTAAACGCGTGATTGAGAGCAAGAAACTCTACGAGGATCTAGTGGTCGTGGTTTCGGCGATGGGCGACACCACGGATGACTTTTTAAATCTTGCCCACTACTTTGGCGCACGCAGCAACCGGCGCGAGTTAGACCGCCTGCTTAGCAGCGGTGAACAAATTTCTAGTGCTCTGCTTGCCATTGCTTTGGAGTCTATGGGGCAAAAAGCGTGTTCTTTGAGCGGACGAGAGGCGGGGATTTTAACCGATTCACACTACACCAAAGCCCAAATTTTAGACATCGACACCGCTAAAGTTAAAGAACTCTTGGCGCAAAATTTCATTGTGATCGTGGCGGGTTTTCAAGGCATCAGTCAGGGTGGGGAGATCACTACTTTAGGGCGGGGAGGCAGCGACTTAAGCGCGGTGGCCCTAGCTGGGGCCTTACACGCCCAGCTTTGTGAAATTTATACCGATGTGGATGGCATTTACACCACAGACCCACGCATCGTGCCCACAGCCCGTAAAATCAATGAGATCAGCTATGAGGAGATGTTGGAGTTGGCTTCAATGGGGGCAAAGGTGCTCTTTAACCGCTCTGTCGAACTTGCCAAAAAATACAACATCCCACTAGTCACACGTAATTCCTTTAACAACACCGAGGGGACACGCATCACTTCAGAGGAGCAAATTGTGGAAAAACCCATTGTGAGTGGCATCGCCCTAGATACAGACCAAGCCCGCGTCAATATTGTCGATGCCCTAGATTATCCGGGCATTGCTGGAGAGGTATTTGGGCTCTTGGCGGGTGCGGGGATCAACATTGACCTAATTGTGCAAACTGTCGCCCGTAATGGCAAAACGGACATCAACTTCACCGTGCCCAAGGACGATTTAGACACCTGTTTGCAGGTGTTAAAAAATCTCACAAACATTGGATCAGTTGAGCATGACGACAAGGTTGCTAAGGTGTCTGTCGTGGGTGTGGGGATGCGCTCACACTCAGGGATTGCCAGCAGTGTTTTCAATGCCCTAGCTAAGGAGAACATCAATATCCTGATGATCGGCACGAGCGAGATTAAAATCTCTGTGGTGGTGGATATCAGCGTGGCCGAACTTGCGCTCAAAACCCTACATGCAGCATTTAAACTCGACCTTTAATGCGTTTTAAGGAGTGGCTTGTTGCGTTGCAAAAAGAGGGGTTTTTGTGTCTTGAGCCACCCCAAGACTGTGCCCCTTTACTGCGCGCTACAGAGCACATCTTGAAAGGGGGTTGTGTGCTCATCATCACAGACAGCCAAAGAGCATGGCTTAAAACCTATGTTCTAGCGCATTTAAACACACACCCCATGCACCCTCTGATCCCCATCTTTGATCCCCTGCAAGGTTTTGACATTTATTTGCAACAAAGACCGGACCTTTCAATCGTGCGCAGTACTTTGGATTTAGTGTACCAAAACTACATCTTTTGGTATGTGGGGGCAAGCAATACACAGATGGCACAGCTTGCCTTAAGTGTGGAGCAAAGTTTGTTATGGTTTTTAGATAACCAAAAAGAGGGGGCAATGAGCCTTGAATCCCTAAACCCCCTGCTTGATCACAAACTTTTAGATCTTTACCGTCTATTTGCCCGCATGGTGCTAGAGAGCTTGTTGGGGCAAGTGAGCTTTAATGACTAGCCGGATCATCTATGCCAACGCCCCCCACGATGAAGCCCAAGGCCACAAAGAGTCCTTAGAAACACATTTTAAAGCCCAAAACACCTCCTTTTTAGCTGAACTCTTTTGCGAGGACGAGCTGAAAATCGAACACACCCACGAGATCAAACGCCGCTGTGTGCTGAAATTTGCCGGTCAAAAGGCGTTTCTCATCGCCGCGCCCAGCTTAAACATTTTTGCCCAAAACGCCCTACTTAAAATCCTAGAAGAACCCCCAGAAAACACCTTTTTTATCCTCATCACCAAGCACCCAAGCGCATTGTTGTCCACCATCCGCTCTAGATTGCCACACACCAACAAGCGCACCAAGACCTCTCTACCACCCTTTGGACTAAACCTAAAGACTTATGATCTATGCACCCTTTACCAATACCTACAAAATGCCGACAAACAATTCAACCAAGAGGAAACAAAAATCCAAATCGCCGCACTCTTAGAAGCCACAAAACAAGCGGGCATCCACCTAAGCCCCGCCACGCTCGCACAGTTTGACAATGCCCTTTACGCCAACGCCCTATATCTACGTCCCAGCTACAATCTTTTGCCCCTACTCTTAAGTATTTTGCAAGAAAGAGGCTGATGTTTTTACAGAGGCTCAATCCTTCTAGCTTTTCTTGCGCCTTGCATGAGATGGGTGCACACCCCACAGGACAGGCGATCATGGCAAAAAAAGCCCAGCTTTTAAGTTTTAAAATCACCGACCTGCCTTTAAGTGCCACCCTGATTTTAAAACAAGAGGCACTGCGTATTGGTGCAGAGTTAGCCACGCCTAAAAACTGCATTTTGGCAAAGGAAGAAGTCTATGATTGTTTGTTGGTGGGCACTCTAGATCAACTCCAGCACCTCGCCCAAAAATGTGCTAAACAAGACTTTGGGCTTAAAACACTTGCCAAAGAGCTAGAAACCCACTTGAACTCCCCTAAAATCGCCCCCTCCCTCATGGCAATTGTCAATGTAACCCCTGATAGCTTCTATCCAGATAGCCGCCACAGCGCACAAAGTGCCCTAAGGCAAATCTACCGATGCCTAGAGCAAAAAATCGCCTACATAGACATCGGGGCAGCCAGCTCCAGACCGGGCAGTATTTACATAGATGCCAACACAGAGATCGCCCGTTTAAAAGAGCTGTGCATTGAGATCAAGAACCAACAGCTCTACAGACATGCTAAATTCAGCATAGACACCTACAACCACAAGAGTGCCGCCTTTGCCCTAGAACATGGCTTTTGTATGTTAAACGATGTCAATGGTTTTAGGGATGTAGAGATGTTCGCTGTGGCCAAAGCATACCGGGCACAAGTGGTGTTGATGCACTCTTTAGGAGTGCCTTTGCAAGCACACCAACAACTCACAAACGACCATCTGTGGGAGGGCATGGAGGCGTTTTTTCGCACCAAAATCGCCGCTTTACAAGAGCAAGGCATTAGCGACATCATCTTGGACATTGGCTTTGGCTTTTCTAAACAAATGCCCGAAAATTTAGCCTTGATCAAACATTTAGCGCATTTTTTGCACTTTGGCTACCCTTTGCTTGTGGGCTGCAGCCGCAAAAAAAGCGTGGGCGAGGTGTGTGCTAGAGAAGTGCAAGATCGCCTAGCCGGTACGCTTGCCCTGCATTTAAAAGCCCTAGAAAATGGGGCGAGCATTCTAAGGGTACATGACATCCCAGAGCATCTAGATATTTTGGCAATCCACAATGCTTTTTTACAAATCCCCTAAGTTAACATCCGCTCCGACAATCCCATTAAACCGCTTGATATGGCTTGAGACTAATAGCCATTGTCTTAATTCTGTTACAATGGGTCTTTTGATTTTAGACACACAAGGGTTTGCATGACGCAAGCGGATAAAAAGTTAAATCTCTTCGACATCCGTTGGATGTGGTCGCTCTTTGGTACGGCCATCGGGGCAGGGATTTTGTTTTTGCCTATCAAGGCGGGCGAGCATGGGTTTTGGCCCGTGGTGTTGATGGCGACGATGAGTTTTCCCATGACATGGCTTAGCCATAGGGCTTTAGCGCGCTTTGTCAATGCCATAGGCAACCAAGACATCACCCACGCCGCCACCCGCTTGGGTAAAAAGGTTGGATTTTTAATCACCCTAATGTATTTCTTTGCCCTTTACCCTATTTGTCTTGCCTATGGTGTGGGGATTACAAACACGGTTGAATCTTTCTTTGCTAACCAACTAGGTTTGCACTACTTTGAAAATAACCGCTTCTTTCTAGCCGAACACATGATCACGGGCATGATCTTTGTGATGCTGTTCAACACCAAGATTGTCACACGCGTGGCAAACGCCCTTGTCTACCCCTTAGCATTGATCTTGTTGGTGTTTTCTTTGTATTTAATCCCCTATTGGAAAACTGCCATGATCGCTGAAATCCCCAGTGTGAAAGGGTTCTTTGCGGCACTGTGGTTTACCCTGCCCGTGTTGGTGTTCTCGTTTAACCACAGCGCGATTATCTCCACTTTCGCCCAAGCTGTGGAGAAGCACTACGGGGAGCTCAAGCACTTTAAAACCAACCAAATTGAGCTGTTCAACACCTCCCTTTTGCTTTTCTTTGTGATGTTCTTTGTATTCTCGTGCATCCTTTGCCTAGACCCCACCGACTTTGCCAAAGCTAGAGCGCAAAACATCCCCATTTTGAGCTACTTTGCCAACACCCTGCACAACCCTTTCATCGGCTATGCCGGCCCTGTTGTGGCGTTCTTAGCGATCACCACTTCCTTTTTTGGGCATTACTATGGGGCAAAGGAGGGTTTGAAGGGCCTGATCGTGCAAACCTTCACTAAGGATAAACTCAACACCCACCACCATCGTCGCATCGATATGTGGACGACCATATTTTTTTGGATCAGCATCGTTGCGGTCGCCTACTACAATCCCAGTATTTTAAGTTTCATTGAGGATTTGGGCGGGCCTGCTTTGGCCACCATCACCTTCATCCTACCCATTGTGGCGATGTATACTCTGCCCTCCATGAAGGAATTTAGAAGCCCGCTTGCCGATAGTTTCATCTTTTTGGCCGGCGTACTCACCGTTTTAAACGCCATTATCAATATTGTTAAATGAGGTAACCATGACACAACAAGAAATTTACAGCCAATCCATCACTGCCATTTTTAAAATAGGCATAGGCCCTAGTTCTTCACATACCATAGGGCCCATGGACGCTTGCGTGCGTTTTTGCAAACTCTTGCAAGAAAAGCAAATCCTTGAGGAGGTGGCTAGAGTGCAAGTCATCTTGCATGGCTCGCTCGCCCTAACTGGTAAGGGACATTTAACGGATTTAGCCTGTGTGGTGGGCCTTAGCGGAGTGAGTGCCAAAGAGGTGAGCGTACCCCAAAGACAAGAGATTTTGCAAAAGGCGATCCAAGAGCACACCTTGCACCTAGCTAAAACAAAAAACATCTCTTTTAATCTTGAAGAGGACATTCTCTTTGAATCCGAAGCCTTGAGTTTGCATGAAAATGGCATGGAGGTGTGTGCCTTCAACAGCAAGCAAGATCTATTGCTCAAAGAGATTTATTACTCTACGGGGGGCGGGTTTATCTACACGGAAGAGGAGTTAAAGCACAAGCAAACCGCCCCAGAAAAACCAAAACACAACGCCTTTGATTTCTCTAGTGCTAAAGAGCTCATGGAATTGTGTGAAAAGCACCACACCAGCATCGCGGGCATTGTGGATTTGCACGAGAGCGCGCTGTTTGGGCAAAATTACGCCCGCACCTACTGCCTAGAAATTTATAAAGCCATGCTGGAGTGCTATAAAAGTGGCGTGTCCTCTCAAGAAAAACAATTGCCCGGCTACATCGGCATGGCACGCCTAGCTCCCAAAGTCCACGCCCGTTTAAGCCAACACCCCAGCCACGCCGATCCGCTGGCGATGGTCGATTACGCCACGCTTTATGCTAGGGCTGTTAGTGAAGAAAACGCCTGCGGGCATAAAGTGGTGACCGCCCCCACCAATGGGGCGTGTGGGGTGGTGCCAGCGGTGCTACTTTATTGCCACCACCACATCAAGCCTTTAGAAACCGAGCAAATTGTGGATTTCTTGCTCACTTGTGCGGCGGTGGGGTATTTATACAAAAAGAATGCCTCTTTGAGCGGGGCAGAGGCGGGTTGTCAGGCGGAAGTCGGTACGGCCTCTTCAATGGCGGCGGCGGGCTTTGCCTTTGTGCTGGGGGGCAATGTGCGCCAAGTCTTAAGCGCGGCTGAGATTGCTATGGAACACCATTTGGGTTTAACCTGCGATCCTGTGGGTGGGTTGGTGCAAATCCCCTGCATTGAGCGCAATGTGGTGGGAACGATCAAGGCGATCTCTTCGGCTAGACTCGCCCTAGAGGATGGCTACCAAGCCAAGGTGAGCCTAGATGATGTGATCTCTACCATGTACGAGGTTGGTAAGGCTCTTGATTCTAAATACCGCGAAACTTCACTAGGCGGGCTCGCCACGCATGTGCACATTCCCAAGTGCTAGTTAGAGACTAGGTAGGGGGGCTTGACTTTTTCAGAGAAACAAGCTAGAATGGCACTTTTTCGTTGGAGTATCGCCAAGTGGTAAGGCAGCAGGTTTTGGTCCTGCCATTCGGAGGTTCGAATCCTTCTACTCCAACCATACCCTTTAAGTATGACGCGGGATAGAGCAGTCCGGTAGCTCGTTGGGCTCATAACCCAAAGGTCGGTGGTTCAAATCCACCTCCCGCAACCATTAAACGAGCTTTTTAAACTCCGCTTCGATGACACTTTTTGTACCGGGTTCTACAAGTCTTTGCCCCACTTCTGCACCGTCTTTATAAAAAATCAAAGTCGGAATCCGTTTGATGCCTAGACTTTCTTTTAAATCCTCGCTCTTGTCAAAATCCACTTTAAAGATTTTCACTTGGCTGTAATCCTTGGCTAAAGCATCCATCATGGGCGCGATTTTGTGGCAATCGGGGCACCAGTGCGCGCCCACATTGACAACCACCGCCCCTTGGCTTGTTTTTTCTTGGTAATTTTGGCTGGTTAAGACCTCCATTTTTGCCCTTTCGTGTAAAATTAAGGTTTTAAGCATAGCTTGAAACAACTAAGTTTTAGGTTAAGAAAACCCCATACAAAAAGGCTATAATAAAGCATTTTTTATTTTAAGGAGGTTGTATGATTGTGATTCCTGCGAGGCTGGAATCTACCCGCTTTCCGCGCAAGCTCTTAGTGCCTATTCAGGGCGTGCCCATGGTGGTTGCCACCGCACGCAACGCCCAAAGGGTGGATGAAGTGGTGGTGGCTTGCGATGATGCCCTGCTTTTGAGGGCTTGCGAGGACTTCAATGTTAAAGCCATTTTAACGAACAAGGTGCACACAAGCGGGACAGACAGATGCGCCCAGGCCTGTACACTTTTAAACCTGCCCGAGCACACCCCCGTTTTGAATTTGCAAGGCGATGAGCCCTTTTTAGAGCCAGAGATCATCGCCACGCTCTTAAAAGAAGCCCAAAACACCCCATTTATGCACACCTGCATTAAAGAAATCAGTCCCAAAGAAGCCCAAGATCCCAATGTGGTTAAAGTGGTGCTGGGCACGAATAATCGCGCCCTGTATTTTTCACGCGCCCCCATCCCCTATGGCAGAGACGAACAACACCGCGCCTTTTTGGGCCATATTGGCATTTATGGCTTTAGGGTAAATACACTCTTGGAGTTTTGCGCCCTTGAAAAAAGCCCCCTAGAGGACATTGAAAAACTCGAGCAACTGCGCGCGCTCTACCACCACAAGGCGATCACCACCAGCCTAGTTAAAACCCAAAGTGTGGGTATAGACACTCTGCAAGACTTGCAAGAAGCCTTAAAAAGGTGTTAGAAGAGCTAAAAACCCACAAGGTTTTAAAGGCGCAGATTGCCCTTTTTGCCCCCTATTTGCAAAGTGGGGTTACCGAGCTTCTTAGCAACACCGAAAACGAGCTGTGGCTCTATGCGCTCAGTGGCACACACCAAAAAATCTATGACCCCACTTTCAGCAAAGAGTTTTTATTGCGCTTTTGCGAGCAATTAGCCAGTTATAGAGATTTGCCCTTTAATAGCCTTGCCCCCACCTTAAACTGCTCCATCCCCTTCACCCGCTACCGCGTGAGTGCCAACCATTTCAGCATCACCACGAACAACCAAATCAGCTTAAATATCCGCGTACCAAGCCTACTAAAATTCCCCCTCGAGGCGTTTTCTATCACCAACACCTGCACCTTTAGCCACAGCGACTTAAAAAGCATGGCACAAGAGGGGCATAACATACTAATCAGCGGGGCGACTGCCAGCGGCAAAACAAGCCTATTAAATGCCCTTTTGGAGTTTATCCCTAAGGAAGAGCGGGTGGTGAGCGTGGAGGATAGCCAAGAATTGGATTTAAGCGGGTTTGAAAACAGCGTGGGGCTCTTGGTGGGTAAAATGGAGCAAACCCCCTTCACCTATGAAAACGCCCTCAACATGGCGATGCGCATGCGCCCCGATCGGCTCATGGTGGGCGAGATCGATACTAGAAACGCCCTTTTATTCTTGCGCTTTGGCAACACAGGGCATAAGGGGATGATGTCCACCCTGCACGCCAACAGTGTGGAGCAGGTCCTAGAAGCCATTGCCCTAAATATTGAAATGGGGCATAAGGCCAAGTTTGATTTAAGTATTGTTAAACGCTACTTTAAAAGCGCGATCGATGTCGTGATCCAAGTGTGCAAAATCAAAGAGCAGCGCTTCATTAGCCAAGTGCTTTTAAGCAAGGATTTATAATTCCGTCACGAGCTTGTAGCCCGTAGCCACAATGCTTAGGGCGTAAATGCTTAAGAGCAAGACCCGATGGATCTTTTCAGTCGCTATAAGGATCAATTTAATGCCAAGCCCCACGCCCGCTAGCGCGCCCACACCCACCAAAAAACCCACCCATAAAATGCGGGGGGCGAGCACGCCCGCGTGTGTGAGCGCGATCACGCCTGAAAGCGAGGAGAAGATCACAAAGAACAGCCCCAAGGGCACGATCTTTTGCGTGTCGTATTTTAAAAAGTAGCCCAAGAAGGGCACGATCAAAATCCCACCGCCCATGCCAAGTGGGATCGAAAAAATCCCCGTGATGAGCCCAGCTAGGGCTAAAATGGCGTGCTTTTTACTCAAGTTCCAGCGGATCAGCGGGATTTTAAAATGCGCGTTGTGGGCGTGTAGCCTGAAGTGCGCACGGGGGTAGTTGCCCTTTTTGATGAAGGCGTATTTAAAAAAGGTGTAGCACACCACCGCCACAAACAGCCCCATTAAAATCCGATCGTCCATGCGTTTTAATAAAAAGCTGCCTAGCATTGCGCCAAACAGCCCACCCCCCGCGATCGCCAAGCCCTCTTTAATGTCTAGCAAGCCCTTTTTGTAATTGATGAGTGAGCCCACCAGAGAGGAAAAGAGCATTTGAAAGAGCGAAATGCCCACGGCGTGGCTGTAGCTAAAGCCCGCAAACACTGCAGCGGGCACGACAATCTCCCCCCCGCCAATGCCAAAAAACCCCGCTGTGATGCCCGTAACAAAGCCCACAAAAGCCAAGACAAAATCTAAAGCCACTTACTCGATCCCATTTTTATCCTCCCATGTTTGGCAGTAATGTTTTTTATAGCCATGATCTTGCAAGCCCTGCAACACACTGTTTTTGATTTGTTCCATATAAATTTTCTTGCCATCGCGTTTTTGGCGATAAAAGGGGTCAATGTCTTGATCGCTGTCATTGACACGGCTATAGCTTTGCAAGACATAGCGACCCTTAGAGGGCTTGAAGGTTAAAATCTCTAGGTTTCGATGCTCCCAGTCGCATTCAATCGCGTATTCATTGATACGCAAAGTGAGGGCATCTTGTTTAAAATCCACGCTCGTTTGTGAAAAGGTGGCTTCAGGGTTAAGCTCTAAACAAAAGCCTTTATGCCATTTAGAGCCCTTATAAAACCCAAAGCACATGAGACTTACATTGATTTTACCATTATTGGCATTTTCTGCATACGGCCACAAGGTGCGCAACACAAAGCCCCGATAGAGGGTTTTACCCACACGGGCTTTACTCTCTTCAAGGATATTTATGGGGTCGCCGCTGTTTTTTCGTGGATCGTTAAATAAAAACAGCTCGCTTTGATCTCTTAGCATTTTAACAACACGCGGCGGCTCAAAATCACTAGACTTTGCTAAGCCCAAGAATACATGGGCTAAGAGCAACCAAACCCCAAGAAAGCACCCTAATCTATTCGATTCCATTTTTTCTTCCCATGTTTTGCAGTCCTAAATTTTTGCCACTCTTAGCCTTGCCATCCATCACGCCCGCTTATCTCTCTTGGCAATATCCCTTCTTGTCGCAACGCTCCACTAAGTCTTGCAAAATACTTTCTTTCATGGTGTTCATGAAAATTTTCATATGGTCTCTCTTTTGGCGATACACAGGATCGATGGGCTCCTTATTGCTTTTAACATCGAGTTTTGTTAAAACATAACGACCCTTAAAGGGCTTAAAAGTAAAATGCGCGCGGTTGGTCCCAGTGTCGCTGCCTATCCTGTCTGCTTCATCAGCGCATGCGTAATAGTCCTCACGCAAGTGCAAGAGCATGGCATCTTTTTTAAACTCCATGTTGATTTCAGATAAAGGAGATTCATTATCTAAGATCAAACAAGAGCCCTTATACCACTTATTCCCCCGACTAAATCCAAAACACATGAAGCTCAAGTCAAGTCCAGCTGTTGGACCACGACCGCCATCATTGCTAATGATATTCCCGGACCGATAACCACGCACCACAACCCCGCAATAAGGGATCCCACCCAACACGGCTTGACTTTTCTCTAGCACATATTGCGCACCATATGTACTTTGGTCATCGTCTTTAAATTTGTTTACAAAATCCCTTGCTTGCTGAAGCGTATAGTCCCAATGGTAATTTGGATTACTCGCACAACCCAACCCCCACGCCACATTAGCCAAGAAACACAAAAGCCCTAAAAACAAACCAACGCGCCTCATAGTGCCTCCAACCCTCCTTTTGTTTGTTTATAAATGCGAGATGATCACCTCACCAAACTCCGAGCTAGACACCTCAGTGGCTCCTTGCATCAAACGGGCGAAGTCATAAGTTACCTTTTTGTTCTCAATGGCTTTTTGCATGCCCTTCACGATCAAATCCGCCGCTTCAACCCAGCCCATATGGCGTAGCATCATCTCCGCACTAAGGATTATAGAGCCGGGATTGACTTTATTTTGTCCGGCGTATTTGGGGGCAGTGCCGTGTGTGGCTTCAAACATGGCAACGCTGTCATTCATATTCGCCCCGGGGGCAATGCCAATCCCGCCCACCATCGCTGCTAACGCATCCGAGATATAATCCCCGTTTAAGTTCATGGTGGCGATCACATCGTATTCCGCGGGGCGGAGTAAAATTTGTTGCAAGAAGGCATCGGCGATCATGTCCTTAATGACGATCTCTTTACCCGTTTTGGGGTTTTTAAGGGTGCACCAAGGGCCTTTGTCTAAGAGTTTTGCCCCAAACTCTCTTTGCGCTAGGGCATACCCCCATTTCATGAACGCTCCTTCGGTGTATTTCATGATATTGCCCTTATGCACAAAGGTGAGGCTAGCGCGATCATTGTCAATGGTGTATTGGATCGCCTTGCGCACGAGCCTTTCAGTCCCCTCTAGGCTGATGGGCTTGATGCCAATGCTGCTTGTCTCAGGGAAGCGGATTTTTGTTACTTTTAGCTCTTCTTGTAAGAATTTGATGAGTTTTTTAGCCTCTTGGGTGTCTTGGTTGAACTCGATACCGGCATAAATATCCTCGCTATTCTCTCTAAAGATCACCATATCCACCTTACCGGGGTCTTTAACCGGACTAGGGCTGCCATACCAGCGCACAGGGCGCAAGCACACATACAAATCCATTTTTTGGCGCAAGGCGACATTGAGCGATCTAAAGCCCTCGCCTACGGGGGTAGTTAGAGGTCCCTTGATCGACACTTTAAAGTGGTTGATTGCCTCAATGGTGTCCGGAAGCAGCCATTGCTCTTCCACGCTTAGCTCTTTGTGATCTTTGAATTTGTTGAAGCATTTTTCGCCAACAAAGACTTCATACCACGCAATCTTTTTCTCCCCTTTGTAAGCCTTTTGCACGGCGGCATCCACGACCTTACGCATCACAGGTGTAATATCCACGCCAATCCCATCGCCCTCAATGAAGGGGATAATGGGGTGACTTGGCACATGCAATTTGCCCTCTTTATAGGTAATCGCCTCCCCTTCTGTAGGCACAGACAAGTATTTAGGATTATAAGACACAAAAAACTCCTTGAAAAAATGATATGCCCTGCATTGTAGCATAAAGCAGGTTTAAAGTTTTGGGTTAAAATAGGGGAACTTCAGTTTTAAGGGGTGTTTATAGCGCAAGAAATCGATCTTAATTTGTTCGGCACTTGCTTAAATGTGCTTGTAGCGGGCAGCATGGGCACTGGTAAGAACACTTTAATCAATGTGGTTTTTGGCATAGAAGTGGCGCGCACTGGGCAGGGCGCGCCCATCATCCAGCAGATTGCAAACATTCAAGGCGGGCTCACCAGTCACGACACGAAGGGGCTAGAGTTCAAAGACTTTAGCACCACCAAGCAAGAGATTTTTAATTTTTTAGAGCGCATGCACTGCCAAGAGGCAAAAGAGCAAATCCACATCGCATGGCTATGTATCCAAGAGTCCGCAAGGTGCGTTCAAGAGGGCGAGGTGGAAACTGTATGAGCTGCTACAAGCGCATCAAGTCCACACGATTGCAGCGATCACAAAAGTCCAGCAGGATAAGGACGACAAAGGGGAGAAGTTCTCTAGTGTGGTGCAAGAGCGTTTTGGGCTTGAAGAGGCGCATTTACAAAAAGTTGGGGCTTTGGAAGTGGAGGACAATAGGAGCGGCAATCATCGGGGCAGTACCCATCCCCTTCTGGGATCTTGCCCTGCTCGCCCCCGTCCAAATCGTTATGATGATCCACACCAGCAAAATTTACGGGCTTGAACTCTCGCAGAGCGTGGCAGAGCAACTATTAGCGATATTTGCGGATGTACTTAGCACGGGGCATGCGGTGTGCGTGGCGGTGGGCAGGATTTTAAAGCGCATCACCGTGGCGGGCAGTGTGCTCGGGGGCACGATCAGCACCACGGCAACAACGGGAACAACCGCTTTAATCGGCAGGGTGTTCGTGGCGTGTTTAGATGCCAACATTAAGGATTAAGAGGGAGCGATCCAAGGTTTCAACGCTTAAGGTGTTTCAAAAATACCTAGATATGGTCAAGTCCATCAAGTCCTATGTTTAGAAACCTTATTTTAATCTTAAGGGGGTATAATCTAGCTCAAAATGTGAAAGGAAGTCCATGTCTGTTACACTGATCAATAACGAAACGAACGAAAAATTTGAGTTTGAAACCATTGCCTGTACCCGCGGTCCCCATGCGATCGATTTTTCTAAACTCTTTGAAACTTCGGGGCTTTTTTCTTATGACCCTGGGTATGCGTCCACAGCGGGGTGCAAATCCACCATCAGCTACATCGATGGCAAAAAAGGCGAGCTTTACTACAAAGGCCATCCCATTGAGGAGCTGGTCGCCAAGTATAAGTATGTAGATGTGTGTAAGCTCTTGCTCACCGATGAATTGCCCAAAAATGAGACCGAGTCGCTAGAATTTGAGTTGGAATTGCGCCACCGTAGCTTCATCCACAGGACTTTAATGAACATGTTTTCCGCCTTCCCCACCAACGCCCACCCGATGGCAAAACTGAGCAGCGGGGTGTCCATCCTCTCCACCTTTTACTCCGATCATGCCGTGATGCACACTGAAGAAGACTACCAAACGATGGCAAGGCGCATTGTGGCCAAAATGCCCACTCTCGCCGCCATTTGCTACCGCAACGAGATCGGCGCACCCATCATCCACCCCGACATTAGCCGTAGCTACATCGAAAATATCTTATTCATGCTAAGAGCCTACCCTCACGAACGGCTTAAACACACCGTGCATGGCGAAATGGAGATCACCCCCCTGGAAGTGGAGGCTTTGGATAAAATCCTAACCCTGCACGCCGATCACGGGCAAAACGCCTCGGCATCCACCGTGCGCAATGTCGCCTCTACGGGTGTGCACCCCTATGCCGCCATCAGCGCAGGCATCAGTGCGCTTTGGGGGCATTTGCACGGCGGGGCGAATGAAAAGGTCTTGATCCAGCTAGAAGAGATCGGGGATGTCAAAAATGTAGACAAATACATCGCCCGCGTGAAAGACAAGAACGACCCCTTTAAGCTCATGGGTTTTGGGCATCGGGTGTATAAGAGCTACGATCCTAGAGCACGGGTGTTAAAGAAACTCAAAGACGACTTGCAAGCCAAGGGGGTTAAGATGAACCCTAAGCTCGATGAGATCGCCGCAAAAGTCGAAGAAGTCGCTCTTAAAGATGACTACTTCATTGAGCGTAATCTTTATCCTAATGTAGACTTTTACTCTGGCACGATTTTACGGGCACTACAAATCCCTGTGCGCTTTTTCACCCCCGTGTTTGTGATCGGCCGCACCGTGGGCTGGTGCGCCCAGCTTTTAGAGCATGTCAAAAACGCCCAAGCTAGAATCGCCCGCCCTAGACAGGTTTACATCGGTAAATAGGTTTTAATGTCCTTTCGTGTCGCGCCCCTGCCCCTCAGCTGGGGCTTATTGATCTACAGCGTTGTCTCTTTAGTTCTCTTTAACCTGCCCTTGCTGGGATTTGTGCTGAGAGAAAATGGGGGCTTTAGCGTGGCTTTTAGCGTGTGCGCCGCATACATCTGTGTAACCAGCATGGCCTTTGCAATGCTGTCTATCTTTGGCCTGCGGATGTTGCGCTTTTTTTGCTCCCTCTTTAGCTTATGCAACGCCCTAGCTCTCTATTTTGTCAACACCTACCACACCTTGTTGACTAGAGACATGATGGGCAATGTCCTCAACACCAACTTCAAGGAAGCGAGCGGGTTTTTGGGCTGGCATCTATGGCTTTATGTTTTGCTAGGGCTTTTAGTGGCTGTGGGTTGTTGGCTCTTGCCCTTAAAGCCAAGCCGCTTTAAGCATAAACTCTATTTTATTTTAGGTTCAGGACTTGTTTTTGCGTTTTGGGGGGCGATCCACACAAAACAATGGCTCTTTTTTGACAAACACGCCAAGGCCATCGGTGGGCTTGTCGCACCCTATAACTACAGCATCAACACCGCGCGGGCCGCCCTGCTCTTTTTAAAAACAGCCCCCTTAAAACGCTTTGGCTTAGTGCCCTTGCAAGTGCGGGGGCGGGTGGTGGTTCTGGCCATCGGTGAGAGCGCAAGACGCGCCAATTACGGCATTTATGGCTATAACAAGCCCACCACGCCCAAACTCCAAGAGCTCTTAAACCACCATGAAATTCTAGCTCTCAAAGCCACCTCTTGTGCCACCTACACCACCGCTGCGCTCACCTGCATTTTAAACGCCAAGAGCGGGTATGAGAACCTGCCCTTGTTCTTGCACAGACAAGGCGTTAAGGTGGTGTGGTTGAGCCTTAATGACGGGCCACCTCCCATGGATGTGGATTGGTCCCCCCCTCTGTCCATCCTGCACAGATGGTTTAAAGAAGTGGGCTTGGATTCTAAGATCATAGACTACGATGAAGCCCTAGCCCTAGCCCTGCCCCATGTGCTGGCGCGCTACCCCAAGGATAATTTATTGGTTATCTTGCACCTTAAGGGCTCGCACGGTCCGCTGTATGTGGATAAGGTCCCTAAAGGCTTTGCCCCATTCAAACCCATTTGCACCCACAACGAGCTAGACGCGTGCCAAAGTGTTGCGCTCATCAACGCCTATGACAACACCATTATCTACAACGATAAGGTTCTAGACATTGCCGTGCAAAACCTCAGCCACACACCTCGCCAAGCCATGCTGCTTTACATGAGTGATCACGGCGAGAGTTTAGGCGAGCATGGGCTGTATCTACACGGCACACCCTATTTGATCGCCCCCGATTTTCAAAAACAAGTCCCCTTCATTGTTTACATCAATCCCGCCTTTAAAGCGCATTTGCAAGCCAAACCACTTAAACCCGACTACACTCAAGATATGATTTTTTCGAGCGTCTTGCACGCCTTTGGGTTGCAAAAAAGCCCTGCCTACAACCCCAAATTGGACATTTTCCAATGAAACTTAAAACCCTATGTTTGAACAGTCTGCCCCAAAGTCTGCCGATCAAAAGCATCGTGTTGTTTGCCCTGCTCTTTGTGTTTGGGGCAATCACGCCCTTTCCTAAGATTGCCAGGCAGCCCCAAGTCTCCGCCGCCTTTAGCTTCACCGAACACTACGCCCGCTTCATCCCCACCATCGCCTCTTTTGCCCTGCCTTTAGCCAAAAGAGACATTGTGGGCTTGGTGCAAATCATCCATGTCAGCATCGCCACCACGATCGCCACGCATGCGCTTAAATGGGGGTTAAATGATGTCGTGCTTTTTGGGCGGCGTTTGGGCGAGCGGCCCAATGGAAGCTCTAAAAACATGCCAAGCGGGCATTCTTCGATGGTCGCTTGCGCTTTGGGATTCTTGGTGCGCCGCTATGGCTGGGTGTGGTTGTGGTTCTTGCCCCTAGCCTTGATGACGATGGGCGCGCGCATTTATTTGAACGCGCACACCATCGGCGCGCTCATCGCGGGCTTTAGTGTGGGCATGCTCTGCGTGCTGTTTTTAACCACCCGCTTCAAGTAGGTTTTTTATAAATCTCTGGGTGCGTGCTTTTAAAGCGCCGATGAAACCAAAACCAGCTTTCAGGGTGGGCTCTAATGATCTGCTCGCTTAGGGTAGCTTGGGCTTGGGTGGCTTCTTGTATGTCGGCTTGGCTGTCTTCTGTGATGTTGATTTTAATGGGGGGGTAGTAGGTAACAAAGTAGTGGCTGTAATCCTCGTTAAAGTCAATGATCACCGCCACAATGTCTATGTTGTAACGGCGGGCTAAAATAGAGCCTATGGTCGTGTGGGTCGCCTTATGTCCGAAAAAATCCACCTCCACCCCCTCCTTGGGCGAGATGTTTTGATCGACCAAAATCCCCACCAAGCCCTTGCCCCCATTATAGACTTTCAAAAGCTCTTTAAACGCCCCGACTTTGTTGATGAAGCGCACGCCAAAAGCCTCTCTGTGCTTGACAATCAGGCGGTTGATGCTCTCAAACTTGGTTAAACGCCCCAAAGACCCCCGATCGTACTGCGCGTAGTGCTGCGCTAAAGAAGTCCCCACCGCCTCCCAATACCCAAAGTGCATGCCCATCACCACCGCCTGCCCGTTTTTAGCCAGCGACTTTAAAACATTTTCTTGATCGATGAGCGTGAAGCGGGCATCATAAATGTCTTTAGGCAGAAACTCCACCCGCACGCTCTCAAGGATAATAAAGGCGAAGTTTTGGTAAGCCCTTTTAATGATCGCTTCTTTGCGGGCACTCTCCATTTCGGGGAAGACAAAGTCTAAATTTGCCTTAGCGTCATAATAACGCCGTCTATCTAGCTTGTAAAAGATAGAGCCCAAAGCCCGCACACAGCCTACAAACCAAGAATGGGGCAAGCGTGCCAACACAAAGCCCAATCCATTTAAAGCCCACTCTAAAACCTTGCCCCAAAAAATCCCCCATTCTCTACAAATCCCGCTCTCTTTAGTCAAGTTTGTTTGTCCCTTTCAATATGCTTAAAACCGCCTCTTTGATGGCAAGGGGCAGGATGTCCTTAATGGAGTGGTCGTTTTTATTATAGTTTGCTTTGGGGTTACCCACCAACGCAATGTGGTGCGCGCCCTTGAGCTCAAAGCGCGCTTTGGGAGTGTTGCCATAGAGTGTTACTGAGGGGGTCTTTAGTGCCCATGCTAAATGCACCACGCCCGTATCCCCGCCCACCACCACACCCACCCTAGCCACAAGGGTTTTCACCTCTTCTAGGCTTAAGGGGGGCAAAAGTTTAACTTTTGTCTTCAGCATAGGGTTTAAATAGGTGTAAAGCTCTTTAGCCTGCTCTAAATGAGCGTGGCCTAAGATTAAAATCTCTAGCCTTTGATCTTTTAAAGCCAGCCCCACTTGTTTAAAGCCCTCTAGAGGATAGGTTTTATGCACCCTAGAGGTCTCAAGCACAAACAAGACTTTGGGCATGGGGGTGTTTAAGAGGGGTTCTAGCTTGGGGCTCTTAGGGCAGAAAAAGGCGCGCTCTCTTTGCTCTAAGGTGTTTTGCCACTCTTTGGCCCCAAAGGCTAAATTAAAGGCGTGGTGCAAGATGGCTTCATTGCGCTTTAAAATGTGCGCGCTGTAGGCGATCGCCACTTGATGGGTGTAAAAGACACTGGCAATTTTCTCCCGAATGGAGTGGCGATCAAAGCCCACAAAGCGTTTAGGTTTGCTCTTGGCTAAGAACAGCCCGATGAGCGCGGACTTTAACAGCCCTTGCATGTCAATGATGAGATCAAACACCCCCAAGGAGCGCAAATGCCGATAGAAACGCCAAATTTTTAGGGGGTTTTTAGAATGCAGGGTTTTTTTATAGGGCAGGGCGTGCAAGACATCGATGTGGGGGGAGTTTTTAAGCATAGGGGCGAAATTTTCATCCACAAACCAATGGATCTTTGCCTCCTTGTAGCGTTGCTTTAAGAAGGGCAAAAACACGGCACCCACAATGACATCGCCTAGGGCTGAGAGCCTAATGATGGCGATTTTCATACAAACTCAATTTCAAAGGGTACGGGTTTGGTGAGTTTGGTGGCGATCTCTTGGCATAGATAGGTGTCGCTCGGGCATTTGATTTGTAAGGTCTTGTGCTTGAGGCTGTAGTGCGTGCCCTTAGGCACACGGGCTAGGCACATGGTTTCAGCAAGCCCTAGAATGAAACTGAGCCACTGCAAGGTCAAAATGGGGGGCATGATCGCGCTGATGTGGGCGATGTTGCTGTCTTTTGGGATTTTTTTATGGCTAAATTGCACCAATAGGCAAATGATCGCCCGATCTTGGTGGGAAAAGCCATAACTCAAAGAGTGCAGGCTCAAATATGCCCCGTGCTTGTGGGCATTGTAGAAGTTCAGCACCTTACCAATGCTAGAGAGTTGCCCCGCGATTTTTAAATGGTATAAATATTTTTCATGAATGCCATGCAAGGGTTGCAGAGCTTCAAAGAGTTTGGCACATTCTTTTTTGACTTCTTGGCTGTGCTTGGAGTGGGGCAAGAAGCGATCTAAGAGTGATAAAATGGAGGGGTTAATGCCCTTGGGGAAGCTGTGGTTGTGGCTTCTTAGCATGTCGCTTAAAAACACGCCCTCTCTCACACCCACCCCACTAGCCACAATGGTGCTCGCTTTAAAATGCTCCAAAAACATGGTGAAAATCAAGGTCCCGCTGCGGATGCTGTCCTTGCGATCCTCACTGATGCCAAACTCTGCCAACTGCGCCTCACTGCTCCTTATAATTTGTTGCATCCAATGCCAATTGCTCTTCACATCCATTTCGTAACCGTGGATCACATCAATGGGGTAGTTGTTTAAAAACATCCCCACCTTGGCTAAAGAGCGGATCGTCCCACCTACGCCAAAAACACAGCTCGTTTTGAAATGAGGGGGCAATTTAGCCAGTTCCTTTTGGATAAACTCCCTAGCCAAGTTCAAATCAAGGTTTTTATCAAAAAAAAGTTCTTTGA
This sequence comes from Helicobacter heilmannii, assembly GCF_001283065.1. Lineage (GTDB taxonomy): Bacteria > Campylobacterota > Campylobacteria > Campylobacterales > Helicobacteraceae > Helicobacter > Helicobacter heilmannii. The sequence goes on along the minus strand of NZ_CDMK01000002.1, from coordinate 321,872 downwards.
GCCGGATCGTACCCAAATTCACAGAAACCAAGTCTTTGATCTTGCCATTTTCGATGAGTGCACACTCCGTGCTACCTCCGCCAATGTCAATGGTGATCCCGTCTTTATGGTGCAAGAGATTAGCGCACGCCACGCCCCCATAAAACGCCTCTTTCTTGCCATCAATGACTTTGACTTGCAGGCCACACTCCTCCCTCACAAGGGCGACAAACTCTTTAGAGTTGGGCGCATCGCGCACGGCTGAGGTCGCCACGCATAAAATCTTACGGCTTTTATACTTTTCGGCAATGTCTTTAAAATCTCTTAAAGCCCTTAAAGCCCGCTTGAGTGGGGCTTTTTGCAACACCCCCTTATGCTCGTAAGTGCCTTGCGAAATGCGTACCTTGGATTTGATTTCATAGAGCAAATAAAAGCCAAATTGGCTGGTTTTCTTGAAAATCGCCATGCGCACGGAGTTCGAGCCAATGTCGATGATGGTGGTGATTTTTGCCATAAAAACCTAGATTTCTTCTTGCAGACTCTCGTATTTGTACTGCAATTCCTCTTGAGTCTCGGCGTTGTTGGGGTCGGGCACAATCGCATCTACGGGGCAAATACCGACACAACTAGGCTCATCGCTATAGCCCACACACTCGGTGCATCGATCCGGGTCAATGCAATAAATCGGGTCGCTTTCATCAATGGCTTCTGTAGGGCACTCCTCCCGGCACGCATCGCAAGCAATACATTCCTGACTGACTAATAAAGACACGAAAACCCCTTCTAGATGGAATTTTTAAGCATGCGTATATTTACTAGAGTTTCGCTAAATTTTTTCTAAAAACCATAAGAAAAGGCTTAAGAGCCTTTATTTTCATCAAAACACACTCTCAAACTTGCCCCCACTAATGCTCTTTGGCACGCTTGGGGCTTTTTAATAGACATATAGACTTGTGTAATGATAGGAAAGCAGGTCTTAAGCCATGTACTGATTTCGCTTAACGCCTCCTCTAAAAGCCCATATTTGGTTGTGGAGAGTTTGTTTTGCACCACTTCTAAAATGTCCATGTAATCCAGGCAGTTTTGGGGGGTGTAGTTGTACTCAATGCTTAAATCCACGATCAAGGGTTGGGGGGTTTTTTGTTCGCTCTCTAGCACCCCAATGATGGCATCGATTTGGTAATCTTGCACACTAAGCGTCATAAAATCTTGCCCTCCTGTCCACTTAGTAGATTAAGCAGATTCGACCAATGTTTATAAAGCGTGAAAACAAAAATCAGCACCATGGGCGTTTGCGTGCCCACCTCATGCACGATATTGATCGGTGCGGGTAGGAATTTAGGCATGAAAAAGATCAACAAAGTCGCCGTGCCCACTCCCACAATGGAAGCCAAGGACGAAATTTTAAGCCCCTTGCCAATCACCGCCCACAAAGCAAGCCCGATTAAACTTTCTACGGGGATCAATAAAAGTACCGCCCCCATCGTGGTACTGACCCCCTTACCGCCCCTGAAGTTCAAAAAGGGCGAATAGCAATGCCCTAAAATCGTGGCGATGGCGACCATCCACTGCGCCGCAAAATTCAAGCCCGCCATTTTGGCAAGAAAGACGCAAAAAACCCCCTTCACCAAGTCCAAGACCAACACTAGCGTGCCGATTTTCTTCGCCTTAGCCGGATCAATGTTTTTAAGCACCCGCACAACATTGGTCGCCCCAATACCCCCACTCCCGTGTGCTGTAACATCCACCTTATGCATGACCTTCACCAGCCAATACCCAAAGGGCATGCCCCCCACCACATAGCCCACAATGTAAAACATGACATTAATGTTTGTCAAAAAGCTCAAGAGATTATCCATAAACTCCCCTAAAATTTAAACCCCCATTATAGCCAAATTCAAAACGACTTGAGGTAAGCCCCCTTGATGAAGACATGGTTTTTGTCGTTAAACAGAAAATCCACCTTGTAACTCTCTTTGATCTTTTGCTTTTTATTGGGCAAAATGTGGCGCACGGCTAGCTCAATGGGGGGCAATTTTAAGGGGGTATTGGGTTTGACCTCAAAGGCTAAAAACAGCGGTTTGTTGTGCACCTTGTCCCAGCCCGTGCGCCACCTAGGCAAAGTCCCCTGACTTTTTAAAAGTCTATCGCCCACCTGAAACTCAAAAGAAGCCAAGTAATACAGCCCGGGCTCTAGGTAGCGTTGTTCGATTTTGGCTTTTCTATAGGGGTCTTTGAAAATCAACAACACCCAGTTATTGCTCCCAAGTGCAAACTCTTTAGAGGGCTTGTCGCCCAATTTGCGCCAATAAGTCTTCACCACCCCCCCCTGATGGGCGATGTCAAAGGTTACCAAGCTCGCATTTGGGGAGTGTTTTACAGCACACGCGCCTAAAAATAGTCCGAGTAAGACAATCAATATTTTCATAAACTGCCCTATTTAATGAGCTTAGAAATGGCTTTGAATTGCGGGTGAGTGTAGGTTTGTAGCCAGCCAAAGGCGCACATTTCAATGGAGACAATCCTCGCCCCCTGTGTGCGTAAATCCTCTAGGGCTAAATGGCAATCTGTGGGTTTTCTTGAGCTGACACACTCGGCGACCACGCTCACACTAAAGCCCGCCTTTAAAAAATCCAGCACGCTTTGATACACGCACACATGCGCCTCAATGCCTAAGACAAAGAGGGGGCCTTTAAGCTTTAGCACGGGGTAGGCACTAAAGCTCTCTTTGGTGTAAATTTCCTCACAAAAGGGGCGTAACTCTTGCAGGGTTTCGCCCAGCTTGGCGGGGTTTTGCTCTGTAGCGATGGTGGGGATATGCAGTTCTTTAGCGATTTGTAAAAAACGCAGGCAGTTTTCAAGCAGGGCTTCTTTTTGGTGCATGGCAGAAAATAGGCGTTCTTGCAAGTCAATGAGTAGAACTAGGGGTTTTTCTAGGGTTTGCATCCATGTCCTTTAAAAACCCCTATTCTAACCCAAAATGTTTAAATTTAAGAAGTTTGGAGTTTTAAAAGTGGTACCAAAAGTCGGACTCGAACCGACACGGAGTTGCCTCCACCAGATTTTGAGTCTAGCGTGTCTACCAATTCCACCATTTTGGCTTGTTTGGACTTTATCTAACGACTAAGCCACTCAAACTACGAACGAACAAACGCCACGCATTTGTTTGCAAAACTTCTAGTTTTGCGTGTGGTGCACTGAGCGAGACTCGAACTCGCACGGGTTGCCCCACCACCCCCTCAAGATGGCGTGTCTACCAATTCCACCACCAGTGCTTAAAGCCCCTCCTTTTATTTAAGCCAAGAAAGGGTTGCTGTAAATCGCCACGATGGCAAATACAAGGGTGTAAATCACTTGCGCCTCGATCATCGCCATGGCAATGAACATAGTTGTCAGCAATTTACCGCCCACGCCGGGGTTGCGGGCTGTGCCTGTGATGGCGGCGGCGGCGGCATTGCCCATACCGATTGCGCCCCCACAAGCAGCCACGCCTAGCCCCACAACTGCCCCCACGATAGAGTAGGATTTAATCATATCCACCCCGCTCATATCTGCTCCAAAGGCTAGCCCTAAAGCTCCTAAAAAGAAAAGCACAAAAAACTTCATCACCGCCACAACCTCGCTTTGCTATTTAAAATATACATAAGCCCTAATTATAGCAACTCTAAACTTAAGCTAAAATGACATGCACTTTGCCATGCTCGATTTTAGAGATTTCACAGCACAAAAGCGCGCCATTTTCTAGGCTCTCTAAGTCCAAATCTCCCGCATTGCTCTTATGCAGCAACGCATCCTGCCCCGTTTCCAAGCGCACAAACACCCCAAAATCCACCACTCTTTTAACGAAGGCCTGCACCTTCTGCCCCACGCTCAAATTTTGTAGCTGCAGGGCTTGGCTGATGTACTCCTTGGCTTCTTTAACCTCGCCTTGCATGCCCCGGACACTCACCAGTCCGCTAGACTTGTCTAAATCGATCTGCACGCTAAAGCGTTGCAAAATGTCTTTGATGTGCTTGCCCCCGGGGCCGATGAGCACGCTCATTTTCTGTGTGGGGATGTAAAAACTCTTAGTGGTGGGTAGGTTTGTGTTGATCGCCATGTTCTGCGCCGCCTCTTGCATGTGCTCCAACACGGCTAGGCGGGCTTCTTTGGCCTGCTCTAAAATTTCTTCTAGCCACTCTAGGGGCAAGCCAGCTAATTTCGTATCCATTTGCATGGCGACCACGCCCTGAGTGGTGCCCGCGATTTTAAAATCCATGTCCCCTTGCATGTCCTCTAGCGCGCTGATGTCGCTTAAAATGGCGTGTTTATTGCCATCAAAGACCAACCCCATCGCCACGCCCGCCACTAAGGCGGTGGGCTCAATTCCGCTTGCCTTCAAGGCTAGAGAGCCCGCGCACACGCTCGCCATAGAGCTAGAGCCATTGGACTCTAAAATCTCGGACACAAGGCGGATGACGGGGGGGTTTTTTGGCAAAGAGCAACTTAAAGCCTTTTGGGCTAAATGCCCATGCCCTAGCTCGCGGCGGCTGGGTGCACTAAGGGGCGCGGCCTCGCCCACGCTAAAGGGCAGAAAATTATAATGGAGCATAAATCTTTCTTTGGTGGGGCTTGCCTCTTGCAGACCAAAGTTTTGTTTGGCATCGCCCTCTGCCCCCAAAGTGCAGGTTACTAGGGCTTGGGTGTGCCCCCTTTCAAAAAACACGCTAGAGTGGCAGGTGGGGAGTAGATTTGTATCAATGCGTATGGGGCGGATTTGTTTCAAGCCACGCCCATCCGCCCTCTTTTGGCACTCTAAAATGTTTTGCTGCAACAGCTCTTTAAAGCAGGCGTGTAGGGCGTGTTTTAGCTCTGTGAGGCAGTGCTCGCCCAGCTCGTGAGCGATGTAGTCTAATAAATGCTCTAGTTGCGCACCCCGCTCGCTTTTTGCCATTAAAGACATAGTTTCTAGAATTTGGGGCTTGAAGCGGGTACTTAAAATTTGCATTAAAAGCGGGTTTAGGGGCTTTTCTTTGGGGATTTGTAATTTGGTTTTTCGATGGGGGCTAAAATGCTCGGTGTAAAGGGTACATTGGGTTTTAATGTGGGCGTGGGCGTTTTTGAGTAAATCCACAAGTTGCGCCTCGCTTAGGGGGTTGTGCGCCTCATTTACCTGCATTTCTATCATTAAGATTTTATCCGCGCTACCCACCACAAATAGATCACCCTTTTCTTTAAGGCGCATGGCGTAAATGGTTTGTTCCACGCCCACATTGGCTAGATAAAGCGCGCTAGCTGCGGCGTTTAAAGCGCACACCTGCAAATCACTCTCATAGGCGTGGCTTAAGAGCAAGAGCGTGATTTGTGTGGGGTGGGCGTAATTTTTAGGAAAAAGGGGGCGTAAGGAGCGGTCGATGAGCCGTGATGTTAAGGTTTCAAAGTCCTCCATTTTACCCTCGCGGCGACTGAAGTTGCCTGGCAGTCTGCCCACGGCATAAGCCCTTTGGGCATACTGCACGCTTAGGGGCAAAAAGTCCTCCTCTGTGGTCTGTAAATCCACCATCACGCTGGCTAAAATCGTGGTCTCCTTGTGGCGATAAAGCAGCGCGCTTGTGGCTTGGCGCGCCATGTAATCTAAAATAAATTCTTCATTATGGATCTTAATTTTTTGCATCATTTCCTTTCACTTGGGCTTCTTCGATTTTCTTTAAAATGCCTTCAATCTCGGCGGGGTCAATTTGCATGGGAGTTTTATAATAGTGGTCTATGCTGACAAAATACTCCGGGCGATACACGCTCACCACCCCATCGCATAAAAGAGCCAAAGCGTCCGCCACGCTCTTTGGCAAAATGGGGGTGAGTACATAGATGTTTTTAGACGACTTGGCCATGCAGGTTTGGATGGCTAAATTCGCCGTAATACCCGTTTCAATGCCGTAATCCACAATGAAGACATTTTTATTTTCCAAAGATTTAATGGTATTGCCCTTGCGGTATTTATAAATCTTAGACAAAATCTCCTCTTCATACACCCTTTTAGCCTCCCCATAGACATAATCTAGGGTGATTTCAAAGGAATTGATGAGGTTTTCATTCATAAGGATGTCCATGCTCTCGCTCACAAGGGCAATTTCACACTCGCGGTTTAAAGGCGCGTAAATGGGGGCGGTGAAGAGAAAATCTAGGGGGACATTCAGTTTTCGAGCCAAGACATGGGCAAATTTCAGTCCCTTTAGGCTGGTTACGAGCATTAAGGCATTCTTCGTGTCTAAATGCCGGATAAGGATTTCGTTCACAAGAAGCTGCAATGCATCTTCAGGGCTAGCAAACATGAAATTATCCACTAAATCGCTCATTTTAACGCCTTAAGGATCGGTAGGTGATGTTGGTTTTGGTGATAGGCGAGAAGTCTAGGGTCAATTTAACATAGTTGTTTTGGTAGATGGTGAGCGGGTCGGCGGGGTTGCTCGTAAGCACCGGGCGGCGCTGGCTCACAAATTGCAGTCCGATGCCAAAGCAGCGGATTTTTTTAAAAATCCCCACGCGCCAATTTAAAATCACATTGTTTTGGATGTCATAGCCCACGGAGGCGTTGAGCGAAAACCAGCGAAAGTCGTTGCTAATGCCCGCTTTTAAATAGTTAGAGTTGTTCGTGGAGATTTTATTGATGCCACCCACACCCAAGTTCTTTTTGAGATAGTAGGATAGGTTTGCGCTTAAGAATTTGCGGTGGTAGTTGGCGTTGATGGAGACTTCCTCTAGGCTATTGTAATACCAAGAGTAAAACACGGTGCCGTAGATGTCAAGCCCCTTTAAGGGCGAAAACCCGATTTTACTCTCTATGGGCGAGCGCGCGATGGAGGTCGGGTCGGCAAAGTTTAAGACCTGACTGATGCGCCAATAGAGCAGCTCCTGCCCGCCCAGTCCATAAAGGTATTGCGTCAAGTTCAAATACAGCTGGCTATAGGAGGGGTTTTGGGCAAAGAGCAAGGAGGGATTCCACACCGCATCGTACAAACGCCCCCCCACGGCGTAGTTGCTTAAGGTGGGCGAGGTGAAGTTGTTTTGCGCCTGCGCGCTCAAATCATACACTTGCGAGTCAAACAGCCCATTGGCAAAGGTGTAGTATGCCCCGCTAAAGAGGGCTTCAAGCTGGATGGTGTGTAGAAGTTTGTGGTACTCTCTAGCCAAGTCGGTGTTTAAATACAGCGCATACGAGCTAGAAAAGTAATTGCCAAACTCTTTAGACTGCCCGCTCACCTGCGGGATATAGCTTTGTTTGGTGTTTAAAATTGCAAGGTTGCTAAGCTGCACTGTGTTCCATAGCCCTACGGATAAATACCTTTTAAACATAGAAAATTGCAAGCCTAGGGGGACATTGATGCTGTTTTGGGCGTAGCCATAGCCCACTTGGCGCACCACATTGTGGAATTGGTAATCTAGCGAGTAGAGCAGGTGCTTCCACCCCAAAGTGTTTAGGTATTTATGGTATTGCAAATTTGGCAGGGATTGGAAGGTGTTGTTGTTGTTGATTTTGTTGAGGTTTAAAAAGTATTTAAGATAAAAGCCGTAAAAATGGTTATTCGTCTGCACGAAGTAATTGCCCCTAGACATGTGGGTCGCGTCCGTGATGCGTTTATTGACTTTCTCAAAGCGCACATAGTCTAGGTCATTCATATACAAGAAGTCTAAATAAAAGGCGTTGTCTAGAGGCTTTTTCAAGCCAAAGTACTTTTGTAAGGTTTGGCGGCTGGCATTCAAGGCCTCAAACCCGAAAACATTTTGATTTCTCAAGTTGTATTTTTTGGTGTAAGCATCGTAGTTGCGAAAATACCGCGCGTTGAATAAAAACTTGTCTTGGTGGGAATTGATCATACGCGCTTGGAAGTTCAGCCCCAAGCCCCTTTTTGAGCGGATCTGCGGGGTGAGTGTGATGTCCCACGAGTCCCTAGGCGCAATGTAAAAGGGCTGCAGGTAGATAAAGCCGGCTAAATTTGAAGTCCCAAACTCCGGGTAGAGAAACCCGCTGGAGCGCTTTGTGCTTGTGGAGGTGAAGATATAGGGTAGGTAAAAGATAGGGATCTTGCCTAGATAGATTTTAGAATTGACAAGGGATAAATGTTGTTTGTCGGCGTTGTACTTGCCCGAGGAAGCATTGACATGCCAAATGGGGTTTTCAATGTCGCAACCGGAGGTGGTGAGGTTCTTAATGTAGTAGTGGTTTTTCTGCGAGTGGGCTATGTCTGCGCTGATCCAAATGCCTGTAACGCTGTCTTGCACATAAAAGGGGAACATGAGGGCGTATTTGTCGTCCATACGCACCTTCATGTGCTCGCTTTGCACCAAGAGCCCCTCGCCCCGATACACCTTGACATGCCCATCGATAATGGCTTCTTTTTTCTTAGTGTCGTAACGCACTTGATCGCCTAGGATATAGACATCGTAGTTAAGTAAAATCGCGTGCCCCGTGGCGGTAACAACATTGTTTTTTGCATCCACGCGATCGGCTAAGAGCTCAAAGATTTTATGGTTTTTCTTGTCAAACTTCTGCACGGCGACTTGCTGTTGCTTGCCAAACAACACACCCAAGAAGAGAGCAATGATAAAAGTACCGCGCCACACCACTCATTTAAACACAATGACAAAGGTTTGGGCGTGTTTGTCGTGGAAAGTCCGCCCAAATTTATCTTTAAAACAATACCCCAAGGGGAAAAAGAGCAAAATCTCCTTAAGCGCGCACCTCTTCAAGCGGGCAAGAAGCGGGGGCTTGTCTAGGCTTTTAAAATCCAAAACCCGTAAATGGAACACCAGCTTACCCACACTGCTAGAAAAACCCAGCATGGATAAAAACTCATAGAGCACATGCACGGCTACAAGGGCGCATAAAAAGCGCAAAAACGCTGCGTGTAAGGGTAAATGATTGTGTAAATCCCACGCCAAAAAGCAGATAAAGAGCAAATCCACCAAATGCGCCCCCACGCGCCACCAAAAAGGGGCGATCACCAGCCTTTCCTTATAAATTTTCTCTTCTAATTTTGCTTCCAATCAAAGCACCCCAATGTCCTCACGAAATTGCATGCCCTCAAACTGCACCTTTTTGACTAAGCGGTAGGCATGCTCCTTGGCCTCGGCTAAAGACTTGCCCCAACCCACACACACACACACTCGCCCCCCAGTCACCAAGAACACCCCATTTTCTTGCGTGATTCTACCTAAATCCAAATGGGCGTTTTTCTCATCCATAGGGTCTATGTAAATACTCTGTCCTTGTGAGATTTGGTGGGGATAGTCCTTGCTTGCCAAGACCACGCCCAACGAGTGCTGTGGATGCAACTCTAATTGCACCTGCGCCAAATTGCCTTGCAAGGTGGCTTCCAGCAAGTCCAAGAGAGGGGTTTTAAGCAAGGGCAAGAGCACACTGCACTCAGGATCACCAAAGCGCACATTGAACTCCAGCAAATAAGGCTCTAAAGCCCCTTTTTGCTCCACAACCATCAGCCCCACATACAGCACCCCCACAAAGGATGTGTTATTGTCGTGCAGGGCGTGCAAGGTGGGCTTTAAAATGCGCGTAATGATCTTTTCTTGCAGGGCATCATCGCATAGAGGTGAAGGTGCAAACGCCCCCATGCCCCCCGTATTGGGCCCATTTGGATGCAGTTGTTTATAATCGTGACAGGCGGGCAAGAGCAGAAAATCCAGCCCGCTCACAAAGGTAAAGATCGAGAGCTCAAAGCCGGTTAAAAACTTCTCTAAAACGACTTTAGAGTGCGCTTTAAACAAGCTTTCTAGGGCAATTTTGGCTTCATTTGCACTATGCGCCACCACCACGCCCTTGCCCTGCGCTAAACCATCGGCTTTAAGCACCACGGGATAGCCGAAGTTTGGGACTAGCTCTAGGGCTTCTTGTGGATTGGTGGCGATGGCATAGGGGGCAGTGGGGATTTGATGCGTGGTGGCAAACTCTTTGGCAAAACTCTTAGAACCCTCTAATTTGCTCACTTGCTTGCTTGGCCCAAAGACCGCCACGCCCGCTTCTTGCAAAAAATCCGCCAAACCCCCCACCAACGGCCCTTCCGTCCCCACTAGCACGAAATTAATCATCTTCTCTTTGGCAAAAGCGGCGATCTGAGCAAAGTCTGGCAACAAGACATTTTCGCCAATGCTCTGCGTCCCGCCATTGCCCGGGCTAAAGAACAGCTCGCTCACTCTAGGGTCTTCTCTTAACTTGCGCCCTAGGGCATACTCGCGTGCCCCGCCCCCAATGATTAAAACTTTTCTCTTCATTGAATCCCTAATGTCAATCACCCAAACGACCGTTACTTGTGTGCTGTAGTTCAACCAAGCTATAAGAGGCAAGAGAGTTTCTTTAGGGGGCAGATACAAGAAATGCCCATCACACCAAAACCACTACAACAGCCTCATAAAAAAGATAAACGAACTAGCCGTATATGAAACACGCATCGTTCAGGCTAAAAAGCTCCATTATATCCCATTTTTGCTTAAGGGCTGTGGATAAAATACACGGCTCAAATACAGGCCACTAGAGGGGGCTAAGTCCGTACACACCCGCGTTTTAAGCGCGATCTGCGCCCTTAAATCCGCTAAGCTCAACTGCCCCAAAGAGCACTTTAGCACCGCTTTAAGCATCAAGCGCACTTGGGATCGTAAAAACCCATTGGCCTCTAAAACCACCACCACCAAGTCTAAACGCCCCACTTTAAAAGGGTAGCAAAAGGCTTTAAAAATCGTGCGTCTTGTGTGGGCGGGGTTGCTGCCCGTTTTACAGAAATATTTAAAGTCATGTGTGCCCACAAAGCAATTCAAGGCTTCTTGTATTTTTTCTAATGCACCGTGGGGGTGTGCCGCCATATAACGGGTGAAAAAGGGGCTTAAAGGGCTTTGGGTGAAAAGGTAGCGGTAACGCCTCTTGTAGGCGCAAAAGCGGGGGTGAAAATCTAGATCCACTAGCTCCAAACTTTTGCAAACAATATAGGGGGCAAGTTTAGGCGCAAGGTGGGCTAAGAGTTTAGGCGCACTCCAAAAGGCGGGGGCATCAAACGCCACCACTTGGCAAATAGCATGCACTCCCTTATCCGTGCGCCCTGCTGCTGTAATGAGGCTAGAAATGTTGAGCCTCTTTAGGGCACTTTCTAGCGCACCTTCAATGGTGTTGTGGCCTTCTTGCTTGGCAAAGCCCATAAACGCACTACCATCGTAGGCAAGGGTGAGTTTAAAGCGGCGCATTCAGTAAAAGCGCACAATGATGCGGCGATAAAGCGCATATGCCCCCAAAAACCACACAATCGGCAAAGTGATGGTGCCGATGATGGGTGCATCTTGGCTGATGATATGCATGCCTAAGAAATAAAGCCCCACTGCCAAAAACACATAAACATAGGACAAATTCTTAGAAAAGCGGGGGTTAGAAATGCCAAAGACGGGGATTAAAAAGAGACTGGCTAGGGGGAACAGAGCGACTAAAATAGCTTGGGTGAAGCGGCGTTGTTGGTTCTTGTTCGGGTGTGCTCCAAAGGCCTTACTCCAATAACCGATGTAGTCGTGGCCGTGTAAATACGCTGCCCCATTTCTAGCCGAAATGCTGAGCTTGTTGCGTAGATTCAACTGCTTGAAGGCGACTTTGCGTAATTGATCCTTGTTGGCAAAATAGGCATTGCCATGCTCTAATTGCAAGCCAAAGACTCCATCGGTGTTTTTCACCTCCCCCTTTTGAGCGATCATAAAACTCTCAAGGGCTAGCCCCTTATGCGAGAAGAGCACCAAATCGCTAAACATTCCTCCCTCTTTCTTGCCCACATACACCAGCCAATCACCCAATTTCTGTCCAAACTCTCCCGCTTGGATGTTGACATCAATGTGGTCTTTCTTATCATTGATGAACGAGTAGTACGCACTCTTGGAAGCGGGGATGAGAATGAGAGAAAAGACTAAGAGTACACAGCTGGCAAAAGCGCAAAGGGGCAAAAAGGCCTGCACGATCTTTTTAGGCGCAATCCCTAGAGAAAAGAACACCAAGAGCTCGTGGTCATAGGAGAGCCGCGCTAAGCCAATGGCGCAAGCAGCAAAAAAGGTGATGGGGATGATGAAAAAAATCGTGCCGGGCAAGGAGTAGGTGTAAAGTTGCACCAAGTCTAAGAAGCTGAGCTTCACCACTAAGGTAACGCTGGCGATGCCAATGAGCATGATCATGGACGCGATGAAAAAGAGCACTAAAAAAAACGAGAAAAAGATTTGCGAAATGGCGTTGAACATACACGCTTTAGCCAAATCCACGCTTGTTCCCTAAACCCCCCGCTCTACGCCACTTAGCACCGGCACAAACTGACACTTCTCTAACCGCTCGGCGTGCAAGCGTCCGTTTTGTTTACTAAAACGGGTGATGGTTTGTGTGTCATTTTCTAGTATGGGAGCGAGCAATATCCCCCCCTCGCTTAGTTGGTCCACAAGGGCACTTGGGATGTGCGTGGCGCAAGCCGAGAATAAAATGCGCTCAAAGGGGGCAAACTCACGCCACCCCTCTTGCCCGTCTGCTAATTTTGTGTGGATATTCGTTACCTTTAAACGCCTAAAGCGCTCTTTGGCCTGCACCAACAGCTTTTCAATACGCTCAATGCTAAAGACGCGACGCACTATTTTAGAAAGCACCATCGCCTGATACCCGCTCCCACAACCCAGCTCGAGCACACTATCAACTCCTTTTAGCCGTAAATACTGTGTCATTTTTGCCACTGTGAGCGGGGAGCTAATGAATTGCTCGCCATCTAGGGGCAGGGCGTTTAGGCTGTAGGCTAGGTGCTTGGGGGACACAAACGCCTCTCTATTGATGGCGCAAATGGCCTCTTCAATGGGCTTTTCTAGGGGAAAGTGGCGGGCGATCTCAGCGCACATGCGTGCGTTTTTAAGGCTAAACAACTAAAACCCCTCAAAGCTGATGCTGCCCTTAGAGTAATTGCTGACCCTTGCTTCAAAGAAGTTAGAGCGGTGGCTGTTGAAGTTGGCAAATTGCTCGACCCAACGGATGGGGTTTTTGGTGTGGTAAAGCTTAGACAGCCCCACCACGCTTAAGCGGGTGTCGGCTAAATATTCCGTGTAGGCGCGTAGAATTTTAGGGCTCAAATCTAAAATTTGCTCCTGTGTGATGTACGCCCCCCATGCGCTCTCCAAATCCACCGCTTGCTTAAACATTTCTAACACCTCTTCGAGCAAATCGGGGGTGAAAAGATCTGCTCTCTCTTTACGCAAAGAGTTGATCATGTTTTGAAAAAGGTTTAAATGCGTTACTTCATCCCTTTGGATGAAGCGGATCATTTGTGCCGTGCCTAGCATGCGCCCACTGCGCGCTAGAGCGTAAAAAAAGCTAAACCCGCTGTAAAAGTAAATGCCCTCTAGGATTTGATTGGCAAACAACGCCTTCAATAAGTTGCGCTCGGTGGGCTCTTGAGACAAGTCCATATAAATTTGGGCGATGCAATCGTTCTTGTCTTTAAGGGCGGAGTCGGTGCGCCACATTTCGTAAATCTCATCGCTGTTTGCGCTAATGCTCTCCACCATCACGGCGTAGCTGTGGCTGTGTAGTGCCTCTTCAAAGGCTTGGCGCACCAAACATAAATTGATCTCGGGGCTGGTGATGAAGGGGTTGATGTTGTCGATGAGGTTGTTTGTTTGCAAACTATCCATGAAAATGAGTTGGGCTAGGGCGCGATCGTAGCCGACCTTTTCTTGTGGGCTTAACTTCAAATAGTGGTTCTTGTCCCCGTGCATGCCCACCTCTTCAGGAAACCATGTATTGGTGAGCATCGTTTTCCATAGTTTGCTCGCCCACGGGTATTTGATTTGGTTTAAATCAAACATGCTTGTGGGGTTGCCTCCAAAGATTTGGCGCTCCCCGGCGTGTTCTTTCGATTCTGGGTTGTAGATTTTTTTACGGCCCAATGTTTTCATTTTCACTCCTTCAAAAAAGGGGCTTAGTATAGTCTAAACTAGCTTATAAAATGGAATTTGGCTAAATTTAAGTATATTTTAAACTTCTAAAGGTTACTATCCCTAGTTTTATGCGGAAGTGGCGAAATTGGCAGACGCACCAGACTTAGGATCTGGCGCCGCAAGGCGTGGAGGTTCAAGTCCTCTCTTCCGCACCACTACTTTAAAATTTCTTTACGCAAAATCCAATCATAGATTTTATCCGGTAGCAAAGCCTTGCTCCACACCAATAAATGCGCCTTTTTACCGACTAGATACCGGGTTTTAGGTTGCTTGCTCTCTAATGCCTTGATAATCGTGTTAGCCACAAGACTAGCCGGGCTGGCGTTTTCATAGGCTTTTTTAAAATAGGCATGGGTTTTTTCTAGCTCTAGGGCGTAGGGGCTCTTTGGTCTTAGGGCGTTTGTAAGCCCCGCATCCCACTTGGTTTTGATCGCCCCCGGTTCAATCAACGCCACCTGTACCCCTAGGGGCAACAACTCGGCGCGCAAACAATCGCTGTAAGCTTCAAGGGCGTATTTGCTCGCGTGGTACCAGCCTAAAAACAGAGTGGTGGAGCGCCCCGCACTCGAGGCGACATTGATGATTTTTGGAGCAAGCCTTGTGCTTGCCCGAAGCCTTGTGTTTGCCCGAAGCGGGGGCAATAACCTAGAACACAGCACCCCCACGCTGAATAAATTTGTTTCAAACAATGCCCGCGCTTGGTTGATGGGCTGCTCTTCTAGCGCACCGAACATTCCATAACCGGCGTTGTTGATGAGCGCAAATAGCTCTTTTTCTTGCGTCAAAATCGCATCTGTGGTTTTGATGATCTGCCCTTCATCTTGCAAATCACAATCAAGGCGCACACAATGGGGGTGTTCTAGGCTCTCTATCTTAGTGGCGTGGCGCGAGAGGGCATAGACTTTATAACCTTTTTGTAGCAGTGCCTTAGCGCACGCCAGCCCGATCCCACTACTCGCCCCCGTTAAGACCACCTCTAACACGGCCGTGCCCCCAAATACCGCTCCCACTCATAGGCGCTTTTAATGATTGTCTCTAGGCTGTCATATTGCGGTTTAAAAGCGGTGTGGCTTAAAATTTTAGAGTTGTCGGCGATTAAACTCGCTGGATCGCCAGCCCTCCTGCCCTGTATTTGCACCTTAAAATCCACGCCAGAAATCTCTTTGACCTTAGCCACCACTTCGGCCACGCTATAACCCCGCCCATAGCCCACATTGTAAATTTGGCTTTTGTTTTCAACTTGCAAGGTTTTAAAGGCTTGTAAATGCGCTAAAGCGAGATCGTCTATGTGGATGTAATCGCGCACACAAGTGCCATCGGGCGTGGGGTAGTCGTTGCCAAAGATCGCCATTGATGGGCGTTTATGTGTGGCGCACTCGCAAGCCACCTTGATCAAATGCGTGGCGTTTGCTGCCCTTTGCCCTAGGGCAAAGAGGCTGTTGTAGTCATTAAAGTGGGTGGCCCCGGCGACATTAAAATAGCGCAAAAGCGCGCAGGCAAAGGGCGCAACCTTGGCGGTGTCTAGCAAAATGCGCTCGCTCATCATTTTAGACGCGCCATAGGGGTTGATGGGCTCTAGGGGGGCGTTTTCGTCGATCGTTTGCGTGGTCTGCCCATAGACGGCAGCAGTGGAGGAAAACACGAAATGTTTAATCCCATGTTTCACGCATAATTTTGCTAATTGCAAAGTGTTTAGGGTGTTGTTGGTGTAGTAATCCAGAGGTAGGCGTGTGGATTCTTCGACCAAGAGTTTTGCCGCAAAGTGCAACACGCCCTGCAGACTATGCCCTTGCGCTTGTTTGGTGGCAAGGTGGCTCTCTAGTTTGTCCATGTCGCTTAAATCCAAAAGATCAAAAAACACCCGCTCAGGGTAAAGGTGCTTCAAGGTTTGTGCGTGGATTTCAAAGCCCGTGCTTAAATTATCCACGATCCAAATTTTATAATCTGTCTGCTCCAAAAACAAACGGGCGACACTCGCCCCGATATACCCACAAGCCCCCGTAAAAAGCAACATGCCAAACCTTTAAATTTTGGGCTACATGTTACCCAAATTTTGTCCTTAGTGTGCTAGAATCAACAAAAGATATAGTGAGGTGTAAAATGGCATTTACAAGCATTTACAAGCATTTACAAGCATTTACAAGCATTGTGCTCATTGTAGGTTTGGCGGGTTGTGGGGATAAAAAAGCCCCTATTGAAGTCCACTTCATTACAAAAACAAAAGAAAATAAGTTTTATAGCCCCAATGTCCCTGGATTTAATAACCCTCTACTCACCCTCCACGAATTAGAAATCCTCTCCAAAGCAGATTCTGTCCACATCACCAATATTCAACTAAATAGGGGTAATTGTCGTCTCAACCACATAGATTTAGATGGCTATAGGTCTGATTTAAAAGGCTTAGATTACCCTATCAAACATGCCAAAGAGGAGATTGCAAAATTGCGTAAAGAACTGGAGGAATTGCCAAAAAATTTAGCAAAAGAAGATAGGCACCACCTCTACGATCCAAAAGGTACGGCAAATTACGAAGCATTGCAACCTATCGATAAACAATACTATACCCGCGTAAATCTGATTGAAGATTTGACAAGCGAAAGCAGAGAGTCGTATTCAAAAGATTGCAAAAATTACTTGGGAAGTGAATGTCTCAGAGAGCTTGCCAAAGATATAGAGAAATTAGAAGAAAAGGATAATGGAGGGGATGGCAACACCTCTAAAATCCAAACAATTCAAGAGATAACTAAGAAATCATATGACATCGATCGTAGATATGCATGTCTAGATTCCGGAATAAAATTATTCTCCACCCTTACCATGAATCGTTCCGATGATTCGGAAAAATTTATAAACTATAATCAACCCGGTTGGTGTGCTAATGAAGAGGATTTAACTAAAGAATATGAACAAAAATTCCAGCAACTAACAGAAATGCTCCCTCCTATACAAAAGAAATTTCAAAAACTAGATGAGGAGGTTGAAAGTGCTGGTGTTGATGATTATAATGTTTATTCAGACGCACACGCCAAAGCGTATGCTAAAGCGTATGCCAAATCGGGCTTAAAAGACAATATTATCAACAAAACATCACGCCAATATGTGGAAAATCTAAAAACGCAAATCGCAAAATTGCGGGAGCAATTCATGCAGAATCGTTCTAAGCTTTTGGGGTTTATGAATATTAAAGTAGATTCCAAGGATATTAACGCTGAAGTGCAGGGTTGGTACCAAAAACAAGTAGATAAGTTACGCGCCCAAATCAAAGAAGATAAGGCAAAAATCCTACCCATTTACCAAAAAGATTACCAAGAACAGATTGCAGAAAAAGAAACAGAGTTGAAGAAAATTGAGGATAAGCGCACTAAGCTCGCCCAAAAAATTAAGACCATGGAAAGTAAGGGAGAAACCATGGACATCACCTTAAAATTCGGCGAAAAAGTGATGGTTAAAGATTATCAACATTCTTGTAAGGATATCCTAGAAGCCAAGATCACAACTGATCAGGGCACTTGGACTTTTTCTTTGGGGCATGACTAGCTACCCCATCACCCCCTCCAATTGCTCTAAAATGTGTTTGCCGATGGGGATAGCCGAGGTGGCCGCGGGGCTTGGGGTGTTGTAGACATTGACACTCCTCGCGCTGTTGCAGAATAAAAAGTCTTCAATGAGCTCGCCCGACTCACTCACTGCTTGGGCGCGCACGCCGGCCGGGTGGGGGCTTAAATCCTCCAGCTGTAGGCTCGGGCAATACTTTTGCACCAAGCGCAAATAACTTTTTTTGCATAAAGAGTTTTTAAACTCCAAAAGCCCGGGCTTCAAATATTTAGAAATGACTTTTCTCACCCCTCTGTGTGCTAACATTTCTTTTAGGTCGTGTAGGCTATGTTCGTTTTCAAATACTCATTCATCTTGAGTGCCAGCACGGCATTAAGCCCCATCGTTACACTGGATCATTTTTTTCAAATGCACCCCCAAAAAGGGCATGCTAGGGTCGGGAATGGGGTAGATTAATGCTGGACAATTTGGCCGTATTTAGGGGACAACTTAAAGTATTCTCCTCTAAAGGGGCAAATGCTGAAACTTGGCTTTAAGCCCAGAATTTTAACCACCAGCACTGTGTAGCCCCGCGCAAGAGATCAAGTAATTCGCCTCATAAGTGGCGTTTTCGTGTGTAGTTGCACCCACCTTGCGTGCTCAGTAAGCCCCACCACTTCAGCATTGTAGGTAATCTGCCCGCCCTTCTCTTTAAAATGCCTCGCCACTTGTGGGAAAGAAAATCTTGCCCGGTCCCGTAATGTTTGGCTCTAACTCTTTAAGCTCTTTGGCATCTAAACAAGTGCGCTCTAGCCCATTGGCCTTAGTGCGCTCCAAGAGCTTGCCACACCCTTCGTATTTGATTCCATTTTCTACACAAAACGCCTTGGTGGCCTTGTTACCAGTAAAAGCGCGCCTTCAAACTGCCCGGGGTGTAATACACCCCCGCGTGGATCACCCCGCTGTTGCGCCCCATTTGGTGCAGGGCACTTGTAGCCTCCTTTTCTAAGAGCAAGACCTTTAATCGGGGTACTTGCCTAAAAGTTGCATCGCCACCAAGTGGCCTAAAATCCCCCTCCAATGACCGCATAATCGTAGATCATCAAAAATTTTTGAAGTTTTTGTAACGGCTAAAGGGGTTGGTGGCAAAGGAAAAATACCCTTTGGCGCATCAGTTTGCGGCCTAGATTGGAGTGGAGCTGGAATTTATCCCGCCCGTGCAGCCAAAATAAGTTGTTGATCAGCAAAAACTACCCCACAGGTACAAAAGGAGAGCTTAGCTTTAGAGCTTTCTAACGAGCCGCTAAGATCCGCCAAATACGCGCCCTCTTTATCGTCCTTGGGCTGGCAGGGTTGGCGTGGCCGTCGGCTTCAAATGCATCCCAGCCGTAGTGATCTTTACCATGCCATCGCCCTGTTCCACGCAATGGATGCCTGGAGATTTACCAACAACGCCCCAGTTTTGCGATCGCTCAACGCCTGTTCTAAAAAGGGTTTGAGTTTGTGCTTGCAGAATTTGGATTTGCGCGGCATGAAAGCGCAAAGATTTATACTCCAGTGCCTGCATATGGCAATCTTGCAATTCTTGCAGCAAGTACGCGATCGTGGCTAAAAGTTACTTGCAAAAGCCTTTTGGAATAAGGGGAGGGTTCTAGACTAAACACTTTGTTTGTAGATTTTGCCATGTTCTCTCCCTATCTTTCAGATGCATGCATGGTTTTATCCAAGAATGCATAACCAAATGACAGATACACTTGCAAAGGACGATTACGATCGCCAAGGAGCAAATAAAACAAAGTGCCCGTCTATTTGTATGCGCCTTTAGGGATCGCTTGGTGTATTCATGTGGGCTGCTGCTCGCTACGCAGAGCAAGATTAACTATAAGTCCCACTAATCTAAGCGCACATTCAAATACTTGATCTCTAAATAGTCTTCAATGCCGTATTTAGAGCCCTCACGCCCCATGCCACTTTGTTTGATCCCGCCAAAGGGGGCGGTTTCTGTGGAGATGTGCCCGGCATTGACCCCCACCATGCCATACTCTAACGCCTCGCCCACTCTAAAGACTCTGGCTAAATTTTGGGTATAAAAATAAGCCGCTAGCCCATACTGCGTGGCGTTCGCCCACTTGAGCACCTCTTCTTCCGTCTCAAAGCTAAAAAGTGGGGCTAAGGGCCCAAAGGTCTCCTCTCTTGCCACCGCCATTTGTTGGTTCACCCCTGTTAAAACCGTGGGTTCAAAAAAGCTCGCACCCAAGCTGCTAGGATTTCCCCCACAAAGCACCTGTGCCCCTTTGCTAGTCGCATCGTTAATGTGCTCTTGCACCTTAGCCACCGCTCTAGAGTTGATTAAGGGCCCCTGTGTGGTGCTCTCCTCTAGCCCATTACCCAGTTTCAAACCTTCCACCTTGCTTTTTAAAATGTAGCTCAGTTCATTATAAATGCTCTTTTGCACATAGATGCGATTCGCGCACACGCAAGTTTGCCCGCTGTTTCTAAATTTGGAGAGCATGATCCCCTCGGCCGCCTTTTCCAAGTTCGCATCCTCAAAGACAATGAAGGGCGCGTTGCCTCCAAGCTCTAAAGAGAGTTTTTTAAGTGTTACGGCACTTTGCGCAGCTAAGATTTTACCCACCTCTGTCGAGCCCGTGAAGCTAATTTTACGCACTAAATCGCTTTCACAAATGCATTTAGCAAGCATTTTCGTGTCCCCCGTAACCACGCTCAAAACCCCCTCAGGAATGCCCGCTTTTTGTGCGAGCACCATTAAAGCATAGGCACTTAGGGGGGTTTGGGTAGCGGGCTTGATCACCATCGCACAGCCACAGGCTAGGGCGGGGGCGAGTTTGCGCGCAATCATGCCTGATGGGAAGTTCCACGGGGTGATAGCGGCGCAAACACCGATGGGCTGTTTTAACACTAAAATCTTTTGGTTTTGTGCAACGCTTGGCAAAATGTCCCCGTCAACGCGCCGCGCCTGCTCGGCAAACCAACGCAAATAATTCGCCCCATAGACGATCTCTGAGCGGGCTTCTTTTAAGGGCTTGCCCATTTCTTGGGTGAGGATACGGGCTAAATCCTCTAAATTGTCTAAAAGTAGGGTACGCAATTTTAAAAGAATGTCCGCCCTCTCTAGGGCGAGTTTGCCCGCCCATTCTTTTTGCGCCTTGTGGGCGTGAGCGATGATCTGCTCTAGCTTAGCTTGGCCCACACTCTTGACATAGGCGATCTCTTGTAAGGTTGCAGGGTTTGTAACAGGGATAAAACCCTCTTTGGGGGTTTGGCTTACAAAGGGGTGCTTGAGTAAAGAAAAGTTCATGCGAGTGCCTTTTTAATGGAGTTGTTTAAAATGTCTAGGGCTTTGTTAAATTGCGCCTCTGGGATCGTTAAGGGGTAGAGAAAGCGGATCACATTGGCGTAAGAGCCGCAAGTTAAAAGCAGTAGCCCTTGTGCCATTGCCTCTTTTTGGATGGCTTTGGCTAAATCACTGCTGGGTTTGCCCTGATCAAAGAGCTCTAGCGCCACCATTGAGCCTAACCCCCTAATTTGCGCCATTTGAGTAAAGTTTTCTTGCTCTTTTAAGGTGTGTAGACTGCTTTTAAGCTGCTCGCCTAGTTTGTTTGCTCTTTCGTTGAGATTTTCTTCTTCAATGATTTTTAGCACCTCTAAAGCGGCGGCTGTGGCTAGGGGGTTTCCTGCATAAGTGCCGCCAAGGGCACCGGCACTAAGAGAGTCCATGATGTCCGCCCTGCCCACCACGCCCGAGATGGGCAACCCCCCGCCTAAACTCTTGGCCATACAGATAAGGTCAGCTTGGGATTTAAAATGCTCCATGGCAAAAGTCCTGCCTGTGCGGCAAAAGCCCGTTTGCACCTCATCGGCGATCAGCACGATTTTATGCGTGTCGCAAAACGCCCTTAAGCCCTCTACAAAGTCAGCGGGAGCGGGGTTAAACCCCCCCTCCCCTTGCACGGGCTCAAAGATCACCGCCGCGACATCTTTAGGCGAGATCGAGCATTTACAGATGAACTCTAAGCTATGCAGCGCGTCCTTAGTGCTGACCCCGTGCAACTCATTGGGGTAGTAGCCGTGATAGACCCCGGGCATGCCTACACCAATCTCAGCTTTATAGGGCGCAACCTTGCCTGTCATGCTCACCGCCATAGAGGTGCGCCCGTGAAACGCCCCCCCAAAGGCGATCACCCCGTAGCGTTTGGTGTGCCCCTTGGCGATTTTAATGGCGTTTTCAGTCGCCTCCCCGCCTGTGGTGAAAAAGCAAGATTTCTTCAAGCCACTGATGGGGGCTAGGGCGTTGATTTTTTCGGCCAATTCAATATAGCTTTCATAGGGTGTGACTTGGTAGGCGGTGTGGGTGAAGCGGGTAAGTTGTGCTTGCACGGCTTTGATCACTCTAGGGTGTCTATGCCCAACATTTAGCACCGCAATGCCTCCCGCAAAGTCAATGAACTCTCGTCCATCCGTGCTTTTGAGGGTGGCGTTTTGCGCATCGCTCACAAACCAATTGCATGTAATGCCAATCCCCCTAGGGGTCGCTGCTTCTTTTCGTTGTGTTAAATTTTGCATGTCTGCTCCTTGATGAGAAAACAACAGGTTAAATTTTATAGCAAATTGCTAAATGGAGGAGCAAATAAGAGATCAATGGCCGTTGACAGCGTGATTTAGTGCATTTTTACACAAATGTTTTTTGCGTTTTTTTAAGATGAGGTGTAGTAGAATAGGTGCTTTATAGTATTTTGTACCTTACGGATCGTATTTTTAAATTTTTTAAGGAGTTTTTATGGGCAATACGGAAGAATTAGCCGCAGACACCACCTCAAGCATTGGACGGGTGAGAGAATTAAGCATGTCTTTTTTAGTCACCCCTACCATGGTGAACTTCAACAATGTCATGCATGGGGGCGAGTTGTTGAACTTGCTTGACAAGGTTGCCTATGTGTGTTCCTCCCGTTATTGTGGGTGTGGCACCGTGACTTTAAGTGTGGATCGGGTGCTGTTTAAACACCCCATCCACATCGGTACGCTAGTGACTTGTTACGCCAGTGTGAACTATGTGGGGACCAAGAGCTGTGAAGTGGGGATCAAGGTCATTTGTGAAGACTTTCAAAACCAAACCGCCGTGCACACCAACAGTTGCTACTTCACCATGGTGGCGGTCAAGGACGGCAAAACCGTGCCCATACCCCCCTTTGTCCCCACCACCGATAAAGAAAAAGAACGCTATGAAAGAGCCATTCGGCGTAGAGAAGCCCTAAAGCACACCCAAAAAAGCGCGCTTAAAGGCGGCAACTAGTGCACCACCCGCTCCTTAAGTTGCTTAGCAAGTAAAAAGGCGAGTTCTAGGGCTTGGGTGGCATTCAAGCGAGGGTCGCATTGCGTGTAGTAGTGCTGACTCAAATTGTCTTCACGCACCGCTCCACCCACGCACTCAGTAACATTCTGCCCTGTCATTTCTAGGTGAATCCCTCCCACACAGCTATTCAAGTCCTTATGGATTTCAAAGAAGTCCAGCACCTCTTGTAAAATGTGCGTGAAAGAGCGGGTTTTGATGCCATGAGCGGTCTTGGTGGTGTTGCCGTGCATCGGATCGCACACCCATACGACTTTTTTTTGTGCCTTCAAGACCCCCTCTAAAAGCGGAGGAAAGTTGTTTTTGAGCACACTAGCCCCCATGCGCACGATGAAGCTCAAACGCCCCGGTTCGTTTTGTGGATTTAGCACCTCGCATAGCCCGAGCATCTGCTCCAAGGTCGTCTTTGGCCCGATTTTCACGCCTATGGGGTTGTGCACCCCTCTTAAAAACTCTACATGCGCTTGCTCTAAGCCCCTCGTGCGCTCACCAATCCACAGCATGTGCGCCGAGCAGGCAAACCACTCCCCACTAAGGCTATCCTGGCGCACTAGGGGTTCTTCATAATTTAAAAGGAGGGCTTCATGACTGGTGTAAAAGTCGGTTTCTTGCAAGGCGGGTAAGTTGGCCACCCCACAGGCTTGCATGAATTTGAGCGCATGGGTGATTTGCATGGCTAGGGCGGTGTATTGCTGGCCTAGGGGGTTGTTTTTCACAAAGTCCAAGTTCCAGCGCTGCACTTCAGCTAAATCCGCCAGCCCGCCCTTAGCAAAGGCGCGCAGTAAGTTTAAAGTCGCCGCGCTTTGGTGGTAGGCTTGCAATAATCTTTGTGGGTCTGGGGTGCGCTCCTTGGGCTCAACTCCATTGATCATATCCCCCCGATAAATGGGTACTTGCTCGCCTGCGATCTCCTCATATTCTAGGCTTCTAGGTTTGGCAAATTGCCCGGCTACGCGCCCGACTTTGATCACTGGGCAACCCCCTGCAAAGGCCAAAACCACGCTCATCTGCAAGAGCACCTTAAATAAGTCGCGGATGCCATCGGCACTAAAACTGCCAAAACTCTCGGCGCAATCGCCCCCTTGCAGCAAAAACGCCCGCCCAAAAGCCGCCTCTTTCAAGGCACTTTTGAGACTGCGCATTTCTTTGGCAAAGACTAAGGGTGGGTAGCTTTTGAGCGTGGCTTCTGCTTCTTTTAAAGCCTTTAAGTCGGGGTAGGTGGGCTGTTGGCTGATGGGGCAGGTGCGCCAAGAGTGAGAAGACCAAGTGTGCATAAAAAACCTTATTTGAGTTTTTGTAGGGCAAGTTTGATGAGACTGGCCGCGTCTAAATTTTGGGGCAGGCTGTTACAAATTTTAGTCGCCTCTGCGGTTTTAAAACCCAAACTCTGCAAACCTAAAATGGCTTGTTGTACTTCGCTTGTCTTGCCAGCCTCTATTTCGCTTGCCACAAAGCCGGCTAAATCGAGCATGATTTTACCCGCCATTTTTGCCCCCACGCCGGGCACTTTTTGCAGGGCTTTTAAATCCTTGCTTTGGATACACGCGCTAAAGGTGTTCGCATCATAGACGGACAAGACCGCTAGGGCGGCTTTGGGCCCCACGCCGCTTACCCTTAAAAGCCGCTCAAACAAGTTCTTTTCTTCCCGCTTCAAAAATCCATAGAGCGCATGGCTATCCTCTTTGACAACTAGGGTTGTGTGTAGGTGTATTTGCGCCCCCATTTGTAAGTGCTGGCTGGTTTGTACACCCACATGCACGCCGTAAACCACGCCCTGTACTTCTATTTCTACAAAAGTGGGGCTGGTGTGCACCACCACGCCCTTTAAACCCACCAGCATTAAAAGCTAGTGATGTGCTGATACCGGCTGATCTTTTTCACATCTCCACTCTGTGTATCCAGGATATAATCTGCTGTTTCGCCCTTTTCGGTGGTCAGGCTCTTTGAACCCTTAGTGTAGGTGCGGGCATAAATGATGGTGTTGAACGCCGTCCATGGCCCATTGGTGTGGACCTTGACCTGTTGCATGCTCGATTCGATGCTGACGAGCCGTTCCAAGAATTGGCGGTTCAACTCTTGGATACGCGAGATGTACATATGCAGGATTTTCACCCGTTTTAAACAATCCATGAAGTCATAGTAAATCTGTTTGATCGCGTCTTGCTCAATGAGCACTTTACGGGTGGTGATGTCGGCATTGCGGATTTTGTCGATCGTGGGTTGGTTTTTTTGCACAAAAATACTGAGCTTTTGGTACTGCGCCATCACTTTTTGGGCTTTCTCCTTGTAAACATTCATGGCTTGTTTGGTTTGCTCCAAAATCTCTTTATTCTCGGGGGAAGCGAAGGCAGAAAAGCAAAATTTATTGTCGCTCCCATCGATGGCTTCAAATTCGCATTTGGAGGAAAAATAGAAGGTGTTGTTGGATTTGATTTGTTT
The DNA here is from genome assembly GCF_001283065.1 of Helicobacter heilmannii. GTDB lineage: Bacteria > Campylobacterota > Campylobacteria > Campylobacterales > Helicobacteraceae > Helicobacter > Helicobacter heilmannii. Next base: position 296,569 of record NZ_CDMK01000002.1, on the reverse strand, counting down.
TAACTTGATGTCTTTAGCGTAGATTTGGCTTCCGCTGCTCGCCTCCACTTCGCAACTCTCGGCAAAGATGGTCCCCCTATCTACATACTTACACTGGACCTTTTTGCCCTTACATAGACCCTTATTGTTGGTGATGAGCACCTCTTCAGCCTCTGCACTGCTCTCGGTGTGCAATTGCCCCTCAATGATGATCTTTTTTGCCACCAATTTGACATGTTTACCCACATTGCCCCGTATATAAATCTCTTTAGCCTCGATGCGCAAGTTGGTTTCAATGGCGTTGTCGATCTCATTTTTAGAGCTGATGTGTAGGGTTAGTCCATTTTCCACGCCACCTAAAAACATGGGCATATTGGTGTTTTTCATTTCCACATACTGGTTTCTCGTGAAACTCTTGAGGGATTTATTGTTGATGAAAGCGACATATTGGGGGGATTTAGAAATGTAGATGATTTTAGTGGGCTCTTCGTTGGACACAAACGCCTCATTGCTAAAATCTAGCTCAAAAGGCACTGCCTCTAACTTCTCCACCTCTTTTATTTGCCCTTTTAAATCCCGCCCCGATGTGCCTTGAATGGGTTTGACGTATTCTAAAACCACATCGCCCTTACCCGCCCCATAAATGGCGTTCACGGGAGCCTCCTCACCATTTTTGAGCTCCCAAGATTTTTTAAGTACAAAGGTGAATGACCCTGCTTTGTTGGGGGAGTAGTGGGACTTTCTAATGCAGATGCGCTCTGGAAGTTCTTTTTTATTAGAGTAACGCACCATTTCTTGTTTAAAGAAGGTGTGCTGGGCTTGCATTTGGCGTAAAATAATCTTTTGATATGCCATGCACGCTTCGATGTGGTCGCACAACTCTCCAAGGAGCCATTCATCGTTGATAATCATAAAAGGGGATTCATACACCACATACAGCTGATTGTCATCGGGGGACGCTTCCAAATTAAAGAAGTATTTGAACAGCCGTCTTTTTATGCAAATGTCGTAGCGTTGGATCACTTCTAGGGCGGGGTTTTCATAGAAGGCATCGTCATCGATCTGCTTCAGTCCCTCAGCGTCCAGGATTTTAAACTCCCCGTGTGGCTCGGACCTTGTTAAAGTGTGCACTTTAATGAGATCAAACCACAAGTCATTCATGTCAAGCCCATAACTTTGGGAGACTTTTTCTAGCTCGGTATGGATGTCTTTGCAATTTTCAACAATTTTTGAGTAAAATTCAGCCACAAACAACCCCTTTCTCAAAAGCACAACAAGAACCATAGGTGGCCGAGACAGAAAGCAAAGGCACTTAAAAAATCTGTCGGCTCGACCATTGTAGTGTAATTTTCTTTAAAAAATATTATAGATCATCGCCTGACAACACTCCTTAGCTCGTTTTAAGATAAGGAAAAGATTTTTATTGGCTTAAAAAGTGAGTTCGTAGGTTGTAGCCCAAACTCTATCTTAGAAACCTTTAAGATTTTACGCCCACTACAGATATTTTTAGTCTGTAGCTCTACTTTTTCAGCACCATATAGACATAATAGCCCACGCCACCTACCAACACGCCGATGAGAAAAACCAACAACACGCTATCAAGCAGTCCCATGCCAATCCTTTAGATCTTGGACTAAAAAGCCCATTATACTGAAAGAAAAGGCAAGAAGCGCGCCTAATTAATGAGCTTACCCCCCTCCAAATGGTAAACATGGCCCGCCATTTCTAGGCTATTTGGGTTGTGGGAGATGATGATGATTAAGCGGTTCTCTCTTAAGCTGTAAATGGTTTGTTTAATGTTCTCCTCAGTGTAGCGATCCAGTGCCGAGGTGGCTTCATCAAAGATCAACACGCTCGCCTCTTTGTAAAGGGCGCGGGCAATGGCGATGCGTTGCCTTTGCCCCCCGCTCAAATTCGCCCCAAATTCCTCTAAAGTGGCTTCAATCCCGCCTAAATGCACCACAAATTCCCACGCCTGCGCTTGCTCTAGACATTTTTTCACCCTGCCCGTATCAATATCCAAACCATAGGCGACATTCTCCGCCACCGAACCGCTGAAGATAAAGACTTTTTGCGTAACAATGCCTATTTGCGCCCTTAGACTCTTTTGTTGCAGGTCTTGTAGGGGGGTGTTGTTGATCCTAATCTCTCCGCTTGTGGGCTCATAGAGGCGTAAAATGAGATTAACCAAAGAGCTCTTCCCGCTCCCGCTCTTGCCCTCAAAGGCAACTATTTGGTTGGCGTGCAAGTCTAGGCTAATGTCTTGCAAGACTAGGGCGGAGCGGTCGCGATAAGCAAGACTGACATCATTAAAGACAATGCTATTAATGGGTGTGTCTAAGGTCTGTGCGCCGTCCATAATGGCGGGTTTGCGCTCTAAAATCTCGTAAATGCGCTCGCCTGCCACCAACGCCTCTTGGAAGTTGGACGCAATCCTCACTAGGCGTTTGATGGGGGTGTAGAGCATGAAAAGGGCGGTGATGAAAGAGAAAAACGCCCCCACGGTGATATGCCCCTTAATCACCTCTAACCCGCCTAGATAAATCACCAAAGCGATCGCAATGGAGCCTAAAAACTCCATTAAAGGGCTGGAGATTTCGGCGTATTTAATGCTCTTTAGGCTCAAATTAAAAAAGGCTTGGTTTTCTTTTTGGAAAGCTTGCAATTCTAACTTTTCGCCATTGGAGGTTTTAATCACTTCTACGCTGTGGAAGATCTCGGAGAGCCTTGCGGTCATGCGCGCGTTGGTCTCTTGGTTGGCTTTGGAGAGTTTTTTGACTTTTCTAACGATTTTGCTTAAGGGGATCGCCGCAAGGGGCATGATCACCAGCCCCACAATGGAGAGCTTAGGGCTTTGATAAATCACCACGCCAATCAGCCCCACCACGCTTAAAAGCTCTCTAACACTCTCAGCTAAATAATTTGATAAACTCGCCCTAACTAGAGCTATGTCATTGGTGATGCGTGAAATCAATTCGCCCTTTTGGGTGCGGTTAAAAAAACCCATTTCCATACGCAACATGGTTTCTAGCATTTTATGGCGCAGGTTCTTTACAATGTCTAAGCCGACAAAATTCGTAAAATAAGTCTGTATGTAAATGCCCCCACTCTTGCCTAGGTAAGCCACAATCACTAAAAAAGGCAACACGCTAAGCATATGGGTGTCTTTTTTAATGAAAATGTCATCTAGGGTGGGTTTGACTAAATAAGTCCCCCACGCGGTGCTAAGAGCCACCACAAGGGAGGCTAAAACAATCCACACAAATGAGCCCACATGCCCCTTTAAAAAGGGGGCAAAACGCCTAAAAAAGAGCTTCACGCGAGGGTGTAGCCCGCGTCTAAAATCGCCTCTTTAATGTCTGCGAGCGTGGCGGGGGGGTTGAAGGTTACCGCGACTTCTTGTTGCTCTAACTTAACTTCAATGTGCTCTACGCCCTCAATCTCACCCACAAACTTTTCCACCTTATCCACGCAATGCTGGCATGTCATGCCACTCACTTTCAGTACTTCTTGCATACTCATCCTTTGATTTTTTTATGCACCCCTCTTAGGCGCTGGGCATTGAACACCACACTTAAACTGCTAAGGCTCATTGCTAGACTTGCTAGCATGGGATTTAGCATGAATGGATAGGCTATGCCACAAGCTAGGGGGATTGCCAGCGCATTATAACAAAAAGCCCAAAACAGATTTTGTTTAATGTTGGTGATCGTGAGCTTGCTAAGTTTTATCGCCTGCAGGGCGGCACTTGGGTGGTTATTTAGACTCAGTATATCTGCCACCTCCAAACTCGCCCCACTGCCTAGCCCCATCACCACCCCCACATCGCTTTTGGCTAGAGCCGGGGCATCGTTTAAGCCGTCTCCTACCATCATCACCACCGCCCCGCTTTTTTGCAAGTCCTCTAGAGTGGCTAGTTTGTCTTGGGGTTTTGCGCCCGCTTTATACTCCATTTGAAGCTCAGCAGCGATTTTAGCCACGCTCGCCTCTCGATCCCCGCTTAAAAGCAGGGTTTTAAGCCCATAGCTGTGCATGCCCTCTATCGCCTCTTTTGCTCCCTCTTTGAGTTGATCTTCTAGCACAATGAGCCCCAAGATTTTTCCAGGCGTGCCCACAAACACCCCGATCCCCTCAAATTCGCCTAAGTGGTTGCCCTCGCTAAAAAACTCCAAATTGCCCGCTCTATACTCTTGCCCCCCAACTAATCCGCTCACCCCAAGCCCCGCACTTGCCTTTACCCCCTGCACCTCTTGCAAAAGCGCGCCCTGTTCTTTGGCGTATTTAACTAGGCTTTTGGCGATCACATGCTCGCTTTGCGCCTCCAAACTCGCGCATAGCCCCAGCAAGTCTAAGAGTGCCACCCCACCAGCGGGGCGCACTTCTTTGACCACGGGTTTACCTAGCGTGATCGTGCCCGTTTTGTCTAAAAGTACATGGCTAATGTCTTTGGCACGCTCTAAACTCTTCGCGTCTTTAAAAAAGAGCCCAAGTAGCCCCGCCTCCTTTTGCGCCACCAAGAGAGCCATCGGCGTGGCTAGCCCTAGCGCACACGGACAAGAGATCACCAACACGGCGATAAAGACCTCCAAAGCCTCCTTAAAGCCCGTCTTAAAGACCCACACGATAAATGCTAAGCTGGCAATCGCGATCACAGCGGGCACAAAGACCCCCGCTACCTTATCAGCAAGCCGTGCAATGGGGGCTTTAGAGCCCTGGGCCTTGGCGATTAAGTCTAAAATCTTGGCTAGGGTGCTTTGCGCCTTGTTGTGGGTGGCTTGCATCAAAAACGCGCTGTGGGTGTTCAGCGTGCCCGCAAAGACCTTTGCGCCTTCTTTTTTAAACACGGGCACGCTCTCGCCACTTAACATCGACTCGTCTATCTCGCTTGTCCCCTCTATTAAAACCCCATCCACAGGGACATACGCCCCGGGCAAGACACGCAGAATATCGCCTTGCTGCAGGCTCTCAATCGCCACTTCACTATCTTGCCCGTTTTCCACCTTAAGGGCTGTGCTGTTGTGCTCTTGCATGAGCTCTTGCATGGCTTGCAGGGCTTTATCTTTAGAGTTTTGCTCGACTCTCTTGCCCCCCATCACAAAGAGCAAAATCACGCACACACTCTCAAAATAGTAGCCATCTATCAGGGTGTGGTTGTAGGCGCGCAAGAGCAACACTAGGCTATACATGAAAGCCGCGCTTGTGCCAAGTGCAATCAAACTATCCATATTGGGCTGGCGCGCCCACAACGCCTTAAAGCCGTGTATGTAGAAATTGCGCCCCATGTGCATGGCAATTAAAGTAAAAATGAGTTGTGCTGAGCCGTTATTAAAAGGCTCTTTTAGCAAAGCGGGCAGGGGCAAGAGTGGCGCGAACATCGATAAGCACAGCACCACAAGCGCGCTAAGTAGGGTGAAAAGTAGTTTTAAATTAGGGGTTAAAAAGGACGGCTCTAAAAGGTCTTTGAGCGGCTTTTTTTGAGCACTGTAACCAAGCTTACCAATTTGCTTAAAAATGTCCTCTAAGCTGGCTTGGCTTTCATCATAGACCACAAAGGCTTTTTTGCTGAGTAAATCCACCCCCACTTCTTTGACATACGCTTTGCGCCCCAAAGAGCGCTCAATCCCACTAGAACACGCGCTGCAAGTCATGCCCTCAATGTAAAATTGCACTTTTGTCATTGTTGTACCTTTGCATTCTTGTCATTTATGTTTAAATATAATCCTTGCCATGAGAAACACCCAGCGCGCCAGCCCATAAAAGAGATAACAAAACATAAACGAGCCTAGCACCTCCAAAGGGCGCACAAAGAGCAAGAGCAAGAGCAACACCAGCAACACAAAGAGCTTTAAATTCCACTGCACTTTTTTAAAGTTGGGGTAGCGGATATTGCTCACCATCAACACGCCCAAAAACACAATGTAGGCTAAAAAGAACTTGCCCCAGCCCTCTTGCAAAATCCCGTATTTATTGTCGATCAACACGCCCAGCACCACCAGCACAGCCGCGCTAGGGATGGGAATACCGATAAAGGAATAGGGATCGGTGGTTTGGGTGGTAACATTGAAACGGGCTAGGCGGATCGCCCCAAAAATCACAAACAGAGCGCAAGCGGCCATGCCCCACCTCCCATAAAAATGCCCCATATAAAAGTAAGCGATGAGGCTTGGCGCCACCCCAAAAGCCACGACATCCGCCAGCGAGTCAAACTCTAAGCCAAACTTGCTCGTGGTGTTGGTAAGCCGTGCGATGCGCCCATCCAGCCCGTCTAAAACTAAACTCCCCACCACCATCCAGCACGCCACCATAAATTCCCCATGTGAAGCGTGAAGCATCGCCATCACGCCTAAAAAAATGCTGCTCGCCGTGAAAAGATTAGGGAAGAGATAGAGCGGTTTCACTAGCTTGCGTGTTCCTCTAGGGGCACAAGGCGGCTTTCCAAGTTGTGGCTTGTCTCGTAATCGCTAATGATCTCACGCACGCGCTCGCCCGTAATGACTTCTTTTTCAAACAACTCGCCCACCATCACCTCGATCGCCTCCTTATAGTCGCTCAAAGTCTGCTTGACATGCGTGTAGCGCTCCTCTAGCAAGGTCTTAATGAAGTGATCCATTTGCTCGGCGGTCTTTTCGCTAAACTCTCTAGGGCTGCCAAATCCCCCTCCTAAAAAGGAATTGCGCTGCTTTTCTAGCACCATCAACCCGCTCACATCGCTCATGCCATAGTAGCTCACCATGCCCTTAATAATATCTGTGGCGCGCTCTAAATCATTGCTAGCCCCCGTAGAGATTTCTTGCAAAAAGACATCCTCAGCCGCGCGTCCGCCCAACAAGACATCGATCTCAGCGATGAGCTCGTGCTTTTGCATGAGGTATTTATTCTCCTCAGGGGTATTAAGCGTGTAGCCCAAAGCTGCCATGCCCCTTGGAATAATAGAAACCTTGTTGACCCGTGCCGAGCCCTTTGTCATCTCGGAGATCACGGCGTGTCCGCTCTCGTGGTAGGCGACAATCTTTTTCTCTTTGGGCGAAATACGCCGGCTCTTCTTCTCTAGGCCGGCAATGCCTCGCTCTACGGCCTCTTTTAAGTGTTGTTGTTTGACTTCCTTTTGGTTGTTGCGCCCAGCCAGCAAAGCGGCTTCATTGATGATATTGGCCAAATCTGCCCCAGCTAATCCGGCCGTGAGTTTGGCGATCTCTTGTAAATCCACATCATTGGCTAGTTTTACCGGCTTGATATGCACTTTCAAAATTTCTACGCGCCCATTAAAATCGGGTTTATCCACCAAAACTTGGCGATCAAAGCGCCCGGGGCGTAGAAGGGCTGGATCTAAAATCTCGGGGCGGTTGGTGGCGGCAAGCACGATCACAGGGGCGTTTTCTGAGCCAAAGCCATCCATCTCGGCTAAGAGTTGGTTAAGGGTTTGCTCTCTCTCATCATTGCCACTAATCATCCCCCCAGCTGCGCGGCTCTTGCCAATGGCATCGATTTCATCAATAAAAATAATGCTGGGGGCTTCTTTTTTGGCAATATCAAAGAGATCGCGCACCCTACTTGCCCCTAGACCGACAAACATCTCAATAAAGCTACTCCCGCCCATAGAAAAAAAGGGCACGCTTGCCTCCCCTGCCACCGCCTTAGCTAGTAAAGTCTTGCCTGTGCCCGGAGGGCCCACTAAAAGCACACCCTTAGGAATTTTAGCCCCCAAGGAGGCGTAACGATCGGGGTATTTTAAGAAATCGACGATCTCTACAACCTCCTCTTTAGCTTCCTCGTTGCCGGCCATGTCATTGAAACGCACCTTAGGTTTTTCAGCGTTGATGAGCTTTTTAGAGCTGCCCATGCCAAAAATCCCCCCGCCCATGTTCTTTTGCATGCGGCTTGCCATAAACATCCACAGCCCCAAAATCACGAGTACGGGCAAGAGCCAGCCTAAAATCTCCGTGAAAAAATTAGACTCACTAAAGCCGGAGTAATTGATCTTTTGTGCGTCCAAAAGCGGGACTAAAGAGAGATCCGGCACTCTTTTAGCCACATAGATGATCTTAGAGCCCCCCTCTTTGCTCGTGGCTTTAATCAAAGTCTGCCCGATACTCACGCTATCCACTTCTTTTTTCTCAATCAACTCTTTCATCTCGTGGTAGCTGATGTTTTTTGTGCTTGTGGATAAAAAGCGCTCCCCAAAGCCATCATCGCTGTTCATCACCCGCATCGCCACGATCGCGACAAGGATAAACACCACGATCAAAACTAAGGGATTTTGTAAAATGGGCTTTTTGGGGCTAGGATCGCCCGGTCCTTTGTTGTTTTCCATACAATTCCTTACAATGTTTCGCTTTTAGATAAATGCAAACACACCCACTCGTTCTCTTGGGTGCGCTTGGTTAAGTCAAAAGCGGGGGTAAAAACTTCTAAAACACGGGGGGCATACTCTTCTAAAACCCCCGATAAAAAAACCTGTGTGTGCGCGTGGCTTGCCCTTAAAAGCGCAGGGTAGAGCTCAATAATTACACTTGCCACGATATTCACCACGATCAAATCGTAGTTTTCCCCCTCTATGGAACCTAGCCAAAGCTTTTCATAAGTGGCGTGGTTCTTGGCAAAATTCTTTTTGGTTTCCTCAAGGGCTAAAGGGTCTATGTCGCATAAATGCACCTTTGCGCCCTTCTTGGCTAGGGCGAGCCCTAAAATCCCGCTCCCACAGCCCACATCTAGGGCGACTTGCCCGCTCAAAATCAGGGGGCTAAAGGCTTGCAAAAGCAAGCGGGTGCTTTCGTGATGCCCCGTGCCAAAGGCTAGGCTTGGATCAATATTTAAACAAATGGGCGCATTTAAGGGCTCTTTAGCCCAACTAGGATTAATGGCAAAATCCCCGCACACAATGGGCGAAACACCCGCTTTATAAGCCTCGATCCAGTCTTTATTTTCGTGTTGCGCGCTGTGGTGGTAAAAGGCGACTGCCTCGCCCGTGCGGCTGGCTAACTCAGTACAAAAGCCCTTTAGAGCCTTTAAAAGGGGCTTAGGATCGTGTTGTGAATAGACAATGAAGCCCTCTTGGGGTAAGGGCGTATCTGTGCTCTCCTCTGTGCCAAAGCACGCATAGGGCAGGTTTGGGGCAAGGGCTTCCTCAACCGCCTCCTGTGTGAAGTCGAGCAAAAAGGCGACAAAAAGATCGGGGTGGTGTGTGGGCAAAACGATTGTTTTAAAATAGACTTCTTGCAAGTGTTGGCCTATTTAGTCATTTGTCCCCAACACAACCTCTAGTTTTTCTTTCAGCACTTGCGGGGTGAAGGGCTTTACGATGTAATTATTTACACCTGCTTTTAAAGCGGTGATGACCTCCGCCTTGCCTCCCTCTGTGGTGATCATAATAATAGGTAAATCTTTAAAACGCCCGTCCGAGCGCACTTTTTTGACTAAATCCAACCCGTTCATCTCGGGCATGTTCCAGTCGGTGATCAAAACCCCCGTGGTGTCGTTGGCATCCAGCTTGCCCCACGCTTCCACGCCATGCTCAGCTTCCAAAATATCCTCATAACCCAAGCGTTGCAAGGTATTTCTTATGATCCTTCTCATGGTTGAACTGTCATCCACAATTAAAATTTTCAATCTCTCTCCTTATTTTGACATACAGCCAAAAATCAATGGTGCATTCTAGCATATTTTTTAACCTCTATCTTTAAAGCCTCCACAGCCCAAAGCCCGCTTAAATGCGAAAAACTAACACCATGAAAGTACAATAGATTTAAAATTAAATAGCCGTGTATTGTTTAAGATTTAAATATCAGCGACTTTACCAACTCGCGCCCTAGAGTCCCTAGCTTTAACTAGGCGGATTAAGGCTAGCATTGGCGGCAGGCTTTAGCTAAATTTTAGTCGCAATCAAGGGGTAATACCCTTTGGTTTTGGGGCATCAACCTTAGCAATAGAGAACATAAGACTCCAAACGGAGCTGGCTTGAAGCCACGATCTTGGCTAAAGTTAGAATCCCTAATTTTAGTTATGAGGAGTATGTCAATCTATGCGCTGTTAAATCCAAACGATGCTAAAAGGCATGGAAGTCTGTTTTTGTGAGAAAATCACCCACACAGGTAGATGACACCCAAGACTCTTTTAGACAAATCGTGTTCAAACATGCTTGATTTGTGGATATATTGACTGATAGCAGAGGAGGTTTGGGCAATATGACATTTTTGTTGGTTGCTTGCTCCAGCGATCACATCGTTTAATTGATGTTGGTGATCCCCCTCCATTTGTTCTTTGATAGAGTGTGCTACTTCCAGGAAGTTGGTTTCAAACGGCAATATCCCCATGATGCCTGCGATGCTTGTGATGTCTTCGGCATCTTGAGTCTTGGGGATACAGCTTCTAAAGTTCAGTATTCAGTATCTTGTAAGAAGCTAAGAGTTGTTCAATGACATCAAATTAGCCCCGTGGTGCTCCACCAGCCCTGTTGTCCCGGGGTGGTTTGTGCGTAGCCGATTTTCTTTATGCCGACCAGGTGGCCATTGAGTAATGGCTTGTTAAACCCCAATGGTGGACAAACCCCCCACCACCCATAGCAGCTTTAAAAGGTCTCGCACGATGTATTTGTCCTTGCTGTCTTAAAATTCCTTGATGTCCACACCAATGAATTTTTCATGGATGTGGAAGATTGCGCTAGAGCTTTTGCTGGGGCTAAATAATTTTTGGTGGGTTAGAGTCTCTGACATTGTGCTTTGGTTGGTTTTTTGGATTGGTGGTTGTGGTGAGGAATTTAGGAGATTGCTTGTTCTTTTTAGCCCTCTTGTTTTGTGTAGAGCAGAGGTTATATCCTTGGGTTTAGAGGCTTGGGGGTGCAGATTTAGGGCCATGCAAGGGGAATTAAATGAGCTTTAAAAGAGGCTCAACCGACCCTTTGGATGAGCACCCTTGAAAATTTTTCCTCACCCTCAATATGAGGATTATATTTTGAGTTGTTGGCGATTTTATACCCACACTCTAACACCCCATTTAAGATTTGCCGTGCTGACACCGCAAAGGGCAAGTCGTAGTCTGTGGGGATGTAGTTATTCTCCACCAAGAGCACCCCATCATCGTCATATTTTTTATAGGTGTCGGGGATGTCGGCTAGGGGGACAAGCTTAAGCCTAGAAATACTGGCTCGGTTTTTAATGGGGAAGTTCGTAAAAAAGTGTCCTGCTGCCCGTGCTAATTGGTGTTTGGGGTCCAAATACCAATCCACACGGGTATAACCCGCCCATGCCTTTTTTTTAGCAAAATAGGGGATGAAAGCAGTCGTTACGCAATTGGTGATGTTAGAAAGGATAATGAATTTCTTTTGGCTTTGGATGAGGATTTTCCAATACTCTATGGCGCGTGAAAAAGGTGGATTGGTGCACACAATGTCCGCTTCTTCGTTTAAAATCCTTAGCGACTCCTTTTCTTCAAACCCTCCGCCGTAATGGCGGGGTGAGTACTTCATCTCTTGTGCGCCCTCTTTTGTGAAAATATAGCCCTTCGCCCCCGCGCTGAATAAATCCACCGGACTGCCCCCATAGTGGGTGCAAATGAGCTTTTTAAGCCCTAGTCTAAAGAAATGCCTTAAGAAGTAAAGCGCAAAGGCAGACGAGTCGGTGTAATCTCTATTCTCCCCAATTGCGTCATCGCAGTTGCAAAAGACCACCTTATCTTTCCATATCTTTAGGGGGTATTGGGATAATTCTTTTTCCACATCTTCATATCTTGTGTAAAACTCGTCGTATTTGACACGCTTGGCTCTATCTAGTAGGGTTTTTCTGCTAACACCCCGCTCTTGCATGCTAGGCGTGGTTAAAGGCTTTTGCTGGGGTTTGTCCTTGGGCTGTTTGATACTCACTTGGGCTACAAATAAAGGGTGGGCTTTGATGAAACTTATATAAGTTTCAAATAAACTAGGATTATAAAAATAAATCTCGCGGGTTTGCACTTCCCTTAGGTGGGCGAAGGCGTTTTTAAAATTCTGCTCGATTTGGTGCATGTTGGCGACCTCACAGGTGAAAAGACAGCTATAAGTGGTGTCCTTAGATTGCCCCGTGATGCTGTTATATTCCTTGAGTCTGCGCTCTAAATCGTTGGTGATGCCGATTTTGCAACGCGTGCTTTCATGGCTGGCTTGGACAATGTAAAGGTATTGTTTGGGCATGGCTGTCCTTTAAGGGGTGAAAGGGGTATTTTAGCACAGAGATGAAAATCCTAACAATCCCATTTAAGGCTTGGCGTGTGGCAAAAAATCCTGCTTAAATCCCAACTTAAGGTTCGAAGGTAGACGAAAAGCCTTTGGCTTTAACGAAAAACCTCCGGTTTTTCACCACCAAGGCCCGTACATCATGGGCATGGAACTCATCATGGGATACATGCCCATGGGATACATGCCCATCGGGTAGCCATAGGGGTACATCCCCATCGGGTAGTTGTAAGCAGGCATGCCCATTGCCCATGGGAACATCATCCGGTTGTAAGGGATGTAGCCCGCTCCTGTAGGGGGTAAAGAAGAGGTGGCGAACTTCCCGCCATGCGCGAGCTTGACCCCCGCTAAAAAGATGTCGTGGAAAGCACCGTAGCGCACGGGCTTAGACTCTTTAGCGATGTCGCCATTCTTATTGCCCACGCATTCATTTTTCATCTCGCCACATTCGTTCAAGGTGTCGATGTCGGGTAGTTTAGCGTCCACATCCCTGGGCACGCCCACCCAACAGCCCCCAAGAAAGGCAACTACCCCTAGATACTGAAAGGTCTTGATGGTGGTGGTCATTACTTAGAATTGGCCTTTACTCTGTTAGTCTTGGTTAAATCCTTGACCCCTACATCCACGACATCCATGAAATCCGATCGGAATTCCAGCTTTTTGTTACTAAACACGGGCTTGAAGTTGTTTTTTACCAAGGGGGCGGCGTTGGCCTGGGGGGCGTGGCACTGCGTGCAGTTAAAGCGGGCATCGCTCACGCTGTGGTTCTTTGTGGGGCGGTTGAGCCTAAAGTCGTATAAATGTGAAGCAGGCACGGGGGTTGCGCCCACCGTGGGGGCGACATCGGGCATGTGGCAACCTAGACACTGGTTATTGTCCTTGGTGATGGGCAGCAAGCCTGTGGTGTCGTGCGGGATCATGGGCGGGGCATTCTCATAGGCACGCTCAAAGCGTTGGCTCTCGCCCGGAGGATTTTTGTGGTAGCTATAATTCTGAAGCTCCAGTGCGTGTTCATTCTCTAGGGGGGCTGTTCTTAGCCCAATTTGCGTGTCGCTCAGCAGTGCTTCCTCGATTCTCTCTTTAGGTTTTTTGTGACTGGTGTGTTCTAAGGCGTAAAGCCCACCAACAAGAACCACCGCCACCAACAAGGCGCGTATTTTCATGAAACATCCTTAAATTTTTCGAAATTATACCATATCAAAGTAAGTTTATGGATGGTAATAAAAATACATTTGTCCCACCTGCTTGGTTTGCAACGCCCCAGCTTCTTGCAATTCTTGCAACTGACTTGCACTCAAATAACAGCGCGCCTCCTCTACGCTTAAAGGGCGACACCTTAGCAGCTCTAAAAATGCTTTCTTGCTACTAGGGATTTGGGCTTGCTCTAAAACCCGCTTGGGTAAGCTTAAGGGCAAGCCTTGAAAATGGACGGTCAATTCCTGCAACTTGGCAGGCTCCAGGGGCTTGGCTCTATGTGCGGGGGGGCGATCGATCGTGCTTAGGTCTATGCGTCTTAAGTTGGGCACTTGTCTTAAAAAGTCTGCCAAGTCCTTGATGTGTGCGGGGTTGTCGTTCACCCCAGCCACCAAGAGCACCTCCGCCACCAAAAAGCCTTGGTATTTTTGGGCGAAGTCTAAAATCCCCTCTAAGATTGTTGCTAGGAACAACCCCTTATGCGGGCGATCTATGCGGCTAAACACCTTTGGCCAAATGGCATCTAAAGAGAACTTCACAATGTCATAATGCACCAGCACCTCTTGCACCTTAGCTAGGCCCAGTCTTGAGCCATTGCTTAAAATCAAGGTCTGCACCCCCTTGGGGATCAAGCTTTGCATGCCCACAATCAGCTCTTTTAAATGCGGGTATAAAGTCGGCTCGCCATTGGCGGTGGTGGTACAGACATTTACGGGGGTGTTGAGCTTGTCTATGGCAGATTTTAGGGCGTTTAAGATGAGATTGGGGGGCATCACCTCTTGCATGGCTTCTTGGGGCTTTTTGGCGGTGAGTTCACAATATAAACAATCAAAATTGCACTGCTTTGCTTGCCCGGATACATCAATGCCTAAAGACCACCCAAAGCGACGGGATTTGAGCGGACCAAAGATGGGGTTAAACAACTTGCGCCACTTCTTCGCTGAACTTGCACTTTAAGCAGGTGTTGACACCGGGCTTTTTCTTGTAGGCTTTATAAACCATGAGATACCCGCACTCGGGGCAGGGCTTGTCGATGGGTGGGTAGCTGGTTAAAAAATGGCAATTGGGGTAGTTGTTGCAGCCATAAAACCCCCCCTTCTTGCCCCTTTTTTGCACAATTTGCCCCCCACACTCGGGGCATTTAAAGAGCATACTCTCTTGCTTAGGGGCTTCTTGGCGGATGTTCTTGCACTTAGGATACGCGCTGCACGCTACAAACTGCCCAAAGCGTCCCCTCTTAAACACCATGGGCGATCCGCATTTTTCACAAGGCGGGTGTTCTTCTGTGCTTTCTTGGGAGACTTGGATGAACTTGCACTTAGGATACGCGCTGCACGCTACAAACGCCCCGAAGCGGCTCTTGCGCTCCACGAGAGGAGCCCCGCACTGCGGGCAAAACTGCCCTGTGGGTACGCTCACCTTTTGGGAAACAATTTGTTCCTTACCCTCTTGAATTTGGTGCATGAAGGGGGTATAAAACTCCATAAGCATTTGTTGCCACGAAGTTTTAGAACTGGCGATCGCATCTAATTTGTCCTCCAAACTGGCACTAAAGGCCGCATCCACGATATTGGTGAAGTGCTTTTCTAAAATATCTACAACCACAAAGGCGTTCTCTGTGGGGGCAAGTTGCTTTTTCTCTAAGCTGACATAGTCGCGGTTGATGAGAAGGGCGATGGTGGGGGCGTAGGTGCTGGGCCTGCCGATGCCTAAACTCTCTAGGGTTTTGATTAAAGAGGCCTCCGAATAGCGGGGGGGAGCCTCGGTGCTGCACTCTTTGGCATTGATGTGGCTTAAAGCTAGTGGCTGCCGCACTTGCAGAGGAGGTAAGAGTTTATCTTCGATCTTTTCTTGCAGCACCTTTAAATAGCCCTCAAAGACCAATTTACGCCCACTGGCTTTAAAGGTTGCGCTCTCACAGCCCACACACACGCTTTGCTGTTCAAAGAGCGCATCCGCCATTTGCGAGGCCAAAAAGCGTTGGTAAATCAAGGTGTAGAGTTTATGTTCTTCGGGCCTTAGGTAGTCTTTCGCCACTTGGGGGGTGAAATTTAAATTTGTGGGGCGGATGGCTTCGTGTGCCTCTTGGGCGGCTTTATTTTTAGAAGTGTAGACCTTGGGGTTTTTGGGGAGGTATTTGTCCCCATAGGTAACTTTAATGAAGTCTTTGGCTGCGTTTTTGGCTTCTTTAGCAATATTTAGGCTGTCCGTGCGCATGTAGGTGATGACCCCACTCACTCCATCAGGAGTCGCCACGCCTTCATAGAGTTTCTGCGCAATGCCCATGGTTTTAGAGGGGCCATAGCCCAAATTCGTGGACGCGCTCTGCTGCAAAGTGGAGGTCATGAAGGGGGGCGGGCTTGGGGAAACTTTGTTTTTCTGCACCACTTCTTGCACAACATAGCTCTGCTCTTTAAGAAAGGTACACATGTTAAAGGCTTCTTCTTTATCTCTTAGGCTTTGGTTTTTAACCTTGGCACCCTTGTAGGTGTCTAGGCTGGCGTGGATGCCTTTAAAATCCCCCTCAATATTGTAGTAAATGATGGGCTCAAACGCCCTGATCTCGCGCTCTCTGTCCACCACAATTTTTAGTGCCGCGCTTTGCACCCGCCCCGCGCTCATGCCCCTTGAGATTTTATGTGCCAAGAGCGAACTCAAACTAAAGCCCACAATACGGTCTAACAAACGCCTAGCTAGCTGCGCGTTGATTTTATAGATGTCTAAGGTCTTGGGATTTTCTAGGGCGTGCAAAATAGCTGACTTGGTGATCTCGTGGAACACAATGCGTGGCAGGGTGAAAACGGGGTTATCGGTAGGCTGCTGGGTTTGGCTCTCCAAATCGGCGATCTCTTGGGCAGTGCTGGATTTTTTGCTTTTGTTTTGCTGTTCTTTGATCAAATAGGCGATGTGATAGCCGATCGCCTCGCCCTCTCTGTCCTCATCGGTGGCGATGTAAATTTGCGCCGCACTCTTGGCAAGGCTTAAAATTTGGGCGACAATGTCCTCGTGGTCCTTACACACGGCGTACTTGGGGTAAAACTTATCCTCTTGGATGCTGATCCCCATGGCGTATTTACTTAAATCCCGCACATGCCCCTTAGACGCGATGACTTGGTAGCTGGAGTCTAGGAAGTTGGCGATGGTCTTGGCTTTGGTGGGGGATTCTACAATGATGAGCTTTTTTTGCATGCAAAACTCTTTAATGTGGAATTTCTAATTATTCAGCACATTATAAAACATTTTTAAGTGGTTTATTGCTTAAAATCCGCGTTTCAAAAAGTGGAACGGCCCTTGCTTAGCTGTTGCCATAACAATTAGCAAAGGATGCAAAGATGAGTTTTCGGATCAACACTAATGTCGCGGCTTTAAACGCACACACCATCGGGGTGCGTAACAACAGAGACCTAGCTAGCTCTTTAGAGAAGTTGAGCTCTGGGCTACGCATCAACAAAGCAGCAGACGACGCTTCAGGGATGGCGATTGCCGATAGTTTGCGCAGCCAAAGCGCGAGTTTGGGCCAAGCCATCAAAAATGCAAACGATGCAATCGGGATCGTCCAAACCGCCGATAAGGCGATGGATGAGCAGATTAAAATCCTAGACACGGTCAAAACTAAGGCCGTGCAAGCCGCTCAAGATGGGCAGACCACAGAAACTAGAAAGGCACTGCAAAGCGACATTTTGCGGCTCTTAGAGGAGTTGGACAACATCGCCAACACCACCAGTTTTAACGGGCAACAACTCTTGGCAGGCAGTTTTTCCAATAAAGAGTTTCAAATTGGGGCCTATTCCAACACCACTATCAAAGCCTCCATCGGACCCACAGGATCAGATAAAATCGGGCATGTGCGCTTTGAAACCTCGGCAATGGATCGCGATGGCATGGAAGTGAGCGCAGGGGCGCATAACCTGCAAGAAGTTACACTAAATTTTAAACAAGCCAATGGTGTGAATGACTTTAAATTAGAATCGGTTAAGATTTCAACAAGTGCAGGCACGGGGCTGGGGGCGTTGGTGGAGGTCATCAACAAGAACTCCAACACCCTGGGCGTACGCGCCACAGCCACGGTCATCGGTACAGGGGGCGAGCCGGTGCAATCGGGCACCATTAGGGGGCTCACTATCAATGGAGTGTTGATCGGCAACATTAACGATGTTAAACGCAACGACCGCGATGGGCGGCTTGTCAATGCGATCAACTCGGTCAAAGAGCGCACAGGCGTGGAGGCCTACACCGACATCACCGGGCGCATCAATTTAAAATCCATGGATGGGCGCGCTATCGCTGTGCACGCCGTGAGTGCCTCTGCCCATGTCTTTGGGGGTGGGAACTTTGTGGGCATTTCAGGCAATGCACACGCCATCGTGGGGCGCTTGACCTTGATCAAACAAGATGCTAGGGACATTGCCATCAGCGGGATCAACTACAGCCATATTGGACTGCACTCCGCACAGGGCATCGCCGAGTACACCGTGAATCTGCGGGCTGTGCGAGGGGTCTTTGATGCCAATGTCGCCAGTGCAAGCGGAGGCAACGCAAACGCTGCCCAAGCTAAATTAAACTTTAAGGGCATTGGAGCGGGTGTTACAAGTCTGCGGGGGGCTATGGTGGTGATGGACATGGCTGAGAGTGCACGCACTCAGTTGGATAAAATCCGCTCAGACTTGGGTTCAGTGCAAATGGAGTTGGTAACGACCATCAACAATATTTCCGTAACCCAAGTGAATGTCAAAGCCGCCGAATCGCAAATCAGAGATGTGGACTTTGCCGAAGAAAGCGCCAGCTTCTCCAAATACAATATCTTGGCGCAATCAGGCAGTTTTGCGATGGCCCAGGCCAATGCCGTGCAACAAAATGTCCTACGGCTCTTGCAATAGTGGGCATGCCATCGCTGTATGAGCGCAACCTAGAGGTTCTTAAGCTAAAAGATCCCCTTTTAGCCCAGTGCCTTTCAAGGGTGCAAGGCAACAGTAGATATGAAGTCTTCATGCAACAAGATGACTTCAACATCATCGACACCGACACCAACACCCCAATTTTTGAGTACAAACCCCTAGAGCAAAATCTACAAAAATTTAAAGACCTAAGCTCTTATGCTTATACCCCCTATTTATACTTTTATGGCGCAGGCAATGGCGTTTTGTTTAGACTATTGCTTGCTTACGAGCAGATTAAACGGATTGTCATCATTGAGCCTGAGATTGAGATTTTATTCATCATCTTTAATCTTCTAGACTTTGCCGAAGAGATCAAAACTGACCGCTTGATCTTTCTCTTGCAAAGTTCATGTTCTTACCAAATGCTCGCTTCCTTGTTTAATATGGATAAAAAAGCATGCTTATATGCTAAAGTCTTTGAGTTGCACATCACCTACCCCTACTACGAGCACTATTTAGAAGACATCCAGCGCATTAATTCAGACTTCACCAAAGCCTTAGAAAATGCTGCTATTGGGGTGGGTAATGACGCTAAAGACGCGATCATTGGAATTAAGCACCATGTCGCCAATTTGCCCTTCGTGCTCAAAAGCCCCACCTTGCTAGATTTGCTCTCTGCCCTAAAGCGGCGCAACGCCACACACAACACGGCGATCATCGTCTCCACCGGACCCAGTCTAAACAAACAACTCCCTCTTTTAAAGGAAATCGCGGCCTTTGCAACACTCTTTTGTATAGACGCGTCTTTTCCCATTTTAGCCGCAGCAGGCATCAAGCCTGATTTGGTCTTTTCGCTAGAACGTGTGGAGGCGACCGCCAAGTTTTACACCGACACGCCCCAAGAAGCCCAAGAGGGCGTGATCTTTGCCCTCACCTCCATTGTGCATCCAACACTCCACCAAGCCATCAGCAAGGGCGTTAAGCAATTTAGCCTGCGTCCCTTTGGCTACACCAGTTTATTTGGCCTACACGAATATGGCTACTTGGGCATTGGCATGAGCGCAGCAAACATGGCCTATGAGCTGGTGGTACATGCACGCTTTGCCCGTTGCATTTTCATCGGGCAGGATTTGAGCTTTGGAGCTAATGGGCATAGCCACGCAGATGGAGCGTTGTATGGGGCAGATGAGATCGCGCCCAAAAAGACGGGCTCTAAGGTCTTCACGCCCGCTTATGGGGGGCGGGGTGTCGTGGAAACCACAAGAATATGGAAACTCTTTTTAGACTTCTTTGAAAAGGACATTTACCACACCCCCTACAAGTTAGAGATCATCAACGCCACAGAGGGGGGGGCACGCATCCAAGGGACGCTAGAATTGCCCTTTAAAGAGGCGGCAGATAGAGTGCGGGCTGATTGCAATCTTGTGCCTAAATCTCCTTTAAAGCTCACACCCCCAAGCCCTGGGCTGAGTGCCCAAAAATTAAAAGAAGTCCACGAAACATGTTTGGATATTTTAGACTACTCCAAGCGGTGCAAGGAGCGCATTGAAGAGTTGTTTTTAGAAGTCGCCCCCTTTTTAGAGCATGTAGAGGAGCTAAACGCCAAGGGTGATTTGGAGAGCCTTAATTTAGACAAGCTAGAGGAGCTCAGCCAAAAAATCAACGACATTAAAGCCCTATTTGATGAACCCGAGTTCAACTACTGCTTCAACGATGCGATCCAATCCTATATTTTCCACCAAGAATTAGACATTGCTAAAATTGTGGTCAGACCCACGCCCACTAAAGAGGAGTTGCAAGCCAAGCAATTAGATTGGATTTACGCCCATAAGTACTGGCTCTTTAGTTTAGCGGGGGGGATTAGTTGCGTGATGGAGGTGATTAAGCAGGCTTTGCAAACATGGCCGCCAAATCATTAAACAGCCCAAGCCCCAAGAGTGCTAATAAAAAAGCAAGGCCCAGGGTGTTTAAGACCTGTATTTGTTTGGCAGAAAAGCTGTGCTTTACCAGCCTTTCTATCCACAACAACACTAATTGCCCGCCATCTAGTAGCGGGATAGGTAGCAAATTTAAAAGCCCCAAACTGATGGAAATGAAACCCACACTCAAGAGCCACATTTCTAAGCCGCTTTGGTGTGCTAAAAACCCCACAATGCCGACCACCGAGCTGACATTTGACAAGGGCACGATGCCCTCTATGAGCTTTAAAAGCCCTTGACAGGTGAGGGCAATTAAATGGGCGCATTGTGTGAAGGCGTGCTTTAAGGCCTGTAAGAGGGTGTAGTGGAAATAAAAAGTCTCGTCTTGGGGTTTAATGCCCAGCACTTTAATTTTGGTGGGTTGGTTGAATGCGTCTTTGGCGGGCATTTCTTTGAGCGTTAGGGCTAGGCTCAAGGTCTGCTCTCCCCTTTTTAGCCTTAGCACCACCTCTAAATTGGGGGCGTTTTTCACCGCCTTTTGTAGGTCCTCAAAGCTTTGAATGGGTGTGTCGTTTAAGGCTAAAATACGATCGCCTACTTTTAACACATTGGCAGCGGGCATGTTTGGCATGACTTGCCCAACTATAGACTCTAGGCGTTCTTGGGGCATGAGGGCTAAGGCGGTGTAGAGCAAAAAGGCGAGTAAGAAATTAAAGAGCGGGCCGCCTAGCAAGATGAGGCTTTTTTGCCAAAGGGGCTTAGAGAGATACCCATCTTTGCCCTCTTGTTGCAGACTCACATATCCGCCCAGCGGGATTAAAGAGAGGGCGTATTCGGTATTTTGATAGGTTTTTTTAAACAGCTTTGTAGCAAAGCCAAGAGAGAACACCTCCACGCGCACCCCAAAAGCCCGCGCCGCAAGAAAATGCCCAAACTCGTGAAAAAGCACCACAAAGCCCAACGCCAACAGGGCTTCAAATGTTCCCATTTTGCACCATTTTATAATACTTCAGGGTGTAATCTAAGCCCGAATACAAAGTCGCAAACACTGCCAATGCCATTAAATAATCCCCAAAAGCCACTCCGCCTAAATGCAGGTTTAAGAGCAACACGATGATGGCGCACATTTGCAAAAAGGTTTTATACTTGCCCCATTGGCTCACGGCGATGTGTTGCCCGTGGCTAGACACCGACACCCTAAGCCCGGCGATAAAAAACTCCCGCCCCAAGATCACAAACACCATCCACGCGTTGATGCGCCCCAAAGCCAAGAGCCCCAAAAACGCCGCAAGGATGAGGATTTTATCGGCGAGCGGGTCAAAGATTTCGCCAAAGAGGGTTTTAAGCTGATAGTTGCGGGCGATGTAGCCGTCTAAGAAGTCGGTGCAACCTGCAAAGGCGAACACGCATGCGCTGGTATAGTTTAGTCCTGTGGGCGAGATTTTAAACCACTGGCTGGCGTGCAAAATCAAAAAGAGTAGGCATACAGAGAGCAGAATGCGTAAAACCGTTAAGGTGTTGGGGATTTGTTTTATCCATTTCATGGGGTGTTGATGTGCTTGAGTCTAAAGAAACCCGTAAAAATCATGCCCCACCCCACAAGCATGCCCACCAAGAACAGAAAACTAAAGAGGATCAAAGCCCCCCGCCCGATCCCCAAAATGAAGAGCAGGAGAGTTAAACAAAAACCTAAGAGCAAAATGCCCTGTCTAAAGTAGTTGTCCTCAGTAACACGGCTGAGCTCATAAAAGAGCTTATAAGAGTAGTAAGCGTAGAGAAAGAAGGTGATGATTTTGAAGTTAAAGATTTGGGTGATGCTCGCCTTTGGCATGGCAAGCAAGAGAAACAAAGAGAGCAGGGCATCCACAATGTAGGGGAAGGCGACACAGCGGAAAATCAATAAATTGCGCCCCACTTTGGCGAGCTTGTAATAGCCAAAAATTTGGCACACAAACATGCCAAGCCATAAGAGAAAATAAAACCCTACAGCGCTAGGGCTTAGGGTTTTAAAATCGGGGGCACCGCCCTTTTGCAACAAGGTCATCGCCCCAAAGGCGGTCAGTCCCAAGAGCAAGACTAAAAGGACATTGGCGGACAAAATGGCTTTGCGTGCCACCTGCAATTCAGCATTTTTGTGCAAATAAATAGTCATTAGACTTCATTTAAAGGTGGTGCCCCCATCCACCACGATGGTTTGCCCGGTGAGCCACGCGCTTTGCTCAGGGTCGCATAAGAAATACACCGCCCCGGCTAGGTCGGTGGGATTGCCCATGCGTTTTAAAGGGGATTGTTCTTCCACTTTAGCTTTGATCTCGGCGTAGTCGGGAAAGGCTTTAAGCGCATCTGTGTCGATGGGCCCGCCACTCACGGCATTCACCCGAATGCCAAATTCGCCCAAATCCACCGCGGCGTATTTCACCATGGTTTCCACGGCATTTTTGGAGTTGCCATGCCCGGCGTAGTTTGGCATATAGACTAAATTGCCTGTAGAGCTTAAGGACACGATCGCCCCCCCGCCCACAAGCTTCATGCGTTTGGCCGCTTCTTGGGCCCCCACCACGAAGGCTAAAACCGTGGCGGTGTAGATGTTATTAAGCCCCTTGGGTTTTAAGCGCATAAAGGGGGCAAAGCCGCCCACCACAGAGCGCCCGTAGATGATCGCGTTAGATACGAAGCAATCCACCCGCTCAAAGTCGGCATCGATTTGTTTAAATAGCTCAATGTATTGTTCGGGTTCTAAGATGTCTAGGCGGTAGTACTTGGCTTTCACATGGCAATTGGCCTCTAAGTCGGCGACGATTTTGGCGGCTTCTTCCTCGTTCTTGTTGTAGGTGAAAGCCACATTGACCCCATTTTGGGCGAATCGGTACAAAATGGCCTTGCCAATGCCCCGTGTCGCTCCGCTGATGACTAAAGTCTTGCCCTGCATACTCATTTCAATACCTCATATTTCTCTAAGATCGTTTCTAAAAAGCGCATGTGCTCACGGCTCGGGGACACTAGGGGCAGGCGATAGATCAAATGCTCTAGCAAGCCTGCCATATGCATGCATGCTTTGATGGGGATGGGGTTGCTCTCGCAAAAGAGAGCCTTGTTGATTTCATACAGCCCGTTGTGGATTTGTTGCGCGGCAACAAAGTCGCCCTTTAAATTGGCCTGCACCATGCGCGCGATCTTGTCTGGGAGCAAGTTGCCCGTAACCGAGATCACGCCCAGCCCTCCACTTGCCATGATGATGTGGTTGAGTTTGTCCTCTCCGCTGTAAATCTGCATATCGGGGGCGAAGTGGGCGAAATCCACCAGCCGCCCCGCTTGTCCGGAGGCTTCTTTAATGCCGACAATGTTAGGCACTTCGTTAAAGAGTTTCACGGCTGTTTCTGTGGCAATTTGCGTGCCCGTGCGGCTGGGGACATCGTATAGGATTAAAGGAATTTCTACAGAGTTGGCGATCGCCTTGTAGTGCTCGAATAGGCCTTGTTGGGTTGGGCGGTTGTAATAGGGGCTCACGCAAAGAAGTGCATTTGCACCCGCTTTTTGGGCGAACTTGGCGAGCATGATCGACTCGCTTGTCGCGTTGCTGCCCACACCCGCCAAGACTTTCGCACCCTTAGGCCTACACACCTCTAGGGCGATTTCAATGCAGCGCATGTGCTCTTCATGGCTTAAAGTCGCCGACTCACCAGTCGTGCCTGCGGGCACACAAGCGTCCATGCCGTGCCGAATCTGCCTTTCAATTAAAGCAGCGTAGGCATTTTCATCCACGCTCAAATCGAGCTTAAAGGGGGTGATTAATGCGCTTAGAGCGTGCATGGCTTAGGGCTTTAGTGTTACAACGCTGTAGGCTTCGTCCCTAAAATACTCATTTGCCACCCGCACTATGTCTTTCACCTCCAGGGCTTCAAACTCCTCCTCATAGCGGGCAATATCCTCAATCCTGTCTTGGGTCAAATACTCAGCAAACATTTCAGCAACATCTGAGGAATCCTCTAACCCTGCAATGAAGTCCACGCGGTTGTTGATCTTTACCTTATCTAGTTGCTGTTGGGTCACTCCGCCATGCTTAATGTTGTCTAAAATCGCTAGGATTTCCTTTTTGATTTGGGCGGCCTCTACATTCTGGTTTGCCCCCGCAATGAATAAAAACACGCTCTCGTCCTTGAGTTCCATGTTTTGGGCGAAGACTTGGGAGGCTAAGCGTTTTTGATCCACTAAGGTTTTACGCAACAAACTGCTATCGCCTTCGGCCAACAGCTTAGCAAGGGCATTTAAGGCGACTTGGTCCTTATGGGCGAAAGGGGGGACTTTCCACCCAATAGCCAGCCACTCTAAGGACAAATCTTTTTTGTGGATCACGGTTTCTCTCAGCCCGTTTTGGATCGGCTCTTGCATATACACTTCGGGGATGGGGTTGTTGTTTTTATTGGGGATATTGGCAAAATGCTTTTTGGCCTGTTCAAAGACCTTCTTAGGGTCAATGTCGCCCACGACTAATAAAATGGCATTACTGGGTTGGTAGTAGGTGTCGTGGAACTCCCTAATGTCATCGATCGTCCAGTGCTGTATGTCTTGCATAAAGCCAATGGGAGTCCAATGGTAAGGGTGATACACAAAGGCGGTGTTGAAAAAGCGGAAATATAAATAACCTAGTGGGGAGTTGTCCGTGCGCCATAGTCTTTCTTCTGCCACCACTTGGCGCTCGGGCAGAAACTCGTCCTCTTTGAGTTGCAAAGAGCCCAACATTTCGGCAAACAAGTCTAAAGATTTGTCTAAATTTGCATTGCTTGCCTTGATAAAATAGCGGGTGCTGTCAAAGCTTGTAGAGGCGTTGCTGACCCCTCCAAAGCTTTTTACAACGGTGTCAAATTCGCCATCTTTTAAGTGTTTGGTGCTTTTAAAACTCATGTGCTCGAGCATGTGGGCGATCCCGCTCTTACCCATACGCTCGTTTCTTGAGCCGACCTTATAGAGCAAATCCACCTCAATCACCCCGCTTTTATTCGCTAAAGGTACAGCAACCACCTGCAATCCATTCTCTAAAGTAGTGCTTTCATAGTGGGGCAAATATGTGCGCACATCCAGCTTGTTCATTGCTTGCATAAAACCACCTAGTGTTAAAATTAAAACAAGAAAACGACCCGCGCGTTTCATCTTTTTCGTCCAATCCCAACAGCCTCATGGATTGAGCTCAACCCATCTTGTTGGAGCAATTTTACTATATCTTGGTTTATTTGTCTACAGATTGAAGGGCCTTGGTAAATAAAAGCGGTGAATATTTGCACGAAATGCGCTCCCATTTTGATCCGCTCATAGGCTTCTTGTCCATTGCTAATCCCCCCCACTGCCACCAAAATGACCTTACCAAAAAACGCCTCTGCCACCTCTGCAAACACCGCTTTCGCCTTATCATGCAACACCCGCCCGCTAAGCCCGCCCCTTGTGCGCGCCCCGGGCAATAAAGAATAATCGATCGTGGTGTTGGTGGCAATAAGCCCCCTTGCCCCCGCCTTAATCGCCCGCTCACACACCGCCAAGAGCGCATCTGTGGGCATGTCAGGGGCGACCTTCAAAAACAAGGGCTTGTGGGTGCGCTCAAGTGCCATAGAAAACAATTCGCTCACAAAGTCCTCATTTTGCAAGTCCCTTAAATTCGGGGTGTTGGGCGAGGAGAGATTAAAGACATAATAATCCCCCACGCCAAGGCTTGCCTCTAACGCCTTTTCATAATCGCTTAGAGCCTCAGCTAGGGGCGTGTCCTTGTTTTTGCCCAAATTCACCCCGATAAGACAGGGCAGGGGGGGTAAATTCTCTAGCCTTTGGACGGCTTTTTTAATCCCTGCATTGTTAAAGCCCATGCTGTTTTGTAGGCTTTGCTTGTCAATGTAGCGGAAAACTCTAGGCTTGGGATTGCCCGGCTGCGCTTTGGATGTGAGCGTGCCCACCTCTATTGCGCCAAAGCCCAAATGGCTAAGCCCTACGACCATCGTGGCGTTTTTATCAAAGCCCGCAGCCAGCCCGATCGGATTAGGCAGGCTTAAGCCCAAAATCTCTTGGGCTAGGGCGGGGTTTGGCAGCCTAAAGCCGTGGGGCAACTTGCCCCAAATTTTTAAACCACATTCCACGAGGGCGTGCGCCCTCTCAGCTTCTAAGGCAAATAACCACTTAGGTGTCATCAGCCGCGCTCACAATCTTTTCATACAGCAGTTGGGCATTTAGAGGGGGCTTTGTGGAGCTTAGGCGCACATACTCGCCGCTAGCCTGCAGGGCGTAGGTTTGGGCGTTGTCTTTGAGTTGCAAATGCAAGATATGCAACATTTTGCGCTGGATCGCCTTAGAAGTGGCAGGGATTAAGAGCTCCACGCGCTTTTGTAAATTGCGTGGCATCATGTCCGCACTGGAAAAATACAGCTTGTGCGTGTCGTGGGCAAAGTAATAAATGCGGGCGTGCTCTAAATATTTACCCACAATGGAGAAAACCCGAATGTTTTCACTCACCCCTTTAACCTGTGGGCGCAAACAACAAATCCCCCTAACTAATAAATCAATCCTTACCCCCGCCTGCGAGGCTTTGTATAAGCAATCGATGATGTCCTTATCCACAAGCGCGTTCGCCTTAAAAATGATCCGCCCCTTGCGCTTCAAGCCCATTTCATGGGTGATTAAAGAGAGGATTTTGTTTTTAATTTGTTTGGGGGCCATGTAAAGCGTGCTTAAATGCGTCTTAGCACTCACGCCCGTGCCTAGCGAGTGGAAGAGCTTTAGGGTGTCGTGCGCGATTTTAGGGTTGGCACTAAGCAGGCTCAAATCCGTATAGACTTTCGCCGAAAGCGTGTTGTAATTGCCCGTGCTGACATGGACATATTCTTTTAAGGCATCACCCACTTGGCGCACCACTAATGCCACCTTGGCATGCACCTTTAAATTAGACACCCCATAGATCACATGCGCACCGGCATTTTCTAGAGCCCTTGCCCAATGCAGGTTATTTTCCTCATCAAAGCGGGCTTTAAGCTCCACGAGCACGCTCACCTGCTTGTAGGGTGCAGCCTCTGTGAGGGCTTTAACGATGGGCGACTCTTTACCCACTCTGTATAAAGTCATGCGGATAGACACGACATCCTTATCTTCAGCGGCGTTTTGGATAAAATGCACGATGGGATCAAAGCTCTCATAGGGGTGGAACAATAAAATGTCTTGTTGATCGAGCAGCTCAAAGAACGCCCGGCTGTCTAAAAAGTCAATGCCGCTTAAGGGGGGCAGAATCTTAGGCACGAACACGGGGGCTTTTAAATGGGTGTAGCCTTTGAACCCCACCAACTCCCACAAGCGCCCCAAGTCCAGCAAAATGCGACTAGGGTATAAAGTAACGCCGGGCATTTGGGTGCTTAAAATTTGGCGCAAATGCACGCTCCCCCCACCCACCTCCAAGCGCACCGCCTCCCCCCGATCTCTCGTCCTTAGTCCCTCGCTGATGCGATCCACCAAGTCATGCCCCTCATCTTCAATGATCTCCATGTCGGCATCGCAAGTGATTCGAAACACCATGCTCTCTAAAATCGTGTAGCCCTCAAAGAGCAAGGGGGCACATTTTTGCACGATCTCCTCCACCGCCACAAACACGCCCGTGTCGATCTGCACAAAGCGTTTAAGCAAAGAGGGGATTTTCACCGCTCCATAGACGATCTCTCCGTCCTTGCGCTCCAACTCAAAGACAAGCCCAAAGCTCAAGTTACGCACAAAGGGGAAGGGGCGGTTGAGGTCGAGTAAGGTCGGCACAACGATGGGGTATAGGTGTTTGTGGAAATAGGCTTGCAATTTAGAGTGGTATTTGACCGGTAGGCTTGCCACACTTTTAAGGCTTAGGCCATGCTTATTTAAAGACTCTTTTAAACCCAAAAACTGCTTTTGCACGATTTTTTGTTCAGCAGCGGCGTAGGCGTGTATGCGCTCAAGCTGTTCTCTTGGGCTTAAATCATCTAAGCTTGTGGTGGTCATGTTGTTGTCGGCTAGGTGCTTTAGCCCAGCCACGCGGATCATATAAAACTCGTCTAAATTCGTCCCATAAATGGCTAGGAATTTCAAACGCTCCAACAAGGGTAGGCGGGTGTCGCAGGCTTGGTCTAAAACCCGCGTGTTGAAGCGCAGCCACGAAAGTTCTCGGTTAAAATACACTTTTTATCTCCACACCTAAAGGGCGCATTGTAGCCAAAAGAATTAAACCTTCTGCATGGCGGTGTTGCACAACGCATCGTGCAAGAGCCGCATATTGGGGCGCATTAAGGGCAAGAGCAGACCTATGAGCGTGCTCGCCACCGCAAGCCACACAAAAAAGCGCAGCAATGCACGCAAAAAGCCCACCTTATTTTGTGTTTTTGTGCAGACTAATTTAAGCCCAACATAGCGCAGCCCCGGGGTCTGTCCGCTCACACACAAGAACAAGCTAGAGAGCACGCCAAAGCCCGCTACGCACGCAAACACCGCCATTTGATTTTCTCTAAACGCTTGAGCCGAGCCTAAAATAACATAGGTAACAAAATACAAAAGAGGGGTGTAGAGCATGAACATGTCCGTAACAAAGGCTTTCAGTCTGTCTAGCCCATGTAAGGCTTTGAAGTTTTGCGCACACACGCCTTTTAATTGCCCCGGCTGCCCGGCTTGATGGCTTGGCTAAGTGCGCACAGCGGGCAGTTATCAGGGGGGTACATGTCAAAGTGAAAATCTGCTAAAGCAAAGAAGGGCAGGGCTGGCAACTTGCACGCCTCCTTATGCGCGGGGTTTAAACCCCTTTTACAAATGCCCCGATTGGCTAGGCTGGCAAAGGCCACCACCTGCGCGCCTAAATTTTCCACACACGCGGCCGCCTCCACAGCTGAACCGCCCGTGGTGATAATGTCTTCACAGATCAAAATTCTCTCGCCCTTTTGCACGCTAAAGCCCCGCCTTAAAGCCATCGCCCCTTGCACCCTTTCGGTGAAGATAAAGCGCACGCCAAGAGCCCTTGCCAACTCATAACCAGCTAAAATCCCCCCCAAGGCGGGCGAGCAAATGGTGGCAATTTCTAAGTGAGCTTTTTGGATTTCTTTAGCGAGCACTTCGGCTAACTTGGCGGCAATTTGGGGGTCTTCAAGGACTTTAGCTGATTGTAAATAAAAACTAGAGTGGTTACCACTAGAGAGCAGAAAATGTCCCTCTAAGAGCGCGCCGCAATCGGTGTAGATTTTGCGAATATCCATGTTAAACCTTCAGGACTTCTTCTTCTTTGGCCTTGGTGTGCTCGTCTATTTTTGTGATAAAGTCATCGGTGTATTTTTGCACCTCAGCTAGTGCCCGTTTGTTTTCATCCTCGCTGATCGCCTTGTCTTTCTCTAGCTTTTTAATTTGGTTGTTCGCGTCTTGGCGGACATTGCGGATCGCCACCTTCGCCTTTTCGCCCATTGCCCGCGCGTCTTTAGCGATCTCTTTGCGCTGCTCCATGGTCATAGGCGGGAAGAAGAGTTTGACATTTTCGCCGTCATTGCTGGGATTAACCCCAATATTGGCCTCTTGCAGTGCCCGCTCAATTTCTTTTAAAAGCCCCCTCTCCCACGGGGTAATGGTAATCGTAGAAGCATCTGTGGCGATCACGGAGGCGACTTGGTTTAAGGGTGTGGGGGTGTTGTAATACTCCACACGGACATGATCGACCAAACTAATAGAGACCCGCCCACTCCTCAAGGTCGTGAAGTCCTTGCTTAATGCCTGCAAACTCTTTTGCATTTGCTCCTTGGTGTGCTTGTAAATGTCATTTAACATGGCTGTCCTTTTTGTCTTGTTTGGTTTCTTGGGTTTCTTTCTTGCTTTCTGTATGTGTCTTGTGCTCGGGCAAGGGAATGGCATTGTGCTTTTCGTGCTTGTAGGGTACGGCTAGGGGGTGCTTCTCGGTTTTAGGCAAGAGTAGGGGGTTACTTAAAGGGTTGTTTTGCGTGGGGTTTTTAGGCACAAGGGGCACGAGCGGGGTGGCCTTGGGTGCGCTGTCGATCAGGCTAATGTTGTACTCTTTATTGTAGAGGTAGCCTAGGGCGATGGTGTTTGCTAAGAACAAGAAGCCCAGCACCATAGTCGCCTTAGCCATGAAACTTGCCGGGCCCTTTGCCCCAAAGAGCGACTCGTTGCTCCCGCTATACGCGCCTAGCCCAATACTTGAGCTTTTTTGCAACAACACCACAATGACAATCAACACAGCCAGCACAATCTGCAAGACCAAGAACAGACTACTCAACACACGCTCCAAAGTGCAAGGATTAAATGGCGATTTTAGCAAAATTTTATTAAAATTAGGGCTTTTAGCAAAGGGGGCTAGAGCGTGCGCCACTCTTTTGACAAGAGAGCCAAGACTTACGCAGAGTTTTCAAGCGTGCAAGAGGACATTGTCCAACGCCTGCTTGCCCCGCTAGCGCGCGGGTGCTATGAACGGGTTCTAGACTTGGGCTGTGGGAGCGGGCATGTGCTTAAGGCCTTGCCGGCTTTGGGGCTCAAGGTAGGCGTATTTGTGGGGCTAGATATTTCTAAACAAATGCTCTGCTTGCACCCCACCTCTAGCCCCAATGCGCGGAGTGTGCGCCTAGAGTGGGGCGACTTTGAGAAATTAGAGTTTGCCCCAAGCGATTTAGCCATCGGCGCGTCTTCCTTGCAGTGGGCGCAGGATTTAGCCAAGGTGTGTGGCCGTTTGGCGCAAAGTTGCCAGCAGGTGGCTTTAGCCATCCATACCGCTGCCAGTTTGCGCGAGTTGCATGCCTTTTTAAACACCCGCTCGCCTTTAAGGGGGGCTAAAGAGGTGTGTAGCATTTTAGAGCAAAGTTTTAAGGGGTTTAGGCAAAACATGTGGGTTGAAACATTTAAACAAGAGTTTAACGATAGAGAGAGTTTTTTACAACAACTCAAAGGGAGCGGACTACTTGGGGGCGGGGCTTTGCCCTTTAGCAAGGCAAAAGCGTTAAAACACCACGCCCCCTACAGCACCCTAAGCTATGAAGCCATTTTCTTTATCGGGGAGCTTGTATGAAGGCTAGAGTTTTTTCAGGCATCCAGCCCACCGGGGGGGTGCACTTGGGCAACTATCTAGGGGCGATCAAGCAATGGGTGCAGGCGCAAGACAACTATGAGAATATTTTTTGTATTGTCAATTCTCATGCGATCACGATTCCCAAAGACCCTAAAGAGTTGCACCGGCAGAGCCTAGAAATGGCAACGCTGTTATTAGCCTGTGGGATCGACCCGCAAAAATCCAGCCTCTTTATCCAAAGCCAAATAGACGAGCACGGGGCGTTGGCGTGGCTGTTAAACTGTGTGGCGAGCATGGGCGAGCTTAATCGCATGACCCAGTTTAAAGACAAGAGCGCGAAACAAGGGCAGGTGAGTGCGGGGCTGTTTGCCTACCCTGTGTTAATGGCAGCCGACATTTTGCTTTACCAAACCAACGCCGTGCCCGTGGGCGAAGACCAAAAGCAACATTTAGAACTGGCACGCAATTTAGCCCAAAGGTTCAACCGCGACTTTGGCAAGTGCTTTGTGGTGCCTGAGCCTTTAATTGCCACCAGTGGGGCTAGGGTGATGGGGCTAGATGATCCCAGCATAAAAATGAGTAAATCGCATAAAGCCCCCTTACACGCGCTCTTCTTGCTGGATACGCCCGAGTTAATCGCCAAGAAAATCAAAAAAGCCACCACCGACTCGCTAGGCGTTGTTGCCTTTGACCCCGCCCGCCCCGGGCTCTTTAATTTACTTGGCATTTATGAGAATTTAAGCGGGCAAAGCCCGGAGCAAATCGAAAATGAATTTCAAGACAAGGGTTACGGGCATTTTAAAACGGCTTTAATCGAGCTTTTAGTTACCACGCTAAAACCCATACAAGAGAATTACCAACGCCTGCACGCCAACCCGGATTATGTTACACAGGTGTTAAATGAGGGGTGTGCGCGCGTGCGTCCCCTAGCGCAGGCGACCTATGCCAAAGCTAAAGAGCTGATGGGCTTGGTGTGAAACTTTTAGCGTGGGTGCTGTGCGGGGTGTGGCTAAATGCCGCGCCCTTTATCGCGTTGGGCGAAAAAGCCAAATACCAGCACAACTTCACACATTTTAACTATGCCAACCCCAATGCCCCTAAAGGGGGACTGCTCAAAAACTACGCGCTAGGCACTTTTGATAGCCTCAATCCCTTTTTACTTAAAGGTACGAAAGCCAGCGGGTTAGAGCTAGTGTATGACACGCTTTTAGCCCAAAGTTTGGATGAGCCTTACGCCGAATACGCTTTAATTGCCAACGATATAGAAGTGGCTAAGGACAATTCTTATGTGATTTTTGGGATCGATAAACGGGCGCGCTTTAGCGATGGCGTGCCGATTTTAGCCAGCGATGTAAAATTCAGCTTTGACATTCTCATGCAAAAGGGTAGCCCCGTTTTCAAGCAATATTACAGCGACATTAAGGACGCTGTGGTGCTAGACAAATGGCATGTCAAATTCACCTTTAAAAACACCCATAACCGCGAATTGCCTTTAATCTTAGGGCAATTACAAGTTTTGCCTAAGCACTTCTTTGACACCCACGACTTTAACAACCCCCTTTTAGTGCCCGTTTCTAGTGGCCCTTATACCATTCAATCCTTTGCCATAGGCAAACAAATCACCTATGAGCGCAACAAAAACTATTGGGCACAGGATTTACCCGTGCAAAAGGGCTCGTACAACTTTGATTTGGTGCGTTTTGACTACTACAAGGACGATTCGGTTGCCCTGCAAGCTTTTTTAAGTGGGGCTTACGACTGGCGTTTTGAGAGCACGGCGAAGGTGTGGGCGCGGGGGTATGTGGGTAAGGGTATCAAGAGTGGGCGTATCCATAAGGTGCTTTTAAAGCACGCCCTACCCGCTGGCATGCAGGGCTTTTTTATGAACACCAGAAGAGAGCTTTTTAAAGACATACGGGTAAGAGAAGCCCTCTTTTACGCTTTTGACTTTGAATGGGCAAATCAAAATCTCTTCTTCTCACAATACAAACGCACCAAGAGTTATTTTAGTAATTCGGTGTTTGCCTCTAGGGGTTTGCCTAGCGGGCAGGAATTGCAAGATTTAGAGAAGTTTAAGCCTGAATTAGAAAAATACAACCCGCGCATTTTCACCACACCCTACCTCGTGCCCCGCACAGATGGGGCGGTTAAACTCGGGCAAAATCGGCGCGAAAATCTCAAACACGCCCAAGCCCTTTTAAAGCAAGCCGGCTATGTCGTTGAAGATAACCAGCTTCTTAACGCCAAAACCCATAAGCCTTTTGTTTTTACGATGTTGCTTAACAACGAAGCCTTTGAGCGCTTAGCCCTAGCTTATGCCAAGAATTTAAAGGTGTTGGGGATCACTATGCAAATCCAAAGGGTGGATTTGAGTCAATACATGGGGCGGGTGAAGAAGTTTGAGTATGACATGGTGGTGGGCAGCATTGGGCAATCCTTATTTCCGGGCAATGAGCAGCGCTACTTTTGGGGCAGCAAG
The DNA here is from genome assembly GCF_001283065.1 of Helicobacter heilmannii. Classification (GTDB taxonomy): domain Bacteria; phylum Campylobacterota; class Campylobacteria; order Campylobacterales; family Helicobacteraceae; genus Helicobacter; species Helicobacter heilmannii. The sequence goes on along the minus strand of NZ_CDMK01000002.1, from coordinate 262,881 downwards.
AGCGCGACACAGCCGGGCAGCCAAAACTATGCGGGCATTGCCAACCCCGCCATTGACGGCTTGATCGACTTGGTGATTAAGGCTAAAGATCGCCCTGGCCAAATTGCCGCCGTGCGTGCCCTAGATCGCGTACTCTTATGGGGCTTTTATGTGATCCCCCACTTCCATGCCCCCTTTTGGCGTGTCGCTTATTGGGACAAGATCGCCATGCTCAAAAACCCCCCCTATGGCTTTTCGCCCTATTTGTGGTGGGATAAAAACCTAGAAAGAAAGCCCTAATGCTCTTTTACACCCTAAAACGGCTCTTGCTTTTAATCCCCACCCTCTTTGGAATCATCACTTTAAATTTTTTCATTATCCAAAGCGCGCCGGGCGGGCCTGTGGAACAAATGATGGCAAAGCTCACCAACGCGACCAACCAAGAAAGCAAAACCCTGAGCCTCAAAGAAGCGCAATTGAGTGAAAGCCGTTACAAGGGGGCGCAGGGTATGGATAGCGCGCTTTACAAAGAGCTGACTAAACTCTATGGCTTTGACAAACCCCTTTGGCAACGCTATGTCCTCATGCTCAAAAAATACCTATGCTTTGACTTCGGGCAGAGTTTTTACCGCCAAATCAGCGTGGTGGATTTGATTAAAGAAAAACTGCCCGTATCGATCTCTCTAGGCTTTTTTAGCACGCTTTTAATCTACCTCATCTCTATCCCGCTTGGCATTCTCAAGGCGCGGCACAACAATTCGGGCTTTGACATTACTAGCAGTGTGGCGGTGGTGGTGGCAAATGCCATCCCCTCCTTTATCTTTGCGCTTTTATTGATCGTTCTCTTTGCTTCAGGCACTTACTGGCATATTTTCCCCCTAAAGGGGTTGGTGAGCGACAATTTTGAAGCCCTAAGCACCTTTGGCAAGATCAAGGACTATCTATGGCACATTGCCCTGCCCGTGCTGTGCATGAGCATCGGGGGCTTTGCCAGCTTGACCCTGCTTGTGAAAAATTCTTTTCTAGATGAAATGGGTAAATTGTATTTAATCACCGCGCGGGCAAAGGGAGCTGGGGAGAACCGCATTTTTTACGGGCATGTCTTTAGAAACGCCATGCTCTTAGTCATTGCGGGTTTTCCCAGCGCGTTTTTGGGGGTGTTTTTCAGTGGGAGTTTGTTGATTGAGATCATTTTTAGTCTAGACGGGCTAGGACTGCTTAGCTTTGACAGCTTGATTAATAGAGATTACCCCGTGGTCTTTGGCTCGCTGTATATCTTCACCTTGCTAGGGCTGCTCGTCAATCTCATCAGCGACTTGACCTATGCCCTTGTCGATCCGCGCATTGACTTTGAAAGGCGTTGATGGTTAGGACTTACCAGCAAAGCGGGGTGGATTTAGACAGGGCACAAGCCCTAATCCAAGCCATTGCCCCTTTAGCCAGCCAAACCTACAACGAGGGCGTGTTGCAGGGCGTGGGCGGGTTTTTTGGCGCATATGCCATGCCTGTGGACTATCAAGAACCGGTGCTGATCTCTTGTACCGATGGCGTGGGGACAAAGTTAAAACTGGCTAAAGAGGCGCACCAGCTGCATAACCTAGGGCTAGACTTGGTGGCGATGAATGTCAATGATTTACTTTGCGCCTTTGCTAAACCTCTGTTTTTCTTGGATTACTTTGCCACAAGCAAGCTAGAGAGCGCGCAAACTTTAGCCTTGATTAAGGGCATGGCAAAGGGGTGCAAAGAGTCGGGCTGTGCGCTCATTGGCGGGGAGAGCGCGCAAATGCCAGGGGTGTATCAAGCGGGGGAGTTTGATTTGGCGGGCTTTTGCGTAGGCGTGGCGGAGAAAAGCGACTTAAACAAGAAAGAGCGCATGCAAGCGGGGGATATTTTAGTGGGCTTTAAAAGCAGTGGCCTGCATAGCAATGGCTTTTCTTTAGTAAGAGAAATTTTAAAAAGCAAGCCCAAGAGCGCGCCCAGCTTAGACACCCTGCTAACCCCCACAAGGCTTTACACCTCCCTACTTGCTCTTAAAGACAAAATCCACGCCCTAGCCCATATCACCGGGGGCGGGCTTAGGGGCAATTTAACGCGCATTTTGCCCGCCCATCTTAGCGCATATATTGAGCTTAAAGCCCTGCCCCGCCTGCCCGTTTTTGACTGGCTCTTAGAGCATTTGGACTTTGTGGAGTGCTTAAGGGTGTTTAACATGGGCGTGGGGATGGTGGCGGTGGCTGCTCGCGAGAACTTAGGGGCTTTAGAAAGGGCGGGGGGGTTTTATGTGGGCGCGCTTGAAAGCGGGGCGCAAGAAATCACATTTGTGGAGTGAATATGGCATTGAAATTTTTTAAACTCTATGGATACGGCTTTGTGGTGGTGTTGTTGTGTTTGGGTGTGTATGTGGGGGCGTTTATTGTTGAGGTGAAACACAAAAGTACCGAGCAGGCACAAATAGAGCCCCAAAAAGCACAAGAGCAAGAGAAAAACACAGAGCAAGCTAAAGAAGCCCAAAAAGCTCTAGCCCCTATAAAGGGCGTAGAGAGCAAAGAAGAGGTAGTTCCCAAAAGCGAAACACGAGCCCTAGAGAACAAAGAGGCAAGCAAAGAAGTTAAAGAAACCAAAGCCACAGAAAACAAAGAGGTGCAAGAAACCCCCGTCAAAGAGGCGCAAAAGCCCGCAGAGCAGAGCACTAAGGAGCAATCCACATCAGGCCAAGAGCCCCCCTACACGCTCTATCAAGTTGGGGTGAGTGCCATCAATGTCCGCAGCAAGCCCAGCACCCACGCCCCCGTGGTGGCAAAAATCCTAAGAGGACAAGAGGTGCGCGTGTTGAAAGTTAAAGAGGGCTGGGGGCGAGTGGAAAAAGGCTGGGTGTATTTGCCCCTGCTTAAAAAGGAGCCTTAATGCGCCCTTATGCCGTCTTTGGCAACCCCATCGCCCATTCCAAATCCCCCTTGTTGCATAACGCCGTTTTTAGGCGTTATGAAAAAGAATTGGGCTTTAAGGGGGAGTATCGTGCCCTTTTACTAGAAAAACCCGGCATGTTGAAGCAACGCTTTTTAGAGCTGGGTTTATATGGGGCGAACATCACCACGCCTTTTAAGGAAGAGGCATTTGCTTTAAGCGATAAGGTGGAGGGGCTGGCACAAGAGATTAAAGCCGTGAATACTTGGGTGCTAAGAGAGGGGCAAATTGTGGGTTACAACACCGACATAGAGGGCTTTTTAGCCCCCCTAGAGGGGCTTGACATTTCTAGGGCTTTGATCTTAGGGGCTGGGGGGAGCGCGCGGGCTGTGCTGTGCGCCTTAAAATCAAGGGGCATCGAGGTCGTGGTGTGCAATAGAAGTGGCGAAAAACTCGCCTATTTTCAAGCCCAAAATGTCCCCAGCTTTTTAAGCCAAGATTGCCCCCTAGACGCTTACGATTTAATCATCAACACCACCACCGCAGGGCTACAAGAGCCAAATTTGCCATGCGACAAAAACAAGCTCACAGCCCTGTTTCAACAAGCCAACTATGCCTACGATCTCATTTACCACAACACCCCCTTTTTAAGCCTAGCTAGAGAGTGCCGCTTAAAGACCTTTGATGGCAAGGCCATGCTCATCGCCCAAGCGGTGCTCAGTTTCGCCCAGTTTGCCCCCCATTTAAACAGCTCCTTAGTGCAAGCAACCATGCAAGAAGTGCTAAATTGAGCCACCTAAGCCCCCTTGAAAAGATCAATCTCGGCAGTTTCTACACCCCCCCTTTCTTGGTGCAAAGGGCGTTTTCTTTACTGAGTGCCCATTTAGAGCCTAAAGAATATTGCCTCCTAGATAGCGCTTGTGGGGCGGGGGCGTTTCTTTCTCAAGGGGGGTTTAAAAAGGTGGTGGGCGTGGATAGGGATTTAATGGCTTTGAAGCAAGCTAAAACCCATGCCCCCACCGCCCATTTAATCCATGCAAACGCCTTAAAGGGGTGTAGCCGTGCAAGTTTGAGACTAATAGAGAGCGATAAACTCGCCATTGTGGGTAACCCCCCCTACAACGACACCACTTCACAGGTGCGCCAACGCCTAAAAAACGCCCCCATAGACACAGACCCCCTTCTAAAGGCAAGGGATTTGGGTTTGAGCTTTTTGCGCTCTTATGACTTACTCAGGGCGGACTTTGTCTGTGTCTTGCACCCCTTGTCCTATCTCATCAAAAGGGCAAACTTCCAAGCCTTAAAAAACTTCAGGCAAAATTACCGCCTACTAGATGCCCTCGTTCTTAGCTCTAAAATCTTCTGCCCCAAATCAATCGCTCCCTTCCCCATTATCTTGGCACTTTATCAAAGGGACAAACAGGGCATGGATTTTGAGTTTATCGCTAACTTCACTTTCAACACCCTAGAGGGCAAGCGTTTTAAACTTAAAAGTTTAGAGCCCATCACCCCCCACATAGACAAATACCCCAATGCTAAAAAGGTCAAAGAAGCTCAAGCATTTTTTTACCCCCTAAGAGACATCAACGCTCTATCGCGCTCAAAAACCTTTATGGCCACACAAAAGGCGCACAGCGTACTGGTGAGTCCGCAAAAATACAGCCTGTATTGCTACATTGACATTTTTAAAACCCAAATCCCCCACATCCCTTACTACCTAAGAAATTGCGACATTTTCTTTAACCTTGAGGGCTTTAAAGCCCTAGAGAGCGAGTTTGTCCAAGCAAGCCAAAGCAAGCACATCAGCCCCAAAATCAAGGCTTATTTTAAAGACTTGCTAGGGGAGCATTATGAGGATTGACAAGGACAAAACAGAACTTTGCGTAAAACAGATAAAGAAAAGTTAAGTCTAAGCACCTTGCCCACAACAGAATTTATAGGAGCAAATGGCAAAGCAAAAGCCCTTTATGAGTTGAGCGAGTTTCTTTATTATTTTGTGCAATGGGGACTGATTAGCCCAATAGAGATTAAGGCTTTAAAAGATTCCTTGCAAAACATGCCTAACAATGTGTTTTTGAGCGCACAACCTGACTTGCAAATTGTGCGTAACCGCTCCAAATCTAAGAAAATTTTAGACTTAACCTTTCAACATCTAATGGTGCAATATCCACTCTTGGTATATTCTTTTGATTCTTTAGGTATCTTGGTGGAGATTGTGATCAGAGAAAAGCAAAGGGCAATGGGGGTACAACCCATGCTCTATGTCTGCATCCCCATTACACATTTAAACACACCAACCCCACTTTTGGGGAGAAGGGCGGGATTAAAAGAGTGTGGCAGCTTTATTTTAAGGGCAAAACACAAAGATTTTTTATTAGAACTCTTTAAAATTTTTGCCATCCTAAGCCCCAACCACCACCACGACATTCTGCAAATTTTGGAAGTGATAATATGTACCAAAAAGACCTAGAAAACTATTTAAGGACCCGGGTGCCTAGGGCGGTATTGCTCTATGGGGAGTGGGAGTTTTATATGGAGCATTACGGGCGTAAAATCGCCAATCTCTACCCACAAGCCCAGATCAACCGGGCGTATTTTAGCGAATTTGATTTACAAGAAACTCTAGAGTGGCTCGGGCAATCCAGCTTATTCGCACAGGGCAATGTCGCGTGGCTTAAACTGGATAAGAAGCTCAGTGCCAAAGACATCCAAAAACTCTTAGACGCTTTGGCTAAAAACCCCCAAAACGCCCTCATCATTGAGTTTTACCGCGCCAAGAGCCAAAGCGAATACGCCCAAGATTTTAGGCAATTTAGCGCAAATTTCAAGCATTCAGGGCTCCAAGACGCGGTGCTAGAAGTGCGCTTTTTCACCCCCCCTTATGCCACGCTTTTAGAGTTAGCACAAGAGAAAATCCACGCATTGCAACTAAAAATCAGCCAAGAGGCACTGCATCTGCTCTTAGAGGGGCATCAGTTTGATTTACGCTTGGTGTATAGGGATTTAGAAAAATTAGCCCTGCTCGGGTCAGACATCGGTCCAAAAGAGGTGCAGGACTTGGTACAGGGCATGGGGGTGGTGGAGGTGAGCGGGTTTATCAACGCCTTGTTTGCCAAAAGGGGGGTGTTGGAGCTGTGGGGGCGGCTGCAAAATGAGGGGGCAGATGAGGGCGAGTGGCTTAGGGCGTTGTGGCGTTACTTTTACCAGCTCTTTGGATTTTTTGCCTACAGCCAAAAGGGGCAGCCCCAAGCTAAAGAGGTTTTGGGCTACACCCCACCTCCTGCCATCATCAAGGAGCTCAAAGAGCGTTGTTTGCAGGTTGCCGACTATGCCACACTCTTTAGTTTGTTACAAAGCTGGCACAGCGCACATTTGCGGGGGCAAAGAGAGAAGAGTTGGCATTTTTTAATCAAAATACAAGATTGTATCCGCTAGAATACCAAGCCTAACCTTGCTCTTTTCGTACGGCAAAAGGGCGCAAACCAAAAGGAGAATTTTTGAAGCATTACGAAACAATGTTTATCCTCAAACCCACCTTGGTGGAAGAGGAACTAAAAAGCAAAATCGCTTTTTACCAAGAAGTGATCACCAATCAGGGGGGCGTGATTGCCAACACTTTGGACATGGGTGCGCGCCACTTGGCCTATGAGATTCAAAAGCACAAAAGGGGCTACTATTTTGTCATTTACTTTCAGGCCGAGCCTGCAGCGGTCTTAGAGTTGGAGAGGCTGTATCGGATTAACGAAGATGTGTTGCGCTTCATCATTTTGAAATACGAGAACAAAAAAGAGCAAAAAGCATGGCACACTTTGATAGATCGAGCCAGCAAGAAAATCTTACACGCTGCGCCCGAAAAGCCCCACAAAGAAGCCCCCGCTAAAGAAACCCCCACAGAGGGGCAAGAAGGTCAGGGTGTATAATAAAATCACCCTAGTCGGGCATTTTACACGAGATATAGAAGTGCGCCACTTGCCTAGTGGGTCTGTGGTGGGGAGTGGGGGGATTGCCACAAACCACACTTATAAAAAGCAAGATGGGAGCAAAGAACAAGAAACTTGTTTTGTGGACATCACCCTTTTTGGGCGCACGGCAGAGATCGCCCAACAATACCTACACAAGGGCTCTAAGGTCCTCATTGAGGGGCGTTTGAAATATGAGAGTTGGACGGACAATGCGGGCAATAAACGCAGCAAGCATGTGGTGGTGGTGGAGAATTTGGTGATGCTCGATAGCAAGTCCCAAAACGGCACTCCACAAGACTATTCTCAAGGCTATAACCAAGGGGGTTATGCGCCCCAAAACAATGTTCCCCAAGGCTACCAACACCAAAACCAAGCCAATAAGCGGGAAGAGAAAATCCCCGAGATCAATGTTGACGATGACATGCCTTTTTAAACTACATTAAAGGAAGCAAATGGAGAGAAAGAAATACTCAAAACGCTACTGCAAATATACAGAAGCCAAGATCGAGTTCATTGACTACAAGGATTTAGAGCTGTTGAAACACTCTTTATCCGAGCGCTACAAAATCATGCCCCGCCGTTTGACGGGCAACAGCAAAAAGTGGCAAGAGAGGGTGGAAGTGGCGATCAAAAGGGCACGTCACATGGCGTTGATCCCTTATGTCGTGGATCGCAAAAAAGTGGTGGACAACCCATTTAGATTGTCTTAATTTCAAACAAGGAGAAAACAATGATGTCCAAGAAGTTAGTGTTGTTAGGTTTGGCTGGGGTTTTGGCTCTAGCGGGGTGTGATAAACCCAAAGAGGAAGGCAGCAAAAAAGAGGAGAGCCATAAAGAAGCCCCCAAATCTGAGGCAACTAAACCCGCAGTGAAAAAAGAAGAGGGCAAACCCACCAGTTTGGCCAACGAAGCTCAAGAGAATGCTAAGGCGCAGGCGATCACCGATGAGGAAATCGCCCAGGTGGCTAAAAATGCCCTAGAGGAAATGCTTAAAGATCCCAATGTGCAAAAAATCAAAGGCTATAGCACCCTAGTACTTGAGGCCAAAAACAGCACCAAGGAACAAATCAGTGCCGAAAAACTCGCTCAAGCTGAGGAAGCGGTGTTAAAAGAGCAGAAAAAATTTATCGTGGTAGAGCCCCATGCGAAAGTGGCTAAACACCCCCACTTGACCCTAAACACTGAAGTCAAACCCGCTAAAGAGGGCAAGCAGAGCGTGTTGGTGTTGCACCTTGTGAGCAATAAAAGCGGGCAGGATGTGTGGAAGACTGAGTTGCCCATTACACACGCAGAACCCCACGCAAGAGCGGGGTATTAGTTTTAGGTTGCCATTTTGTGCTAGAATAGAGACTATTTTTGAAACGAGGAGTTGGCATGCGTGCTAAGCAATGGTTGTTACTAGGGAGTGTTGTGGGGGCTTTGATCATCGTGGGGTGCGGTGAGCCCAAATCAGGGGTCAGCAAAGAGAACAAAGAGTACCACAAAGAAACCAAAGGGGCGCCTAAATGGGTGGCTGGCGACATCAACCACATTAAAATCGATAAAGTGGAGTATGATGGCATTTATCTAGGGCGTGGGGAAGAAGACATCGTGGATGGCGATGTGGATTATGCCACAGACCTAGCGACCACTAAAGCCCGCTCCGCCCTAGCCAGCAACCTTAAAACCGAGCTCACCAAAGAAGTGCAAGAAGACAAGGCTAGAAGTGGCGGCTCCCTTAGCAAAAACAGCGAAAGAAAAATCGGCGAAACGGTTGATCGTGTGCTCACCGCTTCTAAAGCAGTCGCTCGCTGGGTGGGCAAAGACCGCGTTTGGGTCTTGGTCGCTCTTGATAAAGAAATCTTCTACAAAGTCCGCCAAGAATTGGGCTTAAAAGCTTACAGCAAATAGCTTGCGATGAAGTGGGCAACACTGGGCGGGGGGCTTCTCTTATCTCTTTTTGGGGTGGGCTGTGCAAGCAACCCTACTTGGGTGCAAAACTGCCCAGCTAAAGCCTACACTAAGGGCGATGCCCTCTTGGCTTGTGCCAGTGCGTCCATTGTGGGCGGTGATGTCGACTACGCCACAAGCTTAGCGGGCACAAGAGCCAAGGATAAGATGTTGGCTTGGATCTTAGCCAACAACCCTAAGGGAAGCGGGCAGGTAGAATTGGTAGGGGCGTATATGGAATCCAAGTGGATTAGCCCTTCTCAGGTTTTTGTCTTGTTTAGTGTGGATGCCAATAAGGCTAGAGAGGTCAAAATGCCCTCCAAAGCCCCAGTCAAAGTACCCACATCTTTAAGACTCAACCAACCCCCTAAACCCAATGCCCAAGCAGAGCCAAAGACCAAAGAGCTCACACAAAAACCCACAGAGTCAAAAGCACGAGAATCTAAGGCAAGCGCACCTAAAGAACCAATAAAATCAATAGAAACTAAAGAGATTAAAGCAAACGCGTCTATGCTAGAAGATAGAGTGCCTCAACTAGAGGCAAATTTGCCCAAGGAACAAGCAACACCCAAGGCGCAAGAAAAGGCCAGTACACCCAAGGCACCAACAAATCCAAAACAAGAATCCTTAAAACAATAACCAGAACAGAAAGGGGAAAATTGAAACAATGGGACTAAGTAGAAAAATCGTGGCTTCTTGCATAGCGGGGGCTTTGGCTTTAGCGATCACTGGGTGTGGCAACGATGTATCCTACGCCTCCCAAAAAGACCTAAACGATAAAAAATACGCTACGGTGGGGCTTGACTATCAAGATGTAGAGGATGCGGCCAAAACCGCCGTGGCCTCTATGCTACAAAGCCATGATGTCCAAGGCTTGCAAGGCAAACAGGTCATTGCCGTTTCAGATGTCATTAACGACACCATGCAACACTTCGACACCGAGCAACTCACGCAAATGGTGATTCAGACTTTAAAAGATAAAGTACAGGGCAAATTCTATGTAACAAGGGCCATTGCGGGCAGTGGGGGCGGTGAAGATAAAATGATTGATAGAGCCCGCAAATTGCGCAACAATGACGAATATAACCAAGAAACCACGAAAGAAAAGGGTACGCTAAGGGCTCCTGATTTGAGCTTAAGCGGCAAAGTGATCCAGCGCAACGCCCGCGTGAGCTCGAGCAAACAACGCATCGATTACATCTTTATTCTGCGCCTTGCGAGCATCAAAAGCGGGTTGGATGTGTGGAGCCAAGAGTTCCCCATCACAAAATTAGGAAGCAATAAAGCCGTTTCATGGTAGAGCCCACCTCTTTGTGTCGAAGACTTTTAGGGGTTTTTGTTGCTGGAGTCTTTAGCTTGACGGCTGTGGGTTGTACCCACCTAACACCCGCCATGCGTGCCCAACAAAAGGCCTTAACAACAGACATCACCCACACCGCTAAAAAAGCTTTGAGTGCGATGCTTAGCAGCCCTAAAATCCGGCAATTACAAGGGGCGGTCTTTGGGGTTGTGGATGTGGTGGACGAAACCAACAAACGCCTAAACACTGAGCAACTCACCCAAATGGTGCTCAAAACTTTGCAAGAGGTGGGGAAAGACCACTTCTTTGCCAAAAGGGCCGAGGTGGAGGGCGATAGTGGGGATAGCACCATCAAGCAAGCCGAACAGATGCGTGGCCCAACCACACCAAAACCCGCCAGCCTTTTTTTGAACACCTCCATTATCCAGCGTGCCAGCAATGAGTACACAGAAAATATTTTGGCCCTAAGCGTGGTGAAGGTCTCCAATGGTCTGCAGGTGTGGAGCCAAGAGTTTGTCGTCAGCCATTCCCCACAGACACACCAACCCAAGTGAGCTCTCTTGCACCAGGCCTTAAGTCTCATAAAGAAGCAAACTTTAATCTTATGTCTCCCAAACTCCCAACTAATCTAACTTAAAGTGTCCAATCCATAGGGATGTGTTGGGCTAGAAGGAACTCTTGTGCCTCTTTAAACACTCCACTACCCAAAAATGTGGGTGGGTGGGCTTGGGCAAGTGGGCTTGGATGTGGGGCGCACAACACCAAATGCTTAGGGTTTGGGTGTAAAACTTTTTTCTTTTCTTGCGCTACCCTGCCCAAGAAAATAAAGAGCAGGGGGCGATCCAATTGTGAGAGCGCGCTTAAAATGTGGTCTGTGAAATCTTCCCAGCCTAAATTGGCATGCCCCCTAGATTGCCCCCTTGGCACGCTCAAAATGGAGTTTAAAAGCAACACCCCCTGGTGTGCCCATGTGCTTAAGTCGCCATGCCTACTTAGGGGCGTGTTTAAACTAGTGTGCAACTCTTGATAAATATTGCGTAAACTTGGGGGCAGGGGAGCGGCTCTTGGCACACTAAAACTAAGGCCACAAGCAAAAGGTTTTTCTATGCCCTCGTGTTTAAAGGTGCCCGGGTAGGGGTCTTGGCCTAATAAAATCGTGTGGAGTCTCTCAAAAGGTGTGGCTTCAAAAGCCCGAAAAATTTGGCGCAGGTGGGGGAAGATTTGTGTGTTTTGCGCTTGAGCTTGTTGCAGGCTCTGGGTGTATTTGGCATTGAGTGCGTCAAAGGCTAAGGTTTGGCTTAAGGGCTCTAAGAGCCTAAACCAAGCACTATGTTGCAGACGGGCTAAGACATAGTGTAGCATTAGACCTCAAACTTAGAGAACTCTTGGTTTAAACGCTCATTGTTGGTGAGCATTTCTTGGATGTTGTTTTCTAGGTTAAGCCGTTGGGTCTTGATTTTGGTAAACATGTCCACGAGTTTCTGCGTGGCAGTTGCCATTTCCTTGATCTTGAACCCAATTTGCTCGTTGCTGGTGATGGCTTGGCTAGCAGTCTGGTTAGAAATGGAGAGATTGTCCTGCACGGCTTGGATATGGGGCAATAAACCGGAGGTTTGTTCAGACAAATCCTCAGATTCAACTGCCATTTGCTGGATTTTCGAGCCCATATGCTCGATGCTTTGTGTCACCATGTTCACCATGCTCGCAATCTCGGCTAGGGATTTTTGGGTTTTCTCGGCAAGTTTGCGCACCTCTGTTGCCACCACGGCAAAGCCACGCCCATGTTCGCCCGCTCTGGCAGCCTCAATGGCAGCGTTTAGGGCGAGCAGATTCGTTTGTTCGGCGATGTCTTCAATCATGCCAAGTACCCTTTTGATGTCGGCGGCACTTTGGGTGAGGTCCTTGGCTTCTAGGGCGATCGCGCTTTGGTTTTGGGCAGAGGTTAGAGAGAGTTGGACATGCTGGTTGATGTTCTGGCTAAAGGTGAGCATGGACGCATCGGCTTGCTTGATTTTATCGGTGGCTAGCTGCAAGAGTTGCAGGGCTTGACTTGCGCTCTCGTCCACATTTTGACTCAAATCCCGCATGGTTTGGATGATGGTGTTCTCGTGGGTTTCTGTGGATTTAAGGGTTTGTGTGGTGTCTCGGATGGCATGGTTTGTAGAGATGTTGGATATCAAAATACTGCGGGAGTTTTTGACAATACCTTGCAACTTCTCAATGAAGAGATTAAAGAAATGTGCCGTACTGCCCACCTCATCGAGTTGATTGCTCTCTAGACGCTTGGTTAAATCTGCCTTTTTAGATTGTGTGAGCAAACCCGCCATTTTCTTTAAATGTCCCAAGGGTCTAAATAAATCGCTCTCAAAACGCCACAACACCAAGACTCCTAAAATGGCACACACCATCAAGATATAGCCCAAGGTTTTCAAGGTGTGCATGAGGATTTGGTTATAAATGTTACTCAAGTCAAACTGCACATTTAAAATGGCGAGCACATCCCCCAGTTTGGAATTGGTGTGGCAGTTTAGGCAAAGCTTTTCGGCGATGAAGGGTTGGCGCAACAAAATTAGATGTTTGTTGTCTTTCTGGATAAAGTGGATGATGGGGGCTTTGCTCTTGTGCTCGAACATGCGACGCATTTCTAGGTTGTCTGTAAAACCCATATTCAAGCCAAACAGGGCAATGACCTCTTTAGAAGGTACGAAGTTGACATGCGCGCCTTGAATCCCTTGGCTGTCTTTGACGACCTTTCTTAGCTGGTTGGGATCGCCTGTGAGTGCTGCTTCTTTAACCATGTTCATCAAGGCTTGGTTAATGACTTGGATCAAAGCCACGCTTTGGGTGGTGGTGAGTTTTTCATAGCCTGTACGCAGACAATAATAAACTAACCCTACAACCAGCAATGCGGCGATTAAAATATGTGCCGTCATTTTGGCTTTAATGCTCTTTAACATCTATATGCCCTTTTATCATTATATTAGCTATTATTATAACGAAATAACAAAGATCGGTTTTTAAGGTGTATAAATGAAAATTTTAGTCCGCTTACCTAACTGGCTCGGCGATAGCGTGATGGCAACCCCCTTTTTACAAATCTTGCAAGCCCATTTTCAAAAGATCAATGCAGAGTTTATTTTAGTCGGGCCACCCAAGGTCTGCGCTCTCTTTGAGCGCATGCCTAATTGCACGCTGGTGGTGGACAACACCAAAAAGGCCTTTTGGCGCGCCCTTGCTACCTATAGGCTGGCTAAACGCATCGGCCCTTGCGACATCGCGATCACGCTCAACAATCACTTTTACGCCGCACTGCTGCTGTATTGGACCAACACTCCTAAACGCATCGGCTATAAGCGCAGGGGGCGCACTTTTTTGCTCACCCATCCTATAGAGCCCATCAATGCCCATCAAGTGGAGAGTTATTGCCATCTACTAAGTCCCCTGGTGCCTAAAACCCCCATGCCCCCCCTGCTCTTGCACGCAAATCCAATCAAGCTGGCCGGAGCTAAAAAGGTGGGGGTGAGCCCGGGGGCGGCCTTTGGGAGTGCCAAGCGCTGGAAGGGTGCTTACTTTACAGAGTTGATCGCAAAATTGCTAGAAAGGGGCTATGGGGTGTATGTACTGGGGGCCAAGGATGATTTGGCCGTGGTGCAAGAAGTGCTTTATACCCTGCGAGACAACCCCCTATTAAACAATCTTTGTGGCAAAACAAGCATTCCTGAACTCATAGACACGATCGCCGCTTTAGACCTTTTTATCTGCAATGACAGCGGGCCGATGCACATCGCGGCCGCTTTAAATGTCCCCATCATCGCTCTTTTTGGCCCTACAGACCCTAGAGAAACCGGGCCTTGGCAATATAAAAAGGCAACCCTGCTCTCTAAGGCCATGCCCTGCTCGCCTTGCAAACAACGCACCTGCCCGCTCAAACATGACAACCACGCCTGCATGACACGGCTTTTGCCCGCAAGCGTACTTAAGGCTGTGGATGCAGTTTTGGCTTAGCGTGTGCCTGTAGGTGACTTAAAAGGGCGTGCAGAATGTCTTCATCATCCATGCTGGGGGCCTTTAATAAGACATTTTGATCGCTCGGCATAAACAAGGTGATGTTCTGCCCGTATTGTGAAATTTTGCTGATATTTAAGCGATTAGCCAAAATTTTAATGCGGATAATTTGTAAGAATTGCGCGCTCATCACATCCAACGCGCCAAAGCGGTCTTTTATCTCAGCTTGAATCTCTTGTACACTGGCTAAGTCCTTGCAAAAGCCTAAACGCCGATACAGCTCCAAACGCAAACTATCGCTAGCGATGAGCTTGGGGCTTAAAAACCCACTCACACTAAGCTTCAAATCCACACCCATATCCTGTGTGCGCCCGCAAATCGCCTCTTCGAGCATTTTCGTATAAAGTCCATAGCCAATGCTCTTAATGTGTCCGCTTTGGTGTGCCCCTAAGAAATTGCCCCCGCCCCTAATCTCTAAATCGTGCATAGCGATGCTCGCCCCACTGCCTAGATACGAGTTTTTCTCCAAAGCCAGCAGTCTTTTCTTTGCCTCTAGGCTCAAGCCCCCCGCCTCTTGCACAAGAAAATAACAAAAACCCTCCACGCGCCCGCGCCCCACGCGCCCGCGCAACTGGTGTAAATCCGCCAACCCGAAGTTGTCGGCATTGTCAATGATGATTGTATTGGCATTGGGTAAGTGCAACCCCGACTCCACGATCGAAGTGCATAAAAGCACCTCATATTCTCCCTTAGCAAAATCTAGCAAAGCTTGCTCAGCTTGCAGGGCGGGGATTTTAGAGTGCAAGATTTGCACCCTTAGGTAGGGTAGTAGTTTCAAGAGAGCAGCTTGTACCTTTGGCATGCTCTCGATGTGATTGTGGATGTAAAAGACCTGCCCCTTGCGGCGCAACTCCCTTAAGATCGCCTCTTTTAAAAGTGCGTCCGTTTTTTCTTTCACAAAGGTACGGCTGGGCTGACGGATGCTAGGCGGGGTGTTTAGGGTGCTGACCCCTCTAAGCTTAGATAAGGCCATGCTCAAAGTACGGGGGATGGGCGTGGCCGACATGCTTAAACAATGTACGCTTTCGCTTAAAGTCTTGATCGCCTCTTTTTGCTTGACCCCGAATTTATGCTCCTCATCCACCACAACCAGCCCTAGCTCTTTAAACTCTGCCTCTAAGAGCGCGTGCGTGCCCACCACCACGCTCACCAAGCCCTTTTTTAAGCCCTCTAACACGGCTCTTTTATCCTTACTGAAGCGATCGAGCTTGGCCACTTTTAGCCCAAAGGGCTCTAAACGCTCTTTTAAAGTGGCAAAGTGCTGGGCACTTAGCAGGGTTGTGGGCACAAAGAGCGCGCTTTGCTTGCCGCTTAAAAACATGGCATAAATGGCGTGCATGGCGACTTCTGTCTTGCCAAAGCCCACATCTCCATTTAAAAGCCGATCCATCACATGCCCACTGGCAAAGTCGTGCAAAATGGCGGCAATGCTCTGCTCTTGATCTATGGTGAGCGCAAAGCCACAAGCTTTTTTAAACGCCTGCATTTTGGACATGTCGATGGGGGCTTGGCCGCTTTTAAGCATGTTGCGTTTAGCCGCTAAGGCGATGATTTGAGCGGACATGTCTAAGATTTTAGAGCGCACTTTATCCTTCACCTTAGCAAAGCTGCCCTTGCCTAGCTTGTCTAATAAGGGCATGTCTTGGTTGGCGATGTAACGCTCGATGAGGTGCAAATTCTCCACGGGCAAGAGCAGGCGGTCAGCGTTTTGGTACTCTAGGGCGATGAAGTCGCGCACACTGCCCAGCACGCTTTGCTGCACCAGCCCCTTAAACAGCCCGATACCATAGTTTTCATGCACCACGAAATCCCCCGGGGTGAGTTCATTGAGCATGAGATGAGAGTGGTTGGTGCTCCTTGGTGGCTCGTAGCTGTGCATGGATAAAAAAATCTGTGTGGGGGTGCTAAAGTGCAGTACACAGGTGGAGATCGCACTTTCAAAAGGGGCGTTGATATGGGGCAAAAAGTCCGCATTTTTGGCGATGAGCGTGGCTTTTTTCGCGGCGTTTAACTCCAAAAAGTCTTGTAAATTGGCAGGCTTGCTGATGTCTTGGCAATGCGGCGGTGTGGGCAAGAGGGGTAGGTTTAAGGCACGCTCTAGGGCTAGGCTGGGTTCTAGGCCGTACCACTCTTTGGCCTGCTCTTTGGCCTCTTGGCTTAAAATGGCGGCATAATGCGTTAAAAAATCCACCCCCAAATCCTCCAGCACCCAAAAGCCCAAAGAGGCCAAATCGGGCCAAAACACGGGGGCGGCTAGCTTGTCTAGGCGTTGTTGCAGCAGGGCGTGCGTGGGCGCGTCTAGGCTAAAAAGGGCGGGGGTGATCTCAATTTGCTCGAGCAAAGAGGGGTCGCTTAGCTGTGTGTGGGGGTCAAAGGTGCGGATGTCCTCGCAGTCTTGGCCTAAAAAGCTTAGGCGGTGTGGCTTATTTTGCCCGGGGATGAAAATATCCACAATATCGCCCCTGAAGCTTACCTCCCCGGGCAGTTCGATCAAATCCACGAAGTCGTAGCCAAAGAGCCTTAGTTTTTCTTGTAACTCTTGCAGGTTATAGCTCTCCAAACAAGCCACACGAAAACTTTGCAAGAGTTTGGCGCATGGCAAGGGGTTTAAAAGCGCGCTTAAGGGGGCTAAAAGCTTGGTGTTGGGATCGTTTTTTAAAGAGGTGTAAAAGTATCCTAGAGTGCTTAAGAGCTCTTTGAGCTCCGCGCTAAAGGCACGCATGTCATCAAGATAGTGGGCACGCAACTCGGGCAACATAAACACGGGGGTGTGTGGGCTAAAGAAGCGCCACACCTGCAGGGCTTCTAGGGCCTCTTTCGCGTCTTTGGTGGCTAAAACTGTGGGCTTAAAAGTGCCTAGAGCAACATAAAGGCTGGCTTGGATCATGAAGGCTTAGCGGCCTTGTTCTCTTCTAAGGTTTGGAGCACTTCTTTTCTAGGGTGGCTCTCTCCTGTTAAAATCCCCTTGCGCTCGATGATGAGCTCGGAGCTTACGATCTTGCCATCCACATAGCCTAGGGGCATGATCTCAATCACATCTGCCTCAGCATTGCCGTTAAACTTGCCGCTCACCACCAAGCGGCTGGCAAAAATGTCGCCCATCATCACGCCGTTTTTGCCGATCACCACCACACTTTTGGAGTGGATGGTCCCCTCAAACTCGCCATCGATGTGCAAATGGCAGTCGATGTTTAATTCGCCTTTGAACTTGGTGCCTTGGGCGATGATGGTGGCTGATCCATTAGTAGGTTGTTTATGATCGTTAGCAAAGATTGCCATGCAATGTTCCTTTCCTTTGTGAAGATAAAATCGAAGTCTTTCATGTTCCACTTAATGAAATACATGGGGTTGATGGGTTTGGTCAAAAAGCGCACTTCATAGTGTAAATGCGGGCCCGTGCTCATCCCGGAGCTGCCACTGTAGGCGACGAGTTGGCCTTTTTTGACAAACTCCCCATTTTTCACCACGATTTTTTTTAAGTGGGCGTAGTAGGTCTTAAAGCCAAAGGGGTGGTAGAGCTTGAGCAAGCGTCCATACCCCCCATTCCATCCCCGCCCCGCAAAGCCCACCACCCCATTAGCCGTGGCGTAAACGGGCGTGCCAACAGGGGTGCTCAAATCCACGCCCGTATGATTGGCCATGCGGTGCAAGATGGGATGGTAGCGCTTGGAAAAGGTGCTAGACACCCTTTTAAAGCTCTCTAAAGGGTTGTCATTGGGGATGAAGCGCATGATAAAGGTTTTTTGTGCCCCCGTGATGCTGGCGACATCTAGACGCTGGCTTAGGGGGGCGTTGTCGTCCTCTTGGCTGTTGTCTATGCCTACAAAGTCCTCCAAATCGTTGATGCGATCGCCAGCGAGCATGATCTCCTCGAGGTAGCCCTGTAATTGCTGGTTTAATTGGGTGTGGGCCTGTGCACTCTTTTGGTATTCGCGGGTGAGTTTTTTGGTTTGGGCTTTGGTGGTGTGGATTTCATGCTCAAGCGTGTAGAGCGCAATGCCTAAAAAGAGCAACACCCCCACCACCAACAAAAGCAAGTAATAGGCAATCTGCTTATAAACAATGGGGATGTTTAAAGTCCTGCTCCCATCGTTGTAGGTGAAGATTAAAATCAGCCGTTTATTGAGCCACACTAAATTCTCCTAACCCTTGGGCTTGGGCTTTTTTAAAGCCCTGCACTTGCACCATGTCCTCAATGCTGTAAAAGAGGTTTTGCCAATCCACCTGCTCATCTTGAAAGACCACGCTAAAATTTTCTAAACCCCAATCCATGAACAAGGGCATGTCCACGATCCGCCCCAAAAAGCGGATTTCATAGTGCAGGCTCGTGCTGCTATAGCCCAAGAGTTCGCCCTTTTGCACGAAGGCGTGGGGTTTGATGGCAATGCTGCTTAAACGGGCGTAAATGGAGGTGAAGCCAAAGGCGTTTTCTAGGCGGATCAACTTGCCATAGTCTTGGAAGTTGTGCTGCAAGAGCAAATCCACCACCCCGCTGGCGGTGGCGTAAACGGGGGTATTGGCGGCCAAACTGAAGTTATAAGCATTGTAGGGTCCGAGCGATTTTTTATGCAGGGTGTTGGCCTTTGCCATGCTTTGGTAGCTTTTAATGGGTTTGCCATTGGGGATCAAGGCTAGGGCAAGGGTTTTATTCGCCCCGGAAAGAGCGTTTAAATCCACTTCGTAGGACTTGTCCTCCTTGGTTTTTTCCACCTTTAAAATGCTCTCCAAATCCTTGATTTTACGCGTTACAAGGGCGATTTCTTGGGTTTTTTGGCTGATCTCTTGTTGCATCGCGCTGTTTTTATTGTAAATGCTTTGGTAATTGGCTTGGATGATGTTTTTATCCAAAGTGAGCCCACTGATGCGGTGCACCAAATAGATCAGCACCAAGCCCCCCACGATGAGCACGGCAAGCACTATGACCCCTGCCACCAAGACATGCCTTTTGGCATTTTTAGACACGCGCCATTGCTTCGAGCCGCCCTCATCGATGATGGTGAGCATGAATTTATCCGCCAAAGCCTACCCCTTGCAAGAAAGTACGCACCACGCTAAACGAGCCCGCCACTAAATAAGACTTGCTTGGCTCTAGATTTCCTTGAAACGGGCTAAAGGGCAGGTGGAGCTGCTTTAAAATGCCTTGTAATTTCTCTTGGGGCATGATCTGGGGGTCTGGCACGGGCAACACCCACACATGCCGCAAACAGGGCTTTAAACTCTCTAAGACTCCCAACGCATCTTTTCTAGTGTAGCTGTTGTAGATTAAATCCACCTGTTGCCCCTTAAGAGCGCGGGCTAAAGCCCTTGCCCCCCCTACATTATGCGCCACATCGAGTAAAACATTGGGCTTTAAGGCTTCAAAACGCCCCCGTAAATTGAGCCGTTGTGGGGCTTTTGGCGACAGGTTTAAGGCGTGCAGGGTGCTTAGCGCACTCTGCAAGTTTTGCACCAAAAAGGGCGCATAGCCCCACTTTTGCCCCTCTCTTTGGGCTTCTTGGCCTAGCCCCTCAATAAAGGTGAGATTTTTGCTAGCCAATAACTCTTTAGCCAAGTCTTGCACTTCTGGCTCTTGTTTGGCAAAGATGATGGGCGCGTGTGGCTCAAGGCTTAAGCCCGCTTTTAACTTCGTGGCGGCAATTTCTAATAAGTTGCTGCCTAGTCTGTCGGTGTGATCTAGGCTAATGGGTGTGAAGACTAGGGCAATGCGCTTGTTTAAACTCGTGGTGCTGTCAAACTCCCCGCCCAGCCCCGCCTCCACCACCATATAATCGCAATCTTTAGCCAGCACCACCGCTAAGAGCGTGGCGTATTCAAAGTAGCTTAAATGGGGGTCTAGGGGTAGGCTTTGTAAATATTGATGGGCTTGTTCTAGCCGCTCTTGAGCGATATTTTGTCCGCTGCTATAAAAACGCTCAGCAAAGTCTAACAAATGCGGGGAGCTAAAATGCAGGACTTTAAAACCGCTTGCCTCTAAACTTTGAGCTAGAAAGCGCCCCGTGCTGCCCTTGCCATTGGTGCCGATGATCTGGATTTTAGGTGTGTTGTCAGCAAAGTGGCGACAAAATTGCTCATACGCCTTTACAAAGCGTGCGGGCTCAAAGGGGGTAAGCTCAAAAGGCTTGGTGGCAAGAAATGTGTTTAAGTTCATTTATTCACCTTACCCTCATAGGCGATTTGGGATATAAATTGCGTGAGGGTTTGCTGCAAGGCTTGGCCTATGGCGTATAGGCGGTTATTGTAAGTGACAAGCGGGTCTTGCAAGGACACGGCGTAGTTAAAATAGCCATTGTCTTCAAAGGTCTTGGTCGTGCCCTTTTTATTGTCGTAGGTGTAAGTGACATACACGGTTACGCGGTAAAAGGTGGTGAAACCCTCTTTATTTTGGCTAATGGAGGTGTCGATGACTCGTTTCATTTCAATGGTGATGATGGAGTCAGCCTGTTTTTCTGAGGTGAGGGTATTTTGGAAGCGCTGCACGATGAAGCGGTTTAACAAGTCCTTAAACTCCACCGAGTTTTTCGGATTGGGTAAATTCACCACCAAGCGCACGAAAACCCCCCTACCCAGCACCTTATCCGCAAAGTTGGCGATGGGTTGATACCCACAGCCCCCAAGCAGTAAAACTAAAACCCACGCCCGCCACATTTCTTAAGCAAGCACGAAATTCACCAGCTTGGCTGGCACAACCACTTCTTTAAGCACCTGTTGCCCCTCAAGCCACTTAGCCACCTCTTGGCGGGCGGCTTGTAGCAGTGCCTCTTTAGGGGTGTCTTTAGACACGCTCACCAGCCCGCGCTTTTTACCATTGATGGTGATGGCGATATTGACGCTCTCTTGCTCTAGGGCTTTGCTGTCCACTTCTAGGGGTCTAAAGTTGTTGCACTTAAAGAGCCGGTCGGCGATTTCAAAGCACACATGGGGGATGATGGGCTCTAGGGCGTGGGTTAAAATATAATACCCTTCTGTCCAAACTTGGGTATGCGTACTTTTCTCTAGAGAGTTTAAAGCCTCCATGCACGCGGCGATTAGGGTATTGAAGGGGTAATTGGGGATGGTTTCATTAAAAATATCGTGGCATTTTTGCAGGGCCAAATGTACCTTTTGGCGGGCTTGTTTGTCCTTTGCATTTAGGCTACTTAGCTCTATTATTGGCGTGTTGTTGCAGGGCTTAGCCAAAAAGGATTTTTCATAAAAGCGGCGTAAAAAGCGCGCTGCCCCTTCTAGGGCTTGGTCGTTCCAATCGAGCTCTTTATGCGGGGGGGCAACAAAGTGGATGTAGAGCCTGGCGATGTCCGCCCCGTGCTTGTTTAAAATCTCTCTAGGCGTGACCACATTGCCCTTAGACTTACTCATTTTCGCCCCGTCTTTAAGCACCATGCCCTGCGTGGTGAGTGCCAAAAAGGGCTCGTCTAGCTTGACATAGCCCAAGTCTCTTAAAGCGCGTGTGAAAAATCTAGCGTAGAGTAGGTGCAAAATGGCGTGTTCGATCCCCCCGATGTACGAATCCACGCCCATCCAGTAGGCGAGCTCCTTGGGCTCAAAGGCTTGTTTGTCCCAAAGCTCTTTGGGCGTGGTGTAGCGCAAGAAATACCAACTGGACTGGAAAAAGGTGTCCATCGTGTCGGTCTCTCTTTGCGCTTTGCTGCCACATTTAGGGCAGGTGCAGTCTTTAAAAGTGGGGTGCTTGTCTAAGGGGTTGCCCTCGCCATCAATCACCACATTTTCAGGTAACAAAATAGGCAAGTTCTCTAATTTCTCACACACCAGTCCACAGTACGCGCAATGCACCATGGGGATGAGTGCCCCCCAGTAGCGCTGCCTTGAAATGCCCCAATCTTGCAAGCGGTAGTTGATGACCCTTTGCCCCAAGCCCTGCTTTTCAAAGAGCGCGCTTAATTGCTCTTTGGCCTCTGTAGTGCTTAGGCCATTGTAATCATGGCTGTTTTGTAAAATCCCCACCTCATTGCAGGGTGCTTCCTGTCCCACAATTAAGGGGACAATGGGGATGTTTAAGAGCGTGGCAAATTCATAGTCCCTAGGGTCGCAACCGGGCACGCCCATTAAAGCCCCGCTGCCATAGTTCTCCAGCACGAAGTTAGCCACGAACACGGGAATTAACTCTTTTGTGAGCGGGTGGATGGCTTTTAAGGGCAGAGCCACGCCGCGTTTTTCTAGGGCACGGGTGCGCATGTTGGTGTTTTGGATGGCAAGGATTTCTTGAGAGACTTTGGGGTCTAAAACGCCCTTGTCTAGCAGGGTTTGCACGATAGGGTGGCCCGGGGCTAGGGCAATGAAGGTAATGCCGTAAATAGTGTCTATGCGGGTGGTGAAAACCTCCAAATCCTGAGAGTGCCCCAAGAGCTCTTGGCTATGCTGATCTAGGTGGAAGCTAAAAGCTAAGCCGCTAGATTTGCCTATCCAATTTTCTTGCATGCGCAAAACTTGATTAGGCCAATGCCCCTCTAAGATCTTTAGCCCCGCTAAGAGCTCCTCCACATAAGCGGTGATTTTGAGGTAGTACTGGGGCATTTCCTTTTGCTCTACTAGACAATCACAACGCCAACAACGCCCATCGATCACCTGTTCATTGGCTAAAATGGTTTTGTCATGGGGGCACCAGTTTAACCACGCCTTTTTTTGATATACCAACCCCTTTTCATACATCTCGACGAAGAATTGTTGCTCGATCTTGGTGTAATCAGGCGCACAGGTGGCAAACTCGCGCTCTTGGCAAAAGGAGAAGCCCAAAGCCTTGAATTCTTGGCGCATTTTAGCCATGTTTTCATAGGTCCACTTTTTAGGATGCACGCCGTGCTTGATGGCGGCGTTTTCTGCGGGCATGCCAAAGGCATCAAAGCCCATGGGGTGGAGCACATTGTAGCCCATTTGGCGGGCATAGCGCGCTAAAGCGTCTCCGATGGCGTAGTTTCTCACATGCCCCATGTGCACCTCTCCGCTAGGGTAGGGTAGCATGCTTAAAATGTATTTCTTGGGTTTGCTAAAGTCATCACTAGGTTCAAAGGCGTGTGTATCCGCCCAAACTCTTTGCCATTTTGCTTCAATTTCTTTAGGGTTATAGGTTTGCATCAGTATTCCACATCTGTATTTTTAATGCTGTCGATCACCAGCAAAACCAAACAAAAGACATTGCTGATCAATGCCCCAATCATCAAGGTGTAGGCAAAGATCAAGTTGTTTAAAATTTGCAAAAACACAAAGGCGGGCATGAGGTGCAAGAGAGCGGCCAAAGAACCGCCCATAAGCTCGGAGGCAAATTGTTTTTGCACCCCAATCTTCAGTGTTGTCACGATGAGGTTTAAGGCCAAAGCTACAAAGAGGATCACCACATTGGGCTCATACAAAAACCCCGCAATGGAGGTGGTACTCACCAAACTAAAAAGAGTAAAGACAACCCGACCCCAATCCATAGCTCTCCTTTGTGGCTACACCCGCCCGTGCTCGTATTGGCGGCGCAAGCGTTCTTTTTCTTGTTTCTTTTTTGCTTTTTTTAACTCGTTTTCGTGGTAGTGCTCCAAGTCAAAGCCGAGTAAAATCGCCACCCTAGGAGCGATGAAAATCGAGCTGTAGGTCCCCACGATCGTGCCAATGAGCATGGGTAAGGAAAAGCCCACCAAGATTTTAGACCCAAAGACATACAGCACTAAGAGCACAAAGAACACGGTTAAAGAGGTGAGTAAAGTCCGTGTGAGCGTACTTGAAATTGCCTCGTTGATGACAAAATTTAAATCATTCGTACGCTTGGTGAGCATGCCCTCACGGATGCGGTCAAAGATGATGATTGTGTCGTTGATCGAGTAGCCGATCAAGGTCAAAATAGCGACGATGACCTCTAAGTTCAAATCAATGTTAAACACGATCACACTTGTCGCGGTGATGAGACTATCGTGCAACAAGGCCACCACGCTGGCCAGCGCAAAACGCCACTCATAACGCATCCCCACATACAGCATCATCGCAAGGATGGCAAGCACTAAAGAGAGCACACCCTTTTTCTTCAACTCATCGCCCACCTTGGGCCCCACGCTGTCTAACTTACGGATTTCAAACTGCCCTAAGGGTTTTAAAATGTGGGTGATCTCGGTGCTTAAGTCCTTGTGCACCTTACCCACAGGGATTTTGATCACCACCTCCTTTTTTGAACCAAAGGCATTCACCTGCACGCCACTAAAATGCGCCTCATTGAAGGCGTGGCGGATTTTGGTGATCGGGGTGTCTTTGACAAAGCGCACCTGGGCCACGCTTCCGCCCGCAAAATCCACGCCCAAATTAAAGCCCTTAAAAAAGATCAGCCCTAAACACGCGAGCACCAAGAGTGTGGAGGCCACAAGCAACCATTTGGAGTACTCCATAAAATTGACGATCTTAACCTGCTTAAATAGCTCCACTACACCCCCTTTTAGAAACTTGGTTGGGGATGCCAAACCACAACGATAGATTTTTGTTGCGTGAGATTTGGGGCAAAATGGCTTGGTAAAAGCCCTGCGTGCCGATAATGGCGGTTAAGATCGAGGCTAAAATACCGATGCCCGTGGTGAGTGCAAAGCCCTTGATCGAGCCCGTGCCATAGGCATAGAGCAAGAACGAAGCGATAAGAGAGGTCAAGTTCGAGTCAAAGATTGCCCTTGAGGCGTTGGCATAGCCCGAGTGCAGAGCCTGGGCAATGCTCTCATTGCGCCTTAAGCCTTCTCTAATGCGCTCATTGATGATGATGTTTGCATCCACCGCCATCCCAACGGTGAGCACGATGCCTGCCATGCCGGGCAAAGTCAAGGTTGCCCCAAAGATCGCCATCACCGCAATGATCAAGAATAAATTCACGATGAGGGCCACGCTGGCGATCACGCCGGCTAAGGCGTAGTAGGTGATCATAAAGACTATCACCAAAATAAAGCCCCCAATGAGTGCTACGATCGAGGTTTTGATACTATCTGCCCCAAGACTGGGCCCAATGATGCGTTTTTCTAAGACCACAAGGGGCGCACTCAAAACTCCGCTCCTTAGCGCAATGGCTAGGTCGCTGGCCTGGGCAACCGTGAAATCGCCGCTGATCTGCCCGCTGCCCCCGCCGATGCGCTCACGGATATAGGGGGCGGAGTAGACTTTATGGTCTAGCACCACTGCCATGCGTTTGCCCACATTTTCGCCCGAAAAGTCGCCAAAAATCTTCGCCCCTTGCGAATTTAAAGAAAAGCTCACCACGGGCTGGTTGTTCTTGTCGTAGACCACCTGCGCGTCTGTGAGCATCTCACCGTCCAAAATGGGGATCGCCTTTAAGAGCAAATGCCCATAGGCTTGCCCGCCCCTGCCCGCATATGGCAAGACCACATCACCCAGCTTTTTAATCTCTTCATCGGTGAGGCTGTCTAAATATTCGTTTTTCTCTTCATCCACCGCCATCATTTGCAAATGGGCGGATTTGGTGATGAGATTCTTGGCGCGTTGCTCTTCCTCAATGCTGTTGATCCCGGGTAGTTGTACCAACACCGCGTCTTTACCCTGTTGCAGCACGGTGGGCTCGGCTAGCCCGAATTGGTCCAAGCGGTTTTTAATGGTGCTGATGACTTGCACCACGGTTTGCTGCTTGTAGGCTTGTGTTTTTCTAAAGGAGAGGCGCAGGGTATAGTTGCTGTCCGTGGTGAAAATCTCCACCCCATCTTTACGCAAATCCTCTAAAATCTTATCCACGCTCTTTTCATCGTCCTTGTCTAAGAGTGTGAAAGACACGCCCTGCAGGGAAGAGTGCAAATCTTGTACCAAGATGTTTTGTTGCTTGAAGGCGTAATCGAGTGAAGAGGCGATGGATGCGTATTTGGTCTTTAGGGCTTCCTCCACACCCACACCTAGGAGCAAACTAAGCCCGCCCCTTAAGTCTAGCCCCAAAGTGATCTTAGGGCCCTTGGTTTGTAAAAAGCTGGGTAAGGCAAAGCCCACACCAAAGATCAGAGCACAAATGAAGGCTAAAAGCCGCGTGTTAAAAACCCGTTGCACGGGTTAGTTTCCTTCTGTTGTGTTTTGATCTTCAAGCTTGTAGGCAACATGGTTTTTAGAAAGCTTGGCTTCGGTGTTGTCGTTGATTCTAACTTTAAAAAAGTTATGCTCGGGTTTGATGACCTCACAGATGAGTCCGCCTTGCGTTACGATCTTATCGCCCTTTTGCAAGCCTTCCACCATTTCCTTATGCTTCTTGGCTTGCACCCTTTGGGGCCGGATGATGAGAAAATAGAAAATCAAAAACAGCACCAAAAGGGGCAACAGGGAGGTTAAGATGTCCTTGGTTTGATTCATACACTTCCTTATGTGGATAAACGCACCATTATAACGACTTTTCCTAATTTTTGGCTTTTTGCAACGCCCCCAAAGCCAATAAATAGAGAGTGCCCACAACGCCCGAAGTGATCGAACCTAGCAAAATGGCGATTTTAGAAACCTCCATGGCATCTGCGTTGTTGAAGGCGATGTTGGAGATGAACATGGACATCGTAAAGCCGATGCCCGCCAACATGCCCGCCCCTAAAATCTGCCCCCAACCCACCCCTTCAGGGCGTTTAGCAATGTGCAGTTTTTCGCTCAGAAAGGTGATGCCTAAAATCCCGATGGGCTTTCCCACCACTAGCCCCAAAACCACGCCCCATAAGATCTCATCTACATGGAAGTTTAAATCCTTGCCAATTTGCACTCCGGCATTAGCGAAGGCAAACAAGGGCATGATGAAGTAAGCCCCATAGGGGTGCAGGATGTGCTCTAGTCTTTCTAGGGGGCTTTGCAACGATCTTGTCGCATCTTGCAGGCTGTAGAGCGCGTCTCGTTGGTCTTGCTCTAGGGGTTTGGTGGCGGGGTTTTTAAAGCAGTCTTTAAAATGCCCTAAGGCTGTTGAAAAGGATTGCAAGAGTTTAGAGGGCTGGGAGATCTTAATGGGGATGGTGAAGGCTAGGGCCACGGCAGCGATGGTGGCGTGGATCCCGCTATTGTGCGTGGTGAACCACAGCCCCACGCCCAGCACAATGTAGGGCCATAGGCTTTTCACACCCAAGCGGTTTAACACCAAGAGGACGAGTAAAATCAACGCCGAGCCACCCAGCCAAATCAATTTTAAATGCGTGGTATAAAAAATAGCGATCACCACGATCGCACCCAAATCATCGGCGACCGCTAGGGTTACTAGAAAGACCTTTAGCGCGGGGGGGACGCGCTTGCCTAAGAGTAAAATCACCCCTAAGGCAAAGGCAATGTCGGTCGCCATGGGGATTCCAAAGCCATGCGCACTGTTTGTATCGGCATTTAGGCTATAGTAAATGATCCCCGGGGCCATCATCCCCCCTAGAGCGGCGATCACAGGGAAGGCGGCCTTTTGAAACCCGCACAACTCCCCATACATCACTTCCCGCTTGATCTCTAAACCCACCACCAAAAAGAAAAACGCCATCAACACATCGTTGATCCAATGGTGGATGGAGAAACCAAAAAAATTTGCACCAAAGGTGATCCCCAGCTTGGTGTGCCACAGCCCAAAGTAGTAGTGAGACACGAAGGAATTGGCGTAAATCATTGCCCACACAGCACTCACAAATAAGAAAATCCCTCCAAAAGATTCACTTTTGACAAAATCCACAAAAATGTTTCTCTTCATATCAGACATGGCTAGCCTTGTCGTTGCAGTTGTATCTGGGTTTTTAGAGCGTAAACCAAAAATGCCCGGGTGTTTTTCTGTGGATAGAGGGTTCTTACCTTTTGCAAATAACCCGCCACTTGTGCTTGGTGTGCCTGTAAGTCCCCCTCCCCACTTTTATAATCCAGGATGGTGCAGTTGTCTTGATCCAAGACAACCATATCCATGCGCAATAATTCCTTGCCAAATTTAAAGCCCACCTCGGCCGCAACCTGCCCCTTAAGCAAGGCTTTAAAATCGCCATCTTGTTCCAAGAGTTCTAAGCGTTTTAACAGGGCTTTGGTGGGCATCTCAAAGCCATGGTGGTGGTGCAGATACTCTCGCACGCTTTTTAAATCCACTCCATAGCCATAAAACAACTCTAAAGCCTTGTGCAGGGCCAATCCAAAGAGCCGTGCAGGGCGGTTGCCCTCCGGCTCCTTTTTAGGTTCTTGGTTTTGGGTTTTGTCCTCTTGAGTGCCAAAAGCCTTTTGGCTATTTAAAAGTGCAAGGCCTGTGGGTTTAAGGGTGGCTATGGGTTCTAGCATGCTTTTAGGCAGTTGCCCCTCTTGGCACTCTAAAAGCCCAAGGGGTGCAAAGGCACTTTCCTTGTCCTTTTGTAAGATGGTTAAACTCTCTTTGGCCCGCGTGCACGCCACATACAAAACATTGATATCCTCTTCTTTGCGGGTTTGCTTATAGGCCTGCAGAGCTTGTTCGTAGGCACTGTCTACACATTCCCTATTGCTCTGTCGGTAAAAAATGCGCTGCCCACACTCCAAAAACTGCGGCACATCGTTGGCAAGCCCTTGGCTCAAGCGGTCCATTAAAACGACATGGTGAAACTCCATGCCCTTGGATTTGTGGATGGTCATGATCTTTAGCCCCACTGCCTCGCTTTGGGCGATTTGGATATTCTTTTGCTCCAAATCCTCTAAAAACTCTTGGGGATCATTAAACTCCAATGCATGTTCTAAAAAGTGGCACGCACTCGGGCTAAAGAGTTCTAAGGCCTGCATGAGATTTAGAATATGCACGCTTAAATTAGAGTCTAGGGGGGGCAATTTAGGCAGATTGTTTAAGCTAAAGCCACATAATTTCGCCACATGGGCCAAATGGTAGCTTTGTTGCTCAGCCGGGCAAAGGGCATAAAGCAGGGCGTGGTGCAGGGCCTTGACCTCTTTTTGCGCCAATAAGCTTAAATCGGTCGCGCTCACCAGTTCCACACCCTGTAAATGGGGGGTTAAAAACTCTTTTAAATCGTTAACATCGTTGTTTTTAAAGCATAAAATGGCGATCTCTTGCGCCGCCACCCCGCTGTTTAACAGCTTTTTTATGGCTTGCAAAGTCGCGTTTAACACAGACTCTTCCTTTGCCTCGTTTTCTAAACCCACTGTTGGCACACTCTGCACCTGCACATAGCCCTTTGTGGCTAAGTTTTGGCGTTGGTCGGGGAGTTTTTGAGGAGTATAGCCGGCAATTTTGGGTGCAAAAGTGCGGTTCACAAAGTCTAACACCACGCCCGTGCTACGGTAGTTGTGCTCTAAGGATTGGCTGCACATGTTTTTATCGCTACAAACCTCTTCAAAAAAGCTGCTCTTGCTCCCTCTAAAGCCGTAAATGCTCTGCTTAGAGTCGCCCACAAAAAACACGCTGCGCTCCGCCCATTTCTGCCCCATCCCGGCCTTGATTTCATCTACTAAGGGTTTTAAAATGCCGTATTGCAGGGGGTTGGTGTCTTGAAACTCGTCTATTAAAATGTGCATGATTTGGCTATCTAAACGGAAGTAAAAAAAGTCTCTTCCCACCAAATCCTCGCTCAAAAGTTGGTTGACCTTGAGTGTGATTGTGGCAAAGCTTAGGCGGTTGGGGCTTAGCGCATGTTGTTTTTTGTAAAAGCCGATAAAATATGCCAACTCGTGCAAGAGGGTGGCTTCTTTGGCATGGAAGTACTCTAAAATCTTGGCTTTTAGGGTGGGGGTGGTGCTTAAAGCTTCTTGTGCGCCCTTGGTACTTAAAGCTTTAAGCACTGCCTTAAGGTCCTTCTTGGGTTTGATGCGGGGGATCTTTAGCGCATTGAACTCATGAAAAATCTCTTGCTCTAGGGATTTTAGGTCTGTATTTGTTTTTTTGGGAGAGGTGAAATTTATCCCGCTCTCGCTAAGATCTAAGAGGCTTTTAAGGGCGTAGGGGACGCTAAAGCTCTCGCCCTGTGCAAGCGACAAGACACAAAGGCGTTTGAGCCTGTCTAAATCGCTAAGTTCTAAGCTGCTTAAAAAAGTGCTGAGCTGTTCGTCTAAGGAAGTGTCGCCCACGCCAAAGGCCGCACACACGCCCACGAAGTAGCTAAATCTTCTCAGCACCTTTTGGAAAAAGGCATCGATGGTCATGATCGATGGATTCTCTTGCAAGAAGTGGGTGTAGACGGCGGGGGCGTTTAGGCTAGCTAGGCGCGCTAGTCGAAGGTGGTAATCCCTCTCTAGGACCTCTAAAATTTCTTGGGTCTTGGGCTCTGGAGTGTAGCTGGGGTCTTGTTGGTAAGCAAGGCTGGCCACGCTTAAAAGGGCTAGGGTTTTGTGGATGCGATCATGCATCTCGGCGGCGGCCTTTTTGGTGAAGGTCAGGGTTAAAATGTTTGCCGGCTGTGCCCCCTCAAAGAGCAAGGCGACATAGCGCAAGGTCAGGGCAAAGGTCTTGCCACTACCCGCCGATGCCCGAAGGGCTAGCCGAGCGTGCGTGCGTGCTGTTTGCATTTCCATAACGGGGCATTGTAGCAAAAAAAGTGGCTTTTTAAAAGCCTTGCGCCCGAGCATGCTATAGCATGCTATAATAGAGCTTTTTGAGATCAAAGCAAGGGGATAAGTGTGCGCTACATTCGGTTTTATAAAGAATTGAACAATAAGGATGTGCCTTTAGTGGGGGGCAAGAATGCCAGCATTGGGGAGATGTTTCAGGAGTTGGTACCCAATGGGATTAAAGTGCCTAATGGCTTTGCGATCACCAGCGAGGCGTATTGGTATCTCTTGGAGCAGGGGGGCATTAAAGAGCAAATCATCAACTTGCTAAAGGGGGTAGACGCGACCGAATTGGATGTGCTCAAAATGCGCTCCAAACAAATCCGTGAACTCATTTTTGGCACACCCTTTCCCGCCAATTTACGCGATGAAATTTTGCAAGCCTACCAAATGCTAAGCGATGAATACCACATGCGTGAAGCCGATGTGGCGGTGCGCTCCTCTGCCACCGCTGAGGACCTGCCAGATGCCTCCTTTGCCGGGCAACAAGACACTTATTTGAATGTTAAGGGCAAAACCGAGCTTGTCCACTACATTAAAGCTTGTTTGGCTTCCCTCTTTACAGATAGGGCGATCAGCTATAGGGCTTCTAGGAATTTTGACCATTTAAAGGTCGCCTTGAGTGTGGGGGTGCAAAAAATGGTGCGCGCTGATAAGGGCAGCGCGGGTGTGATGTTCTCCATTGACACCGAAACGGGCTTTAAAGATGCGGTGTTCATCACCTCCAGTTGGGGACTGGGCGAAAGTGTGGTTGGAGGGCTAGTAAACCCCGATGAGTTTTATGTCTTCAAGCCCACGCTCAAAGCAGGCAAACAGCCTATCATCAAACGCCAGCTAGGCGATAAAACCCAAAAGATCGTGTACGCCAGCCGGGGCAGCCAAAGCCCCACCAAAAGCATCCCCACCACTCCAAAAGAGCAAAATAGCTTTTCTTTAACCGACACCGATTTACTCAACCTTGCACGCCATGCCATGCTCATTGAAGAGCACTACAGCCAAGAGGCGGGGCAATACCGCCCGATGGACATCGAGTGGGCAAAAGACGGAGATAGCGGGGAGATTTTCATTGTGCAGGCGCGGCCTGAGACCGTGCAAAGCCAAAGTTTGAAGCAAAGCGCACGGGTGTATGAAAAATACTATTTTAAAAGCAAAGAGGGGCGGGAGGTTTTGCTGACCGGGCGCGCGATTGGGAGCAAAATTGGTGTTGGCAAAGTGCGCGTGATCAACAGCTTGGATCATATGAACATTTTTAAAGATGGCGAAATCCTTGTAACCGACAACACCGACCCAGATTGGGAGCCCATCATGAAAAAGGCGAGTGCAGTTGTTACGAATCGAGGGGGGCGCACCTGCCATGCCGCCATTGTGGCGCGCGAAATTGGCGTGCCCACGATTGTGGGGGCTTTAGGGGCAACTGAGCTTCTTTACACGGGCATGGAGATCACAATCTCTTGTGCTGAGGGTGAGATTGGCTACATTTACTCCGGCGCGCATCCCTTTGAAGTGGAGCGCATCGCCCTAGACAATCTACAAGAGCCTAAGACTAAAATCTACCTTAATATTGGTAACCCTGAAAAGGCGTTTAAGTTCTCCCAACTGCCCAACCATGGTGTGGGGCTGGCGCGCATGGAGCTCATCATGCTTAACCAAATTAAAGTCCACCCGCTGGCTCTAGTGGACATGCAGCACAACAAACCTATAGAAAACCAAGACCGCGTAGAAGCACTGATTGCGGGCTATGAAAGCCCTAAAGATTTTTTTGTGAAGAAAATCGCCGAGGGGATGGGCATGATCTGTGCTGCCTTTCACCCCAAGCCCGTGATTGTGCGCACCAGCGATTTTAAATCTAACGAATACGCAAGGATGCTCGGCGGAAGTGTGTATGAACCCCATGAGGAAAACCCGATGCTCGGCTACCGGGGGGCGAGCCGCTACTACTCAGATCTGTATAAAGAAGCTTTTGGCTGGGAGTGTGAGGCGTTGTCTATGGTCAGAGAGCAAATGGGCTTAAGCAACATGAAAATCATGATTCCCTTTTTACGCACCATTGAAGAGGCCAAAAAAGTCCTAGAAATTTTACGCAAGAATGGGCTAGAATCTGGCAAAAACGGACTAGGGCTGTATGTCATGTGTGAGTTGCCCATCAATGTGATCTTGGCGGACGACTTTTTAAGTTTGTTTGATGGTTTTTCCATTGGCTCGAATGACTTGACCCAGCTCACTTTGGGTGTGGATCGCGACGGGCAGCTAGTCAGCCATGTTTTTGATGAGCGCAACCCGGCCATGCTAGAGATGTTTAGACGGGCGATTGCAGCGTGCAAAAAACATGGCAAGTATTGCGGGATTTGTGGACAAGCCCCTAGCGATTACATTGAGATCGCCGAATTTCTCGTAAGGGAGGGCATCAGCTCGCTTTCACTCAACCCCGACTCGGTCATCGCCACTTGGAATCAAATCGCAAAATTGGAGGCACAGCTATAAGCCTACTCTTGCTTTCACACGCTTTATCAGGGCAGGTTTTAATCCACGCCCTGCCTTGCAAGGCTTAAATCCATCAGCTTAAAGGGCAAAAACTCGCCTTGATCGCCCATGTGAGTGTGCTCAAAAGCGCGGATGTGTGTGTGCAAAATTTACAAGCCCTGTTGCCTAGTGTGCGGATTGTGGGCGCGCTACAGATTTAAAAATCCTAGAAACTTGCGCGGGCTTCGTGATAAATGGGGGGGAATGGCTTTAAGCTCTTGGCGGGCTTGTACCAACACAATTTGTTAGGCGTGATTAAGAAACGGGTGCAAGTAGGCGTGTCTTATTTGAGTTGGTCTGCAGGCTCTCTTGTAGCCACGCCTAGCATCCACACCACCGGCATGCCACTTACCCCCCCAAGCCTAGAGGCACTGAACCTAGTCGATTACCAAATCAACCTCCACTTCCCCACAGGCCTCAAAACTACGAGAGCAAGAGCCGTGAAGAGAGGTTAAGGGAGTTTTAACTCTACACCCAATGCGTTTGTGCCAGATGGTGGGGCGTTTTGAGTGCAAGCCACGCCTTACAAACTCCCTTGCATGTGGCGTTGCACATAGACTCCAAGCTCCTTTTACACCTTTAAGCACAACCAAGCCCCAAAGTCCATCAAAAACCCTCAAGGTGCTGCATTTTTATCAAAGAAGCGTAAGCTCAATTTCTTAAGCGTCCCCTCTAGGCGCAGGTTCTCTAAGGCGTGGTTGATATAAATCAAGGCCGAGTTGTTGTAGTTACTGAGCACAAACCCCATGCGCCACTCGTCTTCAGATTCCCACAAAATCCTTAATATCTCGCTGTATTTTTTCATGTATTCGGCAGTGCTTAAAAGAGGTGCTGAAGGTGATGTCCGCGCGCCTGTCTCTTATGAGCAACAAAGCTTTTTCGGTGTTCTAAAGCGGGGATGATGTGGGCGTAGTGGGCGAGGGGCAAGGCTAATGTAATCCACCCGGCTTTGGGCGGCGCGTAGCCCACGAATTCCTGCCAAGTCTAGATATTACTTTCATCGGTGCGCCCCACGATCACCGTATGGAAATAGGTGTAGGGGTTAGATTCATCAAAATCGATGCGCCTGTGGTGGCTGGAGAGCTCTAATTGATTGCTAATCAAATCCACATGCTCCGTGCGCAATTTACTCAACATTATGCTGGAGGGCATTTCGTAAAACACGATCTTCACACCCATTTCTTTGGCCACAGCGCGTGCCACTTCCACATCATAACCCGTGAGCCACCCCTGCGCATTGCGGTAAGAAAAGGGCGGGTAGTTGCCCTATGTGGCGACCACGATGGTTCCTTGTCGTGATGCGCTCGTAGAGATTGGAAGCAGACAAAAGACCAAGAAAGAAGCTAAGAAACGCCCTTAACATGCAACCTCCTTAGGGCCGGTAAATCCTTGGCAGGCGGCGGGTCAGCATCGTGATCGCCTCGTAATTGATGATGCCCAACATTTTGGCAATATCACCCGCCCCCATCGCTCCGCTTTTTGGATCGCCTAGCAAGATGGCTTCATCGCCCTCTTGGGCTTGTACATCACCCACATTGATAAAACATTGGTCCATGCACACCCCTCCAATCACAGGGACTTTTTGTCCATGCAAGAGCCCCCACGCCTTGTTGCCCAAAATCTTAGAAATCCCATCCCCATAGCCTAGGGGCAACACCCCCACACGGGTGTCTTGCAAGCAATAATACCCCTCACCATAGCCCACCAAGCGGCCCTTCTCAATGGTCTTTAAGCTCACAATCTGCGCTTTCAAGGTGATGACATTGCGTAGCTCTAAGCTCTTTTTCTTTAAAGCGTCCTCTGTGTAGATGGAGGGGTGCAGACCATAGAGGGCAAGCCCTGCGCGGGCTAAATCCAATCCGTAATTGTCCATCGACAGAGCCGCGGCACTGTTTGCCATGTGGCGGTATTTAAACTCCAACCCCAAGTTTTTTAGCTGTGCCAAGAAGTCTAAAAAGCGCGCCACTTGCTCGAGGGCATAGTTTTTAAACATGGCATCGGCATTGCTGTGGTGGGTGAAAATCCCCTCCACTTCTAAGCCCTTCAGCTTAGCGATTTTAATGACCTCGTGGGCGTTTTCCTTGGTGGGCAAAAAGCCCAAACGGCTCATGCCTGTATCGACTTTAATGTGCACTTTTAGTTTTTGCTTGAGTTTCAGCGCCACCTCTGAAAAATGCGTGGCTTGTTTGTGGCTAAAGAGCGTTTGGGTAATATGATTTTCTATGAGCGTTTTTGCCATGTGATCTGGGGTGTAGCCCAAGATCAAAATGGGGATGTCCTTAAACTCCGTGCGCAACTCCAAAGCCTCGTCTAGAGTCGCCACGCCCAAATAAATCGCGCCCTGCTTGACAAACACACGGCTTGCCCCGATCGCCCCCGCGCCGTAGGCATTGGCCTTGACTACCGCCATTAAAGGCATTTGGCACACCTCTTTAATGAGTGAGAAATTATGTGCTAGGGCGGTGGTGTCGACCTCTACGAAACTAGCGCGTGAGGGGTGATTTTCTTGCATGTGGGACTTCTTCCTCTTGTGGATTAAAGTAAGCTTTGGTTTCTGCCACAACAACTTTATAGAGCAATAAAAGAGCGATGAGATTGGGGATGGCCATCAAGGCATTGGCGATGTCGGAGAAGTTCCACACAAAGTCCAGCTTGGTGACAGAACCAACAAAAATTCCCACCAAATACAAAATACGGTAGTAGAAAATGTAATCCCCGCCAAAGGTGAATTCAATGCTGCGCTCCCCATAGTAAGCCCAACCCACCGCTGTGGAGTAGGCAAAAAAGATCGTGGAGGCAAACACAATCCACCCCCCATTGGGATAAAAGTAGCGCACGCTCTCATAGGTGAGCAAACTTGCATCATGGAAGGTTTCGTGCACGGGGGCCATGAGTACCAACAAGGCGGTGGAGGTGCACACCACGAGAGTGATGATCAAGGGCTGTAACATGGTGATCAAGGCTTGTTTAACCGGGTGCGCGCTCTTAGAGGCGGCCGCGACAATGGCTGCAGAACCCATGCCTGCCTCATTGGAAAAAAGTCCCTTAGACACCCCAATTTGCACAATCGTGAGCAAAGCCACGCCCCCAGCAGTTCCGCCAATCGCCTCCCTTGGGCTAAAGGCACTGTTCACGATGAGCTTAAGGGCGTTGCATGCCTGGCTAAAGTGTGCCGCCACGATGTAAATCGTGGTGAGCACATACAAGAGCACCATGAAGGGGGCGAAGTAGTCGCTAAACTTGCTGATGGACTTGATCCCGCCCATTAAAATGAGCCCCGTGATGCTTGAGATGATAAGCCCTGAAAGCCATGCAGGCATAGAGGCGTGGTGTAAGAGGATCGAGGAGACCGCGTTGGCTTGGGTCATGCTG
Source organism: Helicobacter heilmannii (assembly GCF_001283065.1). Lineage (GTDB taxonomy): Bacteria > Campylobacterota > Campylobacteria > Campylobacterales > Helicobacteraceae > Helicobacter > Helicobacter heilmannii. The sequence goes on along the minus strand of NZ_CDMK01000002.1, from coordinate 226,389 downwards.
CCAATACCAAAGGAGGCGATGAGGGTGAAAATGGCAAAGAAGTAGGCGAGCTTTGGCATGTGCAGCCCGTTTTTGATGTAATACATGGGGCCGCCCTTGTAGCCAAACTGCCCGATTTCTCTATATTTTAAGGACAGCACCCCTTCAGCGTACTTGGTTGCCATGCCCACAATGCCCGTCACCCACATCCAAAAAATGCTGCCAGGTCCCCCCGAGACGATCGCCACCGCAACCCCGATGATGCTGCCAATGCCGACAGTCGCACCGATGGAGAGCATTAAACTAGAAAACTGGGAGATATCGCCCTTGGAGTGCTCATCTCTAGTGCAGAGCACCTTAAAGGCGTAGAAAGTCTTAGAGAATTGTAAGCCCTTGAGTGCCAGGGTGTAGAACAAACCCGTACCCACCAGCAAAATGAGCAGGGGCAAACCCCACACCCACTCCTTGATGAGATCTAAAAGAGAGTTTAAATAACCCATGGCTTTCCTTTAAATTACGCATGTTAATCCCTGAAAAAGGCGGAAAAAAGCATGATGTCTGTGCTCTTCTCGTTTGCGCCCTCGGTGATTAAATTGGCAATGATGCGGCCAATGGCAGGGCCAAAGGTTACACCAAGCCAACCTAGTCCCGTGGCATGGATGAGGTTTTTGTACTTTTGGTCGTAACCCAAGTAGGGGATGTCATTAGGGGTTAGGGGCCTAAAGCCACTCCACTCTACAGGATTTCTCATTACAAAGGGTTTTGTGAAGGTGGTGAAGTTTTTCTTCATATTGGCGATTTGCGAGGGCGTGATGCTAGGGTCTAAGGTGTTTAATTCTAGCTTAGAGGTGATACGCACGGTGTTTCTTCTAGGGGTCATCGCCAAGAAAATATCTGCAAAGAGTGAAGAGGTTTTAGGTTTCAACTCCTCTTCCATTTCAAAGGTGATGCTATAACCCTTTGCGCCCATCATCAAAAAGTCGTTGCCGGTTTTTTTGATGAGTTGAGGGTTAGCACCGGTGGATAAAACGATCGTGTCGGCTTGGAAGCGGTTAGCGGTGGTGATGATGCCATTGATGTTATTCCCGCTAAACTCAAAATCCAGCACTTCCTCATGGTAGTAGAACTCCACGCCAGCGTTTTTAAGGTAGGTTTGTAAGTGCTCCATCACCTCTCTAGCATCCACATGGGCGTTTTCAGTCAAGAGCACACTGCCAGCAATGGTTTCCTCTTTAGCGACTGGCATATACTCTAGGGTTTTTTTGGCATCAAAGATTTCATAGGTTTTGGGGTCGTAGTGGTTTTGGCACAACTGCACCTTTTTTTGGAAGTTTTCTTGCAAGGTGTAGACCATGAGCAGTCCATCCTCTTTATACCAAAAGTCCATGCCATCCTCTAGCATTTCGTGGTACACATCGATGCTTAACCACCCGTAGCGCTCAAAAAGTGCCATCGTGCGGGCGGTGGATTTGGCGTTTGCGCTCCTGACAAACTTATAAAGCCATTTGTAAAGCTGGCCATTCAAGCCCCAGTGGATATCTAGGGGGGCTTGGCCTTTAAGCATGAGTTTCAGCGTGTCGCCCACGACCCCCGGGCAAGAGAGCGGAGCTTTTTTAAAGGCAGACACCAGCCCGGCATTGCCAAAGGAAGTCCCATTGCTTCCATCTCCCTTGTCGATCACTGTAACTTTACGGCCCAACTTATGTAAGGAATAAGCACAACTTAAACCGACAATTCCCCCACCGATGACAATGGCATCTTTTTGCATGGCAGACTCCTGTTATTTTTGGGCGATGGCTTCGATTTCCACCAAGCCATCTTTAGGGAGTTTAGCGACTTGGAAGGTGGCGCGGGCGGGGTAGGGTTCCTTAAAATAGCTCCCGTAAATCTCATTTACCACCGCAAAATCATCTAAACTTTTTAATAAAATTGTGGTTTTTACAATGTGGCTCATGTTGAGATTAGTGGCTTCTAAGATCGCTTTGATGTTTTCCATGGACTGCTCAGCTTGTGCCTTGATGTCGGGACCAGCGAACTCACCGGTGGCGGGGTTGATGCCCAGTTGCCCGGACACAAACACCAAGTGTTCAGTAGCAATCGCTTGAGAATACGGACCAATGGCTTTAGGGGCCTTTTTAGAATACACAGCGTTCATGGCAATCCTTTTTTAAATTTTAAAGATAAAAAGAAAGCGCATTGTACTCCATGCCAGCTGTGTTTTAGCTGATAGAGCACTATTTGATCTGTACATGCACGGGTTTAGCCACATCTTTACTCACTTTTTCCAGCTCTTTATCTGCCTTTTCTTGGCTCTCAAAGGGACCGATCAAGTAGCGTTTTTGCCCGTGGAAGTCTTGGACTTTGTGCGGGTAGGGTTTGATCGCCTCTAGGAATTTCTCATTAGGGGTTTTACTAAACACACCCACTTGCAAATAAAAACCCTTGGGTAAACTGGCTTTGGCGGGGTGTTTAGCGGGGTGTTTGGCCGGTGTGTGGGCAGTGGGGTGGATAGTCTTGCGCTCGTTGTGCGCTATGCGCTCTGGCTTGTGTTCTAGCTTGTGCACGGGGTGAGCGGGTTTGTGCTCAGCATGCGCGTTATGCACGGGGTGAGCGGGTTTGTGCTCCACTTGATGTGTCTGTGTGTGGGCTTGTGCGCTCTTTTCATGCGCCCCATGGTGGGCTTCTTCATGCGTGAGGTGTTCTGCACCGTGCTCTGATCTGGGCGTTTGGTGGAGTGGGGTATTTAGGGGGGAGGCGTGGGCGGGCTTGTCTAGAGGGCTTGCAGGCAGGGCACTTAATTTATTGTCTGTGCTGTCTGCACTGCTTGTGTTGGCTGTGGGTTGGTTCTGCTTGCTTTGGATGTCTTTGACGATTTGGTCAAAGCGGTCTTCCTCGGGTTTTTTCACAGAAGGCTCTAAGGTCAGGCTCTCAAAATCGTGCGCATTGCCAACCTTTTGCATGTTTTTCTCAGGGGGCACAGATGCACTCTTAGCCGGCTCTCTTGTGCTCTTGTAAAACACCACGACCACCACCACCAAAACAATGAGCACGATCGCCACCATGAGCAAGATTTTTTTAAATCCAGAGCTCTTCTGTTCCTCTTCTAGCACTGCATCCACATGCCTTCTAAGGCTGGGGTCCAATTCGCCAAACTCGTTCTTATTGTCCATTCTAATCCTTTCTTTACATGTGCCGTGCCCAGCTCGCGCCGCGTTCTTTGGCATAAACTTCATAGGGCAAAACTAGGATGTTAAAATCTGCGGGTAAATCGCTATTGGGGAAGGTGCGCCACTCATTGGGCAATTTTTGTGCCAACTTCATAGACAGAGTGCGGGCCAAGAGATAGGCCTCGCTAAGTTCGGTATGCCCCTTATGTATGTAAAGGTGTAAATGCCCTGGGGTCTTGCTCTCGTAAGCGGTGAAGTTCATAAAACCCTCTTCTCTTAACAAGAGCTGCGCCTTGTGGTAAAAACGCTCGGGATTACGCCCATTGTAGTCAAAAACGATGTTTTCGACCTTGTTGTTGGGTAAGAGCAGGGCGTGAGCGGCGGTGAATTCTTTTTTCCAATGCTTTTGGATCACGATGGAAGTAAGCGGAGCTTGCACCTTTTCAAATTTGTCGTAGAAACAGCGGCCCATGTGGCTGATGCGGCACCCCAAACCAGGTTTTAGGGTGTAGTAGAAGCTGGTCTGCATCTTGATTAACTTTAAATCCATTTCAACCATATCGATCCTTAAAAAATGGGGCGTGTGTAAATGTGATACCCTTTGGTAAACGCTTCGATTTCTCGATAAATCCCGCTCTGATTGCCCTTGATGTTGTGCAATACTTGGGCGATTTTGGCGACAATGAAGGCGAAGTCCTTTGCATCTAGTCCTCGGCTGGTAAGGGCAGCCGCACCTAGCCTAATCCCGCTGGTGATGAAGGGACTTCTTTTTTCACCCGGTACTGTGTTTTTATTCACGATGATGCCTGCTCGCCCTAATGCCTCTTCTGCCTCCTTGCCACTAAAGTCTTCAAAGCGCATCACTAATAAGTGGTTGTCGCTCCCCCCGCTCACCAAGTGAAAGTCCTGCTCCAACAAGCCTTGCACCAACACCTGTGTGTGCACCTTCACCGCCTTAGCATAATTGCGCCACTCAGGCTTAAGGTTCTCTAAAAACCCCGCTGCTTTGCCGGCGATGACATGCATTAAAGGCCCGCCCTGGGTGCCCGGAAATAAGGCTTTATTGACCTTAGTAGCAATCTCTTCATCATTGGTTAAAATAAGCCCGCCCCTAGGGCCTCTTAGAGTTTTATGTGTGGTGCTGCTGATGATGTGGCAGTGCGGGAATGGGTGGGGGTGCTCACCGGCGACGATGAGTCCAGCAATGTGGGCAACATCGCCCATCAAAAGCGCCCCCACCGAGTCGGCGATCTCTCTAAAGCGTGCAAAGTCGATTTCTCTAGGGTAGGCTGAATACCCGCAAATGATGAGTTTGGGGCGTACAATCTGCGCAATTTTTTGCACTTCATCATAATCGATCCACCCCTCGTCATTCACTCCATAGTGAAAGCCTTGAAAATGCTGCCCGGTCATGCTCACTAGAGAGGCATGGGTTAAATGCCCCCCGCTGCTAAGCTCCATACTTAAAATCTTGTCATAGGGTTTTAAGAGGGCGTGGTAGATCGCCATGTTGGCCTGAGAGCCTGAGTGGGGCTGCACATTGGCAAAGGCGCAGTTAAATAATTTCTTTGCCCGCTCAACGGCCAAATCCTCGATTTTATCCACCACCTCACAGCCCCCATAGTAGCGCTTGTTAGGATAGCCTTCAGCGTATTTATTCGTCAAAACACTACCCATCGCCTCCATCACGCTCTCAAAGGTGTAGTTTTCACTCGCGATCATCTCCAAGTGGGCGTTTTGGCGCACCCATTCGTCTTTAATCAAACCAAACAGCTCGGGGTCGTTTTGCTCTAGGAAATAATTAGGCATGGTTGTCCTTATTTTCGGGCTTCATTGCCGGGAATAAAATCACATCCTTAATCGTTTTCGCATTGGTGAGCAACATCACCAGTCGATCAATGCCGATCCCCTCGCCGGCGGTGGGGGGCATGCCATACCCTAACGCCCACACATAATCAGTGTCCATGAACTGCGCCTCTTCATCCCCGCTTTCTTTGGCCCGCACTTGCTCTTCAAAGCGCCCGTATTGGTCAATGGGGTCGTTGAGCTCGCTAAAGCCATTGGCGATTTCTTTGCCCGCAATGAAGAGCTCGAAGCGATCGGCGATTTGGGGGTTAGAGTCATTGCGCCGTGCTAGGGGGCTGATCTCAATGGGGTATTGAGTGATGAAGGTTGGGTTGATGAGTTTATGCTCCACGCACAAATCAAAGGCTTCAGCTAAAAGCTTGCCATGGCTCATTATGCCATCCAAATGCACGCCCTCTTCTTCTAGATAGGCTTGTAATTTTTTAGGATCGTTGATGGTGTTTGTGTCTAGCCCACCCACTTGCTCTAAAGACTCTTTAAAGCCTAGCACACGCACGGTGCTGAAATCAATTTGATGTTCTTGGTAGGCAATGATCGGGGGCAAGTTTAAGGCGTGTAAGAGTGTACTAAAGAGCTCCTTGGTGAGCGTGATTAAATCTTCATAGGTCTTATACGCCCAATAAAATTCGAGCATGGTAAATTCGGGGTTATGGGAGTGGTCCATGCCCTCATTTCTAAAGTTGCGGTTGATTTCAAAGACCGCCTCAAAGCCCCCCACTACAAGGCGTTTTAAATACAATTCAGGGGCAATTCTTAAATACCGCTCCACCTCTAGGGCGTTGTGGTAGGTGATGAAGGGGCGGGCGTTTGCCCCGCCGGCAATGGGGTGCATCATCGGGGTTTCCACCTCCAAAAAGCCCTTCTCTTCAAAGAAACGGCGGATGGTGGCGACAATGTGGCTACGGGTTTTAAACACCTCTTTAACTTCAGGGTTGGCGATCAAATCCACATAGCGTTGGCGGTAGCGTAGCTCGATGTCGCTTAAGCCGTGGAATTTTTCGGGCAGGGGCACAATGGCCTTGGTTAAAATTTTATAAGAGGTGGCATGAAGGCTGAGCTCCTTAGTCTTGGTTACAAAGGGGTAGCCGATGACATTGACAATGTCGCCCACCTCGACGCATTTTTTAAAGTCCTCAAAGCCCTCCTTGCCTAGGTCGTTTTGGGACAAATACACCTGCATCAAGGCACTTTGATCCTCGATCTTGATAAAACACGCCTTGCCCATGAGACGGATGAAACGCACCCGCCCCACTAGGGCATGGAGGCTACTTGGGTCTTTGGGCTCGTCTTTGCTGTATAAATCGCTGAATTTCTCTAAAAAGGCAGCGTTATTTAAAGTGCGCTGAACTTGGTTGTCGTAGGGGTTCTTATGCGCTTGACGCAAGATGTCGGCTTTTTGTAGCCGTTGCTGGATGTAGGGGGTGTCAAACATAGGATTCACTTTATTAACGGGTTGGTGCAAGGTTTTTTTGCGTTTCTTCTAAGAGCTGTGCGCCCTCTTTTTTGGCTTTTTGGGCTTTTTGTTGGATCATTTCTCCGAACTCTTGGACCTCTTTAATCTGCAGAATATGCGAAGCCACGCTGTACATATAGGGATAGACCTGGCTACGGGCGTGCAGGTAGCTGTCAATTGTTTTCATGAAGGCTAGGCGAGAGATGGCATAAAGCAAGCAAGACAAGATCAAAAACATCTTGGTACATGCAAAGATGAAGCCCAAGATTCTATCCAACACGCCCAAATTACTCAGCGTGATCGCTTTGCTCACCATAATCCCCACCACCAAAAACGCGATCCACACCCCCGCGAGTACCCCCACAAAGCCCACTAAATCGTTCACAGAAGGGTCTTTAAAGGCGTAAATATGGCCGGCAAACATTGCCCCCACAGCATGTGCCCATCTGGAAGCCAAGAATACCCCAGCCACGATGCCAAGCAAGCCCGCGACCTCATCAATAAAGCCGTTGTAAAACCCCCGAATCCCAATCAAAACTACGAACACTAATAAAGTAATGTCAATATAAGAGCCCATCAACACCTATTTTTGAAAAGATCGATCAACACCCTAAGTACAACTTTAAGATTAGGTATTTTACAATGACAAACTTAAAATATAGTCGCTATAAGGTTTTTATTTGTCTGTCTTGAGCCTGAAACACCCCATTTTTTTGCCCCTAAAAACCCCAATTTTATGGGCTGTATTGTTCTTATCTCCCCTGTACATAGGGGTACTTTTAAGCAATGCGCCAAAAACCCTAGCCCTGCTAGAGAGCATTTTAGCCCCCTTAAGTCTGTGGGCGTGTTTGCGCTTAAATGCTAAGCAACGCTTTTTGTTTGGACTGTTCGTGGGGTTTGGTATGTTTTATTGGACAGCCCTTAGTTTCCGCTACAACGCCTACCCCCTATTCATTCCGCTCATCATCGTCTTGGTGGCTCTTTGCTACGGAGTGTTGTTTTATCTCCTGCTCTTGAGACAATCCGTGCTCTACCGGGTGCCTATGCTGTGGCTTTCTAGCTACATCCACCCCTTTGGCTTTGATTGGTTTGTGCCCGATGCCTTCTTTGCCTACTCTCTTTTTAGAGTGGATAAACTGAGCTTTTTTGTCATTTTATGCGCGCTTGCGCTCTTGGTCCAAAAGCGTTTAAACCCCCTGTATGCCAACATTGTGGCGGGGCTGCTCTTGGTGTGCACCTTACAAATGCCTAAGAGCGCGCCCCCACTAAAAGGCGTTGAGCCCATCAGCACCCAAATCAACCAAGAGAATAAATGGAGTAGCACCGATCTCAAAGCAACTATGGATGCCAATTTCACTTTAATCAACCAAGCCATCGCCAAGCACCAAAAGGCGGTGGTCTTGCCCGAAACCGCCTTTCCCATTGCGCTGAATAAAAGCCCCCTGATCCCCATCCTTGCACAGCTGAGCCAAAACACCACGATCATCGCCGGCGCGCTCTATGAAGAGGGCAACACGATCTACAACTCCACCTATATTTTTGACAAGGGGGAGTACCACTATGCGCATAAGGTGATCTTGGCTCCCTTTGGCGAAAGCATGCCCCTTCCCGACTTCATCGCCAACGCCCTAGATCGCTTTTTCTTTGGGCCTGAGGTGTTTAAACTCGGGCATGCTAAAGATTTTAGCGATTTTCACACCAGTGCCCTGCACCTGCGCCCCCTTGTGTGCTACGAAGGCACTTCAGCCAAGGCCTACATCAATAGCCCCCCGTATTTGGTGGTCATCAGCAACAATGCATGGTTTGTGCCCAGCATCGAACCCTTTTTCCAGCGCATGCTTTTGAAGTACTACGCCCGCCGTTTTCATAAGACCA
>NZ_CDMK01000002.1:131048-217495 GCF_001283065.1 Helicobacter heilmannii | reverse complement strand
CCCCCCCCCCCCAGCAACCCCTCTTTACTCCTAGATTTAGACCTTAAAAAACGAGTGACGGAGGTGTTTTATGCATGTGCTTAAGAAAGTGACCTTGTGTCTAGGCTTTTTAACCTTGCTGCACGCAGAAGAGGGGGTGAGCATGCTTGTGCAAAAGGGTATAGAACTTGAAAGTTATGGCTACAATAAGGATGCTTTGGTGCTCTACACAAAGGCGCAGGAAAATGGCGACTTGTTGGCCATGGCGTTTGTGGGCAAGATGTATCTAGGGGGTTGGGGCGTGAAGAAGGATGCTTGCCGGGCGGTGGATGACTTTGAGTTGGTCATCAGTCTTGCCCAGAGCGATAAAGAAATCGCCATGCTCGTGGCGAAAGTGGGGCTGGCGAGCGCTTATGCCGAGGGAGACTGTGTGTTGGCCGATGGCACAAAAGCTCTAGAGCTCATCAAGGAAGTCTTGTTTGCCAACGGAGCCAGCGACCATGCAGGCATGTTTCATCTTGAAAATTTACAAGCGGGCGATTTTTACAAAACCCCTTTGCGTAAGGAATACATCGGGCTGGCTTTGTACCTGCTGGGCAACCAAATGGATCCCCGGCTTTCCTTGCAAAAAATCAGGGTTGACATTCTTGAGAAAGCCGCCGAGTTCGGCAACAGACGCGCTAAGCGTGAATTACAGACCGCCGGGCTTAGACCACCCGGACCAAGCCAGCCAAAGCCTAAGTAAAGTCCAGTCCCTCGCTTTCTAGCTAGATATCTAGGTTTTTCACATCCTTGGCGTGGGCTTGGATGTAAGCGCGGCGTGGCTCGACCTCATCACCCATCAGCAGGTTAAACGCCGCATCCGCACTCTCCTCATCTGCTAAGGACACCCTAAGTAGATTGCGGTTGCCCTCAAACATCGTGGTCTCCCAAAGCTGCTCGGGGTTCATCTCGCCCAGCCCTTTGTAGCGTTGGATGTAGGCCCCCTGTTTGGCCCGCCCCTCAATGTCTGCCAAATAATCCAAGCAATCCATGCCAAGCACACTTAAATCAAATTCTTGGATTTTGCGCGCCAAATCCTGCGCCTCCATAAATAACGGGTCGTTAAACAAATCCGCATCCACCAACAATTCAGCCAGTCCCAATTTGGTACGCACAAAAAAATGCACCCCATCTTCCATCACCTCTTGGCTTAACACTTGGCAAGAAATGCCCTCTAAAAAGGCGTGTAGGTCTTTGGCTAGGGTTTCAAAGTTGGGGCGTGTGGGCATCTCCACCAAATAACGCAACACCTCAAACATCAAGGGGCGTTTTTCTAGTTCCTTCAACACAGAGCGGTAAGCGCTCAAGGTTTTAAGCAGAGCTAATAGATCCGCCCGCCCGATGCCCTCAATGGAAGTGCTGTCGATCCCATGCTCGATCAAAAAGTGGTTTAACTCTTTCTCATCTTTGAGGTATTTTTCGATCTTCTTTTTCTTGAAGCGGTAAAGTGGGGGCTGGGCGATGTAGACATGCCCATTGGTGATCAAGGGCTTTAAGTAGCGGTAGAAAAAGGTCATCAACAGGGTTTGGATATGGCTGCCATCCACATCGGCATCGGTCATGATGATGATTTTATGGTAGCGCAGCTTCTCTAGGTTAAACTCATCGCCCACCCCGCATCCAAAGGCAGTGATCATGTTCTTGATCTCTTCAGATTTTAAAATCTTGCTTAAATGCGACTTCTCCACATTTAAAATCTTGCCCCTTAGGGGCAAAATGGCTTGAAAGGCACGGTCCCTGCCCTGTTTGGCTGAACCGCCCGCGCTGTCGCCCTCCACTAGATAAATTTCGCACTCTTTAGGGTCTTTGCTCTGGCAATCGGCTAATTTGCCCGGCAAAGTCCCCACGCTTAAATTGTCCTTTTTGCGGGTGAGCTCTTTGGCCTTTTTGGCCGCCTCTCTGCCCCTAGCCGCCAACAACGCCTTTTGCATGATTGCCTTGGCTACACTGGGATTCTCCTCAAAGAACTTCGCCATTTTTTCATGCACCAGCTTTGCCACAATGGGGCGGACAAAAGAGCTGCCTAGTTTGGCTTTGGTTTGCCCCTCAAATTGGGGCTCTAAAATCTTGGCTGAGACCACCGCCACAAGCCCCTCTTTGATGTCCTCCTGCATTACGCCCGCTTCTTTCTCGCGCACGCTGGCGTTCTCTTGGATGTAGTTTAAAATGGCACGGCTAAGCCCCATACGAAAGCCTGCTTCGTGTGTACCCCCCTCTGGCGTGCGGATGTTATTGACAAAGCTAAACATTTGCTCGCTGTAGCCCTCATTATAAGCCAAAGCGATCTCCACCTCCATGTCCTCGCCCTCCCCGCTGAAAGTGATGACATCCGAGATGAAAGGGGCTTTATTGGTGTCTAAAATAAATTGCTTGAGTCCGTCCTCGTAGTGGTACACTTCTTTTAAATTATTGGGTTGGTCGCAAAAGGTGATGGTAACGCTGTGGTTTAAATACGCCATTTCTTGAAAGCGCTTTTTCAAGACTTTCGCGTCAAACTCCACCACCTCCATGATGCTCTCATCGGGGAAAAACTCAATGGTGGTGCCCGTCTCCTTAGTGTTGCCTCCTTCCAGCAACAGCGTGGTGGGGATGCCCTTTTCAAACTCTTGGGTGTAAATCTTGCCCCCTCTTTTGATCGTCATCAAGAGCTTTTTAGACAAGGCATTGACCACACTCACCCCCACGCCATGCAACCCGCCCGAAACTTTATAAGTCTCTTTGTCGAACTTGCCCCCCGCATGCAGCACGGTGAGCGCCACCGTGGCGGCGGGGATGCCCTCTGTGGAGTGGATGTCTACGGGAATACCCCGCCCATTGTCCTGTACAATGCACGAGCCGTACTGCGTTAGGGTGATTTTAATTTGCGTGCAAAAGCCTGCCATGCTCTCATCGATAGAGTTATCCACGACCTCATAGACCATGTGATGCAAGCCATTGATGTTTGTGTCCCCAATATACATTCCCGGGCGTTTGCGAACCCCCTCTAAGCCTTTCAATACTTTAATCTTATCGCCCATGTAAGACTGCATCATTACCCTTTTTTCATGATTTTTTACAATTTTAATGTATAAAATGTCTTTAAGGATTATACTACAAACTAGATTAAACGGGCTTGGGACTGTTGATCTTGGCCTGCATTTCTTCCACCAGTAATTTGGTGTGGTTTTCCTTAGCCATGCTCTGCGCGATGGTTTTGCTCGCCTTGCTCACCCCGCTGTGATCCTTCAAGCCTAAAAACTGCGCTAGGGCATTTGTGGAGGTGTCCGTGAGCGTGCGCGCGAGGTAAATGATCAGCTTTCTAGCTAAGGCAACTTGGCGGTTTCTAGAGTTGTTGCGGATGTCAGCGGGTTTGACATTTAAAGTCTGGGCCACCACGCGCAAAATGTCCTCTAAACCCACCTCCTGCAAACGCTCCTTGGTGGTGTCCTTTAAAATTTCTTGTGCCATGCGTAGGCTGATCTCCTCCCCGCTTAGGGCTGCGGTGGCATTTAGGCGCAGGAGCGCGCCTTCTAATTGGCGGATGTTCTCATGGATGTGGCTGGCCAAATACTCCACAATCTCTTGGTCCATGCAAATGTGGTTGAGCTGGCATTTTTGCGTGAGAATGGCGATCTTGGTCTCAAGCATGGGGGCCTGGATACTCGCGATCATGCCCATTTCAAAACGGGAAAGCAGGCGGTCGGCCAGCCCCTTGATGTGCTTAGGGGGTTTGTCTGAACTCATCACAATCTGCTTGCCCTGGGCGTGTAAAGTGTTGAAGGTGTGGTAAAACTCCTCTTGCACCATCTCCTTGCCCCCGAAAAACTGCACATCGTCGATCAAAAGATAATCGCAAGAGCGGTATTTTTCTTGGAACTTGTCCATGCTGTGGTTGCTTAATCTAAACACATAGTCGTTTAAAAACTGCTCTGCTGTCACATACAGTACACTTTGCAAGCGGTCGCAGGCCGTGTTGCCGATGGCGTTTAAGATGTGCGTCTTGCCAAGCCCCACGCCCCCAAAGAAGAGCACGGGGTTATACACCCCGCTTTTTTGTGCCACTTGGGAGGCGACCTTCACCGCCATGTGGTTACACGCCCCCACGACTAGGGTGTCAAAGGTGAAGGCGGGGTTTAAAGTCGGGTTGCTCTTGGCTTTGATTAAAGGCTTTGGGGGGGCTTTGGGCTTGGCCTCTTTGGGGCAAATTTGCACCTTTAGGGGGCTTTGGTGCTTTGCGCTTAAAAGCTGCTCTAAGAGCGCGCCATAACGAGTTTGGATGTAATGAGACAGCCACACATTGGGGGCGTAAAACACCACACAAGCGGCACTAGAGGCGTGAGGGTCAAAGCACAAGGGTTGGATGTAGGTTTGAAACTCATAGGCACTCATGTGCGCCTTTAGGGTGAGCAAGTCCTCTAGCATTGGAGGACCCTGCGTTGCTGGGCGTGGGTTAAGGCGATGGCGATTGCATCCGTGATGTCTAGGGGTTTGATGTCGTTTTTAATCCCCAAAATTTTTTTCACCATGTATGCCACCTGTTCCTTGCTCGCCTTGCCATGCCCCGTGATCGCTTTTTTAATTTGTAGAGGGGTATACTCGCTAAAATGCCCCTTTTCTTGTAAAATCTTCAAGCCCAGCGCGCCTCTAAATTGCGCCAATTTCAGCACGCTCTTGGGATTGTAGGCGTAAAAAATATCCTCCATCGCCACCTCCGCAATGGGATAGGCCTTAAAAACCTGCTCGAGCCCTGCCACAACCTCTAAAATCTGCTCTTGCAAGGGCGCGCTCTGTACCTTGATGAAGCCCGCGCCGATGAGTTTCACGCTGTGCAAATCCACCACCCCATACCCGCACTTGCGGCTGCCCGGATCGATGCCTAAAACCAACACCCCTAGGATTTAAACTGCCCGATTTTGCTGTTGAGCTCGATGGTGGCGTTGCTAAGGGAGTTAGCCGCCTCGATGATGATATTTGCCTCTTTGGCTGTTTTTTGGTTGATCACCTCGATCTCTGCGAAGTCTTGGTTGATGTTGTCGATGTCTTTTTTCGTACCGATGATGTTCTCAATGGAGGCACCGACGCGCCCGACTACACCATCCAAACTCTCACTCATGTCTTTAAATTGCTTTTGCACCTCTAAGCTCACCCCACTTAATTGCTCGATCTTTTTAGAATTTAAATTCATTTGGCTGCTCACATCGTTGATTTCTTGCACAATCACCCCGATGGTGGAATTGATTTCTGCTAGGCTTTTTTGAGTCCTTGCCGCCAAATTGCGCACTTCATCAGCCACCACAGCAAAGCCCCGCCCGTGCTCGCCCGCTCTTGCTGCCTCGATGGCGGCGTTTAAGGCGAGTAAGTTCGTTTGGTCGGCGATGTCGTTGATGATGTGCAAAATGCTTTTCACGCTATCAGCGTTTTTGCTCAGTTGCTCAACCTTACCGGCCAAGTCCTCTTCGGTGTGACTTGCCTCCGTGATTTGGTTAAATAGGTTTGTGATCGCCTTATCCGAGGTTCGGATTGACTCTTGGACCTCAGCGATGTTTTTTCGACTCTCCTCAGCTTCTTGGGCGTTTTGGGTCACGACATTGCCGATGTCGTTGCTCCGATCTTGGATTTGCTGTAACATCTCTGAGCGTCTTTGCATGCCCGCTAGGGCACTCTTGATTGTGGTGTGCAGGGTTTGGGCAACCCCGCTGGTGTTGCTGCTGTTGGCTTTGATATCGTTAAAAAAGCCTTGTATGCTTTCGACAAAGTGGTTGATCCCATCTCCGATTTTGCCTATCTCATCATTGCTGCGGCTGGCACGGATGCGTTGGGTCAAATCCCGATCGCCCAGGCTAAAGTCGTACACCTTTTGCACCAGTCGGTTCAAACGACGGATGATGGTGTAAAAGGTGAAGATGGCTGTAAGTGCAATCAAAATCGCCATGATCATGGTGATCCACATGGTCAGTGTGTTGATATTTTCGATGACCTTTGCCTGCACCTCTTTACGGGTTTTTAATGAGGCACTTAAGATGTCGCTAAAGTAAGTCGTGGCGACAATCACCATGCCACTTGTGGGGTCGTAATGGCTGTAGGCGACCTTAGGCTCTGGCGTGCCGCCGTTAAACTTAGGCATTTTGTAGTAGGTGTAGCCCCCTCCATTGTCGGCCTCTTTGATGTAGCCACACACATAGCAGACATTGTCTACACTCATCAAGTGCAGCCCACTTTTGCCCACGGTGGTGGGATTGACCGGGTCAAAGAGCACCGTGCCTTTTTTATCCACCACCACCATATAGATCATGCCCTTGTCGGCGTTGATTTCGCCAAAGTACTCCAGGGCCATTTTTTGCGCCTGTTCCTTAGGAAAGACTTTATAAAAACCAGCAATGCCTTGTTCAAGTAGATGGGTGATGTAGCGCAAATCGTCTTCACGACTTATCCTGTCCCCCCGCTTTTGGCTGTCCAAAATAGAGAATATCAATTTGTGTTGCTCGTGGTTGGCGATCAAGATCACCGCACTCCCTAAAATCAAGAGAGATAAGAAAATAACGCTGATAATCTTCGCTCCAAGGTTCATGGATCTTCCTCACCAAAGTTGGGGTCAATAAAAACGGCATTCTAACATAAAAACTTTGAAAGTTTAAAATCACTAATTTGGTTAAAATGCTTAAATAAAGGACAAACATGCCACATCAAGATTTGCGTACAAAAGCGGGTGTGATCCTAGCCCAAAGCGATACGACCATTGGCTTTTTTAGCCATGACCAAGACCGCCTGAACGCCGCTAAGAACAGCCCACAAAACAAACGACTCTTGCAAGTGTGCACGGATTTTAAGGATTTGCCCCGCGTGCCGCCAAAGCAACGCGCCTTAGTGCGGCGAGCGAAAGCGACCTTTATTTACAAAAACAAAGAGGATTGGCGCGCTTTTAGAGTGGTGCAAGAGCCTAGTGTGTTGGTGTTTTTAAAAAGGTTGGGCGCGGTGTTTAGCACTTCAGCGAATTTAAGTGGACAGGGCTATGAACCCCAAATTGCCCTAGACTTAGCAAACACAATCATAGAGGACAAGCGGGGCCTAAGCCCTAGAAAGCCCTCGAGCATCATTAAACTGGGGCATGCCCGTAAAAGGAGGCTGCGCTGACTGACACGGTGTGTCAGCGGTGTTTTTTCTTTGCAGCGGTGGGGAGACTGAAACCATTTTTTTGCAAATCATCGTAAAAACTACCGGACTGCAAGAGTTTTTTCCAGTGGTCCATGTAGTTGTATTCCTCCTGGATCTCGGCCTCTAGATTTTTAATGCTATCCTCTCGTTTAACTAAAGCCTCTTCAATCATGTTAAGCTCTTTTCTGCGCTGAGAGGGGCTGAGCTTTGAAATGTTTTTAGCCAACACATCTTGGAAGTGTTTTTGGAACTCGGCCTTATGCTTGGGGGTCATTTTGTTGTAGCGGTTTTTCATTTCGCTCAAATAGATGATCATCTTTTTGGCCTCCACTTTACCCGCCATGTCGAGCATTTCTTGATCGGGTTTGCTTTGGTATTCAGGGAAGACATTGAGCCCGATCGTTTGGGCGTTGAGTGCGGCAAAAAGTACTCCAGACATGGCAACTAAGCGTAACAATTTCATAAGCGTCCTTTTATAAAAATAATAGGCTCCTATTTTAGTCCTGAAAACCTAACAATTACCTAATGCGCATCGTGCGCATAGAATTTGCTAGGGCAATCAAAGTTACACCCACATCCCCAAAAACCGCCTCCCAAAGGCTCGCCTCCCCGGCAACCCCCAATACCAAGAACAACGCCTTTACCCCCAGAGCAAACACAATGTTTTCAATCACAATGCGCCGGGTCTTGTGTGCAATCTTAAAAACCTGCACAATGGAGCTTAAGGCGTTGTTGGTGATGACAATGTCCGCACTCTCTTTGCTCACTTGGCTCGCACTGCCCATCCCCACGCCCACATCCGCCATCGCTAAGGTAGGAGCATCGTTGATCCCATCCCCTACAAAGGCACTAAGCCCTCCATGTGTAGCCTTAAAGCCCTCAAAGGCTTGGCTCTTTTGTTCGGGCAAGAGTCCCGCACGGTAGCTGCAATCCAGCTCTTTAGCCACGCTCTTTGTGGCGTGTTCGTTATCCCCGCTTAGGATACAAAAATGCTCTAATCCCTCTTTTTTCAGTGCCTTTAAGCTCTTTTTCGCGTCCTCTTTGAGCGAGTCGGCAACCACAATGTAGCCGACATATGTCCCATTGGTCGCCACATGCACGATCGTCCCCTCTAAAGAACAACGAGGGTGGGGGATGTCGTATTTGTGTAGGATTTGGTCATTGCCCGCCACGATTAAATTGGCATGGCACTTGGCTTGCACGCCCATGCCTCCGATCTCGTTAAACTCTTGGATATTGTGCTCACAGAGGTTTTGGCAGGCCTTTTGGATGGACTTAGCGATGGGGTGGGTGGAGAGAATCTGTGCACAGCTGGCAAAGCGCAGTACATCCTCTTGGCTAAACTCTGGTTGGTTCACCACCTCTATGACCTCAAATTCCCCCTTGCTCAATGTTCCCGTTTTATCAAAGGCAATGTTTTTCACCTTGGTGAGCGTTTCTAGGGTATGCACGCTTTTAATGAGGATGCCTAGCCGACTTGCTGCCCCAACCCCCCCAAAGTAGCCCAGCGGGATCGAGATCACTAGTGCACAAGGGCAAGACACCATTAAGGCAATGAGTCCACGATACACCCACTCGCTAAAGCTGCCATGCCCTAGAAGCGGGGGGAGGGTGGCGATGCCTAGGGCAATGAAAAACACAGCTGGGGTATAGTATTTGGCAAAGGTGGTGATGAATTTTTCAGTTTCTGACTTTTGACTCACGGCGTTGTTCACCAAATCCACAATCTTGGCCACCGAAGAGTCGCTATAGGTCTTGCTCACCTGCACTTCCAGTACGGCCTTTAAATTAATGCTCCCGCCCAAAACGGGGCTATTTTCGCGTACATTCACGGGAATCGACTCACCGGTTAAAGGTTTTTGATCCAATAAACTCTCGCCGCTTAGCACCACGCCATCAGTGGGGATTTTCTCCCCCACTTGTACCACCACAATGTCCCCGACTTTCAGCTCTTCAGGGTGCACTTCTGTAAGTCCATTGACCCCCTTAATGAAGGCAAAATTGGGGGCGACATCCAACAGAGCATGCAGAGATTTTTTAGACCGTTTGATGGCTAATTTTTGCAAGAACTCCCCAGCAGAGAAAAAAACCATCACGGATACGGATTCTTCATACGCCCCCACACAAAAGGCGGCGATGGTGGCACTGAGCATCAGCGTGTTCTCATCAAAAAAGCGTTTATTCTTTAGACTGTTAAACGCCCCTAAGAACACATCCTTGCCCGCAAAGAGATACACCCCTGCCAAAAGAGCGTAACTCAAACCCCTTAAAAGCGGGCTTGTTGCAAAGTGCAACACCCCCACAGACAGCACAAACAACACAATGCAAGAGAGCAAGGGATACACGCTCAAGGGCGCGTCCTCCTCAGCCTCCTCTTGCAAAATCTCCATCTCCGGCTCTAGCCGTTTGATGAGCTCTAAAACCTTAGAAAAGTCTTGGCAATCGACATATAAGGTGTTCGTGTTGAAAGACACCTGGGCCGCCTTGACATAGCTTTGTTTGTTGAGCTCTGCCTCTAATTTATTGGCACAATCGGGGCAATCTAACCCCTTGAAGTAATATTTTTGCATATTCACTCCACTTTTCTAAATTGCAATGCTTTTAACATATGTGTTTTATGGATCGCTTCACAGCCCGCTAAATCCGCCACGCTGCGCGCGACTTTTTTACTCTTACTCACTGCCCGCTCGGACAAGCCAAAGCGCAGGGTGGCTTGCTCTAATAAATGCGCTGCTTCAGGCTCGAGCGGACAAAAGGTGGTGATGTCGCTCTCTTGCAATTTGCCATTGAGCACTTCTTGTCCGCGCATTTTCTGCCTTTTAAAGGCTTCGAGCACCTGCTCGTGCATCGCCTTAGAGTCTTGAGTGCTTTTGGCATCCTCATGCACCAAAGCCATTTGCACGAACAAGTCTATGCGATCCATCAAGGGCGCGCTCAGGCGGTTTTTATAGGCTAAAATTTCCCTTTCTTGGCAGCGACACACCTTAGAAGGGTCCATTAAATTCCCACAAGGACAGGGGTTCATCGCCCCCACGAACAAAAACGAAGTGTGATACTCGATCTTGCTATGCACCCTTGAGATGACTAATTTATTGTTCTCCATCGGTTCTCTTAGGCCCTCTAAAACCTCCCTCTTAAAGTGGGGCAACTCGTCAAAAAACAACACCCCATTGTGCGCAAGCGCGATCTCGCCCGGGCTAGGCACATTGCCATGCGTCGAGCCTAGAATGCTGGCTTTAGACGCGCTTTGATGCGGGTTTCTAAAACTTCTTAGCGGGCTGTAGTTGCCCTCCTGTCCGTTCAAGATATTTAACTTCACCGCCTCGATCATTTCGGTTAGGGTACTTGGGGGCAAAATATAGCGCAAGCGTTTAGCGATCATGCTCTTGCCACAGCCCGGACTGCCCTCAAACAGCACATTATGCATCCCCGCTGCCGCAATCAAAGCCGCTTCTTTAGCCACCTCTTGCCCCCTAACCTCTTTAAAGTCTAGGGCAAAATCCGTGCAGTAGTAGTAGTGCTCTCCTCCTAGCTCTAAGCTGGCAAAGGGTAGATTTAAAGGGGGTCTTGTGGGGATGGCGGCGGGGTTTCTTAGCACCTGCAAAGCTTCTTGCAAGTTTGCCACAAAGTACAAATGCAAATTGGGGATCAGGCTAAAAAGCTCTTTGCCAAGAGCGGGCACAATCACATGCGCGCCGGGCTCTTGCAGCGCGATGTCTAAGAGCATGGGAAAGATCGCCTCGTTGTGTTTGATCCGCCCATCTAACCCCAACTCACCAAAGGCAAACCACTTACTCTCTAAAGGTTGCTTTTGCAAGGCCACAAGCAGCGCCATGGGCAAGTCAAAATGACTCCCACTTTTGGGTAAGTCAGCGGGGGATAAATTGATGGTGATCTTTAAAGGGGGGAAGGTGAAACCATTGTTTTGCAGAGCAGATTGCACCCGCTGTTTGGACTCTTGGATGGCGTTGTTGGCAAGCCCTGAGATCACAAAGGCAGGCAGAGCACGGGTGAAGGTGGCTTCCACTTCCACGATTTGGGCACTCGCCCCCGCCATTGTGGCGCAGTAAAGCGCATTGACAACTTGTGTTTCCATTACGGACTCTTTAGGTTTCTCTTAAATTCCTTTTCAAATTTTTTGCGTTTCAACAGCGACAATTTATCCACGAACAAGACCCCATTTAAGTGGTCCATTTCGTGTTGGATCGCCACACTTAAAAGCTCGCCCGCTTGCAACACCCTAGCGTTGCCAAAGCGGTCTTGATAGCCTAGCGTGATATTAGCGTAGCGCAGCACTTCCTCGTAAAACTCAGGCACAGATAAGCACCCTTCTTTCCACAAAATTTCCCCCTCTGTTTGCATTAAAGTCGGGTTGATGATCTCTAAACAATCCTCGGGCACTTGGGTGTCGTCCTCTCTGGGTAAATGCACGAGCAAGACTCTTTTAGGCACGCCCACTTGGATCGCCGCTAGCCCAATACCCTTATTGGCGAGCATGGTTTCGTGCATGTCATCTAAAAGCTGGTGCAGGGCACTATCAAAGGCCACGACCTCTTGCGAGCGTTTTCTTAAGCGTTTGTCCGGGTAGCGCACCAACTCCAAAAGAGCCATTAGCCTTGCTTTTGGCTTTTATTGAGCACGGCATCGATCAAGCCATAATCTTTCGCTTCTTTTGCACCCATGAAGAAGTCGCGATCGCTGTCTTGCTCGATTTTTTCTAGGGGTTGGCCCGTGTTGGTGGCCATGATTTGGTTGAGCTCAGCTTTAAGGCGCAAAATTTCTTTGGTGTAAATGGCGAGGGTGGAGGCCTGCCCCTGGGTACCGCCGATGGGCTGGTGGATCATGATCCTTGAGTGGGGCAGAGAAAAGCGCTTGCCCTTCGTGCCGCAACTGAGTAAAAACGCTCCCATAGACGCAGCTTGCCCCACGCAGATGGTGCAGATGTCCGGGTGGATGTAGTTCATGGTGTCGTAAATGCTAAGTCCGCTGGTCACAGAGCCCCCAGGGGAGTTGATGTATAAATTGATGTCCTTTTCGGGGTCTTCTGCCTCTAAGAACAAGAGTTGCGCCACAATGGCAGCTGCCACCGCGTCATTGATCTCGCCACTTAAGAGCACGATGCGATCTTTGAGTAGGCGGGAGTAAATGTCGTAACTGCGCTCCCCCCGCCCAGTTTTCTCAATGACAAAGGGGACATAATTCATGCGTTTGTCTCTTGGGGGAGTTGTTTATCTAGCAAGAAAGTCAAAACTTTATCTTCGACCATGGCCATTTTCACGGCGGGGAGCATGTTGTTTCGTTGGTAAACCTCTAGCAATTGTTGGGGGTTTTGATTGGCCATCATCGCCTCGTAGTAAATGGCTTGGTACACCTCATTATCCGCTACTTGGATGTTCTCTTGTTTGGCAAGCGCATCGATGATGAAGGTTACTTTCACGCTGCGGCGGGCTTGCTCTCTAAAGCTATCCCTTTTTTTTTGGACTTTTTTGGGGTCGTCTTGCAACTCTTTGATCTCTTCGGGTTTCATGTTTTGCAAGGATTGGCGGAAGGCTAAATCCATTTCTTGCTCAATGATGGTTTCGGGCAAATCAAAAGCGAGGTTTTTGTCTAACTTATCGATTAAAGTTTCCTTGAGCTGTTGGTTGTAAAGTTTAGTTTTTGCCTCTAAGAAAAGTTGGTCTTTCACCCGCTCTTTCAACATTTCTAGCGTGGGTTCTTTTTCTTGGTTTAAAACCATTTTGACAAAGGCCTCGTCGATCTCGGGAATTTGGCGTAGTTGGATTTTATGCAACTTCACATGGAAAGACACCTCTTTATCCGCAAGCGTGGCATTGGCGTAGTCCTTGGGGAAGGTTACCGAAAAATACTTTTCATCGCCCATTTTCATGCCCACTAATTGCTTTTCAAAGCTGGGTAGCAGCCGCCCCTCGCCCACGACAAGGGCGAAGTTCTGTGCCCGGTTGCCTTCAAAGGGTTGGTTGTCTAATAAGCCCTCAAAGTCAAAAATCACGCCATCGCCATTAGCCGCCGCCTTGTCCTCGGGCGCGTCTGTAAAAGTCGCCCTCTCTTTGGCTAAATGTCGCAAGCGCTCCTCAATCGCGCTCTCTTGGACTTCCTCTAAGGAGAAACTGGGCACACACTCTAACACCCCTGAAAGGTCAATTTGGGGGCGTAGCCCAATGTTGATTTCAATGTCAAAATGTTCGGCTTGTTTGTCAAACTTGCGGACGGTGGGGTTGCCGATCATGTCCTGTGGGGTGATCTCCAGCGCCTTGCTGCCCTCTTGCAAAATCGCATCCAGCAGCTCTTTTTCGCTCTCTTGTTGGATGTGGCCTTGGTAGCGCTGCTTGATGATGTCTAGGGGGACTTTACCTTTTCTAAACCCGTCTAACTTGGTGTTTTTGGCAATTTTTTGAGCGATGCTGTGGGACTTCTTTTCGAAATCCTGCACCGAAGGTTTGGCACTGATAGACGCGTTGGCGCTATCGAGCCTCTTGGTCGTTAAATCCATATAAACTCCTTAGGGTCTAATTAAAGTATAATAAACCTTGCATTTTACCCAAAGGTGTGTTAATCTAAAATTAAGCAGGAGTTTTCATGTCCCTAGAAGTCTTGCGGGCAAAGTTGCAACACCCAAGAGACCTATCCCCCCGCTATGGCGTGGTGGTGAAAATTTTGCCAAACATGGTCTTTGTGAGCGGATTTTTACCCTCTGTGGGCGATGTGGTGCAGGTGCAAAAGGCGGATGGCTCAGAGTGTCTTGGCATGGTCGTGGTGGTGGAAAAAGAGCAATTTGGCTTCACGCCTTTTTCCTTTGTGGAGGGGTGCAGAGTGGGCGATCGGGTGCTGTTTATGCGCGCAGGCTTAAGCTTTCCTGTGGGCGAGGGGCTCTTAGGGCGCGTGCTCGATCCTCTTGGCAACCCCCTAGATGGTTTAGGATATGTTAGGGCTAGTGCCTATGCGCCTGTGATGGTTGCGCCTATCAAGCCCTTAGATCGGGGGATCATTGACGAGCCTTTTAGCGTGGGGGTCAAAAGCATTGACGGCTTGCTCACCTGCGGCAAGGGGCAGAAATTAGGCATTTTTGCGGGCAGTGGGGTGGGTAAAAGCACTTTAATGGGGATGATCGTTAGGGGGTGCGAAGCGCAGATTAAGGTGATCGCCCTCATTGGGGAGAGGGGGCGGGAGATCCCTGAGTTTATCCACAAAAATTTACAAGGCAATTTAGACAACACCGTGTTAGTGGTCGCCACGAGCGATGACGCGCCTTTGATGCGTAAATATGGGGCTTTTTGCGCCATGAGCGTGGCCGAGTACTTTAAAAACCAAGGGCATGATGTGCTCTTTATGATGGACTCTGTAACGCGCTTTGCGATGGCACAAAGAGAGATCGGGTTAGCCCTTGGTGAGCCACCCACCAGCAAGGGCTACCCCCCCTCTAGCCTAACCCTCTTGCCCCAGCTGATGGAGCGCGCGGGCAAGGAGCAAAACAAGGGGAGCATCACCGCCTTTTTTACCGTGCTTGTGGAGGGCGATGACTTGAGCGATCCGATTGCCGACCAAAGCCGCAGCATTTTAGACGGGCACATCGTGCTTAGTCGAGAGCTGACCGACCATGGCATTTACCCGCCCATCAATATTTTAAACTCCGCTTCAAGGGTGAGTAAAGAGGTGAGCAGCCACGAGCACATGCTCGCGGCCCGCAAATTCCGTAAACTTTATGCCATGCTCAAAGAAAATGAAGTGCTGATTCGCATCGGATCTTACCAAAGAGGTTTTGATGAGGAATTAGACGAGGCGATGGATAAAAAAAGCGCCATGGATGCATTTTTAGCCCAAGAGGAGGAAGAGATCATCTCTAGCCAAGAGAGCGTGCAGATGTTGCAAGAAATTGTGCAAGCCCCTTAAAAGAGTCGAAAATGCCAACCTTGAAAGCCAAAATTCGGGAGTCTTTAAAGAAAATACCTTTAGGGCACGCCTGTTATAAAGCACTGGCATGGGTTTACCATAACCGCTTTTTTTACCTAAACCCCTATTTAGAGAAATATGTCGACCAGCGTCTAAAGGCCTACGACTACAACGATTTATACGACGATTTGGTCAAAACGCATCACAAAGAGTGTGAACACTATGCACACTTAGCCGCGCCCCAAGAGGTGCAAGCCTTGCTAGAGCAAAGGGGATTTAACGCCGCCTTTAAGGAGAAATTTAAAACCAGAAAACCCTTTGTACTCTTTGCGGGCAATGACGAGCACCAAGACAAGAGCGGGTTTATCCAAGATTTAGAAAAGCTGTGTGAAAAACTGTATTTATTCACTAAAGCTGATGGAAGTTTTGGGACATTCCATTATGGCTACCAAAACGGCACAAATCGTTTCTACCACATTTGCGAGGCCAATTCTTACGCCAACACCACAAGGATTTTAGAGATTTTAGATGCCGCCCCCACCCACGCCAAGCCGGATTTACTCATCATCCAAGGCTGGGGATGGAATTACACCCCTAGGGATTTATTACAAATCAAGCACCGCTACAAAGATTTAAAAATCCTCAATTTACAAATGGACGATCGCTTTGATTGGCATTTAAACAAGCCCATCGGCACGCACGCCATTTTGCCTTTCATCGATTGTGCTTTAAGCACCGCTCCCGAACGGGTTAGGTGGATACTCCAAGAGGGCACGCCAGCCTTTTACATGCCCCTAGCCAGCAGTTTAGAGTTTTACCACCCTTTAGAGGGAGTCGAGCGCATTTATGACATTGGCTTTGTGGGTGCTAATGTGGGCGTTAGAGGGGAAATCATTAAAGCCCTAGAACAGGAAGGGTTTAGAGTACGGGCTTATGGCTATGGCTTTGGGGGGCGGCTGCCCTTAGAGGAAACAAATTTATTTTTTAACCAGTGTGAATTGGTCTTGGGCTGTGGGAGTGTAGGGGTGGGAGATTTTGTCAACATGAAACTTAGAGATTTTGACGCGCCCATGAGCGGGGCGGCTTACATCACCACGCACAACAAGGACTTAGAGCTGCTGTTTAGACCCGATAGTGTGATTTTTTACAAAGACATTAAAGACCTCATCCACAAAACCCGTCATTACTTGGCACATAAGGAAGAGCTGGTCAAGATTAGAGAAAACGCCTTTAAAGAGGCGAGTCAAAAACACACCTATGAAAAACGCCTCAAAGAAGTCTTTGAAAAACTAGGCTGTGCCTAGTTGGCAGGTGCCTTAAGGCGAGTCTATCGGTACCGGACAGTAGATTTGTTTGATGTCCGGGCATGGGGATAAGCCCCGCGCGTTTTTAGCGCAAGGAAAGAAAGCAGCCCAAACCTTATTCATGTGTTAAAAGGTGTTAAAACTGAGAAGTTTTGCTAAAATTAAGCAACTTTTCACAAAGGATGAAAGCCCTTGAATCCCCCACATATCCCCATCGCGATGGCCTTTGATAAAAACTACCTTATCCCCGCTGCTGTGGCGATTTACTCTCTTTTGGAGTGCTTGCAAAAGAGCAAAGAAGGGGGCAAGAGTGCTGTCTACACCATCCACATTTTTTACTCCGGCTTGCAAGAGCTAGACATGCAAAAGCTCGCAGAGATGGCAAAGCCCTACGCGGCTTTCATCGCGCTTGACTTCATTGACATCGATGGCTTTTTAGAGAAGTTTAAAGATGTCTTTGACAAAGCGTTTATTGCCCGCTTTTCCAAGATGATCTTGGTGAAGTATTTATTGGTGGACCTCTTCCCGCAGTACGACAAAATCATTTGGAGCGATGTGGATGTGCTGTTCTTGCAAGATCCCACGGATGATTTCATACAACTAGACATTTCTCAACCTGTCTATTTGCACGCGGTGTTTGTGGATGAAATAGACCATGCCCTAGAGGGGTTTTGGTTTTGTAATTTGGCCTACATGCGCGCGCATCATTGGACACAAAAAGTCCTAGAGTGCATCCAAAAAAGGCAAGGGTATTTAAAGGAAATGGAACTCATCGCTTTTGTGTGGCAACAACAAGAAATTGCCCAGCTCTCCTTCAAATATTGCGTCTTCCCCTCCCAATACGAGGGCGAATGTCTTTGCAACCTCCACCCATTAGATGTGCCCCGCATCCAAGAGATTTTAGACCATCCCACCATCTTGCATTATTATGATCATCTAGGCTCACCTAAACCTTGGGAGTTTTTCATTGGCCCAAAGGTAGGTTTGTGGCTGAGTGTCCTATGTAAAACCCCTTTTGCCCAAGATTTTTTCTTAGAATATGATGCCCGATCTAAACAAAGACAAGCCGACCTCACTGAGGAAATGGCCACTGATTATTATTTTTCTTACAAGTTCAGCACCCTGCATTTGTTGTTTAAAACCCCTTGCCGCTTTTTATGCGCCTACTACAAAGCGGTTAAACACCGGCTCTTTAGTAGGGGTGTCTTGGATTTAGCGCGCCGTGTGCGGTACAAAATACTGGGGGGGGGGGGGGGAAATTGGGGGGGGGGGGGGGGTAAAACACCCACATTTTCACCCAAGCCACACGCCCCACAATCCTGATTTATTTAGCAAACTTAAAGGATAGCGTAGTATTATCCTTATCTCTATGAGAAAACGACTTAAAAACTTCTCTTCTCAAACCCCCACACCATTAAAGGATTTTGAGCATGTCTAACCGCATTTATCTAGACAACAACGCCACGACACAAGTCGACCCTAGGGTGTTAGATCTCATGCAACCCTACTTTTGCGAGCACTATGGCAACCCCAATTCGTTGCATAAATTCGGCACAGAAACCCACCCGATGATCACAGATGCCCTAGAAAAGCTCTATGCCGGGATCAATGCCCACGATGAAGACGACATCATCATCACTTCCTGCGCCACTGAGAGCAATAACTGGGTGCTCAAAGCCATCTATTTTGACGCGTTTTTAAAAAAGGGCAAAAACCACATTGTTACCACCCAAGTTGAGCACCCGGCTGTGCGCGCCACTTGTGAGTTCTTAGAGAGTGTCGGGCTGGAAGTAACTTACCTGCCCATCAACGAACATGGCACGATCACTGCCGATCAGGTGAAAGAGGCGATCACAGATAAAACCGCCTTAGTCAGTGTGATGTGGGCGAACAATGAGACAGGGCTGATCTTTCCCATCGAGCAGATTGGGCAAATTTGCAAAGAAAGGGGCGTGTTGTTTCACAGCGATGGGGTGCAAGCGATCGGCAAAATCCCCGTGGATGTGCAACTAGCCCAGGTGGATTTGCTCTCTTTCT
Organism: Helicobacter heilmannii; assembly: GCF_001283065.1. Classification (GTDB taxonomy): domain Bacteria; phylum Campylobacterota; class Campylobacteria; order Campylobacterales; family Helicobacteraceae; genus Helicobacter; species Helicobacter heilmannii. Next base: position 199,094 of record NZ_CDMK01000002.1, on the reverse strand, counting down.
CGGCGCATAAATTCCACGGTCCTAAGGGCATTGGTGGGCTTTACATCCGATCAGGCGTGGAGCTCACCCCACTGTTCCACGGGGGCGAGCACATGCGCGGGCGGCGCAGTGGGACCTTAAATGTCCCCTACATCATTGGCATGGGCGAGGCGATGCGTTTAGCGGTGGAGAATCTCACCTATGAAAAAAAAGTCGTGGGGGGTCTTAGGGATCGCCTAGAGGACGCACTCTTAGAGATTAAAGATGTCTTTGTGATCGGCGATCGGGTGCATAGAGTGCCCAACACCACTTTAGTGAGTGTTAGAGGCATTGAGGGCGAGGCGATGCTGTGGGATTTAAACCGCGCCAACATCGCCGCTTCTACGGGGAGCGCGTGCGCAAGTGAGGATTTAAAAGCCAACCCTGTGATGGTCGCCATCGGGGCGGATGTGGAGCTGGCCCACACGGCGATTAGATTGTCTTTGAGCCGTTTCAACACGGCTGAAGAGATCGAGCGCACCATTGAGGTGTTTAAAAAAGCGGTAAAACGCTTGCGCAACATTTCCAGCTCTTACAGCCATTAAGGAGATTTAAAAATGGGAAAAAATAATTTATTAGGTGGGGCTTTGTGGGACGCTTACTCCAAAGAAGTGAGCAGACGCATGGACAACCCCACGCATTTGGGTGTGCTCACAGAGGAAGATGCTAAAGCTAGGGGGGCTAAGCTCGTTGTGGCCGATTACGGCGCAGAGTCTTGCGGGGATGCGGTGCGCCTTTACTGGCTCATTGACCCGCAAACCGATCAAATCATCGACGCAAAGTTTAAAAGCTTTGGCTGCGGGACGGCGATCGCCAGCTCGGACATGATGGTGGAGTTGTGCCTAGGTAAAAGGGTGCAAGAGGCGGTGAAGATCACCAACTTAGATGTGGAGAGGGGACTAAGGGATGATCCCGATGTGCCCGCCGTGCCCGGACAAAAAATGCACTGTTCTGTGATGGCTTACGATGTGATCAAGCAGGCCGCTGGACAATATTTAGGTAAGAATCCCGAGGATTTTGAAGACGAGATCATCGTGTGTGAGTGCGCCAGGGTGAGCCTTGGCACCATTAAAGAGGTGATCAAGCTGAATGACTTAAAAAGCGTAGAGGAGATCACCAATTACACCAAGGCGGGGGGCTTTTGTGGCAGTTGTGTGCGCCCCGGCGGGCACGAAGCGCGGGAATACTACCTTGTAGATATCTTGCAAGAGGTACGCGCGGAAATGGAAGCTGAAAAACGCAAAGAAGTGGCGCAAAAATCTTTAGAGGGGGATTTGAGCTTCGTTGACATGACTATGGTACAAAAGGTCAAGGCGATCGATAAAACCATCGACACGCATGTCCGCCCCATGTTGATGATGGACGGAGGGAATTTGGAGGTTTTGGACATCAAGGAGGGTGGGGGTTTTGTGGATGTATATATCCGTTACATGGGGGCATGCGATGGGTGCGCGAGCGCAGCTACGGGGACGCTCTTTGCCATTGAAGGGGTGTTGCAGGAGTATTTAGACGAGAACATTCGGGTGTTGCCCATTTAGCTTTGCATTTTTTGGGGGGAGTTCATGTTTGTTACTTTTTTATGGTAAAATAGAGATTCATTTCATTTAATTTTTAATTTTTGGAGGCAACAATAAATGCGTAACAATCTTGTCCTATTAGGTTCTCTAGCAGGGCTACTCATCACCGGCTGTGCCATGGATAGTGGCAATACCAGCAATAGCAATGCGGGCAATGCCAATGTACCCAAAAAGCACAAGAGGGTGGTGCTCAACAAGGGCGACACGCTTTTAAACTTCAATTACCCTATCAATATTGCCCAAGAGTCCTTGACCCACCACACTGTGGGGATTTTTGCCCCCCATATTCAGGTAACAGACAACCTAACCCCCTACATTGACCAATTCCAAGATGCGTTGGTTAACCAAATCGCGGAGATATTCCAAAAGAGGGGCTATCAAGTGGTGCGCTTAACTACCGAACAAGCCATGACCCCTGAACAAAAACACAAAATGTGGTCTGTGTTGGACATGGGTGGCTGGATTGGGATCTTAGAAGATGTGAAAATGGACACTAACGATCCAGAAAAAGACAACGTGGATGTCTTGGTCGACCAAAGCTCTGGGTCTGTGTGGTTTAAATTCTTTGAACCTGAAACCGGGCGCATCATCCACAACTTCGGTGTGGAAGTGGGTACCAAACAAGCCTTCACCCACCGCTACACCTACCAAACCACCAACTCCGGCGGGTTTGCTGGCCCTAAAGTTGTGAGCCACACCGAGCTAGAAAAGAACAACGACGAAGCAATCCGCAAAATTTTGAACGAAATGTACCCCTTGGTTATGAAAAAATTAGTGCAAGAGCTCACAAGCACCAACATCAACCGCTACCGCCAAGCGATTGAACAGATTAAAAAATAACCAGCCCACTATCCGTGTAGGATACCCTTTAAAAAGGGAGGAGTCGATCGCGTGTTTTTCGATCAATTGAGCGTTTCTCAAAAACTCTTTTGGGGGTTTGCCATTGTCATCATGTTGATGGTTGTAGTGGCTTGCGTGGGGGCGGTTCGGGTGCGTAGCATCAACGGCATTTTAACCGAACTCACCGACTACAACGCCGTGAAACAACGCTACGCCATCAACATGCGTGGCAGTGTACACGACCGCTCCGTTGCCATTAGAGACGCAATTTTAGCCCAAAATTCTACTTACTACAAAACCCAAGCAGATTTAATCCAAAGACTTAATATAGATTATAGACAGAACAAAGAAAACATGGCGGACATGTTTGCACGAATCCCCGAAAAGGTGAACGATCGTGAACGGCAATTAGCCCAAAACATCAATGCCATTGAGGCCAACGCCATGCCCAAAATCAAAGAGGCTCTTGTTTTAGCACGCAAGGATGAACACACGGCCGCAAAGATTCTAGAAGAAAATTTGGCTAAAGACTTCACAAAGTGGCTTGCGGCTATCAATGCTTTCATTGACTACGAGGAGTATCTAAATCAACAGCTCACTCCAAAAGCCCGCAGCATCGCCAGCCATTTTAGTTTTTTAATGTTTATACTCACTTTCATCACGACGGTTGCAGGATTTACAATCGCCTATCTCATCACCCGCAACATTAGAGGCTCTTTGGGGGCAGAGCCTGCCCAAATCCGTAAAGTGGTTGCTGCCATCGCCGAGGGGGATTTGTCTAAAAAGGTGGATACCCACTTTAAAAAAAGTGCTTTGAATGCCATCAAAGAAATGCAAGCCTCGATGGTGCACATCATCAAGCAAATCAGTCAATCCTCTAGCGACATTTCTCAAAAGTCTCTATTAGTGTTGAATTTGTCAAAGGTGTCGCAAGACAACGCCAGCAAACAAGAGGACATGACCGCCCAACTCATCACTAACATGCAAAAAATCCAAAACAGCATCCAAGATGTGGAGGCAATTGTAGAACAAACAGAGGCCAATTCTACGCAGAGCGTGGAGTTGAGCAAAAAGGGCAAGGAGGCGATGGAGAACATGACAGCTGGCATGGCGCGCATCACCAGCGGAGTGGAGGACTCGGCTGCACAGATCCAATCGCTCGATCAGCACGCGCAGAACATCGGGCACAGCACTGAGCTCATCCAAGATATTGCCGACCAAACGAACTTGCTTGCTTTAAACGCCGCCATTGAGGCTGCTAGAGCGGGCGAGCACGGACGGGGCTTTGCCGTGGTCGCTGATGAGATCCGCAAACTTGCCGAGCACACGGGCGAGGCGACCAAAGAGATCAACCACATCATCCAGCTCATCCAAGAAGAAACCAAAAAATCCGTAGCCAGCATGGAAAATATGGTGGTGGAGGTGCGTGATGGGCAAAAACATGTGGACGAGGCAGTGAAGGCGTTAGAGACGATCTACGACAAGGCAGCAAACTCTTTAGAGGATACCAAAAAGGTGGTGACACACTCCCACAGCCAGCACAGCCAAATTGAAGACATCGCTAAAAAGATTCACCAAATCGCCAAAATAGCGGCACAGGTCTCTGAATCCATGGTGAGCAACACCAAAGAGGTGGGTGTGCTAGAAGAAACCGCCCAAAACTTACAAAAACTTGTGCATAATTTCACACTTTAGGCAAAGCGTGGGGCGGTTTATGCTATAATCAAATTTCTTATTTTGAAAGGAGTTCTTATGAAAATTCTTGTGATTCAGGGGCCTAATTTAAACATGTTGGGGCATAGAGACCCTAGGCTGTATGGCCCTGTAACTTTGGAGCAAATCCATGAAAACATGGAAAATTTCGCCAAACAGAACGACTTGGAGCTAGAGTTTTTCCAAAGCAACTTCGAGGGGGAAATCATTGATCGAATCCAAGAATGCGTGGGCAGCGATGTGGAGGGGATCATCATCAACCCCGGGGCGTTCTCCCACACTTCTATCGCCATCGCCGATGCGATCATGCTCGCCGACATGCCCGTGATTGAAGTGCATTTGACCAATATCTTTGCCCGCGAAGAGTTCCGCAAGGTCTCCCACACGGGTGCCGTGAGTGCGGGAGTCATCACCGGCTTTGGAGCTTTTGGCTACCATGTCGCCATGATCGCGATGATGCAAATCTTAGCCGAGATCAAGGCAATTAAAGAGAGCCAAGCCAACCAACAAATTGAGGCAAAAGAGTAGTCTTGGCGCATTTCACCACAGATGAAAACGCCCAATACTTCGCTTGTGGTTATAGCTGTGACCATGCAATTTTTTTAGAGCTAGATGGGGAGGCGTTTTTCATCACGGATGGGCGCTACACCCTAGAGGCGCGCACCAGCATTAAAAACGCCGAGGTGATCGAGGCTGGCGATCTGTGGCAGGCGATGGTGGCAAAAATTCCTAGCAGCCTTAAAGAGCTGTATTTTGACCCGGCGCAGCTAAGCGTGCAGACCTATGGTCGCTTAAAAAATGCCCTGCCCGATCTAAAGTTTGTGGGCGAGGTGGATTACCACCGCAAACAGCGCATCATTAAAACCCCCGAGCAGATCGCTCTGCTCAAAAAAGCGCAAGAGCTGAATGTGCAGGCCTTTGACGCATTTGCCCAATATCTACACAGCACACACGCGCCCAGCGAACATTTTTTGCAATTCAAAGTTAAAGAGTTTTTAACCCACAGAGGGGAGTATCCCCTAAGCTTTGAGCCCATTGTAGCGGTGAATGCCAACGCCGCTAAACCCCACGCTTTGCCCTCTAAAAATCCCTTGTCCGAGGGGGATTTACTCTTGGTGGATATTGGCTTGAAGTATGAACGCTACTGCGCCGATCGCACCCGTACAGCGCACTTTTATAAGGGCTTTGGCTTTGCTAAAGAGCAGAGCTTTAAAGACAAGGAATTGCAAAAAATTTACGCTGTGGTGCTCAAAGCCCAAGAACATGCCATCGCTCACTTGCGGGCGGGCATGACGGGCAGGGAAATCGACAGTCTAGCTAGAAGTGTGATTGAAAAGGCCGGCTTCGGGGCGTATTTTGCCCACAGCACGGGGCATGGGATTGGGCTAGACATCCACGAATTGCCTTTCATCTCCCAAAGAAGCGAGACCATCATTGAGGAGGGCATGGTGTTTTCCATCGAGCCGGGGATTTATCTACCCGGCAAGTTTGGCGTGCGGATCGAGGATTTGGTGGTGGTGCAAGGCTCAAGGGCTGTTGTGTTGTGAGGGGGGGCGCGTGCAGACCGTGGTGTACTCCCCCTTTTACCCTAGAAAATGCAAACGGACATGGCATTTTAAAAATAGCGTGGTGTGGGGTGTGGGAAGCAATGAGGGCGCATCGGGAGCAGTTTTAGAAAGGCTGTGGCGCTGGCTTGCGCACCATCGCATGTTTTCTAGGCTGTGCTCTTCGCCCCTTTACATCAATCCGCCCTTTGGATACAAGGCGCAGAACGATTTTTACAACGCCACGCTGAGTTTTACGACTCGCTGGAGTTTAAACCAACTCTTTGGGCTCTTGTTTTATTTAGAGAGGCGCTTTGGCCGGCAGCGCAAGAGAGCCTTTAAAAATGCACCGAGGACTTTAGACATAGACATGATTTTTTACAACCGCGTGGTTTATAAACAACCCCACTTGAGCCTGCCCCACCCTAGATGGGCCAAACGCCCCTCTGTGACCCTACCTCTCTTTTTGCAAGCTTTGGCCTGGAGGCAGGCATGAAACTCTACACCTACAGCGGAGAGACCACCGCCGAAGCACTGAAGCTTGCCCAAAGCGAACACGGGCACAACGCTTTGGTGGTGAAAGCTAAGGAGATCCGTAAGAAAACCCTGACTGAGCCCGGGCTTTATGAGGTGGTCGTGGCGGTGGATCAAGAAAACCCGCCCAAGACCAACAACATGCAAGAGAAACTAGACAATCTGCGTAACCCCTCACCTAAGCCCGATGAGGGTGTACAGGTGGATTTATCCGCCACAATCCGCGAAATGCGCAAACTTGCCGGCGTGGATGAGGATGCGCCCATCAAGCCCGCCACAATCAATGCCTCTAAGGAGCTGACCAAAATCGCCCAAGACAGCCTGAAAGATGCCCAGGCCCGCCAGCCAGAACCCGCCATCCCAGCCCCCAAAGAGAGGGAAAAAGAGCAAAACAAGGTCGAGGGGGCAGCACTGCACTCTATCAAGGGCGAGCTGAATAAAATCAACGATAATTTAAAGCTGATCCAAAACATGGTGTGGAGCGAGGAAAAAGAGCAGGGACTGCTCATCCCCCACGAGTTTGCCGAGATCTACCGTCTTGCTAAAAACAGCGGCATGCATAAAAACCATTTAGATGAAATCATGCGTTTGAGTTTGGAGCTGATGCCTGTGAAAATGCGCGAAAACTCTGTCACCGTGAAGCGCTATTTTCGCGAGGTTTTGCGCAAGATGATCTATTGTCGGCATGAGGGGCTGGATTTGAATTATAAGAAAATTGTTATGCTCGTTGGGCCTACTGGGGTGGGCAAAACCACAACTTTAGCCAAACTCGCCGCCCGTTACTCTAAAATGCTGGATAAAAAATATAAAGTGGGGATTTTAACCCTAGACACCTACCGCATTGGGGCGGTGGAGCAACTGGTGTGGTATGCTAAGAAAATGAAGATCAGCATTGAAACGGTGATGGACGCACAAGACTTCAACAAAGAGATGCAGGCTTTAGAGTATTGCGATGTGGTGTTGATCGACACCACGGGACACTCCCAACACGACAGCAAAAAGATTGAGAATTTAAAGAAATTTACAGAAAACGGGTATAAAATCGACACGGCTTTGGTGCTGTCTTTGACCACCAAATATGAGGATTTGACCGACATTTACAACGCCTTTAGCCCTTTAGAGATCGACAGCTTGATCTTCACAAAATTAGACGAGAGCCGGGGGTTTGGAAACTTGTTTTCTTTAGTTTATGAGAGCAAAAAGCCCATCAGCTACCTTTCTATCGGTCAAGAAGTGCCTATGGATTTGCTCGTGGCGAGCAATGACTATTTGGTCGATTGCATGCTCGATGGCTTCACGCACCCGGGGAAACAAGCATGAAACACAACCAAGCCAGCGGTCTAGAACACATCATGGAGCCCCAAAGCATCTTTAATAAGAAAGGCAAGACGAAGTTTGTGGCCATCACTTCGGGCAAGGGGGGTGTGGGTAAATCCACGATCAGCGCTAATTTGGCTTATAGCTTGTTTAAAAGCGGCTACAAGGTGGGGATTTTGGATGCAGACATCGGGCTGGCGAATTTAGACATCATCTTTGGCATTAAAACCACTAAAAATATCTTGCACGCCCTGCGCGGCGAAGTGCATTTTAGCGAGGTGATCTACCCGCTGGAAGAGGGCTTTTATTTGGTGCCCGGGGATAGCGGAGAAGAGATTTTTAAATATGTAAGCCAAGACATTTTAGACGGCTATGTGGATGAAACCAAGCTCTTAGACGACTTAGATTATATGATCATCGACACGGGGGCGGGCATCGGCGAGTTCACCCAGGCTTTTTTAAGGGCGAGCGATTGTGTGGTGGTGATCACCACCTCCGATCCAGCCGCAATCACCGATGCCTACACCACGATTAAGGTCAACTCCAAAACCAAGGATGATGTGTTTGTATTGGTGAACATGGTTGACTCGGCTGAGAAGGGGCTACAAATCTTTGGGGGTATCCAGCGGGTGGCTAAAGAGAACATTCCTAACATGACCTTAAATTACCTAGGCAATATCCAGAACAGCAACGCTGTGCGCCGCTCGATTAAAGACCGCAAATTGCTGTGTAAGAGCGAGCCTTTCAACGCCTTTTCGTTTTCTATGAACCAGATTGTCAAAATCTTGACCCTAAAGCTCGAGCAGGGTGTGGTGGAAACCCCCAAAGACAATTTCATCGGGTTTTTCAAGCGCCTGCTTAGGTATCTGTGAGGTGTGGCATGAAGCTAGATAACTTTGTCAATTTCTCCATTGTGGGCGGGTTTTTCATCGGGCTGATCTTGTCCTTGCTGAAGTTTGATCGGGCTGAATATATTCTCTTTGGCACTTTGGTGTCCACCGTGGGCTTTTATCTCATCATCTTGCTCTTTGCTTCGGTGTATATGGGTTTTGTGTATCCCCGCAAGAGGTTTTTAAACAAGGCGGAGTTGGAGCGTAAATTGACCCACTTTAGTAAAGAGTTTGTACAACGGGAAAAAGAGATGGAAGATCTGCTCGATTATGTCCGCAATTATGAGTATGAATACAACGAGGGTTAGCCCTTGAGCACCACACCTTATTTAGATCAAATCCAAAACTCCCAAGACGAGCTGGCGATCCAATACCTGCCCGCTGTGCGCTCCATGGCGTTTCGCTTGAAGGAACGGCTGCCTAGCTCTGTGGATTTTAACGATTTGGTGTCTGTGGGCACGGAGGAGCTCATCAAGCTCTCTAGGCGTTATGATGTCGCCTTAAACGACTCGTTTTGGGGTTATGCCAAGACGCGGGTCAATGGAGCGATGTTGGATTATCTGCGCTCCTTGGATGTGGTGTCGCGCTCTTCTAGAAAACTCATCAAAAGCATTGACCACGAGGTGACCAAGTACTACAACGAACACGGGCAAGAACCCGATGATGTGTATTTGGCCGAGGTGTTGAACGAGGATATCGCCAAGATTAGGGATGCCAAGGCCGCCTCTGATATTTATGCTCATGTGCCCATGGACGAACAGTTTAACGCCATTGAGCAGGACAACATCACTAAAAAATTAGAGTTTGAGGAGTTGCTTGGCGCGATCCAATCCACGCTAAGAACCATGACCGATCGCGAGCAGCTCTTGATCCAGCTCTATTTTTTTGAAGAGCTAAATTTAAGTGAGATCAAAGAGATTTTAGGCATCACCGAATCGCGCATTTCGCAAATCATCAAAGAGGTGATCAAAAAGGTACGCAAATCTCTAGGAGAAAGCCATGGCTGACATTCTAAGTCAAGAAGAGATCGATGCCCTTTTAGAGGTTGTGGATGAGGGCGATGATGTCAACACCTTACAAAAACACGAAATCCTCCCCCAAAAGCAGATCACGCTTTACGACTTCAAACGCCCCAATCGGGTGAGCAAGGAACAGCTGCGCTCCTTTAGAAGCATCCACGACAAAATGGCACGCAGCCTATCCAGCCAAGTGTCGGCGATCATGCGCTCCATTGTAGAGATCCAGCTGCACAGCGTGGATCAGATGACTTATGGGGAGTTTTTGATGAGCTTACCTAGCCCCACTAGCTTTAATGTCTTCTCCATGAAACCCGTGGGGGGCAATGGGGTACTGGAGGTCAATCCCAGCATTGTCTTTCCTATGATCGACAGGCTTCTTGGGGGCAAGGGGAGTGCTTACGAGCAAATGCGTGAGTTTAGCGACATTGAGCTGAACCTCTTGGACACCATTTTAAAGCAAGTCATGCAAATCTTAAAAGAGATTTGGGCACCCGTTACGGAGTTTTACCCCACAATCGATGCTAAAGAGTCGAGCGCGAATGTGGTGCAAATCGTGGCACAAAATGAGATCGTCATCATGGTGGTGATGGAGATTGTGATCGGGCATTCTAGGGGGATGATGAACTTGTGCTACCCCGTAATCTCCATTGAGGGCATCCTCTCCAAAATGGGCAACCGCGATGTGATGCTCACCGAAACGAGCTCCAAGAAAAGCCGCAATAAAGAGTTGCAGGCTTTAGTGGGGGGGGCGAGCGTGGATGTGTCGGTGTTTTTAGGGGGTGTGCAGCTCACCTTAAAAGAGGTTTTAGATTTGGTCGTGGGCGATACGATCCGCTTAAACAAGGTAGCCAATGATGTGGTGGTGGTGAATATTGACAAAAAAGAGCGCTACTTAGCCACCGTGGGCTACAAGGGTTACCGCAAAACCATCCAAATCAAAGAAGTGATCCAAACCGAAAAAGACCGCGTCAAAGAAATCCTGGAAGTGCTGGAAAACCAACGAAAAATCAAAATCGGTAACATTAAGGAAGAAGAAGAATGATCAGCGACTTTTTAAAACTCTTTGTGCAAGAGTTCACCACAACCATCAATGGCTTACTGGGCAAGGCCCCCGAAGTGGAACTGAAAAACGAAATTTCTGTGGGGGATTTTATCTTCATAGAACATGCCTCGGTCACCATCCATGTCACTCCCAATGCAAACTTAACCATCACTCTAGCCATCCCCGTGCCCATGGCAACCGCTTTAGCGGATTTAATGGTCGGTGGGGAGGGGACTTCTAAAGAGAGTTTAGAGCCCGATGATTTGGATGCCATTAAAGAGATCGGCTCTAATGTTTTTGGAGCCCTTAGCACCGCTTTAAAAGCCCAAGAAACCTTGCCAAAGCTTGGCTTTGAGACAGAGGGGGCGGTCTTTGCCCACGATGCATCCTCGCTCGATCCTTACAGCGATGGCTATGAATTTGGCTTTAAATTAGGCGCGTTGGAGTCAAGCTTCTTTATCTTCTGTGGTGGGGTGTTCATAGACTTTTTCAATAAAAAAGAAGTTGTTCAAAATCTCCCCAAGGGCCGTCCTGCCCCAGCCGCACCAAGCATCCCCGTGGTGCAAAGAGCAGAGCGCTCCGATGGCGATCACTCCCTAGAGCAATTAGAAATCCGTAACATTAACATGCTTTTAGACATCAATCTCAATGTCAGGGTGCGCATCGGGCAGAAAAAAATGATTTTAAAAGATGTCGTGTCTATGGATATTGGCAGCGTGGTGGAGCTCAATCAAATGGTGAACGATCCCTTAGAAATTTTAGTGGATGATAAGGTGATTGCCAAGGGGGAAGTGGTGATCGTGGATGGCAACTTTGGCATCCAAATCACCGATATCGGCAGCAAAAAAGAACGGTTAGAACAGCTGAAAAACAGCTAATTTATTTTTTTACAAGGTCTTTGATCCACTGCTTGACCTTATTGACACAGCCCTCAAACACATTTTTATAAGGCTCGCTCTCAAATCCAAAGCTCTCATGTAGTTGCATCAAAAGGTTTTTTTGTTTGTCTGTGAGTTTTTGCGGGTATAAAATTTTCAACACCGCCACTAAATTGCCATACCTGCCTGTGTGGATATCCTTCACCCCCTCGTTTTTAAATACAAATTGCGCCCGATCCTGGGTATTGGGCGGGATTTGCAACTCTAGCTCTTTTTTTAACGAAGGTACCATGATCTTAGAGCCCAGTGGGATAGAGGTGAAAAACACAGGCACCTCAATGTAAATGTGGCTTCCATCGCGCAAAAAATGCTCATCCTCTCCCACCATCGCCTCCAAATACAAATCCCCCCTCAAGCCCCTTTGGTATTCATTGCCCCGATTGGACACGCGGATGCGGTTTTTATTGTCAATGCCTTCAGGCACATCTAACTCAAAGCTCTCTTTTTGCAAGACAAAGCCATCTCCCTTACAAGAAACGCATTTATCTAGCGCAACCTTGCCGCTGCCCTGACACTTAGCGCAGGTGCTCGCCAGCGTCATGAAACCTTGTTGCACGAAGGTTTGCCCCCGCCCTTGGCACGCCTTGCAGGCTTGCATTTTATTGTCCTTTGCCCCGCTGCCCTGACAATCCACGCAAACGGCCTTATACTCCAGCTCCACGCTCTTTTTACAGCCAAACACCGCCTCTTTAAAGCTTAAATCTAGGGGGACTAATAAATCTCTAGGGATTTTGCTCTGCTGTGTTCGTTTGCCAAAGCCAAAGGCACTCGAAAAGAGCGAATCCTCCCCGAATAAGTCGGCAAAAATGTCGCCCAAGTCATTAAAGCCCCCACCCATCCCCCTCCCCTGCAGGCCCTCTTTGCCGTAGCGGTCGTAAATTTGACGTTTTTGGTCGTCGCTTAGCACCCCATAAGCCTCGCTGATTTGCTTGAACTTCTCTTCAGCTTCAGGGTTGTCGGGGTTGTAATCAGGGTGGTATTTGCGGGCGAGTTGCTTGAACGCCTTTTTAATGGCCTCTTTGCTCGCCTCTTTATCCACACCCAAGAGTTCGTAATAATCCACTAAAACACCTCGTCATTTGGTTTAAAAGGGGCTATTTTACCCTAAAATCTTTGAAACCCCCAAAGGGGGTGCTTAGGCGTGGTAGTTGGGGGCTTCCTTTGTGATGTCCACATCATGGACATGTGATTCTTTAAGCCCCGCTGCGGTGATCTCGACAAGCTGGGCATTGGCCGTGAGCGTGGGGATGTCCGGCGCACCCAAATAGCCCATAGAGGAGCGCAGTCCCCCTACAAGCTGGTAAAGAATGTCGGCAATCTTGCCCCGATAAGGCACCCGTCCCTCAATGCCCTCTGGCACTAATTTTTCAGATGCCAAGCCCTCTTGGAAGTAGCGATCCGAACTGCCCCGTGTCATCGCCCCAATGCTGCCCATGCCCCGATAGCTCTTATACTGCCGCCCTTGATAGATCAAAGTGTCTCCCGGGGATTCCTCCGTGCCTGCAATCAAAGAGCCGATCATCACACAAGCCGCCCCCACCGCTAGAGCCTTAGCCACATCGCCGGAGTATTTGATCCCCCCATCGGCGATTAGGGGGACATCGTGCTTTTTAGCCTCTTGGTAGCAATTGTCAATAGCACTGATTTGGGGCATGCCCACTCCGGCCACAATGCGGGTGGTGCAAATGCTGCCTGGTCCAATGCCCACCTTCACGCCATCCGCGCCTGCGTTGATCAAATCCCTAGTCGCCTGCGCTGTAACCACATTGCCCACCACCACATCAACATTAAGCTCTTTTTTCACGGCTTCTAAGGTTTTAATCACATTGAGCGAATGCCCGTGCGCGCTATCCAGCACCAAGACATCCGCGCCTGCTTTAACTAAAGCCTGGGCGCGCTCAAACTGATTGACCCCAATAGCCGCACCCACCCTCAAGCGCCCCAAATGGTCTTTGTTGGCCTGTGGGTATTCAATGCGTTTTTGGATGTCTTTAATGGTGATGAGGCCCTTTAGGGTGTTGTTGGCATCCACCAGGGGGAGCTTTTCAATGCGGTATTTATGCATGATCGCCTGCGCCTCTTCTAGGCTCACGCCCACATGGGCAGTGTGTAGGGGGGCTTTTGTCATCACCTCCCCCACTGCCCGGCTCAAATCCAATTCAAAGCGTAAATCTCGATTGGTTAAAATCCCTATGAGCTTGCCCTCTTGATCCACCACGGGCACGCCAGAGATTTTATAATTGTCGGTGATGGCCTTTGCCTCGGCCAAACTTGCCTCAGCATGGATATAAATGGGGTCGTGGATGATCCCGCTCTCGCTCTTTTTGACCTTTTGGATTTGCTCCGCTTGGGTTTTGGTGTCCATATTCTTGTGGATAATGCCAATGCCGCCTAAGCGCGCCATGGCAATGGCAGTTTTGTACTCGGTAACTGTATCCATCGCCGCGCTCACAAAGGGGATATTCAAGGCAATATTTTTACTGAGTTTGGAAGCCACGCTGACCTCTTTAGGCAGGACTTGAGAGAAAGCGGGCAAGAGCAGAACATCTTCAAAGGTAAGGGCTTTTTGGACTAATTGCATGCATTGCCTTTAAAAGCGAGGCTAAGCGCGTCTTCAAGTCCAAAGGCAGCGTCTAAAATGCGTTGCTCTTCAAAGGCGGGAGCGACTAATTGCAAGCCCACGGGCAAGCCCTCCACGCTCTTAGACACTGGCAGGGATATGGCGGGCAAGCCCGCTAAATTCACCCCCACTGTGTAAATGTCGCTTAAATACATTTCTAGCGGGCTGGCATGCGCGTTGAACTTAGGTGCAATGGAGGGGGCTACGGGGGCAAGCAACAGATCCGCCTCTTTAAAAATTTGCACATATTGTTGACGGATAAACGATCGTGCCTTTTGGGCTTGTTGGTAGTAGGCCTCATAATAGCCGCTGCTTAAAACAAAGTTGCCTAGCATGATCCGCCTTTGCACCTCAGCCCCAAAACCTTCTGTGCGGCTCTTGGTGTACATCTCTTTGAGGTTTTGTGCCTGGGCCCTACGCCCATAGCGCACGCCATCAAAGCGGGCGAGATTCGAACACGCCTCGGCGGTACTGATGATATAGTAGGCCGCGGTGTCAAACTTGCCATTAGCCATCTTTTGAGAGACAATCTCATGCCCCATTTCTTCTAGCAATTTAGTGGTGTCGAAGTAGGCTTTCTGCACGCAAGGGTCGGCATCGTCTAAATAGTCTTCAAGCACCCCGATTTTAAAGCGTTTGTTGGCGTCTAAATTTTTAAAGGTGAGTAAGGGGTCTTGCTTGGCACTGGTGGAGTCTTTAGGGTCGTGTCCGCTGATCGCATCTAAGAGCAGGGCGCAATCGGCGACATTTTGTGTGATCGGTCCGATTTGATCCAAGCTAGAACTGTAAGCCACCAACCCATAACGGCTCACCCGCCCATAAGTTGGCTTGAGCCCCACGCAGCCACAATAACTCGCCGGTTGGCGAATAGACCCGCCTGTATCACTGCCAAGAGCTGCTAAAGCTAGCCCCCCAGCCACTGCACTTGCACACCCCCCTGAGCTACCCCCCGCCACGCGGCTTAAATCCCTCGGGTTTTTCACCGCCCCATAGCAGCTAGACTCGCTGGTGCTGCCCATCGCAAACTCGTCCATGTTTGCCACCCCAAAGGCGCACATGCCATTTTTGTGCAAGTTTTCCACCACGCTGGCGTGATAAGGCGCAATGTAGCCTTGTAAAATTTGGCTCGCGCAAGTGATTTCCCACCCCTTGACATTGATGTTGTCCTTAATGAGAATCGGCACGCCCCCCTCGCTTGCTCCATCTGTTTCGGGTGGGCGGATATAGGCGTTAAGCTCGCTCTTTGCAACCTCTTTGGCAATTTGCTGCTTTAACTCTTCTAATTCCTTAGGGGCTAACCCCATGGCCTGTGTGAGTGTTACCATGCTTTCTCCTGTTTTCACCTATCTTAGCAAATGCAGAGTAAAACTAAAGTATAGTAAAAAATCCGGTGCTTTGACAACAAGGGGTGTGATGGATTTAGCATGGTTTGTCTATGTTATTGTAACGGGGGTGGCTTTTTGTGCGGGGTTGGTGGATTCGATCGCCGGGGGTGGGGGGCTCATCACGGTGCCTACACTCTTGGCTTTGGGTATCCCCCCGCATTTAGCCCTCGCCACGAATAAACTGCAAAGCAGTTTTGGGAGTTTCAGTGCTGCGCTCAATTTCTGCTTAAAGGGCATAGTGTCTTTAAAAGAAGTGGCTTTTGGGGTGGCTTGCGTGGTGGTGGGCGCAAGCTGTGGCACTACTTTAATCTTACACCTTAAAGCGGATTTATTACGGCTGCTCATCCCCCTGTTTCTCTCGCTCATCTTTCTTTATACCCTGCTCTCGCCTAAAATGGGCGAGGGCGATCGCCTAGCAAAACTCAAGCCCGCTTTATTTTACGGCGTGTTTGGGGTGCTTTTGGGCTTTTATGATGGCTTTTTTGGGCCGGGCACGGGCTCGTTTTGGACTTTTGCTTTAGTTTTTCTCTTGGGCTTTAATCTCAAAAAAGCCACCGCCCACACCAAGATCTTTAACTTCACCAGCAATATCATTAGTCTGAGCGTGTTTTTAATCAGCGGGCATGTAATTTGGGCGGTGGGGCTTTTAATGGGCATGGGGCAAATGCTGGGCGCGTGGGTGGGCTCTAACTTGGTGGTGTATAAGGAAGTGAAATTCATCCGCAAGGTGTTTTTATGTGTGGTGGGAGCGACTATTTTAAAACTATTTTGGGATTTTTGCATTAAAGGTTTTTAAGTGGTGGCTTGAGGCGGAATCGAACCACCGACACGGAGATTTTCAGTCTCCTGCTCTACCGACTGAGCTATCAAGCCATAAACGCGTATTCTAAACACTCTTGTCTAAAACTTTACTTAAAATGCTATAATGAAGGCGATTTTATGCTAAAGGGGCGGTATGCGCTTGGTTTCGTGGAATGTCAATGGCCTTAGGGCATGCATGCAAAAGGGTTTTAAGGACTTTTTAGAGCAGAGCGGGGCGGACATTTTCTGCGTGCAGGAGACTAAAATGCAACCCGAGCAGGCTAACTTTGCCTTTGAGGGTTACCACGCCTTTTGGAACAGTGCTGTAAAGAAGGGCTATAGCGGGGTGCTCACCCTTAGTAAAGAAGAGCCCTTAAGTGTGCGCTATGGGATTGGCATTGCCGAACACGATTTAGAGGGGCGGGTGGTGGTGTGCGAATACTCCCAATTTTATTTGGTCAATGTCTATGTTCCCAACGCCCAAAGGGGTTTGTTGCGCCTACCTTACCGCCTGAGCTGGGAGAAGGCTTTTAGGGGGTTTTTAAGCGGTCTTGTGGCGCATAAGGGGGTGCTGGTGTGCGGAGATTTAAATGTGGCGCACACCGAGATTGATTTAACCAACCCGCAGGCCAACCGCTACAATGCTGGCTTTAGCGACCCCGAACGCCACGCCTTTAGCGCGTTGTTGCAAGAGGGCTTCATAGACACCTACCGCCACTTCTACCCCGAGCAAAAAGAGGCCTACACTTGGTGGAGTTACATAGGGCAGGCTAGGGAGCGTAATGTGGGTTGGCGCATTGATTACTTTTTAGCCTCTCAAAATTTACAAGACACGCTTAAAAATGCCCACATTTACACCCATATTTTCGGCAGTGACCACTGCCCCGTGGGTTTGGAGTTGCATGGATAAAAAACCCTTAAGAGAGATTTTTAGAGCACAGAATGAACCCTTTAAAGTGCCCCTGCCCTACTTTAATTCCAAAAGAGCAAATGAATGCATGGATTGTGTGGGCGGGTGTGCAAGCTCTTGCCCTGAAAAGATTGTGTTTAAACAGCCGGGGCAAGTGCCCCATTTGGACTTTGCTAAGAGCGGGTGTACCTTTTGTGGGGCATGTGTGGTAGGGTGCGCTGAGTGTGGGGGGGTACTTCAAGAGAGTTTAGGCGGGATCAACGCGGTGGCTCTCATAGACACGGCAAGATGTCTTGGGCATCAGGGAGTGGTGTGTGTGGCGTGCCTTGATTCTTGTAAGGATAAGGCCATTCATTTTTTGGGCATGTTTAAACCCCGGGTGGATTTAAGTGCTTGTACGGGGTGCGGGTTTTGTGTGGGGGTCTGTCCCACAGAGGCAATTTTATTTATAGAGAGGCAAATGTGAATATTTCAAGTGTGGTTGTACGGGTGGAGTTGGAGGCGTTTGAGGATGTGTTAGAGAACTTTAAAAACATTGAGCATGTTGAGGTGGGGGCGTTTGATAAGGACAGGGGGGTGGTGATTGCTTTGATAGAGGCTGAAAATGTCAATGAGGAGGTTCGGGCTAATCGGGCGATTGAGCAAACAAAGGGGGTGATCAGCGCACACATGCACTATAGCTATAGCGATGAAGACCCCCTACCCCCTAATATCCAAGAGAGCTTAGAAAAGATTGAGAACACGGACGCTGAAGGCGTGCGCTATGGGGGAGATGTGAATAATTGGCTCTTTGATAAGTAGCTAGTTGGCTTTTCTGGTGTCTAGCCACTGCGATTTTAAATCTAGAGCGGTTTGCAAGGAGTTTTCCAGTTGGTTTAGGATACTAAGCATTTTGCTGTAGTCTAGCCCGTCTTGGTTGGCGTTTTTCACTTCTTTTTGCAAGGCGGTGGCAAGGCTTAGGGCTTTGTCTAAATCCACGGGCGGTTCAATGGCTTTTTTAAAGACAGCCCCTAGTCCGGTGGGTTTGGATGCACCCGTGTTAGGGTTTAACACCGCCCTTAAGCTCTTGCTCTCTTGATAGAATTTATCCAGCTGTTTGACTTGTTGGTAGTTTTTGCCCGTATCAATCGCCCCTTCAAGCATTTTGTTACTCATGCTGACTAATTGGTCTGCCAACCCTGCGCTTTTAATTTGTTCTTGCGTCAAGGCTTGTATGTCAATGCCCCAAAGAGGGATGAAACCCAAGAAAAACAATAGTGGGGCTAACAACGCACGCAATCGTAAATCCATTTTTTCCAATCCTTCTAAATACCAAATGTGCATGGTGGAGCTGTGGGGAGTCGAACCCCAGTCCAAAAATCGCGTCCTAACATGGGCCTCTACATGCTTAGAGAAGTTAAAAATCTTAAGGCTTTATGGGCTAACTCCTCAAAGCCCTAAAGAAACCCCTAGCTCTAGGCTTACTTTAAGAGGCGAGCAACTCTTAAAGGCAATCGGTTAAGATGATGGAGTACTTAGCAAACACCGATCGATTCGCCAAGCTCCAGCTCGCTACGCTGCTTTAGCGTAGTTGGGAGCGTAATTAGGATTGTTTACGGTTATTGTTTGTGTCGTTTTACAAGAGACACTTGGCATGCCACCCACGCGACGCAATTCCTGTCGAAATCCTGTTTTCAGCCCCGTAACAAAATAAGCCCTGGGAGTATAGCATAATAATCTGTCTACAGCTTTAAAATTGATTAACCAAGACAAGTTAGGATGCTCTTTTGTACCAAGGTCCAAATTTGCAACTCTACCAAAGTGTCTTGCACTTCTTTTTAGACCCCGCACATGCCCTCTTCACACAAATCGGGCAGGGGATTTTACAAAACGCCCCCTTTCGGCTGTTTTGCAATCTTTGCATGGTGCTTGCGCTCATGTTATGGGCTCTCAATCGGGTGCGTCTTGCCGACTTCTTTTTTCTAAGGACTTTATTTTCTCTATGTGCCTTTGCGCTATTTTTTATCCTTTTTAACTATGCCACCAACCACCCCACCGCCTTTTACACACGGCTTAAAGAAGGGATTTTTTACGCCCCCAATATCTTGACCAAACTCGTGCAACAAAGTCTGCAAGCCTCAAGCCACGCCTTCAACACCGACCCCACGCATTTTAATTTAGAGTTTTTGCTAAACCAAACCTTCCACAGCCTCGTGCTCTTGGCCACACAGACACAAAGGCATTTCAACAATCTTATGGTGGGCTTTGTCTATGCCCTGATTGTAGTACAAGGAGCGTTGCTCACCTGTATTTTGGCTCTCACCTTAATCGTGTCCCTTGAGTTGTTGCTGTGGCTTGCCCTAGCAGTGTTTGTACTGCCCTTAGGACTGTTTGCGCCTGCTTTGCTGTGGTGCTATGCCAAAAAATGTTTTAGTCTAGCCTTCTACCAGCCCCTAATCTTGCTGCTCTCCTTTTACAACACCCAAATTTTGCAAACCTTGATTAAAAGCCTCCTGCCCGCCCCCACGCAAGCCACCCCACCCCTAATCGAAGCGTATCTGATCCTCATTGTCAGCACGCTTCTAGCGTTGTTCTTGTTGGTGCAAATCCCTGTCTTTCTTAGGGGCTTGTTTGCCACACAAGGGGGCGCGCAGGATTTAAAAGCCATGTTAAATTCAAGCAAGAGCGCATGGCTAAATTACAGTCAAGGCGTGTCAAACACTCCTGCCCCAAGTCTAGCTCCCCACCATAGCCACACTCATAGCTCTAATTCAAGTCCCCAAGAGAGCCTAAAAGAGCCATCCTTTCAGGTGCAGACCTTCAGCTCCACTAAGATGCAAATCCACCAAATCAAGGACAAGCATGAGATTATTTAGCCTGCTTTTAGCTCTTAGTCTGTCTGCGTGCACGAGCAAGTTTCACGAAATGCAAAAAAGCCCCTGTGCGCTCATAGGTGGAAAAATGCATGTAGTTTTTCTAGAACCACTTCAGGGATCGCATCTTCGTGTATCTCTGTGAAAAAGGGGCTGTTAAATTGCGGGCTGGGCGCGTTTTTGTCTAGCCAAAAGTTTGTGTCTAAAAGAGGGATGGGTGTTTCAAACCCGCAAAAGCGCAGAGCATCCGTGTGTCTAAAGCCGATTTGCCAATCGTAATTGCTTGCGGTGTTTAAAATAGGCTGATACAGGCTCTCCTTAACCGCTTGGTTGCGCTCATCAAACAACACCCCCCGTACTTTAGAGTCCTTGTAAGAGCGCAACCAATCGGCGTAATACATGCTGGCATTCTCAATGTCTTCATCGCTCAAATCCGCCTGTGCCCCCACCGCCTCTGCGCTCATCTGCAGGATTTGTTGCGGGGAGGGTAGTTGGGTTAAAATATGCACATGTAGGGTATTGGTAGCGGTGTTGATTAAAGAGCTTGTGTCCTCTTTAATGCCCTCATCTTGCATGAAGACTTTAAGCGCATAGCCCTGTCTTTTCTTTTCACCCATTTTGGCGACCAACTCAGTGTTGTTTTTCAGCTCCTCCTCGAGCATTTTATCAAAGCGCAATACCAGCACATCCACCCTTAAAAGGGAGGCGACTTGCTTCATGTAATTGCTGTAAAGCGTGGGGTCGTGCCACGGGTAGGGCTTGTATTGCATCAACACCTTATGGGCGTAGGCACGGGCATCGGCGAGCAATACCGCCTTTTTTTGCTCCAACATCTCTTTTAAGGGATTCATCTTCAACCTTTCTAGCGTAGTGGTTCATTATACTTTATACACATTAACCCACTCCGCCCGCTTGAAAAGCACTGTAAAAAAGCGGGCAAATGTGTTATCATGTTACACACTTCAAAGAAAGATGCCCTGATAAACCAAGTAGAGCACTAGGATGACTGTTGTTAAATGCTTTTAGTCTATTATACTTATCTTGTATCTCCCTTTATATGGTTTTTTAAAGGGTAATCAGGGGCTTTTGGCTTGTTTAAGAAACTTTAACCCACATATACCATAAAATACAAGAAATCGACATGAGATTAAAGGAGAAAGATGGCAATGCCATGCCACACCCCTAAGAAACTTTGCGCCCTCTTGGGGTTGCTCTCTTTTAGTGAGCCCTGTTTGGCCTATAGTTATAAATTAAGTGGATTTGCCAACCAAGCCTCCACCATTGGCTTTAACCAAACCCCTATCAACACCAAAAAGGGCATCTACCCCATGCAACAATACGCCACCATTGCCGGATATCTCTCTTTGGGCTTTTCTTTGTTGCCAAAAGATTTAGAAAACAAAGGACATCATTTAAAAGGGCTTCTTGGAGGCATGGTGGGGGGCGTGCTCTTTGATGGGACCAAGCATTTTGAAGGCGGTTCGGTGGTGTACCAACGATTCGCCTTTTATGATGGGTTTTATGGCGGGGCGGCGGATGTCTTGCAAAGCGACTCGACACCGGTGAAAAACAGCAAACTCACAAACTTCAGCCATTTTTATGTGTTTAGCGATGCTTACCTTGATTACACCTACAAAAACCACTTTGGGATCAAGGCGGGGTGTTACAAATCCACCGCTGCCTACAAAAGCGGGCAGACCGAAGGATTTGAGGTGTGGGGGCAATATAAGAGGGTGAACCTTTGGTGGTACAGCTCGTGGGGGCGGGCATATGCCACAGGGCCCTTAATGCGCGATTGGTGGGCTTCACGGGTGGTTTATAGTGGGGGATACACCAAAAACGCTCTAGGGGGCTACACCCCGCATGGGCATAAAGCCTCTTTAGGTACGCACGCGGTGCAACTCACCTACAAGCATCACCATTTGCTATTAGAGGGCTATTACTACTTCTCACCTAAAATGTTTAATGCCCCGGGCTTTAAGATAGGCTGGGACTCGGACCCCAACTTTAGCGGGCAGGGCTTTCGCTCCAACACGATTTTAATGGCGACCTTTGCCTTCTACCCCCCGTGGATGATGATTAACAGTAAAGGCGGGGTGATTTACCGCTACGACAACCCCGTAACCCCTAACGGGCAAAGTCTCATCATTCGCCAACGCTTTGACATCAACGAATTTTACATCGTGGGGACTTTTTATAAGGTCTTTAGAAACGCCAACACCTATGTCGGTAACACGGGCAATCCCGCCGGCGTGGAGCTGTATAACAACAGCACTTGGGCAGGGTATGAGGGCACGGGCGTGAAAGCCGACTCGGTTACAGGGCAGTTTGCCTATGGGGGCGTGCATTTTAAAAAGAAATTCTCTTGGCGCATGGTGTGGCAGTGGAGCAGCGCACCCGTGTCCTATGAAGGGCGGGCAATCTTGTCCTTGGGTTATCAATTCACTCCCTATTTAAAAGGGCTTGTGGATTTAGTCTATTACGGCGTACACACCAATAAGGGCTACAAAGCGGGCTTGAACGCCTATTGTAACCCCAATCTCACCTACTGCGGGGGCGGGTATCAAGATAGAAGTGCGCTTTATACCCAACTCATCGCCACTTTTTAGCTCCTAAGTTTGGATAGTCTTTATGGCTTTTTGGGCAGGACTTTTTCGCCCGCTTGGTGAGGGGTTATGCACTCGGCGGGGGAGATTTGTGTGGCGTGGCTTTATTAGCGGAGGGCTTAGGGGCTTGTTTTCTTGGCCTGGGGCTTTTGTGCTCTGTGGTGCCCTTAGTGGGCGGCGCATAGCGTTACTTTACATGGATTTAAGGGCGTGGCCTGGTTATTTTTAGTGGGAGGTTGTGGGTTGGGGGCTTAGGGCTGGGTCTGTGTGAGATGTGGAGGCTTCAAGTTTAGGGCTAGGGGCTGCTAGAGCTTAAGGCCTTAAATAAAAACTCTTGCCATAGCCATAGCTTAAAGAAAACTCACTGCCCTCAAGGGGCTTGACATCTAGGGTTAAAGAGACCGCATTTTGGGCTTGCTCTTGGGTTGCTTGTCTGTATAAACCAACCCCCTCGATTTCCCCCAAGCACACATCACTATCCCCGAGCTTAAAATTCCCCTTGGCATAGACCAACACCGCCCCGCCCTCACAGCATCCGCAAGAGTGATAAAGAATCAAGCCCTCCTTGTGCGCTTCTTTGAGCTCCTTTAAAAAGGCGTAGGCGGCTTTGCTTGCCTTTAAGGACATTAGAAAAAGCCCAATTTGTGCGGGCTGTAGCTCACCAAGAGGTTTTTGGTTTGCTGGTAGTGCTCGAGCATCATTTTATGTCCCTCTCGGCCGATCCCACTTTGTTTATAGCCCCCAAAGGCGGCATGCGCGGGGTAGAGGTGGTAGCAATTCGTCCAAACCCGCCCGGCTTTAATCGCCCGCCCCACGCGGTAAGCCAGGTTAATGTCGCGCGTCCATACCGCTGCCCCCAGCCCAAATATGGTGTCATTAGCAATCTCTAGGGCTTCTTGTTCATCCTTAAAGGTGGTTACCGCGAGCACGGGGCCAAAGATTTCCTCTTGGAAGATGCGCATTTGATTATGCCCCTTGTAAATAGTGGGCTGGACATAGCAACCATTTTCCAACCCTTTAATGTGCTTTTTATCCCCCCCAATGAGACACTCTGCGCCCTCTTCTTTTGCCACCTGCATGTAGTTTAAAATCGTATGCACTTGGTTTTCATCCACCTGCGCACCCATCATGGTGTCTAGTTCTAGGGGGTTGCCGACCTTGATCGCCTCCACTCGTTTTAAGACCTTCTGCATGAATTTGTCGTAGATTTTTTCGTGGATCAGTGCCCGTGAAGGACAGGTGCAGACCTGTCCCTGATTGAGTGCAAAGAGTACCAAGCCCTCAATGGCTTTATCCAAAAACGCATCTTCGTGATCGTAAATATCCGGGAAGAAAATATTGGGGCTCTTGCCCCCAAGCTCTAGGGTGCAGGGGATGATATTCTCCGTGGCAAATTGCATGATTTGGCGGCCTACGGCGGTAGAGCCCGTGAAGGCAACCTTGGCGATTTTAGGGCTGGTGGCAAGGTGTTTGCCAATCTGCCCTCCGCTGCCATTCACCACATTCACCACCCCTGCAGGCAGTAAATCGCCAATGAGCTCTAAAAGCACCAGCACGCTTGCGGGTGTGGGTGAGGCGGGTTTTAGCACCACTGCATTGCCCGTAGCCAGTGCTGGGGCTAACTTCCAAGAAGCCATGAGCAGGGGGAAGTTCCAAGGGATGATTTGCCCCACCACGCCTAGGGGCTCGTGGAAGTGATAGGCGACAATATCGGGGGCAATGTCGCTAATGCCCCCCTCTTGGGCCCGAATGCAGCTGGCAAAGTAGCGCCATTGATCTATGGCTAGCGGAATGTCTGCATTAAGGGTTTCTCTAATGGGTTTGCCATTGTCCCAAGTGTCGGTGTAGGCGAGCTTTTCTAAATTCGCCTCTAAGCGATCGGCGATCTTTAAAAGGACATTGGCCCTCTCTTGTATGGGGGTGTTTGCCCAAGCGTCCTTAGCCTTGTGGGCGGCATCGAGTGCTTTTTCAATGTCCTCAGCACTAGACATGGGCACTTCGCAGAGCACCTCTCCATTAATGGGGGTTTTATTCGCCTTATACTGCCCCTTGGTGGGTTTGACCCACTCCCCGCCAATGTAATTTTCATAGCGGGCTTTAAAAATTTGGCTCTTGTTCTTATAAACGCTCATGCTGACCCCTTTCTTAAGTGAGATACCTCGAGTCTAGCCACTAAAGCTTAACGCTCACCTAGCTAGGGTACTTGGCGTGCTAAAAAGGGGTGCGGTTGTTACCAAAAGTTATTTAAACAGGGTTTTTAAGAAGTAAAAAAGCCCCGCAAGCAAGGCGAGCCCAAAGAGAAAGCCCATGGCTTTAGAGAGGGTGAGGCTGGCGACCAAGAAGGCACACATGGCGCAAAAGGCAGTAAGCGTGGCATAGGGCAATTGGGTTAAAAAATGGCTTTGGACAGAACAGCCCGCTCCCGTGGCCGATAAAATCGTGGTGTCTGAAATAGGGCTAGCGTGATCGCCATAGACAGCCCCGGATAAAATCGCTGAGAGCACCAAGACAATGTCGCCCCCGACCACGCTCACCATCCCCGCGCCAATGGGCAGCATGATCGCAAACGCCCCCCAACTCGTGCCGGTGGTAAAGGCGATGAAGCCCGAGATCAAAAAGAGCAACAAGGGGATGAGCAAAAACACCCCTTCAAAATGTTGCAAGAGGCTGGCTAAATACACCCCCGTTTGTAAGTCGTCTCGAATCATTGGGCCAATCGCCCACGCAAGCACCAAAACCCAAATCGCGCCGGCCATGCTCAAAAAGCCCTTTTTAGACAGGCTAAAAAAAGAGTTTTTAGGCAAGTAGGGATGGGCCAAAAACCAACACAGCCCTAAGGAGAGCAAACCCCCTACAAAGAGCGAGAACGCGCTATTCGTGTGTTTTAAAATGTCTAAAATCGCCTTGTTTTGACTGTGCGTGTAGCCCGTGTAAAACATGAAGGCGGTGATGCTCACAATCAAGCTAAGAATGCTTATGATGAGCAGAGACACGGGCGCGCTTTGCCCCTCTTTGGCGGGCATTTGCAGATCCTGCACGCCCACATTTTGGTATTTTTGCATGGCGGGCAGGTTGATCTGCCACACAATGGCTAAGAACACCGCAAAGAGCGCAAACCACGCGTAATAATTGCTGCCAATGCTGGCTAGCAAGAGCGCAAAGCTGTCTTTAAGCAGGGGCGAGCCCTCATTTTGCATCACGCCCACAATGTAGGCCCCCCAACTAGAGATGGGCATGAGCAAACACACGGGCGCGGAGGTGGAGTCGATGATGTAGGCCAATCTCTCGCGGCTGGATTTGTGCATGTCGCTTAAAGAGCGGCTGATTTGCCCCACAATGAGGGCGTTGAAGTAATCGTCTATGAAAATCACCAGCCCGGCAAAGAGCGCCACGCCCTCGGCCTGTTTTGCGCTTTTGACATAGTTTTTCGCCCAATGCACGAAGGAGTTGATCGCCCCTGAGCTGGCAATCACTTGGCTTAGCACGCCCAAAGTGATTAAAAAGCCAAAGACACATAAACTACTAAGGTTTGGGCTAAATCCGCTGGGGGTGCTTGTGTAAAAGACCGCACTGATTTTAGAATAAATGTAGCTAAGCAGCGAGCTTAAACGCCCATCGGTGATCAAAAGCGCGCCCAGAACAATGCCGCTAAAGAGAGATAGGGCGACTCTTTTGGTGAAAATGACCATGAAAATGACCAAAAAGGGGACGGCTAGACTATACACAGAATGGCCCATGAAATCCTATCGGTGAAGAGTGGCCGGGAGAGAGGGATTCGAACCCCCGGAGGTTTTACCCTCAACGGTTTTCAAGACCGCCGCTTTCAACCACTCAGCCATCTCCCGTTAGTGTAAAGAAGTGAAACAAAAATAAACTTGGAGGCGACGCCCGGATTTGAACCGGGGATCAAGGTTTTGCAGACCCATGCCTTACCACTTGGCTACGTCGCCACTGGTGCCCAAAGCCGGACTTGAACCGGCACGGTATTGCTACCGAGGGATTTTAAGTCCCTTGTGTCTACCTATTCCACCACCTGGGCCAAACCCTAGGCGTGCCTAGGGGGAAATTCTGTTAAGGCTGACCAAACCCAGTCACCCTAACGATCATTGTGTAGCGGGAGAAAATCCCTAAAATCTCACTGTTCTACGCCCTATGGTTCCATCTCTATAAAACTTCCCGCTTTGGCGGTTTTGGCCACAGAGCAACGACTAAAAGTACAACTAAACACCAAAACACCCACTCACAAACTAGCATCGGCAAGTTGTAGCGAGCTGGGCATGATCTCTCTCTCTAGCTTTATTTAAATCATGGAGCGGGAAACGGGGATCGAACCCGCGGCCCCGACCTTGGCAAGGTCGTGCTCTACCACTGAGCTATTCCCGCAAAAAGTGCAATTCTAGCACGAAATTTTTAATAAGTCAAGTAAGCCCATAAACCCCCTAAAATGGGTTTTTGCAAGCGTGTTTAAAACTTTATTGTAGGCTGCTAGTTTTGCGTCCTATAAGCTTTTAACTTTTTCAATGTGTCTTTTCTCTAGGGCTTTAATAAAATGTTCTATCAAGTCTTAAGTGATCTATAAAGAGTTTCTTAGGCATTAGGCATTGATATAGAACTTTTGGAGTCATTGGTTTTTATAGGTTAATTGCTTAAATAAATCCTTTCCAAGCATTTGCAAAGATGTTTTTGCAATGTCAAGCATAATAGCCACCATCTCATTGTCCCTCCAATGTTCCCCATCACCTTGCGTGTAAATAGACACAGCTTGCAACATAATGGTTTGATTATTGCAGAATATAAACCTATTTTTACAAAGGTTGGTGTTGATTTTCATTCCATAATTTGCTGCCGTGAGTCGATCCAGCCTATTCAATGCCCCATTATCGTAGTGCAACTCATATGTCTCTCCATTCGGTCTTTGGACCTCTATGTTATGTGTTAGAAAATTTGACCCTTCTAAAAATAAAATATAGGGAAAATGAGATTCGAATAACATGAAGTTGGCAAGCTCTTTGATATTTTTGTGTGCTCTCTCAATGGCATTGCCCGCAACCATTAAATCTTGATTGCTGTGTTTCCCTACCTTAACCCCTGCCTTAATATTTTCAATGTCTTTTCCTTGAAACTTTGCTTCCGAGACAACGACAACACGCCATATCCCGTAATCATCCCTCACTTCTATAAGCCCACCATCGGGTATGATTTTTGCACTCTGCACAAATAAAGTTTGTCCTAGTTCTCGATTGATTTTTTGCAAAGATTCATTGATTTCTTTCTTTGATAATTCTTTTCTATAGCGAAAAGTGAACATAGGGTATTCTGCTTCAAGTTTTCGCATGGCCTGCTTTGCATTGTCTGCGACTTTTTTATCGTGGTTTTGTGCCCCCTCATCAAAAATACCAAGTACCCCCTCAGATGCCTTTTGTTGTGCCGTTAATCTGTCGGATTGCCGTTTGCCCTCCATGGCGTGTTGATTCCTCCTTGATTTTCCTAAAAAAATGTGCAACATTTTCCATGTGTGTATGGTCCGTACTTTGCCCTAATTCTTGCATAATAGCAAGATGTTTATTAAGATACACAATGGAAGAAGGATCGCTATCGCACAGCAAACAATGGCGGTTTTGAGCAATACAGACGCGCCCTGTTGTCCCACTTCCTGCAAAAAAGTCAAGTACAATCGAACCCGGATAAGAGAGAGATTTAATAAACCGCTCGATGATGGCGATGGGCTTTTGTGTTGGATGCCCCACTCGTTCTTTACTATTGCCATTCAACCGCTTAATTTCCCAAACATTCGTTGGGTTTTTTCCTTTTAAAACATTGCTTGGGTTGAGGCGTTTGTCTTTTAGGGCAAGCTGTAATTGCTCTTTGGTATAGGGGATTCTCACCGCATCTAAATCAAAATAGTAGTTGTTTGTCTTTGCAAACCATATCACTTCCTCATGTCTGTTTGCAAAGTAACGGTGCGCTGACATGCCATTTTTGTAATGCCAAATGATTGTATTGATTAATTGAAATTGTGTGTGTTGCCTAACATATTGGATAATATCAATCAAGTCGCCAGATTTAACCCCCCGAAATTGTGTCCCGCCAAAAATCACCATGTTTCCCGTATCGGACAACACTCTGTATGCCTCATTTAACCACCTAGATGCCCATTGCATGTAGTTTGCATAAATGTCCCAACCCGCAAGTTCAAGGTTATAGGGGGGATCGATACAAATCAGCTGTACCGAGTTATTGGGTATCTCCTTTAAAAATGCGCAACAATCTACTATTTTAAGACAAATTATAGGTGTTTCTACTCCGTAAAAACCATTCAGTGTTTGGTTTGTTTGTATTCCATCTCTACGCTTTTTGTTGAGCACCATAAGGGCGTGGTTTTTGTGTGATTTGTTGTGGATTGCCATAGACACCTTTTCTTAATTATACTTTTAATAATCTAGCTGGATTACTGATTTTTTGTTGCCAATAACATAGCCATACTCTCTTTAAAGATATTTAAGGGGGTTGCAACCCTCTTTAAACCCTCTTTAAACCCTAGTTTCTAAAAGCTCTTGTGTGTAGGGGTGCTTGGGGGCACTAAAGACCTCAGCTGTCGCCCCACTCTCCACCACCGCGCCCTTATGCACGACCAAGACGCGATCGCACATGCACTCAATGACATCTAAATCGTGGCTGATAAACACGAAACTTAATTGCAATCTCTCTTGCAACTCTAAGAGCAAGGCAAGCACGACCTTTTGTAGGCTCTTGTCTAACGCCGAAGTGGGCTCGTCCATCACCACCACCTGCGGGCGGGTGAGGATCGCCCTTGCAATGGCGACCCTTTGGCGCTGCCCTCCGCTCAGCTCAAAGGGGTAATAATGCAAATGCTTTGCCTCCAGCCCCACCGCCTCTAAACTCTCTTGTGCTTTTTGCAAATCCGCTTTAAGCCCTGCGCCCACAAACGCCTCTAATAAAATCTCTTGCACACTCCAGCGGGGATTGAGCGAAGCAAAGGGGTTTTGGAAGACCATTTGCAAGGATTTGCGATAAGGCTTGAAACTTTGGCGGCTTAAGCCCCCCACACTCTGCCCCAAGAGCACCTGCACGCCTTGACTTTGGGCTAATTTCAACAAGCCCATCGCCAAAGAGCTTTTACCGCTCCCACTCTGCCCGATAATGCCTAGAGTCTCTTGTTGGCGTAAAGTAAAATTTACGCCCTTAATCGCCTCAAAAATGTCTTTCTTAAAGAATTTGGACTTGGTGTAAAACACGCTAAAATCTTGCACGCTCAAAGTGGGCTGATCTAGGGCAGGTGCGCGCTTTTTTTCTAGCTTTCTTGCTCCTAAAAGCATTTGCGTGTAAGGGTGTTTGGGGGCGTTAAAGAGCTCTTTTGTGGTGTTGTGCTCGCAAATTTGCCCCTTTTGCAAGACATAGATGGCATCGGCAAGCAGGCCCACCGCCCCCAAATCGTGGCTGATGAACAACAACGCCATTTGGTGTTGCACGCTTAAAGTTTTTAACAATTCTAAAATCTGTAATTGCACCTGTGCGTCTAGGGCGGTGGTGGGCTCATCGCAAATCAACAGCTTGGGGCGGTTGATTAAGGCCATCGCTAAGGCCGCGCGTTGATTCTGCCCGCCACTGAGCTCATAAGGATACCTTTGGCACAAATCCATAGATAAGCCCACTTGTGCCATCACCGCCTCTAACCTCTCGTGCGCCTCTTGTTTACTGGGCTTGGCGTGCAGATATAAAGCCTCTAAAATCTGCTTTTGGATTTTATGCAAGGGGTTTAGGGCACTTAAAGGCTCCTGGGCGATGTAGCCGATGTGTTGCCCCCTAGTAGCGCGCAAAGCCTTTTGGCTCAAGTGTAATAAATCCTGCCCCTTAAAGAGAATGCGCCCGCTGATGGGCTGTATGTGTGCACTTAGACGCAAAATGAGGCTAGCTAGTGAGCTCTTCCCACTCCCGCTTTCGCCCACTAATGCCACCCTTTGCCCCACACCCACGACTAAATCCAAGTCCTTGAGTAAGAAGTTCGCCCCCACGCGGGCATCTAGCTTTTCAAGGCGTAGTAAAGGGTTATTTGGCTGGGTTAAAGGCATCGCGCACCCCCTCTCCAATAAAGACCAAAATAGAGAGCAACAGAGCAATGGCAAAAAAACCCACCAGGGCCAAATGGGGCGCGTAGAGATTATTTTTACCCTGGTTGAGCAATTCGCCCAAAGACGCGCTGCCTACTGGCATGCCAAAGCCTAGAAAATCCAAACTCACCAAAGAGCCAATGCTACCTGCCATAATGAAGGGGATGTAAGTAATCGTGGCTACCATGGCATTGGGCAAGATGTGATAAAAGATCACCCTAATATCGCCCACACCTAGCGCATAAGACGCGCGTACATAGTCCATATTGCGCCCTCTTAAAAACTCGGTGCGCACCACCTGGGCTAAGCCCATCCAACTAAAGGCGAGCACTAAAAGCAAAAGCCACCAAAAACTAGGGGTGAACATACTAGATAGAATAATGAGTAAAAACAGAGTGGGAATCCCGCTCCAAATTTCTATGAGCCGTTGCCCTAGTAAATCCAAGAGTCCGCCATAATAGCCCTGCAGTGCGCCCGCTGCCACACCTAGCACGACACTACACGCGCTCAAAAGCAAGCCAAACAAAATGGAGATGCGGTAACCATAGACCAGTCTGGCCAGCACATCGCGGGCTTGATCATCTGTGCCCAGCCAGTGCTTGAGACTAGGAGAGGTGGGAGCGGGTTGTTTTAAATCCATGATAATGGTGTCATAAGAGTAAGGCACGAGGGGCCAGATCACAAAAGCATTCTTAAGCAGGTGGTTTTTCACGAAAGGGTCGGTGTAGTCCGCGCTGGTGTAAAAATCCCCTCCAAAGGTGGTTTCTGGGTAGTCTTTAAAAATGGGAAAATAGGCTTTGTGGTCCTTATAGATGAATAGGGGCTTGTCATTGACCCAAAGCTCAGCCCCCAGTGAGAGTACAAACAACACGACAAACACCACTAGCGCATAAAACGCCCGCTTGTTTGCCTTAAACGCCTGCCAACGCCGTGCCTGTAAATCCAAAAGCCGTCCTTGCACTTTGTAATGAAAGGGATATTTTACAGAAAAAAGCGCATAAAGGGCTTAGTTAGCCAAAGACTGGGGTTTTATGTATGCAAAGCATGCTCTAAAACAGCACAGCTATACTAACATGAAATTATACTAACTGCTAGTTATCATTTGGTTTGCGGGGTTTGGAGGTGTCTATGTCTTGTTTTGAAAAAATTAGGATTGATAAAACTGAGATTTCTCAGGATATACTAAATATCAATATCAAAACAAGATCTAATCTATTTACTTGGAATGGTCAGTTCTCTCCTCAATTTGTGCAGGTCATTTTAGACAAGTATGCCAAAGATACTTTTTGTGTCCTAGACCCATTTTTGGGCTCCGGCACAGTGTTGTATGAGTGTTTGCGAAAAAATATAAGTGGGTTTGGGGTTGAATTGAACGCCTCGGCTTATTACATGGCTTAAGGTGTATGAGCTGGCAACACTTAATTTATCTGAAAAACAGGTGTTGTTAAAGCAGATTGATGAGATTATTGAGCAGGCGACTCGCTTTGATCACTTTGCTCAAATTTTAATACAGAATATCCATACAAATCCATACCCGCAAATCAAAGATATTTTATCAACATTAGTTGTTTTAATGGATATTTTTAAAAATGGCTTTTTAGTAAAATATTTGCATGAAAAATGGCTCTTTCTTAAAAAAATCATTCTTGAGCTTCCACATTGTACGCGCGCTATTAAAGCAATACATGGCGATGCAAGGCATTTGCCCTTGGAAAATGAAAGCGTGGATATGGTCTTAACCTCACCACCTTATATCAATGTGTTTAATTACCACCAAAATTATAGAGCATCTGTAGAATTGCTGGGTTACAATGTTTTAACTATAGCAAAAAGCGAGTTTGGAGCGAATAGAAAGCATAGGGGTAATCGGTTATTAACAGTGATTCAATATTGTATAGATATGGCATTAACTCTTAAAGAAATTTGCAGAGTTTCTAAGATGGGAGCTAGATTGGTTTTTGTCGTTGGGAGAGAGTCTAATGTTTTGGGTTATTCGTTTTACAATAGCGCACTTATTCACAGGATTGCGCTGGAAGTCCTTGGGCTATCCTTTTTGCTGAGGCAAGAGAGAATGTATAAAAATCGTTATGGAAAAATGATCTATGAGGACATTATCCATTTAACAAAGAATAAAATTTTAGAAGTTTCTGATGACCTGATCACCACACAGGCACGCAAGATTGCAATCAATGCTCTTTACTCCAAATATTACCTAGATAACCCGAATAAAATTTTACTTGAGGAGGCGATCAAATCTGCCAATAAAGTCAATCCATCGGAGATATTCCATGCTTAATGGTGTCCATGGGGAGAAAATTATGGCAGCACAATGCAGCAATAAAATACCCCCTTGCGATGTGGATAGGCTTTCAAGGGCAATTCCTGTATATAAAAACTGGATTGCAAACCTAAACTCTGTATCGGGAAAAAATTTAGATGATTTGGTTAGTAAACTCGTTTGCCTTCTCGATGATTATAAATTTTTCATAGATGTTGATGTGATTTTTGATAGTCATGAAGATTTTCTATACCGCCAAAAAGGGCAACTTAAGCTCGATAACACAGTGATTGAAGAGTTTTTACCCATATTTGTTAAAAGGTGTCTTGAAATGCAATTTGGAAGTTATCCTTTTGAGATCAATACACAAATCCCTATTTTTTCTTCAGTATCTTTTCAATCAAATTTGCGCACACAAGAAGTAGGGGGAGGCATTAGCCTTAAAACCAAAGATCAAGATTTTTCTATCAGCAAAACATGATATCTTAAGGCCTCGCACTCTAAGGACTTTGCGATCAAAGAAACTAAAACACTCGTCACCCATTTGGGTTATGTTGTTGCTGAACTAAAGACCAATCTTGATAAAACCATGTTTTAAGAGGCTTCTGCGAGTGCGCATGACATAAAACGGGCGGTCATGGGAGCTAAGTATTATTTGCTGTGCGATTTTTTGGACATGACACCCATTAACACCGCCACAACAGACATCGATGAGATATTGATCACAAGAAAGGCCAAGCGCATTAGCTCAAATGTCAGAAAAAAGTATAACACCTATGCGGGGCGACAAAACGGGCGCACAGACTATGTAAAATACCTAAAATCTCATCTTTATTCTATAGATGTTTTTAAAAGATTTATTGATCACATCATCTCTCAAATACAAGATGGAGACTTAAACGAAGAGAATGTCCTTAAATCTGGCTATTTTTAATCCAAATACCCTCAAGAGATTCCTCCAAGAAAATATTACACCCACATAGTCTTATAGTTCTAAGGCACTCTAGGCAAGGTGATCCCTTGTTGCCCTTGGTATTTGCCCTGTTTGTCTTTGTAACTGGTAGCGCATACACTATCAGCTTGCAAAAAAATCACTTGGGCAATGCCCTCATTGGCATAGACCTTAGCTGGCAAAGAAGTGGTGTTAGAAATCTCAATGGTGATGTGCCCTTCAAACTCCGGCTCAAAGGGTGTCACATTGACGATGATCCCACAGCGCGCATAAGTACTTTTGCCCAAGCAGATAGCTAGCACATCTTTGGGCATCTTGATGTATTCAATGCTATGGGCCAATGCAAAGGCGTTGGGCGGGATGGTGATAAAATCTGGCGTATTGAGGGTGCTAACAAGGCTGGGATCAAAATGCTTAGGGTCCACAATGCCCTTTTGGCATTCAAAGAGCATAAACTCTGTGCCCACCCGGATGTCATAACCATAACTGCTCAAGCCATAGCTAATCGTGCCCTTGCTGACTTGCTTTTCGCAAAAGGGGGTGATCATGGCGTGCTGCTCGCTCATCTCTTTAATCCAAGTGTCCGCTTTTAAGCCCATAAGAACCTCCAAAAACTCCATTATAACACAGCCTTTTAAGCTTGTTTAAGCTGTGCCTTGTTAAGAATAGAGAAAAAGGTTATGTATGCCCTCTCTTTACAATCTCTCTTTAAATGAATTGCAAGATTACACGGCATCCAAGGGCTTTAAGCCCTTTGTGGCTAAGCAAGTCTTTAGCTGGCTTTACCACCACTACGCCACCTCAACAGCCCAAATGCACAATGTATCCAAGGCGTTTCGGGCGTGCTTAGATAGGGATTTTTGCGTGCAAACTCTAAGCGTTGGGGCTAAAGAGTGCAGCAGCGATAAAAGCGAAAAGTATTTATTTCTCACCCCAGATCAGCATAGCTTTGAGAGCGTGTTTATGGTGATGAAGCCCACACAGATGGATGAAAACGGGCATATTGTGGCGCAAGAGAAACTGACTTTTTGTCTAAGCTCACAAATTGGATGCAAGGTTGGGTGTGTGTTTTGCGCCACGGCTAGGGGAGGTTTTGTTAGAGACTTAAACGCAGGCGAAATCGTAGAGCAAGTGGTGACTTTAAAAAGAGAGCATAACTTAGAACCCACCAAGGGCATTAATTTGGTCTTCATGGGCATGGGCGAGCCCTTGCATAATTTTAAGGAGGTGGTGAAGGCGCTTGGGATTTTAAGCGATCCACATGGGCTAAACATTTCCCCAAGGCGCATCACCATTTCCACAAGCGGGGTTGTGCCCGTGATAGACGCTTTAGGGGCACTGGATTTAGGCGTGCAATTAGCCATTTCTTTACACGCGGTGAATGACACCCTGCGCTCAAAACTCATGCCGATTAACAAAACCTACAACCTAGAAGCCCTAATCCAAGCCATTAAACGCTTCCCTGTGGATACACGAAAAAGGGTCATGTTTGAATACTTGGTGATTAAAGATTATAACGATGGGCTCGAGCACGCCAAGGCGTTGTTAAAGCTTTTAAACGGGCTCAAGGCCAAGGTGAATTTAATCCCCTACAACCCCAATCCAAGTTTAAAGTTTGAGTGCCCAGACTTGGATAAGGTCGAGCAATTTGCGGACTTTTTAAACCAAAAGGGGCTTTTATGCACCCTGCGTATCTCTAAGGGGCTAGACATCAGTGCCGCGTGCGGGCAACTGCGTGAAAAGAAACAGAGTTTGACTATTTAAGCTGTATGAAGTATTGGCAGCGGTAGAACTTTTCGCCAAGTTTGGGGTCTTCTAGCAGGGCGTGGAGCTTGTCGCCATTTAAGGGCTTGGCGTGGGTAAAGTGGCGCAACAAATAGCGGTCTTTGGGGCTAGTGATGTCCGGCTTTAGTCGAGCAAAAAACGCGCTTTGCAAAATTTTTTGATGGTCTATTTGGGTGTTGCAACCCACGATGATGTCGTGCAGGGCGACTTTGGGCTGGTTGATGGGCTCTATTTGGCTGTAGTGCTGGCTTAGCACCACAAAGTAGGCCTTTTGCATGCGCGCGCATTGCTTGGTTTCGCTCGCCTTGATGATCAAATGCGCCCCCAGCTCGTTAAACAAGGCGTTTTTGGCGCAGTAGTTTAACAGCGTGTGGTAGGACTCTTGGGTCTTTTTGGGCTCTTTGGCGTAGGCTTCCTGGGTGTTTTTAAGCTCGTCCATCACCTGCGTGCGCTGAATCTCAATCCCATTTGGCATGGGTGTACCTTGGATGTCTTGGGAGCTGAGCCCGCTTGTTTCGCCAGCTTGGGGCTTTTTAGGCTCTTTCACCTTGCCGCCTAATTGCTTTTCTAGATTGGCTTGCTCTTTTTGGGCCTGCTCCTCAGGCGTGTCTAGCATGACAGGGTCTAGGCGCGTGTAATACACGGGTGGGCCATCGTCATCATCATCGTCAAACAAGCCTTGGTGGGTTTGCTTGAGACTGTCCTCATTATCGCTAGAGAGTCCAGACATGACAGGCATCATCATAAAAGGCATCATGCCCATGCATCCGATAAAGAAGAAAGAAGCAAAGCTTAAGAGCAGGGGGCGCATTAAGGCACCGCCACAACGATCGCCTCAAAGAGCATGTTTTTGGGGTGTTTGATGTTGAGTAGGGCTTTTTTGTAAAGGTAGTGGTCCTCAATGCTGGCAATCGTGCCGACATAGATGTTTGGGCTAAAGATGTGGTCCAGCCCACTGGTAAAGATCGGATCGCCCACCTTTAGAGCGGCGTAAGAAGGCAGGAAATCCACATAGGTTTTAAAGTTTTCGTTCGTCACAAAGCCATAGTAGGTGCTTTGCCCGCTCTTTACCACCACGCTATAGCTCATTTGCTTGTCGCCATGCAAGAGCCCTATAAAGCGTCCATCTTGTTGGATGATGGTGCCAAGCACCCGGTTAAAGGCGACCAGCCCTAAAATTTTATCCTTGGGATAGGGTTTGTGGATGTCTAGCAACACACGATAGGGGTTGTCCATGTTGGCAAAGCCATAAATGCGTGCGGGGGTGAAAGTGGGGGTTGGGAGTAGGTAGGCGGGGTTGGTAACCTCTGCGCTCGGGGGACAGGTTCGTTCTTTGAAGTCTGGTTGCAAAGGGGGTTCTTGGGGGGCTTGCTCGAGCTGTTGCAAGTCGTCCAATTCTAGGACCAAAGCCTCGCTTTTAGCACTGAGGTTAGCGTAGGCGAGCTTTAATCTCTCGTAGGCTTTGAGTTGTTGTCTATCCTCCTCAAGCAAGCGGGCTTGGTCAAAGTGTTTTTGATAGGCAAAAACCAAATTATCCTTGGTGGTGAGAACAAAGACACGGATTTTATCGCTGATAAAACTGCTCGAGCCTTTGATGTTGAGCCAGTAGAGCACTCCAAAAATAGTGATTAAAACTAAAAGGGTGCGCCGGCTAATCAAAAACTAAAGTTCCCCTAGAGAGCTAAGTAGATCTAAGTCCTCGATCGCCTTGCTTGTGCCTCTTGCCACCGCAAGCAAGGGTTCTTCACCCACAAACACGGGCAACTTGACAATATTGCTCAAATATTTATCCAAGCCACGGATGAGCGCGCCCCCGCCGGTGAGCACCACACCATTTTCCACTAAGTCCCTTGCTAAATCAGGCTTGACCTCTTCAAGCACAGATTTTAAGGCATTGCTGATTTCTCTAATTTGCTCTTTAATGGCCTCTCTCACATCCTCGCTATTGAGCTCAATGGTGTTTAAAATCCCGCTCACTTGATCCCGCCCGCTCACCTCCATCGTCAAGGGGGGGTTGAGCTCGATGGCAGAACCGATGGCAATTTTGATCTCCTCGCCCGTGCGCTCGCCAATCTGCAGGTTATAGGTCTTGCGCACATAGTCCACGATGCTCGCGTCCAATTTATTGCCCGCCACACGGATGCTCTTGCTCACTACCAATCCGCCTAGACTAATCACGCCAATTTCAGTCGTGCCCCCCCCGATGTCGACAATCAAGCTGCCTTGTGGGTCTTTGACGGGCAAACCCGCCCCAATGGCCGCTGCCATGGGCTCTTCAATCAAAAAGACTTCCCTAGCCCCCGCACTCATTGCGCTTTCTTTCACTGCTTTGCGCTCCACGCTGGTTAGGCCATAAGGCACGCACACCATGATGCGCGGGCGGATCAAGGACTTGCGTTTATGTGCCTTTTCGATGAAGTAGCGGATCATTTTTTCCGTGATGTTAAAATCTGCAATCACACCGTCTTTCATGGGGCGGATGGCCTGTACGCCCGCGGGGGTCTTACCAATCATTTCCTTGGCTTCGGTACCGACGGCTAGGATTTCCTCCATACGGTCATACTTGTTGAGCTTGACCGCCACGATGGAGGGCTCATTGATAATGATGCCCTGCCCCTTCACAGACACCACAGTGTTAGCAGTGCCTAGGTCAATGGCGACATCGTGGGAGAACACGCCGATTAGTTTATCTAAGATCATGACTCTTTCCTTTAGTTTTAAGAGGGCATTAAAAGGGGTTTGTTTTTTTTAATAAACAAGGGTTTTTCGTGTTGCAACACGCACTCTTTGGTGATGATGACTTGGTAATCTTTCAAGGTGGGCAAGTCAAACATGATGTCTAGGCTAAAGCTCTCAATGATCGCTCTTAGCCCCCTAGCGCCCACCTTGCGCTTGATCGCCAAGTCAGCGATCGTTTCAATCGCCTCGTCTTCAAAAACCAGCTCCACGCCGTCCATTTGAAACAAGGCTTGGTATTGCTTGATGAGAGCGTTTTTAGGCTTTTGCAAAATATCCACCATCGCCTCTTTAGAAATGGGTTTTAAGGTGGAGATCACGGGCAAGCGCCCGATGAGTTCAGGGATCAGCCCGTAGGAGATCAAGTCCTCTGGCTCGACCAAGTGCAAGATGTTTTCTAGTTGTTCCTTGGTCTTTTTCTCATTGCCAAAGCCTAGGACATTGCTGTGGATGCGGCGCTTGATGATGTCGATGATCCCATCAAACGCCCCACCGCAGATGAATAAAATGTTCGTGGTGTCGATCTGCACGAAGTTTTCATTGGGGTGTTTGCGCCCGCCCTTAGGGCTGACATTCACCACCGCGCCCTCGATGATTTTTAAAAGGGCTTGCTGTACACCCTCGCCTGAGACATCTCTTGTGATCGAGCGGTTTTCCGACAAACGGGCGATTTTATCGATCTCATCGATGAACACAATCCCTCTTTGTGCCCGCGCTACATCGCCATCGCTGGCTTGCAACAAGCGGGTTAAAATGTTCTCCACATCCTCGCCCACATACCCCGCCTCTGTTAAACTCGTGGCATCGCTGATCGCAATGGGCACATTTAAAAAGCGCGCCAAGGTCTGTGCCATTAAAGTTTTGCCGCTACCCGTGGGGCCCACCAATAAAATATTAGACTTAGAAATCTCCACCTCTTGGTTTAAGGGGTCTTTGCTCTCTTGGTGGTTTAGGCGTTTATAGTGGTTATAAACCGCCACACTTAAAACCCTCTTGGCCTCCTCTTGCCCCACGACATAGTGGTCTAGAGCTTCTTTTAAAAGCTTGGGGGCGGTTATGGGGGTTTGGGTATGGCCTAAAGGGGCTTCTTCGGGCGTAGAGAGGGGCGCATTGAGTAAGGCCCCAGGCATAGGGATATGCAACTCTTGATGCATCACCTCCACGCAGTATTCGCAAATGTGTATATCTTTACCAGATTTTTTAGACGAAAACACCAAGCGACGGTGGTGGGGCAAAGTGTTCTCGGGTTTGCTGCAAAAACTGCAATAACGGGTATTCACACATCCTCCTGTTCTTTAAAATAACCCGCCTTAATGGCGATGCCCCTTTGGGTTTCTAAAACAAATTCGCAAATTTCTCTAGCGTGGGGATTGTTGGGGTATTCCTCTAAAATCTTTTGGGCGTTGTCGCGGATGGAAGTGCTGTCTAAATCAAAGAGCTTTTTATACAGCCCGCTGATAAAGTCGATTTCGTTGCTTTGCAAGAGCTTGCGCATGCGATGCCTGTTTAGCCCGCGGATGAATGCCCGATTGCCCTCCACATTGCAATAGGGGGGCACATCTTTACCCAAAGCA
Organism: Helicobacter heilmannii; assembly: GCF_001283065.1. Taxonomy (GTDB): domain Bacteria; phylum Campylobacterota; class Campylobacteria; order Campylobacterales; family Helicobacteraceae; genus Helicobacter; species Helicobacter heilmannii. The sequence continues at coordinate 159,034 of NZ_CDMK01000002.1, read as the reverse complement.
CTCGCCCCAGCTACCATACACCCCTTGGCGATGCGGGTGAATTGGTGGATCGCCGTGAGCCCCCCGATATTAACATAATCCGCGATCTCAATGTGCCCGGCCAAAGTAACGCCATTGGCTAAAATGCAATGGTTACCGATCTTACAATCGTGGGCGACATGCACATACGCCATCAATAGATTGTCATTGCCAATGATCGTTTGATGCCCCCCACCCTTGGTGCCCGGGTTGATCATGCAATGCTCGCGGATCAAATTGCGCTCCCCGACAATCAAATAGGACTCCTCACCCTCGTATTTTAAATCCTGCGGGATTGTACCCAGCACGGCGTAGGGGAAGATGGTGCTGTTTTTCTTAATGGTGGTGTGGCCTAAAAGCGTTACATTGTTGTAGAGTTTCACCCCCGCTTCTAAAACCACATCAGGGCCGATCACGCAAAAATGCCCGATCTGGACACTCGGGTCGATCTTGGCCCCGGCTTCTATGATGGCGGTGGGGGCGATCATTTATCTTCCTTGCGATCCACAATCATGGCTTTTAGCTCAGCCTCTGCCACGACCTTATCGCCCACCTTAGCCACGCCCCCCACCTGCCAAATCATGCCCTTGTGCTTTTGCTCGCTCAAGTGGTAGTGGAGCTGATCGCCCGGGATCACAGGACTTCTAAATTTCACCCGATCGATCGTCATGAAATACACGATCTTGGTCGCCGCCACTTCAGGGTCTGCCCCAAATAGGCTTACAAAGGCGAGCAAACCCCCCGCTTGCGCCATGCCCTCCACGATCAACACCCCGGGGTAAATGGGCTTGCCCGGGAAATGCCCCGTGAAAACCTCTTCATTGTAGGTGATGTTTTTATAGGCATGTACCTCTTTATAAGGCTCTAAACGCAACACCCGATCTACCAATAAAAACGGGTAGCGGTGGGGCAAAATCGCGCTGATCGTGTGTATGTCTAAATCTAAATACAACCCTTCTTGCGACATCTCTAACCTCTAGTTTTATTGAAGTCCCCCCCACACATAAAAAAGTGCTATTCTAACACGGCTAAGTTTAAAGCTGTATTAGCGCATCTTGGGGTATTTAAATTCCACCCTACCCATGCCCAAAATATGCCCGCGCATGGCATCGTGCAATTCACCCAAAAAGAAAGGTTTTTTCAAGTCCAAATGCGCCACATCCAAGGCATAGACTTGGATCAAATAGTGGTGATCGCCATTGGGGGGCATAGGGCCTATGTAGGTGCTGTTTTCTACATTAGATTTTTCCTGTTGACTAGGACTTAAGCCGGAGCGCAAAAACCCCTCGGTCATGGAATTCACCCCCTGGGCGATCTCTTTATCTTCTAGCGAAGCGTTTTCTTGTAGCTTTGTGCCCTTGATATTGCCCACCACCCAATGGATAAAGGTTTTGCCACACACCCTGGCCGCGTCATGGTCTATGATTTCTAGGGCATAGCTCTTAGCTCCGCTAAGAGCTTCCCAAGAGATCTCAGGCGAGAGTTTGGGTAATCCTTGCGTTAAAAACTCTTTGGGCGCATTGCCCCCAAATTTTAAATCCACAAAGCCTTTGGCATCTGTATGGATAAAAACCTTAAAAAATTGCATTTCAACTCCCTGTGTTAAAGTAAAAAATAAACAACTAAGCCAAACGACTTTTAAGCACTTGCGCCACATCAAAGCCCCCATTTAAGCTAATGCCAATGCTCGCCCCCGATTTATAGCAAATGTCGCCCACAATGAAGAGATTTTTAATGTGGCTCTCTTGATTGCCATCCACCATGGGCAGGTTGTTCTCTAACTGCACTTGGCATTTTTTCAAAAAGTCTAGGGGAGTCGCCCCGCCAATGGCGTACAACACCCTATCGTACACTGCGCTGGTGTTGTCGGCAAAATTCACCTGTATGCGCCCCTCTTTGGCCTCTAAGCCCAGAATATCCACGCCTAGTTTCTTGTGTAGATTGTGGTTAAACGCTTCTTCAAGGGCTTTTAAATTCTCTTCATTGACACGGCTGAAAGTGTTCTGGCGGTAGTTTAAAGTCGTGGTGTTTGTGGGGGCTAGGGCGATGGCGTACTCTACGGCGGAGTTGCCCCCACCCACGACCAAGACTTCTTCTTTTTCTTTACAATCGTTGATCGTATAGACCACTTGGCGCATGATCTCTACGGGGATTTGGTAGCTGGGGCGGTTGGGCTGGCCCATTTTGCCAATGGCAATCACCACCACACGCGCTTTAAAGACCTCATTAGTCGAGCTAGCCACTTCAAAGAGATCGCTCTTTTTTGCCACACTCTCAATGTTGGTTTTGTAGCGCACGGGAGTTTTGTGCTCGGATAATGCCTTTTCAAAGACATCCAGTGCCCCCTCTTTGTCGGTGTCGCCAAAGGGGATATGCCCCTTAATGTCCACCACCTGCTTGCGGTAGTCCTTATCCACCCGTTTATGTGCCTTGTAGTATTTGCGCAGCATGCCACAGCACGCCTCGTCCTTTTCGCACAGCAGGATATTAGACACCCCGTTGATTTGGCACTCAATGGCACTCGCGATCCCGCTAGGGCCCGCCCCCACGACCACAACATCATACACTTCACCCATGCGCTTCCTTTCTCTTAGATTTTTGTGCCTCCTCCTCTTGTTTGGCGATGGCTAAATCCTGTGGACTATCGTAAAGTAAGCACTCGAGCATTTTTTTCTCATCGCTAAACTGCTTGCCCTTCAAGCCCCATAAAAAAATTAGCAACCCCACAAGCCCCAACATCAAAGATACAAAGAGCATTAAAAAGAGGGTGTTGGTGTGCATTAGGGTTTTAAGACCTCCAAGGCCTTGAGGTGGAGGGTTTTTTCAAGGCTTTGCAATTCCTGCTCACTAAAATCCCCCTCCTTAGAGAGGACCAAAGAGGCGTGATCGGCACGCCCCCCACCCTTGCTCGCATAGCCTAGACTTTGGCTATGTGCCTTTAGAGCCTCTAAAAGGGGGCGCACATCGTGCCCGCCCACAGATTTTAAGACCACCTCCACGCAATTTTTTTGCAAATTGTGGTATTGAAACAATGCTACCACGGGCTCTTGTCGGCTCTTGTATTTCTCTATGAAGGTCAAAAAATGGCTTAAATGTTCCTTAAGTCCGCTTAGGGTGGCTAAGTTAAAGGCTTGTCCTTCAATGGGAATGATCTTGGGCTCTCTGGGCGGAGTGCTCTTGGGGGTTTGCTCTCTATATTTTAGAGCTTTTAACAAATCTTGGGTTTTTAGCTGGGCGCGGGCTTGCTTCAACACACGCCGCTCATTTGCGATAAAATCGTAATACGCCTTGCCGCACACCGCCTCAATGCGCCGAACCCCCGCACTCACCCCCGCACTTTTAATAATGGCAAAGCCCCCGATATGTGCGCTGTTGCTCACATGCACACCTCCACACGCCTCTAAAGAGCCTGCAATGTCCACAAGGCGCACCTCATCTAGGTATTTATCCTCAAAGAGCATGACAGCCCCGCTCTCTCTTGCCTCGCTTGGGCCCACGCTTTTGATACAGGTTTGGGCACCCTCACTGATTTTAGCATTGACGAAACTTTCGATCTGCTCCAACTCCTCATCGCTCAAGTTGCGGTAAAAGCTAAAATCAAAGCGCAACCGGCTAGGCTCAATGTGGCTGCCCTTTTGTTGGATTTGGGCATTTTTATTCTCTTTCTTAGAGGCTTCGCCCAAAATGGTGCGCAGGGCTAAATGCAGCAAATGCGTGGCGCTGTGGTGTTTGGCAATCTCTGCGCGCTCGCTCACCTGTGCCACTACATCATCGCCCTCTTTGATCTGTGCACCCGGCTCTAATTCAACCAAACTTGCGTTGATCTCGCCCACCTTTTGCGTGTCTAGCACCTTGGCTAAGAGCACATGGCTAGAATCGAGCAACACCCCCCGATCGCCAATAGGCCCGCCTCCTTGGGGGTAAAAGGGGGTGTCTTGCAACACAATGTACGCAGTGTTGCGCTCTTGAGGGTAGAGGGCGAGGACCTTGGTTTGTAAATTCTCGCAGGTGTAGCCGGCAAAGTGGTTGGGCTCTAAATAGCTTAAATCCAGTGCCTTCAAGCCGTCTTTGGCATTGTTTTGCTTAAAGCTATATGCCGAGCGTTGCTTTTGCTCTTGCATGCAGGCTTGGTATTCTTGCATGTCCACTTGTAGGTTGAGCCCGCGTAGCATGTCGGCGGTTAAATCCAAAGGGAAGCCATAAGTGTCGTAGAGTTTAAACGCCACGCTGCCGCTAAAGTTGTTGCCTTTACACTCGGTGAGTGCCTTTTCAAATAAATGCATGCCCTTATCCAAAGTGGCTAAGAACAATTCCTCCTCTGCTTTGCACTCGGCTTTAATGCTCTCTTGGTGTTCTTTTAAAAGTGGATAATCGGACACAAGATCACAAAAATACCCTAAAATCTCATAGAAAAAGGGGCTTTCTAGGCTCTTGCCCTGGGCTTGCTGTAGTAAGTAGCCATGCCTTAGTGCCCGCCTTAAAATACGCCTGAGTACATAGCCACGCCCCGTATTTTCAAAATACACCCCCATGCCAAGCAAAAACGCCACACTGCGGGCGTGATCGGCCAAGACCCTAAAGGACTCCTTATGCTTGGCATATTCTAGCCCAAAGCTCTTTTCAATGCACGCCATGAGGGGTTTAAATAGGGAACTGTCAAAGTTGTTTTGCACCCCCTCTAAGAGGGCTTGCACCCGCTCTAAGCCCATGCCAGTGTCGATACAGGGCTTTTCAAGGGGGGTTAAAACATCCTCTTTAGAGCGATCGTATTGCATAAAAACTAAATTCCAAATTTCTAAAAAGCGATCCCCCTCGCCCCCGAAGTAATCCTCTTTGGAGTGAAAATACTTCTCCCCTTGGTCTATGTAAATTTCACTGCAATACCCGCAGGGCCCCGTGTCTGCCATTTGCCAAAAATTATCCTTATCGCCCATGGTTTTAATGCGGCTGGTGGGGATAAATTTTTGCCACAGCTGGTAGGCTTCTTGGTCTTTCTCGTGCACGCTGATGTAAATGCTCTCTTTTTTAAAGCCCAAGTGTTTATGCACGAACTCAAAGGCGTAGGCAATGGCTTCCTCTTTGAAGTAGTCAAAAAACGAGAAATTGCCCAACATCTCAAACAAGGTGTGGTGGCGGTTGGTGTAGCCGACATTTTCTAAGTCGTTGTGTTTGCCCCCCGCACGCATACACAGCTGGGCACTCGTGGCGCGGTGGGTGAAAGGCTTTGTTTTGCCCAAGAAAATGTCCTTAAACTGCACCATCCCCGCATTGGTGAAAAGCAAGGAAGAATCTTGGGGTACGAGGCTTGAGCTTGGCACTTGCAAATGCCCCAAGCCCTTAAAATACTCTAAAAATGCCTTCTTAAGTTCCATGATCTACTCCCTAAAAAGGGCAATTTTAGCCTAAAAAACTTAAATTAGTGGTGCAACTCCAAATGGATGGCAACTTGGATATTCTCACCCACAAGTTTAGGGGGGGTGTTTTGCCCGATTTTAAAGACTTTGCGCGAAACCACGCCCTGCAACTCCAGCCCATAGACATCCGCCCCGCTCTTGGGGTGTTTAATGGGTCCTGTGAGTTTACCCTCTAGAGTGATTTCTTTCTCTGTGTCTTTAAGTTTTAACATGGCTTTGATTTGCAAGCCCCCATCGCTTTTTTGGCTGATTTTTGTGGCTTTTAAATAGCCCTTGGGGTATTCGTGTGCATCAAAGAAGTTAGCCGAGAGTAAATCTTTGTCTCTTTTGGCGTTTTTGGTGTCGATGCTCTTGATCTCGATCTCGCCATCTAGGGCTTTTAACTGCCCCTTTTCAATGTCCGCAACCCCCTTAAATTGGGAGAAGTCCCCACTCACCTTAGACACCAGTAAATGCGTAGCCGTAAAACCCACGCTGGAGTGGGCGGTGTCAATGTTAAAGGGGGTGGCCGAGAGCAAGCCGGCTAGGATGAGGCTAAGTGAAAAAAAGCGCATAGTGTTCCTTTGTGTTAAAAATGGGGCTTACTATAACATTATTTGGCCTTAAGCGAGAGGGCTTGACAAGGGGGAGTTAAATTAGCTATAATATTAGCTTATTTTCGCTGGCTTAGCTCAATTGGTAGAGCAGCTGCCTTGTAAGCAGCAGGTTGGGGGTTCGATTCCCTTAGCCAGCTCCAGAGGTGAGATACTCAAGTGGCCAACGAGGGCAGACTGTAAATCTGCTGACTTTCGTCTTCCGTGGTTCGAATCCACGTCTCACCACCAGTGCGGGAATAGCTCAGTTGGCTAGAGCATCAGCCTTCCAAGCTGAGGGTCGCGGGTTCGAGCCCCGTTTCCCGCTCCAGTGTAGGGAGAATGCCCATATAGCTCAGGGGTAGAGCACTTCCTTGGTAAGGAAGAGGTCGGCGGTTCAATCCCGCTTATGGGCTCCAGTTTTCCCCTTCACACATGCTTTAAATTCTATAGAGGAGTTAAGACAATGGCAAAAGCTAAGTTTGAACGAAACAAACCCCATGTCAACGTGGGCACCATCGGGCATGTTGACCATGGTAAAACCACTTTAAGCGCGGCGATCTCTGCGGTGCTCTCTTTAAAAGGGCTGGCCGAACTTAAAGATTACGACAATATTGACAACGCCCCCGAGGAAAAAGAAAGGGGCATCACCATCGCCACTTCTCACATTGAGTACTCCACAGAAAACCGCCACTATGCGCATGTGGATTGTCCCGGCCACGCCGACTATGTGAAAAACATGATCACCGGTGCCGCCCAAATGGATGGCGCGATCTTAGTGGTGTCTGCTGCCGATGGCCCCATGCCCCAAACCCGCGAACACATTCTACTAGCCCGCCAAGTGGGTGTGCCCTACATCGTGGTGTTCTTAAACAAACAAGACATGGTCGATGACCAAGAATTATTAGACTTGGTGGAAATGGAAGTGCGCGAACTTTTAAGCACCTATGAATTCCCCGGGGATGACACCCCCATTGTGGCCGGATCTGCGCTTAAAGCCTTAGAAGAGGCCAAATCTGGCAACATTGGCGAATGGGGACAAAAAGTGCTCAAGCTCATGGAAGAAGTGGATAAATACATCCCCACTCCTAAGCGTGACATAGAAAAAGCCTTCTTAATGCCCGTAGAGGATGTGTTCTCCATTGCCGGGCGGGGCACCGTGGTGACCGGTCGTATTGAGCGTGGCACTGTGAAACTCCAAGATGAAGTGGAAATTGTGGGCATTAAACCCACCCAAAAAACCACTGTGACCGGTGTAGAAATGTTCCGCAAAGAACTCGAAAAAGGCGAAGCCGGCGACAATGTGGGCGTGCTTTTGCGTGGCACTAAAAAAGAGGAAGTCTTTAGGGGCATGGTGCTTTGCAAACCCGGCTCCATCACCCCCCATAAAAAATTCGAGGGCGAAGTGTACGTACTCTCTAAAGAGGAAGGCGGTCGCCATACGCCTTTCTTCAACGGCTACCGCCCGCAGTTTTATGTCCGCACCACCGATGTGACCGGCTCTATTACTTTGCCCGAAGGCACAGAGATGATCATGCCAGGAGACAACACTAAAATCGTAGTGGAGCTCATCAGCTCTATTGCCCTAGAACTTGGGACAAAATTTGCGATCCGTGAAGGCGGTAAAACCGTGGGCGCGGGTGTGGTTACCAAAATCATCGAGTAGGACGCATTGTGAAAGTTAAGGTGGGATTGAAGTGTGCGGATTGTGCTGAGATCAATTACAGCACAACCAAAAATGCCAAGACAAACACAGAGAAACTGGAGCTCAAAAAGTTCTGCCCTAGAGAAAATAAGCACACGATCCACAAGGAAGTGAAGCTTAAAAGCAGCTAGGCAATGGGAGGGGGGTTGTAGGTCAGTAGCTCCAATGGTAGAGCACCGGTCTCCAAAACCGATTGTTGGGGGTTCGAGTCCCTCCTGGCCTGCCAGGGGTGAAATTTAAAGTAGGTGGCATGGATAAGTTAATAGCACAATACAAGCTGACAAAAGAAGAGCTATCGAAGGTGATCTTTCCGCTCAAAGAGCAGATTAGAAACGCTTTGGTGTCCGTACTCATCGTGGTGACGATCATCACGCTGTTTTTAACCTTGATCGATTTTGTTTTGTCGTCTTTTGTTGCGAGCATTTTGTAGGGAGCCGGCGTGGGCATGGAGTGGTATGCGATCCAAACTTATTCGGGCAGCGAGCAGGCGGTTAAAAAGGCCATTGAAAACATGGTGCGCGAGAACAACATCACCGATCGGGTGCAAGAGATCATCGTGCCGACCGAGGATGTGATCGAGCTGTCTAAAAAGAGCAAGAATAAAGTTACTGAGCGCAGTCTATATCCCGGCTATGTGTTCATCAAGGTAGATTTAGACACCGTGCTGTGGCATAAGATCCAATCCCTGCCCCGCGTGAGCCGTTTCATTGGAGAAAGCAAAAAGCCCACGCCTTTAAGCGATGCGGACATCGGCAATATTCTAGAGAAAATGACCAACCGCGCCGCGCCCAAACCCAAGATTTACTACGAAAAGGGCGAGGTGGTGCGCATCATCGAGGGGCCTTTTGCCAACTTCACCGCCACGGTGGATGAGTACGATGTACAGCACCGCAAGTTAAAACTGAATGTGTCCATTTTTGGGCGCAACACACTGATCGAGATTTTATATTCCCAAGTGGAAAAAATCATTTAAGGAGAATGCATGGCAAAAAAAGTTGTCGGGCAGATTAAATTACAAGTCCCCGCAGGAAAAGCAAACCCCAGCCCCCCCATTGGTCCGGCTTTGGGCCAAAGAGGTGTGAATATCATGGAGTTTTGTAAGGCGTTCAATGAGAAAACCAAGGACATGGGCGGTTTCAATATCCCCGTGATCATCACGGTTTATCAAGACAAAAGCTTTACTTTCATCACCAAAAAACCCCCGGTGACAGACTTGATCAAAAAGGCAAGTGGGATAACTAAGGGCTCGGACAATCCTTTAAAAAACAAGGTGGGCAAACTCACCAGCAAGCAAGTGGAGGAGATCGCCCAAACTAAAATGGAGGATCTCAACACCACCACCCTAGAAGCGGCTAAAAAGATCGTCATGGGCAGCGCTAGAAGCATGGGCATTGAGGTAGAAGGATAACTATGGCAAAGCTGGCAAAACGGGTAGAAAAGTTAAACTCTCAGTTTGACAGAGAGAAAGTGTATAGCCTTGAAGAAGGCATTAGCGTAGCAAAGTCTTTAGCGTCTGCGAAATTTGATGAAACCGTGGAGGTGGCGCTGCGTCTGGGTGTAGATCCACGCCATGCCGATCAAATGGTGCGCGGAGCGGTGGTACTACCCCATGGCACGGGTAAAAAAGTGCGCGTGGCGGTGTTTGCCAAAGATGTGAAACTCGATGAAGCTAGAGAAGCGGGCGCGGATGTGGTCGGGGGCGAGGACTTGGCTGAGGAAATTAAAAATGGCAACACCAATTTTGACATGGTGATCGCCACGCCGGACATGATGGCGGTTGTGGGCAAAGTCGGGCGCATTTTAGGGCCTAAAGGACTTATGCCCAATCCTAAAACCGGCACCGTGACCATGGACATTAAAAAAGCGGTCAGCAATGCCAAGAGCGGGCAGGTGAATTTTCGCGTGGATAAAAAAGGCAATTTGCACGCCCCCATTGGCAAGGCCAGCTTCAAGCAAGAGCAGCTTCAAGACAATATGCTAGAGCTCGTGCGCGCGATCAATCGGCTTAAACCCAGCACTTCCAAGGGTAAATATATCCGTAACAGCGTGGTGTCTTTAACCATGTCGCCCGGGGTGCGCTTGAACTCTCAAGAACTCATGGATGTTAAGTAGTTCATCTTTAACTGAAGAAACAAGGGCCTTTGGGCTTAATGCGTGCGCGCCTTGTGGAAGTTAGTTGGAAAGGAGGAAAAATGCATAAAGAGCAAAAACAAGAGTTGGTCTCTAAGCTTGCCAGTGCCTTTAGCGGCATGGATGCACTGGTGGTGTGCGATTATAAGGGCTTGCAAGTCAAGCACCTAGAAAAATTACGCAACGCCGCCAGAGTGCAGGGCATTAGCGTGCAGGTGATCAAAAACACCCTGGCATCTTTGGCTTTAAAAGGGGCTAACTTGCCCGCCTTAGAGCTGAAAGAAAGCAATGTTTTTATTTGGGGCGCGGATCAGATCGCGTTGTCTAAATTGGTCATGGGCTTTGCTAAGGAGCATAAAGAGCACTTCATTGTCAAAATGGGGCTTTATGAAAAGCAGGCTGTGGATAGCAGGCACATTGAAGCGGTGTCTAAACTCCCAAGTCGCGAAGAGCTCATTGGCATGTTGCTGTCTGTTTGGAGCGCACCTGCGCGCTACTTTGTAACGGGCTTAGACAATTTGAGAAAAGCAAAAGAACAAGAATAAAGGATTTGCATGGCAATTTCTAAAGAGGAAGTGTTAGAGTATATTGGGTCTTTAAGTGTGCTCGAGCTTAGCGAGCTTGTCAAAGACTTTGAGGAAAAATTTGGCGTGAGCGCAGCCCCCACTGTGGTGGCTGGTGCTGTGGCCGGCGCGCCTGCTGAAGCGGCTGAGGAAAAAACTGAATTTAGCGTGGTGCTGGCTGAAACCGGGGCGGAAAAAATCAAAGTCATTAAAGTGGTGCGTGAAATCACCGGCTTAGGGCTTAAAGAAGCCAAAGAAGCCACTGAAAAAACCCCCCATGTGCTCAAAGAGGGCGTGAATAAAGAGGAAGCCGAAACCATTAAAAAGAAACTCGAAGAAGTCGGGGCGAAGGCTGAAATCAAGTAAAGAATTTTAAAGGAGGGGACAAGGAGGGGTAAGCGTGTATCAAGGGGAACACCGCCAAATGGATTTAAATTGAACTATTTTTTATGCGTGTGTCGTTTCCAGCCTCCAATCTCCATCAAAAAGGTTTATTGACATGAAAACTTTAAGAAATCGGTTGCGTGCAGATTTTACAAAAATGCCCCAAGACTTGCCTGTACCTAATCTCTTGCTCTTGCAAAAGGACAGCTACGAGGCGTTTTTATACGCTAAAGAGGGCAGAGAGAGCGGGATCGAGCGGGTGTTTAAATCGGTTTTTCCCATCCATGACAGCCAAAACCGCATCACGCTAGAGTACGGGGGCTGTGAATACGGCGAACCTAAATACACCGTAAGAGAGGCGATGGAGCGGGGCATCACCTATTCGGTTTATTTGAAAATCAAAATCCGCTTGATCCTTTGGGAGAAAGACCTCAAAACGGGCGAAAAATTAGCCCCCAAAGACATCAAAGAACAGAGTATTTTTATCCGCGAAATCCCCTTAATGACGGATCGCACCTCCTTCATCATCAATGGGGTAGAGCGGGTTGTGGTGAACCAGTTGCACAGAAGCCCGGGGGTGATCTTCAAAGAGGAAAAATCCACCACCAGTGCGAACAAACTCATCTACACCGGGCAAATCATCCCCGATCGTGGCTCTTGGCTGTACTTTGAATACGATGTTAAGGACATCTTGCATGTGCGCATCAACAAACGGCGCAAGGTGTCTGCCACGATTTTATTTAGAGCCCTAGGCTACAGCAAGCAAGACATCATCCGCATTTTCTACCCCCTACTCAAAGTACGCTACAAACCCACTAAAGACGAGGACCATTACTTCATCCCCTTTGAGAGCATCGCGGTGGATAGCCGTTTAGAGTTTGATCTGAAAGATGAAAAAGGGCGGTTGCTCTTAGCCGCTAGCCGCAAGCTCACCGCCAAAAAAGCCAAAGAAATTAGAGAGAGCGGGGTGGAATGGGTGGAATACCCCACAAAAATCCTGCTTAGCCGTTATTTGGCAGAACCCATTGTAGACAAAAACAAAGAGACTCTTTTTGACGCTTTAACCCTTTTAGAACAGCCCAAACTCGACAAACTCAAAGAAGCGGGCATTAAAGAATTTGTCATTGCTAATGACCTTGCCCTAGCCCATGACGCTTCCATCATTAAATCCTTCACCTCCGATGCCGAGTCGCTTAAAAGCGAATCACAAAAACTCTTGAAACAGAGCGAAAAGGTGGAGGATGAAAACGCTTTGGCGGCGATCCGCATTTATAAAGTCATGCGCCCGGGCGATCCGGTGACGGCTGAAGTTGCCCAGCAGTATGTGCAACAACTCTTCTTTGATCCTGAGCGCTACGATTTGACAATGGTTGGGCGCATGAAAATGAACCACAAATTGCATTTAAAGGTGCCTAACTATGTTACGGTGCTCACCCACGAGGACATCATCGAAACTGTGCGCTACCTCATCAAAATTAAAAATGCCCAGGGGCGCATCGATGATCGCGACCACTTAGGCAACCGCCGTATCCGTGCGGTGGGCGAACTCTTGGCCAACGAATTGCACGAAGGTCTGATGAAAATGCAAAAGACCATCAAAGACAAGCTCACCACCATGAACACCAACCTGGACGCGCTCATGCCTCACGACTTGGTGAACTCTAAAATGATCACCAGCACGATTTTAGAGTTTTTCATGAGCGGGCAGCTCTCCCAGTTTATGGACCAAACCAACCCCCTATCAGAAGTGACGCACAAACGCCGTTTATCGGCTCTAGGGGAGGGCGGTTTGGTGAAAGATCGCGTGGGCTTTGAGGCGCGCGATGTGCATCCCACGCATTATGGGCGCATCTGCCCCATTGAAACCCCAGAGGGGCAGAACATTGGGCTCATCAACACCCTCTCCACCTTCACAAGGGTGAATGAACTGGGCTTCATTGAAGCCCCTTATAAAAAGGTCGTGGATGGGCAAGTGGGCGAGGAGGTGGAGTACCTCACCGCTATCCAAGAAGAAGGGCATGTCATCGCGCCGGCGAGCACCGCTCTAGACGCACAGGGGCGTATCCAAGAGGATTTGGTCGAAACGCGCGTGGGTGGGGAAATTGCGCTCAATGAAAAACATAAAGTTACCCTCATGGATTTGAGCTCACGCATCCTCGTGGGTGTGGCCGCCTCTTTGATCCCCTTCTTAGAGCATGACGATGCCAACCGTGCTTTGATGGGGACCAACATGCAGCGCCAAGCTGTACCTTTGTTGCGCTCAGAAGCTCCTATTGTGGGCACAGGTATTGAAAGTGTGATCGCGCGCGACTCGTGGGGGAGCGTGAAGGCGGCACATCGGGGTGTGGTGGATGAAGTGGATGCAGAAAACATTTACATCGTGGAAAAAGACCCCCAAAAGGGGCCACACATCACCTCCTATTTACTCCAAAAGAATTTGCGCACCAACCAAAACACCTGCTTTAACCAAGTGCCCATCGTGAAAGTGGGCGATGTGGTGGAAGAGGGGCAAATCATCGCCGATGGACCAAGCATGGATCAAGGCGAGCTCGCCCTAGGCAAAAACATCCGCGTGGCGTTCATGCCCTGGAATGGCTACAACTTTGAGGATGCGATCGTGGTGAGCGAAAAGATCACTAAAGACGATGTCTTCACCTCTGTGCATATCTATGAAAAGGAGATCGAGGCTAGAGAGCTCAAACATGGGATCGAGGAATTCACCGCTGACATCCCCGATGTGAAAGAGGAGGAGGTCGCCCACCTAGATAGCGGGGGGATTGTTAAAATCGGGACTTATGTGAGCGCGGGGATGATCTTAGTGGGTAAGGTCTCTCCCAAGGGTGAAATGAAGAGCACGCCCGAAGAGCGCTTACTTAGAGCCATCTTTGGAGACAAGGCCGGGCATGTGGTGAATAAATCGCTCTACTGCCCCCCCTCACTTGAAGGCGTGGTGATCGGTGTGAAAATCTTCACCAAGAAGGGCTATGAGAAAGACGCGCGCGCGACCAGTGCCTATGAAGAGGAAAAATGGGTTTTAGACGATCGCCACGACAGGCATTTTAAAATGCTGGATAAAGAGGAAGCCTTGCAAATCAGCGCGATCTTCTCCCAAGAACCCTTAGAAGAAGAGGTGATCCTAAACGACATCACCTACCCCAAGGGCAGCACCATCCCTAGGGAGGTTGTGGAGAGTACGAACCGCTTTGGCTTGATCTCTTTGTCTAAAAAATTCAGTAAAGAGGTGCAAAACCGCTTCGAGCAGATCAAAAACAATATTTTAGAGCAAAAGAAACTTTTAGGCCAAAGCCATGAGAAAAAACTCTCTATCCTAGAAAAAGACGACATTTTACCCAATGGGGTGATCAAGCAAGTAAAAATTTACATCGCCACCAAGCGCAAGCTCAAAGTGGGGGATAAAATGGCGGGGCGGCACGGGAATAAGGGCATTGTGTCCAACATCGTACCCATTGCCGACATGCCCTACACCGCCGATGGCGAGCCCATCGACATTGTGCTAAACCCCCTTGGTGTGCCAAGCCGCATGAACATCGGGCAGATTTTAGAAGTGCATTTGGGGCTGGTGGGCAAGGAGCTAGGCAAACAAATCCAAGCCCTGCTTGCCACACACACGGCGGACATGCTCACCAAGTTGCGCGCTAAAATGCTCGAGATCGCCCATGTGGTCAATGTCCATAACCACGACCTAGCCCACATGCTCGAGCAATGCAGCGATGAACAACTCTTAGAGTACGCACGCGATTGGCAGCACGGGGTGAAATTTGCCATCCCCGTCTTTGAGGGCATCAGCCAAGAGCAGTTTATGCAGCTTTTCACACTCGCCAAAATCGATCTAGATGGCAAAACCGAGCTGTTTGACGGCCGCACGGGCGAAAAAATGAAAGAGCGTGTGAATGTGGGCTATATGTACATGCTTAAACTGCACCACCTTGTGGACGAAAAGGTCCACGCCAGAAGCACAGGGCCTTACTCTCTAGTAACCCACCAGCCCGTGGGCGGGAAGGCGCTTTTTGGCGGGCAGCGCTTTGGGGAAATGGAGGTGTGGGCTTTAGAGGCTTACGGCGCGGCGCACACGCTTAAAGAAATGCTGACCGTCAAATCGGATGACATCAAGGGCAGGGAGAACGCCTATAGAGCCATCGCCAGAGGCGAGCATGTGGGCGAGAGCGAAATTCCTGAAACTTTTTATGTTTTGACTAAAGAATTGCAGTCGTTGGCTCTAGATGTCAATATTTTTAATGAAGAAGTGGATGAGTATGGAGCGCCAAAACCCATTGTCATTAAAGAGGACGATCGCCCCAAAGACTTTAGCTCTTTCCAGCTCACCCTTGCTAGCCCGGATAAAATTCGCGAGTGGAGCTATGGGGAGGTGAAAAAGCCAGAGACCATCAACTACCGCACCTTAAAACCCGAGCGCGATGGGCTCTTTTGTATGAAAATCTTTGGACCCACCAAAGACTACGAATGTCTATGCGGCAAGTACAAAAAACCCCGCTACAAAACCATCGGCACTTGTGAAAAATGCGGCGTGGCGATCACTAGCTCTAAAGTGCGCTCTTTTAGAATGGGGCACATTGAGCTAGCCACGCCCGTGGCGCACATTTGGTATGTCAATTCCCTGCCTAGCCGCATAGGCACGCTGCTAGGCATTAAAATGAAAGATTTAGAGCGCGTGCTCTACTATGAAGCCTACATTGTCAAAGACCCCGCCCAGGCGTGTTACGACATCGAGGGTAGCAAACCCGTGGTGAAGTACGACATCTTAAACGAGGAGCAGTTTCAGAGCATCCAACGGCACAACTCCGATCCCGACTTCAACGCCCAAATGGGTGGCGAGGTGATCAAAGAGCTCTTAGAAGAGCTCGACCTCGTGAACTTACTCGAGTCGTTGAAAGAAGAAGTGAAAACCACCAACTCGGATGCCAAGAAAAAGAAATTGGTGAAGCGCCTAAAAGTCGTGGAAAGTTTCATCAATTCGGGCAACCGCCCCGAGTGGATGATGCTCACCGCCCTGCCCGTGCTGCCCCCCGATTTACGTCCTTTAGTGGCTTTAGATGGAGGCAAATTTGCCGTAAGCGATGTCAATGAACTTTATCGACGCGTGATCAACCGCAACCAACGCTTAAAACGCTTGATGGAGCTGGGCGCGCCTGAGATCATCGTGCGCAATGAAAAACGCATGCTCCAAGAGGCCGTGGATGCCTTGTTTGACAATGGCAGGAATGCCAACGCCGTAAAAGGTGCAAATAAACGACCGCTTAAATCGCTCTCTGAAATCATCAAGGGCAAACAAGGCCGCTTTAGACAAAACTTGCTAGGCAAACGGGTGGACTTCTCAGGCCGCAGCGTGATTGTGGTGGGGCCCAATCTTAACATGGACCAATGCGGCTTGCCTAAAAACATGGCGCTCGAACTCTTTAAACCCCATTTGCTCTCTAAGTTGGAAGAAAAGGGCTTTGCCACCACGCTCAAACAAGCCAAGCGCATGATCGAGCAAAAAACCAATGAGGTTTGGGAGTGCTTGGAGGAAATCGTGGAGGGCTATCCTGTGCTCTTAAACCGCGCCCCCACGCTGCATAAACAATCGATTCAAGCCTTCCACCCCAAACTCATCGATGGCAAGGCGATTCAACTCCACCCGCTGGTGTGCTCGGCTTTCAACGCCGACTTTGATGGCGATCAAATGGCCGTGCATGTGCCCCTAAGCCAAGAGGCGATCACCGAGTGCAAGGTCTTGATGTTAAGCTCTATGAATATTTTACTGCCGGCCAGTGGTAAGGCGGTGGCCGTGCCTAGCCAGGACATGGTGCTAGGGCTTTACTACCTGTCCTTAGAAAAAAGCGGCGTGCTGGGCGAGCATAAACTCTTTTCTAGCGTGGCGGAGGTCTTGATGGCTGTGGATGCCAAAGAATTAGACGTGCACGCCAAAGTGCGGGTTTTGCAAGAACGGCATATCCTACAAACCACCGCCGGCCGGCTGGTGATCAAATCCATTTTGCCCGACTTTGTGCCCGCCCACTTGTGGAACAAAGTGTTGAAGAAAAAGGACATCGGGGCGTTGGTGGACTTTGTCTACAAAGAGAGCGGCATTGGCCAAACGGCCAAATTCCTAGACAATCTCAAAAATCTAGGCTTTAGATACGCCACCAAAGCGGGCATCTCCATCTCTATGGAGGACATCATCACGCCGGCCAATAAAGTCAGCATGGTGGAGGCGGCCAAAGAGCGGGTGAAGGCGATTCAAGCCCAGTTTGAAGGCGGGCACTTGAGCGAACAAGAGCGCTACAATAAAATCATCGACATTTGGACCGAGGTCAATGACGCGATGAGTCAAGAGATGATGGCCGCGATTGCCAGCGACAAGCAGGGCTTCAACTCCATTTATATGATGGCCGATAGCGGCGCGCGTGGTTCAGCCGCCCAGATTCGCCAACTCTCGGCGATGCGCGGCTTGATGACCAAACCTGATGGCTCGATCATTGAAACGCCCATCATCTCTAACTTTAAAGAGGGCTTGAATGTGCTTGAGTACTTCAACTCCACGCACGGGGCGCGCAAAGGGTTAGCCGACACCGCGCTTAAAACGGCCACGGCCGGCTATCTCACCCGCAAACTCATCGATGTCGCCCAAAATGTCAAAGTGGTGCAAGAGGATTGCGGCACGCATGAAGGCATTGAGATCACCGACATCACGGTGGGTAGCGAGCTCATCGAGCCACTAGAAGAGCGCATTTTTGGGCGGGTTTTAGTGGAGGACATCATCGATCCGCTCACCAACGAAGTCTTGCTCGATGCCGACACGATGGTGGATGAAGAGAAAGCTAAACGGATTGTGGAGGCGGGGATCAAATCTGTTACCATCCGCACCCCCGTAACCTGTAAGGCCCAAAAAGGCGTGTGCGCTAAATGCTACGGCTTGAATTTGGGCGAGGGCAAAATGGTTAAGCCGGGCGAGGCCGTGGGCGTGGTGGCGGCGCAGTCCATCGGCGAGCCGGGCACGCAATTAACCCTAAGAACCTTCCACGTGGGCGGCACGGCCTCACGAAGCCAAGAAGAGCGCGAGATTGTCGCCAGCAATGAGGGCTTTGTGCGCTTTTTCAATGTCAAAACCTACCAAAACAAAGAGGGCAAGAACATCATCGTCAACCGCCGCAACGCCGCGATTTTAGTGGTGGAGCCCAAGATTAAAGCCCCCTTTGATGGCGTGCTGAAGGTGGATAGTGCCCATGAAGAGGTGGTTTTAAGCGTGGTGGGAGAAACCCAAGAGGCGAAGTTTGTCTTGCGTAAAAGCGATGTGGCTAAACCTAACGAATTGGCCGGTGTGAGCGGGAAGATCGAGGGCAAAATCTATCTGCCCTATGGCAGTGGGCATGTGGTGCACGAGGGGGGCAGCATCGCCGACATCATCAAAGACGGCTGGAATGTGCCTAACCGCATCCCCTATGCCAGCGAGATCGCCGTGCAAGACAACGACCCGATCACCCAAGAGATCACCGCTAAAGAAAAGGGCGTGGTGAAGTTCTACCACCTTGTGGGCGATCACTTAGAGCGTGCCAGGGGCGTTAAAGCGGGCGACATTGTGGAGGAAAAGGGGCTATTTGCGGTGGTCGCTGATGAAAACGACCAAGAGGCCATCCGCCACTACATCGCCCGCAACTCTTTGGTGCAGGTGGACGACAACAGCCCCACAGAAGCCAACACCCTTTTAGTCAAGCCCAGCCATGACGCGAAAAACACCATCGCCAGCTGGGACCCCTACAACACGCCCATCATCGCCGACATGGGCGGCGTGGTGCGCTTTATAGACATTGTGGCGGGGGTGAGCGTGACTGAAACCGAGGATGAGAACACGGGCGTGCGCTCCTTGGTGGTGAATGAGTACATCCCCACGGGCTTTAAACCCAGCCTAATGATCGAGGCGCACAATAAAGAGCCCATACACTACCCCTTAGAGCCCAAAACCTCCATCACCATTGCCGAGGGGGTTCAGGTGGAGGTCGCGGATGTGCTCGCCAAAATCCCCAAAGCCACCGCCAAATCTAAAGATATCACGGGCGGCTTGCCTAGAGTGTCTGACATCTTTGAGGCGCGCAAAAGCAAGCCCAAAGATTTAGCGATCTTAAGCGAAATTGACGGGCAGGTGAGCTTTGATAAGCCTATGCGCAATAAAGAGCGGGTGTGCATCACGGCGGCCGATGGGCGCAGAGCCGAATACTTCATCGACAAGGGCAAGCAGATTTTGGTGCACCCTAATGAGTTTGTGCACGCGGGTGAAGCGATCACCGATGGCGTGGTGAGCAGCCACGATATCCTGCGCATCAGTGGGGAAAAAGAGTTGCATAAATACATTGTGAGCGAAGTGCAGCAAGTGTATCGCCGCCAGGGGGTGAATATTGCCGACAAGCACATCGAGATCATCGTATCGCAAATGTTGCGTCAGGTACGCATTTTAGACAGCGGGAACACAAAATTCATCGAGGGCGATTTGGTGAGCAAAAAGCACTTTAAAGAGGAGAACCAAAAGGTCTTGCAAACCAAGGGCGAGCCGGCCATTGCCGAGCCCGTGCTCCTTGGCATCACCCGCGCGGCCATTGGCAGCGATAGCATCATCTCCGCGGCCAGCTTCCAGGAAACCACGAAAGTGCTTACAGAGGCGAGCATTGCGATGAAAAAGGACTTCTTAGAAGATTTAAAAGAAAATGTCGTCCTGGGGCGCATGATCCCTGTGGGCACCGGGCTTTACAAAGATAAAAAAGTGGGCGTGAAAACGGACAAAGACGAGTTTTAAAACCCTGCTTAAGCAAGGGGCCGCAAGGCCGGGCACACGCGCAAACAAGCTAACAGCCAAACCTAGCCCCTTTAGCGGCCACAACCACTTTAAACAAATGCCCAAAACTTAAAACGCCAGCGCGCACGCCCCATCTAGAACTTTAAGAAATTTTACGCCTTTTAGGCATTAGCAACGCATGCCCCCTATGGCGTGGGAAACTGCTTAAAGCGATGAAGTTTAGGATTCCCCTAGCGCAAAAAACCTTAAAAAGCCTTTGATCAATTCTTTTTTAAGTTAGCAGCTGATCCAAAGAAGCTATTAAAGCCAAGTTTGGCATTTGAAAGCATGGGTTTAGAATCTTTAGAGCACAAAGGGGATTGAAACTCAAAGGTTCTAGCACAGTAACGCTAGACAGAGAAACGATGCTTTAAGAATGTAGGATGAAGGGCACAATCAAGGCCAACTAGATACAAGAAGCCACCCCCTTAAGAGGAGCCAAACAAGATAAGGGAAAGGGAAAAAAGCAAAGCCCTTAAGGGGTAAGCCATTAAAATTCTAACAATTTAAAGGGCAAAGGTAAAAAAGAAGCAAGCCCCTTAAGAGGGCAAGCCCCCCGTTTTAAAAAAGCCCCCCCAAAAGCCCTAACAACTCCCAAGAGTCTTAGAAGTTGTAAACATAGTTGAAGAACACAGACACATTGCGCTTATAGGCAATGTCGAGTTTGGTGCCGTCCAATTCTCCCTTGAAGTAGTAGTTGGTGGCAAGGGGGATTCTTAGACCGATCTCAAAACCATTGTGGCGGTTGATGTTGGTCCTAAACCCTAGATTGATGGGGATTTGGAAGTAGCTGGTGTTCATGACCGCATGGCCGCCATGTGCATTGTAATAATTCATCATGGCTGTGTAGCGGCTTTGGCCTTTCACACCCCAGCTTGAACCCTCTAGCATGAGCCCTGCAAACAACCCAGTGGTGTATTTGCCGTCTTTACTTTCGTAGAAGTTATAGAGCGCATCCACCCCAGCCCCATAGACAAAGTTGTCTAGTGCATAGGTATCGCTGTTCATAAAAGTGCCGTGTTGGTAGCTAAAGCTGGCGTAGTAACGCAAGCCCCAGCGTTTCTTTTTGCCAAAGAACTGTTTATAACCAAACTGCACATCGATGCCGTACATGTTGCCGTTGGAGTTCATGGTTTGCATGGGCATGCGCGATCCGCTATAAGCTGTCATGATACCGCGGCTGGCGAGCATTTGGCTCATTTTCAACTGCGCTGCCTTTGCATAAGCGAGGGCTGTTTGGATTTTGTTAAGCAAGCTTGTTGCCGCTGCGATTTGTGGGGCGCTCATTTGACCTGTAGCACCCGTCCCAGAAAATCCTTTTTCTGCTTCTGCGGCTAACACGGCTGCTTGCAAAGTGCCTAAGCCACTCACGCTCGCGCCACTCACGCCCGGTTGGCCTTGGTTAGCCGCTAACTGGTTGATCAAAGCTTCTTGGAGGCTTTGTAGCTGGTTGATCACGCCGACTAAGTTATGCATCGCGCTGTCGTAGTTGATGGTGGGGCTGGCAATTTGCGTATAAACCGCCTTGAGTGCGCCAAAGGCGTTTTGTGCCTGCGCGTCCGTGGTGGTCGAATCGGCCACTGCCTGTGTCATGCCCGTAAGCAGTTGCATCACCGTGGAGGTTTGTCGAGAGAGCAAAGTGGCTTGATCGTTGATCAAGGTGGTGACATTTTGGAAATAGGCTTGGGCGGTGTTGTTAGTGGCTCCACCAGTCGCAGAGAGCGCGCTTAGCGCACTGGTGGCGGCATTGTTAGCGGCGAGCATGCCAATCAACATCTGCGCCTCAGCGCCTACAGGCGTGTTGGTGTTGATGGTGGGCAAACTGCCATTTTCTGTTTTCATGGCTGTCAAAAGCTTGTTGATGGTGTTGATGCTCGTGCTGCTCAACTGCCCATTGCTCACACTCACCCCATCGGTGTTAGCAGGGTTAAGCATGCTTTTGAGATTGTGCATGCTGGCTGCGTTGGCGATGGCGGTTTGGAGCACATCGGCGATGGTGGTTTTGCCATTGAGTAGTCCGCTCAAGCCCGCTTTGTTGTCCACGCCTCCCGTGGCCGCATTGGTGTAGGTTTGAGCTTGGCTTAACATGTTGCCTAGAGTGGTGTTGAGCAAGTTTTGTTGCATGGCCGTGCTGTCTTTAAACTGAGAGCTGGCTAACACCTGAGTGGCTGCAGCGGCCAACTGGGCAGGGGTGGCCTGGCTGACCAAAGAAGCCACATTCAAGTCAGAAAGAGTGCTCGCAGACAAGCCCATATCCTGTCCTAGATAGTAAGCCATC
This sequence comes from Helicobacter heilmannii, assembly GCF_001283065.1. Classification (GTDB taxonomy): domain Bacteria; phylum Campylobacterota; class Campylobacteria; order Campylobacterales; family Helicobacteraceae; genus Helicobacter; species Helicobacter heilmannii. The sequence goes on along the minus strand of NZ_CDMK01000002.1, from coordinate 137,125 downwards.
AATTGGGACAAATTCGCCGCACCGGCCGCAGTTGTGGGGATCGGTGCCACATCCGGGGTGCTAGAGCTGATGCTGTTGTCTAAAGCAAACTGTGCTAGAGCTTGGGTGGCGGTGGCGAGCGCGCCGGAGTTGCTGCCTCCACTGGCCGCCGTGCTGTTAAAGAGGGTATCGGCATTTTGTACAATGCTTGCGATCGCGTTGTAAGTGGCTGCGCTAGCGATTGCACCGCTGCTGGCAGTTCCCAAAGTCCCGCCACTTTTAACCGCGCGCAAGGCGTTAGCGTAGTTGGTGCTCCAATCCAAAGCGTTGTTTAGCATTTTGTCTACATTGGCGACAAAGTTAGGGCTGTTGAAGTTAGCCACCGCCGCACGCACTCCGGCTTTAAATTGGGAGTTGAGGCTTTGGAGCGCGCCCCCGGGACCCACAAGCTTATTTAGAGCCGTGAGGAAAGTTGTAGCCTTACTTGCATCGTTAACTTGAGTAATATTACCGGAGCCTGCGCTGACATCTCCACCCACGAAAGGTTGGATAGCATTTTCTAAGGCAGTAACATTAGCATTGCCCGTACCTGCGCTAAAGCTAGAAGGATCAGCCAAAAACCCAGCAAGGGTGGCATTGCTCTCAATGGCCTTGACAATGCCCCCCACCACAGCGATAGAGACATCATTCACTGTGTTTAGAGCATCTGCATTGGGGGCAACACCAGTGGCTGCGCCATTTGTACCTTGAGTGTTAACAGCAGTGCCATTAATACCGGTTACGCTATTAGGAATAGGATTAGTCATACCGGTGAACACACCCGCTAATTGCCCGGTGGTGCCTTGGATAGTGGTAGCGCTACCGGTGGTGTCGCCCATCACGGTAGTTACGGCACTGATCGCGCTCTGGTTATTGACAATCCCGTTTGTTTGCCCGCTTGCGGGGGTGAGCATATTAGAGATGTCCACAATGCTTTGGGCCACTTGCAAGAAGGTGATCGTATCTGCCGAAGAACCCGTCGCAGCGGTGGTGTTCATCCCGTTGCCCGCGCCTGCAGTCGTCAAGTTACTTAAACCTAGGGTGGTCACCCCAGAGGCTAGGTTCAAATTAGGCGCGCTAGTGCTATTAAGCTGACTTAAAGCCGTGCTGATCGCGTTGTAAGCCCCCAGTGCGCCATTGACGGCACTGCTTAAATTGGTGGTCACCACTTTGTTATCGCTCACGCCCACAGGGCTAAAGTAGCCGGCCAAGTTGTAGATCGAATGGGCGATGTTGTTCAGATCGGCGATGGCCTGGGTGCCTGTTCCTAGAGCGGGCGCACTTAAAATAGAATTGCTGGTGTTCAGATTAGTAAAATACGCATTCCAGGTTTGGGCATTGGTAATGTCGTTGCTCACTGTCGCCGAAAGGTTGGTGAAGGCGGTGTTGTTGAGATCGAGTGTGGTCGATGCCCCGGGGCTTAGCGTGCTTGAGGTGGCGACATTAAAGAGGCCGGTATCGTTACCGGTTGTGCTCACTAAGGCCTTAGCGGCTGCTTGGTAGCCATTGCTTTTAAGCACTTGGTTGGATTGCATGACCAAAGCGTAAGGGTTGTTTTCAATCGCCGCATTCACTTTCGCTTGCAAGCCTTGCAAGTATTCGTAGCGATTCAAGAGATTTTGTAGATTGTTGATCGCCGTAGTGCCCACAGACTTGCCCGTGAGGGTGTTGTAAGCGCTGTTGCCTTGCAGGTAGGCGATCACATCCCCAGCGATGGACGCTCCCTTACCATCGGTGAGGTTATTGAGCAAAGCCACATTGTGGTTGTAAGAGTTGATCGCATTGATCACGGTGGCCGCACTCGTTACAGCGGTGCTAGTCCCACTGACGGGGTTTGTCAAATCGGCGGGGTTGATTTGTTTAAGCAGATTGCCCAAAGCCGTGGCTGCGGCGATGGCGTTGTTTAAATTGGTCGCGGTGTTGATGACATTCGCACCACTGCCCACACTCAAGACTTTAGCACCACTGGCAAGGCCTCCGACATTAGGGACCAAGGCATTATTGGCGTTGACAAGGCTATTGGCATCGGTGAGCACTTGGGCGATCCCACTAGCGGTGCTCAAATTCTGCTTAGATGCGAGCAGATTGTTAAGGCCAGAGACAGAGTTTGTGCCCCCGCTATTTAAGCCCATCACCGACTCGTAAGCCGCCCAAACATACTGGGCGTTTGTAGAGGGCGTGCTGATCAGAGGCGTTAAAGCCGTGATGGCATCGGCTTTGGCCGTCGCAGCGCTGATGGTGCCACTAGCCAGTTGCTGACCGATGGGCAAAAGAGCGTTGATGACAGAGGTTAGAGTGGTGCCCGCGTTGTAATTGCCGGTGAGCACGGCGTAAGCGGTCTTATCAGAACCACTCCCAAGATTGGCTGTTGTGGCGATATTGCCCGCAAAGCCGACATTAGACCCAGTCCCTGATCCAAAGGCCCCGTTGTAGCTGGTGCTGATCGCATTAGAGGTTAAAATCCCTCCGGAAAGCAGGCTATTGATGGTGTTGAGATTGTTTAGGTTGGTGAGCTCGTTGCCACCTTGCGTATTAGCGGCTACGCCGCCCCCGCCACCCAACCCAAAGGTGTTGGGGCTCACGGTCGTGCTGTAGTTGTTCATATTGCTGGTGGTCTGCACATCCCCATTATTGAAAAGCAGATTGCCATTGGTGCCGCTATAAAGCGTGCCCACAGCTTTGTTCAAATCCGCCACGAGCCCCTGCACGGTCGCGATGTTAAAGCTTGAGCTGTTGGCCCCTGTGCCATTGACCAGCAAGGGCAAGGCATTGCCTAGCTGGGTTTTGAGGGTGTTTACGGCTGCATCGGCAAAGCCTAGATTTTGCACAGAGCTAATGGAGCTGCCCAGCATTGAGGAGAGGCCGATACCCAAGCCCGCCTTGCCGGTGCTATTTGTGCCCATGTTTTCATAGCTAGCGATCTGGGCTTTGAGGGCTTGGATTTGTTGGCTCAAATCAGTGGCGCTCAAAGTGCCGTTTAAGAAGCTTTGGCGCGCGCTCACTCCCGTAGCCATCCCGATTTCTTGAGCCAAAGTGGGCAGCTCTTTAAGGTAGCCTAGCACCTGAGTGGCCGCACTCGCGGCGGTAAATTGGCTGATATTTAAGCCCGCCTCGACGGTTTTCATGCTCGATTCAATGTTGGCAACCGTGCCCAAAAGCCCGTTAATTTGAGACGAAGTTGCGGTGCCAAAGGCGACAGCTTGCCCGGCGACACCGGCGTTAAGCGCACCCACCAAAGTGCCAATTTGTCCAGAAAGGCTAGTGGCAGCGGCCGTGGCCGTGGCACCTGTCAGGTAGCCCAAAAATTCGACCACCGCGTTTTTAACCCCAGCAGGAGCGGAGTCTAAAGTTGTCGAAATCGCGGTGTTGATACCTTGCCTGCTAGTGCCTAAGATAGAGGTAAGCACGCTGGCTAAATTAAAACTCGTGCCCGCCGTCATGTTGTTGATCATGGCGACTTCTTTGGCGATGGTCTGCGCTGTTTGGATGTTGCTAAAGACAGCGGGTAGAGTGCCTGCGGTTAAAGAAGCAATCGCGCTGGCATCTCTAGTGGTCGTAAAATTGCTAAGCACGCTGTTAAGATTCGTGAGTCCCACGGCAATTTGGGCTTTGGTGGCGGCAGGTTCAAACATCTTAGGCCCCATCGCATCGATGGTTTGCAGTGCGCTTGCGGGCAAGTTCGAAGCCAAGAAGTTATTATTCAAAGCGTTGGCGATCGCCTCTTTGGTCTGTGCGATCAAGCCATCTTGCGCCGCGCTCGCGTTCAAGGCGTTGTACAGATAGCTCAGCGCGCTGGCTTGGGATTGTTGCACATTAGCCGGAGAGCGCGAATAATTCTGCGTGATCGCGCCCACATATTCGTTGAGCAGGTCTTCGGAGTTGAAGATCGCCTTGAGGCTGTTTAGAGTGTTGGCTTGGCCGTTGAGGGCATCGGCAGTGCTTGTGGCCTCTGTGGCACCCGAGTTAAACATCACATTGGCTGCGGCGTTGTTGATCCCCTGGCTCAAGACATTGCCCAGCAGGCTAGAGCTAGAGAGCATGCCCCCCAAAGCGGTGCTGTTTTTGTTGTAACTCATCGCATAGCCCAAGAGTTCGCCTAAAGCGGTGTTGTAAGCCGCGTTATAGCTGCTTTGGTTAGCCACGCGCTGGGTGATCCAAGAAGTGGTGGTGCTGGTGTCAGCTGGGCCTGTAACGGGGTAATTGCTCGTGCCGCTGGTGGTGTTATTGACCTTGATGTTATCGGAAGTCGTGCCCACAGCCGTGTCGACATTGTTGGTGTTAAGATAACTGGCCAACTTGCCTAGTAGGGTGTCTAAGGTGCCATAATCCGAGGAAGAGCCGTTGTTGAAGGCATTGAAAAGCTGGCCAAGACCGGCCGCTCCAATGGAGGTGGAGCTAAAAGAACTGCTTGCGCTAAAAGCACCGGAAAGGTTGGTGTTCGCTGTTACGCCGCTTTGCGCAGTGCTTAAAAGCTGGTTGACCTCTAAGGCACGAATCAAAGTGTCGCCCAAGTTAGAAGTGCCAAAGGCAGTTTGGAGTTTGGTGAGCGCACCCGCCACAGCGGTGTAGGCGTTATAAACCGCCTCATACCCATCGCCCATAGGCGCAGTGTTGTTGATTTTATTGCCAGCAGTGGTGTAGGCCGTGTTGGGGTTCACTAGACCTTGCAGGGCGGCTTGGACCTGGGCGGCCGTTTGCGCGCCGCTCATGCTGCTTAAAGTGCTGAGGACAGCGTTGAGATTAGCCACAGCGGTGGGGGTGCTGGCAGCGTTGGAATTGGTTACATCGGTTAAAGGCGTGTTGAGCACGCCATTGGCGATGATCTGAAGGTTTTGGACCACATTGGCACCGCCGAGCTCTTGCATCACGGTGACATAATTGGAGTTCAACGTGGTCGCGTTGGTGGCAATCCCTCCGGAGATGTCGGTGTTGAGTTGGTTAATGGCGCTTAAGGTGTTGAGTACCCCGTCTGCTACAGTGTAGGTGGTGGCGCCATCAGATCCGGTGGCGTTGGTGATCAAAGAGTAGCCAGATGCAGAGCTGATCACCGAAGCTAGCCCTGAGAGCGCGCTGCTTAAGCCCGAACTTGCGCTCACAAACTGCCCGCCCAAAGAGCTCAAATTGCCCAAAGCGGTGCTCAAGTCCGCGCTATAAGTCGCAAAGGAACCGCTTGTGAGGTTGTTTTGATCAAGGGTGTTGATCGCGCTGGTGAGCTGTGTGATGTTTGTGTACACCCCACCGGCTAGGGCATTCACCTGGCTTGTTGTGTAAGTAGAGCCAATTTGGCTGGCATTCAAATTGCCCGTTACACTCGCCTTGTTGCCAGATCCTTGATTAGAGATGCTAAAGTAATTGTTGGTGATGGCGGTGTTGGGATCCAAAATGTTGTTATTGGCTCCCACGCCCCCAAAGGCGGTGCGCGCGCCGTAGGCGGCTGTGGCGTTGCCCTGCAAAGCTTGCATTAGGCTATTGACGGCTGAGAGGCTATAAATGCCTAGTTGATCCGTGCTGGGGCTGCCTGTAAGGCTACTAGGGAGATCTCCGATGTAGCTATTGAGTAACCCGCTGCTGCCATAGAGATTATTCGTGGTTACGCTAGGGTTGTTGAGAGAGCCGTTGCCAAAAGAGGGGGCCACGCCACTAGGATTGGTGATGCTGCCAAGGCTGGCGTTGCCCCAGGAGGCGTTAGCGGGGCCGCTAAACACGCCGGAGCCATTGAGGTTATAGTTGCCCCCTAAGATGCCGCTAATGGAGTCGACCATGTTGACCACATTCACTTCGGTCGCATCCAAAGAGGGCACTAACCCAAAAGCCACTCCGAGAGCCAAACTCAAGGTCGTTTTAAAAGTCTTTTTTTTTCTACTTTTCATGTTAATGATGTCCTTTCTAATGTTTCATGCTCAAGACAGGGTTAAGGGCAGTTGGGGCCTACGCAAAGTGTGTCGCCTGACTGCGGGGTGTTGTAACTATTGGGATTGCTCGTGGGCGTTGAGGGCAGGCTAGGGTTGGCTCCGGGGGCTTGGTTGGCAAACATATTGGGTTGTTGCCCCATCCCCATC
>NZ_CDMK01000002.1:93361-130740 GCF_001283065.1 Helicobacter heilmannii | reverse complement strand
GATAGCACCTAGCAGCATAGCCAACAACTACTTCCACAACCAGGCCGGACAGAGCGTGCAAACGCAAAACGCGAACGCCCAAACTTACCAAGACCCGAATGCAAGTGCGACTTTAGGAGCGTCTTGTTCTGGTCCTAATTGCGGAAACTAACATCTAAACCACACGATCGAACAACATACAAACAAAGAGGACATGATGCGTAAATCTTCTAAACTCAAAAAGACTTCCACCTACATAAAATAAAACAAAGTTGAGCTTGGTGCTCGTGACTTGTTTTGGCTTTGTCCCCAGTTTGGGCGCGGAGCAGGTGGATGTCACGAGCATGGTCAACTCCATCAGCGGTTTGCTTGGGGGCAATTATGGTCTAACCGACAGTGGTACTTTTGTGCCAACCATCACCCAACAAAATTTTGGCTCAAGCACAAACCAACAAGGCGTGACTAACCCTGCGGGCAACCAACCCGTCTTTGGTAATGGCACGCTCAACGACCCCTACCAAAGCATGGGTCTTAGCGCCACAGCCCCCACGGCTTCTAATATCATCAACAATCTCTACGGCAATGGGGGGCTTTTAAACCAATACATAGGCACTGTGGGCGACATCTATAACTTTGGCAGTGTCAACCCTCTTTTAAGCAACATCAGCGGGAATGCTTATGGGGCTTATGGGGCGCGCACGGCTTTTGGGGGCGTGAGTGCGGCTAACAACATCACTGTGCCCGGCACTGCGGTGAGCAACAATTACTTCCAGTTTGTGAGTGGCACGCAAAATAGCGCAGGTCACCTCACTCAAACCGCCCAAGTCAAGGGGAATTTACAAAGCAGCCAAATCGCCACAGGTTCAACCGCCAGTGCGGCTAACCAGTTGCTCGGCACCATTTACACCAACATCACCAACCTCGCCTCTAGTGTGAATGTGGTCGATCCTGGCACCACGGGGGCCAACAACGCCTTTAACACATACTCCGCAGACATGCAGCAAGCCATCGGCACGGCTAGCGGGGTGGGGGCTAACTTTGTGAGCGCGATGGCCACGCCCACGGGCACCTTAGGCACCGCCTTGAGCAGCTTGAATACGATCCTAGGCAACGGTCAGAGCTTGATTAGTGGGAGTGCGACAGGGGGCAGCGGCAACATCGCCAATTTTAGCGTGAATAGCGCTAATCTAAACACCCTAGCGACCATTAACAACATCGCCAGCTTGATCCCCGGGGGCATTGTTACACAGAGCAACAACACCTACAGCATCAACGCCAATTACGCCACGGTGCTCACAGAACTTAAGGGCATGGATCAAGCCCTCGATGTGATCGCCAACAACGTTTTAAACACCCCCTTAAGCGATGTGGTCAGCCCCACTTCTAGCACCATCACTGCGATGGGCACGCTCAATCAGGTTTTGACTCAGCTGACCGCTGAAGCTGCGGCTGAGGGGGGTTCTCTCACGATGGCACAGGTGCAGAGTGTCGTTGAGGGCTATATCAACCCCAACACGGGCACTTCCTCCATCACCAGCCCCACGCATGTCAACAGCACGCGCATCACCAATGGCTTTAGCGCGGTTTACAATGCCTTTACCATCCTCACCAACGACGGGGCGTTGACCAAAATCCAACAAGCCTTGACACCTAGCGGCGGCACCGCCCCCACCCTCGCACAAACCGTGGTGGACATGATCACATTGAGCAACGAGCTTTCCACTGCGCAAAGCGGGGTGACCCATAATAGCAATTTAGCCAATCTATTCACCCCCGGCTCCTTGCCCACTGGCACCCTTTCTGCCAACCAGCTCTCAGGCTTAACCAGCCTTTACAACGCCTTTGGGACAGACAACTCTAACGCGGCTTACAGCACCCTCACCAGTGCCTTGCAAAAGCTCAGCGGTCTTGTCAACACCGGCGCAATCACGACCACCCCTGCGATCACAAGCAGCAATGTCAGCACCACATCCACAAGCAGCCCCTTTACTGCGAACACAGACAGCACAACTCTCTACCCCCAAGCGGCTACAAGCCCTAGCACCTCAGCCACCCAAACCACCTCTTGGGTGCAACAACGCGTGTTGAACCAAGCCGCCTACAACACGGCCTACAACAAAAACCTCGCCACGCTCTTACAAGAGGCGATGAATTACAGCGCAAACACCCAGCAGCTCCAAGGAATGCTCAACACCACCAGCAACACCAGCCTTTTGAGCAATATCCTAGACACGGGGATCAGCAACGCTGCGGCCAATATCATGTTCAATGGGGGGGCGACAGAGCAGGCCGGCAAAGCGGATGCCAAGAACGCCCAAGCGCAAGACATCAACAATATCCAAGCGATCTTCAACTCTGAAAATCTCTTAAACAGCTACATCAACGCGATCACCAAGAGCTACTCCACCACCACGGAGCAAATGAATCAAGCCAGCGCGCTGACTTATTTAAGCGGGTTGCTCAATGCCGGTCAGGCGCAAAATGGCCTCATCGCCCAAACTAAAGCGGCCATCATCGCGCAGCTGAACGCCAACCCCACGCTCTCAAGCCAGCTTTCTAAAGCGGATTTGAGCAGTTTGGAGGGCATGAGCAATCCTAGCTTCACCCAAAACTTCTTAAACGGGAGTTTGAGCGCTTCACAATTTGCCAGCGCGGCCACGAGCCTAAACATGATCTACAACGACTTAGCCGCTGCCAACACAGCCACCGCCGCCACCGCCGCCACCGCCTTTGGCACGGTGGGCAACGCGCTCACAATGGCCGGGCACATCGCCTTAGATTTGCAAGCCTTGTCGGCGGTGGATCAAACAGAACTCGCAAATTCCATCAGCACCCTTATCAAGACTCCTGCGGCGCTAAACACCTTAGCTGGGGGCGGTAACCTCACATGGGCTAGTCTCACCACCGCCCAACAAGCTGCGCTAGAAAACCTCTTAGGGGTGGCTAATGGCACAACCAGCATCACCGTGGCTAATAGCTTGGTGCACAAACTCTCTGGTTTGTTCAACGTTTCTAACACGGCTCTAAGCGGTGTTACCAACATCACCACAGGCACCAATAATGGGGTGACTAACATCACAGCCTTTTTGAACTTAGCCAAAGAGCTTTACGATGCGGGCAATACATTTTTAAGTGTCTATCCACGATTCAACAGCCCCTCTATCGGTACGGCTTTGGGTGGTAGCTCAGATTTGGCTAAAGGTTTGGTGTGGTTTATGCAAAACAGCGCAACCATCACCAAAGACATCGGTTCTTTAAGCCCCTCTGTGGTTTCTCAGTTTGAAAGCGGGAAACTCACCGCACAAGATCTCAGCACACAAATTGCCACCATCAAACAAGAGATCGCCGGGTTGCAAAGTTTGGGCACAGGTTCACAGGGTGCACAAAGCGGGACAGCCCAGCTTGACATCGGTTTGTCCGGCCTGCTCGGTTCTGGGGTGAGTGCGGCGCAAAATTTAGGCTTTGCGCAAGCCAGCGTCAACACCATGTATAACCAGCTTAAAGGCATTTTGCCCTTGCTAGACACCCCTAACGGACAAGTGAGCACCACCACTTTAAGCGACATCAGCAGTGCGATCAGCTCCCTTAACAGTGCTGTGGGCGCGCTACACACCGCTGGTAGCCAATTCTTTGCAGGCACCGGGGCCAACACCTACAACCTCACCAGCACGTCCAACATGACCAACACCACCACCATCACCGGGGCGACCATTGGCTTAGGCGATGCCCAGTACTCAAACAGCAATGCGGCCACCTACCTCACCAACCTCAATAACATTTACACCATGTCCAATTTGCTAGGTGACGGCTTTGCCACCAGCAGTGCGATGGGCACGGCTTATCAAACCCTCTTTGGTAACGCTAACACGAGATCAGGGCTTTTAAATAACAGCTCCAACATCACCAACACATCTGCGACCTTGAGTGCAGATATTAGCACCCTCACCACGGCCAGCAATTTGCAAAGTGGGGTGACGCTCACAGAAGTGGTCAATGCCCTCATGCCCATCCAAGCCCAACTTAGCAGCGGGCAGATCCAACAATCCCAGGCTAACACCGCGGCCACTGTGGCTCTAGCTAATTTGGCTTCTAGCTCTGCTAATGCCACGAGCATTTGGCAAGCCTACCAATCTGTGATGGGCTTTGGCAACCCCACCGGCAGTGGCACTGTCACGACAAATTATGTTGCCAACATCAACAATCTTTTAAACAACTCTGGCTTAAATCCAGCCAAGCAGGCGAATTTAACCAGCGCTTCTAGCATCGCCCGGGTGATCCAAGATGCGCAAAACTTGATCAACGCCAACAACACCCTCACCAGCTCTACGGGCATTACGGGTGCCGGTGGCACAGGTTCTACTAAGTATTTGACCATGAACAACGCTTTAAGCACCCAAAACAATGGGGCGGCTTTTAGCGCAGCGATCAAGGCGGCCGATGCCTTTGGCAGTCTCTTGCAATACATCAAGGCTTCCGATTTAGGCAGCAGCACGGTGGCCAGCGCGACAAGCGTGATCCGAGCCCTCAACAGCTATAACCACAACTTGACCTTGCTCAACAACCTCACCGACCAGCAAGGCAGCAAGGTGGCCACCGATGTGCTCGACTACCTACAAGGCGCGCAAAGCTATAAAAACCTCACCTTAACAAGCCCCTCTAATGGGTCGCTAACCGGGCTTAACACCTTGCAAAATCTTGTCAATCGCCTAGAGTACTTAGAAGGGGTGGCAAGCAAAGTCCAAGACGCAGTCACGAATAACCCCTACGCCATTGTGATGGCACAAAGCCAAGTGGTCAAAAGCAATAACTACCAAAGCGCGGCTAAAGCCCTGGTCACCACAGGCAACACAGAAGCCACACAAGGTCTCTTTAACCTGGCCACTTCCTCTACCTTAAATCCAGGCAATGCCAGCGAGGTGAACATCAGCAGCAGTGCTCTTAGCAGTCTCAACACCCAGTTTACCAGCGATGTGGCTAGCATCAGCGCGTGGAACGATTTGGGCCTCAATCTCAACACCTCTAAAAGCATTTTGCAAGACCCCGCCACAGGCGACACCGTGCCCATGACCTCTTTAAGTGGCATCGCCTCTAGTGTCTATGGCCTTACGGGTTTTGTGAGCTCTGGAGGTTCAGGCACGCTTAGCAACACCCAAACAGCCGTGGATAATATGTTGAGCGCCTACAACACGATCAACGAGCAAGGTAAGGCTCTGACCGCCGGGGCCTTTGAGCTTAGCAACACGAGCAGCAATAACTCGGTTAGCATAGGCACGACTACAGCCCTCACGGCAAGCATGCTCACCGATCCCAACTTAGTCACCCAACCCACCCCCGCGGGTCCCCAACTCACCTTGCTTGGTGCGATGCAGAGCATCGTTAATATTTCTAGCATGCTCCAACCTGCCACTAGTGCGAGCAATGGCCTCACAGGCAACAGCACTAATATCACTGCGGTAACCAATGCGTTGAACAATGGCCAGCTCAATGGCGACGCTGGGCAAATTGCAGCTGTGGTGAAAAACTTCACCACACCTCTTTATTTCAGCACAAATGCCCAGGGACAGACGACTTTTTCTACCACCAACACCGCAGGGGCTGCGACGTTGAATTTAAACACTCTTAACAACATCACCACAGCCGGAGCCGTGCCGCTTTTGACTCAGTTGGTTGAAGCGATTGAAAACAATCCTAATGCCAACGCTGTTTTAGTCGCGGTTAAAGGGGGCGCTACCCCAGATTTGGCGCAGCTCGTTACCCTAGAAAAAGCCCTCCAACCCGTTTTAGGCGGCACAGTGGGCACAAATCCAGGGACTGGGTCAGATCTTACCGGCGGCGCGGGCAATATGACCTATTTAAACACCGCCACTAATGCTAAGAGTTTCTTAGAAGCCGTGCAAACTTTCGTGGGTGGGAGCGGGGCGCTGCAGGCCATCGATAAGGTGCTAAGAAACAATCATCAAGCGGCGATCAACTCAAATGTAGGCCAAAACATCGGCAAAGCGTTAAAGAACGCCTTGACACTCGCCAATGACTTCGCGGATGCCAACGCGGTCATCAAGACGACAAACACCCATGGCATCACCTCACTAGCGAGTGTTACCGCCGCACAATACAACCAAATCAACGCCATTGTGGGTGCTGCCGATCGGATCTTTAAAGCCAACGCGATCGACTCCAGCAGTAGCGGGGCGCAGGCCACAGCCGTGCAGGCGATGATCCAATCAACCCTCCCCTCGGCCTTGCAAGGTTTAGGTGGCCCCATGCCCACCGACATGGCGGGGGCCAACACTCTAGCTGGTCTCATGGCGCTTGAACTCAAAGATCAGGGGGTGAGCGGCACAGGTTTTGGGAACAATAATTTTGGGGCAAACACAATCCAGCAGTACTTCTTCAACGCCACGCCCGCCCAGCTTGTCGCTGCGGCGCAGGCGGCTTTAAAAAGTTCGGCTTTCACCACGGGAGACAACGCCGCCACATTACAAGCCAACCTTGTCACCAACACTTTAAGCGGCGTGTTTAGAGATGCCAAACAGTATACAGAGTCCATGAACAACCTCTCAGGTCTGCTCAACAGCTCTAACACGCCCTCTAGCATCCTTAAAATGGCGGTTGCCAACGCCCTAGGGGTGCAAAGCGTCAATGGCATGTTGAATAGCCAAAACCAAGATGGCGTGGCTTCTAAAAACGGGGTTTTGACCAACGCCAACATCGCCACGATCCAAAACGCCCTCAACAAAATGAATACGGCGCAACAACCCCTCACCGTTTATAACGATGCAGAGGCGGCCAACACCCCCGTGGGTGCGACTGCGCGCTTGATCACCCAAATGATCACCAATAACAGCTCCGCGCAAGCGAATTTAAACCTCCTTAGCGGCAATGGCATCGCCACCAACTCTAGTGCGAGCGATTACCAACAACAGGCCAACATTGTGATCAGCGATCAAGCACAACTCATGGCAGAAAACAACAGCTACACTTTAGGCGGCATTTTAGATGCCCTTAAAGTGTTGGCACAAAACGAATTTGTGGATACCGGCAATAGCAGTGTAGGCAACGCCAATGCGGCCGTGCAAGCGATTTACCAAGAGATCATCGCTAGCCCCACAATCAATTACAACACGGCCAGCAACAACCTCAATAACTTGATCAACCAGTTGCAAAACTTGCAAACCAGTTTGATCGATCAACTTGCAGGCATGGCTGGCGTGGCGGGCGTGGGCGGCGCAGCTGGGGGCGCACAAGTGGCTAATGTGCAGGCGGAAGTCGCGCCCCAACATGCCTCCTTTGAAGTTGTGGGTAAAGGCTTTGGCACTAATCCCTCAGGCAGCACCGCCACAAGAAGCTCTGTGAGTGGGCTCATCCAACAAGTCAATCAGGCCCTTGTCTACGCTAAAGCGGCGCAAGCCAAACTCAACACTTTCCTCAAAAGCAATGGCTACGGCACTTATACCGCCTCCCACACCCCCATGGTGCCCATGAACTCCAATGGCAACATGTACGGCATCGATGTGCAGTTTGGGTATAAACAATTCTTTGGTAAGAAAAAACGCTGGGGTCTGCGCTATTATGCCAACTTCAGTTACCAACACGGCACCTTCATGAACAGCAATGCAGCTGAACTTGACAACTTTGTCTATGGGGCTGGGGTGGATGCGCTGTATAACTTCTACGAAAGCAAAGACGGCAAATACACCACGGGTCTGTTTGCAGGGCTCATGTTGGATGGCTCTAGCTGGGCGGTCAAAGGGCAAAGTTACTACACCTACTTGATGAATTACGACAATTCACACGGCGGCCATGCGGTCATGAACACCAGCTACTTCCAAATCCCCTTGAATTTGGGCTTTAGGACGAATGTCAACAGACACAATGGCTTTGAAATCGGTCTAAGAATCCCCCTTGCCACCAACTACTACTTCAAGGGTGTGAATGCTGATGGCATGAAGACAGACATCGCTTACAAACGCAATGTGTCTGTTTACTTCAACTATGTTTACAACTTCTAAACTTTTGGAAGGTTGTTAGGATTTTGGGGGGCTTTTTAGCCCAACAAAGCCCAAATCTTTTTTCTAGATCATCAAAAAACTTCTCCTTCTCCTCTTCATATTTATAATCTTTAATTGCCTTATAAGCCTTTTTAAAATGGTAAAAATCGATGTTGATTTTTTGCGGTGTGGTTGGATTGTGGATGTTGGATAAAAATTTAAAGCTCTTCTCTCTGCTTTCTAATCAAGGGTGAAGAAATCCTTCTTCTCGAGGCACTTGATGATTAAAAATATTGCGGTGAGCCGTTGTTGCCCATCGATGACATGGTAATTTCCATCCACCTTCTTCACCACAAGGGGCTGTAGGCTCTAACATTCATCTTTATCTAGTTTGCTCTTGCGCATAAAACGCACAATGTCTTTGAGCAAAGTCTGAACTTCTTTTTTAGTCCAACGATACCGTTCTTACAAACCTATAAAACCGCATAAAATCCTATAAAATCCTATCAATAGAAAAAAATTTTAGCGGTTTTTGTTGTATTCCTGTTTCCACCATGCTGGTTACTAAGCCATTCTTTGCAAAACAACCTAATAGAGCTGTCATGTCCGCAGGCGTAAATTCAGTGGGAACTCCACTTACTAAATGCTTCACTAGATTGACACTAGCGTTAAAATCTCTATCCACCACAACACCGCAAACACCGCACTTATAAACTCTATCATTTAGGCTTAAGTCTTTTTTGACACTGCCACAGCTGGAACAAGTCTTAGAGCTCGGGTAAAAAGTGTCCGCCCGTAAAATTTCCCGCCCATAATACTTTGCCTTGTAGTCTAAAAGCGTGTTAAAGGCAGATATGCTGACATCACTTAGGGCTTTAGCTAGTTTAGAGTTTTTAAGCATATTTTTGACTTTTAAACTCTCTAAACAAAGGGTTTTAGCGTGCCGCACTAGGGCGGTGCTTAAGTTTGTGTAAAAAGTTATTACGGGTGTTGGCTATACGGGTATGCAATCGATTCAGCCGCAAGCTGGCTTTAAGAAAATTAGCGGACTTCTTAATCCCGTCATTCTTGGTTTTCGAATGCCGTTTTTTGCTAAGTTGTCTGCTAAGTCTTTTAAGCCGTCTTGCGAGCCTATTTAAGGGCTTGGGGGCGAAAATCTGTAAGCCATTAGATAGACTAGCAAAAGCCTTTATTCCTGTGTCAATACCTAGAGTGTGGTTGTTTGCTATGGGCTTATGGGTGCGGTGAAACTCCTCTTGTGTGGTGTCTGTTTGGATTGAAACATAGAATTTATTGCCTCTTTGCGTGATGGTCGCCCCATTGATTTTGCCTTGCAATCTTAGCCTTTCAGTCATTTTGATTTTGGGCAGGTTGGGGATTTTAAGATAGTCTTTTGTGCTGCCTTGAATGATTTTTATTTGGTTGCCCCCAATGTAAAAGCTCCCCTGATATTCTCTTTTGCGTTTAAAACGGGGGTAACTGACTTTACCCAATTTTAAATCTTTAAAGAACTTTTGAAACGCTAGGTTTAAGTGGTTAAATGGCTGTGCTGTAGCGTATTTGGACACTTCATAGACAAAGGGAAACTTCTCTTTTTTGCAAGCGTTAAATTCTTTCTTTAGGGCAAAGTGGTTAGATTTTATGCCCTTTTCGTAGTTTCCTTCCACTTGGCTAGTCCCCAATTATAGGCAAGTCTAGCACACCCAAACGCCTTTTTAAAGTGGGTCTTTGCTTTGTTGTTGGGTTGTAATTCAATCTTGTGGCTTAGGGCAAACATTGCGGTTATTTTAGCAAATTTTGGGGTGTTTTTGGCGGTGATAATTATATAAAAAATTTGCATAGTTTTATAGAATTTTATAGATTAGTAGAACGACAAAGATCGGGTCGCGCGCACCCAAATAATGCCCAAAAAAGGATTTACCCATCGCCACAAAGGCAACGACAGGCGCGACTAGTGCAAAGGTTTTCATGTCTTCAAAATGGTTAGCTAAATAGGACAAAATGGGCAGGTTTTGCGCTTTAGCCTCTTTAAACTCCGCAGGGCTTAAACACATTGCACATGAAAAGATAAAGAACATCACCGTTACAATCATCAATACATTGCTCCTAGCGATGATGACAGAAGCCTTTTTGTCCGCCTCCTGCCCATAGGTTTGCTTGCAATGTACGGCGAGCGAGGAGATGATGGGCGAATGGTTGAAGGCGAACACCATTGTGGGCAAAATCAAGAGCATGACCACCCCTAAACTCTCGCCCCCCGCCCCGCTCAAATGGATATTTTTAAAAAGCGCGTTGTTCCATTTGGGAATGAGCCACAAGGCACTAAAAACCAGCACGGCAATAAAGGGGAAGACAATGGCGGACATGGTTTTGATCACCACCTCCTCGCCAAAACTCACCACTAACATCAAAATCCCCACCACCAAAAAAGAGAGTAGCAAGCGGTTAGGTGCAGCCAAGCCTAATTGATTGATAAGAAAACTATCGATGTTGTTCGTGATACCCACGCTATACACGAGCAAAATGGGAAAAATCGCAAAGAAATAAAGCAGGGTCAGCAACACGCCCCCGAATTTGCCAAAATAATTCTGCCCGACCACGGTGATGTCATCGCTCTTGTCTGAGCCCCCCAGCACAAAACGGCACAAGGCGCGGTGGGTCAAAAAAGTCAAAGGAAAGGCAAACACCAACATGACAATCAAGGGGATCAACCCCCCTAACCCCGCATTGATGGGCAAAAACAACACCCCAGCCCCAATGGCCGTACCATAAAGGCTTAAGCTCCACATCATGTCTTCTTTGTTCCATTTTGCCATCACAACCCGCCTTGAAATTTGTATAAACGGATATGCTAATCTATTTTTATGGAGAAAAACCTTACTATAGTTAATCTTTAGTTTATAAACTTAATTCTTAGTGATTTTCAACCACATCAAAGACTTAATTAAAAGACCTATCTTAATCATCAAAATTCTCAGTCTAGTGATTTTGTTGTGTCTAAATTTGTGCATTTCAAATTGCCTGTTTAAAACGACCCCTGACAAACACCAAGTGCCTAAAAACAAAGCAGAAGGTATATAAACAGGGTGCTTTAAGGAGAGTCCCCTCACTCTAGGGTCATGGACACGGGTCAAGCATGTGTACATGCAAAAAAGAAAATTGGGCTAAGCCCCTAAAATGATGTTCAAACTTGGCCACCAAGCCACTAAGCCAAACGCCTAAGTTACGCCTTGGGGGCGATCATGTGAGCGGGGACGACCCACGCGTCGAAGTCCTTTTCGCTGAGTAGTCCAAGCTCTAGGGCAGATTCTTTGAGGCCGATGCCCTTTTTATGGGCATTTTTGGCGACTTTAGCGGCGTTTTCATAACCGATGTGGGGGTTTAAGGCCGTAACGAGCATCAAGGAGTGGTGCAAATAATAGTCGATTTTGTCCTTGTTGGGCTCAATGCCACTGGCACAATGTTCGTTGAAGCTGAGCATGCCATCGGCCAAAAGCTTCACGCTTTGCAAGAAGTTGTAGATGATGACGGGCTTAAACACATTGAGCTCAAAATTGCCCTGAGAGGCTGCAAAGCCGATCGCTGCATCGTTGCCCATCACCTGCACGGCGATCATCGTCAACGCCTCGCATTGGGTGGGGTTGACTTTACCGGGCATGATGGAGCTGCCCGGCTCGTTTTCGGGGATGGCAAGTTCGCCCAGCCCACAGCGCGGACCACTGGCAAGCCAGCGGATGTCGTTGGCGATTTTCATTAAGTTGGCCGCTAGTCCTTTGAGCGCGCCGTGGGCGAAGTTGATCGCATCGTGGCTGGTTAGGGCGTGGAATTTATTGGGCGCACTCTTAAACGCTTGCCCCGTGAAATGCGTGAGCTCTTCAGCGACTTTTTGGGAGAGCTCGGGGTGGGCGTTTAAGCCTGTGCCCACAGCCGTGCCCCCGATGGCAAGCTCCCTTAAGCCCTCCAAACTCTCTAAAATTTGCGCCTTAGAGTGCTCTAACATGCTCGCATATCCGCTAAATTCCTGCCCCAAAGTTAAAGGAGTCGCGTCTTGTAAATGCGTGCGCCCGATTTTGATGATGTCTTTAAACGCCTCAGCTTTGGCGTGCAAGGTGGCGTGCAAGGTGTCTAGGGCGGGCAGTAGCGTGCCGGTGAGCTCCAGCACCGCCACAATGTGCATCGCCGTGGGGAAGGTGTCATTCGAGCTTTGCGACATATTGACATGGTCGTTGGGGTGGATCAACTTTTCTTTCCTAAAATCCGCCCCCAAAATCTCGGTTGCCCTATTGGCGATGACCTCATTCATGTTCATATTCGTCTGTGTCCCGCTGCCTGTTTGCCAAATGGCTAGGGGGAACATCCCTTCTAATTTGCCATCCAAAATGTCCTCGCAAGCCTGCATGATCGCGCCTGCTTTTTGTGCATCCAGCTTGCCTAAATCCTGATTGACCTTGGCTAAAGAGCGTTTAAGTTTGGCAAAGGCAGCGATGAGTTCATGGGGCATTTTCTCCACCCCGATTTTAAAGTTCTCGAAACTTCTTTGGGTTTGCGCGCCCCAGTATTTGCCATCCTCGACTTTAACCTCGCCCATGGTGTCGTGTTCGACTCGATAATGCATGCACTTCCTTTTAAAAAATTTTCTAAACTTTAACACATTTACACAAAAATTACACAATCCTTATCTAACATTAGGACAACTTTTTACAAGGAGTTTATGATGAAACGATTTGCCTTTTTATTTTTAGCGGGGGCACTGGCTTTGAGCCTGAATGCCTATGAGCTGAAGTTCAAAGCCAGCGGGACAGATGTTTCTTTAAAGTCTTCCAATAAGTTTGTCAATGGCAACAATAAATTCAGCATCACCCCTACTATACATGGCAAGGCGATCAAAGGGGCGCAAGTGAAGGTCAAGTTCTTCATGCCTGAAATGCCGGGCATGCCCGCCATGCACGAAAGCGCCAAATTGACAGAAAAAGACGGGGTTTATTCAGGCTCTGTAAACTTGCCCATGAACGGGACTTGGCAAATTAAAGTGGAAATCAAGACCACAGATGGGCATGTGTTCAAAGGCAAAAGCAGCGTGGATATCTAAATGCGTGCGCTTGTGCTTGGTTTGATCTTTGCAATGTGCGCCCTGCAGGCAGTTCCCTTAACCTTGCGGGTGGTGTATGCCAAATACCTCACCAAAAACGCCAAGATCGCCAGTTTGCAAGCACAGATAGACAGCCTGCAAGCACAAGCCAAGGCGGTGAGCCGCTGGGACAACCCTATTTTGTATGTGGGCTACAACAACGCTGATGTGAATAACTTTTTCATCTTGGATTCAAGTTTTATGCAGAGCATCAGCGTGGGGCTTAGCCAAAAGTTCGATGTGACCGGCAAAAGGCATACACAAAAGCAAGTGGTGCAACTCGAGCGCCAAAAAAAGATTTTAGAATTAGAGCAACTCAAACAACAAATTGCGATCAATATTTTAACCAACGCCGTCAATGTCTATAAAAACACCCAAAAATTAGCCTTGCTTAAAGACGCTTTAAGCAATTTAGACAATTTGCTTTATAGAGCCGAGCACTCCAGCAGCCCCGATCAAATCGCCATCGCCAAATTAGAAGTCATCAAAGCGCAATGGGAGATCAAGCAAAACGATTTACAAGACAGCCTCGCCGATAATAAAATCAACATCAGCGAGCTGACCTTTAATCAAAGTGATTTATTAAGCCTAGCACCCAGCCCCGTGGCTTTCAAGCCCGAGCACGAAATGAAGGAAATCATGGACACGAACCGCACCATCAAGATCGCCAGCCTCAAAGACAGCCAATCTTTAAAGAACATCACCCTAGCCAAGAAAAGCTTTTTAGAAGACATCAATGTAACCGCTAACTACCTCTTCCGTTCTAAAATCTTTGACATGTTCACCATCGGGGTGGCAATCCCTCTGCCCCTCTATGGCAAGCAAAGCAATACTTTGCAGCAGCGCAAAGAAGAGCATTTAGTAGCTCTAAACGCCCTGGAGAACACCAAAAACAGTGTGCAACACAACGCCCGCAAATTGATTAAAAAACTCACACAATTACAAAAAAACCTAAGCAACATTGACCAAATTTTACAAGCAAGCGAGCACATTGTGAAAATCTATAAAGACAATCTGCCCTCCTCTCAGGGCGATTACAACAGCTATTACAACGCCTTCAACGACACCATCAACACCAAATTATTGCAGTTAGAAACCCTAAGCACCCTCACCACAACCTACCTTGCGCTAGAAAACCTCAAAGGGCTAAAATGAAAAAATGGATTTTCGGGCTTTTATTGAGTTTAGCGCACTTGCAGGCGGTGGGCAGCGTGGCGGTGCAACTTAAAGAGTTTGCCCCTTTTAGGCAGTATTACGCCACTCTGTCCGCCGATGAGCGCAAGGTGTATTCTTACAACCTGCGCTTTGATGGCTTTGTGGAAAAACTTTATGTGAATCGCACTTACCAGAGTATCAAGGCGGGCGACAAACTCTTTAGCATTTACTCCCCCGCTTTAATCTCGGTGCAAAGCGAATTGCTCTCCTCTTTGCACTTCAACCGCCAAGTCGCCCAAATGCAAGAGAAGTTGCGTTTATTGGGTGTGGGGGCGGGCGAGATCGATAAGATCATGCAGACAAAAAGGGTGCAAAACAGCGTAGAAATGCTAAGCCCCTTTAGTGGCGTGGTCTTTACTAAGAATATCAATGAGGGGGAATTTATTAAAAGTGGGGCTTTGGTGTTTCAAATCATTGATTTAAAAGCCCTATATGTCTTGGTGCGGGTCAATCAAGAGGATTTGGATTTTGTGCGCCACTTGTCTAAAGCGCAGATCAAGATCGAGGGCGTGCCCGGGGTGTTTGATTTAGAGTTTTCTAACATCAACCCCCTTGTGGGCGCACAGGACAAAATGCTACAAGCCCGCTTCATTTTAAAAAACCCCAACAATCTTTTTTTCCCCAACATGTTTGCCAAGGTTACGATTTACCAACCCGCCCAAAAGATTTTAATCCTGCCTAAAGAGGCGGTGTTGATTAAAAATGGGCGGGCGATCGTGTTTAAAAAAGACGACGACTCTTTTGACTTCACGCCCATTAAGGCCAAACGCTTGAGCGATGGGAGTTATCAAGTTTTAGAGGGGCTTAAAGCGGGCGATGAGGTGGCTAAAAACGCGCTCTTTATTTTAGATGCCGATGCGATCAACAATGGGGATGAGTGATGATTAACGCAATCATTTCGCTCTGCCTCAAGAATAAGCTGATCGTTTTAATGGGGACTTTCTTGCTCTTTTTGATTTCGCTTTGGGCGATCCAAAACACCCGTTTAGACGCTCTACCCGATCTCTCGCCCACGCAGGTGGTCGTGCAGGTGAGCTACCCCAACCAAAGCCCGCAGGTGGTGCAAGAACAGGCGGTTTATCCATTGGTGGCTAATTTTATGGGGATTGCCGACATTGAAACCGTGCGGGGGATCTCCAGCTATGAAACGGGTTTGGTCTACATCATCTTTAAAGATGGCGTGGATTTGTATTTTGCCCGCGATCGGGTGAGCGAGCAAATGGCGCGGGTGAAGTTGCCCGCTGGAGTGAAGGTGGAGATGGGCAGCGACTCGACTTCGATCGGCTGGGCTTACCAATACGCTTTAGTGAGCAAAACCAAGAGCCTAGCCGAGCTTAAGACCTTGCAGGATTTTTATTACCGCTACGCGCTTTTAGGCGTGGATGGGGTGAGCGAGGTGGCGAGTGTGGGGGGCTTTGAGAAAAACTATGAAGTTACCCTAGATAATGACGCTTTGGTGAAATACAATTTAAGCGTAGATGATGTGGTGAATGCCATTAAAAAGTCCAATCAAGACACCGGCGGGGGGATCGTCTTAGAAAATGGGTTTGAAAAGATCATCCACGCCCAAGGCTACACCAAGAGTTTAAAGGACTTGGGCGAAATTGTGCTTAAAACGCCCAACTTAACGCCCATTAAGCTTAAAGATGTCGCCACACTGAATTTAACCCCTAAACCGCGCCGCTCCGTGGCGAACTTAAACGGCACGCAGGAGGTCGTGGGCGGGATTGTGATGGTGCGCTACCACGCCGACACCTACCGCATTTTAGAGCGTATCAAAGAAAAGATCGCCCGCTTGCAAGAGGGCAACCCCGATGTGAAAATCGTGCCCGTGTATGACCGCAGCGAGCTGATTAAAAAGGGTGTGGATAATTTGATCCACACGCTCATAGAAGAGAGCGTGATCGTGCTTGTCGTGATTGCGCTCTTTCTCTTGCACTTTAGAAGTGCGTTGGTGGTGATCATCACTTTGCCCTTGTGCGTGTGCCTAAGTTTTTTACTCATGCACTTTTTCAACATTGAGGCGAGTATTATGAGCCTAGGGGGGATTGCCATTGCCATCGGGGCGATGGTGGACGCGGCGATTGTGATGGTCGAAAACGCCCACAAACACCTAAGCCACGCCAACATAGAGAACGACCAACAACGCCAAGAGGCGATCATTGCCGGTGTCAAGCAAGTGGGCCCGGCGATTTTCTTTGCCTTGATGATCATTGTGGTTTCTTTCTTGCCTATTTTTGACTTGAGCGGGCAGGAAAAACGGCTTTTTTCGCCCCTAGCTTACACCAAAACCTTTGCCATGCTTGTAGGGGCTTTGCTCTCTATCAGTGTCGTGCCGATTTTAATGCTCTTTTTTATCAAGGGCAAAATCATAGAGGAATCTAAAAACCCCATCAACGCCTTTTTTATTAAGGTTTACGGGGTGTGTTTGACCTTTGTGTTGCGCCTGCGTTGGGTGTTCTTAGCCCTTAGCGTGGTGGGTCTTGGCGGGCTTTACTTTGTGTATAAAAAACTCAACTGGGAGTTCATCCCTGCCATTAACGAGGGGGTGGTGATGTATATGCCCGTTACAACCAACGCCGTAGGCATTGACACGGCCAAGAAGTATTTAGAAGAAACCAACAAGCACATCAAGGCGATCCCTGAAGTCAAACAAGTCTTTGGCAAGGTGGGGCGGGCTAACAGCAGCACGGACAGCGCAGCCCTTTCCATGCTAGAAACCTACATTGAGCTCAAACCCAAATCTCAGTGGCGGCCGGGCATGACTTATAAGAAGCTAAGGGATCAATTAGAAAAAACCTTACAACTCAAGGGCTTGGTGAACTCGTGGACCTACCCCATTAGAGGGCGCATTGACATGCTCTTAACGGGGATTCGCACGCCCTTAGGCATCAAACTTTATGGCAAAGACCCCTATTTACTCCAAGAACTGGCGATCAAAATGGAGCAGAAGTTGAAGACTTTGCCCCAAAGTTTGTCCGTCTTTGCCGAAAAGTCCAACAATGGCTACTATCTCAATGTGGACCTACGCCCCGAAAAATTGGCGCAATACAATTTAACCAAACAAGCGGTGTTGGATATGGTGAGCTATGGCTTAGGGGGGGCAAGCATCACCACTTTAATTGACGGCGTGGAGAGTTACCCGATTTCTGTGCGGCTCAAAGACACCGAGCGCAACAACATACAAGCCCTGCAAAATCTCTACATCAAAACCCCCGCGGCGAGCTATGTGCCTTTAAGGGAGTTTGCTAATGTCTATTATGAGAACGCCCCTGCGGTGCTTAAAAGTGAAAAGGGCTTGAATGTGCACTTCATCTACATTGTGCCTAAAAATGGGGTGAGCTCAGAGAGTTATCGCGAAGCGGCCATCAAAGCCCTAGAGAGTTTGCGCCTGCCTAGCGGGTATTACTACGAGTTTTCGGGCGAGAGCCAATATTTAGATGAAGCCTTTGCGACCTTAAAATATGTCGTGCCGATGAGTATTTTCATTATCTTTCTTTTGATCGTATTTGCGCTCAAAAGCCCCACAAATTCGCTCTTGTGCTTCTTTAGCCTCCCCTTTGCCTTTTTGGGTGGCCTTGTTTTCATGAAACTTTGGGGCTTGAATTTAAGTATTGCCGCATTGGTGGGCTTTTTGGCACTACTAGGGGTGGCGAGTGAAACGGCGATTGTGATGATCATCTATTTGGAGGACGCTTACCAAAACTTCTTAAAACAAGAGCAACACACAAGCACCAAACTTAAAGAGGCGATCATGCACGGAGCAGTGCAAAGGGTGCGCCCCAAGTTAATGACTTTCTTTAGCATTTTGGTGTCCTTAGTGCCCATCATGTACTCGCATGGGGTGGGCTCAGAGATCATGCACTCCATCGCCGCGCCTATGCTAGGGGGGATGATCACCAGTGTGGTCTTAACCCTCTTTGTCATCCCCACGGCGTATTTTGTGATCAAAAACCGAACACTTTAAGCCGCATTAAACTTCTTGCCCTAGGCATTTGGGGTGGTGTTGGTGCCGTGTATGTAGTTTGGGTGGGTGTGCTCCACTTGATGGCTCAAAGCTTAAAAAAATTTAAGTCCCATGTTGCATAAAAACGGGTTCTTATCCTATCCATCAATCTAGTTCATTTTTTAAGCGGGAGATTAAACTTCTAGGCGAGTGTCTAAGCACTCTTAAGCAAACAGCAACCGCCTAGCGGTTGCGCCCCACCTTCGCCATTCTGTTGCGTAGGTCGGCTAAAGTGCCTTGCAAGGGGATTTGTTTGGGGCAGGTGTCGTGGCAACCAATGAGGCTCATGCACCCAAAAACCCCATCGTCATCGCCCACCAGTTCATAGAAGTCGTCATCGCTGCGCTCATCGTGTGAGTCGATCAAAAAGCGCATGGCGCGGTTCATCCCCGCCGCCCCAATGAAGTTTTCGCGCATCAGTTTCGTGCCACAAGCCGCGATGCAGCACCCGCATTCAATGCAACGATCGAGCTCAAAGACATTTTGCGCTTCATCCGGATCGATGCGCTCTTCTGGTAGCGTAATGTCCACTTCTTTGTTGTGGTGTGCCCAACTCTGTACCCTGGTGTTCATTCCGGCAAACCACTCGCCCGTGTTCACACTCAAATCTTTAATCAAAGGAAAAGAGGGCATAGGCATGAGCGTGATGACGCTCTCGCTAAAGCTCGAGGTCAAGGTTTTGCACGCTAAGCGCGGACGGCCATTGACCATCATCGCACAGCTGCCACAAATGCCCGCCCGACACACAAAGTCAAAGCTAATGTCCGGGTCTAGCTGTTCCCTGATCATTCCTAGGGCAATGAAAAGCGTCATTGAGGGGATTTCCTCTAGCTGATAGTCTTTAAAGTGGGGTTTAGAAACCGCACTTTGGGGGTCAAACTTTAAGGCGCGGATGGTGATTTGGCGTCCCATTTATTCTCCTTTTCCTTGATCATCTAGGCGGACATTGCGCGCCTTGTACTTGGGTTGTAAATCAAAGGGCATCAAGGCATCCTGCAGATCATAGCGATCCCCCCCTTGCGCTCGGATGCGCTCGGTGATTTCTTTGATCTCAGCGTCCCGTTGTTCTTTCAAGGGGTGGGGGATGAAGTTGCCCTTGGCCCCATAACCCCTAAAATCGGGGCTCAGCTCCATTTTCATAATGTCTAAAGGCTCATACTCTAGGGTGGGCAAGGTTTGGTTAGGATCAGGCCAAGAGGCTAGGGTGCGGTTTAACCAATTTGCATCATCTCTTTTGGGGTGGTCTAAGCGGGTGTGTGCGCCCCGACTTTCGGTGCGATCTAATGCCCCCTTAGCGATGCAAAGGGCGATTTTGAGCATTTTTTGGGTGCGGTAAGCGTCCTCAAGCTCGGGGTTGTTGTGAGTCTTTTTGTTTTTCACATGGATATGTTTAGAGCGTTTATAAAGTTCCTCTAACTCATTTACAGCGGCTTCTAGGGAGTGCCCCTCTCTAAACACCCCAACTTTCTCATCCATGATCTCGCGCATGCGCTCCCTGATTTCATAGACGCTTTCCTTTCCATCGTTGTGGAGCAACTCTTGGATATGATCGTGGCTTTTTTGGATGAACTGCTCCACGATGTGGGTGCTAATGTCTAGCTCTGCGCCCTTGCAATACTCGGCAAAGTAATCCCCGATGATCATGCCCGCCACAACCGCCTCGCTCACGGAGTTGCCCCCCAAGCGGTTAAAGCCGTGCAAGTCCCAACACGCCGCCTCGCCCGCACAGAACAGACCTTTTAGATGGCTATGCCCTTTGTGATCGGTGCGTAGCCCCCCCATAGAGTAGTGCTGCATGGGCTTGATGGGTACCCAGCCTTTTTGTTTGGGCGCGCCGGGGCCAAAATCCGGCTCATCAGCGGGCATGCCCTTCATGTTTTCTTCGGTCTCTAGGCTGTCATCGGCTGCGTCAATACCCGCAAAGGTGTGGGCAATGTCGTGCACATCCCGTAGGTTTTTCTCCACATGCGCACGCCCTAAAATCGCAATGTCTAGCCACACATGGTCGCCATAGGGCGAATTTGCCCCATAGCCCTTTTTAATGTGCTCTAAAATGCGGCGGCTCACCACATCGCGGCTGGCTAGCTCTTTTTTCTCTGGCTCGTAAGCGGGCATGAAGCGTCGCCCGAATTTATCCCTTAAAATCCCCCCATCGCCCCTACAGCCCTCAGTCATCAAAATCCCGCTAGGCACCAAAGCGGTGGGGTGGAATTGCACCGCCTCCATATTGCCCAGTTTAGCCACGCCTGTTTCTAAAGCAGTGGCGATACCCACACCATCGCAAATCACGGCGTTTGTGGTGTGCTTATACACCCGCCCATAGCCACCTGTGGCTAAAAGCGTGCCCTTAGCCACATACCCAGTGATCTCGCCGGTGATGAGATCACGCACCACCGCTCCATAGCACTTGCCCCCGTGGTGGATCAAGGCGATCATCTCTTTGCGATCCTCAATTTTCACCTTATGGTGCAGGGCTTCGTTGGCTACGGCGTAAAGCATGGTGTGCCCGGTCGCGTCCGCAGTAAAGCAGGTGCGCCATTTTTTTGTCCCCCCAAAGTCGCGGCTTAAAATATAGCCGTGCCGATCCTCCCTCTCGGTGATCGTCACATGCTCGCCGTTGATCACCGCGGGGCGATCGCCCTTTTTAATGCGCGTCCATGGCACGCCCCAACTGGCAAGCTCTCTAATCGCTTTAGGGGCAGTCGTAACAAACATACGCGCCACTTGCTGGTCGCAACCCCAGTCGCTGCCCTTCACTGTGTCTAAGAAGTGCAAATCCTCGTTGTCGCCCTCGCTCATTTTGGCATTACCAAGGCTGGCTTGCATTCCCCCTTGAGCGGCGGCCGAGTGGCTGCGCCTAACAGGCACCAAAGAGAGCACAATCACATCCAAGCCCACTTGGCGGCAGGCAATGCTGGCACGTAGTCCCGCCAACCCTCCGCCCACAACCAATGCATCGCAATAAACTACTTTCATCGTTATCCCCTTCAGTCTTAATGGAGTTGTTCGTCCGCTTGCACGGCTTGTTGCATGGTCGCAATCTCACCCTTTTGCATGATCCCGTGTTTAACATAAGAGCCATAGGTGAGTAATCCCAGCACGATAAAAAACACGCTCATGCCCCATTTGATTTTGCGCAGTTGATCGATTCCTAAGTCTTTAAACCAACCCCATTTAATGGCGAGACGGTAAAGCCCGATTGAACCGTGCAATTCCACCGCAATCAATAAAAAAATATAGAGCAACCAAAAATGCTGGCTCACAAAGCGGTAGGAGGAGGCGTGTGGTCCTATACTGTGCGGGGCGGTAAGCATCACAAACAAGTGGATACTGGCTAAAAAGAACATCGCAAAACCAGTGCCCACTTGTACCATCCATAGGCTAGTGTCGCCATGCTTCATCAAGTATTTATGGGTTTGGAAGATTTTATACTGCCTGTAGTTGATAGGAAACTTACGCAATGCTAAAAAGGCGTGGACAACTAAAATAATGATCACCGCAGCCGCCACCGCGCTCACAATCGCGGGCTCGCCTGCCTTGACAAACAAACTGCCCTCAAAGAACTTTGTCACGGCATACATCGCCTTGTCGCTGATCAAAATGCTGCTGACAAAGAACATATGCGCGATCATGAACAGAGCTAGAATAAGCCCCGTTGCACTTTGCAAAAAGTCAAGCTTGGCGTACATCCCGCTCTTTTTGCGCTCCGCTCCCACGCCATAATAGCCCTCAATAATTTCCTCTTGTTGCATGCAACGCTCCTAAGATGATTACAATTAAAAAATGATAGCAAAATTATGGTAACTTTTTAGCGATTTTTGCCATGTTTTGCTAAGATATAGCAAATTTTGGGAGTACATTGTGAAATTTGTCTTGGCCAATTTTAAATCCTATGCACTTGATTTATTGCCCTATTTAGAGCATTTGAAGAAAAATTTACCCCAAGAATTGGTCCCTTTTGTTACGCTTTTCCCCCCTTTAAGTACCCTTGGGGCGTGTAAATCTGCTGGTGTGCAAGTGGGCGCGCAGAACGCCTACCCCGCGCTTGAGGGGGCTTTCACGGGCGAGATCACTCTACACGCCCTGCAAGAGCTAGGCATCCACTCTATTTTAATCGGACACAGCGAGAGGCGTTTGCTGGGCGAAGAGCCTAGATTTTGCCTTGAAAAGTTTGCTTTCTTTAAAAAACAGGGCTTTCAAATCGTCTTTTGCATCGGTGAGCCCTTAGCCACACGCGATTTAGGGCAAGAAGCGGTGCTGGATCACTTATTAAAACAATTAGAGGGGCTGGATTTAAGCTATCCTAAGCTTATTGTCGCCTACGAACCGATTTGGGCGATTGGCACGGGCGTAAGCGCGCAAACTAGCGATATTGCTAGCACTATAGGCGGGCTTAAAGCTTGCCTTAAGCCCCGTGTCAAAATCGTCTATGGGGGCAGTGTGCAGGCAAGCAATGCCGACTCTATTTTGAGCTTGCCCGAAGTGGATGGCGTGCTCATTGGCAAGGCGTGCCTAGACCTCCAAGCCTTATTAGATATCATCAATATCAGCCACACAAAGGAGCTTGCATGAATTTCAATGCCTTAAAAGAAACTTATTCGATAGAGGCCACCTTGCCCCCCAATTTTAAAGATTTTGAGATTGTTGGGGTTGCCCCTTTAGAGCTTGCCACGCCCAACCATTTAAGCTATGTAGATCAAAAATCCTATGTGAAAAAACTTAAAGACACCAAGGCAGGCGGCGTGCTCATCCGTGCCGAGTATGCGAGCAAAGTCCCCCCCCACAGCCAAGCCATCATCACGCAAAACCCCCATCTAGCCTTTGCCAAAATCTCACACGCCTTTAAAGTGGATATGTTTAAAACCCCCAGCACCAAAACCCCCCCCAACTTGGGCGCAAATGTTACACTCATGCCCCATGTCATAGTGGGCGAGGGGGTGGAGATTGGGGACAATACGATCATCATGGCAAATGTGGTTCTAGGAGACGGGGTGAAAATTGGCAAGAATTGCAAGATTTACCCCAATGTGACCATTTACCAAAACACACAGATTGGCAATGAAGTCATCATCCACGCTAATAGCGTGATCGGCAGCGATGGCTTTGGCTACGCACACACCGAGCTTGGCGCACATATTAAAATCGAGCACACGGGCATTGTGCAAATTGACGACTTCGTGGAGATCGGGGCAAACACCACGATTGACCGCGCCGTCTTTGGCACGACCCACATCAAGCAGGGCGTAAAGATCGATAACCTGGTACAGGTGGGACATAACTGTGTGTTAGGTGAACATTCCATCATCGTCTCACAGGTGGGGCTGTCCGGCTCTACAACTATGGGGCGCAATGTGGTGCTAGGCGGACAGGTAGGCACTGGGGGGCATATGCACATCGGGGAATTTACCCAAATTGGAGGCAAGGGGGCGGTGGGTAAAGACCTACCCTCTCACACCAACTACGCGGGGGCGATTCCAGCCATGGAGATCCACGAGTGGCACCACTTTCTAGCCACGCTTAGGCGCTTTGCCAAAAAGCAAAAGCCGAGTTTGATCGACAAAGCCAAAGGGTTGTGGAAGCGCTAATGGCACAGAGTAAAAAAATCCGCTCGGTCGTTGCGGCGGCGAGTGGCAATTTAGTCGAATGGTTTGATTTTTATATTTACGCCTTCAGCGCGACCTATTTTGCCCACTCCTTTAGCGAGTCGAGCAACCCCATCATCCAACAGATTCAAGTCTTTGGAATCTTTGCAGTCGGCTTTTTCATGCGCCCTTTAGGCTCGTGGATTTTTGGCTCTCTAGCTGATAAAATCGGGCGCAAAAAGTCCATGATCATGTCTGTGGTTTTGATGTCGATTGGTTCTTTTATGATTGCCGTCCTGCCGACTAAAGAGAGCGTGGGGGACTTGGCGATTTTATTTTTATTGCTGGCGCGCATGGTGCAGGGGCTTAGCGTGGGTGGGGAGTATGGCATTGTGGCGACTTATTTATCCGAGCTAAGCTCCAAGGGCAATCGGGGGTTTTACAGCTCCTTTCAATACAGCACGCTGATCGGGGGGCAGTTTTTGGCGGTGGCGAGCATCAGCGTTTTAATGCTGTTTTTTAGCCTGGCGCAGGTGAGTGCCTTTGCGTGGCGGATTTTATTTGTGGTGGGCGGACTACTGGCTTTGGGCTCTTTGGTGGCGCGGCGTTTGATGGATGAGAGCTCTAGCGAGCTAGAAGAGCACCAAGATCGGGGGACTTTAAAAGCCCTCTTGCCCCATTTAAAAACCTGCTTCATTGTGTTTGTCATCAGTGCAGGTGGGTCGCTCGCCTTTTACACCATCACCACTTACGCCAAAACCTACCTAGAAAATGCCGGCATGGCTAAACCTGTGGTGAATGATGTCTTTGTTTTTGGGCTTTTAATCCTCATGCTCATCCAACCGCTCTTTGGCTACATAGGCGATAAAATCAGCCACAGACGGGCGATCCTCACCTTCACCATCCTTGCCTTCTTTGGCATC
The DNA here is from genome assembly GCF_001283065.1 of Helicobacter heilmannii. GTDB lineage: Bacteria > Campylobacterota > Campylobacteria > Campylobacterales > Helicobacteraceae > Helicobacter > Helicobacter heilmannii. The sequence goes on along the minus strand of NZ_CDMK01000002.1, from coordinate 105,919 downwards.
GCCCCGATCTTTAGACTGATGTCCATGTATGCCCACAACACCACCATCGCCTTTTTAGCCGTGCTTACCTTATTTTTGATCCTCAGTTTCTACACTTCCGTGTCGGGAATTTTTAAGGCATCTTTATTCCCAGAGCATGTGCGTGCGCTTGGCACGGGCTTTAGCTTTGCGCTGGGAAACGCAGTCTTTGGGGGCTCAACCCCCTACATTGCCCTGCAGTTCAAGCACTACAACATGGAGAACGGCTTTTTTGCCTATGTTGCCGTGATGATGGCATGCATGTTTGCCGCTGCCATGTGTTTGCCTAAAAAGCCCATTTTGGACTGATTAAGGGCTTTGTTGCAACGCTTTTTGTGGGTTTGTTTGCTTTTATACCCGCTCTTTTTGGGCGGTTGTCTTGCTACCATCGCTAAAAAACGCCCCGATCACATCCACCTTTTAGAGAGTTACCAACCCCTAAAAACCCTCCTAGGGCAGGTGTACGCCCAAACCTTGAACCAAAATCCTAAGCAGAGTTTGGGCTTCATTTTGCAAGATGGGGACAGAGCCTTGTTACAACGCATCGCCTTAATCCGCCTAGCCACGCACAACATAGACATACAGACCTACCTTTACAAGAACGACATTTCTTCACGGGTAATGATGTCCGAGCTTTACAAGGCGGCCAATCGGGGGGTGAAGGTGCGCCTTTTGATCGATGACAATGGGCTAGACTCGGACATGTCCGACATCATCATGCTCAACACTCACCCCAACATCGATGTTAAGATCTTTAACCCCTACCATGTCCGCAATAAGGGCTTGCGTTATTTGGAAATGATGGCGTGCTACGACCGCATTAAAAAGCGCATGCACAATAAGATTTTCATTGTGGATAATGTGGCGTTGGTGATTGGGGGACGCAACATCGCCGATGTCTATTTTGACAACGATTTAGATGAAAACTTTTTAGACACGGATGCGCTCTTTTTAGGGGCGGTGAGTCTCAAGGCCAAGCAAAGTTTTTTAGAGTATTGGAACTTTAAAGGCGCGATCCCAGCCAATTTATTGCCCAGCCACAGAAAACTAAAGAAATACGCCAAAACCTACGCCAAGAGCCTCTCTAAACTCTTGCTGGGCGAGCAAAGCACCTATGACAAGGAAGTGCAAGCCTTCATCCAAAAGTTCATCAATAAACAAAACAAGGGCTACCTAGGGCGGGCGTACTTTATTGCCGATCGCCCTGAAAAAATCTATGCTCTAAACCCCACATCCCCCATCAACCACGCCCTGCAAGAGATTTTAAAGCACACCACCAACAGCCTTTACATCGCCTCATCTTATTTAATCCCCGGTCCCGCTCTGCTTAAAACCTTTCAACAGAAACTAAGCGAAGGATTGGAACTTAGCATTCTCACCAACTCGCTCGCCTCCACGGATGCGATTGTAGTCTATGGGGCGTGGGAGAGATACGCTAAAAAATTAGTCAAGGCGGGGGCGAATGTCTACGAAACCAAGAGCGAACTCTCCCGCTACATTAAATACACCCGTAAGGGGGGGGTGCACTTTAAAATCAAGGGTCGGCTTAAAAACTCTCTGCACAGCAAGATTTTAATCTTTGATAGCCAACTGACTTGGATTGGCAGTTTCAACCTAGACGCGCGCTCAGCACAAATCAACACGGAGTCAGTCGTGGTCTTTGACAACCCCGGCTTTGCCCTCTATTTGCAACGGCGCATGCAAGAGCAAATGAGGGGTAGTTGGCACTTGATTTTAGAAAAGCACGCCCTGCACTCTAAATTAATATGGGAGGGAGTGGAAGACGGGCAGGTGGTGCGCCATAACACCCCCCCGGACACCTCCCCCTTTTTGCGCTTCATTAAAAATTGGTCTAAAATTTTGCCCGAAGATGAGCTGTAAAGGGGTAAACAGCTTAGATTTTCACCAAGACTTTGCTAATTTGTACGCCTTGCTCTAGATAGTGTGGGCTTTGGCAATGTCTGTAAGGGCGAAAGTGCGGTCAATCTCAGGCGCAATTTTTGGCTGACTAGGGCCTCTAGATATAGGCTTTTGCCTTTTCTAGTCTTGAGGGGTTTGTGGTGAGCTCAAACAATTCATACCCTTACAATGCAAGATGTTTGCCAAGCGATGTTATCATGGCTCAATGCACCATAAATGATATAACACCTGTTTTTAGCCATCGCTTTAAAAAGGGTCGTTGCCACTGGACCACCCACAGGATTAAACACAAGATTAACCCCCTACCCTCTTGTAATTTCATTTAAACAGCTGCTTAAATCATCCTCTTGTGTGGCAAGCACAAAATCCGCCCCCCTGTCAAATAAAATGTCCCCTTTGGCGTGTGTGTGAGGGCGATGGTGGTTGCTCCTAAAATTTTGGCAAACTGGAGCGTAGACAGGCCATGTTGCTTGTGGCTGCACCAAAACCACAAAATCCCCCTCTTTCATTTGGTAAACTTCACTAACCCTCCATAGGTGCTGATGAATGCCATCCAACTTGCCACCATCTCTTTAAAAGAAAGATTTTGCGGGTGTTTGACAGCTGAGTGGGCTGGCAAGTTTGCTGCTTTAGTATAAGTGCCGTATTGTGTGAGAGAAAAGCTGGAGATCACGCTCACGGCATCGCCTGCTTGAATATTTTTCACATTTGTACCCACGGCACACACCACACCCGCCCCCCTCATAGCCTAATTTGGAGGGAAATTGTGGGAGATAGGGATAAATATAGCACCCCGCCAATACATGATCTCTTGCGCAATTTAGCCCGAGCACCTTAAAGGCAATTTATATTTTATCTGCACCAGGGGCGGGAACATTGACATCCACAATCTCTAACACGCTTGAATTGCACTTGCCTGCTCATAAAAAACTGCCCCTAACTAAATCATCCGCTACAATGGATTGCAAAGGTGGTGTGCATCACGGCAACCATGCTGACAAAGTGTTTGTGGGAGCTAGAAGCCGATCAACCCATCATTAGAAAAATACACCCCCACAATCCCGCCCACAGTTTAGTACTCGCTGCACGAAAATTGTAAAACTTTGCTCCCTGCGCTCAATGCACTTTACCAGTGGGCGGTAACGCTAGAGCAAAGGCCGTCAATTCCATAAACCTTAAGCTAATTTTGGATAGAATCGCGCCTTGCATGGGCGGTGGTTGCTTTGGGTCAAACCAAAGAGGAAAGTCCGAGCTACGAAAGACAGGATTCCATTTAACGGATGGCTAGCGCAAGCTAAGGGAAAGTGCCACAGAAAATAACCGCTCTTTAAGAGTAAGGGTGAAAAGGTGGGGTAAGAGCCCACCGCGCCCCAAGCAATTGGGGTCGGCTTAGGCAAACCCAATCTGTAGCAAGAAGTGTATGGTAGAGTCTTTGATGAGGCACTTCGCAAGAGGTGGGTTGTAAAACCCACCCAAGATAAATAACCACCCTCGACAGAACTCGGCTTATGCCCATGCTTAAAGGATTATATGCACCAAAGTGTTTTATTAGAAGAGGTTGTCGCTCTTTTCAAACCTCTAAGCCAAAGGCCACAGCCTATTTTAATCGACTGCACTTTGGGTTTGGGCGGGCATAGCCTAGCCCTGTTGCAAGCCTACCCCAATTTACACATTGTCGGCATTGATAGAGATAAAGAAGCACAAACTTTAGCCCTTGACAAACTCACCCCCTACAAAGAGCGTTTCACCCACAAACAGGGTAATTTCGCTCAAATTTTACCCACCCTGCCCTCCCCACAGGGCATTCTAGCCGACTTAGGGGTGAGCTCACTACAACTTGACAACCCTAATCGGGGCTTTGGCTTTAACGCCTTGAGCTTAGACATGCGCATGGACACGGGGCAGAGTTTGGACGCGTTTAAGGTGGTGAATGGCTATAGCCTGTATGAGCTGGAACGGGTGTTGCAGACGGGCGAAGTGAGGGAATACAAAAAAATCGCCTCTCTCATCGTGCAACAACGCCACAAACAGCCTTTCAACACGGCGCAAGATTTGGCCAACTTTTTAGCCAAGCACACCCATAGGGGCAAGTTGCACCCCGCGACCTTAGTCTTTCAAGCGATTCGCATGGAGGTGAATGCTGAAATGCAAAACCTACAAACTTTGTTAGAGTATTCTAAAACCTTGCAAGACACGCTTTTATGTGTCATTGCCTTCCACTCTTTAGAAGACAGACAGGTTAAGCACGCCTTTAGAGAATACGCCAAAACCTATGGCGAAATGCTCACTAAAAAGCCCATTACCCCAAGTCCGCAGGAAGTGCGCCATAATCCGCGTGCGCGTAGCGCTAAAATGCGGGCTTTTCACTTTAAGGCTTTATGGTGTCCTCCAAACCCCTAGAACCTGAAGGGCAAGAAAGGCGGTTGCGCGCCACGGACAAAGAGCGCGAAGCTCTTTTTGCTGAAAACAAGGAAGAGCAACAAGGCCTATCCCCTTTAAATTTAGGGGCGGTTTTCATTATTTTTTTCATTACCTTGGTGCTCTTTGCGCCCAAGATTTATCTTAGCAACAACATTTACTATATAAGCCGCTCCATCCAAAAACTCCAAAGCCAGAAAGAGTTGTTGCAGGAAGAAAAACACCGCCTAGAATTAGAACTAGAAAAACAACGCTACAAGTATAATGTGGAGAATATGCAGTAAACCGTATATTGGTTTGCTCGAACCGTGTAGTGGTTTACTAGAATCGCACAGCAAGCAACACACATGATAGAGTTTTAACCCAAATCCCCCATATCAACGCGATTAAAAGGCCTAGCCCAAACCCCCCACCTACAGAAACAAACCAAAGGGCTTTTTAGGTACAAGCCACATCTAAAGTGCACATTAGAGCCTAGCTAAACTCCCTTCATAGGCGGCACGCATGGTTTCTAGAGTATTTAAAATGATTTCTTTAGCCTTGGCGTAAAAGGCGGGCAGGTCGGCTTGTTTTAAGGGCAGGCACGCCACGAGTAGGTGCAGACATAAATGGGCGAGCGAACCCTCTAGCAAAATCCCCACAAATGGGTTGTTTTGCGTGGTTGTTACGCTTAGAGCATTGATGCGATCCACTAAGGCGTACAGCTCCTTTTTGGCACTTATTGGGGTGTTTAAAAGCTCTGCTAAAGCCTCTTTAAAGGCGTTGAAGTCCCCTCTTGGTGGGCTTAGCTTCAAGGGTTTAAAGGCGTTTTTAATGCGCCTAATAGCCCTATCTTTCTTGCCCCCTGTGAGCTTTAAATCCTTGACACTTAGGGGGGTGGTGTGCTCTATGAGTGCCCCTCTAGAGAGATTATAGACTTGGTTTTGGTGTTGCTTAAAAAGCTGTGCCATTTGTTTAGCCGAGAGTAGAAATAGGCCATCGCTAAAGACTTTGTTGCCGCCAAAATTGGAGCGCACCTCTAGGGCATCTGGGGGAATCAGGGAGCTTTCTGCTCCATAATAGGAACCCTTGGCGTGCTTGGCTTGTCCCTCAATGTAGCCGCAATCCAGTCCGCATAAAATCAAAGTGTGGCTAAAAAGGCTTGCAAGTGCCACTCCCGCGTTACCTACAAAGGGCGCGCTAAACTCCACGCTCAAATGGGGCGCAAGATACCCGCTACCACTACCCCCGCGCATAAACATATACGCCTCTTTGGCGCAGGCTAGGGCACTAGGGTTTAGCATATTGCCACAAATTAGGGGGGTGTCGCCTAGTGGTGCACTCATCAACACATCTTTTAAGTAGTCGATGCGCTCAATTTCAATTTGAAAATCCACGGGTATCCGCGCATTTTTGAGCACCTTTAGAGCCGTCCCGCAGCTAAAAACCACCATTTTATCGGCGTTTTCTTTTAAAAAGGGTAGCAAGCCATCTAAACTAGGGCCATTGCCCACCACGCAAATGGGCAAGTCTATGCGCTTAAGATGTTTTGGCTGCAAAATAGGCAGGTTTGTTTTTAAATTTTCTAGGGTGTTGGCAAGCCCTAGCATTTCATCCTCAAAACTGCCCCATCCTCTAAGCGCGCTTTTTTTAGTGCTGTAGAAGCGTTGCACTTGTTCTTTAGTGGAATCGTTTTTATAGGGGTCAAATTCTAAATGCAAAAAGCTATGCGTGATTTTTTTCATCAAAAAGACATGTTGCCATAAAGTGGGGGGCATTTGTCCTAAACTTAGCACGCAAGCATTGGGCGGGGTCGCCTCAAACAAGTGGGCGTAATCTATAAAGTAACAACTGATACGCCACAAATCGGGGTGTTCTTCACATAAATACAGGGCGTGGAAATACGCCCCCTGTTCTAAGAGCAGTGCCAAGCACAGCCCCCCCGCCAAGCCGTAAAAAATTGTGGGTGGATAAAAGTTTGTACCCAAACGATAAGTGTTAGAAGTGAAGCTTAAATCCAATAAGGCTTGGCAACCCTTGTTGGTTAAGGGCAGAGATTTAAGGGGGCTTAGGGGGGTGATTTGGTTGTCATCTAGCCGCCATTTGGGATTTGTAAGCGGAGATTTTGCCCACTCTTTTGCAAGAGAGAACATTTGGTGCTGCCCCTCTACACAAGGGAAAAGCAAAGAGCGATCGTTTAGATTGATGACATTAACCCCGCACGGATCGCTTAAGAGATTGTAGAGTGTGGGGGGTTTAAGAAGAGTGGCATAGAGTTTAGGCAAGCAGGCTTTAAAAAACTCTAAATTCCTCTCAAAGCACACCCCCATCCTCTCCTCTGTAATCAACCCCTCCATTGGAACTACTTCGCTACAATTTGTTTATATCCTCGATTAGGATCAAAGACCAAGAAGCGTTTGGGGACATTGCGGTAACGGCTCAAGGCATGGTTGAAGTCCTCAATGTTACGCACGCTCACATTTTCAATTTGCATGATCACATCACCCGCTCTAAAGCCCAAATCTTGCGCTTTAGAGTTGTCTTTGACCTCTTGTACCAACACGCCGTGGATTTCTTCAGGGATACGCGCCTCTTTGCGTAGTTTGGGGGTTAGAGTTTCCACTTTAAGGCCGCTGAGCTGTCCATGTGCGCCCTCGTGTGCGGTGCTGGTTTCTTTTCTATTGGGGTTTTTGCGCTCGGTGAGCACTAGACTTGTAGTGTATTCCTTCTTGTTACGCATGTATTTAATCGTTACCCGTTGATTGGGTGCCATAGAGCCGATTAAGTTGCGTAACTCGGCGGAATTTTTCACCTTTTTGCCATTGACTTGTGTGATCAGGTCCCAAATCATCAGCCCCGCTTTTTTAGCTGGGGAATCTTTCTCAATGCTGATGACCACCGCCCCCTCTTTACCATTATAGCTGGATTGCAACTCGCTGCTGACATCTTGGATGCCCACACCTAGATAGCCTCTGTGGATGGTGCCGGTTTTGATAAGCTGGGTGGCAATGTGTTGCACAGTGTTAGAGGGGATCGCAAAGCCTACGCCGTGGTTGCCCCCCGTGCGCGATAAAATCGCCGTGTTGATCCCAACCAACCCGCCCCGGCTGTCGATCAAAGCACCCCCTGAGTTACCCGGGTTGATCGCCGCATCTGTTTGGATGAAATTTTCGTAGTTGTTGATCCCAATGCTCGTTTTGTTGAGCGCGGAGATGATGCCCTGCGTTACGGTTTCGCCCACGCCAAAGGGGTTACCAATCGCAAAGACCAAATCCCCAACCATAAGGTCGCTGCTGTCGGCAAATTGGATGGTGGGCAGATTTTCTTTATTGATCTTGATCACCGCCAAATCGCTGTCTGCGTCCTTGCCCACTAGGGTCGCTACATACTCCTTATTGCTCCCGGGGATGGTTACGGAGATTTTATCCGCTCCATCGATGACATGGTTGTTTGTTACAATATAGCCATCTTGGGAGATGATCACTCCACTGCCCAGCGCGCGTTCGACTCTGTCTTTAGGCACTGAGTTATACAGATCGCCAAAGAATTGTTGGAAAAAGGGATCGTTGAACAGCCCCCCGCCCATAAAATTGCTCTTGATTTTCTTTTGTGTGGAGATGTTCACCACCGCCTTGGTCGCCTCTTTTACAGAGTTGTGGAAAGAGTAGATGGTACTGCTCCCGTTATGATCCGCCCCCACGCGGTTTTTCACCTCTGGCATGGTTTGGATATTGATCGAACCCGCCCCTAGCCCTACGGCTAAAGCCACGCTTAACGCTATAAACCTCATCGCTGTCCTTTTAAAATTAAGTATTTCTGTTTAGTATAGCCAAACTTTGTTTAAGCCTGTCCCCATCTATCCTTAGTGAGGTAATAACCCACATAGCATAAAATGGTGTAACCAATGGTCAAATACGCCCCGATGCGCTGCTCTGGGTCCATATACGCCCCCACGATCCCCACGATCGATCCACTGATGCCCACAAACTGGATCAAAGGCAAGAAAGGGGCGCGGTAGGGCAGATCGTCTAAAGATTTGCCCGAAGCCACGAACTGCTTTCTAAAATTGTATTGCGCCACGCTCACGCTGATCCACACGATGATCACGCTGAAACTGATGATGTTGATGAGCGATTCGATGACCTTCTCAGGGGCAGTGGCTTGGGTGAGCATGCCAAGAAGCGTAAAACCCATGGACAAATACATCGCATAAATAGGCGTGCCTTGTTTGTTAAGCTTGGCAAAAATGGGTGGAAACATCTTTTTTTGTGCCAAGCCATAGACCATGCGGCTGGAGGCATAGACCCCTGAATTGGCGGTAGATAAAATCGCTGTAATGATCACAAAGTTCATCACATCAGCTGCATAAGGAATTCCTGTACCGATAAAGGGCAGGGGGATGCGCTCTAAAGTCGCCACAAAGGGACTTTGGGCGATGCTTGAATCAGTCATGGGCAAGAACACAGAGATCACCACCACCGAACCTAGAAAGAAAAACACAATGCGCCATAGAGTGGCTTTAATGGCTCTGGGCATCGCTACGCTGGGATTTTTTGCCTCGCCGGCTGCCACACCCACGATCTCCGTGCCCGTGTAGGCAAAGATCACCGCCAAGATCACCCCAAAGACCCCACTAACCCCCTTGGGGAAAAACCCCGCCTCTAGCCCTAATTTTGGGTTGGCGTGCGCCATGTAAAAATTCGCCCACACCGAACTAAAGCCGTGCAAGTGGATTTGGTAAATGATCCCCACCACGCCTAATAAAATGAATAAAAAGACCGCTAAAACCTTCACGGACGCGAGAAAGAACTCCCCCTCGGCAAAGACACGCACCGAAAAGGCGTTGAGCAAAAAAATCAGCACAATGCAGCCCATCACAAAGTAATACACGGACACATCAGGAAACCAGCGCTGCATTAAAAGCCCCACGGCGATGTATTCCACCGCCACACTAACAACCCAGCCCACCCAATACATCCAAAAAACCATATACCCCGTGGCCGGCCCGATAAAGCGGCTAGCGTAGTCACCAAAACTGCCCGTGGTGGGGTACACGCTAGCTAGCTCGCCTAAAGACAAAATGATGGCATACACAATCACCCCGCCCACCATGTAGGCAATCAGCGTTCCCAAAGGCCCAGCGTTGGCGATGTTGCCCCCCGTGCCCACAAACAACCCCGTGCCAATCGTCCCACCCAGCGCAATCATCAGCAACTGGCGTAATTTAATACCCCGTTCTAAATGTTCATTTTCCACAAACTTCCTTTCAGCCCCCTCTTTAAACACCGCCCACGCCGTTTAAAACCGCTTAAAACCGCCTTAAGAAAGAATGCCACACACAAAGTTTTAAATAGTGGGGAGGTAAAGAAGTGTAGAGGGTACACATTAAGCGTACCACATGTATTTGGCGCACACGATGATGAGCGCGCCTAAAATGAGAGCGGTGGGGTGGATGATGCCGCCAATGGGGTTCTTTTTGTTTAAAAATTTACAAGTGAGCGCGATTGCCACCATCGCAAAAATCCCCCCCGCAAAGAGAAGTTTCAACATGAGCACCTTTTGAAAAGGTGTCTCAAAATACCCCTTGTCTCCCCCGATGTATTGGCCCACCATCATCCCCCCCGTGATCAAGAGCAAGAGTACACAAATGGGCATGATCTTCACCGCCCGCTGGCCAATCCCCTCCTCTGCCTTATTGGCGATCTCTTCTCCGTAAATGCGCTTCACATTGGGCAAGATCACCACATCAAAGAACAGATAGCCGAGGAAAATCACGGCACAAAACAAATGGACAATGAGGACATAAGGGTAAATCGTAGCCATAAGCAACCTTTGCACATGTAATCAAAACCCCCTATTGTAGCCTAAGTTTGGCTAATGAAGCCCCACACCCAAATACCGCCCTACAATTTGGGTCGTGGATTGCAAGAGTTTATCTAGCAGTCGATCCAAGCGGTCTTTTTGCAGCCATAGGGGGTCTTTGACATGCGCCATCGCCTGCAAGGCTTTGATGGCTTGGTTATAAGTGCCTATGTGATCGATGAGGTGCAAATCTAGGGCTTCTTTGGCGTTAAAGATTTTGCCCTCGGCAAAATCGGGGGCGTGTTTAGGATCAAGCTTACGCGCCTTAGCCACATCGCCCACGAACATTTGATATTCTTGATCGAGCAAGTGCTGTAGGTATTGCTTTTCTTTATCTGTCCACGCCCGCGTGAAAGTGCCCACCTCTTTATATGCCCCCTTAGCCAGCCCCTGCGCCTTGATGCCTAGTTTATCCATCAGAGCTTGGATGTTCACGCTGCTAAAGATCACTCCAATCGATCCCACCAGCGCGCCCCGATTGGCATAAATCGCATTGGCTACCATCCCTGCGTAATAGCTTCCGCTTGCCATCACGCCCTGCACGTAAGCCACCACGGGCAGTTTCTGTCTAAGCTCGGCGATCATGTCATTAAGCTCCACGCTAGCACTAATGCTACCACCGGGCGAGTCAATGAGCAAGAGCACACCCTTTATGCTCGGATTTGCCAGTACTTGTTTGATCTGCGCCCTTAGAGTTTCGCTCTCAAAAATAGGCCCGTAGAGATAGATTTTAGCCAGATTGGGCTGGGGTGTGTGCGTGCTCTCTTTGCTCATAAACACAAACAGCACAATCAAGATCAAGACAAGCGCCTTGAAATAGCGGGTGATGAAGTCTAGGGGGGTTGTGATCAACTTTACCAACTTGGCGAGCATGACAAACTCCAAAAAGGGGATAAATCCTTATTATACTACCTTAAATGAAAGTGTGTTATAAGCCTAGCAAAAAGAAAAGCGATGGCATGCAAGTTCTGCCCCAAGGTTCGGCGGGGCGATCTGTTGTTTATTGTCGTGGCGGGGTTGGCCTTTTATGGGGTGTACACCTACCAAATGCGCCAAGTCCAACAAGTGCAAGAAGAAAAGCGCACCCAAGACTTACAGAAGTTGCAAGAGTCTTGCGCACACCACGACAAGCTGGTGTGCCAAAAATTAAAGCCGGGCTCACAAGAGCCACAAAGGTAGCCCAATGTTGCAAAAGATTCTCCCCCTCGTGTTTGTGTCCTCTCTGCGCTTTTTAGGGTTGTTTATCGTCCTACCCGTGATCTCTTTATACGCCGTGAGTTTCAAGGCCTCAGCGGCGATGATGGGGCTAGCCGTGGGGGGGGCGTATCTCACCCAAATTTTATGCCAAACACCTATAGGGATTTTAAGCGACAAATACAGCCGTAAAAAGGTCGTGCTGTGGTGTTTGGGGGTTTTCACCGTGGGTTCTTTTCTGTGCTTTATGGCGCACAATATCCAAACCCTTGTGATTGGGCGTTTGATCCAGGGCATGGGGGCGATGGGCGGGGTTTTAAGCGCGATGATCGCTGACCTTGTAGAAGAAGAAAAGCGCACCCACGCGATGGCGATGATGGGGGCGGGGATTTTCTTTAGCTTCACGGCAGCAATGGTGATAGGTCCTAGCATTGGCATGCACTTTGGGGTGCAATGGCTCTTCATGCTCACCGCCCTGCTTAGCCTAGCTTCCATGTTTTTAATGGTGTTTAAAGTCCCCGAACCGCCTAAGATTGTCTACACCCTTAAAGAAAAGCCCCGCTTGCTAGACGCTTTAAAAAACAAGGACATTTTCATCATCAATAGCTGCTCTTTCTTTGAAAAGTGCTTGATGACCTTAATCTTTGTGCTCATCCCCATCGCCCTCGTGCATGAATTTAAAATGGATAAGGGCGTGCTGTGGAAAATCTACACCGCCGGCGCAGTCCTTGGCATGGTGAGCATGGCACCCGCGGCCATCATCGCTGAGAAGTTCAACAAAGCCAAGGGGGTGCTTTTAAGCGGGGTGTTTTTATTCTTGATCGCCTATGCGTGCTTGGCTTATGCCGATCGGCATTTAGACTCGCCCACCACTTGGCTTTTTATCGGTGGGATCATGTGCTTTTTTGCTGGCTTTGGCACGCTTGAGCCGATCATGCAATCTTTGGCGAGTAAATTTGCTAAAGCACACCAAAGGGGGCTGGTGCTTGGCATGTTTGTAGCCTATGGCTATGTGGGCTCGTTTGTAGGGGGGATGCTAGGGGGCATGGGTTACACTTATTTGGGCGTGGAGAAAGTGGCGATCCTCGTGGTTGTGGTGTGTGTGCTGTGGCTGGGGCTGGGGGGGTTTCCAAATTTTTTTTCCCCTTTTTTGGGGGGTTTTTTTTT
>NZ_CDMK01000002.1:56671-93153 GCF_001283065.1 Helicobacter heilmannii | reverse complement strand
TGGACAGTGTGTTGGTTTTTTTTTTGTTTGGTGTTGGGGGGGGGGGGGGGTGGGGGGTTTGGTGTGGGGGGGAAAAAAAAAAAAAAAAAAGCCGCAGTGAGCTTAACCAGTTCCAACAAGCCTATTACGCCAAAAACCACCAACGAGCCGACCAAGTGTCTAAGAGTGCCCTAGCTGAAGATAAGAAACAAAAAGACGCGCCCTTGTGGAATTTAGAAAATGGGGTGAATGCTTTCATGATGAAGCAGTACCAAAACTCTTTAACAAGCCTAGACAAGGCAGACCAAGCTTTTGACACCAACCTAAGAAACATCGAAAAAGGCATCGATAAAGTGGGGGCGGCCACCTATGGTTCAGCCATCAACACCCCCTATGAAGGGCATAAGTACGAATGGGTTCTTGCCAACTACTACAAAGCCCTAGACTACGCCTTTTTAAATAGCAAACAAGAAGCAAGAGTGGAATTTAACCGCACCATTGACAGAGAGCGCCGCATTAAAGAATCCTACCACAAAGAGCTTGCGAAGGCTGAAGCTGAGTTTCAAAAAGCCAAACAAAAAAACGCCTCTATGGCAAACAAAATGGTGGCTGGCATGTCAAGTTTGGATAGCGAGCTTAAAAGCAAGTTTTCTAGTTTAGAGCAGTACAGTGCCTATAATGGCTTCATCAACCCTCTTGTCAATTATGTGGGGGGCTTGTTCTTTGCCAGCAATGGAGACAACAGCAAAGCCATGGACGAATTGAAAGAAGCTTATGGGGTGAGCCAAAGTAAAATCGTGGGCGAGGATTTGAAACACCTCATGCACCACAGCCACGAAAAATACACATGGGTGATTGTCGAAGATGGCATGCAACCCACCTTGCAAGAATACAAAATCACCGAGCTTAACTTTGCCCTCCCCACCCTCCAAGATGGGCGCTCTTTCCACCACAGCTTTAAAATCGTAGAAAATGGCAAAAGCGAAAACATGGGCGTACTCTCTAACTTTAATGTCATTGTCCAAAAAGAATACATGGCCGCCCTCCCCGCCATTAAACATAGAGCCATCGCCTCTGCCATCTTAAAAACCGGCACCGAAGCGGCCTTAAAAACAGCGGGTGAGTATGCTCCCGGGTATGGAGGATTAGCTGCCAGCATAGGGGGCTCTATTTTACATTTGACCAACAAAGCCAGCACGGCGGCGGACACTAGAAGTTCCAACATCTTCCCCAGCATGGTGTATGTGGGGCGTGTGGATAACAAAAGCCATAAATTCAGCATCCAAATTGACAATCTGCACAAAGACTACACCTTTGCCCCTTGCCATGGCAAAGCCGCCGCTGATGGGCAAGTTTGCAGCGACACCAATAACATTGTCTTTGTCCGCAGCTTTCCCAGCGATTTAAATGTTAATGCACTTTCTCTCTAGGCCTTACATCTGTGGCTCTTTGGGCCACGCCTTTTAACACTTAAGGCATTATCCCCTAAAGCCCACTCAGCACTTCAACCCACATATCAACAGCCCACAAATCACTGAGTGCGCTGAAGCCATAGCTTAAGTCAAAATGCCAATAAGTCATAAAATCCCCGCTAAACACCAACTACAGCAGCACTAAAGCACTTAACGCTGCGTTAAACCAACTTTAGTCTATGACTTGAGACTTAAAGCTGCACAAAAGAGTGCGGCTCCATCGCTTGTGAGTACTAGATTAGAGGGGCTAAAGATTGCGCGCTCCTTAAATAGCCCCCTTTCCTCATCGCTAAAGCCCCCCTCTGGGCCGATGATGATCCCCTGCCTAGCGTTGAAACTAGCCCCCCCGCCCAAGTCCAACACCCCCGCCCTAGAGTAACGCTCTAGTACGCTCTTTAAATCTCTTAGCACCTCTAGGGGCATTAAATCGCTGCGCCCACATTGCTCGCAAGACGCGGTTAAAATCCGCTCAAAGCGCTCGAGCTTAGTTTTATCTAGCCTCTCGTTTCTTTGGCTAAAGGCGGCCATAAAAAAGCTGATTTTTGCCACCCCCATTTGGTTTAAATAAGGCAACACTTTTTCTATGTTTTTTGTGTTGATGAGTGCTAAGATCAAGTGCGCGCCCTGTGTGGGGCGGTTGGGCTGGGCTTTAGCACTAACAAGCTCTAAAGTGGCGCGGTGCTTTTGCACGCTTAGGGGTTGGTAGGTGTAGAGATTGTCGTCCTTTAGATTGCGTAAAATAAGCTCTTGTGTGGCCTTTGTGCGGCGACTCAAATAAATATGCGTGTAGGTTTGATCTTCTAGGTTTAGAGTGGGCGCGCCGGCTTGTGGGTGGTAGAGAAAACGCATTAAAGAAACAAGGCAAGGCACAAGAGCAAATTAAGCCCATACAGCCCCTTGCACCACTGGATATAAGAGAGCATGAAAGCCTCTTTGGTGCGCGCGATTTTGAGCTTACGCACCCGCCATATCTCGCCCCCACACACCACCGTCAACACAAGCCCCATGAGCCCCACCTTCCACGAAAAGTGAAAGCGTTGCATCGCCCACAAAAATACCCCGCTAAAAAACGCCATCGCCACCCACATGAACACCATGGGCATGGTGAAGTAGAGCGTTTTGTTTAAAGAGGCGTAATTTTTAGCTAACCACAAGAAGGCTAAATTCAAGAGAAAAAGCACAGGGCCTAGAGCCATCAAAAAGACATGGAAACTAAGCGCGTTTTGCCACGCCAGGCTTGTCATTGACGCTTAGAAAAGGTGATGGAGTACACCTCGTTGCGTAGGTTAAAAAGCGGGTCTTTGGGCGGCTCTACCCCACTAGGCAACATACCCGGCATAAACACTTCGCCATTGCACCCATGCCCCTTGTAGGCTTGCACTTTAAGTTGCCCGATGGTGATTTGCTCGTGCTTGCCATGCCATAGTTTGGTGGTGTCGTTGGTGGGGTCGTTTTTATTGGCCAGCTCCAAAACCATGTCGTAGACAATGGGGGCTTTGGCGACTTTTTCTTCAAAGTCCTTTTCTAAAAAGTCGTTGCCCACACGCTTTAACTCCGCATGGGTTAGGTCATGCACCCCGGCCACAGGGACAAAGCTAAAGCGGGCGGGCAAGAAGCGTTGGGTGTTCTTGTCCTTGAAGTAAAAGGTGTGCGTGGAGTAGTAGCGGGTGTTAGCAACACTCCTAGTAACCCCAATGCCTGCCATATAGTGGGCGAAGTTTCTAAAACTCTCCACCTCTTGGGTTGCTTTTTTGATCCGGGCTTGATCCACATGCCCGTTTTTAGGGATGCGCAGCTCTAAAAAGTGCCCAAACTCTTCGGGGTTTTTGGCAAAGTTGATGGGGGCATTGGTCATCACGATCACCCAATCGCTATCTTTGCCTATCCTTAAAGCCATGCCCCGTGATTTGGATTTGTCGCTGGCATGCAAGTTGCCCCCGCCAAGAGAGTAGCGCACCTCTGTGGGGATACTCCTTTGCTCTAAAAGCGGGATGTCTAGCCTAGAGTCCTCGCTGGGCACAAACACGCCTGCCGCGCAAAAGCCCTTGGCATGGTTGATTTTCTTATGGGGGTTTTTGGTGTCGCCATTGAGCTGGTAAAACAAGTCGGCGATTTTTTGCGCATCATAGACTTCTTTAGCATGGGCTAAAGAGAACATAAGCAAGGGCAAGCACACGCAAGCAAGAGGGCGCATCACTCTCCCTTAGAAGTTATACACATAGTTGGCATACAGTGCGATCACTCGTCTAAAGGAGATGGTGCTGGTGGAGATATTGCCATTAGTTAAGGTGTAAAAGGGCGTGTTGACGGCAGGGACTCTAAAGCCCACTTCCACGCCATTGTGTGCCCCAAAGTTCGCCCGCACCCCAAAATTAAACATCCACTGCACGAAGGTGGGGGAGTAGGTTGCATTGGGGTTGCCAATGGAGTTTTTAAGGGCCAAATGATTCATGCTCACACAAGTACCATTCGTAACTTTGGTTTGGCACACATCATTAGCCTTGCCTGCACCCGCAGCCCAGCTTATCCCCCCCACGGCCATGCCCACAAACGCTCCGATCTCTGTGCCCCGATTGTGAAAGAATGTCCACAGCGCATCGATGCCCACGCCATAAAAGAAACTGCCCAAGGGCCCTCGTGTGGGATATTTATTACCCGTTTTTTCTGAAAAGCCCCCACCCTGTAGGCTGATGAGTCCGTAGTAACGCACACCCCAGTGCTTTTTTTTGCCAAAGAATTGTTTGTAGCCTCCCACAAAATCCACACCGCCCATGTCACCAGCAAAGGGACTGTTCCAAGTATCATTAGGGGTGCGTGTCGCATTTGCCCCCGCCGCATGTGAGTAGATTAACCCCGCCTGGGCATACCAACCATTTTTAGCCGCTTCTAAGGGCAAACAACCCACCAAAGCCCCCAAGCCTAGCATTTGAAAAACCACTTTCTGGAACACGCAAAACCCCTTATCTATAAAATAAAAACACTATTTTAGCAAAATTTAGCCCCATTGACTCCACTTTAAGCCTCTAAGTCATATTTTTAGGGCTTATGTTTCTCCTCTTCAAGTTTGCTAACCCGATCCTCTAGCTCTTGGATTTTATGCTCGCAGTTGTTGAGCCTTGTGTGGGTGAAGTCCGCCACCTCTTGTTTGGGTGTTTCTACACTTGGCTCTTCAAAATGATCGGGGCTACTTGGTGTGGGTGCGCGCTCTTGCTTGCCCTTAAATAGGCTTAAGAGCACCCCCGCACCCAGCACACCCAGCACAATATAAAGGCTGATGGTGGGGCTAATGTCCACACCCACCCCAAAGAGCTGATCGGTGGCGGCCAGGATGAGCTTTAGGCTGATGAACGCTAACACTACAATCACGCTTTTTTCTAAATAGATCAAATGCCCTTTAAGCACTTCAAGCACGAAATACAAACTTCTAAGCCCTAGAATGGCAAACATCATCGCACTGTAGATGATCAAAGGCTCTTTACTCACCGCAATCACGGCGGGCACACTGTCAAAGGCAAACATCACATCGCTAAGCTCAATCACCGCCAAACACAAGAATAAGGGTGTGGCGATGATCTTGGCCTTAGCAAAAGCACTTTGGTGGTGCAATTCGCTCGCCTCCTGCCCTTCTAAATTGCGCTCTAGGCTGCTTAGCTGCTCTTTTTTGATGAAAAAATCATGCCCGACCAATTTAGGATAGACAGGGAAGAATTTATACACCAGGCGGTAGGCTAAATGTTTGGAGTAGTCCTCCTCGCCCGTATCCTCTTCTTTCTCTTGGTTTTTCACCATCACCACACAGCTATAGCCCACCAGCAAGCCAAAGACAATTTCCACATAGGCGGATAAATGCATAAGGCCGCTGCCCACCAGCACAAAGATGAGCCTAAAGACAATTGCCCCGATGATGCCATAGTACAGCACGCGGTGGCGGTAAATCTCGGGCACTTTAAACCACGCAAAAATCGCCATCATGACAAAGAGATTGTCCACAGACAGGGCTTTCTCCAGCACATAGCCCGTTAAGAAAAGCGACATGCTCGTCGCGCCGTCATGCCAATACAAATAGGCGGCAAAGAGCAGGGCGGTGGCGACCCAAAAGAGAGACCAACCTATAGCACTTTTTAGCCCCATCACCTGATCGTGGCTGTGCGCTTTAAAGTCGATGAAAAGGGCTAGAGCCATAAAAAGCAAGAAAACGATTAAATCAAGTCCCATTTATGCCCCCTGTGCGTCCAAAAAGGCGTGGTCGCTAAAGCTGTTGGCATGCAAGTTGCAAAAGGCGTTTTTCAGCGATGTGAAAAGCGTGGGGTTGGCGCGCTCCATTTCTTTTAAAAAGTTCTTGGTGGCAAGCCTGGCGATCGGGGGTTTGTCCGAGTCGGGCTGTTTGGCTGGGCAGTTGCAATCGGGGGCGGTGGGGATGTTTTGGGATTTGACAAAGTCGATGCTTTGGCGCTCTCTGATGTGGATGAGCGGACGGATCACAAATAACCCATTTTCTGCCTTGTAAATGGGGGGCATGCTGCGTAAGCTGCCGTTGTAGGTGAAGTTCATAAAAAAGCTCTCGGCGGCATCGTCTAAATGGTGGGCGATGGCAAGTTTATTAAAGCCATTTTCTAGGGCGTAGTTGTAGAGCACCCCGCGGCGCATGCGCGAGCAGAAAGAGCAGTAAGAGCTTTGCTCGCGGCGTTTTTCTCTGATGGTTTTGGCAATATTAGTGTGTAGGATTTCGTGCGGGATGTTTTGCTCCTCACAAAGTTTAGTGAGCCACGCCAAATCTTCATTGAGTCCATAATGCACTGTGACGGCCTTGAAGCTGAACTTAAAAGGCGCATGCGCTTGCATGCGCGCCAAAATGCAAGAGAGCAGGATCGAGTCCTTACCCCCGCTAAGCCCCACCAAAACTTTATCCCCCTCGCCGATCAAATTATAGGCGGCGTTTGTGCGCCCCACGACATTTAAGATTTTTTTACTGATTTCATACATGTTTGTCCCTAGCAATAGTTTGCACCGCAAAATATGGGATAAGAAAGGGGCATTATAGCACAAAACGACACACTTACCCCAACTTATCCTCGTGCCAAAAGTTAAGATTAATGAAAATATGCTTTAATAGTTGGGTTTAATGCTTCGTTATCTTAAGTTCATGGGAGCGAGTGGTGGACGTAGAGAATGTCGCCGAACATCCCTATTTTGGGGTGTTTATTTTATTGGTCTTTAGCTTTTTAGTCTTTAATTGGACTTTGCGGATACAGCGGTTCATTAGCCGCAAGTTGGCGCGCAAGCAAAACGAGAAGTTGAAGCTCGCCGCCTATGAGTGTGGCCCGCTTGCCCTAAAGCAGCAAAACCGCTTGGGCCACCAGTTTTACGCCATGTCGGTGTTATTCATTCTCTTTGATGTGGAGATTGTGTTCATGTTCCCTTGGGCGTTGGACTTTAAAGAATTGGGCCTTTGGGGCTTTTTTGAAATGCTAAGTTTTATCGGCCTATTAGTGGTGGGCTTTGTATATGCCCTAAAGAAAGGAGCACTAGAGTGGCACAGCATGCAGTGAGTTATTTAAAAAATGGGGGACTCCCCGTTGCTTTAACGACTTTGGATCGTTTGCTCAATTGGGGGCGCAGCAACTCGCTATGGCCCTTAACTTATGGGCTGGCGTGTTGCGCCATTGAGATGATGGCAACGGGGGGTTCGCGCTTTGACTTCGATAGATTTGGCACGATTTTTAGGGCTTCGCCTAGACAATCGGATGTGATGATCATCGCGGGCACGCTCACCAAAAAGCACGCCGAGTTTACAAGAAGGCTTTACGACCAAATGCCCGAACCTAAATGGGTGATCTCGATGGGCTCGTGCGCGAACACAGGCGGGATGTTCAACACCTACGCCACGGTGCAAGGGGTGGATCGGGTGATCCCTGTGGACATTTACCTGCCCGGGTGTGCGCCCCGCCCTGAGACCCTGCAATACGCTTTAATGGTGTTGCAAGATAAAATCCGCCGCCAAAAAGCCCTGCCCGAAACCAACCAAAAACGCTTGATCTAAAGGTTCTCTTGATGGTTAGAAAACAACGCCCCAATGCCAATGTCCAAAAGCAAGTCCATTACTCCGATCGCTTCTATGTCGTGCCCGCCACGCCTAAAACGCCCATCACCGGCTCGCCCTATGAGGTGATTTACAACCATTTAAGCTATTACCACAAGGTGCTCGATTGCTTTATAGAGATAGACACGGCGGTGTTTGTCATAGAAGTGCAAGAAGTGGCACAGGTCGCTGAAAGGTTAAAAAATTTGGGCTATGAGACTTTAAGCGAGATGAGCGCGATCGACTTCTTAGAAAAAAGGGGGGAGTTTGAGCTGTTTTATCAGTTTCTATCCTATCTGCCTGGATATGCCACCAAAAGGCGCGTGCGTTTAAAGGCTGTGCTTAAAAAGGGTGAAAACCCTCCCACCTTAAGCCACCTATTTAAATCCGCCCTGTGGAGCGAGCGGGAGGTGTATGACATGTTTGGGATCGTCTTTGCTGGACATAAGCACCTAAAGCGCATTTTGATGCCCGATGATTGGGTGGGCCACCCGCTCTTAAAGTCCTATCCGCTTAAAGGCGATGAGCACGCCGCTTGGTATGAGGTGGATAAGATTTTTGGTAAGGAATACCGCGAGGTGATCGGACCCGAGCAGAGGGATAGCGCACGGGTAGATGAGAAGGACACCTTTAGCTTCTCTAAAGTCGGGCACGAGCAGGCCAAGGGCTTGCCTTTAGAGGACAAGACGGGCAAACACACCTTTAAGAAATCTGTGTTCGTCAAGGACCTACACAGTCAAGAGCCCATAGAGTTGAAGGAGCGCCCCTAATGGCACAAATCTTTACCAAACTCAAACCGCAATTTGAAAATGTCTTGTTTGAGCGCGATGACAAGCAAATGGTGATCAACTTTGGTCCCCAGCACCCCTCTTCACATGGGCAGTTGCGTTTGATCTTAGAGTTAGAGGGCGAGAAAATCACCAAAGCCACGCCAGAAATTGGCTACCTGCATCGAGGCTGTGAAAAATTGGGCGAGAACATGACCTACAACGAGTACATGCCCACCACCGACCGCCTAGACTACACTTCATCCACGAGCAATAACTACGCTTTTGCCCATGCTGTGGAAACACTTTTGGGCGTAACAATCCCTAGACGCGCGCAGGTGATCCGCACCCTGCTTTTAGAGCTCAACCGCGTCATTTCGCATATTTTCTTTTTAAGCGTGCATGCGCTGGATGTCGGGGCGATGTCGGTGTTTTTGTATTGCTTTAAAACCCGTGAGTATGGGCTGGATTTGATGGAGGATTATTGCGGGGCAAGACTCACACACAATGCCATTAGAATCGGGGGCGTGCCCTTGGATTTGCCTTCTAACTGGCTAGAGGGCTTAAAAGCCTTCATTCAAGAAGTTAGAGAGATGCATAAACTCATCAGTGGGCTTTTAGACAGCAACCGCATTTGGAAAGCCCGTTTAGAAAATGTCGGCACAATCACTAAGGAACAAGCCAAATCGTGGGGAGCAAGTGGGATCATGCTAAGAGGCACGGGCATAGCCTATGATGTGCGTAAGGAAGAGCCTTATGAGCTCTACCCTGAGCTAGACTTTGACATACCCGTGGGCAATTATGGGGATAGCTACGACCGCTACCAGCTGTATATGCTAGAGATTTTAGAGTCCCTACGCATTTTAGAGCAATTAATCCCCATGCACGCCCCCACAGAGCCTAGCATTATGGCGCACGCCCCGCAGTATTTCAGCGCGCCTAAAGAGGACATCATGACGCAGAACTACGCCCTGATGCAGCACTTCGTCTTGGTAACGCAAGGCATGCGCCCGCCAAGAGGCGAGGTGTATGCCCCCACCGAGTCGCCAAAGGGTGAGCTGGGTTTTTTTATCCACTCAGAGGGCGAGCCCTACCCTTACCGCTTAAAAATCCGCGCCCCTAGTTTCTTTCATATAGGTTCGATGCAGGATATTTTAGTGGGGCAGTATCTAGCAGACGCTGTAACGATCATCGGTTCGAGTAATGCTGTCTTTGGGGAGGTGGATCGATGAAACGCTTTGATTTACGGCATTTAAGAGATGAGCCAAATAGTGTGGTTTTAGAGCGCATGGGAGCGATTTTAGATAGCAGTGTAAGCCCGGGGGAAGTGGTGATCTTTATGTTTGAAGTGGTGGATTTTGACATTGTGGAGCAGAGCGCGGAGACGATCAAACAGAGAGGGGATATTTTAATGAACTCTTTGCGCTTCAATCGAGTGGATTGGACTTTAGTGGTGAAAAGGGCTTAAGGCATGCCAAGCATAGAAATAGACGGGCAACAAGTAGAGTTTAGCGAGGGGCAGACCATTTTAGAAGCGGCGCGCAGTGCCGGAGTGTATATCCCCGCCATTTGCTATTTGAGCGGGTGCTCGCCCACGGTGGCTTGTAAAATGTGTATGGTGGAGGTGGAGGGCAAAAGGGTTTATGCCTGCAACACCAAACCTAAGCCCAACACCAAAGTCGCCACGAAGACCCCTGCTTTAGTCGCTGAGCGCCAGATGATCATGCAAACCTACGATGTCAATCACCCCCTAGAGTGTGGGGTGTGCGATAAAAGCGGCGAGTGCGAGTTACAGGACATGACGCATAGAACCTTAGTGGATCGCCAGCCCTTTAGTGTGCGCGACAATCTAAAGCCCTTCGCCTTTTGGGCACAAGCGTCTTATGACCCCAATTTGTGCATCATGTGCGAGAGGTGTGTCACCACTTGCAGCGACAACATAGGCGATAGTAATTTAAAGGCGAGCAAGGCGAATTTACACGCCCCCGACAAATTCAAAGAGAGCATGCCCAAAGACCCCTTTAGCGTGTGGAGCCGCAAACAAAAGGGCATGATCGCCTTTGTAGGCGATGCCCCTTGCTATGACTGCGGGGAGTGTATCGCCGTGTGCCCCGTGGGCGCGATTGTGTATAAGGATTTTAGCTATAAAGCCAATGCGTGGGAGCTAAAGCATATAGACTCGACTTGCATGCATTGTGCGGCGGGGTGTTTATTAGATTATCAGGTGCGCCACTTTGACACTTTGGGCGAAGAGCAACGCATTTTTAGAGTCGGCAACGACTTTTATCACAACCCCATTTGTGGGGCGGGGCGCTTTGGCTTTGATTTGCACGCTTCAAGGGGGGGTAGCAAGAATATAGATCAGGCCGTACAAAAGCTTAAAGAGGCTAAGGCGGTGTATGTTGGAGGGGATTTAACCAATGAAGAGGCGTATTTATTGGAACAAATGCGTCGCATTTGCAACTTTAGCATACATAATGAAAAACTTTACACCTTCCAAGAGTTTTTAGGCGTGTTTAGCCCCAAGTGGCACGACTTGAAAGATTTAAAAAGCTCTGGCTGTGTGCTCTCTTTGGGCTCAAGACTGAAAAATGAAAACCCCCTACTAAGATATGCCCTAGCCAATGCCCTAAAGGTGAATAAGGGCACAAGCTTTGTTTACGCCCATCCGTTAGAGGATTTAGCCCTTGAGAAAATGAGTCGCAGCGTGGTGCCTGTGTGCCATAGTGTAGGGGCAGAGGAGATCATTTTAGGGGCGTTTCTCTTAGCTTTAGGGGTGAGTAGCCCGAGCTTAGAGAGTTTGAAAGCGAGTGTGGTTGTTGAGCCTGGGTCTGCAGAGACTGCAGAGACTATAGAGCCTGCAGAAGTTGCCCAGGGCATAGAGGGCGAAACAAAGCCCGAGCCCAAAAAAGCCGAGCCCAAACCCCCCGTATATGCCATGCTAGAAAATGCCAAACTCGACAGCTCCACTTATGAAAAAATCAAAGCCCTGATGGAGAAAGCCCCCAGTGTGGCTTTGTTGATAGGGCCTGAGATTTACACCCACCCCAAAGCTAAAAACATCGCTTTAATGTTGCAAGAGGCAAGCAACCTAGAGAAATTAAAAATCTTTTTAATCCCTCCAAGTGCGAATGCCCTAGGCATTGTGTCGCTTTGCACCTTAGAAAAAGACAGCCACGCTGGCCCTAGTGTGGGGGTGCGTGCCAAAGGGGATTTTGTGCTCGATAGCGATTGTGTAGATATAAACGGAGTGGCGCAAAACGCAGTAGATTTTATTTTACCCAGTTTTAGCCAAATGGAGGCGAGCATGGTGAATTTTGAAGGGCGGGTGCTTGCTTTACGCCCTGCTCTTGCCTATGAAGGGCTAGATTTTGCCGACATCGCGCAGCACTTTGGCTTTTATGGAGAAACTTTAGCCGAATATACCCACGAATTGCCCCAAGAAAAGGGCTTTTTAGGCGTCGCCTATGACGATTTGACAAATTTTTACGCCAATGACAAGAGCAACCACAGGGGCTATAAGCTTAAACACACCCTAAAACAAAGCACAGAAGCTAGCCAACCTATAAGCCCCCTAGAAAGTGCCCTAGAGTTTAACGCTTATTTGCAATTTGCCGAAACGCAGTTTAACACCCACACCCTAAAGAGCCAAAACCTCCAGCTCAAAGAGGGCATTTACACTTCTAAGGCACATTTAGAGAGTTTGGGGCTAGAAGAGGGGGCAACCATTTGCCTAAGAAGGGAGGGGCACACACTCACGGGCAAAATTTACATCGATCACAGCCTAAAAAGTAGCGTGTTTATGGTGAGCCCGAGCCTAGATACTAGCGGGGTGTTTAGCAGTCCCTTTGAAACCTTAGAATGGGAGCGTGCATGAGTGCCGAGATTGTAGAAACTTTGATCAAAATCTTAGTGGTGGTCTTAGTCTTTTCGGGGCTGGGGGCGTTTGGGACTTATTTGGAACGCAAAGTCTTAGCCTATTTTCAAAGGCGTTTAGGCCCCACTTATGTCGGCCCCTTTGGGTTGTTGCAAGTGATCGCCGATGCGATCAAACTTTTCACCAAAGAGGACATCATCCCACAGCACGCCAACCGCTTGATTTTTTCCATCGCTCCTGTCATCGCTATGGTGAGCGCATTTGTGAGCATGGCACCCATCCCCTTCTTTGGCGATTTTCAAATCTTCGGGCACACAATCAAGCCCATCATCTCCGACATCAATGTTGGGTTATTGTTCTTTTTGGCGGTGGGCTCGGCGAGCATTTACGCCCCCTTGCTTGCGGGCTTGGCATCTAATAGCAAGTATTCTTTAATCGGGGCGGCAAGAGCGACCATTCAGCTCTTAAGCTTTGAGGTGGTGAGCACCCTAACGATTTTAGCCCCCATCATGGTGGTGGGCTCTTTGTCTTTGGTAGAAATCAACCACTACCAAGAGGGCGGGATGTTGCACTGGTTTGTCTTCAAGCAGCCCTTAGCCTTCTTTTTGTTCTTGATCTCTAGCTACGCAGAGTTGAACCGCACGCCCTTTGACTTGTTAGAGCACGAAGCCGAGATTGTGGCAGGCTTTTGCACGGAGTATAGCGGTTTGCGTTGGGGCATGTTTTTCTTAGCCGAATACGCCCATTTATTCGCCTTTTGTTTTGTGATTTCTTTGATTTTCTTTGGGGGTTACAATGCGTGGGGCTTTATCCCAGGTGGCATTGCGATTTTAATTAAAGTGTGTTTCTTTGTGTTCTTGTCCATGTGGGCGCGCGCGACCTTCCCCCATGTCCGCCCCGATCAACTCATGCGCATGTGCTGGAAAATCATGCTCCCTTTAGCCCTAGTCAATATCCTAGCCACCGGGCTTATCATCTTAATTTAGGAGGAGTGCATGGGCAAACAAACCTATAAATGGCTAGACCCTAAAAAGCCTAGCCCTAAACTTTTAGACACGCTCAAAACGAGCTTTGGGCTAGAGCTGTTTAAAGGCTTGGGGCTGACCATTAAAGAGTTTTTTAGTAAAGAGGTTACGATACATTATCCTATGGAGGTGTTGCCCTTAAGCCCTAGATATAGAGCCGTGCACCACTTGCAAAGGCTTTTGGAGTCGGGCAATGAGCGCTGTATCGGGTGTGGGCTGTGTGAAAAGATTTGCACGAGTAATTGTATCCGTATCATCACGCACAAAGCAGAGGACGAGCGCAAATACATCGACAGCTACACCATTAACTTAGGGCGGTGCATTTATTGCGGGCTGTGTGCCGAGGTGTGCCCCGAGCTTGCCATTGTGATGGGGCAGCGCTTTGAAAACAGCAGTGAACAACGCGCGCAATTTGGAGGCAAATCAGAGTTCTTAACCGACATACAAAGTGCCAAAGACCACAGCCATGTCGAATTTGCCGGCTTTGGCGCACCCAGCACGAACGCCAATGCACGCCTAGCCCAAACCCCCCTAGATTACGCCCTTAAAGAGGAAAAGGCAGAGGAGGTTAAAAAAGTTAAAGAAGAGGGCAAAAAAGAGGGGGCTAAAGAAACGCCAGAGGTTAAAGAGGCGAAGGAAGTGAAGGGGGAGGTTAAAGGAGAGGTTAAGGAAAATAAGGAGGGGGCAAAAGAGGCGAAGGAAGCTAAAGTTAAAGAGGCACAGGAGGCACAGGAGAACAAAGAGGGGGTAACAGAGGACAAAGAGAAAAAAGAGAAGGAGGAGAGCCATGTTTGAGAGCATTGCCTTTTATATCTTTGCTGCCCTAACTCTTGGCATGGCGTTTGTGGTTGTTACGACCACGAATATTTTATACGCCATGACCTCTCTAGCGGCGGCGATGGTTTTTGTGTCCGCCTTTTTTTTCCTCTTGGACGCGGAGTTTCTAGGCGTGGTGCAAATCTTAGTCTATGTAGGCGCGGTGGTGGTGATGTACGCCTTTGGCATGCTCTTTTTAAACACCTCACAAGAGGTGCAGGAGCGTAAACACGCCCCCAAAATCCCCGCCCTGCTAGCCATTGCCTTAGCGGTGGTGTTGGTGGCTTTCTTGGGCGCGCCCTTTGTGGCGCATTACGCGCACAATTTACAAGAGAGCTTGAACCCCGATTTAGACACTTCCAACATAAAGCTCATTGGCTTTGTGCTTTTTACTAAATACCTAGTCGCCTTTGAAGTGGGGGCGTTCATGCTCTTGGTCGCCCTAGTTGGGGCGATGGCGAGCGCACTTAAGAAGGAGAATTGATGCTTACCCTAGCGCATTATTTGGTCTTTTCGGCTTTGCTCTTTAGCGTGGGGCTCTTTGGCATTCTGCGGCGCAAGAACATTTTAATGCTCTTTTTTTCTACAGAAATCATGCTCAATGCCGTCAATGTTGCCTTTGTGGCGATCGCCCACTCTTTGGAAAACATTGATGGGCAGGTGTTCGCGTTGTTTATGATTGCTGTGGCGGCAGCAGAGGTGGCCGTGGGGCTGGGGCTTGTGATTTTATGGCATAGAAAACATAAAACCCTAGACATAGATACCCTAGCGCGCATGAGAGGTTAGCATGCAGGATCATATATGCGCGTCTTTGGTGTTAGAAGCGGTGTTGTTCTTGCCCTTAGCGGGGGCACTTTATGCGGGCTGTTTTGGCACTTGCCCCAAGAGCTTGCAAGTGGGGGTCATTAACTCTAGTTTGCTAGGGCTTGCCTTCCTGTGTGCGTTGTATCTACTCAATGTGAGCTTGCACCACCAAATGGTGCAAGCTAGCCTATTTGATTGGATGGTCTTAGGCGGCTTTAGCGTGGGCTTTTCCTTTGCGCTTGACCCCATTAGCGCGGTGATGATTGTGGTGGTTACTTTGGTGTCTTTCTTGGTACATGTGTATTCGATCGGGTATATGCAACATGACAAGGGCTATAACCGCTACTTTAGCTACCTCTCGGGCTTTGTGTTCTCTATGCTCGTTTTAGTGCTTAGCGATAACTTCTTAGGACTCTTTGTGGGCTGGGAGGGCGTGGGGCTGTGCTCTTACTTACTCATTGGCTTTTGGTATCAAAAAACAAGCGCGAACAACGCCTCCATTGAAGCCTTTGTAATGAACCGCATTGCCGACCTTGGCATGCTCATGGGGATTTTATGGGTGCAATGGACCTTTGGCTCGGTGAAGTACAGCGAAGTCTTTAGCAACCTCTCTAGTGCCAACCCCCATACACTTTATGGCATTGGCTTATTGCTCTTTATTGGGGCGGTGGGTAAAAGCGCACAATTTCCCTTACACACTTGGCTAGCCAACGCGATGGAGGGGCCCACGCCTGTATCGGCCTTGATCCACGCCGCCACCATGGTTACGGCTGGGGTGTATTTGGTGATCCGCGCGCACCCCTTGTATAGCGCATTGCCTGGGTTGGGTTATGGCATTGCTTGTTTAGGGGCGTTTGTGGCGTTGTTTGGAGCAAGCATGGCACTAGTCAATAAAGACTTAAAACGCATTGTAGCTTACTCCACCCTCTCACAGCTGGGTTATATGTTTGTGGGGGCGGGGCTGGGGGCTTACTGGATTGCCTTGTTTCACCTTTTCACCCACGCCTTTTTTAAAGCCCTGCTCTTTTTGGGGGCGGGCAATGTCATGCATGCCATGCACGATGAACTAGACATTAGCAAAATGGGCGGGCTTTATAAACCCTTAAAAACCACGGCCATTTTGATGGGGCTCGCGTCCTTAGCCCTTTGTGGGCTCTACCCCTTTGCCGGCTTTTTCTCTAAGGATAAAATCCTAGAAGTCGCCTTTGCCACAGGCCACCATGGGCTCTTTTTAGCCCTACTGATTGGGGCGCTTTTTACGGCGTTTTACAGCTTTCGGCTCTTAATGCTTGTGTTCTTTGCTCCCAAAGTGCATGCGATCGATCATCCCCACGAAGCCCCTGGATTCATGCTTGTAGCGATGCTGCCCTTAGCCATTTTAGCCGTAGTGGCAGGCTTTTTTGAGCATGGCTTTTTTCATTTTGTCTCAAAGGCGATTAAAGTGCCCTCTTTTGCCGATTACCCCGTGCCTAAAATGCTCTTATTGGCTCTTACGACCATCGGGGTTTTACTCTCCATTGCTTACGCCGTGCAAAAGTATAAAAAAGGCTTTGGCAACAAAGAGGGCGGGTTTTTCTACCGCTTGCTTTTAAACCAATACTATATCCCGGCTCTGTACATTGCCATCTCTCGGGCATTTTTGGGCTTTGCCTTTTGGGTATGGCGTAAAATTGAAGTGCGCATGCTCGATGCCTTTGTGGATACCATCGCCAAAATCCCCACTTTAATCGGGCAAATGCTGATCCCCTTGCAAAGTGGCAATTTGAGCGGAGCTTTAAGGCTCATGGCTTTTGGGGTGGTGGTGATCGTCTTTGTTACAATGTTAAGTTTTTGGAGTTAGTATGGACGCACTTTTGCCGCACCACTTTTTAAGCGTGTTGATTTTCTTCCCCATTGTGGCGTGTTTGCCCCTATTTGGTTTGAGCGAAAAGCACGCCAAGCCCTATGGGGTTTTAATCACCGCTCTTGAGCTCGCCCTTGTCGTGGGGTTGTGGGTGCTGTTTGACAAGGACACGGGGGTGATGCAATTTGAAGAGTTTGCCAACCTTGTTAGGCAAGTGGGGATCAACTACCATGTGGGCGTGGATGGGATTTCTTTAACTCTACTGCTTTTAACCGCCTTCATTTTATTCTTGCTCGCCTTGTATGTGAGTAAACACATTAAAGATATGCTCATTTGTATCCTGCTTTTGGAGGGCATTTTAATGGGGGTTTTCACTTCCTTAAATCTCATTTTCTTTTATGTCTTTTGGGAAGTGTCGCTCCTACCCGTGCTTTACATGATTGGGCGTTATGGCGTGGGGCCTAAAGTCTATTCAGGGCTTAAATTCTTCCTTTATACCTTTTTAGCTTCGCTTTTTATGCTCCTAGCAATTTTATACTATGCCTATGCCTGCAGCCTTGCGCTTGAAACCCCCTTTAATTTTGATTTAGAAACCTTCAACAGCGTGGTCCTGCCCCCCCAAGTGCGCTTGTGGGTGTTCATCGCCTTCTTCGTGGGCATTGCGGTGAAAATCCCCATTTTTCCCTTCCACAATTGGCTGCCCTACGCCTATGGCAACGCCCCCGTCGTTGGCTCGGCGGTGCTCTCGGCTCTGCTGTTAAAAATGGGGACTTACGCCATGGTGCGCTTTTTATTGCCCTTGTTTCCTAATGTGGTGTTGCATTACTTTTTGCCTTTAAGCGTCTTAGCCCTTTTAATGGTGCTTTATGGCGGGCTCTTAGCAAGCGCACAAAAAGAGATGAAACGATTGATCGCCTATAGCTCCATGTCGCACATGGGTGTGGCGGTGTTGGGGCTGTATGCGCTCAATGTGGAGGGTGTGGGGGGTGCCATCTTTACGATGTTTTCACACGGGTTGGTGAGTGCTGGGCTCTTCATGCTCGTGGGCGTATTGTTTGATCGCTATCACTCTAGTAAGATTGTCGCCTTTAAGGGCGTGGCGCATTTGATGCCGAGCTATGCGGCA
This sequence comes from Helicobacter heilmannii, assembly GCF_001283065.1. Lineage (GTDB taxonomy): Bacteria > Campylobacterota > Campylobacteria > Campylobacterales > Helicobacteraceae > Helicobacter > Helicobacter heilmannii. Next base: position 75,365 of record NZ_CDMK01000002.1, on the reverse strand, counting down.
TTTTTCATGGTGCTCTTATTGGCCAATGTGGGCATGCCCCTTACAAGCGGTTTTGTGGGCGAGTTTTTAAGTCTGCTTGGCTTTTTTAAAAGCTCTCCCCTCATGGCATTTTTAGCGGGGACGACCATTATTTTATCCGCCATTTATATGCTGGTGCTGTATAAAAAAGTGTTCTATGGCGCACAGCCTTCAGGGCATTATGCGCTTAATAAAGCCAAAGCCCTGACTTCCCTAACCTGCAGCGAAAAAAGTGTGTTGGCTCTTTTAGTGGCGGCGGTGCTGTTTTTAGGCATTTACCCTAAGCCCCTGCTTGCCCCCATTGAGCAGAGTGTACAAGTGCTCTTAGAAAGCCTACAAGGGCGCATCAATACCTAAGGAAGAACAATGAATCCCTTGATCTCATCTCTTATGCCTGAGTTGGATTTACAAGTGCTCATGCCTCTGTTTCTGTGTGTGGGGGGTGGGATTTTCTTGCTGCTCTTGGATTTGAAGGGCTTTTCTAAACCTTTGAGTGTGGCGATCGCGGGGCTGGTCCTTGCTTCTAGTGTGCTATGGATCGCCTTTTATAACCCCCCCACAGATAGCGCGGGCGATTTTTTAACCGATGGCGCATCTTTGAGCGGGCAGCTTTTCATCGCTCTTGCAAGTTTGCTTTTATTGCTCTTAGTTCTAAGTAAAGAGAAGTTTAGCGAGTTTGAAACCCCCGAGTTCTACCCCCTCTATCTTTTCATGGTCGGCGGGTTTATTCTCATGGTCTCCACAGATCATTTATTACTGATTTTGCTTGGGCTAGAGAGCGCGTCTTTAGCGATGTGTGTTTTAATGGCGATCAATTACAAAAGCACGGGGATCGAAGCGGCGATCAAATACTTTAGCTTGAGCGTTTTGGCGGGGGTGTTCTTTGTGCTGGGCGTGGCTTTGCTCTATTTGCTCACGGGGCATTTAGATTTAAGCGGGGTGGGCGATGGGCTAAGGAGCGCGTTTTTCCACCACGAGCCCAAAGCCCTACCCTTGTTTTTTGTAGCTTTGGCGTGCATGCTAGGCGCGCTTGGCTTTAAGGTGTCGCTGGTGCCCTTTCACACTTGGATGCCCGACATTTACGAGGGCAACAATCCCGTATTTGCCGGCTTTATCTCCATTGTGCCTAAAATGGCAGGGTTGGTGGTGCTTTTGCGTGTGCTCTACGCCTTCTTAAACACCGAGTCCTTTGTCATTGAAAACCTCTACACAGCTTTAATCGCGCTCACGATCACGATTCCCAATGCTATGGCACTCTTGCAAAAAGATGTCAAGCGCATGATGGCCTACAGCTCGATCTCGCATACAGGTTTTGCTTTGGCGTGCGTGGTGGATGGTGCGGGGGCGTTGTTTAGCTATTGGCTTTTATTTTTGATCACCAACATTGGGGCATTTGCGATCTTGTGGATGGTCACCAACCAACAAGACGCGAGGCACAACAGCTACACCTACCCTTATGAGCGCTTCAATGGCCTGATCCAAACCAAACCCCTGTTGGCGATTTTAAGTGCCATTTTCCTATGTTCGCTCGCAGGCATCCCGCCTTTTTCTATGTTTTGGGGTAAAGTGATGGTGTTAGAGCAGGTGATCAGCCAGCACCAAGTGTTTTTGCCCATCGTGATGGTGTTAAACAGCGCGGTGAGCGCAGTCTATTACCTGCGCTTGCTTGTGGCGATGTTTTTTAAAGCCCCCACTGCCACCCCCCCAAATGCCACAAACGCCACCCCCGCCCTTTATGGTGTCAGTACTACCATGGCGCTCTTGTGCATATTTTCCGTCTTTGTGCTGCGCCTTTATTTAAACTCTAGCCAAGCTTGATGTTGCGCCTATTTGCTCTTTTTTGCGTCTGCTTGCCTTTTTTGCACGCCCTTGATTTGAGCGTGACCAAGGGTAGAGAAAAGGATAAAGATTTTGCCACCTTGACACTTACTAACGATAAACCCTTTGCATGTGAGCTCATAGCATACCCTTCTGAAGAAATCATTTGCACGATCAACTCCACACCGAAAATAGGCTTCATGCCCTTTGAAACGGAGTTTTTTAGCGTGTCCTACACCATGCAAAATTTTATTTTCCACCTACACATCAAGCCAAAATTCAAAGAAGCCTTGTTTGCTCTGCCCTACGACTACAAGCAGAGCATTCCGATCCAAAAGCTCAACCTGAAAGAGTCTAAGGTGTGGCAGGTCGTGGGTTTTCATCAAAAAATCCCTTTTTTAACCCCCAAAAATCCGCAAGGATCCGCTAAGGTGGGGCTGAACTTCCCCATCCTCATCCAGGGTGCCCAAACGCCCCTCATCCAAGAGCTCGATGTGGACAACAAACCCCTCACCTACACGAAGGGCTTGGACCTAGAGGAGTATTTGGCTTTAAAGGAACTCATCAAAGATGGGTCTTATATGGAAGCGTTAGAAGCCATTGGGCGGATTTTTAGGCTCTATCCCCACACCATTTTTAAAAAAGACCTGTATTTTTACGAGATTGTCGCTCTCAGTCGACTCAAGAAAAAGCAAGATTTGGCAATCCAAGTCGCCTCCCAGTGGCTTAAACTCTTCCCCGCTGATCCCCAAGTCCCCTATGTCCTTTACATGCTTGGCGATATCTACAGCCAAATCAACTACACTGCCCAAGCTGCCCAAGCCTACAAGCGCATCATCAGCGAATATCCAGATGACCGCTACGCTGCCCTAGCCCAAATGCACCTGGCCCAGCAGGTTGCCAATGGGGGGGATAGCCCTGGAGCTTCTAGGCTCTTTCAGAAGGCCTACAGCAGTGCTAAAGACATCGAGAGCGCGAGCCAAATCGCCTTCAACTGGGGGCTGTTTGACCTCAACAATGGAGCCAAGAACGCTACTTTGATCTTGAGCAAAGTCATTTACGGCAACCCCGAGTACTTTATGCAACACCCTATCAAATCCTACGATTTGCTCATTGCCCTAAAAACCCATTCTTTCTTTGATCCGGCAATCAAGATCGCAACCTTGCTCTCGCACCAAGACAACGACAAAAATATCCAAGAAAAAGTCGCCTTTGAACTAGGCTTGCTTTATGCTAAGAACAACCAGCCCAACGAAGCCCACTTCGCCAACTTGGAGTATTTAGACAACTACACAAATATGATCCACATCACCTTAGTGAAATCCAGGGATGAGCAGGTCCTCTTTGCCATGCACGGCGGCTATCAAGAAAAAATCCAACGCTACGACCAAATCTTGAAAGACTACCCTAGAAACTCCAATGAATACCAAAAGGCCCTCGAGTACAAAGCCGAATTGCTCTTAGAACACCGCTATTACTCCCAAGTTTTAGATCTTAATCTACCCCAAAACTCATCCGCCCTGCAAGATGCGTTGTTGCAACTGGAGCGGCAGGCTTTAAGGGAGGGCGACTGCAAAAGTTTCAACACCTATTTGGTGCGTATGGAGAAAATTAACCCTCACGCCCTAAGCGATGAAGAGCAAATCGAGGCGTTTGATTGTTTGTATGAGGGGGATCTTTACGACAAGGCAGGCATCTTTGCCACCTCAGCTTTAAAAAACAAACCTCTCAACAAACTCCCTTGGCTCTATAGACAAGGGCGCAACCTTTATGCTTTAAACGACTTTGCTAACTCTTTGCTAGCCTCTAAAGATGCCCTGAACTTGGCCCATGTAGACAACCAGCCCAAGTACGACGACATCGCCTTCACCGTGTTCTTAGACTATATGAAAACCAATAACCCCCAGGAGGCCTTTAAAATTTACCCAAAGCTGCAAGAAGAGTTTAAAGACGATGAGCGCATGATCGAGGTGTATGCCCTGCTTTTAGAGAGTGAAGAGAAGGGCAAGAACAACCCCACCACCCTAGAGCTCTACGCTAAAAGTTTGCTCTCTTTGCAACAGCACTATGAAAACAACAGCTACACCCCCTACGCCCAAAACCAACTCATCAGTGCGCTCAGCCGTGAGGGCAAAGTTGAAGAGGCGTTAAAACAAAGCGATGCCCTGCTTGCCCTCAAACTCCAGTCTAAAGATCGCCAGCGCGCCCTTTACAACAAGGCGACTTTGCTGCGCCAAAAGGGCGATAAAGCAGGAGAGAAAAAAGCCTTTGAGACCTGCATTGCCATCAAAAAGCCCTCGGCATGGAGGGATTTATGCCAGCAGGCCCTGAATTTATTAAAGCCTTGATGCGCTGCACCGGGGCTTCATCAATTCAAGAAAGCCCGGCATGCCATTTAATCTAGACACAAGGTGCGTTGGCATAGAACACCCCTCCCAGAGGATGAAATGAGCCCGCTGGCTAAAGAAGTTATTCCAGGCAACAGCCCCCGCTCCATTTATGAGATCATGCAAAAATGCTCCCTAAGCCCTAGAGAGGAAAGAGAGTTTAAAGAGTATTAGAGAAGCTGGGGATGATCGACCTCTCCACCCCCTTTAGCTGTGCAGCAGCGAATTTCTTAGAGAACATCGGGGGCGTGGGCTTTAAGATCGGCTCGGGCAAAATGAACAGCACTCCCCTTTTAACCCACATCGCCGCCTTCAACAAGCCTATGATCATCTCCACCAGTATGAGCCTCAAATCCGTTGAAGAGAAGGTCCCCCTAGCTTTAATACACACCACCAACAACAACGCCTGCAAGGGGGCGATCGCTTCAACTTGGTCGAGCGGCATTTTACAGATTCTAAGGATCGTGAGGGGCCAAATGTTATCTGTTCTATGGCCACAAGAGGCGGCGGACTTGGTGTAAAGCGCGTCTGAGTTCTTTTTGATGCGTGGGGGGTCTTAAGACCCATTTAGAAGAAAAGCAGGTTACAAGAGATTTTGCTTTTGCACCATAATCGCCACAACCAACATGGCCTCTGGCGAGAAAATCAGTAGAGAAAATGCTTAGGCGAGGTGCCCGGGCACAAAAGGGATTTTAGCCAAAGACTATAAAAAGACTCACTTGGTTAAGATGTTCATCCCCCAAGATAGCCACATTTGTGCTGAAATACCCTTATGAAAAAACACCTTGTTTTTGTTACCAACAGCCGTACCGACTCAAGCTAAAGCCCCTCATCCAAGCCACAGATGCGCTAGAAAAGGGCAACTTAAAGCACCCCTAGCCGGGCAAATCACTTATTCTATTTTCGTGTGTGGCATGCATCTTTTAGCGGTATGGCAGCACCTTAGCTTGTGCCATCGTGGGGAGTTTCAACTCCATTTTAAGCACCCACATTGATGGCAGGGAGCTTAGCGGCACGCGCGCCCTAGGCAAATTTTGCTACAGATGGTGGGCGGGATGAAAACATCTTTGTGATCGGCTCTAGCGGCATTGATGTGATGCTGGGCAATTTGTCCAGTTTCGCTCAAGTGGAGCAACACTGCCACCAAATCGCGCCCTTTGGCGGGTAAATACGGCATTTTCCTTTACCACCCGGTGGTGAGCGAAATTGCAGACCTACCGCACACCATTTACGAAATTTTGGATGGTTACAAGCTTGTGGCCAATGAGAGGCAAAACTTCGTGTGCATTTACCATAACAACGACCTAGGTTCAGAGGCGATTTTAAACGCCCTAGAGACCTTGCAAGCCCACCCCAATTTTGTGTGCTTTTTGCGCATGAAATTTGGATGCTTTTTAACTCTACTCAAAAACGCCGAGTTTATCTTGTACAATTCTAGCACCGGTATTAGAGAGGTGGGGGTGTATGGCGTGTCTTGTTTGAATCTTGGTAGCCGCCAGCACAAACGCAGCAACGCCAGCCCCACATCACACAGGTTAAAAAGGAGTGTGCCACGCCATTTTAGAGGCGATTTTAACAAGCAAGGCCACATCACGCTCCAAAGCCACCTACCATTTTGGCACGGGTGCAAGCGTAGAGCATTTTTTAAACGCCCTAACGCCCGAAATTTTCAACACTCCCACGCAAAAGTATTTTGTCTATGACGGCTAAAATCCTTGCCTACATCCCTACTAGAAGCAGCTCTTTGGGCAAACACAAGAACATCAAGGAGTTTAAGAGGTTGCCCTTAATGGTACACACCATTTTAGCCGCCAAAGAGGCGGGTATTTTAGCGAGGTGTTTGTGAGCACGGATAGCCAAGAATACGCCCACATCGCTAAAAGCTTTGGTGGTAGTGTGCCCTTTTTTGCGCTCTAAAGAAGCTTCAAGCCACAGTGCCCCCACCATCAGCGGGTTTTTAGAGGGCTTGGCCAATCACCAAAAACTGGACTTAAGCTTTGACTTTGTGGCGGTGTTGCAACCCACATCCCCCTTAAGGGACGCAAGAGACATCTAAAAGGCATACCAACTCTTTTGCTTGCAAGGCCAGCTCCCTTGCCAGCGTGCATTTAGTGCGTGAGCACCCCCTATTTATGCGTACCTTACACCACCACCGCCTAAAGCCCTTGTTAAAGACTCCAAGCTCCGTGCGCCGCAAGATTTAAAACCCTACTAGTGGGTGTTTGGCCTACAAATGTATACGGCAACGAAATCCTAAAGTGTAAGGAATACGCCCTACAGTACACCTATTACCACCGATGCAGTGTTTAGTCCCTTCAGTGCCTCCTACCACAAGAATGGAGGTTTGGCGGCAAGTTTTCAAGAACAGTACAAGTTGTTGTGCCTCTTGCACGCGCGCCATCTTTTAGATGAGCACTCCACCAACATCCCCTACACCTACGAGTTTTTATCCACCCTAAAACCCTTTTAGACCTACACACAAAAGCTCATAATTTCTATAATCAGCAATTCATAGGAGCGGTCATGATGCTCATTTGTATAATTACTTTGGGTTATCAAGAAATTTATTTAGCTGGGATTGATTTTTACAGCACCGGATTGGGGAATTTTTACAAAGACCAAAGCCGCTTTTTAGTGTGGAAGAAGCCCCATCCACGACCAAGAGCTAGACAAACAAGCGATTGGAATTGCTAGAAACTACGCCCAACTTTACGCCCTAATGCCAAACACCCCCTAGCCCAAATTTTGCCCTAAGCCCACATCAAAATGCCCTAAGCATAGAGACCAAAGAGAGACTCGAACTTAGCAAGCAAAGCTAGAAAGCTCCATCAACGGCATCGTTTTGTACACCAAATACACTAAAAACCCACGCAAAAGGGCGGTTTGGGGGTTTTAGCAGCCAGAGGGGTATTTGCAGACAATGTTTTTCTCAAATCTCTATGTTTTGTGGGTTTGGTGTGCCAAGACTTTTATAAATTCACCATTCACCCGGGCGGCTTTGGCTCTTTTAAAGCCCAAGAACTTTAAAACCATCTTCAAGCACAAACCCATCCTCTAGCACCCCTCTTAAAACATAAGCCAATCCATGTTAGAATCCGCCTTTGTGTTTTGAACCCAATTTTCTTTCTTTGGAGGGGTATTTGTGGATACGGCGTTGAGTGTGGACGAGGACTTGATCTTCATGGAGAGGGCAGTGCTCTCTGCCCTGTTAGACAGCCAACAATTTGAGGAATTTGCCAGCCGACTTAAAAAAGAAGACTTTTCTAGCCCCGCGCACGGCGCACTCTTTGAATTTTGTAACCAACTACACACCGAGCAAAAGCCCCTGAGTGCCTTATTTTTAGCCAAAAAGGCACAGGGTAACCCACAAATCCTAGACGCACTCGCCCTTGTGATGCAAACCAACCCCCTAGCCAACCTAGAGGTCTATATCCACACCATGAAGGAGGCATCCACCAAACGCCACCTCATGCGGCTAGCCTTACACATCCGCGAGCTGTGCCAACAAGACCGCCCGAGTGCCGACATCTTAGATGGCATTGAACGAGGCCTTTATCAAATCTCTTTAGACAATGTCCAAACGGGCTTTAAGGACATGCACCGGGTGATTAAAGACACCCTGCAAATGATCGCCGATGCTAAGGCACGGGGCAATGAGAAGATCATTGGTGTAGACACGGGTTTTTTTAAGCTCAATGATCTGACCGGGGGGTTTTCGCCAGGAGACCTCATCATCATCGGGGCGCGCCCGAGCATGGGCAAGACCAGCTTGGTATTAAACTTTGCTAAGACCACTTTAGATCACAACCAAGGCGTGGCGATTTTCAGCATGGAAATGGGGGCGGAACAGTTGATGATGCGCATGCTCTCTTGCTACACAAGATTGCACCTACACAACATCAAAATAGGCAATTTGAGCGAAGCCGATTGGAAAACCTTGATCGAGCACACCAACCAAATTTACGACAAGCCCCTTTACATTGATGATAACTCGCTCTTAAACATCCGCCAAGCTCGCTCTAAATTGCGTAAGCTCAAGCATGAACACCCCGAAATTGCCTTAGCCATTATTGACTATCTGCAACTCATGGAGGGCGAGGGCGGCGAGGGGAAGAATAGCCGCCACGAGGATGTCTCCAAAATCAGCCGGGGGCTAAAGACTTTAGCTAGAGAGCTTAACATCCCCATCATTGCCCTATCTCAGCTCAACCGCTCTCTAGAGAGCCGAGAGGACAAGCGTCCGATTTTATCTGACCTTAAAGAAAGCGGTTCGATCGAGCAGGATGCTGACCAAGTGATGTTTCTCTACCGCGACGCGGTGTATAAGCACAGAGAACACAACGACCGGGTGGCAAAGTTGCGCAAAGAGGGCAAGGAGGAGGAGGCTAAAAAGCTTGAAAGGCAATACAACGAAGAACGGGATGCACAGGCCGATAAAAGAGAGCAAGCCGAGATTATCCTAGCCAAGAACCGCAATGGGGGGATTGGCACCGTGAAGGTGCATTTTGACAAGATTTACACCCGCTTTAGCGACATCCCAAGAGAGGGCGAGCAGATCCAAGGCGACATCACCCCCACGAACATCAGCATGGGCGAAGTGCCAAGCAACCTTAGCATGCCAGATCCCCTTGGGAGCGGTGTTGATGAACATTGCCCCTTCTAACCACCCCATCCCCCTGCTGCAAACCCCTAAAGAAAAAGCCCTTGCTTTAATCTTCTTGCTTGCCCTTTGCGTGCTCTCTTTTGGCCTAAAATACCGCCAATACCAAGCCTTTTTAAGCCCCAAGCCCCTAGAGTTGTACGCCCAGGTGCTTTTGCAATATGCCAAAAACGGGCATTTTGTCTTAAAGTTAAAAGACAGCCACAGCAATTCTTTTTACACCATCAGCAATGAGGACATCAAGGACTTGACCCACCACTTCGTGCGCGCGTGGGGCAAAATGGGGCGTTGTTCCTTTTGGCAGTTTCTTAAAAGTTGCTATTTTCACACCTTGAAACTTTCCCTAGAGAACAAGAGCGACCCGGCCGCTCCGTGGCGTGCCTTCATCAACCAACAGCACACAAACCCGCTTATGGCAAACTTTTACCGCACTTTATTTTTGGCCGACCCTTTGGATAAAAGTTTAAGGCAGCTGGTGGTGGGCTTTGGGGTGAGCCCTTTAATTGCCATCAGCGGGTTTCATTTGGGGATTTTAAGCGCGTTTTTCTTTTATCTTTTGAGTGTACCTTATCAATTCTTGCAACAACGCTATTTTCCTTATAGAAACCGCTATTTTGACTTAATGGCGGTGGTGCTAGGGCTTCTCTTTGGGTATTTGATTTTGCTGCATTTTCAGCCCGCTTTTTTACGAGCATATATCATGGCTCTTGTGGGCTTTGGGCTTGTTTATGGAGGGCTCGAGCTTGTGAGCTTTTGGCTCTTAGGTCTAATCGCGCTTCTTTGCCTTGCATTATTTCCTAATTTTGTGCGCTCCGCCGGGTTTTGGCTATCCGTGGGCGGGGTGTTTTATATCTTTCTCTTTATCAAATACATGCCCAAAATGCCCGCGTGGCTCTACGCCCTGCTCTTTAATGCCAGCATCTTTATTTTAATGTTGCCCCTGGTGCATTTTTTCTTTACCCCCTTTGGGCCCACGCAACTTTGCGTGATTCTGCTCTCCTTTGTGTTCGTGGTGTTTTTCCCCCTCGTGTTGCTTCTACACGCCCTGCATTTAGGCGATTTGCTAGACCCCTACTTGCTCTCTTTAGTGCGCTTGCCCTTGCATTTAAAAAGCGTTTCTACCCCCACTTGGTTTTTATGCGCCTATGTGGGCTTGTCGCTGGTGGCGGTGCGCTTTCTTTGGGCGGGGGTGGGCGTGAGCGTGGTGGGGGTGGGCTTTTTGCTCTATCTGTTGATTTTGTAATTTTATGTTAGAATAGAGGCTTTTAAAGAGGTTTTTAATGTTAGAAAAGCTCAAGCTTTTAGGCTATTTGGTGGCGATCGAGCACACCATATTTTCAGGCATGTTTATTTTAATCGCCCTTGTGGTGGCCGGCTTGCAGGCGCGTTTGGGCTTGCTAGAGAGCGTGCAGACTTTGTTTTTATGCGCTTTGGCCCTGCTCTCTGCGCGCAACTTTGCCATGGGCTTTAACCGCTTGGCTGATCGTAAATTCGACATTAAAAACGAGCGCACCAAGAACCGCCCGAGCGTGGATGGGCGCATTTCGCTCCCCACTCTGCAAGTCTTTTGCGTGGCTAATGCTTTGGGCTTTGTGGGTGTGAGCTATGTCATCAATGCCCTAGCCTTTAAACTCTCCCTGCCCTTTTTGGCGATTTTAGCCGGCTATTCTTATATGAAACGCTTTAGCTATTTGGCGCATTTGGTGCTGGGGGTGTGCTTGGGGCTTGCACCCATTGCGGGCGTGGTGGCAGTCCTTGGGACGATTCCGCTTTGGAGTTTGTGGCTGGCTTTGGGGGTGGCCTTTTGGGTGGCGGGCTTTGACTTGCTTTATTCCTTGCAAGATATAGAGTTTGATCGCAAAGAGGGGCTTTACTCGGTGCCCGCGATTTTTGGCGCACAAGCCACGCTGTGGGTGTCTAGGGTGTGCCATATTCTAGCCGTGCTCTTTTGGGCTCTTTTTGCCAAAAGCGCGCACCTAGGGAGTGTGGCGTGGCTTGGCGTGGGGGTGTGCCTTATGATTTTAATTTACGAGCAGTGGCTGGTGCTCAAAGACTTTAGAAATATCCCCAAGGCGTTTTTTGTGACGAATGGGTATTTGGGGGTGGTGTTCTTGGGCTTTATCCTCGTGGATAGGGGCTTGGCTTGGATTTAGAGGCGTGCAAGCGCGCTTGCGCAAACTTTGGCTTTTACACCCGCCTTGTGGCGGTCGCCCTGCCCCTAGAGTTTGCCCCCTTAAGACCTGAGCACGAAAGCGAGTATTTGCAACTGGGCGGGGGTGCTGGGGGCTTTAGTGCCCCGTGGGAGGTTTTTTATGGCAAGGATAGAGAGGACATTATTTTTAAAGCCTTAAGCGAGATTTACCAAAAGTTGGAGCGCATCGAGCGGTATTTGCACGAGCAAGATAGGGTGTATGTAAACCTAGAGGGAGTGGGGATGATTGGCTTACTAGGGCATGGGATCTTGGGCGTGGCAGATGGGGGCTTTACTGAGGGCGGGCTGTATTACATGCGCACTAAATTGCCAAAAATTCCCTATAAAAGACTAGGCTTTGTGGCGAGAGCCTTTGCGCCTACACTGCTTAGTGTGGAGCGCATGCACGCAAGCGATATTAAAGATTGGGACAGCCACATCGCCCAAAGCGAATTGGAAAGTTTAAATGAAAGAAAGGCCGCGCATGGAATTGAGCTTTAACGAACTAATGTGGATTGTGGGGGGAGGGGTGGTTTTGGTGTTTATATGCCTAGTCGCTTACAGCCATTTAAAGGACAAAGAGTTTGCGAGCAAAACCAAGCAACTAGAAAAAGCCCTAGACACCATCAACCAAGAGATTTATAAAATCCGCAAGTGGATCCAAGAAAACGAAATACAAGCCGAGTTCAACGCATCCAACATCAGTGCCAATGTCAAAAACGAGGTTAACAACAACCTAAACACGAATTTAACCAATCTTTACACCCACCTACAAGAAATCCAAGACACCATGCACAAGGACAGGGACTATTTGGAGGAAAAGATCATCGTCTTAGAGAATAAATTTAAAGAGCTGGGGCATTTTACCCCGGGCAGCGATGACATTGACGAAAAACGGGTGATACAACTCTTTCAAGAGGGGCACAGCATCGACTCCATTGCTAAGGAATTGCGCATCAGCAAGGGGCAGATTGAATTTGTCTTAAAATTGGCGGATTTGCAGTAGTGGCCCAAAGCAACACCCTCTCCAAACTCTTTGGCAAGTTTGCAAGGTGCGCCTTTCTCCCCCCTATCCAAAGGTTGATCAACCTTGTTTATGTCCGCTTGTTTAAGATTGATTTGAGCGGTTTTGCTCCCCTAAAAAGCTACCCTACGCTCAACGCCCTTTTTACACGAGCCTTAAGCACTCCCCGCCCCATTGACACGAACCCCGCCACGCTCATCGCCCCTTGCGACAGTGCCATCAGTGCTTGCGGGCCGGTGCAAGACAATTTGGCCCTACAGATTAAGGGCATGAGCTACCGGGTTAATGAGCTTTTAGGCAAGAGGGAACAATTGACAAACTACAGCTATTGTAACTTTTATTTATCGCCCAAAGATTACCACCGCTTCCACGCTCCCTGTGATTTAGAAATTATGGAGGTGCGCCATTTTTGCGGGGAGCTTTTGCCCGTAAATACCCCTGCTTTAAAGAAACACCAAAAGCTTTTTATCCGCAACGAGCGGGTGGTGGTGATGGCAAAAGATGCCCGCGGACAGGTGTTGTACTTCGTGGCGGTGGGCGCGCTCAATGTGGGGCAAATTGTATTGAATTTTGACATGCACATCCACACCAACGCCAAAATACACCCAAAGCCTAAAATCTACCCCTACGACCCCCCCATTGCGCTACAAAAAGGGGAAGAGTTGGGGCGTTTTGAAATGGGCTCTACTATTGTGCTTTTCATGCCAAATGTGGCGTTAAACACGAGCGTGGGGCAAAAAGTGCTCTTCTCCACGCCCATAGGCACGCTGCATGCGTAGCGCGCAGATCAAGCAACTTTTAAAAGATTTAGACGCGCTCTTGGTGGCGCATTTTTACCAAAAAGACAGCATCGTAGAGCTGGCCGACATCACGGGCGATAGCCTAGAGTTGGCTAAAAGAGCAAGTGCGAGCCCTAAAAATTTAGTCGTCTTTTGTGGGGTGGGCTTCATGGGGGAGAGTTTAAAAATCCTAGCCCCCCAAAAGGAAGTCATCATGCCTAAACTGGCGTGTTGCTCTATGGCGCGCATGATCGAGGGGGCGGACTTTGACAAGAGCCTAGAAACCTTGCAAAGCTTGGGCATCAAAAAGGTGCTCCCCATCACCTACATTAATTCTAGTGCCCGCATTAAGGCAAAGGTGGGCAAGGCGGGGGGGGTTGTTTGCACGAGTGCCAACGCTTTTAAGATTTTTAAGCACGCTTTAGAGGCTAAACAAAAAATCTTTTTCTTGCCCGATCGCTGTTTGGGGCTGAATTTAGCCCGTATGCATGGGCTCAAAAGCGCGACTTTAGGCATGGATAGCCCAAGGGACATTAAAGAGGCTGAGGTCATTTGTTACAATGGCTTTTGTGCCGTGCATCAGCTTTTTAAGCCCAGCGACATCGCCTTTTTCCGCCAAAAATACCCCGACATTCTCATCGCCGTGCATCCCGAGTGCACCCCTGAAGTCGTGGAACTTGCCGACTTTGTGGGCTCTACAAGCCAAATCATCCACTTCGTGCAACACCTGCCCCTAGAGCAAAAGGTCGCCGTGGGCACAGAAATCAACTTAGTCAAACGGTTGCGCCCCAAGAACACCTTTGTGCTCTCCAGCAGTGTGCCCGAGTGCCCGAGTATGAATGAAACCACTCTAGAGGATTTGTTTAGCGTTTTAAAAGCTTATAAAAACCACAGCCCTTATAATACAATCAGAGTAGAGCCTGAAGTGGCTAAATGGGCGCAAATTGCCCTAGATAAAATGATGGAGTTGTCCTAATGGATTTGCAGATACGGGATTTTTTAAAGGATTGTTTGGCAGAGGATTTAGGCTCGGGGGATTTATTCGCCCGTTTAGTGGGGGCTAAAGAGGTGAGGGCTTGTGTGCTCTCCAAAGATAGCGGGGTGTTCTCAGGACAGGTTTATGCCACCGAGCTTTTAGAAATGTTTGGGCTCAAATATGCGTGGAAAATCCAAGATAAAGAGAGTTTTAGTCCTAAACAAATTTTATTAGAAGTTGTTGGGGATTGGCGTTTGCTCCTACAGATCGAGCGGGTGCTTTTAAATATTCTGCAACACAGCAGTGGGATCGCCACCAAAACGGCTAGCTTTGTGCGCCTTGTTAAAAGCTTGCCCATCAGCCTATTAGACACGCGCAAAACCCGCCCGCTTTTACGGGTGTTTGAAAAATATTCGGTGCGCAACGGAGGTGCAAAGAACCACCGCATAGGGTTAGACGACGCTTTAATGGTGAAAGACACGCATTTAGCCCACATCGTAGATTTACACGCCTTCATCGCCAAAGCCCGCCAAGAAATCCCATGGACAGCTAAGATCGAGATCGAGGCAAGCAGTGTTGAAATGGCGTGTGCGGCCATGCAGGCGGGGGCGGACATTGTCATGTGCGACAACATGCAGGTGGAGAGCATTCAAGAAGTCGTGGCAGAACGCAACCAAAATCACCCCCTAGTGCTCTTAGAAGCCAGCGGGAACATCACAGAAACCAGCGTTTTAGCCTACGCTCAAAGTGGGGTGGATGCGATCAGCAGTGGGGCACTGATACACCAAGCGGTGTGGGTGGATTTTAGCTTTAAACTCTAGTGGATTTAGAGGCACATTTTTTAAACGCCCTCGCCCAAAGTGGGGTGGTGTGGGGTTTGGGCGATGATGCTGTCTTGCTAGACACTTCTCAAGCCCTTTACATGCTAGATCTGTTTAGCGAGGGGGTACATTTTAAAAGGGAGTGGCTCAGTTACGCCCAAATCGGGTATAAAGCCATGTGCGTGAATGTCTCCGACTCTATTGCGATGGCAGCGTGCCCTAAATACGCCTTGTTGGGCATGCAACTACCCAAGGGGTGCGCTTTAAGCGAAATGCGGCAATTGGTCGCAGGGATCGCTAAGGCATGCCAAGAATTTAAAATTAAAATTGTGGGGGGGGATACCACGCTAGGCAAGGACTTAAGTTTAAGTGTAACGCTCATTGCCAAAAGCTCTAAACCTTTGGAGCGCACCAAAATACACCCCAAAGATTTATTGGTGCATACGGGCACACTCGGGCAAAGCTACAAGGATTTAACCACTTTGCTTAGGGGGGGCAAGGTGTCGCCTAAGTCTAAATTTATCCGCCCACAGCTTAAGAATTTGCTCGGCTTTATGTTAAGCGTGCGTCCCCTTGTGCATGCAGGGCTAGACATTTCAGACGGGCTACTTGCGGAGTGCAACCGCTTATCCAAACTCAATAAATTAGCCTGCAAGCTAGACAAGCCCCACAACAAAGCCTATTTGAGTGGAGAAGAGTATGAATTGCTTTTAAGTATCCCCCCAAAGCACAAACTCGCCTTGCTTAGGCGTGCCAAGCAACACCGCATAAAATTAAACTTTGTGGGGGTGGCTAGGCGTGGGCTTTCACACTACCGCCCTAAGATTTGGCACGCTTAAGGGCTTGTAAGAGCAACACTCCCACCAAGCACGCCCCAAGCCCCACAAAGTAAGCTATAGGCATCAAGAGTTTGGCATGCAACAAGCCAAACAACCCCCCCAAAAACACGCCATAAGATAGGATTTTGAGCCACCCTAGCGAGATTTGCACCCCCAAACCGAAGGCAAAAAACTTAGAGGGCGTGGGTTCTTTGGCGGTTTGTAGTTTGTTTTTCAGCTGTTTGTAGCCGGCCAGCAAAATCAACAAAAAGCTTAAAAACGCCACTTCAAAACTCAGCACCCCAAGCCCTTGAAAACGCCAAAACACCCCCAAAGCACACAGCACATTAAAACCCAGTAAGAGCAAGGCACATAGATAAGAACACATTAGGGGAGTTTGTACTTGGGGTCGTTAGCCAGTTCGTCTAACTCTTTTTTGGTTTGTTTGTAGGCTTTATAGACATTTAAAATCGCAGCCCCCACGCCCCAAATAACGCCTAGCCAAAAGAGCCACGCCAGTCCCGTTAATTTTACCAAGCCATAGCCCGCCCCAATGCCCAGCAAAAGAGCCACGACTATGGAAATGCCAAGACTCAAGGCATTTGCCCCCTCAACCACGGGTTTGAATTTGGGTTTAGACTCCGTGTTGGAGCTCATAAAAACTCGCTTGCGCCTTGCCTAGGCAGGCATCGATGATAGAAGAATCCATTGGGCTGCAAATGAAGCTTGTTTCAAAGGCGGAGGCGGGCAGATACACGCCCTTTTGCAACATTTTTTGGTGGAAGTTTGCATAAAGGGCAGTGTCCGACTGCTTCGCGTCTTCAAAGTTTTGCACTTCTTTATCGCTGAAGAAAAAGCCAAACATGCTCCCCCTGACACAAGTTTGCAGAGCAAAATTGCAAGAGTGGGCGATTTCTTTGAGCCCATCGCAAAATTGCACAGCCAAGGCTTCTAGGCGTTCATACAGCTTGGGCTGTCGTTTGATTTTCTCCAACGCCACAATACCTGCTGCCACCGCTACGGGGTTGCCGCTTAAAGTCCCGGCTTGATACACCCCACCCATGGGTGCGAGCAAGTCCATGATGTCTTGCCGTCCGCCAAAGCAAGCTAGGGGCAGCCCGCCACCTATGACCTTACCAAAGGTGACTAAGTCGGGGACCAAGTGATGCCAGCCCTGCGACCCGCTGGCACTTGCCCTAAACCCGCTCATCACCTCATCAAAGATGAGCACCGCCCCCCTCTCTTTACAAAGCTCTTGCAAGCCTTGCAAAAACTCTAAGGTGGCGGGCACCAACCCCATGTTGCCCGCAATGGGCTCGATGATCACACAGCCCACATTGCCCGCTTCAAAGCACGCCTTAACGGAGTCTAAATCGTTGTAGCGGGCGACTAAAGTGTGCTTGCTAAAGTCGCTAGGCACGCCTAGAGAGGAGGGGTTGCCAAAGGTGGCGCACCCACTGCCGGCACTCACCAACAAGCTGTCGCTGTGCCCGTGGTAACAGCCTTCAAACTTTAAAATGTCGTCTTTGCCACTAAACGCCCGTGCTAGGCGGATGGCACTCATGGTGGCTTCTGTCCCACTGCTCACCAAACGCACCTTCTCCACGCCCTCATAGCCCGCCACAATCTTTTTTGCCAAAGTGGTTTCTAGCTCTGTGGGTGCGCCAAAGCTTAGCCCCCTTTGCAAGGCGTTGATCACTTGCTCTTCGATCTCGGGATCGGCATGCCCAAAGAGCAGGGGCCCCCAACTCTGTACAAAATCCACATAGGTGTTGCCATCCACATCAAAGAGCGAGAACCCTCGCCCCTTAAAGATAAAGGGGGGCACACCTCCGACACTCTTAAACGCCCGCACGGGGGAATTGACCCCGCCTACAATCACCTGTTTGGCTTCGTTAAAATCATTGATGCTGTGCAAGAGCGGATGCTCCAACTCTTTTTTCGTCATCGTTGCCTATTCTTTAACGGGGGCTTTAAAGCTGATTTCGACTTGCGACCAAGTGAGTTTTTCATGCTGTGCACTGCATTTTTCGGCAAGTTTGGCAAACTCTTTTTGCAAGCCAAATTCTAAAATATCGAGCACACCCGTAGCCACGAGCTCCTTGTTCTCAATTTTATAGCTCATGGGCACTTTCACACTTTTGCCATTCATGCGCACACTGGCCAAAATCGTGCCCTGTTTGTCGCCCTCCACCACATTCCTAAAAATGACTTTCAGCGTTTTGTCTTTAAAAAGATCAAAAAACGCTTCTTTGACATTTTTAGTTTTGGTTGCATCGTGCAGATCCAACTGATCAGCATTGATGGTTGCGCTCGCCTTGTCTAAGGTTTTGGCAATGCTAGAGGTGTCCTTGCCAAAATGATACATCACATGGTTAAAGGTCCCTTTCACGCCCGCTTTATGCGCCGTTTTAAACGCCGTAAACTCCATGCTCGCCTTGCTCGTGTCTAAAGTGGCCGCGTGCATCAAACCATACGCCAAAAACATGCCTAATGCTAATTTTTTCATCGTCTCTCCTTCAAAATTTAGACCCGCCTATGATAACATGAAAACAAGATTTTTAAAGGGTTTTGGCCGTAGCTTGTGGTATGTGTGCCTTTAAAGTGGTGCAAAATACACAAAAACAAAAATCAACCCCAACCCCCTAAAAAGGGCGGGGCAACCCCCAGTGCTAGAGCGGCTAGGGGGCGCGTCCTTTTAGAGTCTCTCTTGGAGCACTCAACTGGCTAATCTGCTTTAGGGCGGGCAGAACCTTGAACCCTCACGCACTTCATCCCCAAAAGTCCATAGAACCAAGGCCAAATCTCTTTTTTAACCACCGTATTAACCAACTCCCACTCTTTTCTAGCGACTTTGACACGCCCCCTATACCCCTGAGCTGCTATGGCATCTGCGGTGGCTTCAGAGTGGGCGGCTTGTGCCCAATTATTCGCCTGACTTTGGGCTTGCTGCAAGGCTTGCTGTTTTAAATCATCCGCGGGACCATAGGGCCAAGTGAAGTAATCACAAGCATACCCGTAAACGGTGTGCATCTCTCCCGTTACGGGCTGGTTGGGTTTGATCTCTGCAATCTTAGTCGTACAACCTGCAAACAAGAGGGCGGCTATCGCCCCCCCCCCCCCCCCCCTTCACCAAAAAAAAACGAACAACACCAAAAAAAACCCCCAAAAAAAAAAAAAAATCACACAAACCGCACAACAC
>NZ_CDMK01000002.1:7887-55956 GCF_001283065.1 Helicobacter heilmannii | reverse complement strand
GTGCAGACATGAGAATCCTTTAAATAAAAATTACACTCGAAAATCAAACTTGCATGAAACAAGCAACAAAATCTTTCGAGCACTCTTAATATGATAAGACTTAACATCTAGTGTCTGTCAAGGTGGCTTTAGGGGACGCTCTGCTGTGTGAGCACAATGGAGTCTTTAGAGCCGTTCATGATAAAAAAAGGGGACATGTTTTTAGAAATACAGCTTGCAGGGTTAGCAAACTTCACGAGGTTAGGGATTTTAGAAATGGCAACGCACATGCAGCGCACTTCTGTGGAATTTGGGGCATTGACGGGGTGTTTTTCGTGTGGGGTTGCCCGTTTTGCTTGAACTGCGCGTCCATGGTGCTAAAGTCGATGGGCCATAAAAATCCACCACCGCTTGCACTTGGCTTGTCTGTGTGGGATTGCCATGCTTAAGTCCTCCAACTCGGGGTGCAGTGCCGTTGTGCCAAGCATACAAGCCAATTGTCCCCTGCCGAGTCGCCCCAAGCGATGATTTTATGGGGGTCTAGGTGGTATTGCTTGGCGTGGGCTTTAAGAAAACGCACGGCGGCTTTAAGGTCGTAAATCGCCATAGGGAAGGGGGCTTCTTTAGAAAGGCGGTAATTGACGCTTGCCACCGCATAGCCCAGTTTTAAAGCGTACATTTGGGGGTTGATCTAGCCCGTTGCCTTATCTCCAAAGGCAAAGCCACCCCCATGGATGGCGAAAATCACGGGGAAGAGAGCTTTGCCCACTCTAGGTCTAGTTTTTGGGTTTGAGACTGTGTGGCGTAGGCGATGTTTAGGTATTTGCGCCCCACATTTTGCGTGTTAATGGGGTGCATTTTACCCCTTAAGGGGGGTGGCATGTGATCTATAATGTTTTGCGTTTTATCTAGGTTTTTAGCAAGGGCAAGTGTAGCCAGCACCACTAATCCAAGGGCTTTTAGATACATAAATAACGCTGATTGAATCTTTCTAGGTGGGCATATTAGCACATAGAGAGTGTTTTGGGGGGGTGGGGGTTTTGCTTAAATTATACAAAGGGTTTAGTTAGGTGTATGGGTTGTTCATCGCTTCCTAAAAATATTTTGTGCTTGGATGTATCGGTCTTCTTATTTATTTTTTATAGGTGTACTTTTGTGCTATGATGTGAACTCTTAACATCTCTATTTTGCTCCTAGCCTGTGTTACAATATAACTTTATTGATGCGTAAAGGGTCTAAATGGTTTTGGATAGACGCTTTTGGCTGATGTGGCTTGTGTCTGTGTGGGCGGCGTTTTTTTCTATGGATGTGCATATGGGTGGGGTTTTGAGCCGCCATGTACTCAAGGTCGCCTTTTATGGGCTGTTGTTCTTTTATCTGTGTTACTTTGTCTTGGACTTTTTGC
Organism: Helicobacter heilmannii; assembly: GCF_001283065.1. Classification (GTDB taxonomy): domain Bacteria; phylum Campylobacterota; class Campylobacteria; order Campylobacterales; family Helicobacteraceae; genus Helicobacter; species Helicobacter heilmannii. The sequence goes on along the minus strand of NZ_CDMK01000002.1, from coordinate 54,572 downwards.
CCGTCAAGTTGGAAAATGGACTAAAAAATGTGCTGCTCATCCTTAGTCTAAGCTTTGCCTTTTTGGACTTTTTCACCTCTCACTGCTTTAGCATGGGCTTTAACCAAGCCTTGATTGAAACCATTTTGGCCACCAATAGAAGTGAGATACACGCCTTTTTGGTGGGCGTGCTCTTGCCCCATATTGGGGTGCTCGTGGGTTTCCTGCTCTTTTGTGGGCTGTTTTTGTTCTTGATGCGCTTTAAAATTTCTCTCAAGTGCAGACAAGCAGGTTTGGTTTTTGCACTGTTTTTGGGCGGGATTACTGCCCACTCCATCCGTACAGGGTACAATTTGCAACAAGGCCCTAGCGGGTATGTGGTCAATCTCATCATCGCCTCCCACCTCACGCCCATTTTAAAGGAAACCACGGCCATCCTAGACACCATCCACAACCGCGCGCAAGCCAAACGCATTTATACCAACTTTAACCAACCCTACCCCAAAGATTATCTTGGCGTGGACAAAGACAGCGTGCCCAATGTGGTGCTCATCATCGGTGAGAGCGCATCCAGGGATTTTATGGGGATCTATGGCTACTCCGTGCCAAACACGCCATTTTTAAGTGGGTTGTTAAGAGAGAGAGAGAGAGAAGGCAATTTTGCTGACCCCAACCCTGCTTGCAAAACCTAATATAAACCAACCAGTCCCACCACCATCCAATCTTTTTGTTTTTCCCAATGTGATCGCTCCCTTTGGGAGTACGATGGCTGTTTTTCAGGTCCTGTTGAATTATGGCGATGCAGAGAACCACAACACCCCGTGGTACCAACAAAAAAACATAGGCAGCATTTTTAACCTAGCGGGCTATGCCACCTTTTGGTTAGACAACCAAGAAGAACCCGGGGCAAGCAACGCCTATAGCCTCACCGCGCACCACTTTGATCATTTGTTTTACACCCCCATTTCTTTTAAGAAACTCTACGATGGCGCGCTCATAGACACCTTTAACGACAAGGTCAAACCCAAATTGCAGACGAGGAACTTTATTTTATTCCACTTCATCGGCAGCCACCTGCTCTATAAGGAGCGTTTCCCCAAATCTTATGCCACATTCACCCCCAAAGACATCAACTACCAAGGTTTGCATGCCCACAACGACCAAGACAAGCAAATTGTCGCCGATTATGTGAACTCACTTTATTACACCGACCATGTGTTGAGTGAAATTTTTAAGTTGTTTCAAGGCAAAGATGCGATTATTTTTTATTTGTCTGATCATGCCCAAGACATTTTCCAGAGTGCTAGCACTTATGGGCATAAATGCTCAAGCTATGGCGTGGAAATCCCCTTTATGGTTTATGTGACCAGCACTTTTAAACAAAAGCACCCAGAGAAAGTCAAACTCATAGAACAAGCGGTGCATAAGCCCTTTATGAGCGATGATCTCATCCACACTTTGTTACCCATTGTCGGCATACACACCAAGGATAATTTGGAGAGCAAGGATTTATTCAGCCCGAAGTTTGACACAAAGAGAAAACGGGTTTTTTGTGGGGGGCAGGAATACAAAGCCCCTTAAGCGAACTTATGCGAAACTAGGGGCTTTAGTGTAAAGGTTTGGCATGCACATTTTTGCCTTTATTGCAATGCTCTTTGGAGTGTTTTGGCTCTTAAATCCCACAAAGCCCCCCATCAGTTTTATAAAACCCCCCACACTCACCAAAACCACGCCCCATTTTAGCCCCCCCGCCCTGTTGCCCACCCCGCCAGTTCAAAGCGTGCATTCAGCGAGCTTGAGTGCCCTAGGTAAGCACACCCTGCTGGCCGCCTATTTTGGGGGGAGCAAGGAGGCCAAAAGCGATGTGTGTATTTGGGGCAATCTTTACAACACGCAAACAGGGCAATGGAGTCAAGCCTTTAAACTTTTAGACCCAAGGACTCTTAGCCACCAAGCCCATGAGTTTGTGAAAATCCTAGGCAACCCCGTGCTCTACACACACCAAAATCGATTGTATTTGTTCGTGGTGGGGGCGAGTTTGGGCGGATGGGCGACTTCTAAAATCTATGTGTTAAGCGCGCCTGCCAACAAGCCCCAAGCCCTGCATTATGAGCAAACCCTACATTTAAGCCCCCTTTTAAATATCAGCCACTTGGTACGAAACCCCCCCACTCCAACCACAGACGGGGGCTTTGTCCTGCCCATTTACCACGAACTGGCTAAAAAATCCCCTGTGTTTTTAAAGTTTGACAGCCACACCCATCTGCAATTCTTGTTAAGGCCCAACTCTTTAAAGCAGCAACTCCAGCCAAGTCTCGTTCCTTACCAACATTGTGCCTTTGTAGCGTATCGAAGTTACAAGACAGAGCGTTTTTACACCCAAAGCTGTTTGGACTTTTGGCACTGGCAAAAGCCCCTTTTAAACAACCTCAGCAACCACGATAGCGCAAACACCCTCTTTAATGCTAATGGGGTGCTGTACCTCATTTACAACCAAGCTCTGCCCCACCACAAGAACGCAAGGGGTGCTCTACGCCTGGCGCGCTTGGAACCCAAAACGGGGGCATTCATGCCTTTAAAGATTTTAGATCGTAGCCAAAAAGGGGAGGTGAGCTACCCCTTTGTCATGCTCTTTGATAACCAAGTGCATGTGCTCTACACCAAGGAGCGCAAGGCAATTGCACACATGGTATTTAACCTTGCCTACCTCAAAGGGCTGTGATGGACGCGTTGTTTTTAGCCTTTTGTGCAGCGGCGTGGGTATTTGTTTGTGCTAATGTGCTTTTAAGCGTAGCTACTTTTGGGCTTTTGAGCGTGCCTTTTTTTGGTCTTAGTCTTAGCGGGGTGGTGGTGGGGCTCTTTGGGGGGGTGAGCACGCTTAGCCTGTGTTTAAGCGTGGGGGCCCTTATGGCCAAATGCGCCCACATGCCCTTTTTATCCCAAAGAGCCTATGTCTTTTTAGCCCTTTTTACTTTATTTGTCTTTGTGGATACCTTGGGGATTTTGCCCTTTGGCTTTGTCTATGGTGCTTTGGCCCTGCCAAGTTTATGCGCCTTTGCACTCTTGGCGTTTTTGATCGATCGGGCACTGGGGTGGTTGTTTTTGGGCGCGCTTGGGGCCCAGGCCCTAACCCACACAGTTGTGTTGTTCGTGGGCATGGCAGACATTTATTTGTTCTTAGGTGCTTGTGTGGGGCTATCTAAAGGCTTTTTAGCACGGCGCGCGCGTCCTTAAAGGGCAAATTAAAGGCTTTGGCGATGCCCTCTTGGGTGAGATAGCCCTGATAGGCACTAAGAGATCCTAGGGTGTTGGCCACCTCCTTGGTGTTGGCGGCCAAAAAGCCCTTTAAGCCATGCTCTAAGAAGTAGCGCAAATAGGGCAGGCTAGCTTGGCTGTAGGCGATGGAGCTGGTTTTTGCCACCACGCCGGGCATGTTGGGCACGCCGTAGTGGATCAAACCCTCTTGCACATACACGGGGGCGGAGTGGCTAGTTTGTTTGATCGTCTCCACACACCCGCCCAAATCGCAAGCTACATCCACCACCACGCCCCCCTTTTGCATGAGGGCCAAATGGCGTTTTAAAATGACTTTAGGTGTGCTGGTGGCGGTAACCAAGACCGCTCCTACAAGCCCCACCGCCCCACTTAGGGCGTATTTGATATTTTCCTCATGTACGGCTAGGACTTCTAAATGGTAACGCTCTGTGTAGGGATGGTTCTGCAGTTTTAAGGAATCTAGCTCTAGCACCACGACCTTTGCGCCCGCTTGGCTTAAGAATTTGGCCGCCTCTAAGCCCACCACGCCCCCGCCCACGACCACGACCTTTGCGACTACCTGCCCTACAAAACCACCTAGCAGCACCCCAAGCCCAAAAGTGCCCGGCAAATGCTCTAGGGCGAGTAAATAATGCTGCACCAAGTGCGCGGCCAGTCGCCCGGCGACCACGCTCATGGGCACGAGTACGGGGTAGTTATTCTTGGGCCCAGCTAGGGTTTCGGTACAAATGGAGGTGATTTTTTTATCAACAAACATTTGCGCTAGGGGCTTGTTGTAGGCCAAATCTAGGTAGCTAAAAAGTGTTGCACCCTCTCTTAGTAGGGCATATTCCTCCTCTAAAGGTTCTTTGCACTTAACCACCATGCTTTGCGCCCATGCCTCTTTGCGTGTTGCAATCTGTGCCCCCGCCCGCTTATAGGCCTCATCGCTATAGCCACTCATCAGCCCCGCACCCTCTTCAACAAGAACCTTAAAATGCGAGGCAATTTGCGCCACATCATGGGGCACAAGCCCCACCCTAAACTCACCATCCATGCTTTCTTTTACTAAACCTAACATTTGCCACCCACCACACATGCCACCTCTTCTAATAGTCCCCAAATGACCTCTTCATCGGGGTTCTTGCCATCCCAAAGCTCGGGGTTGTACTCGGTGAGCTCCACGCCCACCAAGCGTTCTTTAAACGCCACTAACAGCCCGTTTAAAAGCTTTTTTAACTCCTCGGGGTAGAGTCCGTTGTTCTCTCTTACCCCCGTAGAGCTAAAGATTTTACCATCTAAAACATCAATGTCTAAACTCAAATACACCAAATCCACGCCCTCCAAGAGTCTAAGACTTTGCGCTATGACGCTGGGCATGTTCTCTCTAATCTCAGCCACGCTAAAAAGCGGGATCGCATGCTCTTTGATCATCTTGTGCTCGCTAGCCTCCGTGCTCCTCACACCAAAATAAACCAAATGTTTAGGGTTAAACTCTAATGCCCCCCTAGGCAAGTCTAGGGTGCAAAGCCTCTCCCAGTATTCGATCTCTTGAGCACTTAGGGCATTCTTTCCTGAGTGGACCTTGTTTAAGACCATGCCAAGGGGCATGCCATGTAAATTGCCCGAGTCACTGTCGTAAGCCGTGTGGATATCGGCGTGCGCGTCTATGTATAAAATGCCTATTTTTTTATTTGGATGCACGGAGCGCAAGGCTTGGATGATCCCAAATGCCCCGGAGTGTTCGGCACTTAGGATCACGGGGAAAGTCCCCTTTTTAAACACCGCCCGCATGCTAGGGATCAAGCTGTCCTTGCAAAAAAAGTAATAATCCTCAAAGTTCTTAGCAAACCTAAAAAAATCCTCCAAAAAACACTGCTTTTGGCGGATCAAAACCATGTGCTCGCTGATCTCAGGGTGCTTTTCAAGCAACCTCTCTTTGAGTCTTAGCACCCCCACGCTACTCCCGTGTTTGCTCGCCCCAATTTCGGCAGTTAAAGTCGCTAGAATCATGTAAGCCTCCTAATGTGTGCTTGCGCTAGAAATGCCCACGCCGCTTTGTGCCCTAAAATCTTGCGCGCTAAAGCCCGCCCTGTCCATCTGTGCTCGTGGGCTCTTGTCGCATTTGGATATGACAAAGATCAAGATAAAAGTCAAGGGCATGGAAAACAAGGCGGGGTGATCGTAAGGAAAGAGGGCGTGTGTGTGCCCTAGACTTTTCACCCAAATACTTGGGCTTAAAACCACCATCCCCACCACCGCCAGCCAGCCGATGAGCCCTCCCCAAAAAGCCCCCTTCGTGGTGAGATTCTTCCAATAAATGCTCAAAAATAAAATGGGGAAATTCACGCTCGCGGCGATCCCAAAGGCCAAGCCCACCATGAAGGCGACATTTTGGTTTTCAAAGACCAAGCCTAGCACAATCGCCAAAAGCCCGATCGCAATCGTTGCCCCCTTAGTGACGCGCATTTCTAGCTTGGAATCGCATTGCCCATTTTTGATCGCATGCACGAATAAATCATGCCCGATTGCCCCCGCTCCTGAGATTGCCAGCCCTGAAACCACCGCTAAAATTGTAGCAAAGGCGACCGCTGAAATGAAGCCTAGGAACACATTGCCCCCGATCACGCCTGCTAGATTGATCGCCACCATGTTTTTTACCCCATTATAAACCCCATTAGGCCCGACAAACTCGGGGCGGGTGTAGAGCAGAGCGATTGCCCCAAAGCCAATGATAAAAGTCAAAATATAAAAGTAGCCGATCAAAGTCGTGGCGTAAAAAACCGATTTGCGCGCCTCTTTTGCGTCCTTGACCGTGAAAAAACGCATCAAAATATGGGGCAAACCCGCCGTGCCAAACATCAAAGCCAGCCCCAAAGAAATCGCCGCCGTAGTGTTGGGTAAAAATGTCCCCGGGCCCATGATCGCCTCGCCCCTAGGGTGGTGCTTGATCGCTTGGGAAAAGTAGTGGCTAAGATTAAACTTGGTTAAGTATAAGATCATCACTGCCATGAAGGTCGCCCCCAACAGCAGCAAGATCGCTTTAATGATCTGCACCCAAGTGGTGGCGTGCATGCCCCCAAAGGCAACATAACAGATCATCAACACTCCCACCAAGACCACCGCCACGCTATAAGGCAGGCCAAAGAGGAGTTGTATAAGCTGGCCTGCCCCCACCATTTGGGCGATCAAATAAAAGATCACTACGCTGAGTGCTGAGATAGCCGATAGGATGCGGATGGGCTTGGCTTCTAGGCGGTAGGCGGTGATGTCGGCGAAGGTGAATTTGCCTAGATTACGGAATTTCTCAGCGATCAAGAATAAAATGATAGGCCAGCCCACCAAAAAGCCCACAGAGTAAATCAAGCCATCAAAACCATTGGTAAAGACTAGGGCGGTGATTCCTAAAAAACTCGCCGCGCTCATAAAGTCGCCCGCGATCGCAGTGCCGTTTTGTAGCCCCGTGATGCTCCCCCCGGCGGTGTAAAACCCACTCGCGCTTTGGCTTTTCTTGCTGGAGTAGTAGGTGATGCATAGCGTGCTGAGCACAAAGATGGCAAACATCGCCACGGCGGTGTGGTTGAACCCTTGTTTATGCACCTGCATATTCTCTAACCCAGCCCCGCTAAGGACACCAAGCCCGCTTAAAAAGATCAAACTAATGCGTGCCATGCGTGCCATTTTGCAACTCCTGCAGTGCCCCGCTCTCTTTGAGCTTATCTAAAATTTGCGCTTGGCGGGTGTCAAAATGCTCGTTGGCTAAAAAAGTGTAAATCCCCGTGAGCGCGATGCAAAGCACAATCAAAAACATCCCCGCCACAATACCCAGCGTGATCGCGCTAGGCCCTAGGCGGTAGGCGAGCACTTGGGGAAAGAGCCCGATCCCTAGCACAAATAGGTAGTAACACACAAAGACCACCCCCGCCAAGACCCACGAAACCCGTTGGCGTAACGCCACAAATGCCCGAAACTCGGCGATTACTTTCTCCATTGCACATCCATAAAAATTTTAACCATGTTAGCTAGATTTGATAACCACACACCACAATTTAAGGGCGTAAGCGGGGCAAGCAGTACTTTTGGGGGGATTGGTAACGCTTTTTAGAGGGTAGTTTCTAAAAAGAGGAGGCGGGGCAAGCGGGCATAGACATCAAGCCCCCATATGGCGTTAAACACCTGTGCCTGGTGCATCGCTCTGCTTTTCTTGTTTTGTTTGCATTTCCTTTAGGGTGGGGCTTAAAAAGACATCGTTTGTTTTTAAAAAGGCCTGCACAATAGCACTGGTGATCTGCGAGCGCAAGGAGAGCGTAGCATAGGCGTTGGTGAGGTAGGACACATACAAACGCAAGCCGTCCTTTTCTGTCATCAAAAAGACTTTGGGCTCGGTCTCAATGGAGCGTAGAGCGTATTTAGTGCGCATTTTAGTGAGCTGCACAGCAGTGGTTTGACTAAACTCTTTAGAATACTTGGCGGCGATTTGGGCGGCGATTTCTTGGGCTTTTTCTTGGTTGGAGTCGAAGGTTAAAAAGAAATCCACACTGTCCCACATGGTCTTTAGCCCCAAGTGGCTGTAGTTGGTGAGCATGCCATTGAAAATGCAGTTATTGGGAACAAAGACAATGCGCCCGGCTTGCCCATTGTTTTTAAGGTAGGTAGTGGGCGTTACAGCCTCAAATAAAGTGATGTAGAGCATAGAGATGTCGAGCACATCGCCCACATACACGCTCGTGTCCTTAGACACCGTAACCCGATCGCCCACATGCACACTGCCTTTTAAAATGATGGTAAGCCAGCCAAGCACGCTCATAAACAAGTCGCGCATGGCAATGGCAAAGCCCGCGCCCACGAAACCGAGCATGGTAAAAAGGTAGGACACATTTTCTAAATAGGCAAAAAGGAAGATGAGCACCACCACATTGGCGTTGATGAAGTTGATGGCTTTGTTGATGGTGTAGGCGCGCTCATCGTTGTATAGGTATTTATGGCTGAGGTGCTTTAACACCCACGCCACAACCACGCTCGCACACACAATCAGCAGGACATAAAATAGTTTAAACAACTGGTCTTTGATTTGCGCCTTGATGGCTTGGGTGGTTTCCTCCATGTCCTTGCTATAGGCATCTAGGCTGGCCTTTAATAAACTCTGCGCGTTTTCAAATTCAATTTGCTTCACCTTTTGGGCATATAGGGAGGCTTCCCATTTGCTAGGCTCTAGGTTCTGCAGTTCTTGCAAGATTTTAAGTTCTTCGTAGATCGTAGCCACGATTTGGGCGAGTGCCTTTTGATGTTGCTCTAGAGCGGCAAGTTTGGCGTGCATGGCTTTAATGAAGGACAAGCCCGTAACGATGGCTAGGGGACTGTTGATATTAGGCACATTGGCGATGGAGGGCTTTTCTATCAAACCTTTAAATGGGTTGCTCTTGTAGGGTTCTAATAACTTTTCTTGGTGTTGCAGGGCCTGTAGGCTGTGTTTTAAGCTGTTGGCCTCTAAGCTATTGCTATCAAGCTTTTTGAGGCTGTTTTGGATTTTAGCGATCTCTAAAGAGATTTTTCCATAGTCCTCAAAGTTTTTATACTTTTGTAGCCATATGCTGTCTGTCTTTTCAAGCTTTTTATTAAGACTATCTAGCTTTTGGGTAAGCTCTGGCACACTCTGGGCAAAGAGCAGTCCAAAGAGCAATAAAAACACACTAAAGCCACGCATGGAGTGCCTTCTGGACGATATTTTGATCGATGCCCTCTTGCGCCACAAAGTTGCCTAAACCTTTTGGCAAAATAAAACAAATGCTCTTATTATTCTTTTTATCCATTTGTAAATCCTTGTAAAAACTCTCAAAATTGGCAATGCGGTAGGGCAAATCTAGTCCATAGGTTTGCAGCAACGCTTGTATGCGCTCCTTAGTATCCTGCTCTAGTAGTCCAAGTTTGAGTGCTAAGGCGTTTGCCATTTGCATGCCAATCGCCACTGCCTCGCCATGTAAATGCGTACTGTACGCCCCCGCCTTTTCAATGGCATGCGCGAAGGTGTGCCCGTAATTGAGTCCCATGCGTGGTCCATCTTCCCTTTCATCAAGTGCCACAACCTTAGCCTTGATCGCCACGCTTTTGTAAATGCCCATCTCTAAATGCTGTTCTAAGGGATGGCTTTCTAGCCATTTAAAATAATCCGCATCAAAACACACGGCTTTTTTAATCATCTCGGCAACGCCCGCTTTAAACTCTCGTTTAGGCAAGGTGTTTAAAAATATGGGATCGATGTGAACTGCTCTTGGGGGATGAAACGCCCCGATTAAATTCTTGCCATATTTGTTGTTGATCCCCGTCTTGCCCCCCACGCTCGCATCCACTTGGGCTAATAGTGTGGTCGGCACGATTTGAAAAGCAATGCCCCTTTTATAAATGGCACTGGCAAAGCCCACCATATCGCTCACCACCCCCCCACCCAAAGCCAACATGCAATCCTTGCGGCTCAAATTGGCTTGAAAAGCGGATTCTAGGATATTTTCCACACTTTGCCATGTTTTAAACTCCTCTCCGCTGGGCAAAACATGTGTGAAAATGTGCGGGGCTTGTAGATTCTTTAAAAGCGTGTCTAAATGCAAGGGGGCGGCTATGGAGTCGCTCACCACCAACACCTTGCCCATATGGGCGATTGGCTCTAAAGCACCAATACGCACTGGATAGCTAAAATCCTTGGTCTGTACCTCTAATTGCATGGGTCACTCCACCACGGGGATAAACATTTGGGGGTGATTGTCGTTTAAAAACACCACTCGTTCCAACTTGGCGAAAAACAGCCCCCAAAAGGGGTTTTTGGTGATGCACGATTCAAAGGGTAAAAATTGCAAAATCGGGGTTTCAAGACTCTTTAAAAATAGCATGGGGTTTTTGCTTTGGGTACGGATCACTTTGATTTTCCTATTATAAATGTGGGATAGATAGCGGTAATTTTGGATCACCTCAACATTATAGCGTTTGTCCGGGTCAAAATCGTAGAGCAACATTTTTAAATTCATCTGTGCGCACACATCAAACATCACAGAGGAAATATCCTCATTGCCCTCCATGCTTTGGTTCAGTACCACAAGGCTTTTTTGTAGCCCCTTTAGCCCTGTGGCGTTGGTTTTAAAAATGGGGCTTACGCTCTCAAACAACGCTTTGCGGTTCTCTTGGCGTTTAAAAAGCTCTTTGCCCACCACCACAAGTCCGATTTTCTTTTGGCTATCCTTTCTTAGCTTGGTGGCAAAACTCAAACCTCTAAAGTCCAACACCACCCGAATACTCCTATCTTCAATGGTGCGGATTTGCTCGATCGTGGCGGGGTCTGTGGGGTTTAACACATGGATATAAAGCATTGCGCTTTTTAGCTGGCGATGCAACACCAAGGCTTGGTCTATATCTCGTTGCATGGCCTCTTTGCTCTGCAAACACATGTCAAGGTATAAATAGAAATCGCGCCCAAAAGGCACGGGAAACTGCCCTACATTGCTTTTCACCTGCAAATAGACATTATTTAAAGTTTCAGGATTGCCTGCCACCAAGAGCTGATCTCGTGGTTGGATCACCATAGAAGGGTGGCTTAAATAAAAGCCATTTTTGCGATAAACCCCCACAATGCGGTAATCCTTTTGGCGCAAAGAGCCTATGTGGCGGTAAGCAAAGACGCTCCCAAAAGGCACGCCAATCTCCATAAGCTCGCCCTGCTCTAGCCCAAAGCCCTGCGGGACACTAGGTACATTGGGGATTTTGGCAATGAATTTATTGGCGATGATTTCACTCGGGTTTAAGAGCACCACCCGCTCATCCTTCACCCCCTCCCACTTTTGCGCCAAGCTCACAAGGCGCACTTCTTTATTCTTCTGCCTAATGATCTCACATACAGCCTGCTGCTCTTGAACATTCTCTAGTAACACAAAGGCATCGCTCACATGGGCATCTATGAGCGGGTTTAAGCGATAGGCGGAAGTGGGGTCAAAGACATGTACCTCAAAGGTGCTGGGTAAACTTGGGGGCAGGCACTCGGGGGACTTGGTGATGACTAAGTAAAAATTATTGCTAAAATACTTGGAGACCACCAATTCCATGAATTTTTTGGCGATCCCGCCCTCCACAATCAAAGCAACTTTCTTCAACCCGCATTTCCCGACATTTTCGGCTATTATAACCAAAAAGATCAAGGTTAAAAATGGATTTTACCCTAAATGGCACAGACAAAAAAGCACGGGCGGGGGCCTTAAAACTAGCGCATGGCGTGGTGCCAACTCCCATTTTTATGCCCGTAGGTACCCAGGCGAGTGTGAAAAGCCTAGACGCACTAGATTTACAAATACACTTAAAAGCCCCCATTATTTTAGGCAACACCTACCATCTATACTTAAGGCCGGGGGCAGACTTGATTTGCAAGCTGGGTGGGTTGCACGGCTTTAGTCAATTTCAGGGCAATTTTTTAACCGACAGCGGGGGCTTTCAAGCCTTTTCTTTAAAGCACAACACCAAAGAGCACGCCGAGGGCATCGTGTTCAAATCCCACATTGATGGTAGTTTGCATCTCTTCACTCCCCAAAAGGTGCTCGACATCCAATATGCCCTAAACAGCGACATTTGCATGGTGCTAGACGACTTAGTGGGCTTGCCCGCCCCCTTTGATCGCCTAAAACTAGCCGTAGAAAAAACCACCAAATGGGCGCAAAGCAGTCTCAAACACCATAAAACCCACGCGAGGGCAAGCAACCACATTTTTGCCATTGTGCAGGGTGGAACTGACTTTAATTTACGCCGCCAAAGTGCATTAGAGCTAGGGGAGTTGGATTTTGATGGCTATGCAATCGGGGGGCTGGCGGTGGGCGAGAGCGCGCACGAGATGCAAGAAACCATCGCCCACACTACAGAGTTTCTAACCCCTCATAGGCCCCGCTACTTAATGGGCGTGGGTACACCACAGGATATTTTAAACGCCATTGAGCTGGGAGTGGATATGTTTGACTGCGTGATGCCCACAAGAAACGCGCGCAATGGTACACTTTTTACAAGCCTTGGCAAGCTTTCTATTAAGGCGCAGGCGCAAAAAGCAAGCGAAGAGCCCCTAGACCCTAAATGTGGGTGTTACACCTGTAAACACTATTCTAAAGCCTACTTACACCACTTGTTTAAGGCTAGGGAGTTGCTTTACTTTCGTTTAGCAAGTTTGCATAACTTGTATTTTTATTTAGACTTGGTGCGGGGGGCTAGGGAAGCGATTTTAAAGGGGGCGTATGCGGACTATAAAGCCCGTATGCTAGAGTTTTATTAGTCCTTTTGATGGCGCAGGTAGGCGGGGATATCTAGGTCGATATTTTGGTAGTCATCCCCGCTAGCTAAACGCAAACCCCCCAGGGTGCTTTTGGATAAGTTGGGTGTGTGGCCCTCAGACTTGTGCTCGGGTTTTGGCTCCTCTTGTTTCTCAAAACCGGTGGCAACAATCGTGACTTTAATTTGGTCTGTGGGCATGTTGACTGAGGTGCATTTACCAAAGATGATGTCCGCATCGTCATCTGCCATGTCGCCCAAAATACCTACGGATGCTGTGATCTCGGCTAGGGGGTAATCGGGGTGACACTCAAAGTTCACCAAAACCCCCATTGCCCCATTGATGGAAATGTTGTCAAAGAGAGGCGAAGTGATCGCGTTTTCCACCGCCACCGTGGCAGCATTCACCCCAGTCGCCTCACCAATACCCATCAATGCCAAGCCCTTATGCCCCATCACGGTTTTCAAGTCGGCAAAGTCCACATTGATGTCGTTTTCGCCGTAATTGATGATTACCCCAGAAATGCCATTCACGGCTTTAGCAAGGACATTATCCACCTCTTTAAAGCTGTCCTTCATGCCCATATTTTTATCAATGAAACCCACCAATCTTTCATTGGGGATCACCACGATGGAATCGCTGACCGCCTTTAATTCCTTCAAGCCCTCTTCGGCGATTTTGGCGCGCTTCTTGCCCTCAAAATTAAAGGGCTTGGTAACAACTGAAACGGTCAGTGCCCCCGCATCCTTAGCCACCTGGGCGATCACAGGAGCTGCCCCTGTGCCCGTGCCTCCACCAAGCCCTGCTGAGATAAAGACAATGTCCGCCCCGCTCACCACTTCTTTGATTGCCTCGATACACTCTTGGGCGGCCTGTTTGCCAATCTCGGGCTTCATCCCAGCCCCTCTACCTCCCGTGAGTTTTTCACCCAAACGGATTTTATTTTTCGCACTCGAGGATTTAAGGGCCTGTCCATCTGTATTTGCCACAATCAAGGTGATATCCTTGTAAGTACCCGTGGCAATCAGGTGGGCGATCATGTTCGAGCCCCCGCCCCCCACGCCGATCACGACGATCTTTGCCCCATTGGTTTCAAAAATCTCTTCTACACCTATGTCTTCATGCGCCATTGCCACAACTCATCCTTTAAAATAACTTGGAGAACCAGTCCAAAAAACCCCCTTTTTTGGGCATCTCAGGAGCTGGTATTATATCCTTTTTTCTTTCTTTTACACTCTCGTTAGCACCCGTATTCTTAAGATTCGTTAAATCCGCTTCAATGTAATTGCGCTCTTGGGTGTAGGTGAAACCGGCGGGTAGAGCCTGCTTGTTTTCCTTGTAACGGATCGTTTTTTCCGAGTCTTTTTCGTAATTCGTGTGCTTGCCCGCCCCGTATAAAATGAGCCCAATTGCCACTGAGCTTGTGGGGTCTTTAAGTTCCTCCGACAAACCGCTAAGCTCCACCGGCTTGGCAATGCGTACGGGGATGTTGCCAAAGATTACAGAGGCGACATTTCTAATCCCCTCCACATGCGTCATGCCACCGGTCAGCACCACGCCCCTGCGGATGCTGTCTTTCAAATTGCTTTTAATCAAGCGGCGGTTCAAAACATCAAAGGTTTCCACCACCCTAGCCCTAATGATGTTGTGCACGAGCTGTAAAGAGAGGCGGTTTTTCTTGTTCTCTGCCCCGATGTCCGGCACCTCGATCTCTTGATCGCTCTCTTCTGCCATGAGATTGCCGTACTGCCTTTTGATGTACTCGGCTGTGCCCAAAGGTACTTCTAGCACGCTGGCTAAATCATCCCTGATGTGCTCCGAGCCCACATTTAAGTAGTTGTTAAAGCACATAGAACCCCCCTCATAGACCATCATATTGCAAGTGCCCCCGCCTAGATCGATGCACGCCACACCTAGGGCCTTGTCGTCCTCGTTAAGTACTGCAATGGATGCCGCGTAGGCACTTAAAACGACATTTTCGATTTTCACGCCCGCAATTTGGATCGTGCGGCGTAAATTCTCCAAACTGCTGCGCTGCACCGTGACGATGTGTGTGGACACTTCTAGCCTAGAGCCGCTCATGCCCATGGGGTCTTCAATGTTGTCTTGGCTGTCTAGTTTGAATTGGTAGGGCAGAATGTGGATCACTTCATAGCCCGTGGGGATGTGTGCACTGTGCAAAGCGGTGTCGAGCACGCGGTTAATTTCTTTGAGTGTGATTTCATTGTTGGGGACATTGATGAGCCCCGCGCTGTTCACGCTCTGCGTACACGCCCCAGAGATGGACACGATCGCCTTTTCCACAAAGGCAAGCCCGGCCATGCGTTTCGCGTCTTCGATCGCTTGTTTGACGATCTCGCCGGCTTGGCTGATGTTGCTGATATTGCCCTTTTTCACGCCCTCGGATTTATGCACGCTCACACCGATCACCTGTGGCGTGCCATCCTTGATCTCGGCGATGATGGCGCAAATCTTGCTCGAGCCAATATCTACGCCCAAAACGATAGGATTCAAGGGTGACTCCTAGCGTATAGGGTGATTTTATAGCGTTGTTTCAACATGGCGATCAGAGCCCCATCTAGGGCTTGGGCTTTAAGGTTTTGTACCATTTGTTGTAAATAGGCAGTGTTTTTTACTTGGTGTTTGAAATCTTGGGCATAGACCTTATACAGCACCGCCCTAGGGCCCTCCAAGAGCGCAAAGCCTTCTTGGTAGGGGTGTTTAAAGATGTAATCCACGAGGGCTTTAGAGGGCTTTTTGCCCAAGTCGTGGATGTTGCCCTTAAAGTCTAAATTCAATAGCCCGATGTCGCTGCCCTTGAAGGTGGGCAACTTTTGCAGAGCTTCTTTTTTAAGCTCCTTAATTTGCGCCTCTATTTGTAAGATTTGGACGATCTTTGCGCGAGCCTCGGCAAAGCTCTCAAGTGCGCTTGCGTTTTTTGCCACAAGTTTTAAGACCACCCACCCCTCTTTGTAGGGCAGGGGTTTTAACACCTCACCCACCCGCATGGACTCGATTTTTTTATTGATGTCCTCGCCGTAAGGCAGGGTGGTGAAGGTTTCGCTTTCGGCTTTAAGCTGCCCCTTTTTTAAGGCGAGGTAGTCTTTGAGGGCCTGCTCTTTAGCTCTGTCGCTGTTGTAGTCTTGGCGCACCTGTTTTTCCACCTTACTGAACTCTTGGGGCTTGCCCTGCAGGGTGTATTGCTCTTTGTGCTTGTTAAAATAGCTTTTTAAATCGCTCTCTTTGGGGGTTTCTTTGGGAGTAACCTGCACGCTGACTAGGGTGTAGCTCGTGGGCTTTTTGTAGTCTTGTTTGTGGTCGTTGTAGTAGACCCTAAGGCTCTCTTCTTTTAAAGGGATTTCTTTAGGCTCGAGCACCTCAATACGCACCCGATCTTGCAAACTTAAAGGGAGCATGAACGATTCTTGCTCTAGGGGGGTTATGGCTTGGGGGAATAGGGAGGCGATTTTTTTAAGCAGGAGGGTGTTTTTCACATTGTCTTCAAAGGCAGCGGGGCGGAAGTTGTTTTCTTGTAGGAGTTTTTTATACAGCCCTTCGTCAAAATGCCCGTCTCTTTGGAAGAGTTCACTTTTTTGAATCTCGGCGACAATCTCGCTATCGCTCACCCCCAGCCCCAAATCTAGGGCAAAGTTTTTTAGTAGGGCTTGGTTGATGAGCACATTCAAGGCGTTGTGCTCCAGTCCTAGGGCTTTGATCTCTTTTTCGCTCAAGTCTTTAAAATTGGGGATGGATTGGCTGTAAATGTCTAAGAGTTGCTTATGTTCTCTAGCCAGCTCTTCTTGGCTAATGGAAATCTGCCCCACCTTTGCCACGCTCCCGCCCGCCAAAGAGAAGTTATACTGCCCCCAGCCGATCATGCCTGCAGCCACAAAAGCGACGGTGCTGATCCAAATTGTCACCACCAAATACTTTTTGTGCTTTTGCATCCACGAAATCATAGACCCTTACCCTTGTTACGCAATTTCACCACAAGTGTCAATTTTATAAGAATTTCACTAAAATATTTCTAAATTTTTTATCTTTCAGGCTAAAAATGCCGATTTAGAGGGTTTTGTATGCCAAGTAATGCTGAATGGCACGCTTTAGACTTTAAACACATTTGGCACCCGTGTAGCCAAATGCACGACTATGAAAATCTACCCCTACTGCCTATCAAGTCCGCTAGAGGGGTGTATCTTTACGACTTTGAGGGTAGGCACTACATCGATGGGATCAGCTCTTGGTGGGTGAATTTATTTGGGCATAACCACCCCTACATCAACCAAAAGCTTAAAGAGCAAGTCGAGCAATTAGAGCATGTGTTGTTGGCAGGGCTCACCCACCCCCAGGCCATTAATTTAGCTACGAGATTGTGCGCGCTAAGCGGATTTGACAAGTGCTTTTTTGCCGACAATGGCTCAGCGGGCGTGGAGGTGGCACTGAAGATGAGCTACCATAGCCACCTGCTCGAGGGCAAACAAAAATCAAAATTCCTCTCACTGGAAAATGGCTACCACGGCGAAACTTTGGGGGCGTTAAGCGTGGGGGGTGTGGGGCTGTATAAGGACACCTACAAGGGCATTTTTTGCGCGCAATTGCAAACCCCCGTGCCTAAAGACGAGGCGGACATTGCTAGAGCCTTACACGCCCTAGAGCAGATTTTAGATAGGGAGTCTCACAATCTGAGTGCTTTCATTTTAGAGCCCTTGATCCAGTGTGCGGGCAACATGCATTTTTACAGCGCGGATTTTGTCAAACAAGCCACGCAAATGTGCCAAGAGCGGGGAGTCTTGGTGATCTTTGATGAGATCGCGGTGGGCTTTGGGCGCACGGGCGCGCTTTTTGCCTACCAGCAATGTGGCGTGAAACCCGATTTTTTATGTTTGTCTAAGGGGATCACGGGAGGGTATTTGCCCTTAGCGGTGGTGCTCACAAGCGATCACATTTATCACAAATTCTACGCCCCCTATGAACAGGATAAAAGCTTTTTGCACTCGCACAGCTACACGGGCAATGCCTTGGCCTGCGCCTGCGCCAACGCCACTTTAGACTTGTTTGAGCAGGGCGTGGTGGAGCAAAACAAGGTGCTTAGTAATTTTATCTATGCGTGCATGCAAGAGCAATTAGCAGGGCTAAGGGGGGTGAAAAACTTGCGCAAGTGTGGCATGGTCTTTGCCTTTGAGCTGGAGGGCTATCAGGGCAGCCAACGCCTAAGCCTTGCGGTGTTTCAAAAGGGCTTAGAACTGGGGCTACTTTTACGCCCCTTAGCCAACACCATTTACTTCATGCCCGCTTACATAATCAGCCAACAGGAAGTCCTTGAAAGCGTGGAGGCGATGGCGGGCGTGGTGCGTGCCTTGACTTAAGGCTATTTCTTGTAAGATACAATCTTTTGGCATTTATAGAATCGAAGGGAGTTTATGCAAAGCAAGGAACACTCTAAAAAGCGTGTGTTGGTGAAGTTTTCGGGGGAAGCGTTGGCGGGGGATACCAATTTTGGGATCGACATCCAGATTTTAAGTTACATCGCTAAAGAGATCAAAATGCTTGCCGACAACGGCATTGAAATCGGCATCGTGATCGGAGGGGGCAACATCATCCGGGGGGTGAGCGCGGCTAAGGGGGGGATCATTCGGCGCACAAGCGGGGATTACATGGGCATGTTGGCGACAGTGATCAATGCGGTTGCGATGCAAGAAGCCCTAGAGCACATGGGGCTGGATGTGCGGGTGCAAAGCGCGGTGGAGATCCAAGAGGTGTGCGAAACCTACATCCACCGCAAGGCCATTCGGCATTTAGAAAAGGGGCGGATCGTGATCTTTGCGGCGGGCACGGGCAATCCCTTTTTCACCACTGACACCGCCGCTACACTACGCGCAATCGAGATCGGGGCGGATTTGATCGTCAAAGCCACGAAGGTGGATGGGATTTACGACAAAGACCCGCATAAGTTTGAAGATGCTCAAAAAATCGATGTCATGGGCTATAATGAAGCCTTGATCGGCAATATTGAAGTGATGGACGACACCGCCATCTCTTTGGCCAAAGATAATAAACTGCCCATCGTGGTCTGCAACATGTTTAAAAAAGACAATTTGTTGCATGTGATTAAAGACCAACAGGGCGTGTTTTCTATGGTGAAGTAACAAAAAAGGAGCACAGATGCGAACAGAAGAAATTGTGGCTAAGGCTTTGGATAAGGTTAATGGGGATCGCTACATTCTCTCTAATTTGATCTTTTCACGCGTCAAGCAGTTAGGCGCTGGGGTGCAACCCCTTGTGGCGATGGACACCAAAACCCACAAGCCCACCGATATTGCCATTTGCGAAATTGCAGAGGGGAAAATCGGTCTTGACTCCATTGATGAAAGACTCTAAACCGCCCCACTATGGCAGATTAAGCGAAGTCTTAGAAATCGTTAAGGACATTGAGAGTCCTAAAGGGGCGGTTGCTGTCTTAAAAAACATCACCGCCATCACCCCCAAAATCCAAGAAGCCCTCGATTTAGCCACCCACTACCACACAGGCCAAAAGCGTAAAGGGGGCGCGCCCTACATCACCCACCCCATTTGTGTAGCGAGCATTGTCGCTTTTTGTGGGGGGGATGAGGCGATGATCTGTGCCTCTCTCTTGCACGATGTCGTGGAGGACACACCCTGCGAACTTCAAGAAATTTTAGACAAATTTGGCGAGGATGTAGCAAATTTAGTGGATGCGCTCACCAAAATCACCGAAATTCGCAAGGAGGAACTCGCCTTTGACCCTGAAAACCCCCATTTGCTCTTGACAGCCCTCACCTTTAGGAAAATCCTCGTGAGTGCCATTAAGGACCCCAGGGCTTTAGTGGTGAAAGTCAGCGACCGCCTGCACAACATGCTAACTCTAGACGCTTTGCCTAGAAACAAGCAAATCCGCATTTCTAAGGAGACCATCGCTGTTTATGCCCCAATTGCTAGCCGCCTAGGGATGTCCTCTATTAAAAATGAACTTGAGGATAAATGTTTTTATTACATTTATCCTCACGAATACCAAAGCATCCAGGACTATTTAGAGCAGAGCAAACAAGCCCTATTTTTAAAACTCAACCAATTTGCGGGTAAATTAGAGAAAATGTTTTATGAGGGGGGCTTTAGTGAAGGGGATTTTAAAATCGCCACACGGATTAAACGCCCTTACTCCATCTATTTGAAAATGCAGAGAAAAGGGGCTGTGAACAAGGATGAGATTTTAGATTTAATGGCGGTGCGGGTATTGGTCAAAACCCCCCTAGAGTGCTATAAAATCCTAGGCATCGTGCACTTGCACTTCAAGCCCATTGTGTCGCGCTTTAAAGACCATATCGCCCTGCCTAAAGAAAATGGCTACCAAACGATCCACACCACCATTTTTGACGAATCAAACATCTATGAAGTCCAAATCCGCACCTTTGACATGCACCTAGGAGCGGAGTATGGCAATTCGGCACATTGGAAGTATAAGGCCGGGGGTGTGGAGAGTGAACATTTAAAATGGCTGCACAACCTTAAATACCAAAGCGAAGAGTCTAAAGAAAACCCCCAGGAGTTTTACGAACTGGTGCAAAACGATGTGCTTTATCGTGAAGACATTGTGGTGTTTTCGCCCAGCGGGGACAGCTACACTCTGCCTGCCGAGTCGATCGTGCTCGACTTCGCCTACATGATCCATAGCGAACTGGGCGACAAGGCCCAAACCGCCTTTGTCAACAACAAAGAAGTGAAGTTGAATGTGAAGCTAAGGAGCGGGGATGTGGTGAAAATCATCAAGGGCGAAGAAAGCACCCCCCGTTTCACCCTGATCAACCAACTCCGTACCACGCGGGCCAAGAACCACTTAGAACGCTTACAAAAGAACCGCCTCAAAGAGATCGATATAAAAAGCATGGTGAACATTTTAAACACCATCTTCGAAACCCCCATTTTTGGCACAGAGATCGGGCCAAAGCAATACGCCGCCTTTGAAAAAAAGCTCGCTGAGCACGGCGTGGAGGGGAGTTTGAGCGAGGCGATCAAAAGCATTGAGGGGGTAAAAAAGCTCGTGGAACAAATCCAGGAGAAGGTACAAGAACACCCCCGTCCCCACCACAAACAAGAGCAAAAGCAATTTGGCTTTTTGATGAAAAATCTCATGCAATTTAAATTTGGGCGTATTTTGGGCTTACCCGCCCCCCACATCGGGTTGAAAAAATGCGACTTGGACCATTTTATCGTGTATACTAACCCCCACACCCAAATCAAACAAGTGATTTTTAACGATTGTTGCCACCCCAAAAAGGGCGATGATATCGTGGCAGTCATACCCAGCATTAAAGAGCATAAGGTTGTGGTACACACCAAGGTTTGCAAGGTGGGGCATGCCGATATTAATGTGGGTTTGCCAATGGTTTTTATCAGTTGGAGTAAGAAGGACAAGGAGATTTACAAAATCAACATTTATATCGGCAGCACCAGGGATAGTCTTTTACAAGTGCTCAACTTTTTGAACAAAAACGACTGTAACATTGTAAAGATCCAGTACGCCAGCCATGGGCAATACTCCACGAGTTGCGAGATTCTCTTTGAATACACGGGCAAGAGAGAGATTGGGGAGTTTAAGGACATGCTCACCCACAAATATAAAGACCGCCTTACAGAGTTTATAAGTATCAAAGATGCCTATCAGGATTAAAGGATGGATATGAGCGTTACAGAAGCAATGTCAGATATTACAAGAGGCATGAGCGAGTGCATCGGTTTGGAGTATCTGCAAAGTCTCGTGGAGAAGTTTTATGCCACCGGAGAGCGTTTTAGTGCCAAGGCGGGCTTTGATCCTACCGCTCCCGATTTGCACCTAGGGCATGCCGTGCTTTTAAACAAGCTCGCCACCTTGCAAAAACACGGCGCAAGGGTGCAGTTTGTGATTGGGGACTTCACCGCCACCATCGGCGATCCCAGCGGCAAGAGCGAAACGCGCAAAATTTTAAGCTTTGAGGAAGTGTTGCAAAACGCCAAAACCTATAAACAGCAGGTATTTAAAATCCTAGACCCCGCCTTAACCGATGTGTGTTTCAATTCCAAGTGGCTGCGCCCGCTGGGCGCGGAGGGCTTGCTGGTATTGACTTCTAAATTCTCAGTGGCTAGAATGCTAGAAAGAGATGATTTTGAGAAACGCCACAAAGAGAAAAAGCCCATCAGCATGGTTGAGTTTATGTATCCGCTTTTACAAGGTTACGACTCGGTGGCACTGCAGTGCGACATTGAGCTGGGGGGCAATGACCAAAAGTTTAACTTGCTCGTGGGGCGGTTCTTACAAAGGGCGTATGGGCTCTCTAAAGAGCAGGGCGTGCTGACCATGCCCCTTTTGGAGGGCTTGGATGGGGTAGCTAAGATGAGTAAGAGTTTAGGCAACTATATCGGCGTGAGCGAAGAGCCAAAGAGCATGTATGCCAAACTTTTAAGCATCAGCGATACCCTCATGTGGCGTTACTATGAGCTCTTAAGCAGTAAAACAAGTGCCCAAATTGCCGCGCTTAAAAGTGGTGTAGAAAAAAGGGATTTGCACCCCAAAGCGGTGAAAGAGGATTTAGCCCTAGAGATCACCGCCCGTCTGCACTCTACAGAATTAGCCAACGAAGCTAAAGCCACCTTTGACTTGATCTTTAGCCAAAAGCAAATCCCTAGCGATTTGGCGCAAATGGAGTTTAGCGCGGGGGTTTGGATCGCCCAAGTGCTCAAAGAGGCGGGTTTAAGCCCCTCTACCTCCCAGGCTAGGCGCGACATCAAGGCGGGGGGCGTGAAGATCGACCAAGAAGTGCTCTTAGACGAACAATTTTGCTTTGCCCCGGGCACTTATGTGGTGCAAGTGGGCAAGCGCAAATTTTTAAAAGCCATCATCCACTAAAGCAGGACACATGATTTCCACATTAAAACCGCTCAAAATCGGTAAGCATACCATCCAATACCCCATATTTCAAGGGGGCATGGGCGTGGGGATTAGTTGGGACGAATTAGCCGGCAGTGCCGCCAAAGAGGGCGTTTTAGGCGTGATCTCAGCGGTGGGCACAGGCTATTACAAGAACATGCGTTTTGTGGAGAAAATCATCGCCAAAAAACCCTTTGAAGCCTTGAACTTCTACTCCAAGCAGGCCCTGAATGAAATTTTTAAAAACGCCCGTAAAATCTGTGGCTCTAAGCCCTTGGGTGCAAATATCCTACACGCCATCAACGAATACGGGCGGGTTGTAAGGGACGCTTGCGAAGCAGGGGCTAATGTCATCATCACCGGCGCAGGGTTGCCCACCAACATGCCCGAATTTACCAAAGACTTTCCTAATGTCGCTTTAATCCCCATCATCTCCTCCATCAAAGCTTTGCAGATCATCTGCAAGCGCTGGAGCGCGCGCTATAAGAAAGTCCCCGATGCCGTGATTGTAGAAGGGCCTTTGAGCGGCGGACATCAGGGCTTTAAATACGAAGATTGTTTTAAAGAAGAGTTTCAGCTAGAAAATTTGGTCCCAGGCATTGTGGAGGCGGCTAAAGAGTGGGGGGACATCCCCATCATCGCCGCGGGGGGCATTTGGGATAGAAAGGACATAGACACCATGCTAAGTCTTGGGGCGAGCGGGGTACAAATGGCGACTAGATTTTTAGGCACGAAAGAGTGCGATGCTAAAGCTTACGCCGAGATTTTGCCCGCCTTGAAAAAAGAGGACATTTTATTGGTGAAATCTCCCGTGGGCTATCCGGCCAGAGCCATCAACACAGGCGTTTTAGAGCGCATTAAAGAGGGCAACGCCCCTAAAATCGCCTGCGTGAGCAATTGCGTGAGCCCTTGCAATCGAGGGGAAGAGGCGCGCAAGGTGGGTTATTGCATCGCCGATGGGCTCGGGCGCGCCCATCAGGGCAACCGCGCCGAGGGACTGTATTTCACGGGGGCCAATGGATACCGCATCGATAAAATCATCAGTGTCCATGAGCTGGTGCAAGAGTTGATCCAAGGCTAAAGGTGCGCTTCCTTTTCCTTTGCCTTTTTGTCTGCACCCTAGGTGCCCATGAGCTTAAAATCGTCGATGTCGTGCCTTTTGGAGTGAGCTCGTTTCGCATCACCTTCAACAAGCCCATCAACCGCCATGCGGTGCAAGAAACCCGTCTTGCTCATTTTAAGGCCTTGTTACGGGTGCAAGCCCAGCTTCAGCCCCCACCTAGACGCTACCACTTCGCTAACAGGAGTACTGTTAAAATCGCCCACTACCATAAAACCACGCGAATTTGGATCACTTGGAACAAGAACACCACTTACAGTTATAAAATCGCCCACAACCATTTATATATCTTCATCCAAACCCACCCTTTAGTGCGCCAAAATGTACGGATTTTAGAGCCTAACCCCAAGGAGTTGAAACAGTTTAAGGTGGTGATCGATCCCGGGCATGGCGGACATGACTGCGGGGCACTGGGGGTAAATCATGTTTGTGAAAAACGCATTGTGCTTGCCGTAGCTAAGGACTTACAACAAGAATTGATTAAACGGGGTTATAAGGTTTATATGACGCGTAAAAAAGATGTGTATATCAGCCTGAAAGCCCGCACTGAATTTGCCAACAACAAAAACGCCGACTTGTTTATCTCTATACACGCCAATTCGATCCCCAAGAGTGCCCCCACTAACCCCGAGGGCATCGAAACCTATTTTCTCTCCACCGCTAGGAGTGAGCGGGCGCGCAAGGTCGCCGAGCAAGAAAACCAAGACGATGTCAAAGTCATGGATTATTTCTCCAAACTTTCTTTCTTAAACTCCCTTAATTCCCAACGGCTCATCATCTCTAATAAACTTGCCATTGATGTGCAGTTTGGGATATTGAATAAATTGCGGCAACATTATAAGGGCGTGGTGGATGGGGGCGTTAGAGAGGGGCCCTTTTGGGTGCTGGCAGGGGCACTCATGCCATCTATTTTGATTGAGATTGGCTACAACTCCAACCCCAAAGAATCCAAGCGCATCCAAGACAAACGCTATGAGCAATGGCTCGCCCAGGGGATTGCCGATGGTGTGCAAAGTTTCATTAGCAAAAACTACTGATGTATAAACCCACTCGCTGCCAAATGCTGCTCTCCTCGCTCTTTTTTGTGCTCTTTGTGATCACGGCTTTAGCCCTGCTTAGCACAAGCTTTAGTCACTCGTTCGCACAATTTTTTAGCATTTTAAACAAGGGCTTTTACAGACCCTTAATTTGGGGGTTTTATTTATGCGGGGCTGCGCTCTCCTTGGTATATCTACTGCGCTCTTTGTGGCACAAAGAGGAGCATGTCCGCGCTAAATTCATAGCCCTAGCCAGTGGCGCACTTTTTATTGGTCTGTGCTTACACCCCCCAAGCCCTAGCCCGCTTGAAGGTTTTTTACTCTCCTTATTCTTTTTCATTACCTTTGGGGTATTAGGACTGGGGCGTTTCTTACTCAAGTGGCAAGACAGCCAGACAGCGCGATCTTTGCTTTTTTTTGCTCCCTCGCTCAACACCTGTTTATTTTTTCTCTTTGCCTCCAGTTTGCAAAGCTACCTATTGACACTAAACTGGCTTACCTGCGGGGATTTTGCGCTCTTTTGTCTGTGGCTTGCGGGCTTGCTGTTCGTGCTCTCTCAGTGTCCCCATTATTTTGGGCTTTACGAATACACGAATTTATGGGTCTTGGGGGCGGGGATTTTAATCTTTTTACTCAGTGCACCCACGCTCTTTCAGGTCGAGCGTTTCAACGAAGCCCGCCTAAGCTTTTATGTGCTGGGGGTTTTAAGCTGGCTTGCTGAGTGGATGCTACGCCCTAAAAGCGTCTAGGTCTGGGGGCGCGTTTTAGGCGCACTTGGCGGTAAAAACAACGCAAAGAAAACTCTTCTTTGGGGTGCACCCGATATAAAATGTGTTTGAGATAGTGCAGAATTTGCGCCCGATTAAGCCCGCTTTGCTTGGCTCTTTGCTCTAGGATGTAGTGGGGGATTTTCATAGATCTTTTGTAAAAAGCTTTTGCCATTTGTTGGTAGAACGCCCCGTGTGCTTGGTAGCAAAAACGCCCAAAAACAAAGGGCAACTGGGTGCGCTCATACCACAACGAGGCTAAATCCACGAAGTCGGGCTTGGGCTGTGGCTGGTGATAAAAACGCAGGGCTTTATCCCCGATTAAAACCTGCCCCTTAATCCCCAAAACAAGGCATAGGGCATTAGAAGTCGCCGATTGCGTGTCAAAGCCCGCCTCTTTGAGTACCACCAGCACGCTGAGCACTTTTTTATTGCCAATGATGGCGCAGGGAGTAACTTGTTTTTTACGCCAAGAGGCATAGCCGGCAATGGAGGAGATGAAGCCCGCATCGATGCGCCGTAAGAGAAAATCTTTATTCAGCCTTGCCGGGTAGGTCTTTCTGTGGTTTAGAAATTGTTTAAAAGTCGAGGGAGTTGGGTAGCCCTTGATGAAAATATCAAAGGGCAGGAGGTTTAAATAATCGATTTTACCAAAGCGCATGCCAAACCTTTTTACACAATCTAGCCCGCCAAGCCACAACATAGACTTTGTGGGGTCAAAAATTTATAGAAGTTATTATATACTCAAAAACACTATCCAAAGGAGTTTCATGGATTTTTTACAAGAATACCAAGCAGCCCTGCAAGAGCGGGTACAAGAAAATATCCCCCCCGTGCCCCTAAGTGCCAAACAAGTCCAAGGTGTGGTGGAGATGTTGATGCACTCCAAAAACAACGAGGAATGCGCTTTTGTGAAAGACTTGCTGATTCATAGAGTGAGCCCCGGGGTGGATGAGGGCGCGCAGGTCAAGGCAGAGTTTCTTGGCAAAATCGCGCTTAAAAAATGTACATGCGCGCATTTGAGCCCCCTAGAGGCGGTGCACTATTTGGGCACAATGCTAGGCGGTTACAATGTCGCGCCCTTGATAGAAGCCCTGCAAAGCACGGATACAGAGGTCGCTAAAGAGGCGTGCAAGGCGTTAAAGTCCACGCTCTTGGTCTATAACTCTTTTGAAACGATCGCCAATTTAAGCAAGAGCAATGCTCTAGCCAAAGAGGTTTTAGAGTCGTGGGCGAACGCTGAATGGTTTTTGAATAAACCCGCTTTGCCTGAAAAATTAGAGCTGTGTGTGTTAAAAATTGATGGCGAAACCAATACGGATGATTTGAGCCCTGCTAGCGATGCCTTTACGCGCAGCGACATCCCCCTACACGCTAACGCCATGCTTAAAAACCGTATAGAGAATTACCAAGAGAGGTTAGCTAGTATCAAGTCTAAGGGCGTGCCAGTGGTGTATGTGGGCGATGTGGTGGGCACGGGCAGCTCGCGCAAGAGCGCGACCAACTCTATCATGTGGCATTTTGGTTCAGATATTCCTTATGTGCCCAATAAGCGCACAGGGGGTGTGGTGATCGGCGGAGTGATCGCGCCTATTTTCTTTGCTACCTGTGAAGATAGCGGTGCTCTGCCCCTTGTGGCTGATGTGAAAGATTTACACGATGGCGACATTATCCAAGTCTATCCTTACAAGGGTGAAATTCGCAAGCAAGGGCAGGTGGTGAGCCGCTTTAATTTAGAACCCACCACACTAGCGGATGAATACCGCGCCGGGGGGCGCATCGCTTTAATCATTGGGCGCGGGCTTACCAACAAAGCGCGCAAATTCTTAGGGCTAGGCCCCTCAGAAGTCTTTGCCAGCCCGAAGCAACCCCTTGATAGCCACAAAGGCTACACTTTAGCGCAAAAAATGGTCGGCCGTGCGTGCGGTCTAGAGGGTGTGCGCCCCGGGACTTACTGCGAACCCATTACGACTACTGTGGGCAGTCAAGACACCACCGGGGCGATGACACGTGATGAGATCAAGGAGCTTGCAAGCCTTAGCTTTGAAGCCGATTTTGTCTTGCAATCTTTCTGCCACACCGCTGCCTATCCTAAGCCCTCTGATATTAATCTGCATGCCAGCTTACCCGCGTTTTTTACCAGCCGCAAGGGGGTGGCACTCAAACCCAAAGATGGGATTATTCATTCATGGCTTAATCGCATGGGACTGCCGGATACTCTAGGCACGGGTGGGGATAGCCATACGCGTTTTCCCATCGGCATTAGCTTTCCTGCGGGTAGTGGGCTTGTGGCCTTTGCTGCGGTTACGGGGACTATGCCCTTGAATATGCCCCAATCCGTGCTGGTGCGTTTTAAAGGGCAGATGCAGCCCGGGATCACTTTAAGGGACTTGGTCAATGCCATTCCCTACTATGCCATTAAGCAGGGCTTACTCACTGTGGAGAAAAAGGGCAAGAAAAATATCTTTAATGGGCGGATTTTAGAGATTGAGGGCTTGGGCAATATCAAGATTGAGCAAGCTTTTGAGTTCAGCGATGCGAGCGCGGAGAGGAGTGCGGCCGCTTGCACTGTGCGCCTCAATAAAGAGCCCATCATTGAGTATTTGAGCTCTAATATTAAGCTTATCGAGCAGATGATCGAGAGCGGTTACGAACACAAGGACACCCTCAAAAGGCGGGCGCAAAAAATGCAAGCGTGGATTGATAACCCTGTTTTGCTAGAACCCGATGCAAATGCTGAATACGCCGCGGTGATTGAAATCGATCTTAACCAAGTCAAAGAACCCATCTTAGCCTGCCCTAATGATCCGGACGATGTCGCGACTTTGAGCGAGGTTTTAGCCAACCCCAAACGCCCCCAAAAAATCGATGAAGTCTTTATTGGCAGTTGCATGACCAATATTGGGCATTTTAGAGCCTTTGGGGAGATTGTCAAGGGGGCGGGCGCGTCACCTGTACGGCTTTGGGTGGTACCTCCCACTAAAATGGACGAGCAAGAGCTCATTAAAGAGGGGTATTTTGCCATTTTTGGGGCCGCTGGAGCGCGCACAGAGGTACCGGGCTGTAGCTTGTGTATGGGTAATCAAGCAAGGGTGCGTGATAATGCCGTGGTCTTTTCCACTTCTACGCGCAATTTTGACAACCGCATGGGCAAGGGTGCGCAAGTGTATTTGGGTAGTGCGGAGCTGGGGGCAGTGTGTGCGCTCTTGGGCAAAATCCCCACACCCAAAGAGTATTTAGACTTGGTGGCTTCCAAGCTAGAAGCACGCAAAGAGGAGATTTATCGCTATATGAATTTCCACTTGATGGAAAAAATGGCACTTTAGGTTTTAAGCCAACCCTTAGCTTATTTCTCTAAGATAGAGCCTTTTAGCAGACTTTGAGTTTGCGGAAGGTTAAAGATTTGGATGTAGATTGGCAGTTTGTGCGCCACGCCCTACCCCTCTTTGGGCGTGGCCTCGCCCTCACTCTTGAGATTTCCTTTTTGGGCATTTTGGGGGCAACCCTTTTAGGTTTTTTAGTGGCTCTTTGTCTCTTCTTTAAGCCCCGCTTTTTATGCGGCTTTGCCAAGGGCTACACCGAGTTAGCCAGAAACGCCCCTCTACTCATTCAGCTTTTCTTTTTGTATTACGGCTTGCACGAAGTGGGGCTTTCTTTAAGCGCGCTTGCCTGCGCCGTGCTGGGCGTGGTGTTTTTAGGCGGGGCATATATGGCAGAGAGTTTTTTACTAGGGCTTAAGGCTTTAAGCCGGGTGCAGTTTGAAAGCGCGTTGAGCTTAGGCTTAAGCAAATGGCAGAGTTTGCGCTATATTTTGCTACCCCAAAGTTTGGCGATTTCTTTGCCCTCCCTTGGGGCGAATGTGATTTTCCTACTCAAAGAAACCTCCGTAGTGAGCGCGATCGCACTGGCGGATGTGATGTTTGTGGCGAAGGATTTGATTGGCATTTATTACAAGACAAACGAGGCGTTGATTTTATTGGTGCTCTCTTATTTGGTCGTGTTGTTGCCCTTAAGTGGGTTGTTCGTGCTCTTAGAAAAACACTATAAGCAAAAAACATGCTAGAGGCACTGCAGCTGTTTAATGCCGACAACCTAGCCCGCTTGAGCGAGGGGCTGGTCACGACTTTAGCCCTAGCTCTGATCTCTATCTTTTTTTCGATTGTGGGGGGGCTCTCTTTGGGGGTGGTGATGGCTTTTGGGGGGTACTTGTTTAGGCTGGCATGTCGGGTGTATTTGGAGGCGATGCGCATCGTGCCACTCTTGGCATGGCTCTTCATCGTATATTTTGGCTTGGCTTCTGTCTTTAATCTACACATTGAGGCGTTTTCAGGCGGGGTGGTGGTCTTTAGCCTGTGGGGGGCAGCCGAGATGATGGATTTAACCAGAGGGGCATTAAGCGCAATCTCTAAACACCAAAACCAAAGCGCGGCTGCTTTGGGGCTAAACCCCTTGCAAACCACTTTTTATATCCTCTTTCCCCAGGCCCTACTAGCCCTACTGCCCGCAAGCGTGAATCTTTTCACAAGGATGATCAAAACCACCGCCCTAATCTCTCTAATCGGGGCGATTGACTTACTCAAAGTGGGGCAGCAGATCATAGAGGTCAATTTAATCCATATGCCCCATGCGAGTTTTTATGTCTATGGGCTAATTTTTGCCCTTTACTTTGCGCTCTGCTACCCCCTATCCTGCCTTAGTCAATACTTGGAAAAGAAATTCCAGCGCAATCGAGGTTAAATGGCGATCTTGCAAACCCTGAACTTACAAAAACGCTACGGCGATCACGAGGTCTTGAAGGGCATTGATTTTGGCCTAGAAAAGGGGGAGGCGGTGGTGATTTTAGGGGCGAGCGGGTGTGGTAAAAGCTCGTTTTTAAGGTGCTTGAATGGCTTGGAGGAGATTTATGGCGGGCAAATCATTTTTAATGGGGAGCAAATCGAACACAGCAAGGATTGGGGTAGGGTGCGTCAAAAGATCGGCATGGTGTTTCAAAATTACGAACTCTTTCCCCATTTAAGCGTGCTGCAAAATATCTTGCTTGCCCCTATGAAGGTGCAAAAGCGCGCTAAAGAGGATGTTAAAGAGCAGGCGCACACGCTTTTAAAGCGCGTAGGGTTGGAGCATAAAATGCAGGCGTATCCTAGGGAACTTAGCGGGGGGCAAAAGCAACGGGTTGCCATTGTGCGCGCGCTGTGCATGCAACCAGAGATCATGCTCTTTGATGAAGTCACCGCTAGTCTTGATCCTGAGATGGTTAAAGAGGTGTTGGAGGTGATTTTAGAGCTCGCCGGTGAGGGGATGAGCATGGTGATTGTTACACATGAAATGAAGTTTGCTAGGAGAGTGGCGCATAGGGTGGTGTTCTTTGATGAGGGCTTGGTTGTGGAGCAGGCAAGCCCTGAGGAGTTTTTTAAAAACCCTAAGTCGCCTAGGGCGCGCAAGTTTTTAGACATTTTCTACTTTTTAGGGGGCTGTTAGTTTTTTGGTGCTATGCTATGGGCTTTTTAGAGGGACTTTATTTCAAGGAGAAGTTGTGCGCTTGTTGAAGATTGTTAGCCTTGTTTTTGTGGCGATCTTGGGCTTTGCGGGGTGCTCTAACCATAAGGCAAAAGCCGATGAGGGCAGTTTGGCGAGCATTAAAGAGCGGGGGGTGCTAAGAGTTGGGGTGTTTAGCGACAAACCCCCCTTTGGGTATATGGATGCCAAGGGGCAGTTTCAAGGCTTTGATGTGTATATCGCAAGGCGCATGGCTAAGGATTTACTGGGCGATTCTAAGAAAATCCAATTTATCCCTGTGGAGGCGGCTGCAAGGGTGGAGTTTTTAAAGGCGAATAAAGTGGATGTGATCATGGCAAACTTCACCAAGACTAAAGAGCGGGCTGAAGTGGTGGATTTTGCCAAGCCTTATATGAAAGTCGCTTTGGGTGTGGTGTCTAAGGATGGGGTGATCAAGAGCATTGAGGATTTAAAAGGCAAACCCTTGATTGTAAATAAGGGCACAACCGCAGATTTTTACTTCTCCAAGTACTACCCCGAGATTTCCCTGCTTAAATACGACCAAAACACCGAAACCTTCTTGGCTTTAAAGGACAACCGCGCCCCTGCTCTTGCCCACGACAATACACTTTTATTCGCGTGGGTGAAAAAGAACCCCGAATTTAAGGTGGGTATCCCAAGTCTTGGGGACCAGGATGTGATCGCCCCAGCGGTCAAAAGGGGGCATAAAGAGCTCTTAGAGTGGCTGAATGATGAGATCGATAAACTCACAAAGGAGGGCTTCATGAAGCAAGCCTATGATGCGACTTTAAAACCCATTTATGGCAACGACATTGACCCTAGCATGGTGATTTTCCAATGAAACCCCTAGCCGTTTTTTTAGAAGCCCTTTCTTTAGGGCGCAAGAATAAGTTGGACGCACTCAACGAATTTGTGGAGGTGGTGTCTTATCCGGGCACGCCACAGGATTTGGTGCTTGAAAGATGCAAAGACGCGGAGATTGTCATCTTAAACAAGGTGCAGATGGGTGCGGACATTTTAAGACAGTTGCCTAAACTCAAATGCATTTGCATCACCGCCACGGGCATGAACATGATCGATTTAGAGATGGCTAAGGAGCTGGGCATTGCCGTAAAAAATGTCGTGGGCTACTCTACACACAGCGTTACCATGCACACCTTCGCTTTGGCTTTGACCCTGCTCTCCAACATGCCCTAT
The DNA here is from genome assembly GCF_001283065.1 of Helicobacter heilmannii. GTDB lineage: Bacteria > Campylobacterota > Campylobacteria > Campylobacterales > Helicobacteraceae > Helicobacter > Helicobacter heilmannii. The sequence continues at coordinate 22,495 of NZ_CDMK01000002.1, read as the reverse complement.
TACGACAAATATTGCAAGAGTGGGGAGTATTGCAAGAGCGAGATTTTCACCCACTTTAACAAGGATTTGATGTCCTTAGAAAATAGAGAGTGGGGGATTGTGGGGCTGGGCACCATTGGTAAAAATGTCGCGAAGGTTGCGACAAGCTTTGGCGCAAGGGTGAGCTATACCTCCACCAGCGGGCGCAACAACGATGCCACCTACCCTAAAAAGCCCCTAGAGGATCTGCTCAAACAAAGCGATGTGATCAGCATACACGCCCCCCTAAATGCCCAAACGCATAATCTCATAGACAGCCAAGCCTTGAAGCTCTTAAAAGAAAAGGCTATTTTAATCAATGTGGGGCGCGGAGGGATCGTCGATGAAGGGGCGGTGGCAAAAGCCCTTGAGACCCAAGACTTCTACTACGCCACTGATGTGCTTGAACAAGAGCCCATGCGCGCGGGCCACCCCTTTTTAAATCCCGCGATCCAGGACAAGCTGTTACTCACCCCCCACATTGCGTGGGGCTATGGAGACACAATCAAACAGCTGATCGCACTTACGATTGAAAATGTCAAGGACTATTTAAAAACTAGGGGTTGAGGCGGATGCCGATCCCTAGGCGGTTAGAGAAGACATCGTATTCATAAAGCCCGTCTCCGTAGCCATTGAAGTATTGGATGTAAAGCCCCACGAAGGGGTTGATGCGGTAGGTGTAACTTAAGCGGATCGCCCCATGCCAGCGTTTATACTCCCAATAGCGCGTGAATAAATCGTAAATACGCAATTCAAAGTGGTGGCGGCCCCGGCGGTAGTTGATCCAAGCATTGCCATAGCCCATATAATCTATGAGGTTGGGGTTGGATTGATTGTAAGGGATGTAGGGCCAATAGGCGACATTGACTTTTAGCCCGCCCTTTTGCCACACCAAGTGAAACACAGGGCGCTGCCCCGCACTCACCGAGCGGCACCCTCCATCAAGCCCCCCCGCCTGGATAATTACTTGCTTATCCTCTTCTGTAATGTGAACAGGTGTCCCAGGAAAGGGCCCAAGGGCATTACCATTGCGATAGGGTTGGAAACACTGCCTGCCCCCGATGCCATTAGAAATGTGTTGCCAGCCGATCCAAAACTCCGTGAAAGTGCCCAGTTTCTCGGTGAAAAAGGGGATTTTGAGCGGATAGATATAGATGAGCTCGGGCATGTAATTAACCATGCGCATGGGCGCGCTTTGGGGGTTGTTATAGATTTGAAACCAGTTCGTTTGGGTGTAAGCGAGGTATAAAATCCCCCCTGTGTAAAGGAAGTTGCGGATCACGGGCATTTTAAAGCTGATTTGGAATTTAAACTCCACGGGCTGATAGCGGTTGATGTCGGGGTGGTACCACTGATAAATGGGTGTGAAGCTGTAGTAAGCGGGCATGAAATAAGTGCCACGATAGTCTATGATGTCTAGGTACTTCTTCGCCAAATCCACGAAAACATTGCGTTTCTTGGGCTTTCTGGGGGCGACCTCCCAGCTGTTCTTAAAACCATAATACCAAGGCTTATAAAAGTCTTGGTAGGTGGTGGTGGAAAGTCCCTTGTTTTTGATCTGTGTGAGACTTAGGCGGTTGTCGGCTTTGAGCGTGGTGAATAAACCGAGGACTAAGATAATTTTACGCATTTTTCTTAAACTGCAAGAACAAGATCAAGAGTACAGCCAGGGGCGCGATGAAGCGTACCCCAAAAAACCACAATGAAAACCCAAAACGGCTCAAAAAGCGTTTACTTGACTTGTACACACGCTTTTTGTTCATGAAATACCCCAAAAAGAGCAGAGAGAACAACCCTCCAAGGGGCATCAAGACCGCTGAAGTGCTAAAGTCCGCCCACCCAAAAATATTTTTACCTCCAAAGGTTAACACCTTACTGTAATCCTTATGCATGGACAAAATCACCAATAGCCCCAAAAGGTGGGTAACCCCCCCCACTACAGAGCACGCCCTTGTGCGGCTGTACTTGAAGTGGCTCACCAAATACAGAACCACTGGCTCTAAAAGCGACACCGTAGAGGTGATGCCTGCAAAAATCAAGGCCAAAAAGAAAAACACCGCCACAATAGAGCCAACTAAGCCCATTTGGGAAAAAACTAAGGGCAAAGAGATGAAGACCAGCCCCACACCCTGAGAGGGCGCGCCGTTGAAGTTAAAAATAAAGGTGAAAATCATCAACCCCGCCACCAAAGAGATGAAAATCCCGGGCAAGACCACCCACAGAGAACTGCCCAAAAGATTTTCATTGGATTTTGTGAAGGCAGCGTAGGTGGTGATGGTGCCCACACCCAAACTCAACGAGAAAAACATTTGCCCTAAAGCGTCCATCAAGACCCCAAGGGTGATTTTAGAGCTGTCAAAAGCAAACATGTAATGCCACGCCTTAGAAAAACTTGGCATGCTCATGGCATAAAAAAGTAAACCAATGAAAACCAAAAACAAGAGTGGCATGAGCCACAAGCTCAACTTTTCGATCCCCTCCTTAATCCCCTTGGAAACGATCCATACGGTGAGCCACAACCACACGCTAAAGCCCACGATCTGCCAAAGTAAGTCTATAGAACTCAAATATTCAAACAAGGCCTTAGAGCTCTCTAGGGTTTGGGGTAGGGCAAAGCTCACCTTGACTAAGTAGAATAATACCCAGCCTAACACCACAGTATAAAAAGACAAAACGATTGGACCGCCCAGCAAGAATAGAGCACTAAGTCCCCAAAGTTTTTTATGCTTTGTGTTTAGGTGTTGGTAGCAAGACACCACATCCTTGCGCCCCAAGTTGCCAATGAGCATGTCAGCTAAAAGCATCGCCACGCCCAAAGTTAAAGTGAGTCCCAAGTAAAGCAGCACAAACGCCCCGCCACCACACTCACCCGCCATGTAGGGGAAGCGCCAAATATGCCCCAAACCGATCGAGCTGCCTAAAGTGGCGAGGATAAAGCCGAGTTTGGAAAAGCCCATCTCTACCCTTGTATAATTTTGACTGCCCAAATCATCAAAATGACCAAGGGAGCAATGAATTTTAAGAGAAATAACCAAAGGGCAAAAACACCCTCGCTCAAAAAGTGGCTGGTGATTTGGCGCAATTTGTTCTTGCCAATGACCCAGCCCACAAAGAGCACAGACATCAACCCGCCTAAGGGCATTAGAACAGAAGTGGTGAGAAAATCCGCCAAGTCAAACAAGTCTTTATTAAAGAGACTCAAATGGGGCTTGTAGAGTTTATTTAAAGAAAAGACAAGGACCACGCCCACCACAAAGATGGCTAAAGTAACGAGCCAAGTCGCTTTGGAGCGGGAGTAGTTGTGATCCACCAAATACTGCACGGGAGGCTCTAGTAGCGCGATCGTGGAGGTGATGCCTGCAAAGGCTAGAGCGCACAAGAATAAAATGAATACCACGCTGCCCATCCAGCCCATTTTATAAAACACCACGGGCAAAGACACGAAGATAAGCCCCGCCCCCTCAGTGGGGGTATCCCCGTATTCAAACACGAAAGTAAAAATCATCAAACCCGCCACTAAAGAGATCACAATCCCGGGCAAGACCACCCAAAAGGCACTTTGCAAGAGGTTTTGTTTAGAGTCGGTGGAGGAGGCGTAGGAGATGTTGATGCCAATGCCAATACTCAGTGCAAAGAACACCTGCCCCAAGGCGTTCATGAAGACTTTGGAGTTGATGTCGGCAAGGCGCACGCCAAACATGAAATTGACTGCTTGCTTAAAAGAGGGTTGGGTGCTGGCGTAAATGAGTAGGCCAAAGAAAATGATGAAAAGCAGGGGCATCAAGATGAAGTTTAATTTTTCAATCCCGTCTTTGACCCCCCTTGAGACAATCCAAGCGGTGAGGGCGAGTGTAAAGCCTAAGCCGGCGATTTGCTTACCTACAGAGTTTTCTAAGTCTGCAAGTACTTCTCTGGAGGCGTTGATGTCGACAGGTAAGGTAAAACTCACGCCCACGAGGTAGTAAAACACCCAGCCCAATACAATCGCATAAAAGGACAGAATGACCGGCCCCGTAAAGAGCATGAGTCCTGCATACTTCCACTCTTTAGTGCCCTTGGGGTTTAGTTGCTCGAATGCTGAGGCGACATCGGTTTGGGTGCTCTGTCCGATCACCATCTCTGCCACAAGCATGGTTAGCCCCACTGTGAGCGCAAGCATCAAGAACAAGAGCACAAACCCGCCCCCCCCGCTTGTGCCCGCCATGTAAGGGAAGCGCCAAATGTGTCCTAGCCCGATCGAACTGCCCAAAGCCGCTAAGATAAAGCCGAGTTTGGAAAAATTAGATTCCATCTTTCCTCCTTAGCCAAATTTTGAAAATAAAAGCTATCATGATAGCATGAAAGGTTTAAGGTTTACCATAGCTTTACCAATGCATGGCTTGATTCAAGATTTTAAAAGGGAGAGTATGCAAATTCAGGTCTACTATGAGGACACGGACAGCACGGGGATGGTCTACCACGCCAATTATTTGAAGTTCTGCGAGCGGGCTAGAAGCGCGGTGTTTTTTCAAGCGGGCTGCACTCCACAAAACACCACAGGCGGGTTTGTGGTGAAGGATTTGCAAGCCGAGTTCATCGCCCCCGCCCTCTTGGGCGATTGCTTGCAAGTGAGCACCCAAATTTTAGAGCTCAAAAGAGTGGGCATAAGCTTGCAACAAGACATTTTTAGACAAGAGCAAAAACTCTTTTACTTACGGATTAAGCTTGCCTTCATTGATCTAGCCACAAAAAAGCCTAGTCGCATCCCCCAAGAATTTTTGGAGATTTTGCATGGATTATAAAAACACCATCAATTACCCCTGTTTGTGGGAGTATTGCGTCATCACCGATAAGCCCCAAGAGTTCTTAGACACCTTGCCCGAGCTGCTCGCTCCCTTGAAATACCAAGTCTGCCCCAAGCATAAGAGTGCTCAGGGTACATACACGAGCTTGCAACTCTCTTTAGTTGTGGCAAGCGAGCAAGAACAACACGCCCTATTTGAGAAACTCAGCAACCATGCGTTTGTAAAGTGGGTGCTTTGAGTGTGGGTTTTTCAGCCGGGGGCAGGGCAAGCGACAAGTTAGAAATGTCTAGGGTATAAAAAATATCGTGTTTGTTGGCATAACCACTCACGATTAAGGCGTTGTCCACAAAAGTTAAAGCGGTGGGGTTTTGCACGCTAGGGGGCAGCCCATAGGCATCTATGATCGTGGCATCGTAGGGGTTAATGATGAGTAAAGCGTTGTAGGCTTTGCTTAGGGCAAAGAGCCGCCCTTGATAGAAGGCAAGCCCCGTGATGTAAAACTCCCCGAGAGTGCGCCCTTTTTTAAGAGGGGTGGTTTTAAGCGGGCGCACCACCGCTTCTGAGCTTAGCCCCAAGTCTTGATCAAGCATGCCCACTAAAATCAATTGCTTGTAGTGTTTGTTAGGTACGGTCAGCATATAGGTGTGCGTGCCATCGCTCCTTGCACTCAACACATAGTAAGTGGAGGCACGGCTGGTGCGTAGGCGGTTTCTATCCAATTCATCAAAGTGGTGCGCCCCTTCTAAAAAGCTGGCAAAGCTGTTATGGTGTTTGGGGTTGTAGATCACATCCACACTGCTTTTATTCGCCCCCATCAGGCGGATCAAATTGCCAACCATGTTCGCCCCCACAAAGTGCTCCACGGTCACCGCATAGTGTTTGTCTAGCACGAGGTGGGCTAAGACTTTTTGCAGTTTTTGATCCACCACATACAACCCTTCTTTTTGCGTGGAAATTAAAAAGGTGTTTTTCAAGAAGGCATTGTCGCCGGCGAAGGTTTCGGGCAAGAAGGTATAGGGCGGGGGCTTTAGAGCTGGGGCGCACCCTTCGCTGTGCTTGTCAAAAATATCCATGCCAAGGTTTTGCAAGAGGCTCTTGGGAGCTTCTTTGGGGACTTTAGGGGTTTCTTTAGTAGCCAAAAAGTTTAAATCGCTAATGGGGGCGTTTAATTTTAGGGGGCTTACTTGGCTTTGCATTAAACTTAGACTCTTGTGGATTTCAAGGGGGGCATTGTGATAGTCGTTGTCAAACTTGTGGCTACTCTCAGCCAAAATGGGCTGATCTACAACACGCCTGCCTAGACTTCTAGGAAAGCCCATATGTTCCCAATTCTTGGTGCTCCAAATGTTTTGCCCCAAATGCCACGAAAAGCGGATCGGGTCTCCATGCCCTAGGTAGGGGAAGGGTCCTGTGGAGATAAACGCCTGCACCATATTAGAGACCACCAAGAAGCTAAAAACGCCAAAGGCCCACAGATTAGAGGGGGTAAGTTTACGGGGGACTTTGGACTCTAAGGTCGGGGCCTTAAAGAGCAACAACCCTAAGATCAAAAGCACCATCCAAAAAACAAACTCTGCCCAAAACTGTGTGTGTAGCCCGAAGATCGTTAGAGCAAAGCCCTGCCCAACATCTTCTAGGGCGTGGTTGCCTAGGTGGTAGAAGCTTTGGTAAAGCCCGCCTGCCACAACAAGCACAAGTAGGCCTAAGTATTTAAGCTTAAGCCCATAGCGCAGGATAAACAACCCCCCCAAGGCGATATACACCATACTTTGGCGCTCAGCCCAACATTGTATACAGGGCGAGTCGTGGTAGATAAAGCCCAAAATGAGATTGGCGATTCCCACAGGCAGGGCAATGATCGCAATGATTGCAAGGGAGAAAAGGAAGTAAAAGCGTTGTGCCTGCATACCAACCCTTAAAAATCAAAAAGCGTATTCTAGCACATGAAGGTTAATTATATTCCCAAGTATCACCCTTATTTTTGGTGTTCTCTAGCCCTTTACCTTAGATTATGTTAGAATACGGCTTAACCTTAAATGAACTAGGGCAACAAATGAGATTAAAACCTAACCATGTCCGCTACATTGTTAATAAAATCACCCAAGATTTAGTCCAATCCCCCCTTTTGGAGCTCAAAGGGTCTTTAGAGACGCTCACCCAAATCACACAGAGCGTGTTGCAAGAGCATGTCAATCAAGAGAGTGCCATCGATAACCGCGTGCGCGATTTGCTCGAGGAAAACTTAGATGAGATAGAATTTATGCGCATGGATGAACGGCAACTTTTTTGGGATATTAAAAAGCAAATCGCCCTTGAAAGGGGCTTTGTGCTCGGGTGGGAGGATCGCTGCAATTTTCTCTCCCACAAGATTTTAGAAAAGGTCTTGGACGAGGATTTGATCATGTTTTCGGTGTCGGAGAACCGCATCCGCAATGTGATCTTTAAGTCCATAGACACCTACGCTAAGCTTTATGAGAGTGTGGAAACTGAGGTGGGCGAAAAGATCAAGCATTATAAACGCAAGTTGCCCATCGGTAGCGATGAGTATGAATTGGTCTTTGAGCGCATGTATGAGGATGAACTGAGACGAAAGGGCTTCCTATGAGTGGCACGCTGAGTAAAGCCACGCTTTACTTTGAAAACGGGCTGTTCTTAGAGGCAATGAGCTTTGGAGCTAGGGGGGTTGTGGCCGGCGAGGCGGTCTTCAACACCGCCATGAGTGGGTATGAAGAGATTATTAGCGATCCGAGCTATCGAGGGCAGTTTATAGTCTTTAGCACGCCTGAAGTGGGCGTGGTGGGGGCCAATGAGCAAGATCGCGAATCTCCCAATAGTTTTTGTGCGGGCATTTTGGTGCGCCACACCCCGAGCTTACACTCCAACTTTAGGGCGAGGCAGTCTTTAAGCACATTCTTACAGCAACACGGGGTTTTGGGTGTGAGTGGCTTAGACACGAGGGCGTTGGTGGGCATGCTAAGAGATGAGGGGGCGATGGGGCTTATCATCTCCACGGACGGGCTAGACAAACAGGAGTTAAAGAAGTTGCTACAAGCCTCTAAGAGCATTGCCGAGCAATACCTAATTCCTCCCCTAAGCCGTAAAGAGGCCCACACACGAGGCACTTTTGATTTTAATATCTTAGACTACCAAACCCCCCCACTCACAAGCGCGATTGGGGTTTTGGATTTAGGCGTGAAAACTAATATCTTAAACAACTTAGCCCAAGTGGGGCTAAAGTCTGTATGCTTTGCCCACGACACCAAGGCGCAAACGCTCATAGAGGCCTATAAAAGGGGTGAAATTGTGGGCGTGTTGCTCTCTAATGGTCCGGGCGATCCCCTGCATTTAAAAGGCGTGATCCGCGAAATTAGCCTACTCATTGAAGAACAAATCCCCATATTAGGCATTTGTCTAGGACATCAACTCTTAAGCATTGCGCATGGCTACTCCACTTATAAGCTCAAATTCGGACATCACGGCAGCAACCACCCCGTGCTAAACCTGCAAACAGGGCGCATTGAAGTGAGCGCACAAAACCATAACTATTGTGTGCCCGAAAGCATCGCCAAAATCGCCACAATCACACATAAGAATTTGTTTGACCACACCATTGAGGGCGTGCGCTATAAAAACGCTCCCATTATTTCTATACAACACCATCCGGAGGCCAGTCCCGGCCCTCACGATGGGTTGTATGTCTTTGAAGAATTTAAAAAGGTGGTGCAACATGAACGAATACAGTGATGTTAATGAGCTTTTTGATGAAGTGGAAACGGGCCTATCTAAAGTGGAAAAAGAATTGGAGGAAATCGCCAAGGAATTACAACAACTCGGTAGCCACATAGATAGGCTCAGCGACCTACTTAGGGGCAAAAACTCCTAAACCCGTATTTTACACACTAGAAAAAGCCCTAAGCTAGCCAACCGCCTTTGTTGGGCAATAGCCTGCATCTGGCTAGATTTCGTATGACCTTTTGTTTCTTTGCTCTGCGGGCGTGTGTGCGTATTGAAAAGACTTTTTCGTTGTTATGTTGTAGGGGTGCTAGGTGTGTTGCAGCCTAGGGCATCACTTAACACCCTTCATAAACAGCACATAAACAGTACATCTTAGAGCAATTAGAGGGGGTGATGGGTTGGGGGGGTAGATTGGACCCAAAGATACCCATATACCCGCTAATGTGCTTAAACCAAGGGTTATGGGGCTAAAACTCAAACCCCCCAATTAGGCCTTTGAAACTGCTAAGATTTTTCATGGTTTGCTGTGCCATTCCTGCGGTGATTGAAGCTGCAACCCGGCAAAGCCATCAGACAAGCCCCGTTGAGCCTTCATATTTCTTTCTGTTGGCTTTGGTCCTTGCTTTGATTTCTTTCAATCTTTACATTTTGTCGTCCATGCCATCCCCCTAATCCAACATTTTGACCGCTTCTTAATAAAGCATAAAGTTTTTCACCACCCAATCTTTGAGTTGATTGACCTTATGGGTGGACACGCCCATCTCTTTGGCGTAAGAATAAATGGTGTCCCTTTCGTTGTCTGCACCTGCTATCGGCTAAAGCCACGGACACTAATTCTAAAAGCGTGGCGTGGTTGGCAGTTGGTGCTAAAGATTTTGGTATTTAAGGGCACTTCTTTTTTGCTCCATATGCTGCTTTTTAATCACATCTAGCGCCCCTCAATCCATGCGCACTTGGCTTTCATGACTTTTCTAGCCAAATACAAAAACACCTTTGTTTGGACTAGGTTAGCGCGCTGCTAGGCTCTGCCCACAGTGATTTTAACAGCCCCACAAAGCCCGGTTGTTTTTTGGCGAGGACTTTAAAGGAGTTAAGCAAATGCACAAATTGATCGTAGCGCAAGCCATAGAGATCGCGCGCGATGCTAATGTCTAGCCTTGCGCGCTTGGTGTCTAGGAGTTTGGGCGTTTTAGGGACATCTAAGCAGAGCGTATTAGAGCTAAGAGAGGGAGTCAGAGCGCCAGAGCTAAAGAGGGCGGCTAACTCTTTAAAGTGCCCCGCGCGATCGTGATAAAGCTGGCATTCTAACGCGCTTTGCGCGATGGAAAAGTAAAGGGGAGTTTGGGCGATTTCTTGGGGTGTGGGCTGGGGCAGGGGAAGCTCATAGAGATAAATTTTATTGATATTCATTTGGGTATGCAAGCGTAAGTAAAAATCCACTACCAACGAATTTAACAGCCCTAAAGCAAAGAGGGTTTGCAAAGGGGGCACTTCTAGTATGCCCTCTGGGGTATAAAACTTAGGTATGCTCACATAAATACTATTGCCCACAGCACAACCTCTAGGCAATAAACTCACAATCAAGCTTCTTTCATCAGTATCGCGTGCAATCCCTCTATAGCCCAACCTCCAATAGGCATACTCATAGGCAATTTTGCCGCTATAGCCCCCTTTTTGAGCGCGGCGTTCTTCTCTGCTTTTTAGTCTCTCTTGCAACGCCTCTAGCTCCACGCAGTAGCGCGGGTGGGCAAACTCTGCGTTGAATTGGTGGATGTGCTTGCCCTCTAGCAAAGACAAAGTCTCTTGAGTTTGCGCGCGCGCGTCTATGGGCTTAAACAATTTTTTATCAGCTGTCATATGTAGCTCAGCCCTAAAATTGATCCACCCCTCATTAAGGCGTGCAAACTTAGAAGCGCAATGCTCTAAAATCTCTAAATCCATTTGGCCGCGCACTTCTTTAAGGGCGCATTTGGGGCTGTTTAACACGCTTTTAAGAGAGATTGAAAGGGGGTTGTCAATCTCTTTAGGGTGCTCTAAATAAAAAAGGGCTTTAAGCTCAGTAGCCGGCTCAGCCTTGCGTAAGGCTAGCAGAGCGAACTTATAGCAGCGATGCACATTTTTAAAAATATTTTGGCGGTTCTCAAAGCTATAGAAAAACTCCACGCGCAGATGTTCTAACAAATGCTTTCTTAAGCTCAAAGAGCCCTCCTCAAGCATCAGCGCGCTGGGGATCACTAGAGCTAGCCTAGCATTAGGCGCGAGCAAAGAGCTATTTTTCTCTACAAAAAATCTAAAGAGATTGCCATCGCCTGCCCCCCGGCTGTAGGGGTAATGGGCTTTGTAATAGGCATTGGTGGTTTGGATTTGGGCTTGTTCTGTGTCAAACTCTTTTTTAATGTGAGGCTGGGCTAGGAGGTTTGTTTGTAAATCTTGCTTCTCTACAAGGGGCAAGCTGCGGTAATTGCTCCTAAAGCTGCTAAAAAACTCGCTTTCATCAAATTTCGTCTTTTCCCATGGGGGGTTAGTGATGATGGCATCAAAGCCGCTAAAGTTTCCCTCGTCTCCAACAAGTTCAGGAAACTCAATTTCGTAATTGAAAAATTTGAACTCCTCAGCGAGTTCTAGCGCGCGCGCTTTTAGGGAAGCGTATTTTTCTTGGCTCAAATCCTCTAGCGACCCCTCTTGCAAATCTTTAAGCAAAGCTAGTTGCTCGCGACTCAAAAAGTCTTTGGCGGTGTAGAGGTGCAGATAGACATTGAGTTGCTCTAGTGCCTCTTGGGCTTTTTTGTAGGTCTGTTTGGATTCTTGGACTTGTGCTTTGGTGGTGTCTGGGATTGTGGCGATCTTGCTTAAGCTTTTTTGCAGGGCGTTGATTTTTTCTATAAAGGCGTTTAAAAACAAACCGCCCTTTTTGATCAGCGGGGCTTTAAAATCTTTGAGACTCAAGCCCATCAGTGCGTCGCCACATTTGATATGGTGCTCTAAAAAACTCAAGGGCGTGCCAAAGATAAAGCTATCAATCCAGAGCGAGAGTTTGGCCAGCTCCACACTAAAGGGGTTTTTATCCACGCCATAGATGAGCCGTTTAAGCAATAGCCTTTTTAAAACATCGAGTTCATCGACCCGGTAGCTTTCTAAGTAATTTTGCGCCTGGGCCTCTATGAGCGCCTTTTCTTGCTCGAGCAGGGTTTGTAATTGATCGTTTTGTAACTCAAGCGCCTTTTGGCTGGCTTGGTGCAAGGCTTCAATCAAAAAGGCCCCGGAGCCACAAGCATTATCTAAAATCTTAAAGCTCAAGATGTTTTGCGCATTGAGGCCCTCGAGCGCTTCTCTCACTAAAACCTGCGTAATGCTCTCTGGGGTGTAAAAGCTCCCGCTGGACTTGCGCGAGTTGGAGGTGTTTTTTAAATAAATTTGTCCCTTAGTGTAGCGCTGGACTTGCTTGATCTTTTCTTTAGCCTCTAGCTTTTGTTTGTCATAGCCATCATAATAGCCCTCGCTCTTTAGAGTGGTGCAATAAAAGAGCTCTTCATGCGCGATGGCAAAGCGGTAAGAAAGCAGGTTTTCATAAATGCGCCCCAAATGCACCACGCTTAAAGTCGCATACCCGCGCCTGCAATTCTCATAAGTGAAAAGCTGGGTTAAAATCTGCTTTAAAAGCGCGTCGCTTAAGATTTTGCCGGCTTTAAAAAGGGGGGTTTTGCTAGGCTCAAACAGCCCGCCATTAAAGATGGGCATGGCGTAATTTTCATTGCCCTGATTGTAGGTGTGAAAAATCTCTTCAAGCCTGCCCATGCCATAGTAGGTTTTGGGGTGTTCTTGCAGTGTGGCTAAGAGATGGCGCACGCTTAAGTATTGCGCAAACCCGCGGTGTTCTTTAAGGTTCTCTTCAAACTTGTCTTCAAAGTAGGCGATAAAGAGGAGCTTAAAGACAAAATAGAGCGTGTTTTCATAGATGTCTTTTAAGGGCTCTTGGGGGTGGCGCGCGTATAAAGCCGCCCCGATGGTCTCAAAGAGCGATTCTTGCCCATCCGTGCCATAAATGAGGCGGTGTAAATCTTCTTCTAGGGCGATTTTGGTGCTTTCATTGGCACTTAAAGCGGTGTGGATACTGGGCGTATCTTGAGCGGGGGCAAAATTGGCCGCTCTGAAGAGATGGTAAAAATATAAAAAGGCCTCTATGTCTGCGCGCTCTAAAATCTTTTCTAAATGGACTTCAAAAAAGGCCTTTTGCATCACAGGCTTACTGGCATCATAGAAACGCCACACCCGCCCATTGGTCAAAAAGCCATAATTGTGCCGCAACGCGTTGAGATAGCCTAAGAGCTGGTAATGGGGGTTGTGCGCGATTTTTTTATTATCCACCTCTACACTATAGGCCTTGCTCTCACAGATCACGCTAAAAAATTCATTGCTCGCATAGCGTTCTTCTTTACTCAGGGCTTGGTAATCTTGTTTGAGCTTGGGGGTAGCAAAGAGTAAAAAATCTGGCTTTTCTAGCTTGCCATAGATTATCTTTTCTTCTTGGCGCAGGTATTCCCAACCTAAGAGTTCTAAGATTTTGGCGATGAAGTGATCTTCAAACTGGTGTTCATTGCTATTTTTGATCTCATCTAGCTTGAGCGCGCGCATCTGCTCTAAGACTTCTCTAGCCTGCTCTTTTGTTTGCTCAAAGTGATAGAGTTTAGGGAGTTCTTGCTCTAGGGTGTAGGGGGTAAAAAGGGTGTTGTGTAGGTAGTACATGGGAAACTCCAAAAGGGATATTTTAGCAAAATTTAGAGCGTGGGAAAAGTGAGGCAAATTAGGAGGATTTGTGAAAGATGGGGGATGGGGGTTTGGGCGCGCGTTTTTAGTTAGAAGTGGTGAGGAGTTGCGGGGCGGCTTTAGGCAATGGTGCACGCCTTGCATAGAGGGCGCGTAGTTTTGGGGGTTGCGGGTCTGTGTTATAAACTGTGGGGATGATTTAGATTGACAACTCAAAAAGAACTTGTCTAGGCAAAAGAAAAACACAGAGCGCACAACACCGCTATTATCCACTCTTTTAACGGCCGAGCGCAAGACAAAAATGCCAAGTGGTGCGCCACCACCCCCCCTTAGCCTTCCTCACATTGGGATACGGGCTTGGCCCCTTGACCAAGTGGAGGTTATCAGCACGCCCCACCCTACTTGAAATGGGCTTAAAGTGCAAACCATCTAAAATCGAACAACTTTACATTTTTTAAGAAAAAATTAAGCTTTCAAGGCCTACAAAAATATTCTCACCTATGTAACTTCAAAATTATTTTTTATTTTAATGTTATCCTAAGTTATCCTAAGAGATTTTTTCTCTCTTGGATGCTTGCGGTAGGTTAGGAAATCCATTTTAGAAGGGTTTTCATGGTTAGTGTTTCTGTAATGCACCCCCATGGTGATCGGCAGATGAGTCTCCCCCAAAACGAGGATTTCGTAGCGACCAGTGTGATGGATAACACGTTGAGCCTTGTAAACAGCGTTAACTTTGACAAGCTCAATGCAAAGTTAGTGGATCATTATGGATGGAGCAAGGAGGAGGTCAGCCATCTTTGTTCTCTTTATAAGGGGTGGTTAGCCTTGCAAATTTGTTATCCGGATGTAGATTTTGCACCCAATGAAAAATTGGATGAATACTGGCACATGCACATCCTAGACACGCGTGCCTACACCCAAGATTGTTTGTTTCTTTTTGGGGAATATTTGCACCATTACCCTTATTTTGGGCTTGAGGGCGATGCGGATGATTTAGAACGCGCATTTGAAAGAACCCGCAAGTTTTATGCACACCACTTTGGAGAGTCCTTGATCGGTGATTTGGGTCCTTGCAAACCCGTTAAATGTAAATAGCCTTTATTGAGGGAAGGGGGTCCCCTTACATAAACCCCCAAACCCAGCCCGTTTATCTAAACACCACAAGACTTTTTACGCATCAACTCTCTTTGATTAACACACTTTGAAATCTGCGTACATCCACAGAGATAAGGTTAGATAAGGTTTATATAGCACGGCAATGGAATAACTCAAAACCCTAACAAAATTTAAGCCCCCCTTAAGCTTTA
>NZ_CDMK01000002.1:0-7288 GCF_001283065.1 Helicobacter heilmannii | reverse complement strand
TCTCTTGCTTAGGTGTTAAAAACCACCCCCAACACTCCATGAACACTTTTTTCAAAGCTTTAGCTAGAGATTTTTGCTTTTTAACCCCCTTACAGATCTATAAATAGTTTTCGGGAGGGCAAGCGAAGCTTGCAGTTTTTCGCATGTCCGCAAGCGTTGATTCAGCACCCGTTTTAGCAAAAATGGGGCTATTGTGGCAAAAATAAATCTGTGAATCACCCCTCCCTAAAGGGAACGCAAGCCGATGGCTTGCGCCTAACTAACAGAAACTAGCGTTTCTTAAGCTGACAGAGGCTTTGCTGTTTGGAGTCCGCAAGGCTAATTCCTAACCCAAGAGACTTTAACCCCGCTCTTAAGATGTTCTTAGCAGCATTGATGTCTCTATGCTCTGTGTATCCACATATTCAAACCGCTCTTTTGTTTCACATTCTTAAGTTTAGCTCTTTTGGTTATATTCTTTACTTGCAAGTTCTCAACGACTACCAATTCAAACTTGTCAGAAAGTCCGCTTGTGATTTTGTGGGTTCTATCCTCCTTTTGAGATTTAGATTTAGTAAAAATGGCATTTAAACGATTTTGGCATTTGTAAAAATTCCTCCCTAAACTTTGTTTTTGGTCTGTTTAGACTTTAAAATCCTACGACTTTGTTTTTTTGCAGTCTTTTAAAAGCTAAATCGTATTTAGTCAAGTTAAATATCTTAGAATGCGTAGGAATGAGAGTTACATCACTTAAAGCGATGTCGTGGATATTTAAATCTATACCTATAGCTTTGTCTGTGGGCTTTAGTGTTTTTAAAGGCGTGATGTCCTTATGGTATTCCACACTAAAGCTCACAAAATAGCATCCATCCAAATAAGAAAAGGTGATTTGTTTAATGGCGCAATTTTTGGGCAAATCCCTAGACCAACGCACCTTAAAGTCTTGGCGCATGAGTCTTAAAATCTTGAATCGCTTGTTGTAATCTCTGATAGAGTAGCCTTGATTGTTCCAGTTAAAACTTTCTTTGACTTTTCTCTAGGGTCTTGTTCGTGTTGTATTGTTCTTGTTGTAAGTTTAGGCAGATGTTATAGGCTTGGTTGTCAATGAAAAAATGGTGCTTGAGTAAAGCCTTTTGCTCTTTTGTGTGAGGACTTTGAAAGCGAGTTAGTAGAGTTTACTAAAGAAACTTCGCTGCGCTCGTTTTGATGGAGAGTCTGATCATGTGCATTTGCTCACCAACTACCCACCCAAAGTGAGCATTTCTAAGCTAGTCAATTCCTGACTATGTGTCTAGGTGCGCTGCTTACATCTTAGCCCTAAAGGGCGGAGTTTTATAAAGAAGATTATTTGTTTGATCATTTTGACAGACAATATGAAAAGGGAACTATGGATACCGAGTGGGACAAGCTTAAAGATGTAATAAATAAATTTTGGAGTTTTGCTGTCAATGGTGGTAATAACAGCACAGAGACCAAGCGAAAAATTTTTCATTATCTTGGTTTTCTGATTTATGCAGAAAAATATAGAATACATGACTTGCATCAAAAATGGTTAGACTATGGAGATGATGAAAAGTTTGCCGACTTCCTTTTTAAAGAAGTGAAACAATATATCCAATCCTCTCTAAATGGCAAACAACTAGAAGATTTGATTTACCCACAGAATAAAAAAACCATACAAAACATCCTTTTGCTCTTTAATTTGGCTTATATGATCAAGGAGTTTTCTTCTTGCTTCAAATTTAACCGTTTTGTCGTCGAGCAGTGGAGTTTGGAACACATCTATGCACAAAACTCTGAAAGTGTGTGCCCCATCAAAGATAAAGCAAATATAGAAGAAAAAGAGGAAGAAATTAAAGAATGGCTTGAAGAAGTGATGGAATATCTAAAAGATGATAATCCTAGAGAAAAAAACTTAAAAAACTCATGAGAAACTCTCGCAAGGAAAAAGGGGTGAATTTTTCAACATATCTCGACACTCACAGATTATTGGACAAAATAGATAAGGCTTTTAAAGAAAAAGTGGCATTACACTGATTGTAAAACCTCACTTTATTGGATTTAAAATCCAATAAAGAAATCGGTAACTACATCTTCAGTAAAAAAAAGAAATTGAAGAGCGTGGAAGGCGCGGCAGGTTGATCCCCATTTGTACGGAAAAAGTGTTTAAAAATGAGTTTTCTAGCCAAGAAAGACACTTAAAATATCCATATATCTTCAACAAACAAGACCAAGAAGACTATTTGAAGGAAATCAAAAAATATTTAAAAGGATATTTGCCAAAACCCAAAGAGTCAAAAGAAGACGACAACAATAAGGACAATGCATGGAACGCATGAACTTTTTAGATTTTTTAAACCATTCTCCTAACATAGAAGTTCCCATGTTGCAAAGAGATTATGCGCAGGGACGACAGTCCAAAGAGAGTAGAAATATAGCCAACAGATTTTTGGATGCTCTTTTTGAAGTGATAGAGTTTGAAGTTAAGAAGGGTCATGAAAAAGATGCGAAGGATAAAAAATCCGCCTTGCACCTTGACCTCATTTATGGTTATATAGATCAAGATGGAGATAGAGAAGTCTTTAAACTCATCGATGGACAACAACGCATCACCACTCTATGGCTTTTGCATTTTCTTTTGTTTAGACAGGCAATGTGCTTAGATGTCATTAAACCACAGCTGACTAAATTCACCTACCACACAAGGCAGAGTTCTAAGGAGTTTTGCGAAGAACTGTTAACAAAATCTGATTCCTTTGCAACCAACAAGCTTCCTAGCGATGCGATCTCGGCACAAAGTGGGTTTTTTGTACAGATGATGACCTTGAAAACGACCCCACCATTAAAGCCATGGTCTGCACCCTCGATCGCTTATATACACGCCTATCTCACATTAAAAACAAGGATTGGTTAAACTCTGCCGATAGCTTGAAAAATAGATTGGGTCGCATCACCTTCAGTGTGATCAACATGAAGAAATTTAGATTAGGCGAAGAGCTTTACATTAAGCTAAATGCGCGGGGCAAAGCCTTGAGCAAATTTGAAAACCTCAAAGCCTTTATAGAACAGAACAACGAGGAGATTCCCCTTGAAATCTTGGGTGCTATGGATAATAAATGGAGCGATTACTTTTTTGACTCTACAAATCCAAAAGCTTTTGATGTACGCTATTTTCATTTTTTACACTATGCCAATGCCTTTTTTGCACTAGCTGAGAAGACAAAGGATAAGATTGAAGATTTGCTTGATAGAAACCTCATCATCGATGATCGCTATAAATATGTGCGGAAAAAAACCAATCTATCCGTACTGGATAAAATGATGGATGTATTTGGTGTGTTAAAAGATTTGCAAGATGGGCATGATTTAAAAGATTTATTGGAGAGTTTAAAAGCTTTAAATCCTGTATTCAAAGGTCCTGATTTTTTCAAAGATAATTTTTTCGAAAAAGACAAACAAGGCAATACAACAGACAAAAAAGAAGAACTTACAGGAAAAGAAATTTGTTATTTTTTTGCGTTGCTCTTTGTATTTGCCAAACACCCTTTTGTACTCGACAAACCCCCAAAAGCCGAGTACAAAAGACCACAATTGGACCAAAAATTACAAGAAGAACTGCAGGATTATTTTAGAGTGGTGCACCACTTGGTTGAGAATTTTTATTTTCAGCTCAGTAAAATCCCTGGATTTTTCAACCTTCTAGACTTTGTGTCCGGTGTCTTTAATAGTGAACACAGAGCAAAGGGCATTACAAGAAACCAGTGATCACGCCTACCTCTTGGGTTATGAGGGCTTTTTGTTGGATTTTAGCAAGGAAAATGGTCAAGAAAATTTACAAAACTTTACAAAGTTCTCCCGACTCACCAAAGACATTTTGGACATCTTTTTTTGCAGAAAAACTCACGATTTGGGTGTGTTGCAAAGGGCTTGGTTGTGTTTTGGGGATTACAGCATTGAAATGAAAGATAATCGAGAACCAGATGAAAAGAGAGAGGATAAAGATAATTGGTTTTTTGGTAACCGCTATCAAGTGGAGGAGTTTCGCTACAGAAATCCAGTGTTTAAGTTATTTGCCAATACACCCTATTTTTGTAATCTTTTAGATCATTTGGCGAAACTGGGTGCCACTCGAGCTAACTTAGTCGAAAAAATGTGTTCCATTGTTGCAGACTACACACAGCAAAAAGAGCAGCTGGTCAAGAGGTCTTGGTGGGAACAATGTCTTTTGCAGGATGAGGAATTGTTTAAATATATCAACACTAATCAACAAGTTAAAGAATGTGGGTGCATTAAAATAGAAATAGGAAAAGAAAAAGAAATAGAAGAGGGGAGAGTTTACCTTTTGAAGGGGCAAAGGAAAGTCTTGAAAAAGAAAAACTCTTCTTTTACGAGTCTTCTAGGTTATGTCTTTTACAACTATTGTAAAAAAGAGGTTTTAGAGGGATTAGGTACATTTGAAGGCGGTGAGTTGGGTCAACGCCAATTTGCTGTGAAGGACGGCGATAAAGAATTTCCGGTAATTATAGAACATAAAAGCATTAAACTTGTTAGCCCTGTAAACGAGGACACGGCAGACGAGGACACAAAAAAGAAAAATATGGGTACCATCCCCATCAAGTTCAAAAACACGGATATTTTCAAAGTGTTTGAAAGGGCGATGCAAGAAATCCAAAAAATCATCTACAGCAAACACCCAGATACACCCATAAACAATGTCTATAAACGCGCTCTCCATCACTAAAGTTAGGGGATTCTAACTTTAGAGGAGACCTTGGCTTTAAGCTAGCCTCTACTTAAAATCTTGTGTTTTCCATTTCAAGGGTTGATGTCCCAACCCCAAGGGGTGTTGCCATGATTGTGGCTTGGATACTGGCATAGACGCGCGCTGGCCTTAGGGCATAAAAGATATCCCTCCTTTCAGTGTGCCAATCAAGCCTTATCAACCCCCATACCCAATAAAACCTCCAATGCGCTTTTGTTGTATCCCTCCATACACCTAAAACCCTCATTTAACAAAAGCACGGAGTAAAGCCCATCCTTATCCTAACTCAAGACAAGCAATCTAGTAGGTGGAGATTCTATACCCTCCCATACGAAAGCTTTGACCCTATTAACACAAGTGTTAAAATCTTTACATAGCTCCCACACCGCACACTTTGTACACATCCTTTAAAAAGGTTACAACAAATTGAACAGCAAGGGTAAGGGCGTTTGTTTAATCCCCACCGCACTCGAGTGTATGGCTTGGTGGGTTATGTGGTGTTAACTTAAGACAGATGTGAAGACCTAGAACTCGATTATGCAACCGCCCAAAACATAGGTCTTGTCTTTAAACCTAAGTTTGTTGCTTGTTTGTATTTTGCGCAGATTGGGGATGTAAGGCTAAATCATAGGATGGTGTGGCAGTTTCTAAAGTAGGAAACACTGCTGGACTGGATGGTTCTCTTTGCACCTAGCCAATCTTTAATGATGCTCTGACCATAAAATCTACAATGTTTGCAAAAAAACCATGCCTTTCACGACAAAAGTTGTGCTTTTGTTACCAAAACCACTTAGCATTAAGATTAGCTTCTCTTTGCCCCCAAAATCACCCAAAAGCAATATAACAAATCAGCCGCCTCCACAGTTTACAGTCTACACAGGCCAACAAAGCCAGGGCATATCCACTTATGCCGCTACCTTCATGAATGGCTTGCAACGCTCGTCCAATCGTGGTATTCATGGAACACCAGCCCCATGGTGGGCTTTGATGTGATGGTTGAGTATCAGCATTACTTTAACGATTGTGGGGCGCATTCTAGCTAGGCCCAATCACACAAAGCTGAGCAAGAAATACCCACCAAGGCACCAACATTTTTAAGCTTTTTCAAATAAAAGTCAAACTAGAGTTCATGGCCCAAGAAAATAAAAATTTGGCAGAACTCTAAAAAAGGAGATGGAATGTTCGCTAAACACTCCAAAATAGATAGTGTAGGACGCACCAGAGGAATGGTCCAAGAGCAAAGAAGGGTTGGGGACCGCCCCACAATGACTTTACAACTACACACAGAGCAGGAGAGGGTTGTACAAGATTTGAAAGGCATCAGGGATAGTTTGACAGCCCAACTTGTGTTGTTTAACCGCATCATTTGCAATAACTCCCATTGTTTCCACTGCAACATCACGCCTAAAGGTTCTAAGGAGTGCTTTTACTGCAAAGAGTTTATGAGAAGAAGGTGCGTTGCCTTGAGCAAATAAAATCTTTGGTATTCTCCTTGACATGAGTTGGTGGGGTGGTTCGTCGGCGCAGTGTTGGTTGGCATGCCTAATCCTTGGTTCTTAAAGTGTCGTTGAAGTGTAATCTGAAGCGGTCGTCCTGAAAGTCTTCTTGCTGGAGTACTTCTTGCCCCGCTGTGCTTTTGAAATACTGGTTCAATAAAAGGAAATAAGCATCGTGGTGGATACCCATCAAGTTTGCTTGGTAGTAGGGGAAGGTCTTGGGATTTAGTACCCACTTAGCGGTGGTATCATAGGCTTTAAAGAGTTTTTGGGCTGCGCGGCTATGCCACAGATCAAAGCCATTTTCGGCGAGCAGTTGTCCCGCTACACTGATGGGCGTGAGCGCAAAATGCGTGTAGGCAATGCCTTTAATGCCCTTATTAGCTCCGCTATTATAGTGGGCGGTGTTGCTGCGTACAATCTCTTTAGCCATCACCCCCTGTCCATCAATGGCGTTTAAGAGCCACTCTTGCCAGCGGCGCGCCATTTGTTGTAAAAGGGCATGGTCGTTTAGCACTAAAGCCGCGCTCACGCCAAGGAGCACGCCCCACGCCCCAATGTTGTTCTCTTTATGCTCTCTAGAGAAGGCTAACATACGGTGCGAAAAGTGCTCAAAGGCTAGGCTGGGGTATTTCGAGCGGATGAAGAGATAGGCCATGTTCATATAGGGCATGTAGAAGTTGATCAGATTTTTAGCCTCCTTAGAGCCCACCACTTGCAGGTCTTGTGCCCACTTGTCTAAAATCTCTAATGCCCTCTTGGCATAGCCGGGCTTTTGTGTGTTGGCAAAGCCTAAAGCCAAATCATAGGCAAGGGTGGCGGAGCGTTTAAACTCTTTGGTGCAAAAATCCGCCTTGCGCTCGCCCGTGTCCGTGTAGTGGGGCAGGGTGTTTAACTGATCGCAGGTGTGGATTTCTTTAGAGAGTTTGCGTTTTAAATGGATGGCTTGCTCAATAGTTGGGGCGTTAAAGTGTTTGAAAATCAAGGGCGTAGCAGATAGGGGGGCAAGGGTGCAAAGGCACAAGAGGGCTTTAGCGCAAAAAGCCATATT
>NZ_CDMK01000001.1:682246-840140 GCF_001283065.1 Helicobacter heilmannii | reverse complement strand
CTGTGGAATGGGGGTAAAATTGCAAATTAAATCAATCTTGAGCTGTTTCTCAGTCAAGACACACGACAACACCGGCAAGTACGATGTCACCAATCAAACCCGTGCACTACACCCTACTCGACAGAGACCGCCTGTTTTTAGAGTTTGAAGTTTTAAACGAGGGCAAAAACCTACGCTTTTAAGTTCTCAATGATCGTCTACTGCCACACTATCTGCACCTTAATGGAGTGGGTGAAAACCGCTTATTGGCGTGAATTATAGAGCGTAAATCCATAAATCCGCTGTTACTCTATACTTAAAAAAAATAGTTTTGTGTGGTCCACACCAACAGCGCACCTTTATGCGTGGGCTCGTGTCAATCTCTACGAAACCCCTTTAACCCCGTTGACATGCCCAAGAAATATTTGTGCAAGAGTGCCAAGAGCATTGAAGCGAGTCAAGGGGGTGTGGAGTGGATGAACCGTAGGGGGCAACTTATGCGAACACTATATGCCGCAAGTGGCTAAGGCTTTGGACTTAGATTGTGTGGCCTATGCGTTAGAGCAACTAATGAAGAAAGGTTTGGTGCCTGTGGGCTCTTTACAAGCCAAGAAGTGTGGTTTTTAGCCATTTGTGAGTATTTGCTCGCAAGTCTGTAAACAAGGCTTTATCTATGCACAAGCACAAGAGAGCGTAGAGAAGGTGATGGGTAAGCAGACCCTAAGTGATTTGATGCTCTTTGATGCCATTACTGGCAATGTGGATCGGTATTTGGGCAATTTTGGAATATTGATAGATAATGACACAAACGAGATCATTAAACCCGCCCCCATTTTTGATAATGGGCGCGCACTCATCAGTTTCATTCAAGGGAGGTAGAGTTCCTAATCATCCATCATTTCAAGCTCAAACGCAAGTATCCCTTTTTTAAAGTTATTTTAATCACCGCCTTGACAAGCTCGTTCAAAGGCACGCCACGCCCAAGAGTTTAGAACTTCTAGACAAGCTTGAAAATTGTAGCTTCAGACCCCATCTTAAACATAGCCTTTCCGCAAGTTTTCTTGCCACTTTAAGCCAAGTCATTTGCCAAAGAGCAAGGCCCCCGCCAAGAAAGTGGTGGCGCAAGCATTGCAAAGCAAATAAAGCCAGCTAAAATAAGAACTATTTAGTCTAACTTATCTAGTTTATTAGACAGATTTTGTCTCATCTACTCTTTTTTGCACTTTAAATGCTATTCTAGGGCTTCTTGGATGAAGGTGCTTTTATTCTCATTAAAACGCCGAACTCTTTAAGGTAGGCTTCTAGTTTCGCCATCGTGGCTTGGGATAAAAACAAAGTGTAGTATTTCTTGGTGTCCTTGTCTAGTTCGTTGGTGAATTCGGAATCTAGGGCTTCTAGTTCGTTTGCTCCCATATTAGTGTCTCTCTTGGTGTTTTTAAATTGCATGGTTATTCTCCTTAATATGGGTGGAGAAATGGGTGCTAAACTCGTGAAAAAATTGTTTCCACTCGGTCTTAGCTTTAGGGTCGTTGTACTCCATCACTCCTAAGTCCTCGGCGATGCTGTGCTTAAAGGCGATGCGCTCGCACAGACTGCTGTCTAACAAAAAAACCGATCATTGGTGTTGCGTTGTTTGATAAACTCTACCAACGCCTGCCGTTCCTTGGGGATGGAGATGGCATGCGGTTGATGAGGATGAGGACTTTTAGCTTCTCGTTGAGGGCTTGGAGGTTTTCAATGTGCTCAAATATTTCAAGCAAGACGGCGGTGCCTAGCTGGCTTGGAGTGGTGGGGATAAGCACGATGTCGCTGAGTAAACCATCCGTAGGCTCTCTTTGGAATGCTCACTCTTGGTATCTATAACAAGGTGTCATATTTATCTATCATTTGTTTGAGTGTATCGGTAATGTTGCCCGTTTTGTTGAAAAGAGGGAAAGTGGACAGGTCGGTTTTTCCCCGAATATTGACAAGGACTTCCACACTTTGTTGGGGGTTGATGTCTAGCACCACAATGTCTTTTTGCTCTTTTGTGTAAAATACTTTAAAATATAAAGCTTTAAGATCCTGCAAAACATTTTGCAAGACTTTAAAATACAACGCATACAGTACCGTATTCTAAAATACCTTACAATATCATACAATGTAACAAAATATAAATCTTACAAATCGTGCTTATAGGTTTGGAAGTGTGGTGCCAATGCACAGCTTAACACCATATTACAAAATACCATACAATGCTCCATACAATGCTACACAACACCACACCATGAATTATTTTATGTCTATTTGTATTTACTAAGGTATTCATTCCCACAAGGACACTAAAAACGGTGTTAGGGGGTTGGTTAGCCTTTTGTGGTTATAATGCGCCTTCATCAACCACAAAGGACCCCCATGAACGATAGCATCACATGCCCACATTGCCAACACACTTTTAGTGTGGGCGAAATTCTATCTAAACAAGTCGCCCAGGAGCTAGAGTACCAAATGGCGCAAGAGAAAGAGAATTTTGCGCAAGAAGTTGCCCAAAAACGGCAAGAATACACCCAAGCCTTTAGACAACTAGAATCCCAAAAGCAGGCTATCCAAGAGCAGATACAACAAGAGCAAGCCCGCTTAAGCACACAAATGGCTAAAAACCAACAAGAAACCCAAGAAACCCTGAGGCAATTAGAGTTGCAAAAACAGACCATGCAAGCGCAAGTGCAACATGGCATCGCACAAGCCCTTGAGAAAGAGCGCGCCCAAATGCAAGAGCAGATACAACAAGAGCAAGCCCGCCTGCAAGTCCAAAACGCCATACAATTACAAGCCCAACAAGAAATGATGGAAAAGACATTAAGGCTCAAGCTTCAAGAGGAAAATGAACTCCCATTAAAAGAGGCAAAAAAGCAAATTGAAGATTTGCAAAAAGCCGTGCAAGAACTCACGAAAAAAGCACAACCTACGATTTCGCAACAACTACAGGGCGAAGTCCAAGAATTGGCGATTGAAGAGCATTTGCGCCTTAAATTCCCCCTAGATGGCATCCAAGAGGTCCCCAAAGGCGCAAAGGGGGCGGATTGTTTGCAAATCGTGCGGGATGAGAGGGGGCAAGATTGCGGTGTGATCTGCTATGAAAGCAAACGCGCCCAACACTTCAAAGAGGAGTGGATTGACAAACTCACGCAGAATAAACGGGAATGTGGGGCGCATTTGGGGGTGCTTGTTACGCAGGCTCTGCCTAAGGGCATAGAGCGCATGGGGCTTTATAAGGGTGTGTATGTTTGCACTTTTCAAGAATTTAAGGGGCTTTGCGGGATTTTAAGGGAGATGGTCTTAAGTGTCGCCCTAGCACAAAGAAGCCAAGACAACAAGAGTGACAAGGTCCGCGAACTCTATAATTATTTAGTGGGGGTGGAGTTTGCAAGGGAGGTGAGCGATGCCATTGCACTTTTTCAAGCCATGCAACATAGCCTTAATGAAGAGAAAAAGGCCGCCAAAAACTACATGAGTAAGCTTGAAAAGCAATGGGCAAAGAGGGAGAAACAAATAGAGGGCTTGCATTTCATTGTGGCGCGTACGCGTGGCTGCATTGAGGGCATTGCAGGCAATGCCATCGCCCCCTTGAAGGTTTTAGAGTTGGGCGCAGATGATGACGACACGGAAGTAATGGACGCTTAAGCTCATGTGTTTGTGGGGCTAGGGGCCTTTTCTTTTTGTCCCCTGTTTTGCCATGGCAAAACTATAGATGGTGCGCTATTTGAGTTTGGTGTGTTGGTATGCCTCTAGTGCTGTGTGCGTTGTTTTGATTGCACCATGATGCCCTTTAACTCTTTTCTTTTTCTCTGCACTCTGTTTAACCCCCCAGCTATAGCCCAAGTCAAAAAGCTAGGGGATTTTGGGATTAACAGGCTTGCCTATCTTAAGTGGACATTATCATCCTACTCCAAGAGTAAGTCCGCTCTTTCTAAAATGATTTGTTTCAACCTTATTTTCACCTGATCCACAAGGACTTTTCTCATGTATTTGGGACACCACACAATGTGGTGTTTGCAAGAGGGATTTAACGCAGAGCGTTAGACAATGTTATTGTTGCTTTTGTATTGGATGGAGGCTTTCATACAATGCATTGCATACAATAATCATAACAATGTTTAAAATCATTGTCTGTTGCTATGCTCTTGCAGAGTATATGCCTAACGCAAGCTAGGGGGTTTTTGGGGGTAAAGAGGTGTTAATGCTTTCTCGCGCAAATTTAAAGTACACATTTTCATACAATTTGGAACTACATACGAGGGTGTGTTTGTTCAACAGATACTCCAAAACGCACCGGTAAAATCTGTGTGTTCTGTGTAGCATTTATCCAAAGCTCTAAAGCGGGGGACATGCTTTAAGAGATAGGTGGATTTAGCATGTAAAAGGATATAGGCCGGCCGCCCAATGCTCCCTAAGACCTTGTAGAGAGTGCATAAATACATCTGATCCAAATCCCAAAACAGCACGCTGGCCGGGGGCACGCCTTGTAAGGTGTACTAAGTGTTGCCAAGAAACGATCTTCCTTTACTCTCATGGATGTTTTGTCGTTGTCCTTGCAAGACAAGATGAACAAAACCCCATACCCGCTCACCTTAGTCCTTTCGGCGTGCGCACATTAGATGTACATGTCTACAGAGACCTTTTATCTCACAAATTCCCAAACTTGTCCTCAAAGCCTTTCAAACCAAAGGGCAGATGGCAAGACAATGTATGGTCTAAAAAGTTTCTTTTTCATATTGCATTCCTTAATGATGTGTGTTGGTTTGAATTTGCTTACTCAGTATTGAAACAAATACCTTTTTAAAACCCTTAGCACCTTCACCATTGCCAAAGTGTCGAGCTTGCAATACTCCAAAAGGGCTTTTTTGGTCCGTTCTTGCTGTTTTTGTGGTATTTGGGGCATTTTATCATAAGAAGTAGCAGTGTCTGCACCATCATGGATCAAATCCAATTTGGCATAGGCATCTTGAAAGGTGGGTACCAAGGCAGGTAGGACTTTTTTAATGGAAAACCTACCATGCATTTTTGTGGCAATGTCCTTTAATCTCAAAGGGGCGGCCAAAAACCCCATCCCAAGCGTTTTAGACTACCAGAGCATAAAACAAGCTCTAAGCACCGAAAGGTACGAGGAGCTGGTTAAGGTTTACCGCTATTTCTTGCGTTTTGACGCGCAGGTGAGTAGCGAGGTGTTTAAACGGCGTTTATTAGTCAGCCGTTTACCCTTAGTGCTTGAATGTGAAGATGAAAGAGCCCAAAGCGCCTTTAAAGAAATCCAAAACAAGGGCTTTACCACTTTTCTTTATGACTGCACCAGCGCGCTTTTCTTTGGCTGTGCCTACTTTGTCAAAACCCTAAAAGACGGGGTTTTTAACTTTCAATTAATCCCCCACAATTACATATATTGCGAAAATAACCTCCCCTTTGTCTATTGCAACGGCACTAGAGTATACTTAGAAGAACAACCCGATGTTCTGAGCGTGTGCCCCTTAAGTGTGTATGAAAGTGTGGGCTATCGTGTTATCAGCATTGTGGCCCTAAAATATTTGGCCATGTCTAAATACATGACCTATTTAGAAAATTTGAGCATTCCCCCCCTAATTGCCAAAAGCCCGGACATTGATGAAAGGGGCTTAGAGCGGCTTTTAGACAATTTAGAAGAATTGCGCGCCGCCTCTGTGGGCGTGTTTGGCGCGGATGACCAGCTAGACTTATTAAGCGGCAATGTGGACAAGGACGCGTTTTTAAATTTCATCCGTTACTGCGATGAAAACATCAGCAAGGCCATTAACGGGCAAGTGTTAGCCGGAAACGCCGTGGAAAAAGGCACACAGGCTTTAGGCACGGTGCATGAAAACATCAGTAAGGCTTTTTTAGAATTTGACGCGCGCTTTTTAACGCCTGTGCTCAACACCGCTTTAAAGGCGCAATTTAGTCTTTACTTCAAGCAAGTACCCCCCTTTAGTTTGAGCTTAGATACAAATACAGAAATTGACGAGGCAAGGCAGGTGCAGGTGTATAAAACCCTGTATGACATGGGGGTTGAAGTGGATTTAAAGACCCTTGAAGAGACCTTTAAAGTGCCTTTAAGCCGCATTAACGGGGGGTTAAACCAAAGCCCAAATGCTGCCAAAACCACCCCCTTAAGCATTGATGATAAGGAAATAGAAGAGCTGTTAGATCAGGTCGCCAAAGGCCTTTAATGCCCTTCTTAGAAGCGATCGCGAGCATTCAGGCAAGGGAGCCTAAACTAATATCTAACCCCGCTAAATTCAAGTTTAACGAGTATTTAAGGGCGTTTAGCATTAGCGGGGTGGGCAAGATTGATACTTTAATAGCGTATCAGAGTGCACTTGAAACCGCCTTAGCCAAAGGCCAAACCTTTAACCAGTTTCAAAAAGCTAACCCAGACCTCTTAGCAAATATCCACAAAAAACAGCAAGAGCGCATTTTTAGATACAACGCCATTTACGCAAACACTAGGGGCAAAATGTTGCGCTATGAAAACGCCCCGCCCATCACTGATTCAAGCGATGGGGACGGCTGGTATTACATTTACTACAGCCGGCACGATAGCCGCGCAAGGCACTTAGAATTCGACGGCGTGTGCCTGCCTAGAAAACATGAATTTTGGCACACCCACACCCCGCCGTTAGATTGGGGGTGTAGGTGTGAGCTGCAAATGTTTAGCGAAAGGCAAATTAAGGCTAAAGGCATTGCCGTTACCACCACCCCGCCTAAAGATCGCTTTCAAGAAGCGGGGGGCTTTGAGCCCGATACTTCTAAGTTTTTACACAACTTTTTTAGCGAAAAACTGCAAAGATACGCAAACAATGCTAAGGCCACAGGGCTTTTAAAAGCGGTGTTAAACTCTATTGAGCAAAAGAAGCAAAGGTTTTTAAGTCTAGTGCAATTGAACCCCGATCAGGTCATGGACTTTGCCACGCTGCCCCCTGTGGTGGTCAAGGCGGTTGAAGCACCCGCGGATCAAGTCGTGTTAAGCGGGGCAACTTTACAAAAGCACCTAGACAAACACCCCGAAACCGATCTATTTGATTATTACTTAGTGCAAGATATTCTAGAGCAGCCTTTAGCGGTGTTTAAAGACCTAAAAGACCCCACAATTATTTTAATTGGGGTGAAGTTTGGGCGGTGGTATCGCTTGAGTGTGGGGGTGCATGAAACTTTAAACGGATTTGCGAGTTTGTTGCACAGCTCTAACGGGAAGAAGATCATGAAGCAATTAGCAAGAAATCCCCTACTTTATAAAAGCCCTGAGTTTGCATGGGGTGGTCCGGCACAGCCCTAGAAATTACTAACTTTAAGTTAGACGGGCAGGACCCCGCACCTTTGGTTATTCTAGTTGTGCCTAAAAGGCTTGTTTGACTTAAGGGAGGGTAGCCCCCAACCAAATACCCCATGCTTGAATTAGGGGGCGCGCTTACTCCTGGCACAGCCGTGGTCGCTTACTCCCATGTCTGTTTTAGCATATTTTGGGCGCTTTGCTGTTGCAAAATACAGGCGCGGATATTTTCTAAGATAGCTTTTAGTTTAGGGTCTTTAAAGGGGTTTTCAAACTCCCCCTTAGCGCGCTCTTGGTAGTGAAATTTAACCGCCTTTGGCTTAAAGCTTTGGCTAACCATTCTAGGGAGAAGGGCTTTTACTGCTGTGGGTTTGGTGGGAATGCTGAGCTTTTGCGCGGCGTTTAAGAGCAGTGGAATTAGGCGCGCGCTTTGTCCATTGAAGTAATTTAGCGCGCTGGGGTGCTTGAAGGCAAGTAAAAGCGTGCGATCTTTAAGGGCAATGGAGCCTAAACCCATTTGCACACCTACAGGCAAAGCGTTTTTAAGCTGATCCAGCTGTAGGCGCATTCTTAATGGAGCCATTTCCGGCATTTGCAAGAGCTGGGTAAAAATGCCTTGTGTGTCTTTCATCTATTGCAGTAAATTTAACTTAAAATTAGATATTAGGATTTCTTGCGTGGTTTTTTGCCCCGCGTTGATTTTCATAGCATAGGTGGTTTGCACGGGAGTTATATACGCAAACGAGTATAACTCCCGCACCGCCTCGCAATCATTATAACTTAAGAGAAACCGCCCCCTAAGCTCTTTAAGCGCGGGGCTAAGTCTAGTGTGCAGCTGATCACAAATAGATACGCCAAAGTGTTTGGCATACTGATCTTCGCTGCCCACATAGGGTGGGTCGATATAAAAAAGGCTGTCTGGCAAGTCGTATTTTTGGATACACTCTACCCCATCCATATTCTCAATCATCACCCCTTTAAGGCGGCGCGCAAAGTCTGTAAAGTCTAGGTTTTTAATGTATTGTATGGTTTGCAAAGCACGCGTATTTATAGTTGCCCCCCGCCCACCGATAAAGCCTGTAGTCGTGCCCCTGTAGCTTAGGCGGATTCTTAAAAACCACCTCGCCGCGCGCTCGATCTTGTTGCTCGTGGGCTCTTTTAAGTCGTTTTCAAACCACTCCCTATTAATAGGGTGGGCGTGGATATATTCTAAAAGCGTTTGCGGGTGGTGTTTCACACAGCGGTAAAAGTTAATCAGATCGCCGTTAATGTCGTTGATCACTTCTAAGGGGCTTTTAGACTTTTTAAAAAATATGCTAGCTCCCCCACAAAAAGGCTCGCAATAAAGTTTATACTTCAAGGGCAAATAGGCCTTAATGGTGTTTGCTAGATAATGTTTACCGCCAATCCAGCTTAGTAACTTTTTGGTCTTGTTTTTGGCTGGTTTCGTTAAATCCAAAGCTAACCTTTATGTGATGTATGGTGTGGGATTTTAGTACAGACTTCTTTAAGTATCATGCCCCCTATGAACACCCTTATCCTACTAAACGAAATTAAAAACGCTGTGGAAGATGAAATAAGGCAAAGCTTTACACAGCAAAGAGACCCCGTAACCTTAAAGAAGTGGAAACCGCTTAAGGGCACCACTCTTATTACGCGCCGCTACCCCTATAAACCTATCTTAGAGCAAAGCGGGCTTTTAAGGAGCTCTTGCAGGGTGGATATTGTCGGCCAAAGTGTGCAAGCGCGGGTTAACTTGCCTTATGCAGCGGTCCACCAATTTGGCAGCCCTAAAAAGAACATCCCCCAAAGGCGTTACCTACCCTTTGATGATACGGGCAAACCCGCACCTAATTTACATAGAGAAATTGAAGCCTTGTTAGAGCCTAACGCCCTTGGAGGGCAAGAAATTTTAAAGCAGGTGGCAACTATGGTGTTAAAGCGGGGGTAAGTTTTTGCCCTTAGCCCCGGCTTCTCGCCGCTCCTTTTCGCGCTTTTTGTCGTCCTGATCTAAAAGCCAAAGAAAGTAAAGCACAGGCCCGCCGATTGCAGTTAACCCAAATACAAAAAATAGAACTTCACCCATCGTTTAACCCTTCTATTTGATTTAGGCACGCAAAAGCTTTTTTGAGCAAAAAAGACAAGATAAGCGCAAGGACAAACACCCCGCACGCAACCAGCATCAGACGTAACAAACTTAACTTATCATAGTGGATGAACCCATAAGCCACACTGCTTAAAATGGCGGATACAAACACCACAATCAGCAACTTTAATAAATCAAACTCCAATTTTAACCGCTCTTTAGTGCCCATCAACACATGATATAAAAGGGGGCTAAAATTTGGCTTATTTGGCTGACTTGTTAAAAAAGGGGGGGAGTGCACTTATCTTATAGCGTTTACTTGCCGTTTAGGCGCGTTTATTTCTGCAAGTTTAGGGTTAGGCTGTATAGTTGAGTCTATTTAAACAAAAGGAGCCGTTTAAAAGCCGTTTAAACGCGTTTTATTTTTGGGCTTTAAAAACGGCCTTAATGATCACATCTGCCTGCGCGCTCAAAAACTCTACCACCGCACGGTTATCCTGCTCTAAAGCTAGCTCGGCAACTGCCTTGATCACCCGCATGGCGTTTTCGTATTGTTGCTCCTTGCTCTTAAGCTCGTCCGTGTTTCTAGGCTGTTTAAGCTGAAAATAAAGTTTGGTGTATTTGGCCAGCTCGTGTAAAGATAGCTCGGGGGTGTGTAAAAGCTGTGCTTCGAATCCGTCGATGAGCCACCCCACAAAATAGGCCTCGCTCATGGCGATGTTTTGCGTGTTGCGCCTATTGAGCAGCAACAGCGTATCCCAGTCGTCGCCTTCTTTGGCCGCGTTTTTGCGGTAGGTGTTGATGGTGCTTTTAGAAATGCCTAGGGTTTGGCAGATATAGTCGTAGCTCTTGCCCTGCAAATATAGAGTGCGGATATTCTCGGCTAGAATTAAATTATTGCGGTTGCCAAGGATATTAAAACTCTTTGCCATCCATACTCCTTTAAGGTTAGTTTAACACGGCTTTAAGGCGGGGTTTTGTTTTTGTGAATTAAGCGCGATCGTTTAAAACCCCTTCAATCACCGCGCAAAAGCCTTTAAACAAGTCGAATAAAAACCAGTG
This sequence comes from Helicobacter heilmannii, assembly GCF_001283065.1. Lineage (GTDB taxonomy): Bacteria > Campylobacterota > Campylobacteria > Campylobacterales > Helicobacteraceae > Helicobacter > Helicobacter heilmannii. The sequence goes on along the minus strand of NZ_CDMK01000001.1, from coordinate 829,695 downwards.
GTCATAGCGGTGGTCCTTAGCAAAGTCTTTAGTAAGCAGGTAATCTAAATGCATATGCACTGCACCGCTAAAGCCGTCCATTTCTAAACGGGTCGCTAAGTTAAAACCTCTTAAGATTTCTAAGATTTCTAAATCTGTTGTTTGTGTAGGGGCCAAGAGCTTGACCCCGCTTAATAATAAAGCTTGCTCTTTAATTAAGGCTTCAAGGGTGCTTTTTTTTGGCTAAAGGCGGCCTTTAAAGATTCATCCACAAAGTTTAAAAACTCAATGGTTTTACCATTTTCTTTTAGATTTTCTAAAAACTCCGCTTCTTTGCCCGCGTCCTTGTGGCTTAAACAAACTAGGTTTTCTAAGATAACTTGATAGTGGTAGTTGATCAGCTGGGCTAAGCCTAAAGGGTTATCTGCCTTTTGCGAAAACTCTAAGCCCCTTTGCTCTTGCAGGTCGCTTTTAGCGTAAAAGCGGAAATCACATTTAAGCCCGCCTAAATCCGCGCTAAACTCCATGTAATTGCGATCTAATTTAAAAACTTGAGTCATGCAAGTCCTTTAAAGTGTGTATTCTGTGTAATCTGTGTTGATCACAAACTCCCTAAAGCCCTTAAGGTATGTGCAAATTTGCTCATCCGTAGGCTTTTGCTCGCCAAAGAGATCGTTAAATTCTGCGGGCAGAGTGTAGTTGTCCACAATAGGCGGCGCGTTTTTAATCGTATTTTGAAAATAACAAGCCACGCTTAAAGGCAGGCTAGCAACGCCGTCATTGTGGGCGTAATAGTCTTTGAGCAGGGCGGCGCTCTTGCTTGGGCCAAGCTTCTCTGCCAAAATCAAAACCAAATCAGCATTAAGGCTTAAATCACCCGTGGGCGTTTGTGGGGGGTTGCTCTCATTAGCGCAGTTTAGAAGCTGCAGAGCGAAAACTTTAGCTAAGTCCAGTCTACTTACAGGGTGCGCGCTGACAAACTGCATAAAGGGGGGGTCTAGCCGCTCTTTTAAATGGTTAAAGGAGTCTAGTTTGTCTTGTGTATCTACACCTTGTGCAGGGGGGTGGGCTAGCGTGTCAAGGTCGGCCTTGTGCAGGCTGAATAAATGCGCCATATAGGCAAACACGCTATTAAAGATAGGGTGCGGGGTGTAGTTGTAGGGACGTGCAAAGCCCGGCTTGTTTTGGCTGTTAGAATAATCGTAACAGGTGGCTAAAGCTTGCAGGATAGGGGAAAATAGATCGCTTAGCGAAAGTGCTTGGCCCTGTGGACTTTGGGGCACAGAATCGGGCAGGGCGCAATAAACTAAGGCGGTAGCGGTGCTCCTATCCAGCGCGCTAAAATAGCTCCTTACATTGTCATCTTTAAAGTCTAGTGGCGCGCTCGCACTGCACTCCACAAAGTTAGGGGCGTTGAACAAAGCAAACACCCGATCCATCATCACACTAACGGCCGCTTTACGCGCGCTTAATTGTTTATAAACTTGGGCTTTATCCATGTTTTCTCCTTTTTACATAATTTCGTATTCGTGCCCACCTAAGTAGGCTTGGCTTAAATCCACTTCTTCTAGCCACGCCCTGAAAGCTTGCAAGACATGGCGGGCGGTCGCATTGTCTAGGGGGGTTCTAGCTAAACCCTGCAAACCACCCATAAGCCCCCCGCCACCATTGATGGCCTGCCAAAACCCAGAGTTAGGGTTATAATCCTCTGTAACTTCAGGGCATATTTTAAGAAGCTGATCGGCAATGAACAACAAGCCCGCTAAAAAGTAAACACGATCGTGACCATAAATAGCCTCTTGTGTGTCATCTGCTTGTGTGTTATCTGCTGCAGCTAACTTTTGCTTAAAGGCCATGTTTAACTTATGAATCACAGACCCGCTAAGCATTTTGGCGCGGATGTAAACGGCTTGCCTAAATGTGCAATTGCCCACCGCTCGAGTTAAGTCTTTTGATAAAAAATAGACCGTAAAATGCGTGGCCACCTGCCAAAGATCGGGGGCGTAACGCAAAAAGACTTTAAAGCGCGCGCTAAGCACAGCCATTTTAGCCGTTACATCGGCTCCCAGTGCTGCCGTGCTGTCCGGATTCATCAAAGCAATTAAGCCTAAATTAATGCTAAATCCACGCTGGATATAAGCTACGATCGCCGCGCCCGCTAAGTTAGGATCTATGCCTTCAGGCAACAGATTTTGACTTACATAGTATTTTGGCAGTATAAGGCATGCGGCTTGATAAAAAGATTCCATCATTAGCGGGGCTTGTGTGTTGGCTAGCGCAATTAGCTTTTGTCGATCATAGACCCCTTGCATGGCTAAAAAGATTAGGGCCACCTGTGTTGGGCTATCCAAATCTGAAAACCAGCGGTAAAAATCCGTATACCCGCCATCTCTGTAATCAAGCGCAACATCCCCACCATAGTCCACAAACTCGTTAAAATAAAGCCCCAAATCCCTTACCTCGGCATCTGTAGGCGGGGTAGCTCTTGTGATTAAATCTTGTATTTTTCTTTGGGTGTCATTTGGCGGGGGGTTTAGCGCGTAGCGGTAGCGCATATTTTCTAAAGAAGAAATACGCTTATCTAAAATGCGTAAAACCTTCTCGTTAACGCCCGCCATAACTCTTAAGCGCCCTCAACTTGTAAATCTGGGTTTGCCGCCTTAGTCTTAGCGCGCGCCGCTTTCACCGCGCTAGCACTTGCCGTGCCGTCCTTAATTGCCTGATCTTCTAAGTCTTCAACCATCTTTTCTAAGTCGTTATCATTGCTAGGCAGCGCGCCGCTTTGGCTGGTGGTTTGTGTGGGTGCATTGCTTTGCGTGCTTTGGGTTTGTGCACTTGTGCTTTGCCCACCTGTGGTGGTGCTTTGGCTGGTGGTTTGTGTGGGTGCATTGCTTTGCGTGCTTTGGGTTTGCCCGCTTTCATCCGAGTAATAGTAGGTGTACACGCCCTGATCAGTGGCTACACATGCCCCGCTTAAACCAAGGCTGCTAAACTCTTCTGCCATCAAATTTAAATCCCCATCTAGGCTTAAATTCACCTCGTAAAAAATAGCGTGGACAAATTTACCCATCACAGGGCGGCCTATAAATTCTAGCCGGCAAGTAACTTGCTCGGATCGGCTGCCGGCGTTTAAGCTTTTAATGAAAGTATCTTTTGCAGCCGTGCCACCATAGGGCAGGGGCTGGCCTTGTTTAATGGTGGTTTCTTCTACAAAACTCCCCACCACAAGGCTTAAAGCCTCGGGGCTAAAGTTATTGCCCTTGATCTTAAGGGTGTAATTTTCCTCTGTGGTGATTTCGGCTAACTTCTGTTTAGCCCCGTTAGCCCTTGTCCATGCCGTGGTCTTTTGGCTATCCTTGCTTAAAGAAAGCTCTAAGCACCCTATATCTAGCCACTGACTTTCATCGGGCACCCCGTTATTAAAGGGGATGATGTAAAGCGATCCCCCACCAAAGTATAAATTATCTTTTTGACTCAAATTAACCTCCTTTAAGAATATTTAAACACCCAGTGCGGCTCGGCCTTTTGGGGGTTTTTTGGTTTTTGTTGTTTCTTGTGTAGCTGTGCTCTATTAGGGGACTTGCCCCGCCTTTTATAAGTCTTGCCTATGGGTGCTCCTTTTTTTGGGTTAAAGGCCCTTGCCCCTCAATGCAAAAGCGCACATCTTGCTCTAACGCTTCTGTGTAGATCAGTAAAGCGCAGATGTTTGCGCTCAAAGAGGGGCTGTTTAAAGCGGGACGCTCTAGTTTGGGGATGTTGCATTTCGTGGGGATGTATACGGGCTTATATACACGGGTGCACCCGCAAAAGGCCAAAAAGCCAAATTTTAAGCATTTTAGATAAAATGAGTTTTGCACAAAAGCAGACTTCTTAATGGCATTTGGAGAACTAGAAGGCGTTAGCCTTTTGGGGGTTGGGCGTGTAGCGGGGGCACGCTGATAGGAGGTACTGCGCGTAAAACGCTAGCTATAGCGTTCATTGCAACGGTTCTTTTGGCCATGCCGTTACACTGATGAAAACCCCCCCGCTTTAGGGGGGACCCGCTATAGCTATTGTGCCAGCGTAAAACTTGCAAACCACTTAAGCTAAACATTAACGACCCCCCTTAAATACCTGTAAATCTTGCGCAATCTGCTTTAGCTCTTGATCTTGCTTAGCGCACACAAGCTTGGCCCCGCTAGGACTTAAAGGGGGCAGAGTGTGGTTGCGGTATTTTTGCGCGATCGCGTCTTTAGATTTTTGTAACTTTTCCACATACTCAGCTGTGGCTAAATTCTGATCTAAGATAGCCTTATTTTGCGCGGCCACCGCGACCCTACATGTTTCGCTTTCCACTAAGATTTTCTTACAATACCAGCCTAACGCGCCCAAAGCCCCTAGCAAAATCGCTAAGGCCAAAGCGATGCCAATGCTCTTAGTGTCTATGCTAAACATTTAACGCCCCTTTAACGCGCATTTAAGCCTACCTAAATAGTGCCCAAAGAAAGACAAAGGCCAGCACGCTAAGCGCGCTACAAATCCCTATAATGATTTTATTTTTAAATCCATGTGTATCCTTATCGTTGAATTGTGATTTTGGAGGGGTGGTATCGATTTTTGCACCAATCTTATTAGCAAAGAGCTTTAGCACTATTTCGCTTACCACCTCCGCGCCGATGTAGCCCACCCCCCCGCTAATGGAAATAGATAGGCCGCTTGGGAAATGGAAATAATAGTTAATCAGCTCAAAGCTGATCCAAGTGGTCAGCATTGATGAACCCACCCCCCATGAAATGTAGCGGACTTTATCCAGCACCCCGCTAAAGTTTTCATTCTTGATCGTGCGCAAGACAAATAACCAGCCCACTAAAAAGCCTACAACCAGCATGAATAGATAGGGTAGGTAATCTTTGATGGATAGACCAAGAATAAGAAAATCGTTTTTCATTGCAGGCTAGTTATTTTGTTAACCTTGTCGATCTTGTGCTCGATCACATCTAAGTTAGCATCTAGTTTTTCTAAACGACTCACGGCGATGTCGGCGCGATCTAAAGTCTTAGAGCTTTCGACAACAATAAAGCATAAGCCCAGCGTTTGCAAAAAACAAATGAGCAGCAAAAACACGCCAATACTGCTTAAAAATTCTAATCTTTTTAAGATTGTTTCCATTAGTTAGCCTCTTTCCACCATTCTCCTACGGCAAAGCATGGGCACTCTTTGGGCGCAAAATCGCGGTGCCCGTAAAGCTTAGCTTTGGGGTATTTGCTTAAAAGCTGTTTGCACAAGAAGACCATGGCCTCCTCTTGCTCTTTGGTCCTTGTATCCACAAAAAGGCCGTTATCATCCCGCCCGCCGATGTAGCACACGCCTATACTATCTAGGTTATGCCCCTTGCAGTGCGCCCCTGTTACATCTTCTTCCCGCCCTTTTTCGATCGTTCCATCTAGCTTAACCACATAGTGATAGCCGATCCCATCCCAGCCCCTCTCCTTGTGCCAGCGGTCAATATCTGCCGCGCTAAACTCCATCCCCGCTGGGGTGTCGCTGCAGTGGATAATGATTTTTGTAATTTTGCGCATTGTCATCCTTCTTTTATTCTTGTAGCAGTTTGATTTTAAAACGGATTTCCCAAAGGCCAAAAAAGCCCGCTTCTTGCACCAGCCCCGCGCCCTCAAAATACGACCGCCCAAAGGTGAAGGCAGGGGCGTTTATGATCTGCTCTAAGAGCCCATCTATGGTGGCTAGAGTCTCCTTAGCATTAGGCGTATCAATGAATCCATAAAAAAGCCGTGTGGACACTTCAAAGGCCTTTAAGGGTGCATGGCGCACCCCCTCAAAGCGGTAATAAAGCCCCGCTTCTTTTAACGCCCCATCGTGGTAACACGCTTCAGGGTAAATTGCTTTGACCACCTGCCTTGCCCTTTGTAAAATCACAGCTCAAAACTCCTTTTCTTGCACCACTTCAAGGGCGAAAAGCCTTTATCTGTATTTGTGCTGGCATGCTCTGTGATGTTGCCAGCCTGATCGATTTGCAAAAACGATTTGCCCCTTTGTGTGCAGTCTTTGACTAAAGGGGCTTGTTTGATTGCCTTTAAGGCATCGTTGTAGATCGCTAAGTCTTCTTCTTCAAGGGGGATTTTAAGATACCGCTTAGCCCTAACTAAAGCGAAATCATAGAGCGCATAGGCGGGTACATCTTTGTCATGCGTTAGCTCTTTAATTTCTTTATGCACCCAAATTAAAACTTCTGGGTTTGTGTTTAACGCTTCAGGGTTGATGAGCCCCGCGCTTAAATGCGCCTTCAATTCTTCTAATTGCATAGCCTCCTAGCGTGATTTACTCCCTTGTGCTAGACTCTGCTTTTTCTGAAAGGGGATGGCATGCAACAAATCAAGGCTTTGCTTTGGGGCTTGGTGGCGATCGTGGCAGCGGGGGCTATGGGGGTGCTAGCCCTGCATAAGGGCGAGAGCATCAATACGCTTTGGCTCGTGTGCGTAGCGGTGTGTATCTATAGTTTGGGCTATCGCTTTTACAGCCATTTTGTGGCTTATCGGGTGTTGCGACTCAACGACAAGCGCGCCACGCCCGCCTGCGTGATCAACGATGGGCGCGACTTTGTCCCCACGCACAAGGCGATCACCTTCGGGCATCACTTCGCCGCCATTGCGGGCGCGGGGCCCCTAGTGGGGCCCATTTTGGCCGCGCAGATGGGTTATTTGCCCTCCATACTATGGATTTTGATCGGCAGTGTGCTGGGTGGCTGTGTGCATGATTTCATCGTGCTCTTTTGTTCCATGCGTCGCAATGGGCGTTCGCTAGGCGAAATGATTAAAGATGAAATGGGCCCCTTGGTGGGCTGGTTTGCCATGCTAGGCACGCTAGGCATCATGGTCATCATCATTGCGATTTTAGCCATGGTGGTGGTCAAAGCCCTCGCCCACTCGCCCTGGGGGCTTTTTACAATCGCCTGCACGATCCCGATTGCCATTTTTATGGGGCTTTACATGCGCTTTGTGCGCCCCAAGGTTTTAGAAAGCTCTTTAATGGGCTTTGCGCTCTTGCTTCTAGCGATTTATTATGGCAAGGTGGTGGCCAACGATCCGACTTTAGCCGCTCACTTCACCTTGCAGGCCAGCTCTCTAGCGTGGATCATCATCGCTTACGGCTTTGTCGCCTCCATCTTGCCCGTGTGGTTCTTGCTCGCCCCTAGAGATTACCTCAGCACCTTTTTAAAAATCGGAGTGGTGCTGGTTTTGGCTTTAGCCCTCATCTTTGTCGCCCCGCCCATGCACCTGCCTAAGATCACGCACTTTGTAGATGGGAGCGGACCCGTCTTTGCCGGCGCGCTCTTCCCCTTTTTATTCATCACGATCGCTTGCGGGACGATCAGCGGCTTTCACGCCTTGATTTCTTCAGGCACCACGCCCAAGATCATCGCCAAAGAGAGCCACGCCCGTTTGGTTGGCTACGGCTCGATGCTCATGGAGTCCATAGTTGCTTTAATGGCACTTTTAATGGCGGGCATTTTGCATCCCGGCCTGTATTTTGCGATCAACGCCCCCCAAAGTGCGCTGGGCACGGATATTGCCACCGCCGTGCACGCCATCAATTCTTGGGGGTTTAAAATCACGCCCCAAGAGATTACAGACATCACGAAACACATAGGCGAGCAGAGCATTTTAAGCCGCACAGGAGGTGCGCCCACCTTTGCCATCGGGCTTAGCCTGCTTGTGTATCAAGTGGTGGGGCATCCGGGCGTGATGGCCTTTTGGTATCACTTTGCAATCCTCTTTGAAGCCTTGTTCATTTTAACCGCTGTGGATGCGGGCACACGCACCGCCCGCTTCATGATTCAAGACATGCTAGGGCATGTCTATAAGCCCCTTGGCGACACCAATTCCTACACGGCCGGCATTGTGGCGACTTTACTGGCGGTGGGGCTTTGGGGGTATTTCTTGTATCAGGGCACGATCGATCCTAAAGGGGGCATTTACACTTTATGGCCGCTCTTTGGCGTGAGCAACCAAATGCTCGCAGGGATGGCACTGCTGCTTGGCACGACTATTTTATTTAAAATGGGGCGGTTCAAATACGCTCTAGTGAGCGCACTGCCTGCGGCTTTTATTTTATGCATCACCTTTTACAGCGGTGTTTTAAAAGTGTTGCCAAGGGGGGACAATCTTATCTTAAACAAAGTGTCGCATGTTGCCACCGCCCAAATTTTAAGTGCAAAACTCGCCCACACCAGCGATCCTAAACAAATTAGCCTGCTCAAACAAGCCATTTTTAACCACAGCATAGACGCTCTGCTATGCGTGTTCTTCATGGTGGTCGCGCTCCTGGTGCTGGTGGCAAGCGTGCGCATTTGCGCCAATGCCTACAGGGGGCACATCCACCCGCCCTTAGCCGAAAGCGTGTTTGTAGCTGTGTCTTAATGCTAGGCATGTTAAAATAAAGGAAAAATTCAAGGAACGTTGATGGACATTCATAATAGCGATGCAGATGTAGAGCAGTTTTTTGTCTTCTGCAAGGAAAAGGAAGTGGAGTTCGTGGATTTTCGGTTCACCGATGTAAAGGGGACTTGGAACCACATGGGCTACTTTATCGGCGGTGTGGATAAGAACTTGTTACAACAAGGCATCCCTTTTGATGCCAGTTCTATCAAAGCGTGGCAGAGCATCGATAGATCGGACATGATCTTAAAGCCCGATCTGATCCGCTACTTCATCGATCCCTTTAGCGCGGATGTTACGGTGGTGGTGTTTTGCGATGTGTGGGACATTTATAAAGAGCAGGACTACGAGCGTTGCCCTAGAAGCATCGCCAAAAGGGCACTTAGGCATTTACAAAACCTTGGCATTGCCGACATGGCCTACTTTGGGGCAGAGAATGAGTTTTTTATCTTTGACTCCATCAAGATCAAAAACAGCGCGAACTGCCAGTACTATGAAATCGACAGCGAAGAGGGGGAGTGGAATAGAGACCGTAGCTTTGAGGGGGGTGTGAATTTTGGACACCGCACGGGGCATAAGGGCGGGTATTTGCCCACTCCCCCCACCGACACGATGATGGATATTCGGGCTGAAATCGTGAAAGTCTTAAACCAAGTGGGGCTAGAAACCTATGTTGTGCACCACGAAGTGGCCCAGGCCCAGGGCGAGATCGGCGTGCGTTTTGGGGAACTGGTCGAGGCGGCGGACAATGTGCAAAAACTTAAGTATGTGGTGAAAATGGTCGCCCATTTAAATGGCAAGACCGCCACCTTTATGCCAAAACCTTTACACGGCGACAATGGCAGTGGCATGCACACGCATGTGAGCTTGTGGAAAAACGGCGAGAATCTCTTTAGCGGCGATGTGTATAAGAACTTAAGCCAAATGGCACTGCACTTTTTGGGCGGAGTCTTGCGCCACGCTAGAAGTTTGGCGGCATTTACCAACGCCTCGAGCAACTCTTACAAACGCTTGATCCCCGGCTTTGAAGCCCCCTCGATTTTGACTTACTCAGCCCAAAACAGGAGCGCGAGCGTGCGTATCCCCTATGGGGTGAAGGGCAAGGCGGCGCGCTTTGAGTTCCGCTTTCCCGACAACTCCTCTAACCCCTACTTGGCCTTTGCGGCGATTTTAATGGCGGGCTTAGATGGGCTAGCCCAAAAGATGGATCCGGGCGCGCCCATGGACATCAATCTCTTCCAACTCACCCTAGATGAGATTCGAGACAAGGGGATCAAACAACTCCCTCACACTTTGCGCAGCGCACTGGAGGAGATGCTGGTGCATAAGGAGTATTTGAAAAAGGGCGAGGTCTTCACTGAGGAATTTATCCAAGCCTACCAAAGTTTTAAATTCCGCTCTGAAGTCTTTCCTTGGGAGAGCCGCCCCCACCCCTTTGAGTTCAAAACCACTTACTCTTGCTGATGGCTAAAAGGCGAGGCGGGTCGTTTTACGATAATTTTAAAAAGTTTAAAGCACTCACCCGCCTGCTTAAGAGCCTTTGGCGTTTCTTAAAAAAATATTGAGGAAAAACATGAAAAGAACTTCGCTTTTGTTTTTAGTTGGCTTATTAGGGTTTGGCTGTGCGCCTAAAGTTGCTGACAAGCACGAACAAGACCCTCTTCCTTTTTCTTACTATGAGGAAAACGAAAAACCCCAGCCTAAAAACCATTTATTGGTCTTGATCCCTCCCTTGGCGATCACTTTTAGCAAGACGGTGCCCACGAACATGCAACAGGGGTTTAAGGATTCGATGCGCGATCAAATCCAAGAAATCCTAGAAAAACGCGGATTTAGCGTGCAAGAGGTGAAGATGCCTTTAACACCCACCCAGAAAGAGCAGGGCTATGCGCTGGTGGAGGTGAGTGGGTTTGTGAAGGTATTGGAGGACATCAGTCTAAGAGAGGACCGCTTAAGAAATGGCGGGCTAGAGGGTAAAAACTCCAATCTCTCCATGGGTTATTTAACCCTAAAAGTGCTCGAGCCCAAGAGCAAAAAACCTTTAAACATGACCAGCCTAGAGCTGCCCGGTTATCAAGTGCGCACAAGGGTAACAGTGCGTCAAGAGCGGGGCGTTTCTGGGGGGTATATGCCCACGAGTGTGGTAACACCCATCCGTGGCGAGGGCTTTGACAGCAATGTTTACCAAATCCTGATGCAAATTTATGCCCAAGGGGTGCATAAGATCAGTGAGGCACTAGATTCCGATCAACTCATGGGTTATCGCTACTTGGTGCAGAAGTTCAAGAAGGGCCACTAGGCAGATCTTCTTGCAAATCAAAGATTTGTGGCCCAAAGTCCGTGTCCACCTCCACCCTTAAGTGCCCCTCACAAAAGACTTCATAATCCATCTTTTCGCCCCGTGTGAGCACGAAGCTAGGCAAAATGGGCAAGAGGGCACAACGCCCCCGATTGAGTGTGATTTTATTAATATGCACGCGTTTGCTTAAAGCCCTGATTTCTAAAGTATGCTTGGTTTGCCACACGCCATAATCTTGGCTCCAAGAAGTGTAGGGCTGTCTTTGGCTGAAAAACAAGACACTTAAGGGGGTTTTAGGCGGGGGGGGTGTTTGCGCCTCTCTTAGCACCTCCTCGCCGGTGGGCAAAGCATGGAGCATTCCAAAGACTAGAGCAAGTACAAGGGCTTTCAATTATTGTCCCCATTGATGTTGTTGTGGTCTAGGATGGAGCGGATTTTCTCCACATTTTGAGCATTCGTGTAAAAATAAATCTCCACCCGGTTATTGCGCATGCGGTCTTCCACGCTGTCATTAGGCACCGCAGGATTGTTCTTGCCATAGGAGGTGAAAGAGAGCTTTTGCGGACTGATGCCGTCATTTAACAAAGCATGCATGACCTTATAGGCGCGGCTTGCCCCTAGAGCGTAGTGGTCCTTAAAGCCACTGGAGGGGGGCAGGGGGGTATTGTCGGTGTAGCCCCTAACATTGATCTCCACTTGGTCGGGTAAGAGCTGGATGATCTTAGCGATGCGACGGATGTATTCGCGCATGCTGGCGTTGATGGTGTCGCCATAGGGATTTTCAAAGAGCAGACTCGAGGGCAGCTTCAACACCGCTCCTTGATCGGTTTGCTCTAAAATCGAACCCTCCCCAACTTTGGTGATCGTAACTTGCGAACGGCTGGAGTGCTCTTTGGATTCTTTCTCTTCGGCTTCGATGGTGTTTTGGGTTTCGCCGGGAGCTGGTGGGATTTGGATCACGGGTTGCACGGCATCGGGCACGGGAGCGTAGTCAAAAATCTTGATGAATTCTTTCTTAAGGGCTTTGACCTTAGCCTTGTTGATCACTGAGATCGCATAAAGGGCGATGAAAAGCGCAAGTAACAAGGACAAAAAGTCCGCATAGGGCACCGCCCAACGCTCCCCTGCCGGACACTCAACCTTTTTTGCTTTCTTTGCCATTATTCAAACTGCGATTTTTTGGGCTCACCCGGAGCGATGTAGTTCAAGAGTTTCATTTCCAAGTCCCTAGGGTTGTCCCCATTGGCGATGCCAATGATCCCCTCTAAAATCACCACCTTTTCTTTTAAGATGTCCTTAGACTTGTTTTTAAGCTTGTTGCCAAAGGGGCCAAAGAGAGCGTAAGAGCACATGATCCCCGTAACCGTGGCCGTGAACGCCCCCGCGATCCCTAGCGCCATTTCTTGGGGGTTGTCTAGCTTTTGCAGTGCGAGCATGAGCCCTAGCACCGCCCCCACCAGTCCAAAGGTCGGCGCGCTCTCACCCGCAGTGATCCAATAGTGTGCTGCCCCATGGTAATACTCCTCAAGCTCCTCAATCGCCACATCCAAGCTCTCTTGCACGGATTTGATGTCCTTGCCATCCACAATCATCGAAAAGCCGTTGCGGGTGAAGTCGTCCTCAATCTGTGCCACCCGAGATTCCAAAGAAAGCACCCCATCTTTTCTTGCCATGGTGGAGAGCTCCACGATGTTCTTGATCGTGTCTTGCAGGTTCACCTTGGGGTTTAAAAACACAATCTTGATCTCTTTAAAAGCCGCCTTGACATGGTGGGCGTGGGTGCTCACCATCGCCGCACAAAGGGTTGTGGGCACAATGATGATGATCGAGCTCAAATGCACCACATGGGCGGGGTTGCCCCCCTCTAAAATATCCCCCACTGAAATAGACGCAATCGCTAAGATCACCCCTAAAAGCGATGACAAATCCATGAGAAACTACCCTTTCTGTTTTGCTATTGCGGATAATCCGTTAAGGTTTGTATGCCATGTTTGCCGCACACCCGGCACTCTTCGTGGCGTTGAACAACGATTTTTCTAAAGTCCATGTTCTTGGTGTCCACATGCAAGAGTTGGTTGGTGAGCAGGGGAAAGCCTAGAAAATACTTGATCGCTTCAGAAGCTTGGATACAGCCCACCACCCCGGGCACCACCCCAAATAAGCCCGCTCTAAACACGCTGTTTAGCTCCACACTTGGGGGCTTGTCAAAGATACAGGCAAAGCATGCGCTTTTCTTGGGCAAAATGGTGATCGTTTGCCCGTGGTGCTTGAAAATGCCCGCATGGCTTAGGGGTTTGTTTGCCAAGATACAGGCATCGTTGATCAAAAACTTGCTCGCAAAATTGTCGGTCGCATCGATGACAAAATCATACTCTTGGATCAACTCCAGAGTATTGGCGGCGGTCAGTTTCTCAAAGTGGGTTTCTACTTGCACTTCAGGGTTTAAGGCAGACATCTTGCGTGCGGCGGATTTAACCTTGGCGCTGTGAATTTCTGGCGTGGTGTGGATGATTTGACGCTGTAAATTGTTGAGCTCGATGATGTCAAAGTCCAAAATCCCAATGCGTCCAATGCCCGCCGCTGCCAAGTAAAAGCAATTAGGCGAGCCAAGACCCCCCGCTCCAATCACAAGCACACTGGCACGCAATAACCGCTCTTGCCCCTCTTCGCCCACATCCTCTAGCATTAAATGCCGTTTGTAGCGTTCTTTTTGGCTCTCTGTCATGGCTGTCTCCTTAATTAATTTGTGCAATCCACGCTGGCATGTGGGGTTGTTCGGCTTTAAGGCTCGTGGCACGCCCATGCCCGGGGTAAATGGGGCAATCGGGCTTGTCTAGAGCATAAAATCGTTGCAACGACTCTTTCATGTCCGCTGGGTTAGAATAGGGGAAGTCGTAACGCCCGATGCTGCGGTAAAAGATAAAATCCCCACTGAAAAACGCCCCCTTTACCTCCACCACACTGCAACCGGGCGTGTGCCCGGGGAAGTGCCAATAAGTGATCTGCACCCCCCCCACTTCAAAAGAGTGGCTTTTTTTACCCCCTTCAATGGGGTTAATGTCGCTCTCTTTGCAAGTGGGCTGGCCTAAATGAAAACAATCCGTGGTAAGGAAGAACACATCCTCTTTAGGCGCATACAAGGGCACGCTAGGCCATTGCTCTTTTAAAGCGGCTGCGTCCCAAACATGGTCGTAATGCCCGTGTGTGATTAAAATCGCTAGGGGGTTTTTGGCCTGCTCTTGCACCCACACGCCCGCCCCCACGCCCGGATCGATCACCAAATCACCCTGTGCTAATTGCAAGACATAACAATTTGTCTGTGTGTTGCCAAAAGCCTGCACTTTGATTTTAAACATTTTTCCATTTTAGCAAAATTTGTCTAAAGTTCGCCCTAGCTGTTGCTACAATTTTAAACCCCATGGGCAAAATTTGATCTGCAAAAACCCCCTTTAAACCGCCTTGTAATTTTCTTGGTTTAAACTCTCTTAATTTCGCTAGAAAGGGCTGCCATGTTTAGATGGATACTTCTAGCCTTGCAAAATTACTTCCCCTCGCCATTTATTTTTGCCATTGTTCTCACTTTAGCCGCCATCATCGGCGCACTTGTTTGCACGGGGCTTAGCCTCGTGGTGGTGCTTGGCAAGTGGGGAGAGAGCCTCTTTTTGCTCTTAAAATTTTCCATGCAAATGCTCTTATTGTTGGCTACAGGCATCGCCCTAGCCCAAGCCCCCCTTATAAAAAAGACATTCAACGCCCTAGCCGAAAAAATCAACACCCCCAAAATGGCCATTTGGACGATCAGCTTCGTTTCGCTTTGTTGCTGTTGGCTTAGCTGGGGCTTTGGGTTGGTGGTGGGGGCAGTGCTTTCTAAAGTCTTGGGGCGTAAGGTAAAGGGCGTGGATTACCCCCTGCTGGTGGCAAGCGCGTATTCAGGATTTTTAATTTGGCATGGCGGGTTATCTGGGAGCATTCCGCTTAAAGTTGCCACCAATGATGGGGATTTATCTAAACTTAGCGGGGGCGTTTTGCACGCACCCGTCCCTCTAAGCCACACGATTTTTTCTAGCTACAATTTAGTCATGGTGGCTTTGCTCTTGCTAGGTCTGCCCTTAATCAATGTTTTGATGCACCCCAAAAACCCCACCCTAATAGACCCCGCTACTTTACAAGAAGAGCCCCACAAACCCGCACGCATTGAGTGCTTCGCCCACCGCTTGGAGCACAGCCCCTTTTTGGGATCGTTTTTGGGGTTTTTGGGCGTGGTGTATTTGGGGATTTACTTTGCTAATAAGGGCTTTGCGCTCAACCTCAATACCTTGATTTTACTGTTTCTATTCTTGGGGCTGTGCGCGCATGCCAGCCCGCATAAGTATTACGCCACCATAGAGCAAGGATTAAAGAGCACGACCGGCATTGTGCTCTTGTTCCCCTTTTATGCGGGCATCATCGGAGTGATGGGGCTTAAGGGCGCAAATGGCATAAGCTTTGCCAACACCCTAGCCGATGCGTTCTCAAAAATCACTACCCATGATAATTTCGCGCTGCTGAGCTATCTTAGTGCGGGGCTTTTAAATATCTTTATCCCCAGCGGTGGAGGGCAATTTGCCGTGCAAGGGCCAGTGCTGCTTCCTAGCGGGGCGGCTTTGGGCGTGGATCCAGCCGTAACCTGCATGGCGATCGCGTGGGGGGATGCGTGGACGAATATGATCCAACCCTTCTTTGCGCTCCCCCTGCTTGGCATTGCCAGGCTGGATGTGCGCCATATTGTGGGTTACTTGCTCGTGGCGTTTGTGTATGCGGGGGTGGTGAGCGCGGGCTGTTTGTATTTCTTGACTTAAAGTTTTAGGTGTTTTTGTTATAATCAAGCCCTATTTAAGCCAAAGGATGAGCATGCAAGTTTTTATCAACGGGCAGGCCAAAGAGTTTGACAAGCCCCTAAATGTCGACACCGCCATTAAAGAACTGGGCATTGAGGCGCAGGTGTGTGCGGTGGCTTTGAACGAGTCTGTGGTGAAAAAAGAGAAGTGGCACAGCACTCCCCTTCAAGAAAACGACCGCTTAGAGTGTTTGCAGTTTATGGGAGGGGGCTGATGTTATCAGCCTCCCTTAGGGTTGACATTATCGAGCACCCTTAAGGTTGGTGCTACGACCTTGGTGGGTTGGTGTTGCCCTCTCAAACTCAAGGACCTTTAGTGTTAAGGGTTGATATGATAGCTACCCTTAAGGTTGGTTTTAAGTGTCTTGAAAAGGGTTGCTCTTAAGATCAGCTGGGCAAGCCCTTAAAGATTGCCATCGCCCTAAAAGGTTAAAATACCTCCCTTGGGTTGTAAGTCCAAAATCCTAAAGAAAGCCATCATCCCTGAAAACACTGCTCCCCATAATTTTAGAAAATGCCCTGTTCATCGCCGATGCCCACCATCAACAGGGCATGCGCGATTTGCCCCATTTTTTAGAGTACTTGAGGGCACATCCGCCCAGCCAACTTTTTTTAATGGGCGACATTTTTCAAATTTGCGTGGGCACCATCAAACCCACCCACAATTTGGAGGTTTTAGAGCAAATCGAGAGTTTAAGCCACCACATCCCCGTGTTTTACTTTGAGGGCAACCATGATTTTGGCTTAAGCAATGTACCCCAGCTAAGGCACATCACCATTTACAAAAGAAGTGCTCAACCCGTGATCTTTGGCCACCAAAACCAGTTCTATGCCCTAGCACATGGGGATTTGTTCTTGGGCTTTGGCTATGGCTTTTATATCCGCGCACTTGCAAACCCTTTAAGCCTTAAAACCTTAGGGCTACTATCCCACATTAAGCCCCTTTATAGGGCCATCAGCACCCCCCTTTACGCCAAGAAAATCAAGACCTATCCCAAAAGTGCACTAGACTTTATACACTTTGCCAAAGTCCGCCTAGAGCACTACGCTAAGGAGAGCCCAAAGCCCTTAGCGGGCGTGATTGAGGGGCATTTTCATATCGGTCGTATATTCAAAGATCCGCTATATATATCCCTACCCTCCTTTTATTGTACAAGGGAGGTTACCAAATTAAGCGTAGAGGGGCTGGTCATTTGCCCCGCCATGCGTTGATCCACGCTAAACTAAGAGAAAATAGGCTAAAATTTAGATTCCTTTAAATTTTGTGAAATGGGGACACGCTTGACAGAGCAAAATTTAAACACTGCCTTGAATTTGGGAGAGATCGAGTTGGTGGACTTTAGAATCTTTGGCTTGCAAGGCAATCAGCCCTTTGAGGGCATTTATGGGATTAATGTGGCCAAGGTGCAAGAGATCATCATGATGCCCGAGATTTTCGAGTTCCCCACGAATTTAGACTATGTTTTAGGGGTCTTTGATTTGCGCTCGACTGTGATCCCGCTCATCGATTTGTCCAAGTGGCTGGGGATTGTAGAGGATGAAAAGCGGGTTACGGAAAAGGTCGTGGTGATCACGGAGTTTAGTAGCATTAAAATGGGCTTTGTGGTGCATGTGGCTAAACGCATTCGGCGCATCGACTGGGGCAATGTCGAGCCCGCTGCCTTTAGCAGCCACAGCACACTCAGTAAGGATAAAATCACAGGCACGACCAAGATCGATGGCGATAAAACGATGTTGATTTTGGATTTAGAGAGCATTTTAAACGACTTGCAAATGCACATCCCTAAAGCCCCCAAGCCTTACACCAAGAAACAAGAGACAAAAAAGTTTGATGGGATTGCGATGTTTGTAGATGATAGCAAGTCCGCCCGCACCATCATCAAGCGCACCTTGCTCAAAATGGGCTTTAAAGTCGTGGAGGCGGTGGATGGCAAAGACGGGTTAGCTAAATTAGAGATGCTTTATAATCAATACCAAGACAAATTGGGACAACATTTAAAGATTATTGTGTCGGATGTAGAGATGCCCAAAATGGACGGCTATCATTTCTTCTCTAAAATCCAAGAAGACCCTAGATTTTACCAAATCCCCGTGCTCTTCAACTCCTCGATCTGCGACGATTACAGCGCACAAAAGGCGTTAGACTTGGGTGCAAAGGGATATTTGGTGAAGTTCGATGTGGACCGCTTCATGGATGAAGTGGGCAAGATTTTGGGATAAGTGTTAAAATCTTAAGTATAATACAGATAAAGAAAGAGGTGCTTGATGGATGATATGAGAGAAATCATGGAGGACTTTTTAGTTGAAGCCTTTGAGATGAACGAACAGCTCGATCAGGATTTGGTGGAGCTGGAGCACAATCCCGAGGATTTAGACCTTTTAAACCGCATTTTTAGGGTTGCACACACCATCAAGGGCTCGAGCTCTTTTCTCAACCTAGACACCTTGACTCACTTGACCCACAACATGGAAGATGTGCTCAACAGAGCGCGCAAAAACGAGCTGAAAATCACCCCAGATGTGATGGACATCGTTTTGCGCTCTGTGGACATGATGAAAACGCTCTTGGTGAACATCCGCAACACGGGCACAGATTCCAATGCTGGGCTAGACATTGAGGGGATCACCAAGGAGTTGCAAGCGATCGTACAAGAGCCTGAGTCAGAAAGCCCTAATGTTAGCCCCAATGCCCAAGAAACAAAACCCGAGCACCACGCCCTAGAACCCCAAGCACAACCCCACGAAGAGGTAGAGGCAAAGGTTGGCCACGAAAACGAACCCGACTACACTAACATGAGCCCCCAAGAGGTGGAGAAAGAGATCGAAAGGCTCTTGAAACTGCGCCAAGAGGCGGATAAAGCCCGCCGTGCAGAGAAAAGGAAGGAAGAAGCGCAAAGCAATACAGTGCAACACACCCCTGTGCAAAATACCCCTTCTCCAAGCGCACACCTCCAAAGTACTCCTGCACCCAAAGCCCCAAATGCCCCCACGCCTAAGTCCACACCCGTAAAATCGACTCAAGCCACCGCTAAGCCGGGCACGCCCAAGAAAGAGGGCGAGAAGTCGGTCGCAATCGGGGTCGAGCAGACTGTACGCGTGGATGTGGGACGGCTAGACCACTTGATGAATTTGATTGGGGAGTTGGTGCTGGGCAAAAACCGCTTGATCCGTATTTACGGGGATGTGGAGGAGCGCTATGATGGGGAGAAATTCCTAGAGGAGTTGAACCAAGTGGTGTCTTCCATTTCAGCCGTAACCACAGACCTACAACTCGCCGTGATGAAAACAAGGATGCAACCCATCGGCAAGGTGTTCAATAAATTCCCCCGCATGGTGCGCGATTTGAGCCGCGAACTTGGCAAAAGCATCGATTTGGTCATCAATGGGGAGGAGACTGAGCTGGATAAATCCATCGTGGAGGAGATTGGCGACCCCTTGATCCACATCATCCGCAATTCTTGCGACCACGGGATTGAGAAGCCGGAGGATCGCAAAATGCTGGGCAAACCTGAAACGGGCACCGTGGAGCTAAGTGCCTATAATGAGGGCAACCACATCGTGATTAAGATCAGCGATGACGGGGCGGGACTAGACCCTGAAAAACTCAAAGCCAAAGCAGTCGAAAAGGGCGTGATCACCGAAAGAGAAGCCGCCACCATGACAGATAAAGAAGCCCTAAACATCATCTTCAAGCCCGGCTTTTCCACTGCCAAGACTTTGAGCAATGTCTCTGGGCGGGGCGTGGGCATGGATGTGGTCAAAACCAACATTGAAAAACTTAATGGGATCATCGAGTTAGAGTCTGAGGTGGGTGTGCGCACCACGCAAAAGCTCAAAATCCCCCTCACTTTGGCGATCATCCAAGCTTTGCTCGTGGGTGTGCAAGAGGAATACTACGCCATCCCGCTCTCTTCTGTGCTTGAAACCGTGCGCATCAGCCAAGACGAGATTTACAGCGTAGATGGCAAGAGCGTACTGCGCCTGCGCGATGAGGTGCTCTCTCTCGTGCGCCTAGCCGATATCTTTAAGGTGGATGCGATTTTAGAGAGCTCTAGGGAGGTGTATGTCGTCATCATCGGGTTAGCGGATCAAAAGATCGGCTTGATTGTGGACTATCTTGTCGGACAAGAGGAGGTGGTGATCAAGTCTTTGGGCTACTACCTTAAAAGCACGAAGGGCATTGCGGGGGCGACGGTACGCGGAGATGGCAAGATCACCTTGATCGTGGATGTGGGTACCATGATGGAGATGGCAAAAAATATCAAGGTCAATGTCAATAATCTCATGAGCGAGGCGCAAAACTCTAATGTCAAAAACGCCCCCAGCGACTATATCGTGCTCGCCATTGACGACAGCAGCACCGACCGGGCAATGATGCGCAAATCTTTAAAACCCCTAGGCGTTACAGTGCTCGAGGCAACCAATGGCATCGAGGGGTTAGAAATGGTGAAAAATGCCGACAAAATGCCCGATGCCGTGTTGGTAGATATTGAAATGCCCAAAATGGATGGCTACACCTTTGCCTCCGAAGTGCGCAAATACAACAAGTTTAAAAACCTGCCTCTCATCGCCGTAACCTCAAGGGTGACTAAAACCGACCGCATCAGGGGTGTGGAGAGCGGGATGACCGAATACATCACCAAACCCTACAGCCCCGAATACTTAGCCAGTGTGGTCAAACGCAGCATTAAACTAGAGGACTAAAGGAGAGCGCATGCAAGACGCGATGGCACTAAAAGAGCTGTTTGAGAAGCAAAAAAGGGGTGGCAAGGATGAAAAGCCCGAGGACAATGAAGAGATTCTACAATTCATCGGGTTCATCATTGGCAATGAAGAGTATGCCATCCCCATTTTGAATATTTTAGAGATCGTAAAGCCCATCGGCTACACCCGTGTACCAGAAACCCCTAATTATGTGCTGGGGGTGTTTAACTTAAGGGGCAATGTGTTTCCCTTAATTAGTCTGCGCTTAAAGTTTGGCTTGCCCGCTGAAAAGCTGAATAAAGACATGCGCTATCTAGTGGTGCGCCACAACGACCAAATTGCCGGCTTTTACATCGACCGGCTCACTGAGGCAATCCGCATCAAACAATCCGACATCGATCCTGTACCAGAGACCCTACTGGAGAACAACCAACT
The DNA here is from genome assembly GCF_001283065.1 of Helicobacter heilmannii. Taxonomy (GTDB): domain Bacteria; phylum Campylobacterota; class Campylobacteria; order Campylobacterales; family Helicobacteraceae; genus Helicobacter; species Helicobacter heilmannii. The sequence goes on along the minus strand of NZ_CDMK01000001.1, from coordinate 808,970 downwards.
CATTTATGGCATCGGTAAGAGAGAGGATAAACTGGTTTCCATCCTCAAAGTGGAAGAAATCCTTAAAAAAGACTTTTAAGTGCACGCGTGCAAGAAAGGGATTTGATGTTTTCTAAGTTGGGGATTGGTACAAAGATCATTGTGGGGGTGTGTGTGGTGGTGTTGCTGGGTATCTTGGCACTGGGGATTGTGATCAGCCGCCAAGTCAGGGATGTTACTAAGGTCAACACCCTAGAAACCTTACACTTCAATACCGATGAGGGGGCTGCCCGCTTAGAGCGGGTGATGAACCGCACCTTTGCCCAGCTCAACACCCTAAGCCTCGATCTAGCTTCCATTGATTTATTGCACAACACGAAGGAGCAAGAACGCCTCGTACACCGCTTTTTAAGCAGTAACAACAATGTGCGCATCATCAGTGTTACCGCCATAGGCGATCCCAATGGCTCGTATGTTACAACCAAAATAGGCAATACCTTTGAAACTATATATAAACATGGTTTTTACAACTCTGACATCTATAACGAAGTGGTGAAAAATGAAAGGATGTTAAAAACCAAGCCCCACTATAAAGAGATTGCGGGGCAAAAGATCTTTGGCTTTGATATCGCCATTCCCCTAGTGCGGGGCGAACATGAACACCCCAAGTTAATGGGACTGATGGTCGCCTTCATCGACATCGACAGCTTTGGCGACATCGTGATGCGTAGCAAAAACGACACCTTTGTACTGCAAGAAAATGGCTATTTGCTCTTGGTTTTTGATAAAAAATACCAAGGCAGGCTTTTGAGCGAAATTAACCCAGACCACACAGCTCAAGACTTGCTGAAAATGGTGCAACAAAACCATTCAGGAGTGTTGGACTACCACGCCATTGCCAACAACAAAGACAGCTTTTTAGTGGTGAAAACCTTTGACATTTTCAGCAAGATTGGCCCGGATGATTTTAAATTCAACTGGGCACTGGCACGCTTTGCCAGCAAGGACGAGGTCTTCACCGCCGCCCACTACATCCAAAAATTGATCATCGTGATGGGTTTCATTGTGGTGGTGGTCTTGATGGTGGTGGTGTATTTCTTGGTGCGCTATTTGGTGGGCAGCCGCATCGGGGTGGTGTCCAACACTTTGCGCAGTTTCTTTAAACTGCTCAACGACCCTAAAAACAACCAAGATGTCCACATCATCCAGCCCAAAATGCTCGATGAGATCGGCCACATGCAGCAATCTATCAACGAGAACATCCTAAAAATCCACGAGAACACCAAGACCGACAGCGCGACTATTGAAAACATGCTCACCGTGGTGCGCCACATCAAAGAAGGGGACTTCACACAACAAATCACCGCCATGCCCAACAACCCTGATCTCTTACAGCTTAGAGATTTGTTCAACGATGTGGTGGTCTACTTGCAACAACACATCGGTGCACACATGCAAACAATCAACGAGGCGTTTGAGCGTTATAAGGCCATGGATTTTAGCAAGGGCATTGCTAACCCCTCGGGCGATATGGAAAAGGCTGTAGACGCTTTGGGAGCTGAGATCACCAAAGGATTACGCACCTCGCTTGAGTTTGCCAGTGCCTTGGGTAAAGAGTCGCAAGGCTTAAAAACCTGTGTGGACCAGCTCACCAACAGCGCAAACCAACAAAATAAAAGTTTATTGCAAACCTCTCAAGCCATTGAGACCATCACTGAAAACATCGCCGGTATCAGCCACAAGAGCGAGGAGATGATCGTACAGGGTCAAGACATTAGGAATGTGGTGGAGATCATCAAGGACATCGCCGATCAAACGAATTTACTCGCCCTGAATGCCGCCATTGAAGCAGCCAGAGCGGGGCAGTATGGACGTGGTTTTGCTGTGGTCGCCGATGAAGTGCGCAAGCTCGCCGAAAGAACGCAAAAGTCTTTAGGTGAGATCGAGAGCAACATCAATATCCTCGTACAGAGCATCGCCGACACCGCCGAATCCATCAAAGCACAGAGCCAAAGCGTGGAAGGCATCAACGAATCTTTACAAACCTTTAAAGAGGACACAAAGAATAACCTAAACATCGCCAACACCTCTTTAGAAGTGGGCAACAATATTGACCGCATTTCTAAAGACATCTTAGAGGATGCAAACAAGAAGAAATTTTAATGCAGATTCTTAAAAAAGTCCTATGGGTCTTATTCATTCTACCCGTGGTTTTGGGTGGTTTTTTGGGGGGTGGGTATGTGTTTTATCTGTGGGAGCAGGCTCCCACAGATTTGAAAAGGGTGGTGGATTACAAGCCAGACCTCACCACCAAGGTTTTAGATGTGAAAGGGCGGCTCATTGCCAACATCTACGATAAAGAGTTTCGCATTTACGCCCACTTCAACGAAATTCCCCCGCGCATAGTAGAGGCACTGCTGGCCGTGGAAGACACGCTATTTTTTGAGCATAATGGGGTGAATTTGGATGCGATCATGCGCGCGTTTATCAAAAACCTACGCAACCAAAAATACGCCGAGGGAGGCAGCACCTTAACCCAGCAATTGGTCAAAAACATGGTTTTAACCCGCGCCAAGACGCTCGATCGCAAGCTTAGAGAAATGGTGCTTGCCTTGAAATTAGAGCGGATGCTCACCAAAGAGCAGATTCTAGAGCGCTACTTCAACCAAACCTTTTTCGGACATGGCTTTTATGGCATCAAAACCGCGGCTTTAGGCTACTTTAAGAAGCCCTTAGCCCTTTTGAGCCTGAAAGAAATCGCCATGCTTGTGTCCTTGCCTCGCGCTCCCTCCTTTTACGACCCCACAAGGCGGCTCGAGTTCTCGCTCACACGGGCCAACAGCATCATCAAGCGGATGTATGATCTAGGCTGGATTGGCCAAGAGGAGATGAACACCGCCTTAAATGAAGTGCCCAAAGTTTACCACACCACCACCACGCAAAATGTCGCCCCTTATGTGGTGGATGAAGTGGTGCGTACCTTGGGCTTTTTGCCAGACCTAAAAACCGGGGGTTACACCATCAAGCTCTACATTGATTTGGACTACCAAAAGCTCGCCCGAGATTCTTTAAGGGCGGGCTATGACAAAATCGCTCACACCCTACACGAAAAAGAGGACAGAACGCTCAATGGTGCGATGGTCGTAACAGACACCAAGAGCGGACACATTTTAGCCCTTGTGGGGGGGGTGGATCACAACAAGAGTGCCTTTAACAGAGCCACCCAGGCCAAGCGCCAACTGGGCAGTGCTGTAAAACCATTTATTTACCAAATTGCTTTTGACAATGGACTCTCTAGCGCATCTTTGATCCCTGATGTGGCGCGCAGCTTTAATAACAAAGGCGGCATCACCCTTAAACAACGCCACTGGCGGCCCAAAAACTACAACCGCAAGGTCAATGGCCTCGTCACCCTAAAACAAGCCCTCACCCACTCGCTTAACCTCGCCACCATCAACCTTGTGGACTATGTGGGCTTTGACACCGTTTATCGAGGGCTTAGCTCCTTTGGCTTTGAGGACTTGCCCAAAAACATGTCCATCGCGCTGGGTAGTTTTAGCATTTCGCCTCTAGAAGTGAGCATGCAATACTCGCTTTTCTCCAACTACGGCAGTATCATAGAACCAACCTTGATTGAAAGCGTTACCGACTCTAAGGGGCATGATAAACCCTTAAAACTCATCACACCCAGGAGCATTTTAAGCCCCTCTAAGGCCTTTTTAACTCTAGCGGTACTTAAAAATGTCGTGGAAAAGGGCACGGGGCACAAGGCGCAGGTGCCCGGGCTAGAGGTTGCGGGCAAAACGGGGACCTCCAATAATAATGTGGATGCGTGGTTTTGCGGCTTTAGCCCCAGCTTGCAGACGATCGTGTGGTTTGGCAGGGATGACAACACAGGTATAGGGCACGCGATGACGGGGGGGATGGCGGCCGCGCCTGTCTTTGGCGACTTTATGAAAAAGGCCTTGAAGTTTGACCCCAATTTAAAACGCCGCTTTGAGGTCCCCGAGGATGTCATCACTCAGCGCATCAATGGAGAAACCTTCTACACCATCAAGGGCACAGCCATCCCTAGCCAAAGCCAGGGCAACACACCGCTTTTATTCTAAGGATTTGGGGGCTTGACAAAACCCTTAAAATAGTGTATCATTACACTTTTTGCAAATGACCCGTTAGCTCAGCAGGTAGAGCAATTCCCTTTTAAGGAATGGGCCGTTGGTTCAAATCCAACACGGGTCACCAGGGGCTCCTTCATCTAGTGGTTAGGATACCACCCTTTCACGGTGGTTACAGGGGTTCAAATCCCCTAGGAGTCACCACGAGGTCGCTTAGCTCAGTTGGTAGAGCGCCACCCTTACAAGGTGGATGTCATAAGTTCGAGTCTTATAGCGACCACCACGGAGCGGTAGTTCAGCTGGTTAGAATACCTGCCTGTCACGCAGGGGGTCGCGGGTTCAAGTCCCGTCCGTTCCGCCACCTATACGAGAATTCCCCCTAAAATTTTAAGACCCCTTCATCTAGTGGCCAAGGATACCACTCTTTCAAGGTGGAAACGGAAGTTCAAATCTTTCAGGGGTCGCCACCCATCAACCCGTAAAACACCAATAAAGCTCCTTAAACATTTAATAGCCCAACACTTAATAGCCCTAAGTATAACCACAGCGTAAAACTTAAAACCACCCTTTAACCTCCCCTTGTTTGTCCTTGTGCTCAACCTTAGCCACCCTTTACTTGTGGGCGTGGGGGCTATGTAGGGAAATAGCCCACATTTAGAGCAAGTCTAGGGGCTAAAGGGCTACCAAGGACATTCTAAAAATAAATCAAAGCCCGCTTTGTTGCGTAATTCCCGTTTAAAGTCCAGGTTGATCATAACCTCCTTGCTGTTAGCAAAGGTGTCTATGAGTTGCTTTCTAATCACAATCCTGCAACCCTGGGTGTCAAACTCATAGGGGATTTTGTCAAGGGCGATCTCAAAGCGGGTCGGGGTTTTTTGTTGCAGGGCATAGCGTTGGTAGGGGGTGTTGATGCTGTGGTCTTTTTGCTTGGTTTGGGTGTATTCGTAAGTCTTTATACGTCCTTCGATATTTGTGATTTGGGTGGAGTTGTTGTTGAGTGCAAAGATTTGGGTTTGTCTTTTAGTTGAAAAGTCTTCGCCGCGCATGAATTTTTGCAGTTTGTAGGAAAAAATGTCTAAATACAGCTTGCCATGCGACTCTTCAATGCCGACTTCCCGTCCATTTAGGGGGTAGTAGTTTTCTTGCGAGAACACCACTTTTTTAGGTCCGTTTGTCTTTAGTTTGATGATTTGCGTGGTTTTGGTTTGGGTTTGGGCGGGGACGGTCGCCCTGGTGGTTTGTAGGTGGTTGTGGTTGACGGTGTTGGTGATGTCTTCCTTGTAGTTGAAATTGTAGTTGATGGGTGCACCGCCATTGGGGGGTTGCCCGCACCCCACAAACGCCCCTAAGCAACACGCCAAGAACAAGCCCCCCCTTTGCGCCCAAATCCGCTCCATAAAAACCCTTTTATCGCGCCAAACCCCTAGAATAGGGATACAAGCGTTCTTTAAGTCAAATGCTACTAATATCGCCCCGTTCGGTGGGTTTTTAACCCTACAGCAAACAAATGTCCATTTTATCATAATTTGGATTGTAAGGGTGGGTTAAAGCAATGAAAGGCTTGCAAATCTGTTGAAACCTGTAACGATAGCAAGGGGGTGTGGTGCTTAAAATCGCTATTTTAGGCATGCCCAATGTGGGTAAGAGCTCGCTGTTTAATTGTTTTTTAAAATCCCGCAGCGCGATCACCTCCAATGTTGCCGGCACCACAAGGGATGTTAAAAAACAAACCTTCCTGCTCGCCGGGCATGGCGTTGAGCTATGGGACACGGGGGGCTTTGACCCCACCCATATCTTTGGGGACAAAATCGCCTCTTTCAACATGGGAGCGGTGCAAAGCTGCGATTTGATCTTGTATGTCGTGGATGGCAAAGTCCCCCCCCAAGATGCCGATAAACAACATATTTTGACAATCCAAAAGAAAAACCGCCCTTGTTTTTTGCTCATTAACAAGGTGGATAATGAGAACGAAACCCTGAATGCCTATGAGTTTGTAAGTTTGGGCATAAAAGACATGTTCTTTGTCTCTGCAAGCCATAATCGGGGACTAGACAAGCTCACCCAAGCCATACTAAAGCATTTCAAGCTCAAACCCCTAGAAGCCCCCCAAGTGCTAGAGACCCCAGAGAGAATCCAAGTGGGCATCATTGGACGGGTCAATGTCGGTAAAAGCTCGCTTTTAAACGCCCTAGTGGCTAAGGAGCGTTCCTTAGTGTCGAGTGTGGCGGGCACGACCATGGACCCTGTGGATGAGAGCATAGAGCATAATGGACAAAAAATTTGCTTTGTGGATACAGCGGGCTTACGCCAACGGGGCAAGATTGAGGGGCTAGAGAAGTTTGCGCTTGATCGTACCCGCAAGGTGCTAGAAAGGGCACACATTGCGCTTTTGATCCTAGATGTGAGTGCACCCTTTGTGGATTTGGATGAAAAAATCGCCTCGTTAGCCGAGGAGTTTCGCCTAGGTGTGGTGGTGGTGCTGAATAAGTGGGATATCCGGCACGCCAGCTTTGAGAATATTCTACAAACCTTCAGGCATAAGTTTAAGTTCTTACAGCACGCTCCAATCATGACAGCTAGTGCTATTTCCAAACGCCATATCCCCCAGATTAAGGACAAAATCCTAGAGGTGCACCGCTATTTCTCCATGCGTATCAGCACAAGCACGCTAAATAGAGTCATTAATGAGGCCACTGAACGACACCCCTTACCTAGTGATCATGGAAAGATTGTGCGTATTTACTACAGCACGCAATTTGCCTCTTGCCCGCCCCAAATTGCCTTAGTGATGAACCGCCCCAAGGCCCTGCATTTTAGCTACAAACGCTATTTAACCAACACTTTGCGGGCAAAATTTGGCTTTCTAGGCACGCCCATTATTTTACTTGCTAAAGGCAAGGAAGACGCAATCAATCCATGAACACCAGCTATTTTTTAGACTTTATCCACACCAAGGACATTTGCAAGGCCCGCATTTTCTATGCCCTCAAGTGCAACCCCACCGAAGGGCGGATTTTACAATATCTAGCCAAGCAGTATTTAAAGGGGCAGAGCGACATAGAAGTCGCCGATTTGCTAGAAACCCTCTTTAAAGCCAAAGAGGACAAGGCTCTGCCCTATTTGCACTCCATTAAAAACCTCTTGGATTTAGAGTGGGTGGTACAAGAAAAACGCTCTAGACGGCAGGAAATTTTGCTTTTAGAGTTGCTAGATAGCACCCTCTCTTTAAGCCACCATTTCTTTAAGCTCGCCGAAAAGGGGCATAACAAGCACGTCTTTTTAGAAATCACGCCCTATAGCGACCATTTAGACTACTTCAACGATTGGTTTTTAAAAATTGAGATTTTGCAAAAACTCTTAAAAGTGGGGCTAAGGGGGCAAGCAAAACTCAAAGAAGACTTGCAGCTTTTGGAGCATAAAATCACCGCCCGCACCAACGCCACGCAAAGTCCCCTAGCGGTGTTAAAATTCTTAAACAAGCACCACTTAAACCCCAAAGAGACTCTTTTATTCTTTGCGCTCTTGAAGGATGCCTACAACGCACGGGACTTTGTCAAGGAGGAGGACACGCTAAGCCAGCACCAAAATCTCATGCAACTTTTAAGCGCGAATGGGGGTAGCAGCGTGGAGAGTGCACATTTATTGAGCCCTTTAAGCCCGCTGATTAAAAAAAAGATTATAGACTATGAAGAGCTTTTAGACCCCTTTGAAAATGGTTTGGTGCGCCAGTTCTTTTTAAGAGACATGGTGTTTGAGGCGATCACTGCTCCCACCCCCCCGCGCACTAGTGCCACTTTAAAGCATATTCTTAAAGACAGTGATATATTCGAAGCCCTTGAGCCTAAAGAGGGCTTAGAGGCGGTGGTGTTGAGCCAAAAGACCAAGGAGACCCTAGAGATTTTACGCAAGCAAATCGACCCGCAAATGCAACAGCGGCTAAAAGAGTGGGGGATTGAAAAGAAAAACCATAAGGACATTGATGCGAAAATCATTTTCTATGGACCACCGGGCACGGGCAAGACCATGAGCGCGCTCGCACTTGCCAAGAGCCTGAAAAAAGAAGTCTTGGGTTTTGACTGCTCTAAAATCCTGTCTATGTATGTGGGCGAGTCAGAGAAAAATGTCCGCAAAATCTTTGACGACTACCAAAAAATCGCCAAGCAGTGCAAGAACCCGCCCATTTTGTTTTTAGACGAGGCCGACCAATTCTTGAGCACGCGTACCACCGCTAACAGCGGGGCGGATAAAATGCATAACCAAATGCAAAATATCTTTTTGCACCAGATCGAAAAGTTTGAGGGGGTGCTGATCGCCACCACGAACTTATTAGAAACCCTGGACACCGCCTTCTCCCGCCGTTTCAACCACAAGATAGAATTTAGACTCCCCACTTTCGAACAACGCGTGCAACTTTGGGAAAAGTATTTGCCTAAGAGTGCCCCCTATGCCCCGCCTGAAAATGCTAAGAGCCTTGCTAAAGAGCTTGCCAAACATGCCCTAAGCGGGGGGCAAATCGCGTTGGTGGTGAAAAACACCGCCTACAAAGTCGCCACCTACAAAGACCCCAAATTTAGCCTAGAGGACTTTGTGGCTGAAATTGTTAAGGAAAAGCGGGGCAATTTTGACACGACTAAAAATATCGGTTTTGGAGTGGGACAGTGATTGAGAGTTTAGAGATTGTCGGCGGGCTGGTGTTTGCTAGGGCGAAACTAGAGTTTAGTCCGTATTTAAATGTGATTAGCGGGGCGAGCGGGAGCGGGAAGAGCGTGCTTGTGGGGGGCATTTTAGCCAGTGTGGGGCTAAGAGCCTTGCAGGCTAAGAGCCTAAAGGCCAAGTGGGCTCAAGGCAAAATCTGCGCTAGCAGGGATAAAAAGAGCTTCTACACTCTAAATAACAAACCCATCACCAAAAAGGCATTACAAGAAAAATTTGCTCCCCTGATCTTACATATCTCTAGCTACAAGCAAGCCCAAGAGTTGCAAGTGCATTTTCTCTTAAGTCTACTGGATAGCTACAGCCCTCCCGATTTATTAACGCAGTTTCAAAAGGTGTATGCCGCTTACCAAGAAGCCCAAGCCCGCTTGCAAAGCCTAGAGCAGACAAGCGCAAATTTAGATCTGCAAGCCGAGTTAGCCCGCTTTGAGCTGTCTAAGTTACAATCTTTGGACTTGAGCGAGGGGGCGTATGAAAGGCTTTTAGAGCGCAAGAGGCAACACCAAATGCAAGAAAAACAAAGCGCAGAGGTGAAAGATGCCCTAGAAGCCCTAGAGCAGGCGAGTAAAATTTCTAAAGCCCTGCCAGAAATCCAGGCCAGTGCCTTAAACCAACTCTTAAGCGAGGCACAGGATTTTTTACTAGACACACAGCACGCCCTAGAGGAGTTGGAGGCATTAGACATTGAAACCCTGCTAGATGAGATCAGCCGTTTAGGCGGGGTGGTGAAAAAGTATGGTAGTGTTGCCCTTGCAAGAGAAAGGCTAGAGCAATTACAGCAAGATTGCCAAGACTATAACCACCACCAAGAGAGCCTAAGAGAGGCGCAAGAAAGCCATACCAAATTAGAGCAAGAGAGTTTGCGTTTAGCCCTGCAACTTAAAGAGCAAAGGCAGAGCAATCTCGCTAAAATGCAAGCGGATTTACAAGGCTACACAAACAAACTACTTCTAAGACCCCCCAGCCTAGAGCTCAAAGCCACGGCTTTAAGTGCAAGCGGGCTTGATAGCCTAGAGCTTTGCCTTGCTAACACCAAGAGCACCAATATCAGTGCGGGCGAATACAGCCGCTTGCGTTTAAGCTTACTCGCCCTAAAGGCATATAAGAGGGCTAAGGGGGGACAGACAATTTTTGTGGATGAGTTGGATACGAATTTAAGCGGGCAAGAGAGCGCATGTGTGGCAGAGATTTTAAAGGAGCTAAGCACACATTACCAAATCATTGCCATATCCCACGCCCCCCACCTGCCCGCCCTAGCCAACAAGCATTTCCTTGTCTATCCGCACAATAAAGAAACCTGTGTCAAACCCCTAAACAAAGAGGAGCAGACACTAGAGATCGCGCGCATGGTGGATGCCAACTTGGGTAAAGAAGCCATCGCCTACGCCAAAATGAAGCTAAAGACAAGGCCATGATTTCTTATGCTCTGCTCTTAGCCTTTGCCAAACTTTTAAAAGAGCAATCTAAAATCACCATCCGCCACGCCAAACAAATCCTAAGCCTAGACACCCCAAGCCACCCCTTCAAAGCCTGCATGCAAAAGGGGGTAAGCCACATTTACTTGGACCCCACGCCCCTAGAACTCTCAAAGACCCCCTTTAACCTTGCGCTTGAGCGCTACGCCAGTAATGCCAAAATTGTGGATTGCTATTTGGAGAATGAAGACCGCATTTTAAAGATTGTCTTAGAGTGCGCCACCAGCTACAAAAAAGTCCAAAGCGTGTTGCAATTAGAATTTACGGGCAAGCACAGCAATGCCATTTTACTAAGTCCCCAGGGCGTGGTGCTTGAAGCTTTACATTTTGTGTCCCTAGAGCAGAGTGTGCGCCCCGTGCTTAAAAACACCCCCTTAAGCCCCCTTGAAAAACGCCCCTTTAAACGCCTCCCCCAAGCAGTACTATCTACTCCAGCCCTGCTAGAGGCGTTGCAAGAATTGCATGCCCAAACCACGAACAAGCAACTAGAGAGCCAAAGAAATGGCCTTAAAAACACATGGCACAAAAAACAAGAGAGTTTAAAAGCCATTTTAAACACCCTTGCTAGCCCCAAAGAGCTAGAAGATTTAAGCCACACAAAGCAACGCCAAGCTTCTTTAATCTTATGCCATCTACACGCGTTAGAGCCTAAAAGTTTGTATCAGGGTGTGCTGTGTTTAGAAAACGAGCAAATCCCCCTACCTAAGAACTCTAGGAGCTTAAGCGATGCAACCAATAAGCTGTTTAAGGAGGCTAAGAAGTGCCAGCAAAGGGCTTTACATATCACCATCCAACAAGAGAATTTAGAGTCTAAAATCGCCTTTTTGCAGGCCAAAATCGACCTATTACCCCAAAGCAATTTAGACGAGTTAAGGGTGCTGACCCCTAGCAAACAGAGCAAGCGTAAAAAGCCGAGCAATTGGGAGAGTTTTGAGATTGAGGGGGTGAGGGTGGGCATTGGGCGCAATGAGAGCGAAAACCGTGCCCTATTAAAAGAGGGGCGCAGTGGCGACACTTGGGCACACATTAAAGACAAGCCAAGCGCACACATGCTCCTTTTCACCCACCCCAACCGCCCCTCAACTAGCCTGCTTCACAAGGCCTGCCACTTGCTTGCCAAGCTTACTTATGCGGGTGAGAGCCAACAAGCCCTAAAGGTGGTGATCGACTACACGCAAAAAAAGCATGTCAAATTCACCCAAAAGGGGGACAATAAAGCTTTTGTTACCTACACGCACTTCTCTAGTGTGGTGGTCGCCCTTTAGGACACAAAGGGCATGATTAGGGTTTTAAACCCGTCTTTCTCCACCAAAAAGGGTTCAGTGCTTTGGTTTAAAGAGAGGGTGAAATTTGCGCTTGCAGAGGTGTTTAGGGCATCTAGTAAGTGGCGGGCGTGGGCCTGCAGCTCAAAGCCTTCTAGTGGGGTTTTGGCCTCTATGGAGGTGCTAGAAAAGCTCGGGCTTTCATTTTCTAGCGATTCAAATTCTATGCGCTCAGGGTAGAACACGATTTTAGTCGTGGGGCTGAGCGCACTTGTGATTTGGATCGCCTCTTTAAAACTTTGGGTTTCTAGCTCAAATTGGTGGGCGAACTCTTTGGGAAAAATCGCTTCGTAATTGGGGTATTTGCCCCCTATGAGCTTAGAATAAAGCAGCATTTCGTCATTTTTAAAGAAGAGCATGGTCGGGTCTTTGGGCTCATAGAACATATCAAAATCGCTTTCAAAGAGCTTGCTGATCTCTAGCATCGCTCGCTTAGGCAGGATACACTCTGTCATGGGGGCTTGGGCGGGCATGTTGTCGGCATCCATTTGCACTAAGGATAAACGCTTGGTGTCGGTGGCGGCCAGCTCCAAACTCTCCTTAAGTACCATCAACACCCCTCCAAATTCGTATTTAGAGGCGTTTGTTTTGATCACAGGGGCGAGCTTTTTAAAGTGTTCGCTAAGCGCGCTGTCGCTAAAGTGCAAAAAGGGTAGGTTGTCGTGGCTAGGAAATGCTGGAAAATCATTGCGGTCAAACAAGGGGAGTTTGAATTTAGAGCGTTTGAAGCGTATATGCACGAAGTCGTCATTGGTTTCTAAAGATAAAGCCCCATTTTCTAGTTTGGAGGCGATGTCTAAAAAGTGCTTGGCGTTGAAGGTGGCACTGCCCTCTTCAACAATATCGGCCTTTAGGTGCAAGCAAAGCCCCATTTCTAAATCATTAGCCTCAAGGCGCAGTCCCCCATGTCTGGCTTCTAAGCAAACATGGGAGGCGATGTTGGCAAGGTCTTTGCGGTCAGTGAACGCCACTAAATGTTGCAATGCTCGCTCTAGGCGGGTCTTGTCAATGGTTAATTGCATAAAATATCCTTTGTGTAAAGAGGCTATTTTAGCATAGATAGCTTAGGGTTGCACTTGGGCAAGCTTTTGTGCCTCTAGGGCGTGGTCGCAATTTACCCGAAATGAGTTGGTGATGGTGTTGATCCTAGCAGTGGAGGTGAAGGCTTCGTGGCAGTGCCTTAGCGTGCGCTTGCGGGCTTTAGGGTGCTTTAAGAAGTGGTCCACCGAGCGTACAAAGTCAAAATGAAACTCCATGGGTGCTAGCCGCTCGCTGGCTGTGCCCTCACAATTAGAACTGCAATACCCGCTTTGGGCATTAAGCGTGCCTAGCAAGCCTAAAAAGAGCCAAATGTAAAATTTTTGCATGTGTTGCCTTTCTTCTATTCTAATGCAAGTTTATGCACCAAGAGCCAACGAGTGGTGGCGTACAACACCCCCACCTTGAAAAACTCTAGCCCTAAAAATAATAAGGTGGTGGTTTTGTCTAAGAAAAAGTAATTGGCGTAAAAGGCCAAATAACTGTCTTGCAAAAGGGCATTTTTGGGGCTTAAAAGGAACTTTTGCAAAATTTGCGAGGGTATAGAGAGCACAAAACTAAGCCCCACAAAGAATACCAGCCCGGTGAGCTTGGCAAAGCGTTTAAAACGCCCTATGTTTAACAAGGTCAGCACCAAGAGCAGTTTTAAATACAAGAGCAACCAAAAGAGCAAGAATAGCCCAAGGGCGTTTAAGACATAGGGCAGACCCTGCGGGCTTAAATCGCTAAGCGAGGGGGCTTTGGTGTGGCACAGATATGCCAAAAACAACGCCAAAAAAAAGCCCACCATACTTAGGAGTACCCAAGTGAGATTGACGGCAATTTTTGCCCCCAAAATCACATCTATGCTTAAGGGCAGACTAAAGGTGAAGTACCCTTCTGCCCCAAAGAGTTTTTGTTGTGTGGAGCGCACTGCAGCGGCAAAAATCAGCACGAGCAAAACCCCACTGCCTAAAAATAAAAAGAAATTTGCCATCAAAAACACCAAGACATTGCCTTCCTTTTGGCTCAAAAACACCCAACAAAAAATCAAAAACACCTGTATCCCCACAATGGGGGCGTAGTTCTCCAAAAAATCGTGCTTAAAGATCTTAAACATGCATTAAATCCTTATATGCCTGCTCCACACTGCCATGCTTTACTTTAAGCGTGGCACTGTCTTCAAAGGCAACGAGCCCTCCATTTTGTAAAAATAATACCTTGTCTAAACAATCCTGTATGTCGTGCACCAAATGCGTGGCTATGAGTATTGTGCTTTCTTGCCCCTTTTCTTGTGTGATTAAATCCAAAATCTCTTGTCTACCCAGGGGGTCGATCCCACCCAAGGGCTCATCAAATAAAAAGAGTTGTGCTTTTCTACTTAAAGTGAAAATGAGTTGTAGGCGTTCCTTTTGCCCTTTAGAGAGAGATTTAAAGGGCAAATCTAGGGGCAGTTTAAATCGTTCTACCAAGCCCAAAGCCTTATCCTTGTCAAAGTCGCTAAAGAAGTCGGCGCAGAAGCTTAAGAGATCGTGGGCGGTGTGGCTTTGCGGGTAAATAGGGCGATCGGGGCAATAGGCGGTGATTTTCTTGCTCTCTAGCCCTATAGGTTGCCCATGTAGGCTCACAGACCCACCATGTTCTCTTAAAAGTCCTGCTAAAATTTTTAACAGCGAGCTCTTGCCCGCCCCATTTGCGCCCAAAAGCCCCACAATCTGAGTGCTCTCAAGGGTAAAACTTATGCCGTGCAACACCACCTTAGAGCCATAGCTTTTGCTTAAATTTTCGACAACAAGCATCAATAAGAAAACTTCGTGAAAAGCACAAAGGAGGAGTTGCCTATGGTGTTTTTCACTTTATTGGAGTAAGAATAGACATAGCCTAGCCCCGCGTCTAAGATCATTTGTTTGGACTGCCACACCTTGTAATTGGTCATCAACGAATACTCTTGGTAATCCCCAAAGGCGACCATCGCGTCCATGCGCACCCGGTTAGTCTTTAGCCCGCCAAAAATATAGCCTGTGATCGTGGCATTAGCAAAGTAAATGGCGGGCACGCCCATCGCGTTGATCCCACGGCCATAAAACTTCGTTTTATCGTTGAAAGACCAAAAGAAGCCCTTTTTATTCGGCGCAGGCACGCCATAAACGCCTAGTCCAAAGTTTAGGATTTTATACATGAAAGTTTGATCCACCATCACCAGTCCCGCCTCGTCATTGCCCCTAACCGCGTCCGTGTTGCCATGCTGGTAAATACCATGCACGATTGTATAAGACTTAAAACCTTTGGGCAGCTGCGCGAAGTATTGGAATTTAAAGCCCACTTGGATCAAGGGCGTGCGCACCATTGGCAAGTGTGAGTCGGCAAGGAAAAAGGGCGAGATTTTAAAGCCCTTGTGTTCATAGCTTGTGCCAAAGGCAAAGACCTCCCCACCTACATATTTTTTCTTAGACACGGGGTCAAAGGACGCTAAGGCATTGATCCCGGTGGCAATACGCGGGCCTTGCAAGTCGTTGCCTTGGTAGCCATTATAGAGCATGGAGTCCATGAAAATGCCCCAATAAGTCCAATCATAGCGGTGCATATATAAGCTTGCTCCTTGGATATTGCCCTGGATCCAATCAAAATCCACGAAGTTGGTGTCAAAACGCCCCAAAGCGAACTTAAGCCTTTTGGTGTCGTATTTGACATACGCGTCTGAAATGTCGCCCATGCTTAAATAGGGGAGCATATTGCCCTCCACACGGCCTAGGACATTGCCAATGCTGAGAATGGGTTGGAACTTCCTATTGCGGCTCCACACATTCCACGCTCCGATTGCCCCAATGCCAAATGCCCACCCATTGTTGAAGGCAAAGTTTGTCCCCACACGAGCATCAAAGCCCACATACCCGTGCCCATTGTGCTCTAAGCCTTGGCTGTAAATCATCCCTAAGTAGCCAAAGGGGTCGAGCCGAATATCGGTGGCAAGCAAGGGGGACATTAAAAAAGACAAACCCAAAAGACAGCGGCGCATACACCATCCCAACATAAAATGGCTCATTATACCTAAAAGTGGGTGTAAATGGGTTTTTTGTATAATAGAGATTTTTAAAAAGGATAACCATGCCCCGTTTTTTATTTGCGCTTATTTGTTGCGCCCTAAGCTTGCATGCTAGCCCAACCCCAACTATCAAAACTTGGTTGCAAGAGTTTTTAAACGCACAAAAACCCGAACAGCTTGCGCATTTTAGCACCAGTCATTTAGAGTTTGCGCCCTACACGCTCATAGGGGCTCTAGCTCAAGTGCCCAGCAAGAAGGGGGCTTGTGTGGGTGTGCTCTATCAAGGACAACTCTTCAAGGGCTTTTGTGTGCGTGGGTTTAATTCCCTAAAGCTCTCAAAAGAGCAGGGTAAGTTGCGTTTAGAATTAGTGAATAGTACCCCTGCCACCCCCACCATGGCCCCCAAAGACACGGGCTACACGCTGAGCTTTGCTCTAAAGCATGGCACTTTTTATTTAACGAGCCTAGCCCCTCTAAACCAGTCCACCACCTATGAAACCACCGCTCCCATCTACGCCATGGGTGCAATTAACGACAAACTTCTAGCCACCTTAAGTACCCCTGCCACCCCCACCTATGCGTCCCCTAAAGAGTTCGCCCCCACGCTCCCAAGAGCCCCCCAAAGCCCAAGCGCGCAAGCCCCCCGCAGCACCAAACTGGGTGATTACACCATCAGCACCACCCACAGCCCCAAGGAGCAATGCGTGCAGATACAAAAGTTCCAACGCCCAAGGGGGCGTTTTTGCATACAGGGGACGGGATTTGTGGATTTTAGCGCACACGACCCTTATGTGGAGTTGCACTTTAAGCCTGCTAATGCCCCGGCCATTGCTTTAAACTTTGAGAGTTTCGGGGGAGATTTAGAGCTCAAACGCTACGCGCAGGGCGGGCAGGTCTTTTACAACCAAAGCACGAACGACCCGCACAACACCTACCCCATCCGCTTAAGCACGCTCACGCCCAAATTCCTAGAGAATTTAAGGCTTAAATGATTTTCTCCCAAATAGTCCCGCTTGGCGTGTCCATCAAGGCAATGCCCCGCTGGCTTAAAGCTTGTCTTATCGCATCTGCTCTTGCGAAGTCCTTGGCCTTTTTGGCCTCTTGACGCAAAGCGATTTGGGTGTTGATGTATTCTTTAAGCTCAGCATCCACGCCTAGCTGAAAATACACGCTGGGCTCTTTGCCCCCAAGCCCTAGCAAACTCTCTACAAAGAGTAAATCAGCGAGAATCTGGCTAGCCCCGTGCTTTTTATCCACTTTATTCGTGGTGTTGTCTAGTTTTTCATTGCTAAGGTGCAAATGCTCTTCGAGCACACTCAAGGCCCTAGAAATGTTTAAATCATCTTGCATGCTCTCTAATAGGGCGTGGGTGAAGGTGGCATCAGCTGTGCTGGGCGCATGCGCGAGCTCTAATGCCCGTTTTTTAAGGCGATAAAGCTTGTCTAGGCGTTTCTTCTGACTCACCAAATCCTCGGGACTGAAGTTTAAAATCGCGCTGTAATGCACGCCCAGCAGGTAATTACGCAAAATCTCGCCATCGTAGGTTCTCAGTGCATCCTTAATGTAAAAGCTGTTGCCTAAACTCTTGCTCATCTTTTCGCCCGAGATATTCACAAAGCCATTATGCACCCAAAACTGCGCCAACTCTTGGTTAAAGGCGCACCGGCTTTGGCTGGCTTCGTTTTCGTGGTGGGGGAAGAATAAATCGTTGCCCCCGCCGTGTATGTCTATTTGATAGGGCGTGTCGGTGTAGGCCCCGCTTACCCTAATCATTGCCGAGCACTCTATGTGCCAGCCGGGCCTGCCCTTACCTAGTGCGCTAGCATAACCCACATCCCCCTCGCCCTTATACGCCTTCCATAGGGCAAAATCCTGTGGATGTTTTTTCTCATGGTTGTCCTCAATGCGGCTCACGCTCTCAAGCTCTAAAGAATGCCCGCTCAAAGACCCATAGGCTTTGTCTAAACTGGTGTCTAAATACACATCCCCATTGGGGGTTTGGTAGGCAAAGCCCTTGGTCAATAAGCCCTGCACCATCTGCACAATGTCCTCTAAATGCGTGCTCGCCTTGGGCTCTAAATGTGCCCTAGCCACCCCCAAAGCCTGCATGTCCTGCAAATACGCTTGGATAAAAAACGCGGTGAGCGTCTGTATGTCTGTGTTCTTTTGGATGGCCTTGGCAATGATTTTGTCATCAATATCCGTAAAATTTTTCACCAAATGCACCCGATACCCGCTTAAAGTCAGCATGCGACTAAGAAGGTCAAAAGTGATCGCGCTCCTTGCATGCCCTAGGTGGGAATAGTCATAGACCGTGGGCCCGCATACATACATCAATACATTTGGGGCTTTTAAAGGCTTGAAGGGGCATTTTTGCTTGCGGTGGCTGTCAAATAAATAAATCATTGTAAAACCTTTGGGATTAAAATAAGTGGTGTAAAAAAATCCACGCTTTGAAGGTTTGTAACACCCCAACAAATAGGGCTAAGATTACGGCTTCTAAGCCTAAGAGCAAACCTAAAAAGGCGCATTTAGAAAGCGAAATCATGCCTAAAAAACGCTTAAAACCAAAAGCCCTAAGATAAAGCCCACAGAGCAAAAAGCCAGAGAGCGAGCTAGAGAGGGCTAACCCACTGGCGTGCAAATAGGGCATTAAGGCTAGAGAGCAGAGCGTGCCAAAAATTAGAGAAATGAGCGCGATTTTGGCCGCCCTGCCCTGCTCTTTGTGGGCATATAGCCACAGCGCAAAAATCTTAGCCACCCCAAAGGGCAAAAGCCCCACTAAATAGGCGCAAAAGACCTTAGAGCATTGGGCGGCATCCTGCGCCCCAAACTGCCCCCTTTCAAACAACAAAGCGATGATGTCCTTAGCCAAGAACACCCCCCCAAGCGTGCAGATGAGCAGCATGGCGGCTAGAAACTCAAACGCCTGTTTGAGGTGGGTTATGGCTTTGTCGCTGTCGTTATTTTTAATCGCCCGTGCAATGGTGGGAAAGAGTGCTGTAGAAGTGGCAATAGCAAAGAGGGCTAGGGGCAGTTGGAAAATGCGGTTTGCGTAATACAAATAAGAAATGCTGCCCGTGGCTAAAAAAGAGGCCAATAAGGTGTCTATGAAGGCAGAAATTTGGCTCGCCGAGTTACCTAGCACGCTAGGGAAGAACTGCTTAAAAAAGTGTCTGCGCTCTTGTTTTATGGCGGCTTGTTGGGCGGGGCTAGCGTGCAGCAGACTATACGCGCCTATGCCAAAGAGTTTAAAAAAGCCAAGTCTATAGAGTGGGTAAAAGTGCAAACACACCTGGGCGCACCCCCCCCAAAGCACCCCATAGCTCAACGCCCGCACCACTTCTAAGAAATGGTCGTTTTTATGCCACACGAGGGCGCAAATCATCGCCAAGTTTAATAAAATCGTGTGGTAGGCACTCACCCAAAAGTGGTTTTTATACTGCAAGAGCGCGCCAAAAAAGGTCGCCCAAAACACCAAGAGCAAATAATAAAAATTGATCGCCACAATGTCCTTAGCCAGCTCGATAGCATGCGGGCTAAAGCCAAAGGCGAGCAACTTCGTAAAAAACAAGCGAAAATGCGACACAATCAGCACAAGGGCGCATAGGAACAGGCTAAACAACCCAAAAATGCCAAGCAAAAACGCCCCCTTGTAGCGGCTAGAAATGAAGGCGGGCAAGAAACTTTGGCTAAACGCCCCTTCGGCAAAAATGCGCCGAAAGAGATTAGGGAACTTAAACGCCACAAAAAAAATATCGCTATAAAGCCCGCTGCCAAGTACGGACGCGCTCAGCAAATCCCGCACAAACCCCGCCACTCTAGAGCACAAAATCCCCGAGCTGTTTGTTAAAAAGAACTTTTTAAGCACTAAAACCCTTATTGCTGAAGTTGCCTGTATTCTACACAAAAGGGGTTGAAGATGGGGCAATGGGTGTTTTGATCGTTGGCTAGAGGGGCGCACACAACAGAACAAATAAACCCCACAAGGGCTTTGAAACCGTTACGATCGCCTACCAAGGTGAAGTGGAGCACGCCGATTCGGGTGGGGGGATATCGCTCCTGTGGATGTGCAGTAGAAGAGCCGGTTCTGGCATTGTGCACCAAGAGTTCCACTCAAAGAAGTTTGCTAAAGAGGGCAGGGGAGTTAAAAGGTGTAAATGGTCCGGGCCACGACCTTTTCTGCGATCAATTTATGGGATGTGCAGGTGTGAGAGAGGGGGTGTTTTGCATTTAGATGTGGCTAAAAACTATAATATTTTGGTGTTGGTGTTGGATGGGGTGGCGAAGATAGAAGAGCACCGTGCGCACAAAGAACAGCTCATCGCCTTCCAAAAGGGAAGGACGCGTATCGATCGTCCGTGTCTTAAAAAGGCGAAGGCACTGATGCTCACAGGTGCGCCCTTAAATGAGCCCGTGGTCGGCTACTGGCCCTTTGTAATGAATACACAAGGGAGATCGGGCAAGCCATAAGAGACACGCGCTTGGGATGTTTTGAGAATCTTTAAAAGAGCTTTAATGATTCAAACCCAAAAAGTTGCTAGAATTAGACTTGTCTTTGATAAAACACAAAGGAGATTTTTTGGTCAAAATAAAAGAAGTTTATTCGGAAGTTCATTCGATTGAAAAAGTTGATGCATCTGAGGGTACGGAGGGGATCATTTACCTCAACACAGCAAAAATCGCCCACAACAACAAGGATATAGCTAAAGCACTGGAGTTTTACCTCAAAGCTGGAGAGGCCGGAGAGGCGATAGGGTATTATGAATTGGCGGGTATTTATTGTTGTGGCAAAGAGATAGATAGGGATTTTGCGAAGGCCTTTGAGTATTTCCAAAAAGCTGCCAAAATGGGAGATGCGCGGGCGCACCACGCCTTAGGGGTCTTTTATGAATACGGACACGACAGAGCACAAGACATGGCAAAAGCCAAAGAACACTACCAGCAAGCTGCCCAAATGGGGGACTTCATCGCCCAAACCGCTTTAGATAGAATCGCCCACAAAGAACATTGACCCATCCTCCTTTTTCTAAAGCCAATAAGGGGTTGGAGCTAAGCTCCTCTGCTTGGATTGACTTGATGCCCGCGGTCTTTCTTGCTTTAGTGTCCCGTTTTCAAACAATAAGGGGCTGAAAACAGCAGCTAAATTCTAGCAACGCCATAAGGCCTTGCAAATTTTATCGGGTTGCTTGCCCCATAAGCCCCAAGTTTTGTTAAACAAAACCAACATTGGGCAAGCACGCAAAAAACAAGAGTGCGCTAGACTGGTTGCCAGGAATCTAGAAACTCTAGTGTTGTGGAGTTTGATCACATTTTATAGAATTTTAAAGACCCGTAAGAAAGAAATGCTTTGCTGTGGGCGTTGGGCTTGGCGCATTCCCCTCTTTGCATTTTAAAGATCTACGGGCTTGCTTCTAATTCAAGCGGTGTTTCTCGTGGGGCTTTGCTGGCACACGCTAGGAAAGGCTGTGGGGAGGAAGGCGTTTAAACACTTGCCTGGTTCTGCCCAAGAGTTTTTTAAGGGCTAGAGCTAGGTGTTGGCGGCCGGAATATAAATCCCCCTCTTGAAGCTGGTAAATGGGACTTACCAAGTTGTTTTGTTCGTGGTAAACCTGCGGACACTCTAAAGCGTTTTGCAAAAAATTTAAAATCTTAGAAAAGTTCAAATCTTTGTAAAATTGGGGTTTGCCCTTATAAGTGTTTAGCGGGTGTGCGTAGAGCATATCCAAATAGGCGTTGTTGTGGGTGTCTAAATAGCGGATAAAATCTAGGGCTTCTTTGAAATCTTTAAAGTCGTGGATATTGACAAAGCTTTGAGGGTTGAAATCTTTAGCCACTTCAGGGTTGCCCCAGTAAATGGGGATGGTGTGGGCGAAATAAGCGTCTACAATCTTTTCTGTGGTGTAGCCTAAGCCCATTGAGTTTTCAAAACACAGGTTGAACTTATACCCACTGATAAATTCGTGCTTGTTTTGGACTAAATGCCCGATCGTGTTAAATACCCCCCCCCCCCCGCAACCGGATGATAGTGCTTGAGCTCTTGGTAAAAAGCATTTCTTACGGGTGCATTGGGGTTGGAGGCCACGAAGCTAGCAAACCCTCTTTTAAGTGGGTCGCTTTGTTCCCGTGCGAGGCCATCTATTTGCGGGTAGGTGGTGCAAAAGGGGTCTTGTGGATGATGGGGTAAATAGATGTGGCTAGAGATATCGGCAGTGAGCACGCTTTGAAAGGGGGAGTTGCTATAAGCATTGATCTGTTTGGCAAGAGAGCATAAGGCTTGGTAGTAAAGGGGTAGGCGTAAATAACGCTCGCCAAATTCCAAGTCGTCAAAGCCCATGCCAAAGTCATAGACATTGAAGTCAATGCGCTCATTCTCGCCCATGTAGACCAGGCGTTTGGTGGGGATTTTAAGGATAAAGGCCAAATCTTCTAAAGAGCGGTGGTGCACGCTTAAAAAGCAAGTGTAGTTTTCAGACTCTAGGGTTAAGTCGTATTGGTGGCTTAGGATGTCGTAGAACAAACACCATTTAAAGGACTCGTGATCTGCATACCACTTGATCCCCAATGCTAGGGGCTTTTTCTGGATGGGGTGGGGCAGGTGGGTCGACTCAATGAAGGCATCTAAAAGCGGGGCAAACATACAAATCCTCTAGCGCAAAATGGCGGATATATCTATAATGTCCTCAAGCATGACCTTCACCTTGCAATCGGCACACACATACAAGCTCGCGATCCGGCGTTTGTCGCCTTGAAAACGACTCTCCATAAACTTAGCGATTTTAAGAACGCTTTTATTTGTCCCCATCGCCTTGCCACACATACGGCAAGAAAATAAAGTGTCCTCAGCCATCAGCTGTGGGCTAAAATAGCTAGGCTTCAAGGCGATGCCATCCCTTTCTAGCTCAAGGCACTTTTCAGGGCAGGTGGGCACGCAATACCCGCAGGTGGTGCATAAGGAGGGGTTGAAAAGCAGGCGGTAATTGTTACCATCGATGCTTAGGGCGTTGGTGTTGCACGCCCCCACACACGCCAAACAAAGCGTGCAACTCTCAAAAATCTTAATATGCCCATAGCGGATAAAGTTCCCACAGCCCACTTGCCCGAAGTCCCCATCGCCCACCATGTGCGCCAAGCGTTTGGCGAATAGATCGCGCTTGGTGTGTGTGGGGGTGGTGGGGGGGCTAAAGCGGGTATGCTCTAAAATTTGCGCCTGTTCTAGGCAGGTTTTAAGCTCCTCGGGGTTAAAAGCACACAAGATTGCGGGTTGTTGGTAGATTTTTTCATAAATGCCATTGAGTAAGGTGATGCTCTCTAGCGTGCCTACGCCTAACTCTTTGGCGTATAGCACCACTTGCGCCCCACTCTCTTGCAAGAGTGTGAGTAAATAGGTTTGCTCCAAGATATTAGCATTTAGGCTTAGGGGCAACACCTCTTTTTTAAGGGGGGTGGTGGGGTGGTCTGTGTTGATGTCTAAAACTAGGGGGATATAGCCCTTGTAAAGTTTGGCAATAGCTTGCATGCACTCTAGGCTCAAGGCGTTGTAACGCAAGCTACCACTCGGGCACACGGCGATGCACTTGCCGCAATCAATGCAATCTTGGGGTTTGATCTCTAAATGGCGGTTGTCCAAGCACTCGATCCCCTTTTCTTTGGCAATCTCTAGGTCTAGCTTGGTGATTGCTTGTGTGGGGCACACCTCGCTGCACTTGCCACAGCACTCCACGCGCCGCTGGTGGTATTGGCAAATGTTGGAGTTGTAGGCAAAGACTTCTAAGGGGAGATTGTTTTCAGTGGGTGCGAAGTCAAATTGCAGGCCATGCGCTTCGTAAATCAAAGACAAGCTCGCGGCCAATTCTAGGGGACTTTGGGTGCTGTTTTCAACGAGAAAATTGATCTCAGGCGCAACTCTTTTGGCCCCCTTTAAAGGCACATTGCTTACCACGCAATCGGTGGGCGTGGGGGTGGATAACACCGCGATATGCTCGTGGGGAGCGACTAGCGGGTACTTGGGGTCTTTGACATAGACAAATTCAATCAAGGGGCTATTTTTCCACCACGATTTGCATTTTACGCCCTTTTAAACGCACATACAGCTCTTTAAGTCCGTGTGAGCTGTAGGTGAGCTTTTTATGTTTATAGGCTTCATAGTCTTGGTTGAAGGCAACACGGAAGAGCTTGTCCTCTCTGCTGGTGGGATAGGGTGTGATGTTAATCCCTGAAATGCGGATGATTTTATCCTCGTTTTTGGCAAAGATTTTCGTTTTGAATTTTTCAAACCTCTTAATGTCCATGCCGCTCACATGTTTAAAGTCAGGGGCGTAAAACTCCAAATAGGACACCAAATTATTCCGCGCCCACGCCGAGCGCCACGCGTACAGATCGCCTAAAATCGTGGCCAATTCCTCTTTGCTGGCGTGAGGCAGATTGTTTTCATAAACGATTAAAATAGACTTTTTACCATGGATGATTTTGTCATAGGTTTTAAGGGCGTTGTTGTTGATGGCAATGCAACCCTTGGTGTTATTGCCCCGCTTGCCATCTAAGGGCATGCCATGGATCCATATCCCATGTCCCGTGCGTTTTAACACCACATCTAGGGGGTTAGGATAGTTTGTAACAAGGGCGAGTGGGCCGTAATAGGCACTGGGAGGGGCGATTTTTTTTACAATTTGATACACCCCTATGGGAGTCGCCTTGTCCCCCTCGCTCATCTTCACCCCAATTTTAGAGCCCACTAGGGCTTTGGTGGTGTCCACTTTAGTGATCTTCTCCCCGCCCATCTGGTAGAGCTCCAGTTTGGGGTTGGCTTTATTGATCAAGAACAGATAGCTCAAATCCTCGTAGTAGCCATAGGTGGTGTCCTTGGTTTCTAACAAGTCCTCCCAAAACGCCCTTTCGCCCAAATAGGACTGCAAGAGCTTTTCAATGGATTCGATGCCCTTTTCGTGGTAGGCCTTGACAAAGCCCATCAAAGTGTCCGCCTGCGCCCCCACAGCTAAAGCCATCGCTACAAAAATAGAGCGTAAAAACGCTTTTCGTTGAAACATGCTAACCCTTAAAATAGAAGATGACAAAAAGAGTTTCCTATTCTACCACATAGCCCATTTTTTTAAGCTGATTTTGCACGGAAGTCCAATTTTTCTGCACCACCACCTCCAAGCGCAAAAACGCCTTTTTTTGGATCAAGCCCTCTATTTTACGGCGTGCCTCTTGTCCGATCTTTTTTGCCACCGCCCCGCCCTTGCCGATCACCATCTTTTGCTGGCTCTCTTTGGCAACGATGATCTGGGCTTGGATTTTCTCGATAGACTCTTGCTCTTGCACGCTTTGCACCACAACTGCGCTCTCATAGGGGATTTCATCGCTTAGGAATTTAAAAATCTGCTCTCTAATGATCTCGGCGTAAATCTCGCGCATCTGGATGTCGCCGAGCATGTCCGGATCGTAGTAAAAGGGCGTGTTGGGTAAAAGCTTAGCCGCCTCATCTAAAAGAGCGTTTAAATGCCACCCCTTTTGCGCGCTGATGGGCACTAGTGCCTTAAAATGCCCGCCATAGGGCGCATAGGAGGCTAGCTTTTCTAAAACTTGGACATTGGTGGCGGTGTCTATCTTGTTTAAGGCGAGCAGATGTGGCTTGCTGCCGCTCCACTTTAAAAACTCTTCATAGGCTTTTAACGAGTCATGAATACCTGCCACAAACACCGCCAAATCGCAGCCCTCAAAGGCACTATGGCTTTGGGCCACCATCATTTTATTCAAAAGCTTTTCTTGGGTGCATAGCCCCGGGGTGTCTAAAAACACCATTTGGCACTCCGTGGCACTTTTGTCTGTATAGGGGATGATGGCTTTGAAGATTTTACGCGTGGCATTGGCCTTGTGCGAAGTTAAGGCTAAATGGGCCCCTAATAAGGCGTTGATCAAGGTGCTTTTGCCCGCATTAGGCCGGCCAATGAGTGCGATAAACCCGGCTTTAGTCATAGGATAAAGCGGGCTAAATCCACATCTTCTACAAGGTCTTTGAGCTTTTTGCTCACTTGTTCTTTGGACACCACGACCTGTTGTCCGCTGTAGCTTGTGGCGTTGAAACTAATGTCCTCTAGGACCTTTTCTAGCGTGGTGTGTAGCCGGCGTGCCCCGATGTCCTCTGTCTTTTGATTTGCCAAATACGAAAGGCGGGCTAACTCTCTTAAAGCCTCGGGCTCAAAAACCAAATCCACACCCTCCACTTGCAACAAGGCTTGGTATTGCTTGATGATCGAGCTTTTGGTGCGGGTTAAAATCTCGTGCATGATCTCCTCGCTCAAGTTCTCCAGCTCCACCCTTAGGGGGAAGCGCCCTTGCAACTCGGGGATCAGGTCGCTAGGCTTACTCAAATGAAACGCCCCGGCCGCAATGAATAAAATATGATCCGTGCTCAGTGCCCCGTATTTAGTTTGGATCGTAGAGCCCTCCACAATGGGGAGTAAATCTCGTTGCACACCTTCTTTACTAGGGTCTTGCCGCCCGCCCTCCTTGCTGCTCACCGCGATTTTATCGATCTCATCAATGAAGATCACCCCGCATTGGCGTGCCCTCTCTAGCCCCTCTCTTTGCACTTTCTCCATGTCTAAAATGGCTTGGGACACATCGTGGCGCAGGGCCTCCTTGGCCTCCTTGATCGTCATCTCTTTGGTGACTTTCTCTGTACCCTTGCTTAAAATCTTGGTCAAGCTCTCCTGCACCTTGATGATCTCAGGGGGGACATTAAAATCCCCCTCTAAAGTGCGCTTGTCTAGCTCGATTTCGATCTTTTGGTTGTCAAGGGCATCGCCTCTAATTTTTTCTTTAGTTTTTTCAAAGTTTAAGGCGTATTCCTCTTTTTTGGTGTCGCTCACACTGCTAGGCAGGGGGGGCAAGAGCTTTTTAGCGATCCGCTCGATCACCAAGTCTTCGATCTTGTTTTGGTTCTTTTGTTTCTCCTCCATCTCCACCAAATGCACGCTTGCAGCGACTAGATCGCGCACCATCGACTCCACATCCCGCCCCACAAAGCCCACTTCGGTGTATTTGCTCGCCTCCACTTTCACAAAGGGCAACCCCATCATCTTGGCCATGCGCCGCGCGATCTCGGTTTTACCCACGCCCGTAGAGCCGATCATCAAAATATTTTTAGGTGTAACCTCCTCTTGCAACTCTTTAGGCAGCTGCAAACGCCGCCAGCGGTTACGCAAAGCAATGGCGATCATCTTTTTAGCGTCTTGCTGCTCAATAATGTAGCCATCTAAATACTCCACAATCTCTTGTGGGGTTAAATTTAACTTCTGTGGGTCTTCCATCAAAGCTCCAAGATTTTGATGTTTTGGTTCGTGTAAATGCAAAGATTGCCCGCGATTTTCAGCGACTCTTCGACGAGGGTTTTAGGCTCTAGGGTGGCGAATTTATCCAAAGCCCGCGCAGCACTTAAAGCATAATTGCCCCCGCTACCAATGGCCGCGATCTTGCCATCTTCTGGCTCCACCACATCGCCCGTGCCGCTTAGAATAAAAATCGATTGTCTATTCAGCACAATCATCATCGCCTCCAAGCGGCGTAAAAACTTGTCCTTGCGCCACTCCTTGCTAAAATCCACGACACTTTTAAACAAATCCCCCTTTTTGCCTTCCAAAATGCGCTCAAACATGTCAAACAAGCTGAAGGCATCGGCGGTGCTGCCTGCAAATCCGCTTAAAATTTGCCCGTGGTGCAGGGTGCGGATTTTCGTAGCATTGCCTTTAAGCACGCAGTTATTGAAACTCACTTGCCCATCTCCGCCGATAATGGCGTAATCCCTGCCCTCAAAATGCGTTTTATAGCCTAAAATCGTGGTGGCGTGAAACATTGCTACTCAGCCACCACATCCAGTTTTAACACGCCATGCACGCCGTGGCCCAGTTTCACCTCAATTTCATAAAGCCCTGTGCTTTTAATGGGGGTTTTGAGCTCCAGGGTCTTTTTGTCTAGCTCAATTGGGTGGCTAGCCTGCAGGACTTCGATCACCTCTTCTTTAGTGATTGCGCCAAAGAGCGCGCCATTGGCCCCGACTTTTTTAGTGATTTTAAGCGTGATATTTTCTAGGGTTTTGGCTAGGGCTTCTTTGTCGGCCAATTCCTGCGCCTCTTGTTCGGCGCGTTTTTTAGCGGTGGCTTTAAATTGGCGGATCACATCGTTAGTCGCCAGTTTCGCTAAGCCCTTGGCGAGCAAAAAGTTATTGCCATAGCCGTCTTTCACGCTCACAACCGCACCCGCCTTGCCTAAATTTTTCACATCTTTTAACAACAAAACCTGCATGAAAATCCTTTGAGTTTGGTTTAAAAAACCCCCATTATAGAGCCACTAGGTTTAAAATGCCTTTAACGCAAACTGGGGTCTAGGGGCAGGAACAAGCGCCCGTAATTGGGGTTTGTCTGCAGGAGTTTCTCTTTAAAAATCCCGTAATTGTCGCACCCCGATTGCAGGCCATAGTTACATACATACGAGAATAAATCTAAAGCCCTTTGGTCGTTTTGTGGCACGCCCAAGCCCTTTTGATACAGCACGCCCAGATTATTGCAACTAGACAAATTGCCCCCCTCACAAGCCTTTTGGAAATACTTGGCAGCGTAAAAATTATTCTTAGGCACGCCCTCCGTGCCCTTGGTGTAAATCCAGCCCAAATTCGCGCAGCCTTGAATGTCCCCCGCATTGCAGGCCAAGTAGTTCAAATCCACATCGCTAAGTTTTGCCTTGTCAATGCCATAGATATTTTTAACATTACTCATCAAGCCTAAATTGTAGCAGCCCAAATCGCTCCCATTTTCGCAAGCGTATTTGTAATAATCTAGGGCTTTGTAGTAATTCTTAGGCACGCCCACGCCATTGGCATACATCCACGCCAAATTATTGCACGCGAGCACACTGCCCCCAGAACAGCCCACGGCGTAAAGTTGCGCGGCTTTTTCTTTGTCATCTGGGGTGGGGTTTTGTTTGTAATCATAAGTTTGGGCCAAGTCCGCACACGCACTCGCATCGCCTCCGCTACAGCCTAACTCATAGTAGCGGGTGGCTTTTTCTGGGTCGGTTTGTATCCCCACCCCATTGGCGTACATCGTGCCCACTGCAAAGCAGCCGGCCGGGTTGCCCTCATTACAGGACTTGACAAAGAGCCGAAACGCGCTTTTATAATCCGCCGCCTTGATTGCGCTAATGCCGGCACTCAGCGCATCCTGGGCTAAAGTGGGGGGGGTTAAGCGGTCGTTCATGGGTGGTTGTGTGCGTGGGGGTGGCGTGCCAGGAGTGGTGGGGGCAAAGCGCGTAGGGGGCTGGGCTTGGGCGTTTGGGGAAGGGGCGTTTTGAGAGGGTGCATTTTGTGCTCCCTGCATATTTTGCGCCCCCTGGGTTGTTGCACCCTGTGGGATGTTCTCTGCTGCCACCAAAAAGCCCACAAATACTAACAATGCTAAAAACAATTTAGCGCGCATAACGCCCCCTAGTGGTGTAAATTCACATTTAGCGGAATGTGCCGCTTGCTTACCATCGCGCACATCTTGCCATTTTGGCTATTTTGCCTAAAGTGCAAGCCATTTAGCCCCGATAGCTCCCTTCCCTTGTAAAGTCCGCTCTCTTTAGGCTTAAAGCCGGGGTTCATCTCTTGCAATTTCTCTAAGTCTTTGGGGGCGATTTCAAAAATTGTCCCCGCTAAAACCCCAATGCCCGCGTCCAAAATACATCCATCGCCAAGGCTAATGCCTAAAACTGAATTAGCCCCAAGCAGGCAGTTTTTACCAATGCTGATAGGCTCGCTATTGCCCCCACTAAGCACGCCTAGCACACTCGCCCCCCCGCCTATATCCGTGCCCTCGCCCACAAGCACCGATGAGCTGATCCGCCCCTCGTTCATGCACGCCCCCTGAACGCCCGCATTGAAGTTAATGTAACTGGCCCCGGGCATTTGCGTGTAACCGCCCTTGCCAAGATATGCCCCAAAACGGGCTTTCGCCGTGTCTAGCAAGCGGATATTATCCACGGCAGGCAACACTTGCATGAGATAGCGGGGGAATTTGTCTATAAAGTCAATGCACGGGTAAGTGCCCTGCACTTTAAGCGTAA
Organism: Helicobacter heilmannii; assembly: GCF_001283065.1. Lineage (GTDB taxonomy): Bacteria > Campylobacterota > Campylobacteria > Campylobacterales > Helicobacteraceae > Helicobacter > Helicobacter heilmannii. Next base: position 779,203 of record NZ_CDMK01000001.1, on the reverse strand, counting down.
TTTCTTTAGTGCGCAAATACTCCAGCTCATAGGCTTTATTGCCGCTCCATGCCACATTAGGCAGCAACCCAAAAATGCCCTCTAAATTGAGGCTTCTTAGTGGAGCTTTACCTAGGGATAGGGCTAGAAGTTTCATGTAGGCGGTTTGCAGGCTTTGGCAGGGCGCGTCTTCATAGAGCACCACGAAGTGGTAGTTATGTAAACTCTCTTGTGTGGGGCTTTGGGTGTAAAGCGGGGCTTTTTGCAACTCTAAGAGTACTTGGATATTGGGGTGCTGATCCCCACTCAAACTCTCGGCCAAAAAGGGTTTAAACAGTTCTAGGGCGTGTTGGATAAAAGCGGCACTCACCCCATAAATGACTTCGCTGTCTTTCTCGCTTAAGGGCTGGGCGGATTTGCTCGCCTCCTTAAACACCGCATACGCCCCGAGTGCCTCACCCCAATTTAACACGGGATAGGTCGCGCAAAGGGGCTTGCAACTTGCTTGTCCATGCTGGATTTTGGCGATCCCAAAGGCGAGAGGTTTTTTATAGTTTGGAGAATTGTGGAATTGATCTGCAAAGTGTTTAAAGTCTTGCATGGCCGTCCTCGTGTTGGTGTTGTTTAGCTAAGTCTTGTACTTCTTTAACAAAGGTTTCTAGTAGTTGGTCTTCGGGGAGTTTGTGGATCACCTGCCCTTTTTTGATAATGAGCCCGCTTTTCTTGCCAAAGGCGATCGCAATGTCGGCGTGTTTGGCTTCGCCTAAAGCATTCACCACACAGCCCATCACGCTCACATCCAAAGGGATTTTAATGTGCGCGAGGCGTTGTTCCACTTGTGCCATTAAAGCGACTAAATTAGACTCAATCCGCCCACAAGTCGGGCAAGAAATGAAGGTGATCCCCTCTTTTTGCCGCCCGCTGTAGCGCAAAATCGCCTTAGCTACACGGATTTCTTCTTCAAGTTCGCCCGTGATAGACACGCGCATGGTGTCGCCTATGCCCTCTCTTAGTAAATGCCCCAAAGCCATCGCGCTTTTAATGCTGGAGTGAAACAAGCTCCCCGCCTCGGTAACGCCTAAATGAAAAGGATAGGGTGTTAGAGGACGCAGTTGCTCGTAAGCTTGTATTGTACGCTCAACATCGCTAGCCTTTAAAGAGATTTTGATATTGCTAAAGCCCACATCCTCTAAAAGTTTAACATTATAAAGGGCGGATTGCACCATCCCCTTTGGCGTTGCGCCGTATTTGAGCTCAAATGGCTTTTCTAGGCTCCCCCCATTGACTCCAACGCGGATTGGTAAGTTGCGCGCATTACAGGCTTTAGCCACGGCGCGGACATTTTCTACTGAGCCAATATTGCCCGGATTAATGCGGATCGCATCCACGCTTTCAGCGGCGATTAGGGCTAAATGGTGGTGGAAGTGTATGTCAGCAATTAAGGGCAGGCTGGCCACTTTTTTAAGTTCTTTCAGCGCGTTTGCATCCTTTTTATGGCGCACCGCCACGCGCACAAAATCCGCTCCCGCTAGCTTTAAGCGGTCGATTTGCGCCTTTGTGGCTTCTATGTCGCAGGTTTGGCTGTAGGCCATGCTCTGTGTGCTGATGGGCGCATTGCCCCCTATGGGGGTGGAGCTGATAAAAATTTGCTTGGTGGCAAAACGAGGGCGCATCAATAAGTCCTTTGCATAAAGGGCGAGTTTAACCTAAAATGCATGAGATAGAGCTAAAGGGTGGGCAAGACTTGTAGGCAAAATTGGACAAACCCAAGTGCCTCCCACTGATGCCCCCCGCAAGCTCCCTTTAAGGCCGTGTTGATTGTTACGACCCACACCTTGAGCCCCCCTGCTACACCCTTCAAAAGCAGGGGCAGAGTGTGCTCTAATTGCTCTAAGGTGGGAAAAGGGCTAGGGAGACATAAATGCGTGCCATCGACTAAAAAGGCGTTAGAATGGCAAGAGATTTGAGACATGCCAAAATGGCGGATTAATTCTAAGGCGAGCATGTTTTCAAAGACGGGGGGCAAGGGGTGGGTGTAGCTAAAGGCGTAGGGCAGGGAGAAATCGTAAAAGTAGAGTTTGGGGCGCGCTTGGCTTGGCAAACTGATTAAAGTTTGGCTCTCTTGCAAAAAGGCAATGAAGGCATAGAGATGGTCTTTAGAGATTTTGAGGGTTTTTTTAAGCTGTGTGTAGAGATGGTGGGTGCTAAGGCTTCTAGCTTGGTAGGGCAATAGGGCTTTAAAAAGCGGGGTTTTGTCTTTGAAGGCAAGGGCGCAAAGGGCTTGTTTTTTAAGCGCGATTTCGCTGGTAGGGCAAAAGAGCAGTTCGGGTAAATTGCCCTCTTTTAAAAAGCGCGCTAAAAGTGTGCTGGGCTCTTTCTTAAGAAAACGCACAAACTCGGCAAAACTTAGGGGCAAAATGGCTTGGATTTTAAAGCCCTTGGGGGCGTTCTTGGGCGTGCTTTGGGTGAGGAAAGTGGGTAAATTTAAAAGAGGGAAGTCCTTTGGGGGATGTTTTAAAATGAGTAAATCCACGCCCTTATCTTGACAAAAGAGGGGCAGGGCTTTGGCAAGCTCGGCTAAACTCAAGCGCACATCGGTGCAATCGACAAACACTGGGCGTTTGTGAGCGGCGACATTTAAAAGGGCAATGGAGCTTTTGCCCGCCTTGGGCCCCCCATAAAAAAGTGTGGAGGGAGTGGCGGGTATGTTTCGTGGTTTTAAACTCTTGCCCTGGGTTAAAGAGTTTTCTAAAATGTTGTTTAAGAGCCCCAAATCCATACGCACATTTTAAGCATTTTATCCTTATAATAAGGATAAAACTAAAAGTGAGGGCTGCGCTAAATAGGCACTTTTGCCTTGACTTAGGACGGTTTTTAGCCTATAATTAGGGCTTTTAAATTTGCTAAGGATTTTAATGGAAAAGATACGACTCAAGCTCAAAGCCTACGATCATAGGGTTTTGGATCGTTCTGTAGTGGCGATTGTGGAGGCGGTGAAACGCTCTGGCTCAGAGATCAGGGGTCCCATCCCCCTACCCACAAGGAACAGGCGTTACACTGTGTTGCGCTCTCCACACATCAACAAAGACTCACGAGAGCAATTTGAAATCCGCGTACATAGCCGCCTCATTGACATCATGGCCGCCACACCCGAAACCGTGGATAGCCTCATGAAACTCGATTTAGCCCCTGAAGTGGATGTAGAAGTAACTTCTATGGAGGCGAAATAACGCTTCAAACGCAATTTTGATTGGAGAGTAAATGGAATACTTAGTACAAAAAGTTGGAATGAGTCGTGTTGTGGGTGCAAACAGCACGCCCGTAACCTTGCTAAAAATCCTTGAGAGCAAGGTTTGCGCAGTTAAAGAGGGTGGGCAACTATTAGTCGCCTACCCCCTGCACAAAACCAAGAACAGAGCCATCGCAGGGCAACAAAAAAAGTATAACTTGAGCGCAGAGTTCAACCACTTTGCGACTTTACAAGGGCAGGCACAAGAGCTGGGCGATTTGAGTTTAGAGCCCTTAGAAAACGCCGCGCGCATCAAAGCCACTTTTTATACCAAGGGGCGTGGCTTTAGCGGCGCGATGAAACGCTGGAACTTTCAAGGGGGCCCAGCCGCACATGGCAGCCGCTTCCACCGCCGTTTGGGCTCTATTGGTAACAGAGAGTGGCCCGGGCGCGTGCAAAAGGGCAAGAAAATGGCGGGGCATTATGGCAATGAGAAGGTTACATGCCATAACGAAGTCCTGTCTTTCGACAAAGAGAGCAAAATTTTGGTGCTGAAAGGTTCTGTGGCCGGCTACAGCGGGGCTTATGGCAGGATCAGCATCCAGAAAGGGAAGTAATGAAAGCAAGAGTCTTAGACCAGCAATGCCAAGAAGTTGGGCAACTCGATTTGCCCGCGCGCTTCAAGGACATTAAAGAACACAATCTTTATTTATACATCAAACACTACCGCGCCCTAGCCCGTGCCAACACCGCTAAAAGCAAGAATCGGGGCGAAGTGAGCGGGGGCGGACGCAAGCCGTGGAATCAAAAAGGCGGCGGGCGCGCCCGGGCTGGTAGCATCACCTCTCCCGTGTTTGTGGGCGGGGGTGTGAGCCACGGGGCGACCAACAACCGCAACTACGATCTTAAAATCAACAAAAAGCAAAAAAGGCTCGCTTTAGAATACGCCCTAGCCCAAAAAGCTTTAAACAATCACTTAGTGGTGGTGGATCAAATCGACATCCCTAGCAAGAAAACCAAGGACGCGTCAGCCTTTGTGAAAAACCTAGGCTTTAGAGATGTCCTACTCATCACAAGGGCATTAGATGAGGGCAATTACTTAGCCTTTAGAAATCTCAAAAATTGCTATTTGCTAGAAACGAGCGAAGTCAATGCCTATTGGATCGCCGCCTTTGGGGCAGTGGTGGTGGAGAAAGCCGCCTTTGAGGCACTCATTAAAGCACATGAAGGAGAATGAGAATGGCAGACATCACAGACATCAAATCCATTCTTTACACCGAAAAATCCCTCTCCATGCAAGAGAGTGGGGTGATTGTGGTACAAACCACAATGGGTGTCAGCAAAAACCAGCTCAAGGCGATCTTCAAAGATTACTTTGGCTTTGTGCCCTTGAAAATCAACTCACTCAGGCAAGAGGGCAAGGTGAAACGCTTTAAGGGCAGAATGGGGCAACGCAATGGCTATAAAAAGTTCTATGTCAAAGTCCCCAAAGACGCAAACATCACCGCTTTGAGCGCATAAGGACAGAATATGGCGATTAAAACCTACAAACCCTACACCCCCAGCCGCCGTTTTATGAGCGGCCTTAGCTCAAGCGACATCACCGCTAAAGCGAGCGTCAAAAAACTTTTGGTGAAACTCCCCGTGCATGCCGGACGCAACAACCAAGGACGCATCACCAGCCGCCACAAAGAGGCGGGGGCGAAAAAGCTTTATCGCATCATTGACTTCAAGCGCAATAAATTTGGCATTGAGGGCAAAGTTAGTACGATCGAGTACGATCCTTACCGCAATTCAAGGATTGCCCTAATCACCTACCCCGATGGCGATAAACGCTACATTTTACAGCCCAGTGGCTTGAAAGTGGGCGACATCGTGATCGCGGCTGAGGGCGGGCTAGACATCAAACCCGGCTTTGCCATGAAACTCAGAAGCATCCCCATTGGTACCATCGTGCATAACATTGAAATGCACCCCGGGGCTGGCGGACAACTCGCCAGAAGTGCGGGCATGAGCGCACAAATCATGGGGCGGGAGGACAAATACACCATCTTACGCATGCCCAGTGGCGAAATGCGTTACATTTTGAGCGAATGCATGGCGAGCATCGGCGTGGTGGGCAATGAGGACTTCATCAACACGAACATCGGTAAAGCCGGACGCAACCGCCACAGAGGCATCCGGCCACAAACAAGAGGCTCTGCCATGAACCCAGTCGATCACCCCCACGGCGGTGGTGAGGGTAAAACGGGCTCTAGCGGACACCCCGTATCGCCTTGGGGCACTCCAGCTAAAGGCTATAAAACCAGACGCAAAAAAGCAAGCGATCGCTTGATCATTTCACGCAAGAAAGGCAAATAATGGGAAGGTCAATTAAAAAAGGTCCTTTTGTGGATAAGCACCTGATGGACAAGACTCTCAAACACAAAGCCAAAAAAGACAATCGCCCCATTAAAACATGGTCAAGAAGAAGCACCATTTTACCCGACATGATTGGGCTCACCTACAGCGTGCATAATGGGCGTATCTTTATCCCTGTTTATATCACAGAAAACCATGTGGGCTATAAACTGGGCGAATTTGCCCCCACAAGGACTTTTAAGGGGCATAAAGGCACCGTGCAAAAAAAGATAGGTAAATAACACATGGCAAGACAACACACAAAGGATGGCAAATGAGTAGGGCAACCCTAAGATACACTAGACTATCCCCCACCAAGGCAAGATTGCTTGCTAGGCAAGTGCAAGGGATGAATGCCGAAGTGGCGATCGCCCGTTTAGAATTCACCCCCAACAAAGCCGCCCGCATGCTCTCAAGGGTGATTAGCGCAGCGGTTTATAACGGCGGGCATGACTCTAAAGAAGTGGCGGTTTTAAGCTGCCGTGTGGATGCAGGTCCCGTGTTAAGAAGACACATGCCAAGAGCTAGAGGGCGTGCCACTTCCATTAGAAAGCCCACCGCACATATTTTAGTCGAAGTGGGTAAGGGAGGGCAACACTAAATGGGACAAAAGGTCAATCCTATCGGCTTGAGACTAGGCATTAACCGCAACTGGACTTCTCGCTGGTTTCCTAGCAGCAATGTGGCGGTCGCCAACATTGAAGAAGATTATCGCATCCGCAAATTCCTTAAAAAAGAGCTTTACTACGCTGGCGTGAGCGAGATTTTGATCGAAAGGGCGGCTAAGAAGTTGCGTATCACCGTGGTCGCGGCGCGCCCGGGGCTCATCATTGGCAAAAAGGGCGTGGATATTGAGAAAATCAAAACTTCTTTGAAAAATTTGATTAAGAAAGAAATTGCGGTCAATATCAAAGAAGTTAAACGCCCCCAAGCGGATGCGCAACTTTGCGCTGAAAATGTGGCAACCCAACTAGAAAAACGGGTCGCCTTTAGACGCGCCATGAAAAAAGTCATGCAAACCGCCATGAAATCTGGGGCACGGGGGATTAAAGTGAGGGTGTCTGGGCGTTTAGCCGGGGCTGAGATCGCGCGCACCGAGTGGTATATGGAGGGGCGCGTGCCCCTACACACTCTAAGGGCGAAAATCGATTACGGCTTTGCTGAGGCCTTCACCGTGTATGGCAACATTGGCGTGAAGGTGTGGATCTTTAAAGGCGAAGTGTTGCATAAGGGCATCCAAGCCGACAAACGCGAAGAGAACGAGGAGCGCGCCCCTAGAGCACGCACTAGAAGAGGGAGAGAATAGCTATGTTGATGCCTAAAAAAACCAAATACCGCAAACAAATGAAAGGGCGTAACCGGGGCAAGTCCTACAGGGGCGCGAGCCTTGCCTTTGGCGACATTGGCATTAAAGCCGTTGAGCACGGGCGGATCGACTCGCGCCAAATTGAGGCCGCGAGGGTGGCGATGACGCGCCACACCAAAAGAGCGGGCAAGGTGTGGATTCGCGTCTTCCCCGACAAACCCTTAAGCGCTAAACCCCTAGAAACAAGGATGGGCAAAGGTAAGGGGTCTGTAGAAAAATGGGTGATGAACATCAAACCCGGACGCATTGTCTATGAAATGCTAGGCATTGAAGAGGGCTTAGCCAGGGAGGCTTTGACTTTGGCACAAAGAAAGTTGCCTTTCAAAACCAAAATTGTTACTAGAGAGAGTGAAAATGAAGTTTATTGAGTTGAAAGACAAGGATGCAAAGCAATTGCAAGAATTGCTGAAATCCAAGAAGCTAGATCTGTTTGAATTGCGGGTGAAGCTAAAAACCATGCAACTGAATAAGCCTAGTGAAATCCGTGCAGTGCGTAAAGACATTGCCCGCATTTCTACGGCTTTGAGTGCTTTAAGGGCGTAGGTCATGGAAGTTAAACAAGCCCATAAGCGCACCATTCAAGGTAAGGTGGTGCGCCGGATCGATGCGCGGAGTGTGGTGATTTTGGTGGAGCGCAAAGTTGTGCATCAAAAATACCATAAGATTGTGAAGCGTTTTAAGAAATACACCATTGACGACAGCCAAAACAAAGCGGAAGTCGGGGATTTCGTGAGTGCCATTGAGTGTAAGCCGGTGTCTAAAACCAAAACCTTTGCGCTCAAAGAAATTGTGCTTAAGGGAGTGTAAATGATCCAAAGTTTCACTAGGTTAGTGGTGGCAGACAACAGCGGGGGCAAGGAGATCATGTGTATTAAAGTTTTGGGGGGCAGCCATAGGCGCTATGCCAGCGTGGGCGATGTGATCGTGGCTTCTGTGAAAAAAGCCATCCCCAATGGTAAGGTGAAAAAAGGACAAGTGGTGAAGGCCGTGATTGTGCGCACCAAAAAAGAGGTGCAACGCCCCAATGGCTCTTTAATCCGCTTTGACGACAATGCAGCGGTGATTTTAGACGCGAAGAAAGACCCCATCGGGACACGCATTTTTGGCCCCGTGAGCCGTGAGGTGCGCTACGCAAACTTTATGAAAATCATTTCTTTGGCTCCGGAGGTGCTTTAATGCGGATCAAAAAAGGCGACTTGGTGAAAGTCATTGCCGGGGATGACAAGGGCAAAGTGGGCAAGGTTTTGGCGGTGTTTCCTAAAAAATCCATGGTGGTTGTAGAGGGGTGCAAAATTGTGAAAAAAAGCAGAAAGCCTACGGATGACAACCCCAAGGGTGGGCATCTCTCTAAGGAAATGCCCATGCATATCTCGAATGTGAAAAAAGAAGAGGAGTAGGCGTATGTATGGCTTGAAAAGCTTCTATGAAAAAGAAGTGAAGGGTAAATTAGCCGAAGAGCTAAACATTAAAAACCCCATGTTGCTCCCCAAAATCGAAAAAATCGTTTTGAGTGTGGGGGCGGGGGCTTATGCCAAAGACATGAAAATCATGCAAAACATCGCCCAAACCCTCTCTTTGATCGCCGGGCAAAAAGCTATCATTACCATGGCGAAAAAATCCGTGGCGGGTTTTAAAATCCGTGAGCGCATGGCTGTGGGGGTGAAGGTTACCCTACGCAACAAAGTCATGTATAACTTCTTAGAAAAGTTGATTGTGATTGCTCTGCCTAGGGTGAAAGACTTTAGGGGTGTGTCTAGAAGCGGCTTTGATGGGCGGGGCAATTACGGCTTTGGCTTAAACGAACAGCTCATTTTCCCCGAAGTGGTCTATGACGACATCATGGTGACACACGGGCTCAACATCGCCATCATCACTTCTACAAACAGCGACAAGGAGGCATTTAAGTTGTTAGAATTACTTGGAATGCCATTTGCGAAAGGACGCTAATGGCTAAAAAATCAATCATAGCAAAAACCCGCCGCAAGCCTAAATTTAAGGTACGAGGCTACACCCGTTGCAACATCTGTGGGCGCTCCCACTCAGTGTATCGCGATTTTGGCTTGTGCCGTGTGTGTTTGCGTAAAATGGGCAATGAGGGCTTGATCCCCGGCCTTAGAAAAGCTAGTTGGTAAGGGGATAACATGGTTAATGACATTGTGGCAGATTCTCTAACACGCATCCGCAATGCGAGCATGCGTCGTTTGGAGGTTACCGAGCTCTATTACGCCAAAATCGTGGTGTCCATCCTAGACATCTTTAAAAACAAAGGCTTCATCACTAATTACAATGTGATTGAAAAAGCGGGCAAACCTTTCATTTCTGTAGAGCTCACCTATGACGAAAATGGCAAGGCGGTCATCAACGAAATTAAACGCTTAAGCAAGCCCGGCCGTCGGGTGTATCGCCAATCTAAAGAGTTGAAACGCTTTAAGAACGGCTATGGCGTGGTGGTGGTGAGCACGAGCAAAGGGGTCATCACCAATGAGCAAGCCTACAAACAAAATGTGGGCGGCGAAGTGCTTTGTAGCATTTGGTAGGGAGAGTGCATGTCAAGAATTGGTAAAAAAATCATCAATATCCCCAGCGGGGTGCAGGTGAGCGTGGAGCACACCCGCCTTGTGTTTAAAAACCAAAAAACAAGCCAAGAGCTAGAAACACATGGCAGGGTGAAAATCATCCTAGAGGGCAATACCCTGCGCTTTGAGCCAATGGGCGAGGGCGCACAGGACAAGGCCTTTTGGGGGACTTATGGGGCTTTGGCAAGCAACATCGTAACCGGGCTAGACAAGGGCTTTAGCAAGGTGCTAGAGGTCAATGGCGTGGGCTATAAAGTGGCACTAGGGCACAAGGTTTTAGAATTAAGCCTTGGTTTTAGCCACCCGGTGAAATACCCCATCCCTGAGGGCGTGGATATGGTGGTGGATAAAAACACCATCACCATCAAGGGGAGCAATAAACAACAAATCGGGCAGATCGCCGCCGACATTAGGGCGTTTCGCCCCCCCGAACCTTACAAAGGCAAGGGCATCAAGTACAAAGACGAAGTGATCATCCGCAAAGCCGGTAAGACCGCTAAGAAATAGGGGATAGCATGACTAAAAATGTGTTAGAAAAGAAAAAAGCCCAACGGGCTAAACGCAAAATGCGGGTGCGCTCTAAGGTGTTTGGTACAGAGCAACGCCCCCGCGTGAGTATCTTTAAATCTAATAAACACCTCTACGCCCAGGCCATTGATGACAACAACCACAACACCCTAGCCCATGTGGATGGCAAGAAGTTAGGCTTTGGCAAAAACATCGAAGACAGCAAAAAGATCGCCACAGAGTTTGCCAAGAGTTTGCAAGCTAAAGGCATCACGCAGGTGGTGTTTGATCGCAATGGGTATTTATACCACGGTGTGGTAGCAGTGTTTGCCGAAACTTTGCGTGAAAATAACATTGCCCTTTAAGGATAGACATGGAGATCAATAGAGAAGAATTTCAAGAAGTCGTGGTGAATATCGGGCGGGTCACTAAGGTTGTCAAAGGTGGGCGCCGCTTTCGCTTCAACGCTTTAGTGGTGGTGGGCAATAAAAATGGACTTGTGGGCTTTGGGCTTGGCAAGGCGCGCGAAGTGCCAGATGCCATCAAAAAAGCGGTCGATGACGCGTTTAAAAACATCATCGAAGTGAAAATTAAAGGCACAACCATCGCGCATGACATCGAACAAAAATACAATGCGAGCAAGATTTTATTAAAACCCGCGAGCGAAGGTACGGGCATCATCGCGGGTGGTTCTACCCGCCCCATGATCGAGCTGGCCGGCATTAAAGATATTTTGACAAAGTCTTTAGGATCAAACAACCCTTACAATGTGGTTCGGGCGACTTTTGACGCTTTGGCTAGAATCAAGGGTTAAGGAGGTTTTATGGCACTAGAAAATTTATGCCCCGCTAAGGGGAGTGTGAAAAACATTAAGCGAGTCGGCAGAGGTCAGGGCTCTGGTATGGGTAAAACCTCTACGCGGGGGGGCAAGGGACAAAGTGCCCGCACTGGTTACAAGCAAAAACGCGGCTTTGAGGGCGGGCAACAACCCTTGCAACGCCGCTTGCCTAAAGTGGGCTTTAAAAGTCGCACAAAGGGGCTCACTTATAGCATTAATGTTTCTAAACACCCCGAGATTTTAAAGCTAGAAACCTTGAGTTTGGAGCTGATTAAAAAAGTCCATCCCTTCCCAAGTTACATTGAAAAGGTGAAGTTGATAGGCCAAGGGGCAAAAGAGCTAGCCTCTAAAATCCAAGACGAGAGAATCGCTACTAGCGGACAGAAATAATGAATAAAGCCATTGCCACTAAGATTCTCATCACACTAGGCTATCTGTTCCTCTACAGAGTCCTAGCCTATGTACCCATTCCTGGGGTGGATTTGGCGGCGATCAAGTCTTTTTTTGACAGCAATTCCAGCAATGCTCTAGGGCTTTTCAACATGTTTAGTGGCAACGCTGTGAGCCGCCTTAGCATCATCTCGCTAGGCATCATGCCCTACATCACCTCTTCGATCATCATGGAGCTTTTAAGCGCCACTTTCCCCAATTTAGCCAAAATGAAAAAAGAACGCGATGGCATGCAAAAATACATGCAAATCGTGCGTTACGCCACGATCGGGATCACCGTGATCCAAGCCGTGAGCGTGTCCTTTGGGCTAAGAAGCATCGGGCATGGGCACAATGGGGCGATCATGGTGCCCATGCAAACTTTCTTACTCATCGCCACTTTTTCTATGCTTACGGGCACCATGCTTTTAATGTGGATCGGGGAGCAGATCACGCAGCGAGGTGTAGGCAATGGCATTAGCCTAATCATTTTTGCTGGGATTGTCTCTGGCATCCCACATGCCATTGCCGGGACTTTCAACCTCGTCAATACCGGGGTGATCAATGTCTTGGTGTTGATCGGCATTGTGGTGATCGTGTTGGCGACCATTTTTGCGATCATCTATGTGGAGCTGGCTGAACGCCGTATCCCCATCTCTTACGCCCGTAAGGTGGTCATGCAAAATCAAAACAAACGGATCATGAACTACATCCCCATTAAGTTAAACTTAAGCGGGGTGATCCCCCCCATTTTTGCCTCCGCTCTCTTGGTCTTCCCCTCCACGATTTTGCAAGCCTCTTCCAATAAGATTTTGCAAGCCATTGCCGACTTCTTAAACCCGCATGGCTACGCTTACAACATCTTAATGTTTTTACTCATCATCTTTTTTGCTTACTTTTACTCTTCTATTATATTTAACGCTAAAGACATTGCGGACAATTTAAAACGCAGTGGCGGTTTCATCGCCGGACTTCGCCCAGGGGAGGGCACAGCAAATTTCTTAAACACCGTGGCAAGCCGGCTCACCTTTTGGGGGTCTTTGTATCTAGCCCTCATCTCCACCTTGCCTTGGATTTTAGTCAAAGCCATGGGCGTGCCTTTCTACTTTGGGGGCACAGCGGTGCTCATCGTGGTGCAAGTGGCGATCGACACTATGAAAAAAATCGAAGCGCAGGTGTATATGAGCAAGTATAAAACCCTAAGTGCCGTGGGCTTTTAATGGCAATCAGCCTTAAAAACCCTAAAGAAATCGCCCTTCTAGCCAAGGCGGGGGCGGTGGTGGCACAAACCCTAAAACTCTTGGAGCAAAAGGCGCAAGTGGGGGTGAGCCTGTTAGAGCTGGACGCGCTGGCAGAAGAAAACATCTATAAAATGGGGGGCAAGCCCGCCTTTAAGGGGCTCTATGGTTTCCCCAACACGCTTTGCACTTCAGTCAATGAAGTGGTGATCCACGGCATCCCCACCGATTACAAACTGCAGGAGGGCGACATTGTGGGGCTGGACTTGGGCGCGTCTGTGGAAGGGTACTTTGGGGACGCGGCCATAACTCTTGCCATCGGACAAGTGGCTCAAAAAGATCAAAAGCTCATTGATTGCGCTAAAAAGAGTTTGTATGCAGCGATCGATTGTTTAAAGGTGGGCATGCATTTTAAAGAAGTGAGCGCGCTTTTGGAGCAAGAGATCAGAGGGCGAGGCTTTGTGCCCTTGCTGGATTTTTGCGGGCATGGGATTGGCAAAAGACCCCATGAAGAACCCCAAATCCCCAACTATCTAGCCCCACAGGCAAGCCCCAAGAGCGGTCCTAAGATCAAAGAGGGCATGGTGTTTTGTTTAGAGCCGATGGTGTGCCAAAAAGAGGGTAGTCCTAAAATCTTAAAAGACAAATGGGCGGTGGTCTCCACCGATGGCTTAAACACGAGCCACTACGAGCACACGATCGCGATGGTGGGTAAAAAAGCGCAAATTTTAACGGAGGCTTAAAGTGGCAAAAGACGATGTGATTGAGGTGGATGGACGGGTGATCGAGTGTTTGCCTAACGCCACCTTTAAAGTGGAGTTAGAGAACAAACATGTCGTGTTGTGCCGGATTTCGGGTAAAATGCGGATGCACTATATCCGCATTGCGCTTGGCGATCGGGTGCGCTTGGAGCTCACCCCCTATAGTTTGGATAAAGGGCGGATCACTTTCCGCTACAAGTGATTAAGTTAGTTCTAACCAAAGATCGTTAGAATAGAAGTTTTGCTTAAGGAGATTTCAATGAAAGTTAGACCTTCCGTGAAGAAAATGTGCGACAAATGCAAGGTCATTAAGAGGAGGGGCGTGATCCGGGTGATTTGCATTACGCCCAAACATAAACAAAGACAAGGATAGACAATGGCGCGCATTGCTGGGGTAGATTTACCTAAAAAGAAACGGGTTGAATACGCTTTGACCTACATTTACGGCGTGGGCTTGAAAAGCTCTAGAGACATCCTTACCAAAGTGCAAGTCTCTTTGGATAAAAGGGTGCATGAATTGAGTGAGGACGAAATCTCTAGCATCACCAAAGAAATCCAAGCCAGTTATGTCGTGGAAGGGGATTTGCGTAAAAAGGTGCAAATGGACATCAAGGCGTTGATGGATTTAGGCAGCTATCGGGGGATTCGACACCGCAAGGGCTTGCCTGTGCGCGGACAAACCACGAAAAACAACGCCCGCACCCGCAAAGGCAAGAAAAAAACCGTTGGCAGTAAATAAGGGAGTTTGAATGGCGAAACGAGTTGGGACAAAAAAACGGGTTGTTAAAAAGAACATCGCTAAAGGTGTGGTTTATATCTGCGCTTCCTTCAACAACACGAACATCACCGTCACCGATGAAATGGGCAATGTGATTTGTTGGTCGACTGCTGGGGGGCTAGGCTTTAGGGGGTCTAAAAAATCCACCCCTTACGCCGCACAGCAAGCTGTAGAGAATGCGATGATGAAAGCCAAAGAACATGGGCTTAAAGAAGTGGGGATCAAGGTACAAGGTCCGGGCTCTGGCCGTGAAACTGCCATTAAGAGCGTGGGGAGTGTGGAGGGCATTAAAGTCCTTTGGATTAAGGACATCACCCCTCTCGCGCACAATGGTTGCCGCCCCCCTAAACGAAGAAGAGTGTAAGGAGCAAGAATGGCAAGATACAGAGGTGCAGTGGAGAAATTAGAGCGCCGTTTTGGGATTTCTTTAGCCCTAAAGGGCGAGCGCCGTTTGAGCGGCAAGAGCGCGTTAGACAAACGCGCCTATGGCCCGGGGCAGCACGGGCAAAGACGGGGCAAAATCTCGGATTACGGCTTGCAACTGAGAGAAAAACAAAAAGCCAAGGCCATGTACGGGATTTCGGAAAAACAATTCCGCTCCATTTTTAGAGAGGCAAACCGCATGGAGGGCAACACGGGGGAGAATTTAGTCCGCTTGTTGGAACGCCGCTTGGACAATGTTGTCTATCGCATGGGCTTTGCCACCACCCGCTCTTTTGCGCGCCAATTAGTTACGCACGGGCATATCTTGGTAGATGGCAAGCGCATGGACATCCCCTCAGCCTTCATCAAGCACGGGCAAAAAATCGAACTGATTGAAAAAAGCAAGGAAAACCCCCAAATTCTACGCTCCATTGAGCTCAGCAAACAAACAGGGATGGTGGCTTGGATAGATGTAGATCAGGATAAAAAATTTGGGATTTTCACCCGCTACCCTGAGAGAGAAGAAGTGGCAATCCCCATTGAAGAACGCCTGATTGTTGAACTTTACTCAAAATAGGGGCTAACATGAAAGTGATTAAAACAGCGCCCCATGTCCCCACGGACATCAGCGTTGAGAAAATCAGCAACCGCCAAATCCGTATTTGTGTGTCCGCCTTTGAAAGTGGCTATGCCATCACTTTAGCCCACCCCATCCGTCGCCTGCTCTTGCAAAGCTCTGTGGGGTACGCACCCATTGGCATTAAAATTGAAAATGTCGCCCACGAGTTCGATTCTGTGCGTGGAATGTCTGAAGATGTTGCCCTTTTCATCGCCAACCTCAAAAATATCCGCCTTATCGGGCAGACCAATAACCCAGATGAACAGCTTGTGGTGCATTATTCCTTTAAGGGCCCGGCTAAACTTAGTGGCAAACACCTAGAAACTGAGGGTGTGCAGGTTGTGGATCAAGAAGCCTATTTAGCCACCATCAACGAGGATGTACAATTGGATTTTGCGTTAATCATCCAAAGGGGCATGGGCTATGTACCCAGTGAGAGCATCCGAGGCTTGATCCCTAGCGATTACATCCCCCTAGATGCCTACTTCACCCCCATTAAAAAAGTTTTCTATAACATTGAACACATGCTTGTGGATGGCAACCCCAATTTTGAGCGGGTGGTGTTCGACATCGAGAGCGATGGGCAAATCGACCCTCAAACCGCTTTTCAAGAAGCAGTGAAAACCATGCACGCACAAATGCATATTTTCAGCACCAGCATGGCGCACTCTAAAGTCTATGCCCTAGAAGACAGCCTAGAGGTGAAAGAGCTTGTACGCAAGGTGGAAGATTTAGACCTAAGCGCGCGGTGCTTTAACTGCCTAGATAAAATCGGGATCAAATACATTGGGGAATTGGTGCTGATGGACGCATATGAGCTTAAGGGCATTAAAAATCTAGGCAAGAAGTCCTATGATGAGATTGCCGAAAAATTAGAGCAACTCAAATACCCCGTGGGCCAAGAGCTCTCCCCTGAGTTCAAGGCTTCGCTCAAAGCACGGATCGACAAATTAAAAAGTGAGGAAAATTAATGCGCCACCAAAATCGTTTTAGAAAACTGGGCAGGACGAGTGCCCACAGGAAGGCACTTTTAAAAAACCTAGCCATCGCCCTCATTGAGCATGGCAAAATTGAAACGGGGGTTTGCAAGGCCAAGGAATTGCAAAGCTACATTGAAAAGCTGGTAACAACCGCCCGTAAGGGGGATTTTAATGCCCACCGCTATGTCTTTGCCTATTTGCAACATAAAGAAGCCACGCACAAACTTGTTACCGAGCTTGCGCCCAAATACGCCGAGCGCAAAGGGGGCTACACCAGCATCCACAGAAGCACCATCCGCCGCGGGGACGGGTCTGTGCTCGCCCAAATCGCCTTCGTTTAAAAATGGAATTTCTAGGGTTTTTAGCCACTTTAAGCGTGGCGGGGATTTTGTTTTTCAAACCCGCCCTAGAAAAACTCGCCTTTTCTATCTTTGTGGGGGCATGGCTCGTGGAGTTGGTTATGTTTGTTGCCCACATCTCCACACTCTTACCCAATATGAATTTGTAACCCCCTTAAATTTTACTCTAGCTCCCAACCCCTAAAAATACATCTGCGATCTTCTAAACTCTCTAACCCTAATACTGTCCTCGCTTTTGAAGATAATGGCATCGATGTGGTTGTTACTATGATGCTACCCCATAAAACACCCCCCCTATGGTTAAAAAAATACATTAAAATGGCTTGCGCCCTCTTCAAGCATCAGCTCATTTGCATCCAGCACCACCACTTTTAACTTGTTGGATTAAGGCACAGAAATCCCAATGCTGATCTAGAGTGCCCCACTCTGTAGTTAAAGCCCGTGGCCACATTGAGATTACCGGCATTGACAAAGTGCGTCAACCCATAACCCTGCTATAAAGCCCTAAGCTCCAAAATATCCAAAGGAACTGGCAAAACGGCAATACACCCGTCCTAACTTTTTAAGGGTGGTGTATTTGGTGTAGAAATCTAAGAGTGCATTAAGAACCTACAAAATGGCTTGCGCCCTCTTCAAGCATCAGCTCATTTGCATCCAGCACCACCACTTTTAACTTGTTGGATTAAGGCACAGAAATCCCAATGCTGATCTAGAGTGCCCCACTCTGTAGTTAAAGCCCGTGGCCACATTGAGATTACCGGCATTGACAAAGTGCGTCAACCCATAACCCTGCTATAAAGCCCTAAGCTCCAAAATATCCAAAGGAACTGGCAAAACGGCAATACACCCGTCCTAACTTTTTAAGGGTGGTGTATTTGGTGTAGAAATCTAAGAGTGCATTAAGAACCTACCCCTAAAGCCACTTGGAGGGCGTGTAGGCAACGGTGGCAATAGGGGTTTTTAGCTTGCGCCGGAGTCGTTAGAGGGTAGACTGGTGATCTTTTTGCCCCCGGGGGTATTTACACATAGCTGTTGTATGCTCAATCACGGCTTGTTTGGCTTTTTGCAGAGCAATGTCGTAATAATCATCGGGCTCTTCTTGGTTCACTTGTTGCTTTGTCCAAACTTGCCACAACACCGCCGCGTCAAAGTTTGTCCCGTTTTCCTCCACATTTTTCACGCCCGCTTGGTAGGCAGCCTATTTTTGTTGGAAGGCGGCTTCGTCTTTTTGGTATTGCAGCAAAGCCTGTTTGTATTTCTACATCGACTCTTGGTAGATGGCGTAGTCTTTGGCGCAGTTGTTGTCGTTTTGAGGCGGAGCTAGGGGTTTGATGGGTTGGGTTTGACGATGTCATCCATAGGGGTTTTTCCTGCGCCACTCTGGGGGGACACATACGCTGGTGCAATCCCAGTGCAGGGTGTAATCTCCGGGCATGATGGGTTTATCTTGCCCGCTCTCGTGGGTGGGCTCTCCTGCGTTTTCCATTGTGTAGCATTTATAAACTTCTTGGCCTCCTTCATCGAGCACGACCAATTCTCCTAAAGTGCCTTGCTCCGTTTTGCCGTTTTTGGTTACGGCTTTGGTGGTCTGCTTTCTTGTGATGATGACTTGAAACATCTAAATGCCTCCATGTTGTTTTTTATGTGGTAAAATCTTAATAAAGAAAGGCGGCGCATTCAAGGGTTAAAGGCCATCCGTCAACCTTAAGGCTCGAGGCATACTGGGCGGCTTGGCTTGCGCGTGTGGATGACCACCTTTTTTAATATTCTTAGCAGCGCACCAAGCCCCCCCTTAAGTTGCGTGGACATAGGGGGTTTGTGCCCTGATGTGCCCCAAAACGGCTTAAGGTTTGGGTGTGCTAGAATGGGTGCACTTGGATGTTCTAAGCGCTCTTTGACTTAATGGATTTGTCCACTTGGGACGATGGGGCTTTTTGGGACGAAAATGTCCCCAAAAAAACCCTATGAAAGCCCTTTGAGCCAAACCAAAAACCCCTGTTTATGGGCGTTTCATGCTTTAAGCTGTGGAATGGGGGTAAAATTAAGCCATTTATGACTCCACTCCATAATCCCTTATTTTTACTTGACAATGTCATACTGCAACACACCCCAAACACAACGCCCAAAAACAAACAAAATACACCTAAATATACAACGCACGCGCTCTATGATAAAATCCGAGATCATTTCCAAAAAGCCGCGGACCTAGGATTTGGTGCTGGTTATGCCAAATTAGAGTTCCATACCAACGATGGTTGGGTGTTCTCTAAAACAATGCTTAGACCTTATATTATTTCCAAAAGGTGGTAAAAATGGAGGACAAAAGCAAGTTGAGGCACTATAGTTCTTAATGTATGAATTTGGGGTTGAAATAGGCTTGTCCGTAAGATAAAATAAACACCAATGGTAAAGAAAGAATTGTAGGCAATTTTTGAAAAAATCGCCTCATGGTGGCTATTTTTATCTTTTGGTTGAGGCATCATCTTTACAAATGGATGTTCTAAGATGTTCTAAGAAAAGGCAATCCTAGAAAAACAAAGAAAATGCATATGTAATGTACGAGGTACTGGAACAAAAGGTCTTTTGCTGATGCAAAGTCAAGAATGCCAAAAAACGATATAAACCAATAACGCCACGATCGTATTAGAAAACCTTACTAATGCCTACAAAGGCCTCAAAATGGGAAAATTACACACATCGCAAAAATCCCTATAGAGGCAAATCACAAAGTGCAGAGACACTAAAAGCTTAAGTCTCTATTTAAGCAAAATTCTTAAGCCATGAACTTTTTAAGCCGCTCTAGGCCGGCTTTGATTTGTTCCAAAGAGCAGGCATAAGACATGCGCACAAAGCCCTCAACTCCAAAGGCGATGCCGGGCACCAAGGCTACACTCTGCTCTGCCAAGAGTTTCTGGCAAAACTCTAAAGAATTTTGCTCGGGGATTTTAATCCACAGATAAAACGCCCCTTGTGGCTTCAGGGTGCTAAGACCCTTGATTTCATTGAGGCCTACATAAGCCGCATCCCGGCGCTCTTTAAAGGCAAGGCGCATGTTTTCAATGTCCTTAACAGCGCAACCTTGCAAGGCGGCTAAAGAGGCCTTTTGGGCGACAGAATTAATATTAGAAGTGCTGTGGCTTTGCAAAGCAAGCATATGTTTTAACAAAGTTTTGTCTTTCGTAGCTAAATAACCCACACGCCAGCCGGTCATGCTCAAGGATTTGCTAAGACCATTGACGGTGATCGTGCGCTCTAATTGCCCCTCGAGCGCACCAAAGGAGTACATAGACCCCTCATAGACCAACTTCTCATAAATCTCATCGCTCAAGACCCAAACCTTCGTACCTTTGAGCACATCGGCTAGGGCTTGCAACTCAGCCTTGGTGTAAATCATCCCTGTGGGGTTGGAGGGTGTGGTTAAAACCAGCATTTTGGTTTTGGGAGTTAAAGCTTTTTGTAGCTGCTCTGCGGTGATTTTAAACTCTGTGGCGACACTAGTGGGCAAGAAGACATTTTTGCCCCCGCTGTAGGTAACCAACTCTGGGTAACTCACCCAATAGGGGGCGGGGATGATGACCTCATCGCCGGGGTTGATGAGAGCCTGAAAGGCGTTGAATAGGCTTTGTTTGGCTCCATTGCCCACCATGACATCCTCTGCACTGTAGTCTAGGCCATTGTCCCTTTGTAGCTTTTTAGCGATGGCTTGTAGCAATTCGGGGATGCCTTTCACGGCGGTGTACTTGCTAAAGCCAGCATCGATGGCTGCCTTGGCCGCCTCTTTCACGCAAGGGGGGGTGTCAAAGTCGGGTTCGCCTGCGCTAAAACTCAACACATCCTTGCCCTGCGCCTTTAACTCCTGCGCCAGTGTGGTGATGGCGATGGTTTGTGAAGGGGCAATTCTTGTGATTCTATCTGCGTACATTAAGATTCCTTTGTTGGGTTTCTAAATACTTGGTATGGATTTTATTGTGCCTAAAGTCGGGGTTATCTAGCATGGCTAGGTGAAAATCTCTTGTTGTCTTGATCCCCTCGACATGAAGCTCTGTTAACGCCCGCTTCATTTTGGTGATGGCCTGCTCTCTAGTGGGGGCGTGCACGATGAGCTTGCCAATCATCGAATCGTAATAGGGCGGGACTTTATAATCCGCATAAGCGTGGGTGTCAAAGCGCACCCCCATTCCCCCGGGAGCAACCCACGAGGTGATTTTACCGGCACTTGGCGTGAAGGTCTTGGGATCTTCGGCAGTGATGCGGCACTCGATGGCATGCCCTTGGCAGCGGATGGACTCTTGGGAAGGTAAAGTTTCACCTTGGGCGATCCGCACCATCCACTCCACGAGATCCAAGCCACTCACCATTTCGCTCACTGTGTGTTCCACTTGCAAGCGGGTGTTCATCTCCATGAAATAAAAATCCTGCCCATTCACATCCAACAAGAACTCAAAAGTCCCCGCCCCCACATAGCCTATATGCTTGGCGGCATTGATGGCGGTCTTTAAGAGCCTTTGGCGTACCTCCTCTTTGAGCACCGAAGCGGGGGTCTCTTCAATGAGTTTTTGCTGGCGTCGCTGTGTGGAGCAATCCCGCTCGCCCACATGGACTACATTGCCATGTTTGTCGGCTAAAATCTGCACTTCTATGTGCTTGGGGTTTTCGATGAACTTTTCAATATAAACGCTGCCATCTCCAAAGGCACTTAAAGCCTCGGTTTCAGCGGCTAGGTAGAGGTTTTTAAGCGCGCTGGGTTTTTCCACCACACGCATGCCCCGCCCACCTCCGCCATTGGCCGCCTTGATGATGATGGGAAAACCGATGCGCTCAGCCACCTCTAGGGCTTCTTCATAGCTCTTTAAAGTTCCATTAGAGCCCTCGATCACGGGTACACCCGCCTGCTGCATGCACGCCTTGGCTTTGGACTTGTCCCCCATTAAAGCCATTACCTCGGCACTAGGGCCGATGAACTCTAGCCCGTGGTGGGTACAGATTTCTACAAAGTTTTGGTTCTCGCTTAAGAACCCATATCCAGGGAAGATCGCATCCGCCTCAAACAACTCGGCGGCACTGATGATCGCTGGGATATTCAAATAACTTTCTGCTGACTTAGGCCCGCCCACGCATACCTTCGCATCAGCGGTATCAAGATAATGCGCGTCCTTGTCGGCACTGGAGTAAATGGCGATAGATTGCTTGCCCATTTGAGCGATGGTGCGAATTGCTCGGAGTACAATCTCTCCTCTGTTAGCGATCAAAATGCGCTGGATTTCTTTTTCCATGCCACGCCTTAGAGTTTTTCGATCCTGACGAGCTGGGTACCGTATTCGACAGCAGTTGCATCGTCCACCTCGATGGCTAAAATCTTGCAATCACACTCGGCCTCGATCTCGTTCATGATTTTCATGGCTTCTACAATGCCGATCACCTGCCCCTTTTTGATCGTGTCGCCCACTTGCACATAGGGGCTAGCGGTGGGACTGGGGCGGTGGTAGAAGGTGCCGACCATGGGGGATAGAATGTAATCGGCTTTGATGCTCTTATCCACACTGGTGGCACTGGGTGTGGGGGTGATGGCACAGGCACTGGCATTGGGGGTTTGTAGAGGAATAATGGGGGTGCTTTCAGCGGTTGCCACTGCAGTGTTCTTTTTGCCCGACTTGTCTAAAACCAACTCCACGCTCTCCATTTTAAGCTTGAAATAACTGATCTGGCTCTTGTCAAAAGCCGCCATCAGCTCTTGGATGTCGCTTACATGCATCAATGATCCTTAAAAATGAATTGGTTTGCTTTTAGGCTATGATAACATGATTTAGTGCTAATATTAATTTTAAATGTGTAGAATGGTTGTTTATTTTATCCAAAGGAGAGTTTATGGCAACCAGACGAGAGCATGACTTCATTGGCGAGATGGAGATCGAAGACAATCTGTATTATGGCATCCAAACCATGCGAGCTGTGGAGAACTTCAACATTACGCATGACCGTCTCTATAACTACCCCGTGTTCATCCGCTCTTTTGCACTTGTGAAAAAGGCGGCGGCTTTAGCCAACGCCGAGCTAGGCCTCATTGATGTAAAAATCAAGGACGCAATTTGCCACGCCTGCGATCAGATCATCGCCGGCGAGTATTTAGACCAATTCGTGGTGGACATGATCCAAGGTGGGGCGGGCACCAGCACTAACATGAATGTGAACGAAGTGATCTCTAACCTTGCATTAGAGTTCTTGGGGCATAAAAAGGGCGAATACCAATACTGCCACCCCAATGACCATGTCAACCGCTCCCAATCCACCAATGATGCCTACCCCTCAGCGTTAAAAATTGCCATTTATGAAAGGTTAGACAAACTCACCCAAACCTTGAAAGTCTTAAAAGATGCCTTTGCTGTGAAAGCCAAAGAGTTTTCCCATGTACTTAAAATGGGGCGTACACAACTACAAGATGCCGTGCCCATGACTTTAGGTCAAGAGTTTGAAACCTTCATGTGCATGGTGGAAAAAGACATTCAACATGTCCTAGACGCACGCAACTGGACACGGGTGCTTAATTTAGGCGGAACCGCCATTGGCACGGGCATCAACTCTCACCCGGACTATAAAGCCATCGTGGAGAAAAAAATCCAAGAAGTTACGGGTCGCCCCTTCACCATCGCCCAAAACCTCATTGAAGCCAGCCAAAGCACGGGGGCCTATGTGCAAGTGAGCGGGGCACTAAAAAGGGTGTCTATCAAGTTGTCTAAAATCTGTAACGATTTGCGCTTACTCAGCTCTGGCCCTAGGGCGGGCTTAAATGAAATTAATCTACCCAAAATGCAACCGGGAAGTTCCATTATGCCCGGTAAAGTCAACCCCGTGATTCCTGAAGTGGTCAACCAAGTGTGCTTCTCAGTGATTGGCAACGACCTTTCTGTGGCTATGGCGGCTGAAGGTGGGCAGTTGCAACTCAATGTGTTTGAGCCCGTGATCGCGTATAAACTCTTCCACTCCTTTGTCATGCTCGATCGCGCCATCCGTACCCTAGTGGATAAGTGCATTTTGGGCATCACTGCCAATGAAAAAATCTGTCAAGATTATGTGTTCAACAGCATCGGCATCGTTACAGCACTAAACCCCCACATCGGGTATGAAAAGTCTGCCTCGATTGCTAAAGAAGCCTTAGAAACCGGCAAATCTGTTCATGAAATTGTACTTGAGCACAAATATCTCACTCAAGAGCAGCTAGATGAGATTTTCCAACCCGCCAACATGCTAAGCCCCCATGTCTTCAAAAAGCACAAAGATTAAGCCTTTGAGCCTGCTTTTAAGCCTAGTTTTTCTAGGTATATTGGGGGCAAAGGCACGCCCCCGCTTGCCTTCACCCATATTGCCCGCCCACCAAGTGGTGATCAATTTAGAGCCCTGTAGCCCTGAGTGTTTGCACAAGCTCTATGCCAGCGGGCAGATATTTTCCTTTATGGCACGCTACGCTGCCAACACTCAGGATGCGCAACTGCAGGACAATTACACCATCATAGACGATCTATTAAACCCCACCCTAAGCGCAAAAAATCCGCAGGTGGAGGATGCACAAAATGCTAGAGAGATCTATAAAGTTGCGCTTTTAGTTCCCAAAAAGGTTGTGGGACGCTACGCCGACACCTCCACAAATGCCCTTTTAGCCTACCTAGCCCTAAAAAACCACGATTTCACGCTGAAAGTCTTTGATAGCCAAAAGGAAGACCCAGAGAGCTTAAAAAAGACCTACCAAAGCATTGAAAACGAGGGCTACCCCTTCGTCATCGCGCTGTTGACCCAAGAGGGGGTGCAAAATTTAGTGGCTAAAACCCCCCTAAACCTGCCGACCATTGTCCCCACCGTGAATAAGCACCAGCTAGAAAAACGCATGGACTTACCCTCCACACTCATTTTTGGCGGGATCGACTTCCCTAAACAGGTGGCCATGCTCTTGGACTTGAGCCAGCACAAACCCCTCGTGGTTTATAATGACGACAGCTTTAGGGGGGCAATGCTGAGCAAGAGCCTGAAGAATTTAGGGGCGAAAATTCTTTATGAGGACACCATCACCTTTAAAAAAGCGAGTGCCTTTGGTAAGGAACTTAGCAGCCAGCGCCACTTTTTAAAAAATGGCGTGGTGTTTTTCAACACCTCCATTGTCAAAACGGGCATGCTCTTAAGCCAAATTGGCATGCTCTCTAGGCGCGAGCGCCCTCAAATGCTGCTCTCTTCGCAAATCAATTTTAATTTGTCTATATTTATGCTGACCCAGCCGCAGGATCGTCAAAACCTTTACATCACCAATGCCCTTGCTGAATTGAACCCCTATTTGAGCCAAACCGCTACTTTGTTAAACAGCAATTTAAAATACGATTGGGTGGGTTATGCGAGTGTAGATTGTTTGGAACACATGCTGACGCGTTTTTACCCTCATTTGCAACGCTACTTCAAAGAACCCTTGCAAGACCAACAAATCCTTTACACCAACACCCTATACACACCCAAATACCTAGGCTTTAGGCCACTCAATTAAAACTTAAGGGAATGTATGCAAGTGCTCTTAAAACACGCCACGCCCCTATCTTGTTGCTATGAGGCCATCCGCACCTGTTACCAGAGCTTTGGCTATAGCGACCATGGGGGGCGCAAGGATTTAGAACTTATCGATCGAGTGGCAAATAAATACCGCCACAACTCCACCTTGGAGCATTTATTCTACAACTTCGACATACAGGGTATCAGCCGCGCGTGCTTGCAAGAATTAGCCCGCCATCGCATGGCTAGCTTTTCAGTCAAATCCAGCCGCTACACGCTAAGAGAGCTCAAAAACGAAGAGAGTTTTTTGCCCCTAGGGGCGCAAAACCTAGAGCGAGCACAAAAGTTTTTGGTCTTTACAGGTGTAGAGGCGGTGGACCTTGCAAGCGTGCAGGCGTTGGAGAATTTACGTCTTTTGATCGTGCAAAATGTCAAAAATGATCACGCCAAATTTGCCATGCCAGAGAGCTACAAGACCAGCCTCGCCTTTAGCTTGAATGCCCGCAGTTTGCAAAACTTCTTGAGCCTACGCACCGATAGCAAAGCCCTTTGGGAGATACGCGCTTTAGCCCTTAAAATCTATGAAGCCCTGCCTGAGGAGCACCGCTATTTATTCACCCATTGCCTCAAAAATGAAGACCCTACACCTCATTGACACCTTCAGTCTGCTCTTCAAGTTTTACTATCCATTAAGGGAGTTACACACTTCTAAGGGCTTTAACACCGCGTGGCTAAACGCCTTTGCTAAAATCGTGTATACGCTCTATAACCAAAAAGCCGAGGGTTTGATCTTCGCTCTAGAGGGGGGCAGTAACCACCGAAAAGACCTACACCAAGACTACAAAGCCAAACGCCAGGTCCCCCCGCATTTAGACGAACAACTACCCATCATTTTTGAATGGATAGAGCGCATGGGGCTGTGCGCTTTAAGCATAGCTGGCTATGAGAGTGATGATGTCATCGCCAGCTTGTGTCGCCACTTTCAAAAGCCACAAATCAAGATTTTTAGCACCGATAAGGACTTTTTCCAGCTTGTAAGCGAAAGAGTGGTGCTGTTTGATTTAAGCAGCAAGAGTAGTCGGGGCGTGGATTTTTGTTTGGAGAAATACCACATCCATCCGCAACAATTCACAGATTATCAAGGCTTGGTGGGCGATAGCATCGATGGCTACAAAGGGGTGAAGGGCATCGGGGCAAAGAGCGCGGCCAAACTCTTGCAAGAGTGGCAGAGTTTAGAAAACATCTACGCCAACCTAGATAAACTCCCCGAAAAATTGCAGGTGGCACTCAAAGCCGACAAGGCACAAGCTTTTTTAAGCAAGAAATTAGCCACGCTTAAAACCGACTTACCCCTAGACTTTCAAACCCCGCCAAACTTCCCCAAAGAACACCCGCTGTTAAAAATTACAGACGCATTAGCGGACTTTGAAATGTTTAGCCTACTTAAACAAATCCAGCCTAAGCCCACACTAAAGTCCCTAAGCACGCCCTTAAGCACGAGCCAAGAGGTGTTGGATGCCCTTAGCCAATGTCCCCCCTGTGTGCTGCAAACAGCAAAAACCAACGAGGGGGTGTTGCTCGGGGTGTTGCCCTTAGAGGGGAAGTTTATGGCAGTGCTTTTAAATGACTTGCGCGCACCGGCCTTGGTGAGGCAGCTTACCACCTGCAAGTCCATCGCTTATGATATCAAGGAGGTCTTTAGATTATTAGCACCTTTTGGGGGGGGTGGCGCGGCCTTTGAGGACATTGGCCTATTGGCTTGGCTTGAAAATTGCTACCTAGACAATTCCTTCAACGCCCTAGCCCTAAGCCTGCATCTAGATGCCCCAGCCCCCTTAGAGGGCAGCACAGCGCAAATGGCCGCTGCTATGCACCACAACGCCCCCATCCTTTTAAAAGCCTACGGACATTACAAAGAGTCTTTAGCCACTCCCTTGCAGCAGCTCGCCCACAATTTAGAATACCCCCTGCTTAAACTTTTATACGAAATGCAAGGGCATGGGTTTTTGCTAGATTTAGAGTATTTGCAGGGCTTAGATACAGAGTTTCAAGAGACATTAGCACAGCTAGAAAAGCGCATACACACCCAAGCCCACACCAATATCAACCCCAACTCTGCCAAGCAATGGGCGCAGTTTCTCTACACGTATTTAGAACTTGAGGCTAAGCACGCCGCTAAAATCAAAACGGGGTTCTCTACCAATGAAGCGAGTCTCAAAGCCTTGCAACAAGCCTACACAGGACAGAGTATCAAGGGTGTTGAGGTGTCTCATTTATTAGGCACACTTTTAGAGTACCGCGAGATTTTTAAGCTGCAAAGCACCTATGTTAAACCCTTGCTAGAGCACCAAGTTAAGGGCAAAATCCACACGCTCTTCCACCAAACCACCACCGCCTCCTCCAGGTTAAGCTCCAGTAAGCCCAATTTGCAAAACATTCCCATGCGCACCCTACTGGGGCAGCAAATTGCGCGCACCTTCATCGCCCCCAAGGGCTTTGTGTTGTTGGGGCTGGATTACTCGCAAATGGAGCTAAGACTACTCGCACATTTTAGTGAGGACACTAACCTCATCACTGCCTTTAAAGAGCACCAAGACATCCACACCAACACCGCCTTAGCCCTCTTTAACGACCCCAAGCAAAGACCCTTAGCCAAGGCGATCAACTTTGGACTTATTTATGGCATGGGGGCTAAGCGCCTAGCTGCCACGCTAGACATCAGTTTAAAAGAGGCTAGAGAACATATGGAACGCTATTTTCAAGCCTTCCCCACCATCAAGGACTTTTTAGAGTGCTTGAAAAAGCGGATTTTAGAGGAAGGGCAGGTGCAGACTTTGCTAGGGCATGTGCGCGCCTTTAACTTTAACGGGGCAAGCCCTAAACTTGTGGCCGACTATTTAAGAGAGGGGGCAAACACCCTATTTCAAGGCAGCGCAAGTGATTTAATGAAACTGGCCATGCTATCAGTAAAAGAGCACTATCCACAGCTTAAAATGCTCGTGCAAGTACATGACGAGCTCATTTTAGAAGTACCTCAAGAGAGGGCGGACACGCTGGCTTTTGAGCTAAAAACTCTCATGCAAGGAATTTACCCCTTAAAAGTCCCCCTAGAGTGCCATGCACGACTGGGGCTAAATTGGGCAGACTTAAAGGCCTAGGTGCCCCATTTTAGACACTATATTAAGTTTTTCAGTGTAGAATATATGTTTTGTAAAAATGCTAGAGGAGCGAGATGATGGCTGAGATCAATCGGCGGGATTTTTTGAGCATGGCACTTGCGGGCGTGGCGGGCGCTGGTGCGCTTGCGGGTCTAGTCGCCATGAAAAGGACATGGGACCCCTTGCCCAGTGTGGTGTCGGCGGGCTTTACAACCGTGGATGTTTCGGGCATGAAGGATGGGGAGTTTAGCAGTGTGGAGTGGCGGGGCAAACCTGTTTACATCATCCGCAAAATCCCCAGCATGCCCTTTGACACAAAGCGGGATTTTAAGGCTAACAATGGGGTTTTCACCGTGGGGGTGCAGATTTGTACGCATTTGGGTTGTATCCCCAATTTTGAATCCGTTGATAAGGGCTTTTTATGCCCCTGCCATGGTGGGCGCTTTACCGTGGACGGAGTCAATATCCCCGGTACACCGCCCCCACGCCCCTTTGAAATTCCCCCCTTTAAACTGGAGGGCAATAAGATCACCTTTGGGGCCGTGGGCAGAGAATATCAAGCAATGATGAAGGTGTAAGGATCACAATATGGCGGAGATAAAAAAAGCAGAGGGCATTGTGGATTGGTTGGATCAGAGGCTCGGGATTAAAAAGCTCACCAAGGTTTTGATGACCGAGTATTGGATTCCTAAGAACATTAACTTTTTATGGGCGATGGGGGTGATTTTACTTACCTTGTTTACCGCCCTTGTGGTTTCGGGCATTTTTTTGCTCATGTACTACAAGCCCGATGCCAAATTGGCTTACGACAGCGTGAACTTCACGATCATGCAAGAGGTTGCCTTTGGGTGGCTGTGGCGGCACATCCACGCCACCGCTGCGAGCATGATCTTTGTCATCATCTACATCCACATGTTTGTGGCGATCTATTACGGCTCTTACAAAAGAGGGCGGGAAATGATTTGGATCAGTGGCATGTTGTTGTTCGTGATCTTCAGCGCAGAGGCATTTAGCGGGTATATGCTGCCTTGGGGACAAATGAGCTACTGGGCGGCTTCGGTGATCACCGGGCTCTTTGGCAAAATCCCCGTGATTGGGCCAGACCTTTTAATGTGGATTCGGGGCAACTATGTGGTGGCGGATGCGACTCTAACCCGCTTCTTCATGCTGCATGTGTTTCTATTACCTGTTGTCATTATTATGATCATAGGCATGCACTTTTATTCGTTGCGCATCCCCCATGTCAATAATCAAGAGGGCGAGGTGCTGGACTTTGAAGCCGAGGAGAAAAAATACAAAGAGGGTAATAAAAAAGAGTCTAAAGTCATCCCCTTTTGGCCTGTGTTCTTATCAAAGGACATTTTCGTGGTCTGCGCTTTCATGGTGTTTTTCTTTTACTTGGTGTGCTACCACTACGAATTTGCGATGGACCCCATCAACTTCGAGCGCGCCAACAGCCTAAAAACCCCCACACACATTTACCCCGAGTGGTATTTCTTGTGGAGCTATGAGGTTTTGCGTGGCTTCTTCTTCAATGGCAACTTGGGGCTTGTGGTCTTTGGCATCGCGCAAATCATCTTTTTCTTGTTGCCCTTTTTGGACAACAGCCCTGTGGTCAAACCCGCCCACCAACGCAAAGCCTTTCAGGTGTGGTTCTGGCTCTTGGTGGTGGACATGGTGGTGCTGACCATCTATGGCAAGCTCCCCCCTGTAGGCAACAATAAATATGTGGGCTTGGTGGCCTCGCTTATTTTCTTAGCCCTTTTCTTTGTCATCCTGCCCCTCATCAGTCGGTCTGAAAAGAAAGGAGCTTAAGGTGAAAGAGTTGAAAATTTTAATCATCCTCATCGTGGTGATCGGCGCGCTCTACTATGGAGTGGAGCCTTACGCCCACTCCATCATGGAGCCAAAAACGGCTCCTGCGGACTTTGCCTTTAAAGACTTAAAGCCCATTGATCTAAGCAAGGGCGTGGCAAGCAAGGGCAAGGATTTAGTGGCGCAAAATTGTACCGCGTGCCACAGCCTTAAAAGCCAAAAAATCCCCGCTCCTATGGATGCAGCCAGCGCGGGGGCGAGCTTTGGTGTGGTGCCCCCCGATCTCTCCCACATCGCTAGCGTGATTAACCCGCAATTCTTGGCGCATTTCATCAAAGACCCCACGAAGGCGGCCCTACTCACACATAAATTCCACGATGACCACCCCTATCCCATGCCCGCTTTTATGCAATTTAGCGATCAAGACCTAGCCGACATCGTGGCTTACTTGGTCTCCATTGCGCCTAAAAAACTCACCGATAAACAAGTTTTCGCGCAAGCCTGCCAAAGATGCCACGACATC
The DNA here is from genome assembly GCF_001283065.1 of Helicobacter heilmannii. Lineage (GTDB taxonomy): Bacteria > Campylobacterota > Campylobacteria > Campylobacterales > Helicobacteraceae > Helicobacter > Helicobacter heilmannii. Next base: position 748,702 of record NZ_CDMK01000001.1, on the reverse strand, counting down.
AAGTACGACAAAATATATGCTCTAACCGATCATAAAGACCTGCACCGCTATTTAGGCTCCAACGCTCCAGACTTGTCCATGATGATCCGCTCCATGGGGCGTGAAAAACTAGAAGTGTTTATCAACGATCCGCAAAAAATTCTACACGGTACGGCCATGCCTAGGGTGGGCCTAACAAAAGAGGCGCAAGAGCAGGTGGTCAGTTATTTGGAACAAACTGGAGACAGCAAGCGGCACCAGCGCCACGGGCTAGGCATCCAAATCATGCTCTTCTTTGCTGTGATGACCCTACTTGCCTACCTTTGGAAACAAAAAGTGTGGAGAGAGGTGCATTAACGCACCTTAAGGGGGCGTGCTTAGTTGCAGCAAGCTAGGTGAAACAAAGCTTTTTTACAGCCAGTCTTGAATGTGGCGGGCAATCTCAGAAATTCTCAACGCTTCTGTGTGGATGGGAGGTTTTCTTAACAAATCTGACACGGCACTTGGGGGAACGATCCCTTTTTTGCTCAACACTTCCAACGCTTCTTTATCATCTTTGGTATGTTTGTTCTCTAAGGCTAAACAAGTGGTTTGAGCGAATTTAGCCCACGAAGCGGTGGAGACGACCACGCTAGGCAGGGGGCTTTTTAGAAAGTCTAGGGCTTTAAAGGCGGTAGCGGTGTGCGGATCAATGAGGTAGCAAAAATCCGTGTAAACCTGCTTGATATAGCTTAGACACTGGGCATCCGTGCAGCTGATCGCTTCAAAATGCTCTTTTAATTGCTCTAACTCGCTTGCACTAAGTGTGTAGCGTTTATGGCTATCTAGGCTTTGCATACACTCATTGGTGCGCCCATCACCAAAAAGTGTATAAAGCAGTCGTTCTACATTAGAGCTTTTTAAAATGTCCATTGCGGGGGCGTAAGTCTTTTGCAGCACCCGATGGCTGATGTCATACACCCCCGTGTTGAAAAACTCCTCGAGTACATCGTTAGCGTTAGACACAACCGCAATTTTAGCCACAGGCAGCCCCATTTCTTTAGCATAAAATGCCCCCAAAGCGTTGCCAAAATTGCCGCTAGGTACCACGATTCGAATTTGTTCCCCATAGCTGATTTGTTGCGTGCGTACCCACTCCAAATAAGCCCACACATGGTAAATGATTTGGAAGAGCACCCGTCCAAAATTCACCGAGTTTGCTACCCCGATGGAAAAGCCTTTTTCCTGTAGCTTGGCGTTGAAGTTGGGATCGTTTAGCAGGTGTTTAAGCGTGCTTTGGGCATCGTCAAAATCACCTTCAATGCCATAGACCTTCAAATTCGGTGCATCCGCGGTCTGCATTTGCAAGGCCTGCACGAGACTTGTACCTTTAGACGGGTAGAGGCACACGACTTTGATGTTCTCTAATCCGGCTAGACTTGATAAGGTGGCCGGCCCCGTATCCCCGCTGGTCGCCACCAAAATTAAAAACTTCTCTTGGCTCTCTTTTGCTAAAGAGCCCAGCAATGCCCCTAAGGGCTGTAGCGCCATGTCTTTAAAGGCAAGGGTGGGGCCGTGATATAATTCTTGCACGGCTAGATGAGTTTTTAAGATTTTTAAGGGGGCAATGGGGTTAAAGACATCGTAGTGCTTTAAAGCGTTTTGCAACATCTGTCCGCTTAAACCCAAGGTGGCGCAAATGTGGGCGGCGAGTCCTTGGTAACTGCAATCTACCCACTTTTTAAAATCAAGTTTGGGGATGCTTTGTAGAGTGTAAAGTCCCTTAGTGGGGCTAGCGGGGTGGGTTAGGGCGTTAAGTAGGGGCAACTTGTGCCCGCCCCTTGTGTCGGCTAAAAACATGCATTATCCCTTGGCAAGTTCAATGGTGTAGGGTTTGGGGGCAATGTATTTATGGCTGAAGTGATGCCAAAAATGGGCTTCGTAACTATTGGGGTTACGCTCTAAACGGCAGTGAAAACCCCTAACCATTTCAGCAAAGGACAAGCCATTTGCCACCACACAGGCTAGAATCTCGGGGCGTACCCGAAGTACCAAGGTGCGGTAACCCTCTTGTTGTTTGATGATCGCACGCACAGGCACGATGCGGAAATTTTGCGTACCGAAGTTAGCCTGCACAATGGGGGCGACCACCCGCTCAAAGGTTTCGTTCATCGGCACAAAGGTAACAATTTGTTTTGCCTTATAGCCTGATGCCTTGAGATACTCGATCAGCTCTGTGGGGTTGTAGGTGAATTTTTTGGTGTAAAAATTGACATACGACTGTGGGGTTTCCTTTTTCAATGTATGGATGTCCTCCTTCCACTGCACCAAGTCGCTCTCTTTAAACTCTAGGGTTAGGCCATCATCGGGGGGCAGCCATCTTACGGGCTGCTCTTTGTGGCTGCGGCTGTGGGTTTCACAAATTTGTTGCCCCTCTTTAAGGGGGTTTTTTAAATTCAGGGTTTTAATGGCACTGTCTCTAGTGGCATCTTGGTTGTAGGGCGTGGCAATGGGCATCACATAGGCGGGTTTGGTGGTTGCGATCAAATTTTCTAGTTGGTTTTTCAAGCCTTCTAAATGACTGGCGTGCAGGCTCTTTTGCGTGGCTTCATCGTAGTTATTGATGCAAAAAGGAAAGCCGGAAGTCCCCCCGCTAAAGGCGGTGCAAAGTAGGGTTAGATCGCTTGGTAAATTAAGGGAATTGAGATAGCCCCCATAGGCGTTGATGATGACATCGTGCCCAGACAAGCACAGATACAGCCCACTCTCCTCCGTGCCATCTGGAGGGGCAAAGACACTAAACTGGAAGAAGGAGCCAAATTCGTAAATCTCGGTAAACTCGAGCGGGTAGATATTGTTAAAGCCTAGTCCCTTTAGGGTTTTTTCCACGCTTTTAGACGCAAAATTGGGCACGATGAAGGGTTTTGTTTTAGACACAAAGGCTAGGGTCTGCGGATGCAAACAGCTGGATCGGTTAGAAGAAATAAAAATAAAATCCGCCTTCACGAGCGCGTGCACGGCTTCTTTGCAGCTTGCCTTCTCTAAATACCCACTGCCTAAAAAGCTAGGCCCTAAAAGCCACGGGTCTGTGATCAAGCTCACTCCCCCCGCTTCGATGTACAAGCAGGCGTGGTTTAAGTAGCGGATTTTAAAATCCCCCTTAAAGCTGGATTGGTAGGGGTTGTTTAGATCTATAGAAGTGTCCACCACTAAAGAGCGCCCCTCCACGCGGCATTTTAGGGGCTTTTTAGGTGTGCCGTTTTGGTAAGTCAGGCTCTCGATGTGCAATGCCCAATGGCAATAAGGGCAAGTGGCTAGGTCCTTATTGTGTTGGAGTTTGCCTCCACAGTGGTCGCAAATTTGGTCAATGATCCACTCCACTTCAGGCTTTTCACCCATTTGGACATGCTTTTTCATCTTGACGATGAACTGTCCAATGTCGTTGATCCCCTGCAATAACCCCCGTGCCGGCACGATCTGCGTGTTTTGGGTGCTCTCAAACAGGCCCACACGACGCAATTTCTTGGGGGCATCTTTGGGGACTGCTTTGACAGGTTTTTTAGGGGCGATGGCCATACGGACTCCTAACGATTGCTGAAGAAGAGATTATACAAAAATTTAATCCTTAAGACCATGCCTGATCCACTCGGCAACCACTTGTGCGCTCCCGTGTTGTAAATATGCCCGAATCTTCTGCGATTCTTGTAAAAATTTCTCGCGATCTAGGCTGTTGTAAAGCTCCAAGAGTTTGGAGGCGTTTAAGTCGTCCTGGATGATCTCAGGGTGCAACATGGTCTGTCCACGCCCCGGGCTCTCATCGTGTAGCGCGTTGTAAAAGATGTTGGCAAGCCCAATGCAGGTTAAATGCACCAAGTTTTTAGCGATGAAAAAGTCTAGGGGGCGGGCTTTATACGCCAAAATAAAGGGTGTACCGATGAGCGCGGCCTCTAGCGTGGCGGTGCCGCTGCAAATGAAGGCAAAGGACGCTTCGTATAAACTCTTGTGCGCGTCAAAGGACACTTCAAAAAGGTTTAAATGTGCCCCATACAGGGCACTTAAGTCCAGCCCTTGAAAGCTGGCCGGTACCACCAAGACCTTTTTGCCCTGAATTTTCTGTGCCACCTGCACGAAAATGGGCAAAATACGCTCGATCTCTTGCTTGCGGCTGCCTGGCATGAACACCACACTCTCGCCCCCCAGCTCGGTTTTTTGGTATTGGATTTCATCTAAGAGAGGATGGCCCACAAACTGCGCCTTGTGTTGGTAATAGCTAAGCTCAAAGGGCAAGATGGCAGCGAGTTTATCGCAATAGCACTCGATGATGGGCGCACGGTAAGCCTTCCACGCCCACACTTGGGGCAGAATGTAGTATAAAATGGGCTTGTTGGGGTGTATCTTTTTAATGCGCTTGGCTAGGGGGATATTAAAGGAGGAGGAGTCCATTAAAAGCACTAGATCGGCTTGTTCAGCTAAACGCGCCATCGCCTTAAGGGCTTTATAGAAAAAGAACAGCCGCCCAAAGACCTCTTTAAAACCCATGATGGAAAAGTCTTTGGGCGATAAAACGGGATTGTCGTTGGGCTCAATGGGGTCGTACACACCTAGCCACTTGACTTTAGGCAAGTGCAAGCGCAGGGCTTTTAAATGGATGTTGGAACTCACTTCTAGGGCACTGACTAAGATTTTCATCGTGGCTCTTTAGGGTCTTTGGCTTGGAGTTTCTCTTGGGTTTGGCGGTCTCTCAGCTCAATTTTAAGTGTGCTGTTTTCTAAGTCTAGCCCAAAGACGCGGTCTTTGAGTACATGGTTTTCTCTTAAAAGTACACGGTATTGGCGGTAGAGATTGTCGGCGAAATAGCGCTTGGCCGGGCGTGCCCTTGCGATGGAGTGGTCTTTTAAATAAATCTCCACCACCTCTAGTGCCTGGGGCAGGGGTTCATTGCTCTCTTGTAGCTCGGGTTTGTCTTTTTCCAGCTGCCATAAATCCCGCTTGATTTTATGCGACAATAACTCTTGACGGATTTCTTGGATTTCCTCTTCCTTACTCTTTTGTAGGGTCTGCAACTCCTTGACCCGTTCTTTGGTCTGCACCATCTGGGCCCGCAAGTCCCTCAGCACCGCCCGGGCGTTTTCGATCTCCTCCTCATAGGCTTGCAACTCTTCTTGAAACTTCTGCCTCTCCTCTTCAAAGAGTTGTACCACCTCCCAGCTCTCTTTCATCTCAGGGGCTTTTTTGATAAATTCCTGAAAAATCGCATCAATCACACCATCTCCAAAGACAGCAGTTGCATTTGGATGCCCTTGCTCAGGCGTACCTTTTGCGACCCGCAATGCCCGCACACTCCATACTCCAAATTGGGCGGGGTGTAGGTTTGTTTGCACTCCAAACACTCCAATTCTACTTTTTCATCCACGATCTCTAAAACCGCTTCCTTACAGATATCCAGCTCTTCTTTAAAGGTTTCAAACGCGCTCATAAAGAGCTGTTTATCCATCCCACAGTGCTCGCCAATGCCTACCACGACTTTTTCAATCTTGGTGGCGTTGTGCTTTTTGGCATGCGCTTCGCACAAATCCATTAAAGAAGAAACGACCGAGTACTCGTGCATGCCTTAGGCCTATTGTTTGAGATTGAGCAAGGTGTTTAGGATTTGATCTGAGGTGGTTACGGCTTTAGAGTTGGCTTGAAAGCCCCGTTGCACCACGATCAAATTGGTTAAACTGCGGCTCAAATCCACATTGCTCGACTCCAATTTAGAACCAGACACGCCCCCCCTGCGCCCTGTATTGGCTGCCCCAATCAAGGCCTTGCCTGAGTTGCTGGTCTCTGAGAACACGCTACCCCCCTCAGCTTGCAAGCCCGCATCGTTGGCGAAGTTTGCTAGTGCCACTTGGGCAAGGGCTAGGCTTTTGCCATTGCTAAAGGCGCCTAGCAAGGTCCCGTTGTCATCAAAGCGCACATCCATCAAATCTCCTGCCACATAGCCGTTTTGTTCGATGGCGTAAGTTTCAGAGATTTTGTCCACGCTGGTGATCCCATCAAAGGCCCCAGCAGAGCCAAAATTGAGCGTGATCCGTTGGGGCGAATCCGAGCCATTGTGGGGGTTGAATTGCAAGAGGGGGGGATTCATGCCTGCTAGTGAACCGTCTTTATTAAAGTGCAAGACCCCATTTTCAAACACATTGGGGCGCTCGGGCGAGCTGCCAATAATCTCGCCAGGTTCGGGCACCACCACTCTAAAGCGCCATTCCGCCCCGCCGGTTTTGTAAAACTCGAGGCGCATGGTATGTTTTGTACCTAGGCTGTCCACGACATCCACACTGCTGGCATGCGTGGCGTGGGTGAGCTTGGAAGTGGAGGTGGACACCCCGCCTTCAATGAGCGAAGCGGTGTTGAGTGCCCCCATGGTTTTGCCAAAGAGGACATTTTTTGTAACTTTATTGGAGGTGTAGTTTGTAACAAAGATGCTGAGGTTGTCTTTTTGGGGTTTGCCATCGTCCTTGTTGGTGATCTCAAACATGCCGTTTTTATTGATCTTCACAGACACGGAGGCGGTGGAGTCTTTGTAACTACTTTTGAGACTGGGGTCTTTAACGATATTGGCATCGTGTTGCATCAACGCCCGCAAATCTTCCGTGGTTTTAAACTGCCCTGTGGTTGAGTCAGCATCGATGCCCTTGGTGTAGCGGTATCTAAAGGCAGTGATGTCTTGATCACCTTTGACAAATTTAGAAAATGCCCCCGTGCCCGCCCCGGTAACGACAATGTTTTTCACATGCTTGTCGCCTTCTAGGTTGTTTTTATTCTCTAGGCGCAATTGTCCATTGTCGATGTAGGCTTCCACCCCCGTTTTGTTTTTCATAGAGTTGATGGCGTTTTGAGCGGCAGAGAGGGTGCTGATTTTAGACACAGCTGAGTCGTTGGTGAAAGAGATTTTTGTCCCGTTGATTTCGACGGTGCTGTTTTGGTTGGTGGCAAGAATGTCCCTTTTAAGCTTGGCATTTTTATAGCTCACCCAAATACCTTGATCTTCATTGAGCAAGAAGGCATCTCCATCCTCATTAAACAAAGAGCCCATGTCCTCGGCAACTTGGGTTAAGTTTGTGGCAGAGTCGTATTGAGGTTTCACACCATCGGAGGGGGTGCGCGTCGAGGAGTCAAGCATGAAAATATTGGCCGTTTGTTCGGCGTGACGGCCGGCGTTTAAGTTGGCACGCATAGAGATTTTAGAGCTGGAACGGGCGGGCATCACCATCCCGGGATCGATGCGGATGTTTTGTAAAGGCTTGGTGTTGTCAATTTTTAAAAGGTCGGTTTCACTCCCCTTAGAGCCCATGTCTTTTGGATCGCGCACCCAGCCCTGCACCACATACCCACCCGTAGTAACAAGGCTACCCTGGGCATCAAAAAGAAACTCCCCGCTTCTGGTGAAGTTGCGCGTCACCCCCCGATCGGGACTGATGACAAAGAAGCCATCGCCCTCAATAGCAAGATCAGTTTTTACATCGGTATTTTGCAAATTGCCCTGTGAGAAAATCTTAGTGGTGGCATCCACGCCCACGCCTAGGCCTACAGAAAAGTCGTTTTGCCCCCCAAGCCCGTTTTTATAAGGAGAGGTGGCGATGAGCTTCACCTGAGAGAGCATGTCCACAAAGGAGGCTCTAGAGTATTTAAAGCCGGTGGTGTTGACATTGGCAATGTTGTTGCTTTCAATATCTAGGGCGATTTGGTGTGCTTGCATCCCGTTAACGCCAGACCATAAAGAGCGGAGCATGGTGATCCTTTAACTGAATTACCAAATCCTAAGCAAAGTTTATTCCAAATTTGGGGTTTTGACAGAATTTATGTGGATGCACCAAAGTCAAAACAAAAATTTAAACAGATTTAAAAAAGAATCAGCACTGCAACAAGCCCCGTTTAAAGTGCAAGTTGCTAAAATCACCGCTTCGGATACCATGGCGGGTCGCCTTTTTGGCTACAAATTGGCGTATGGATTTTTAGCTTTAAAAATCTTATAAGGGTCGGGAGTCGCAGAGGGAGGCACTCCGGAAAGGAGACCTAGCCATGAAGCTATTTATAGCCCTTGTGGTGCTTATGGTGCTAGCTACACCGTTGCACTAATCCGTGTGAGAAGAGGGGGCACCCCGTTTAAGGGGTGCTTGCCCACCACGGGGGCTATTGTACCCGATTTAGCTAAAGTCAAAATTAATCTAGCAATATTGCGTTAACTCTATTGCATTAAGTCTTACAAAGTTATTTTTGACTAGAATGCTGTGCATGAAAAAACCCAGTTCTCTTAAATCTAAAATCGTCCATGCCATCGCTAGGCGCATCAAGGCAAACCAAGCCGAGCGTGCCGGCGTTTTGGCGTTTAAAGAAGAAGTCCCTAAGACCCAGCGCAAAAGTTCGTCCATTTCTAAAGCCCTCTCTAAGGGGGCGTTTGTAGTAGGGGGGTTAGCTATGTCTCCTGTGGTGTTGCAAGCCTGGGCAGGGACTGTTTATTGGATTTCTGGTTCGCATAATCTCAATAGCCAACACAACATTTTAGGCTATATGTCAAGCAATAGCTTTAGCCAAGAAAAAACTTGGCAGTGGGGTTGGGGCTCACATAATGTGTACAATAAATTCTACTACCATAGTGGTGGTGGTATTGATGGCTACTACTGCACCAATTGGTATTGTAATGGCTCGGTTACTTTAGTAGGCAACCAAGCAGGAACCTACACTCTACACCAGCTCCAATACAATGGAGGTGACCTTAATTTACAAATTAATGGGAGTGGAGGCAGTGGAGAGCTCTCTATTGGAGGGGGTGGGGGAAGTCCTCCAAATGTCAATATCACAAGTTATTATGGCACGCACTTTACAGATAATTGGAATGCCCAAAGTGTAAGTTTTACCAGCAAATTAAGCGTAGCTTTCACCACCCTAACCACCCATGGCAACCACGGCACAACTGCCAATAACGCCACCCTAGAAACTTCCAATGGTGGGATCATCAATATCAACGATAGTAGCCATGAGAGTTTTACCAACACCACCTTTAGTGGTAGCGGAGCGATTAATCTTAATAGCAGCAACATTACCTTTAACAATGTAACCTTTAATAATAGCGCAAACAGCACCATTACAGATAATGGCACGCTTAGTTTGCAGGGCAGCATTACCCTGCAACAAAATTCACCCCTAAACAATCTAGCCAGTACCATTACTTTGAGCAATGATGCGATCTTTAATATTACTAAAAGTCTAGGTAGTAGCATATATAACCTACTAGGTACCTCAAAGACGATTAATTACAATGGCTACACCAGCCATTTATGGAATCTCATCCACTACCAAAATGCAACAGGAAGTCTCTATACTGGTGATGGAGCTAACCCAACTTCTGGTAATGGGCTCTACCATGTCGCTTACACCGTCGGTGATAAAGAATACATCTTTGGCGAAACCTTTAACAATAATAGTATCAGTATGCATTTGATCTCTTTTATTGGTCCGCCCCAAAGCATTTGGGATGGGGTGTATTCCCTTGAGGGCACACATAACTATGAGGTAGGAGGTGGGATAGGCTATGTGGATTCAAACAACCATGAGCTTGAGAGTTTTGGGGGGGCATACAACCACAATTTTACCATCAATATTAATCCTAATGAAAACTTTGCAAATGGGACTTTAGTTTTAGGCAACCAAACTCCCACTCCTGTAGACTATACAAAAAATAGTGGAAGCATTTGGCTGGGTGAAAACGATTGGAATACCAACAGCATAACCGGCACTTTTAATGCCCATGATATTTACATGACAAACACCTTTCAAACCGGCAATAAGTGGGGAGGGCATGCGGGCGGTACGGTGAACATGACTTTCCATGCCTATAATAATTTGACCTTAAACGATCTGCACTTTTTTAACCACATCACAGCTATATACAATCACGATACGGATTACTTTACCGCTAATAAAGCCTTAAGTGTTACAAATTCCAAATTTGATGCCAATAGCGGAGGCACACTTACTTTTAATGGAGATGTGAGCAGCACTTTTAATAACAGCATTTTTAACGGGGCTGGTAGCCATTTTGTTTTTGATGCTTCCGATCACCAAAGCCAAAACCCCACCATCACCATGCAAAACTCCAACTTTACAGGGAATCTAAGCTCAGTTGCTATGCAAGCAAAGAGCATTGCTCTTACAGGGGTTAATTTCAACAATACAGGCAACTCTAACATCAGCCTTTCTGCTAGCCAAAGTTTGAACCTCACCAACACCAGTTTTAACGATGGTATGGCTAGTGTCTCTTTAAACGCAACCAACACCTTGAGCGATGCAGGCACTAGTACTCTCCATGCTAAAGACATCAATGTTACTGCCCAAACGGCAAGCTTTACCAACACCACCTTTGAGCTAGACCCCACCACAAATGGCACGGGCAGCTTTAAAGTCAACAACTTAACCTTCAACAACGATACCTTTAATGGGCTTAGTAATTATAATTTTAGCAGCACAGAAAACACCACCTTTTTAGGCACAACAACCATCTCCACCACGGATTTAAGCACCAACCCCAACAGTCCGTTTAAAACCCTAGGGGGCAATGTTACTTTGGGCTCTAACGCTCTCTTTAACATCACAAGCTCTTTGAGCAACACACCCTACACCTTGTTGCATGGCTCTAACATCAATTGGAGCGATGATAGCTATGCTAAAAATCTGTGGAACTTGGTGGATTACCAAGGAATGAAGGGCACACTCCTACAAAATGATGGCAACAACACCTACACCGTAGCCTTTGGGGATACCGTCAAGGCCAAAGAAACTTTTAGCCACGACCAAATCACTTTAACTTTATTGACCCAGACTTACGACCTTTGGCCGGATGTCTATAACATGACCCCCGGTTGTGTTTCAGGCTCGATCTTGGGGATACAGGGGTGCTTGGGTTGGGCTAAGGGGCGTCATGACTTGCTGACTGGGTATGGCTATAAAACCTACAATGTTAGTGTGGGGGCAGGAGGCATCGCCTACATCGACCCCAATTTAAAAAACGCCACCGCTCCCTATTACAACCCGGCGGGCAAACAATTAACCGCATACAGCTTTGCGGGCAATGGGGGGACTTATGACATCCAAGGGCAGGGGACTTTAGTTTTAGGCAACATCACCACTCAGGCGGCCAGTGGAGGGCTGATCCAGTTTGGCGGAGAAGGGGCCAACCCGGGCTATATCGTGGATGTCTTTAACGCCTACAACATTTACTTGACCAATGGCATCAGCGTGGGCAATTTTGGGGGCGCGAATGGGGCGAAGTTGCCCTATGGCGGCGGGGCAGACATGACCTTTAACGCCACAAATAACTTGACCACCGATGGGCTGACCTACACCAATAACCTCACCTACTTTAACCAGGCCTGCGCTATCCTCCCCTCGATTTTTGGTAGCGTTTGTCATGCCATTAAACCCCAGGCTTCTAATGCCTATTTTGTAGCGGGCAATACCTTAGATGTGCAAAATTCTAATTTTTCCGACCATGTGGCTGATTATGGCGGTTTGTTTGGCTCTTTCCAATTTATGGGAAAACAGCAGGTGGATTTCACGGGCAGCAATGTGCAAGGCAACCGCACGAAAGTGTATGTGCAGGGCAGTCAGATCAATCTTGCTAACTCGGGCTTCTTTTTAGGGGATGAGTCTCACATTGTACTGACAGGGGATACTGATAATTTAACTCAATATATGAATGGTTCCAACCCCAAAAAAACGCCCCAAGATATTCCCGTACAAGGCACACTCACTGCTACAGACACAACCTTTAACCTCAACACGGGCAGCAGTGTAAATTTTGCCACCAACACCACTCTAAGCGGCAATAGCTTGGTGATGTTAAATAATGGGTCGATCTTTAAGCCCACCACACACACCTCCGCCACGAGTGCCACCTTTAAGGGCATTGCTAATATTCAGGGCAACACCCAAATCGATGCCCAACAAAGCCAAGTTACCTTTAGCCAAGCCGCAAATTTTAGCGGGACTGCACTTTTAAGCTTATTTGAAAACTCCAGCGCCACTTTCAACGGTTTGGCAAGTTTTGCAGGCAATTCTTTAGTCAATCTCGACTCCAACAACACCATCACCTTTAATCAGGGTGCAAACTTCACCGACAACGCCAGCGTGATGTTGCAAGGCAGTGGGGCTAGTGCCACCTTTGCAGGTAGCAGCAGTTTTGCCAAAGGCACGAGCCTACAAGTCAATGCCGGGGCGAGCATACACGCCAGCACGGGCAGTGTCGCTTTCAATGGGGGGCATGTGAATGTGTCTAATGGCTCTGTGGCTTTAGATAACATGAGCTTCAACGGCGCACAGCTCAACATCCAGGGTAACAGCACCTTTAGTGCAAACCAAGTGAGCAGCACCGGGGACACCAACTTCGGGCTATATGGCAGTGGGGATTTAACCTTTGGGTCTTTAAATGTGGCTAGCGGCGTGCTCAACATCAACAGCCAAGATACCCGCACCAGCCCCCTCATCAGCGTTGGGGGCAACTTCAATGTAACCGGATTGCTCAATTTGGGCAACATCAACCTCTCTGGCGTGCTAGGCAAGGGGCAAACGCTCACCTACGATGTCCTCAATGCTAAAAACATCAGTGGCATCAGCGGGGCAGATGGGTATCAAAAAATCGAACTTGGGGGGCTACAAATCACCAACACCAAAGAAGCCCCTGTAACCTACAACGCCGCTAAAGACAGCTGGAGTTTCGTGAACCCCTTAAATTGGGCGCAAATCATCACTGAGAGCGTACAAAACGGGCATTTAGAGGTTACAATTTCACAGAATTTAAACCCCATCGCCACCAATCTTTACAACATCGCGCCCGAACTTTATTTTTATAAACAATCCAACACCCTTAAAGACAATGTCTACAGCTACACCGACAACCGGGTGGGGACTTTCTTCTTAGATGGGCAGATCAAGGGAGTGTATGACAGTAATGGGGTGCAAGAAATCCCGGGCACTTACGATGCCTATAACAACCCCAATGGGCCGTTAAACATTTTCAACACGGGAGTGAGTAAGGGCAATTTAATGGCTTTAGCTGGCATTGCCAGCGACTTGTTGCCCACCATAGAACAGCTCTTGGCCTCGGGGATTTTAAATGATTTGAGCGATCCTAATAAACTTTGGCAGGAGTTGCAAAAAATCCAAATCAACCTAACCCCTACACAAAAGCAAGCCTTGCTCAACTTCATCAACGGCTTTGACAGTCACATCAACCAAACCTTCAACAACGGGGCCTTGGTCGTGGGGGGCGAGCAAGTGGGGCAAACTCCAGGCAGCAGCACGGTGTGGTTTGGCGGGGCTGGCTTTAATGGCCCTTGTGTGCCTAGCACAGAGGAGCAAAGCATCAGTTGCCAGTTGGGACGGCACACCTACTTAGGGCAGCTTTTAAACTCGAGCTCCAATGCCCTAGGCTACATCGAGGCGCAGTTTAATGCCAAAAATGTTTATATCACTGGGACCGTGGGTAGTGGCAATGAAGAGGGCACGGGGGGCTCTGCAGCCGTGAGCTTTAACAGCGATACAAATCTAGTCCTAAATAAAGCCAATATTGAGGCCCAGGGCACGGACCAAATCTTTAATTTATTCGGTTTTGGCACGGTACAAAAGATGCTAGGCCAGCCCCAACTAGGCGAGCTCTTGGGGCAGTGGATTTACGACAAGGCCAAGGGTGGGGATTTGATCCCCCAAGGCTTACAAGGCTTGATCCCCAGTGGGGTGGCTAACGCGACTTTGGGCGAAATCTTTAACGCGCAAGACATGGCAGCTCTTACCCAATTGCCCGGCTTTGCTACCGTGGTTAAAGACATTTTGACACACCAAAGCGTGAGCTCGCTCTTTGGACCTAATGGACTCGTTGAAAGCTTGCCTACGAGTGTGCAAAATGAAATTGATGGCAAAATTGAGGCTGGCATCACGCAAGGGCTTGAGAGCGGTAAATTAAGCGGGTTGGAGCAGGGGCTGGTGCACAAGTTGCTAGGCAGCATTGAGGGCGGGCAGGGCGTGAGGGGGATTTACAATTACCTCGACAATAACTTTGGCAACCAAACCTTGTGGAATGTGATGGATGAACTCGCCCCTTGGACCAACATCACCCTTAATAAGGCCCTTGCAATGGGAGACACCCCTGCTGCTACGAAGATGATGCAAAGCTTCATGGATAAAACCACTTTCGGGCAAATCTTCAACATCATTTTCCAAAACAGCGCGATCATCAATAAAAGCGCAGAGTGGTTAGGGCCACAGGTGTGGGGCGTGATCATGAATATGGCGATCAGTGATGTGCTCAATCCCCCTAAAGCCCTGAGCAAAATGGTAGATGATGTGGGCGCAAAACTCTTAGACCAGATTTTGGGCAGCAACATTTTAAACACCCTCACGCAACAAAAAGCCCTAGATGGCATCATCGGCAACATCATGAAAAACAAGGGGCTTGGAGGGTTGTGGTCGCAAGGGCTGGGTGCGCTTTTGCCTCCCAACATCAAACAAGCGATGGAAAAAGCGGGTGTGGGCTCTTACCTTGCACCCAAAGGGCTTAGTGCGCTTTGGGAAAAGGGGTATTTCACCTTCTCAGCTAATGACAATGTGGTGAGCAATAACAGCACCTATAGCAACGCCACGGGAGGGGCACTAAGCTTCATTGCCGGTAAGTCCATTGTCTTTAGCGGCACCAACAACATCAACTTTACCAACTACCAAGGCACGCTCAATTTCTACTCCAACAACCTCTCCAACATCAATCTCTCCAGCCTAAATGCCACCGATGGACTCAACCTAAACGCCCAGTTTGAAAACTTAAACATTGCTGGTGGGCAAATCAACCTCAACCAATACGAGAGCTTGAATGTCAGTGCCAATAACTTTAAATTCTTGGGCACCATCACTGACACGGGCGGGGTTATCGACTTTTCAGGGGTTACAGGGGCGAATGTCATCGGTACATTGAACCTGCAAAAAAACAGCACCCTAAGTACCAATAACCTTAGCATCTACAAAGCCTTTAATAACCAAAGCACCAATGCAATCAGCGTGGGCAACGATTTAAACCTCTACTCAGGCGCGACCCTAACCACCCAAGCGCAGGGCATCAATGTCGGCGGGGCACTCAACAGCCAAGGCGACTTTGTGTTTAACCTCAACAACAGCACAAGCAGCACTGCCCCGAGCAACACACCTTTAATCGAGGTGCAGGGCATCGCCAACCTCCAGCCCACCAGCAACAAAACCCCTTTGATGGTGCTAAACGCTAGTGCCAGCACCGATTACACCTTGATCGATTCTGATAAGTGGATCAACTACAGCCTTTACAACCAAACCCTTGACCCCAATAGCTGGAAGGATTATTTAACTCTTTACACCTACCTAAACATCAATGGTAAGAGCATGCAACTCAATAAACAGGGTAATGGGCTGCTCTACAATGGCAAAGCGGTGAGCATCGCCGATCGTGGCTTGTTGGTGAGCTATCAAAACGCCCAAGGGCAGACTATAAACGCGTCCATCGCCTACAACAGCATTAGCGTTGGGGTGGGTAAACCTTTAAATGTGGGCGCGCCCAACATCGAGCAATACATCGCTAACATCCAAGGACAGAGCAGTGTGGATGCGGTTTACGCCGCCGGGGGCTCTAGCGTCATGTCTTGGCTCAACCAGTTGCTGGTGCAAACTAAGAACACTCCGCTCTTTGCCCCCTATTATTTGGAACACACCTCTCAGGCTAATCTGGTTAAAATTGCCAAGGACATCTCCAATAGCATTGACTTAGTCGCTAGTCCCACTCTTAAAAACAACGCTACAGATATTTTACAAATCAACACCTATACCCAGCAAATGAGCCGCTTGGCCAAGCTCTCCAGCTTTGCGAGCAATGATGAACTCCCTGACTTCCACGACTTTTTAGCCAGTCTAAAGGGCAAAAAATTTGCCAGTGCCGTGCCCAATGACATGGACATCATCACCGCCTATTCGCAACGCAATAAATTAAGAAACAATCTATGGATCACCGGCGTGGGGGGGGCGAGCTTTGTGGCTGGGGGGACAGGCACGCTTTATGGCATCAATGTAGGTTATGATCGCTTCATTAAAGGCGTGATCGTGGGGGGTTATGCAGCTTATGGATATAGTGGCTTTCATGGCAATATCACCAACTCCGCATCCAACAATGTCAATGTGGGGATTTACAGCCGGGCGTTCTTAAAAGGAAGGCACGAGATCACGGGCAGCGCGAACGAAACTTGGGGCTACAACAACGCCTATATCAGTGCCACAGACCCCATTTTATCCGTGGTCAACCAACGCTATAAATACAGCACTTGGACAACCAACCTGCGCGCCAATTACGGCTACGACTTCTTTTTCAAAGATAAACGGGTGATTTTAAAACCCCAAATCGGCTTGGCCTACTACTACATTGGTCTGTCTGGTTTGCAGGGCATGATGAACAACCCCTTTTACAACCAATTTAGAGCCAACGCCGATCCGGCCAAGAAATCCGTGCTCACTCTTAATTTAGCTTTAGAGAGCCGCCATTACTTTAATAAAAATTCTTATTATTTTGTGATTGCTGATATTGGGCGGGATTTGTTTGTATACTCCATGGGCGATAGGGTCGTGCGCTTCATCGGGGATGACATGTTGAGTTACCGTAAAGGCGGGATGTACAACACCTTTGCAGGCTTAACCACAGGCGGTGAGGTCCGTATCTTTAGGTCCTTTTATATCAACGCTGGCATTGGGGCGCGCTTTGGATTGGATTATAAAGACATCAACATCACGGGCAATGTAGGGATACGCTATGCCTTCTAAGCTTATTTTAAGGGTATATGGGCTAGTATCTAGTTCCCCCTCCTTTTTGGCCCCAGGAAGTCTAGGCTTCTTGGGGCTTTCTCGTTTTTACAACAAGCCTTTGTTAATTTTCTTTTAAGTTTTTTTGTGTTAGCATGTGGCTCCCCCTCCTTTTTAGCTCCTAGGGTTTTCCCTAGGGGTCTTCTTAAGTTTCCTAAACTCTAAAGGGTTACCAAATGCACCCTATACCCATCGAATATGTTTATGTTTTACCAAAGCCCGATTTAGAGCCTCAAGCCTTACGCGTTTTAAAGGCCTGTCTACAAGAGGCACAAATGCCCTACAGCCTAGAATCGCCCAGTGTTTACAACCCTAATACAGCCCTACTATGTCTAGGAGGGGATGGTACACTCTTAGCTGCCCTACGCCACCCTTTGAATTTACCCTGCTTTGGCGTGCATGTGGGGTATTTGGGTTTTTTGACCGCTACGAATTTGGAGGGTGCACTCGGATTTTTAAAAGCCCTAAAAAGGGGAGATTACAGCGCACAAAGGCATTTAATGCTGGAGGGCAAAATGGGCAAAGAGCGTATTTTAGCGGCCAACGATTTGGTGGTGAGCAAGCAGGATTACTATGGCATGTTGGAGTTACAGCTCTTCATTGATGGGGTGTTGGCCAACACCTACAAGGTAGACGGGCTCATCTTTGCCACGCCGCTAGGCTCCACGGCTTACAACATCAGTGTGGGCGGGAGTGTACTTGACCCCTTATGCCAAAATATCCTCATCACCCCCATCGCGGCGCACTCGCTCAGCGAGAGACCGCTTATTTTGGGGGCGAGGGCGCGCTTAAAAGTACTCTCAACCCAAGCTTGTATTGTGGTGGCGGATGGGCAAGTACGCCGCGCCTTAGAACCCAAGCAGCCCTTGATCATCCAACGCGCCAAGCGCCACGCTACCTTGCTCCAACCGCTGGAGCGCAATTACTTTAATGTCCTTAAAGAAAAATTTGCATGGGGCTCCAGCATCAAGCCTTAACTTTATGCTTTAAGGGGATCAGCCCTATTTATCAAACAGTGGCAAGCAGCATACATGGTAGTACAACACCAGCTTGAAAGACTACGTCCACATGAAATAGGCAATCAAAAATAGCAGAGCAATTTGGCTTAAGAAGCATCGGGGCACCCCCAAGAGCAGATCGCTAATGGGCTCATTAAAGCCATGAAGGGGCAACCAGAAGAGGGATCAACATTTAGATCGCCTGATTAAACTCTTCTAAGAGAGAAGTAGCAGAGATGTATGTTTTAAACCGCTTGTTTCCAAAAACCCTATTTGATCACCTTAAAAGGCCTTTGACGGCCAAGACTTTTTTAAGTGGTGGAAAAGATCGAGAAACACACCTTCATCTGCAAAAACTACCAAAGACTTTTGAGAAATGGCAAATAGGTGGTTGTGGGGACATAAGACTCCAATAGAAGCTGACTTGAAGCTACGATCCCAACTAAAGTTAGAATCCCCTAACTTCAGGTATGGAGAGTGTGTCAATTTTGCAATTCTTGCAAGCTTATGGGGGAATTGTGCTTGAATTTGGAGTACTCTAACAAGCTCAAAAGCACCTTTTCAACGGCCTTTAGCGTGGTGAAGTAGGAGATTTTGTTTTTGAGCACTTGCATGCGGATGATCTTAGAGTCCTCGCTCACCCGGTCGCTGGTGTTAATCGCCATGTCAATCTCTTGATTGAGCATCAAATCAGAGATATTGGGCCGCCCCTCTGAGATTTTAAGCACCTGCACACTCTCTAAACCTGCAGCTTGCAAAGCCTTGTGTGTACCGGTGGTGGCATAGAGTTTAAAGCCCAAACTCACAAGAGCGCGCATTAAAGGCATGGCTTTTTGTTTGTCGCGATCTTTGAGAGAAACAAAGACATTCCCCTGGTGTTTGATAGGGTTGCTGCAAGCTAACTGAGATTTGTAAAAAGCTTCAGCTAGGGTATAGCCCACCCCCGCCACCTCACCGGTGCTCTTCATCTCAGGACCCAAAACCAAATCCGCCCCATAGAGTTTATTGAAAGGAAATACGCTCTCTTTGACAAAGACATAATGCAGATCTTTTGGAACAAAAAGATTGTTGGCTTTATCTATCAAGCCAAAGTCCTTGGCCAAATTCCTTAAATTCTGCCCCACCATCACGCGGATAGCCATCTCACTAATATCTAAGCCCAAAGCCTTAGAGACAAAGGGCACAGTGCGCGAAGCTCGGGGGTTGATCTCTAACACATAGAGTTTTTGATCTTTATAGGCAAATTGGATATTCACCAAGCCCAACACCTGTAAACCTAGCGCAATCTTTTTAGTTTGGCTATAAACCTCTTCTAATACCTGTGGGCTAAGGCTTGAGGGGATAAAACAAGTGCTATCGCCCGAGTGGATGCCCGCGGGCTCAATGTGCTCTAGCACGCTACACACAAACACATTGCTTTGATCACTAATGGCATCCACATCTAACTCTAGCGCGTCTTCTAGGAAGTGATCCATTAAAAGACTGGTTTCAAAACCATAGCTTTCTATGTAGTCCAAACATTCTTGTTTAGTCTGTAAAATGCGCATTTTTGCCCCGCCTAACACAAAACTAGGGCGCAA
This sequence comes from Helicobacter heilmannii, assembly GCF_001283065.1. Taxonomy (GTDB): domain Bacteria; phylum Campylobacterota; class Campylobacteria; order Campylobacterales; family Helicobacteraceae; genus Helicobacter; species Helicobacter heilmannii. The sequence goes on along the minus strand of NZ_CDMK01000001.1, from coordinate 729,267 downwards.
AATCAACGGCAATTCTAGCTGATCTAAATAGGCTAAAGCTTGTTCTTTAGTAGTGGCACACAACCCTTTAGGGTAGGCGATGTTTAGGCGATCTAAGAGTTGGTGGCACAAGTCGCGCTCTTCGGCGATCTCAATATTTTTAAAGGCCGTGCCTAGCAGGGGCACACCTAGTTTCTCTAAATCTTTAGCAATTTTAAGCGGAGTCTGCCCCCCAAAGCCCACCACAACACCGCGCAAATGCTCCTTTTGGCACGCAATGATCTCAAGCACATGTTCTAAAGTGATGGGCTCAAAGTAAAGGGTATCGCTGGTGTCGTGATCGGTGCTAATGGTCTCAGGATTGTTATTGACAATGATAGGACTTAGTCCCATCTTTTTAAGCGCAAGGCTAGCATGGGTTAGCGCGTAGTCAAATTCCATGCCTACACCGATTTTATTGGCACTCGAGCCTAACAAAATGATTTTAGGCCGCGTGGATTTAGGCTTTTGCACTGGGAGCGGAAAAAAAGGTGCATAGGTGCTATAAAGATAGGGTGTGGGGCTTTTAAACTCGTTGGCGCTCAAATCCACTTGGCTCATTTTAGGGTGCAAGTCTAGGGACTCCCTAGCATGGCGCACTTCTAATCCATGCACGCCCAAAAAACTGGCGATCAGCGCATCGCTTAAACCCATACTTTTAAGTTTAAATAAGGCTTGTTTGTCGCTAAGTAGGGCTTGTTTGTCCGTCTCTTTTAACTCTAGCAGGGCTTGTATAATTTCTTTAATCTCATTTAGAAAGTAAGGATCAATCAAGCACAGGCTATGCACCTCCTCTACACTAAGGCCAGCGCCAAAGGCATGCATGGCGTATAGAAGGCGCTTAGGATTAGGGCGGCGCAATTCTTTTTTCAAGAAGTCTAAATCTAAGGGGTTTTCTAAAAAGGCGCGTAAATTTTTTAAGAGATAATCGCTCTCTAGGGCTTTCATCAAACTTTCTTTAAAGCTCCCTCCAATGCCCATCACCTCCCCGATGCTCTTCATAGAAGTGCCTAGAGTTGTATCCACTTGGGGGAATTTCTCAAAATCAAAATGCGGAATTTTAGTGATGATGTAATCTAGGGTGGGCTCAAAACAGGTCGTGGTGTGGGTGATGTCGTTTTGGATCTCCTCAAGTGTGTAACCTAGGGCTAGAAGCGTGGCGACTTTGGCGATGGGAAAAAGCGTGGCCTTGCTAGCTAGTGCAGAGCTACGACTAACCCGTGGGTTCATCTCAATGACTAACAAACGCCGATCTTTAAGCGCAAACTGCACATTAGCCCCGCCCGTATCTACACCCACTGCGCGCAAGATCGCAAAGCTCGCATCGCGCATGCGCTGGTATTCCTTATCTGTGAGCGTTAGAGCCGGGGCAATGGTGATGCTATCCCCGGTGTGGATGCCCATGGGATCGACATTTTCAATACAGCACACAATGATACAATTATCGTTTTTATCGCGCACCACCTCCATTTCAAACTCTTTGCACCCCAGCAAACTCTCTTCAACCAAAATCTCAGAGATGGGTGAAGCCTCTAGGGCAAATTTGGCTAAATCCCTAAATTCCTCAATATTAAAAGCGACACTGCTGCCCTCCCCGCCCAAAGTAAAACTAGAGCGGATGATGCAAGGAAAGCCCACCTCTTTAACCACACTCAAGGCCTCTTCTTGATTGTAAGCATACCCCCCTTTTGGCAAATCTAGCCCAATGCTTAGCATGCACTCTTTAAAGGCGCGCCGATCCTCGGCTTTCAAAATACTCTCAATGCTAGCACCCAAAAGTTTGACATCTTTAAGCACGCCTGTAAAATGCCCTTGCTGGTGCAACTCCACGCAGATATTAAGCGCAGTCTGCCCGCCCATGGTGGGCAAGATCGCCTCAATGCCTTCCATTTCTACGATCTTTAAAACATTTTCTGTCGTGATGGGCTCAATGTAGGTTTTATAGGCTAGGGCTTTATCGGTGTTGATCGTGATGGGGTTAGAATTGAGCAACACCACCTCATAGCCCAAATTTTTGAGCGTTTTAAGGGCGATGCTAGAGGAGTAGTCAAACTCGCACGCCTGCCCAATGACAATAGGACCTGAGCCGATGAGTAAAATTTTCTTGAAGTTTTGCATAAGCGGGATTATAGCAGAAGTTGGGGGGCTCTGTTGGTCTTAATGTGTTTTGGCTAGAATAAGGGCTATGTTGGGTAAACTTAGGGCTTCAAGGTAGAGAATGGGTCGAAAAATTATAGTGGGGAGTACTTTTAGTGGAATCGGGGCCTTTGAGTACGCCCTTAAAAAGTTGAGAGTGCCGCATGAAATCGCCTTTGCGGGGGACATAGATCGCTTTGTCAAACAAAGTTACTTTGCCAATTACGCCATGGATGAAACAAGATGGCATGACGACATTATGCGCTTTTGTGCCCTAGAGTTTAAGAACAAGATTGACATTTTAGTGGGGGGTAGCCCTTGTCAAAGCTTTTCAATGGTGGGCAAAAGAAGGGGGTTTGGAGACACTAGGGGGACTTTGTTTTACGAGTTTGCACGGGTCATTAGCGAGTGCCAACCTAAAGCGTTTATTTATGAAAATGTCAAGGGGCTAACCAACCACGACAAGGGGCGCACTTGGCAGATCATTCAAGAGAGTTTTAAAGAGTTGGGCTACACCATTTACACACAGATTTTAAACGCTAAAGATTACGGAATCCCACAAAACAGAGAAAGGATTTTTGTGGTGGGCTTTAAAGAGCAAGTGCCCTTTAGCTTCCCTAAAACCCTAGAGTTGCAAACCACGATGCAAGATTTTTTAGAGGATTATACGCAGAGTAAATACTACCTTAAAGAAAAGGGGGTTAAATTTGTTACCAGCTCCAAGAACAGACTAAAGAAATACACCCAAATCAATGGCGCAATCGCCCTTTGCCAAAAGGCCAACCAGCAATACAACTGGCATGGAGATTTTGTTTTTGAGGATAGCCTAGAGCCTAGTGAGTTTTTATTTGATGTGCGGGATGTGGAGGAAAAATACTATCTAAGCGACAAAGTGCGAGATTATGTTTTAGCTGGGGGGACAAAAAACTTTAAGACCAGTACAAAAACCGACCTTAACATTGCAAGACCGCTTTTAACCACCATGCATAAAATGCACAGAGCAGGGGTAGACAACTATGTAACGCATACGGGGCGGCTTAGAAAACTCACGCCTAGAGAGTGTTTAAGATTGATGGGCTTTGATGATGGTTTTAAAATCGTGGTGAGCGATACACAAATGTACAAACAAGCGGGCAATTCGATTGTGGTCAATGTGCTATCTGCCCTTTTAAAAGAAATCCTTCAAGCCTTGAAAATGCGCTCTCTGTGGTAGCGCAAATAGACTAATCTTTGCGCATCAAAGGGAAGGCTAGGGTATTTCTTACCCGCCTTTAGATGTAGGCAACTAAAAGTGTGGGTAGAAAGCCAAGGGCTTAATAAAATCTCTTTATTATCTTTAAAGCTGATAAAACCCTTGTCAAAAAGTTTATCGATGGTGGGCGTGAGCATGAGCCCGTTTTTAGGATCGTATTGTTCATGGGGCTGGCAATGGGCAAAGGGCTTAATGTGGCTGGCGATTAACAGGCGATCGTAATTGAGCATTGTGATGGGACAAAAGGGGCATTCTTGCAATAAAGCCCTTCTGTAAGCGGCTTGTCCGCTCCGTGTTTCTTGTAAGGTTGTTAGCTCTTGTTGCAAGAAGTCTAAATTGGCAAAAATTTTAAAATAAAACACAACCGCGCCGTTGGCTGTATTTTTGAGTTTTAGGCATGATAAATAGCTTAAATTGGGTAGGGCGACTTCTCTTAACAAAGAGTAGTTTTCATCTTTGGTTGCGGTGGTGTTTAAATAAACTCTAGGGGGTCGCAATGCGTGCAAGTATCTCAAATTAAAGTGCAAGACATCTTGTAAAGAATTTATTTGTGCCACTCTACTTTGCCACAGAGTCGGCATGGAGGCCTTGTTTTTGTAGGCTTGTGTAGGGTTTTGATACTCTTGGGTAGTGTCCTGCAGATACTGGAGCAAATCTTTTTTGAGGATGAAGCAAGGTATTATTTTGTTTGGGTTGTCTTGTAAATCAAAAAACGCGAGGGTGCGCTTGTCTGCGGTTTGCCCGACATATAGTTTTGCTTCACCATGTCCGCTACCTATTTTATTGCCTCCTTTAATAAAACTATCTGCAAGGGTGATGTTTTCTAGGACATCTAAAATTTTGTAGTTTATGTTACCAACACGCATGGGCTTTTATTAAGTCCTCCTCTAACACCCCTTAGCCAATCACCCCGCCCTTTTACCCTGATCTTTTGCTTTAACTTGAAGGCTTCTTGCTACCCTCTTACATTTGAAGTTTTGCATAAGCGGGATTATAGCAGAAGTTGGTTTGGGATTTTAGGGATTTTCAAGGGGTCAAAACCATGGCACCAAGTGTAGTCATTTTCTATTTGAATTCACCATATAAACTCCGTCAACACTTTATAGATTTTTGGCAAAAATGGTTCAATATTTTCTTGTTCACAAGCCTATTGGGATACCACTTTATCCATTTTTGAGAAACTTGAATCTTATGAGATCGCAAGGGTAAAGTGGAGAAATATTCTTCGCAAATCTATCGAAATTTATATGCCTTTGCTTAATGTAATGATGGTTAGAATATTAAGGCACAAAAATAACAAAGCCTCTTTAAAAACATCACAGAGTATTTTATAGACAAATTTGATTTTTACAAGTCTATTGACTTATAGCTTAGACGATGCAAAATGATGCATAAACCTTAAATCAGTCCAGCCAACAGAGCAAGCCAAAAATCATTGCGCTCACTTTAGAATTCCCCACAAAATCATCGACTTGGATTTTCAACCAAAGAGCCGAACAACCATAGAATTGTCTTTAGATGAGTGTTAGTCATTCCCAATGCGCCTGCATCGCGCTAAAACATCTGTGAAAACAGCTTAAAAATTAACATCTAAGCCATAGGCTTACCACTTTAGTAGAATGGTGATCGTTTTAAGAAGTTTGACTTAGCTGGTGTAGCCGTCTGTTGCGCCTGGATGTGTGGGGTTTTGAGATAAAGGACCTAGGATTTGCCATACGGGCATTTCTTAAAGAGATACAACCTTAGTTCTAAAACCAAGGTGGGTGCACCGCAAATGTCTAGTTGTTTATAGGGGAATTATCCAAATACTTTATTATGTTTGCCAATGCGTACCAGCTCCAAAAAAGTATCTTGATAGCGGTAAATCAAAATGAGATCGGGTTTGATATGGCAATCCTAATATTTTAAGTTACCTTTAACTTTATGGTTAGCATACCTCACAGGGAGGGTTTCTTCTGCTATGAGGGTATGGATTGTTTGTAGTAGTTTCAATAAATCGTGATCATCTAGTTTTTTGAGTGCGCGCTTAAACGAGCTAGAGAAACAGCATTTCATATTATTCATATTGCTCATATCATTCAGTTGTCGTAAGATTAAATGATAAGCCATACAACGCTCCTCTCTTGTGTATAAAATTTGTCTAAAACCACAACTCAAAAACACTCCTTTAACCAAAATACCCGAGCACACAACCCAGGGACCGCGAGGCTAACAAATCCATTTTAAAAGGGATATTAAGATAAATGTGGATCAGCTGCTTTTGAACCGCAAAAATATTTACAGTGCCATCGCCCACACAAGTTCTAGCTTCACCACTTACCGCTCGATCGCTGGGTTTAATGTGGCTGCTCAGCACAGTTTCTTTTATGCAGACACAGAGTTTGTCAATGTTGCGGGGGTTGTCGGTGTTTTTTTGTAATTATCTTCGCTTGCAGGGCGCAACTCGCAGGGTGCAACTCTTTGTGGCACTAACCGCCTCTATACCTTTGTGTACTCCAAAATATCCAACACATTTTACAGGGTATTTTGGTGATCAAGAGTTAAACCCAATGCCCGCATGATTTTAAGGCTCAGCGCGCTTTTTGGGGTGTGTTTGAGGTCTTGTAGGGGGATTTTAACAAGGTCGGTGGGGTCTAAATCCTCCAAAAGGGCTTGGTGGATTTTGGCACTTAGGCGGTACTTGGTGTAGCTGTGGCGCACTTGGGCTAGTAGGGGTAGGTAGGTGGCTCCTTGTTCCTTGAGTAGGGGGAATTGGTGCAAGTTTGCATACAGCCCCTTTTTAGCGTAGGTCAAGTATAAAAACCCCTCTTGAATGCACACGCCGTAATGTTTAGTGATAGGGGTACTTGGGGGCTTTTTTGCCACGCTAAAGCGCGCTAAATCCTGCTTGCCCTTGCAGGCTTGTTGCAGGGGGCATAGTAGGCAGGCGGGATTAGCGGGGGTGCAAACCAGCGCGCCTAAGTCGATCAAGGCTTGGTTGTGATCAAAGGGGTTGTCTTGGTTTAAAAACTCTAGGGCTTTTTCTTGTAAGAGTTTAGCAAGATTGGGGCTTTTAGGCTCAAGCGCAAAGAGGCGCAAAAGCACCCGGGCAACATTAGCATCCACCACCCCAACCGCCTGTTTAAAACCAAAGCATAAAATCGCGCTCGCGCTGTATGCGCCCACACCCGGCAGGGCTAATAGGGCTTGGTGGTCATTAGGCAGCTCCCCCCCGTGCAATTCACAGCAAATCTGCGCGCTCTTGTGTAAATTCTTTGCCCTTGCGTAGTAGCCTAACCCCTGCCATAGCAATAAAACTTGTTCTAATTTAGCCTCTGCTAAGGCTCTTAGCGTAGGCAGAGCTTGTAAAAAAGGGGGGTAGAATTTCTCGAGCACCACGCCGATTTGGGTTTGTTGGGACATGATTTCGCTGACATAGACTTCATAGGGGGCGTTTGGCCCCTTTAGGTGGCGGATTGGTAGGTCTATGCGCCCGCTGGTGGCGTACCACTCTAAAAGGGCGGTGTGTAGGGGTTTAAACATGGCTTCTCCAAAAGTGGGTATTATAGTGCTTTTCTCTTAAAGGGGTGCTATGGAGTTTCAAATCGATTTGATCGATGAGGTGCAAAGCGGGCTAGGGGATTTAAGGACACATTTAACACCGCTCATGGCGCATTTAGGCAGGACGGGGGGGGTGGAGTTGGTACTCGTATCCCCTGAGCGCATCCAAGAGTTAAATCATTTATATCGGGGACTCAATAAACCAACAGATGTTCTAAGCTTTCCCATTTCCATGCCCTTTAATGATTTTTTAGGCAGTGTGGTGGTGAATATAGAGCTTGCCACAGAAGAAGCCCAAAAAAGAGGGCATAGTCTTTTGGATGAAATCACCCTGTTATTTTTGCACGGCTATTTGCATTTGCTGGGCTACAACCACGAAAATGATAGCGGCGAGCAAAGAGCCTTAGAGCAGGAGGTGATAAAGGCCTTTAACCTGCCCCCTAGTTTAATTGTGCGTACTGAAAGTCTTTAAGGCTTGCTAGGGTGTTTGCCCACTCTTGGCTAAAGAAAAGGGGACGCACAAGGGGGGGGATTAGAAGCGAGCGGCAAGCGTTTTTATAGGCTTTAGAGAGAGGGATCTTAGTGGCTAAAGCTCGCCCCACATACACAAACCCCCCCCCGCACCCCACCACAAACCCCCCCCCAAACCGCCATTCAAGCCTTGTTGCATCAACTCTAGGCGTTGTTTTCTGCTAAGCACATAGCCTAGTTTCTTCAGTAGGCCACCTATATAGTAGAGGTTTTGTCCCCCAGTCTTAAAGACAAACACACCCTTAAGCTTCAGGTAATTTAGAGATGGATAGAGGCTATGTTTCTCTAACTCTAGGGCTTGAAAACTGCGCACCACCCCCCTAGCCCCCATCAAGTCTAAGAAGGGGGTGGCTAAATGGTGGCGGATTAGGTTGCGTTTAAAGCGTAAATCGTTGTTGGTGCTGTCTTCAAAGTAGCGGTGCTTATGGGCGTGTAGGTACTCTAGCAGGGTGGCCTTGGGGGTGTAAATTAGGGGGCGCACGAGAGTATAATTCGCGCGTGGCTCTAGAGCACTAAAGCCCAGCAGAGTTTGCAAACTCGCCCCTTTAGCTAGTTGCATCAAAAACCACTCTAATTTATCGTTCAAATGGTGGGCTAAAATCAAATGCGTGTAGCCAAATTCTTGAATCAAACCCTCAAAGAAAAGGTAGCGTGCTTGGCGCCCCTTGGCCTCTAAATTGCCCCCTTGTAGCCTCACTCTTTTAATATGTACCTTTTTGCCATGCCTTGCCCCTAACTCTTTGGCATAGGCGACCTCTAAACTTGCCTGCGCCCTTAGGCCATGATCTACAATCGCTAAATCAAAGGGCACTCCTCGCTCTAAGAGCAAATAAAACAACGCCACGCTATCTCCCCCCCCAGAAAAGCCTAAAAGCCCTTGCTCTAAGCCCTCTAAGCCCTCTAACACCACTATTTAAGCCCTATTTTAGTTTGCTTCAATACAATGCCCCTTATTGTTGCTCCATTTACCCTAGATTAACTTTAACCCATTCTACAAATAAGGAGCAACCCGAGTATGTTAGCGTTTTTGTCCAAGTTTTTCCACTTCAAAGAGCGCAACACTTCGCTAGGCATCGAGACCCTAGCTGGCCTAACCACTTTCGTAACAATTTCTTACATTGCCATTGTCAATCCCGCCGTGTTGCAAAAAGCGGGCATGGATTTTGACGGCGTGTTTGTGGCGACCCTGCTAGCCACCATTGTTGGCACTTTGATCATGGGGGTTGTGGCAAATTATCCCATTGCCATCGCTCCGAGTGTGGGCATGCACGCCTATTTTGCCTTTGTGATCGTGCTTGGCATGGGCATTTCGTGGCACACCGCCCTAGGCAGCGTCTTTTGGGCTTCTTTGATTTTCTTAGCCCTGTCCTTGACGGGCTTTAGAGAGGCTTTGATCAAGGCGATCCCAACCTCCCTAAAAGCGGGCATCACTTCAGGTATCGGGCTTTTCATCGCCTTCATTGGCATGCAAAACGCCCATCTAGTAGAGCCCTCCAGCGCAACCATCATCACGCTGGGCAACTTCTCTAAGCCCATCGCTTACATGTCCTTAATCGGACTGTTTGTTACCATTATCTTATTGGTACACCGCATCAAAGCGGCGATCTTCTTAGGCATTTTGATCACCGCCCTTTTAGCCCTGCTTTTAGGGCATTTGAAACTGCCCGAGCATTTGTTTGAATTGCCTAAACACATCGATAGCACCTTTTTTAAACTGGATCTCTTGAGCGCGCTCAAACCAGACCTTGGGGCAGTGATCTTCACCTTCTTTTTAGTCATGCTCTTTGACACCACGGCGACCATGATCGGTGTGGCACAACAGGCTAATTTAATGCAGGGTGATCGCTTTTTAAACGCCAAAAGCGCACTCTCTGCAGATGCGATCGCTAGCGCAGTGGGGGCTTTGGCGGGTACTTCGCCCACTTCTACCTACATCGAATCGGGGGCGGGGGTGAGCGTGGGTGGGCGCACAGGCTTTACTTGCGTGATCATCGCCCTGCTCTTTGCTGCTTTGATCTTTTTAGCCCCCCTAGCTAAAGCTCTAGCTAGCGTGCCCGCCATCACCTCCCCGGCTCTCATCATTGTGGGCTTTATGATGATGAGCCATTTGGGCGAGATCGATTGGAGCGATTTGGAAGAAGCTCTGCCCGCCTTTTTTGTGTTTTTTTGGATCCCCATTTCTTTTAGCATCACCAATGGCGTGGGCATTGGGCTCATTGTTTATCCGCTCATTAAAATCGCTCAGGGTAAGTTCAAGCAAGTCCATCCCCTGCTCTACCTCTTCGGGGCGTTGTTCGTGATGCAGTTTGTGATTGACATGCACGGCTAATTATAGCCCCTCTAAGACCTCTTTGGCCTCCTTGTCGCCCATTTGGGCGGACTTCTCAAAGTATTCTTTCGCCTTTGTAGTGTCTTTTTTCACTCCATTGCCATTCAAATACATGACCCCCAAAGCATAATACCCTTTAGCAAAGCCCTTAGCTCCCGCTTTTTCAAAGTAATTTTGGGCACTCTTCAAATCTTGCTTCACCCCATTGCCGTTTAAATACATGGTGCCTAGCATCCAAAGGGCTTTAGGGTCGCCAAGCCCGATGGCTTTTTTAGCGTATAGCTTACCCTGAAAGGGGTCTTTTTTCACTCCATCGCCCTGAAAATACATCAAGGCTAGGTTGGCACACGCGGGCGCACTGCCCATTTGGCTCGCCCTTTCAAAATACTTTTTGGCTGTGTGGTAGTCTTTTTTCTTAAAATAAGCGTCCTGCCCCACTTGGTTATAGGCGTTGGCAATGCCTTTGAGCAAGTCTTTGATGGGCTTATGCTCCATCATGGCCACCTTGCTGTAGTAGTGGCGGGCTTGAAAATGATCTATTTTTATCCCGAGTCCATTGTCGTAAAGCAACCCCATTGCCATGTAAGCCAAAGGATCGCCCATTTTGCCCGCCCTCTCTAGGTATTCTTTGCTCTTGTTAAAGTCGCTAGGTACTCCTCTATACTCCCCATCAAAGAGCAAAGCATAAGCGATACAGCCCTTAGAGCTCCCCATATTGCACGCCTTCTTATAGTGAATTTGGGCTTGCTTGGTGCTAGGGGGGTCGTCTTGCAGATCTAAATTACCCAGTTGTAAATAGATCGCAGAGTCCACAATGGGCAAAAGAGCAGCACTTTGGCTTTGTCTTTCTAGGTATTTTTGCGCCTTGTCAGTTTCTCTAAGTTCCAAAGCTTGATTGGTGATGTAGTTGTGTGCTAAGCTATCGGCACAACAAAAGCCCCACGCCCCAAACAACAACACCGTCTTAAAAACCTTGCTCCCTAACATGGACCACTCCTTTGGTTCAAATATAAAAAATAAAAGCGATCGTAGCACAAGTGTTTAAATGGTGGGAAATTTGGGTTTGTTTTAAGTTTCTTTGTGCAAGAATCGAAACTTATGAGGCTAGATTTAAGTTGAGAGGTGTTTTTTGTTGTCTCGTTATTTCTTTCAAGAAGATTTAGCCTTCGTACCTAACCACCGCTTGCGCTACTTAAGTTTAAGCGTGGCGTGTTTGGGGATCGCCTTTGTACTTGGCATCATTGGGCTGTATTTAATGCCTGAGAGCGTGACGCACTGGACAAAGCAAAAATTTGGGCTGATGAGTTGGCTTGAGAATGTCCACCTAGGCCCTGTGTTTGACAACGATCTGTTTATTTTTAATTGGGTTTTGCACCCCTATTTTGGGGCGATTTATTTCATGCAAGCCCGCGTGGCGGGGTATAAATTTCTCACCGGAGTGTTGTTCACGGCTTTAGTTTCTACCTTCTTTTGGGAGTATGGACTAGAGGCGTTTGTGGAGATACCCAGCATCCAAGACTTGATTTGCACCCCCACCCTAGGCCCGCTTGTGGGTGAAGTGTTCTACCGCACGAGCCAGAGACTACAAAGACCCAACAAATTACCCAAGTTTTTCGTGGGCTGTGCGCTCTTTTTTTTGGATTTTATCGGCTTTAGCATCCAAAAACTCGGCTTTGCTAAGGCTTGCGGGATTTGCAATAAAAACGCCGTTTACCAACAAGACACCCCAAAATGCTAAATTCTCCCCCTTTATGAAGAGAGGTTTTAATGCAATTTCAAGTTTCTAACCAAGCCAAGTTACCCACCCCCTTTGGCAACTTTTGCCTGCAATCGTTTCAAGAACAACAAGGGGCGTTGGTACTAGACCATTTGGTACTTTTCACTAAGGAATTGGGCGATCTGCCCTTAGTTAGGGTGCATTCAGAGTGCCTAACAGGTGATGTGTTCAGCTCGCAAAAATGCGACTGCGGAGGGGAACTGCAAATGGCGTTAGAGCGCATCGGAAAAGAGGGGGGCATGCTCATTTATTTGCGCCAAGAGGGACGTGGCATTGGGTTATTTAACAAGATCAATGCCTATGCTTTGCAAGATCAGGGCTACGACACCATAGAGGCGAACGAGGCGATCGGCTTTAAAGACGATGAGCGCGACTACACGATCGTTAGACACATTTTCACACATTATGGCATTAAGAAAATCCGCTTGCTCACCAACAACCCCAAGAAAATAGAAGCCCTTAAGGCATTCGTGGAGGTGGAGCGTTGTAGCATTTTAGTGCCCAGCAACTGCCACAACCGCGGCTACCTTGAGACTAAGAAGACCAAAATGGGACATTTACTCTAATGCTTAGTTTTAATGAAGCCCTAGAGGTCATCGGGGCGAGTTTTTTAACCCCGCTGGGCAGTGAAAAAGTTTTGTTTGCAAACGCTTTAGGGCGCGTGCTCTCTGAGGACATTTTAGCCCCTAAGGACAGCCCCACCCATACCACCGCCAGTATGGACGGCTACGCCTTTAGGTTAGAGGATTTGGACTTGTTACAAACCCAAGGGCTCTTGGTGCAGGGGATCAACCCAGCCAGCTTGCAAGAGCCTCCCATGTTAAAGCCTGGATGCGCCCTTAAAAGCTTTGTTGGGGCAAAAATGCCCATCGGGGCGGACGCGCTTGTGATTGTGGAAGAAGTGCAAGAACAGGCCGAGCGGATCTTTTTAACGCATAAGAGCGGGAAGTATGATTGGATACGCCCCATAGGCTCGCAGTATAAAAAAGGGGCGGTGGTGCTGGCTAAGGGCGATAAAATCACGCCTTACGCCATAGGCGCACTTGCCGAGCATAACCAAGTCTTCGTGCAGGTGTATAAAAAACCTAGAGTGGGGATTTTAAGCGGGGGGGCGGAGATTGTGGAGGTGGGCGCGCCCATTGAGGGCGTGCGCAGCGTGAATAACCACATGCTTAAAGCCATGGCCGAGAGTCTAGGCGGCGAGGGTGTGCTCTACCCGCTCTTGCCCGACAAGCAAGAGAGCATCGAGCAAGTCATATGCCACGCCTTTAGAGATTGCGACATGGTGGTGACCACGGGGGGGATGAGCAAGGGGGATTTTGACTTCACCCAGCACGCGATCGCCAATGTGAGCGAGATCGCTTTTAAGGGGGCAAAGATCAAACCGGGCAAGCCCGTGGCGTACAGCATTTGCGCTAAGGACGGCACACATAAACCCCTGCTTGCGCTGCCCGGCAACCCGCCCGCTGCTGCGCTTACTTTCTATCTATTCGGCGCGGCGATCTTTGCTAAACTCTTCAACACCCCCTACACCCCGCCCTTTTTAGAAGCCATTTTAGAAGAGGACTTTGTCAAACAAGAGGAGCGTATGGAGTTTAGAGCGTGTGCGCTGCAGCTCAAAGAGGGGCGTTACTTTGCCCGCTTGTCTAAGGCGCATCTGCACGACATGCAAAGCGGGCTCTTGGTGCTTGAAGAGGGCAAGCACACTTACAAGAAGGGCAGTGCGGTGCCGCTCTTGTTACACTACATTTTTTAAGGAGTTTGATATGGTGTCTGTGCGTTTTTTAGGGCCGATCAAAGAGGAGAGCCTCAAACTAGACATTGCAAATTTAAAGGACTTGCAGGCAATCTTGCACGAAAAGGCGCAAATCAAGCCATGGCTTGCGATGAGCGCGGTGGCGATCAATGGTGTGCTTGTGGAGGATGCCAACACCCCCTTGAAGGCGGGCGATGAGGTCGTCATTTTACCGCCCGTGTGCGGGGGCTAAAAGTGCTTGAGGTTTTCGATGGGGCGCTAGACACAAACGCGCTTTATGGGGCGTGGTCTAAGCTGTGTGCTGCAAAAAACCTAGGGGCGTTGTGCGTCTTTAGCGGCTTTGTGCGCCCTGAAGAGGGGCTAGAGGGCTTAAGCTTTGAGGTGTATATGCCCTTGTTTGAGGCGTGGTTTAGCACTTGGCAAGAGAGGGCAAATGTGCAGGAGGTGTATTTGTGTTTGGCGCATTCCAAGGGGGATGTCTTGGTGGGGCAAAGCTCTTATATGGCGGGACTAATGGGCGCACATCGCCAAAAGGTGCTAGAACTGTACGCCCCCTTCATTGAGGACTTCAAACACAACGCCCCTATTTATAAATACGATTTAAGAAACGGGCAAAGGATTTATGCTAAAGATCGAAGCCATCCATTGAAAGGGAGCGGATTACTGCAATGACAATAATCAACATCGGTGTGGTGGTGGCGAGCGACAGGGCCAGCACGGGCATTTACGAGGATTTGAGCGGGCGCGCCATTAAGGAGGTGTTGGGCGAATATATTTTAAACCCCCTAGAGTTTGTGTATCGCCTCTTGCCAGACGAGCAGGCTTTATTAGAGCAGACCCTAAAAGAGCTTAGCCAAACTTGCGCGCTCATTGCCACCACGGGGGGCACGGGCCCCGCCCCTAGAGATGTTACGCCTGAAGCGACTGAAAAAGTGTGCTCTAAAATGTTGCCCGGCTTTGGCGAGCTGATGCGCGCCACGAGCTTAAAGTATGTTCCTACGGCGATTTTATCGCGCCAAAGCGCGGGCATTTGTGGCAAAAGTTTGATTGTCAATTTGCCCGGTAAGCCTAAAAGCATTCGAGAGTGTTTAGAGGCGGTGTTCCCTGCCATCCCTTACTGCATTGATTTGATCGGCGGCCCCTACATTGAGGCAAATGCCCAAAACATTCAAGTCTTTCGCCCCAAAAATGCTTAGCCACCTAGACAGCAACCAGCACCCCACTATGGTACAAGTGGGCGCGAAGGCACACACAGAACGTAGGGCGGTTGCCAGTGGGCAAATCTCTATGAGTCAAGAGGCATACAATGCTATTGTGGAGCAGACCATCAAAAAGGGTCCGGTGCTGCAAACCGCTATCATTGCCGCCATCATGGGGGCCAAACAAACCAGTGCGTTGATCCCCCTATGCCACCCCCTAAACCTTTCTGGCGTGCAAGTAGAGGTGCAGGAGTTAGAGGAGCTTTGTGCTTTTAAACTATTCGTGTCTGTAACACACACGGGGCAAACGGGCGTGGAGATGGAGGCACTCATGGGTGTGAGTGTGGGGCTTTTAACGATTTATGACATGGCTAAGGCACTGGATAAGGGCATGGTGATTAGCGGTGTGCGTTTAGAGTCTAAAAGCGGGGGCAAGAGTGGGGATTACAGGCGCGTTTAGGCTGTTAGCATAAATACGCTACAATAAGGGCTTTACCTAAAAAATTAATACACTTAAGGAGAAAGAATGCAAATGAGAACATGGTTATGCGGATTGGGGCTGGCGATCGCTTTTGCGGGTTGTGGCCCCGATATTATCGTAACGAACAATGTCCCGCTGCACTTGGTCTATAAAAGCCACACCGCCAAAGCCCCCACCATGCACAAACAGATCATGATCTTAAAACCCTTGTTGCAATACAGCGACAACATCGCTAAAGAGTATGAGAACAGCTTTAAAAAGCAGCTCGCCTTAAAAATTCAAGCCCTCTTAGAAAATCAGGGCTACAAAACCACGATCTTAGATGTGAGTGATAAAAATGATCTCACCTTTTCGCAGAAACGCGACAACTATCTAGGGCTAGAGATCAGTGGGGAAGTGGTGCTAAGACCAGACCCTAAGACCACAGAGCAAAAGAAATCCAGTCCGGGGATTCTTTTCTCCACAGGGATGGATGTAACTAGGGGCGCGCTCTTGGCGATGGGTTACATTAAAGTTGTCTTTATTGAGCCAGAGAGCGGGGAAGCGGTCGATTCGTTCATGATCGATTTAAGTGAGATTGATGTGCGCGAGCCCTTTGTACGCTCTAGCCGCTCTGAGCACACCGGTGGGCTCTTAAGCGCGCTTTATAAAGGCAAGGACAACTCCAATGATGCCGTGAAAAAGGCACTCAACACCATCTTTAGTGTCGTGCTCGCCAAAATCGATGCCAAGATGACCCAAGAAAAAATCCAAGCCTACGCGAAAGACATCGCCGATCTAAAAGCTCAGCGCAAATACTGATGTTACCCCCCCGTTTAGATTGGACTAAACGGGCGATTGATGCCCTTTTTAGTACCTTTGTTTTTAGCCTTTGTTTGAGTTTATTTTTAAGCCTATTGCGCCTAGGCTTCATTGTTTATAGCGGGTTGTATGAGGGCGTGCTCGCCCACCCCTTGCCCTTTGATCAAATTTCCCAAGTGCTAAAAGATGGCTTTACATACGACAATAGAGTTGTGGCGGCTTTCTCTATTTTGTTTTTATTACTTGCCCTTATGCGCGCCAAGGCCGCCCACATTTTTGCACTGTTTGTGCTTACCTTTTGCTTGTTCTTGCAAATCGCCAACACTACCTATTACGAGATTTACGGCGTGGTGTTTGACTCGAATTTATTAGACGCACTCAACCAAAGCCCCAAAATTTTAATGGGTATGGCACTGCACAGCGAACACCACATCCCCACTAAGGTGTTGGTGTGGCTGGCGTTTAGCGGGCTATTTGGCTGGCTTTACTATAGGCTTGCAGAAAAAACGGCGCGCCTTTCTGTCGTGTTGCAAAATCTGCCCCTTAAACCCACACTAGGGATTTTGTTAGTAGGTTTTTCTATTTGGACGCTTTATGGCATCAACTCCCAACTTGCCTTCACAGGCATTTCGCCAGACATGGCTGCAAAACCCGCCAAAGACCCCTTTTTGCGTCAAATTACCCCAGGAGCGTTTCGCGATTTATACCTGGTCTTTAAGGGCTATAAGAAAAGCCACAATGTCCGTTTTGCCAACTTCACAAATAAAAGTTTACTGCAGGCCAGCATCGACTATTTTAACCTGCCTGCTACCACCAAACTCCCCCTAGACTTAAGACAACTTCTAAACCACACCAGTCAAAACCCCGTCCCCCCCACCATCCAACATGTCTTTTATATCGTGTCCGAATCGCTCTCTTCTTGGCATTTTGATCCACGCTTTGACGCGATCCACTTAGTCAGTGCCCTAAAGAGCCTCAATGACCAGCAACACGGCTTTATCTTCCCCCTATTCATAGAAAATGCCAGACGCACGGTTAAGAGCCTAGATGTGCAGCTCACAGGACTGTTTGACATCAACGACACAAACTTTGTCAACATGGGCGTGAGTATCCCTAGTCTGCCCACCGCCATTGGCAACCAAATGAAGGGGCTAGGCTTTGACACCACCTTTTACTATGGGGGTAGCGGGATTTGGAACAGGCTCGATCGTTTCAGCAAAAAAGAGGGATTCGATCATTTTATTTTTAACACCTACTTAATGGACTTTGCCAACGAGCACTTTAAAGCTAACCCCAACGCCTACCCCCGCCCCATTAAGAATGGCTGGGGTGTGCATGACAATGTGCTTTTTGACTACATCTTAAACAACACCCCCTCAAGACAAAAAACCTTTAGCATGGTGATGACCCTAAGTAACCATCCCACCCGCAATGTCAACTTAAAAGCCTTTGGCGTGCCGATAGAGAAAATAAAGGATTTTGTGGCGCGCTCCAAAGAGCCCAACATGCCAGATGCCACCTTCTTAGGGCATGTGTATTGGTATGATAAAATTTTGGTGGATTTCATTAAAAAAGCCAGCGTAAAATTTCCTAACTCTCTTTTTATCATCACGGGCGATCATTTTGACCGCAGTTTTATTTACGCCAGGGACAATTACTATTGGACCAAGAGCGTGCCCTTGATTGTCTATGCCCCCAGCCTAAGCCCTAAGCTTACCGCCTGCATCGGTGCGCATATCGACATCGCCCCCACGATCATGGAGCTGGTCGCCCCCAAGGGCCATCAATACGCCAGCTTTGGCAAACCCCTTTTTAGCAACGCTGGCGAAGTTGGCAAAGATTGCGCCACTAGAAAACCCTTTATGTGGGGGCAATCTAAGGATTTTGCCCTAGGTTTTGAGGCAGTGTCAGGACAGAGCCAAAAAAGCGGACTGGATTTTATCTACACGGATGACGGCGCGCTCTTGTATGTCAAAGAGCACGCATGGGTGAAAGCCCCACTTTTAGAGGCAGACACCACCCTAGCTAAGGAACTTAAGGATAAAAAACAAATTGCCAATGGCCTTAGCTGGTATTATCTTTTCCACGGCCCTATTTTAAAATAGGGCTAAGCCCTAGAGTTTACATGTAATTTGTCAAACTCATTTGGTTGATTTTGCTCGCAGATGCTAAAGACGCATCGTAGTTGTTGCGCAATTGGGCAAACTTGTTGTAGGTTTGGGCGACATCGGTTCCTGTGGTGTCGGCACGGATCGACTCGACTTGGTTTTTCAGCACTTCATTGCGGCGCATGACATGGGAGAAATTGCGGCTGTGCGCCCCATTAGAGGCGATGATCTTTTCAATGTGATCGCTCAAGTGATCGATTAGGGCGATCCCATTTTGTATGCCAATGTTACGCATTTCTGGCCCATAGCCTTGCAAGCTATCCGGGCGGCTAATCCCCTCTTGAACCGCTTGGATCACCTGGTCTAATTGCTTAAAAAAGTGGATGTGGGGGGTGTCGATCGTGGGGGCATTGTTGGCATTGAGGCGGATAGCGGGCGTGTCGCGTCTTAAGCTCTCGGGGCTAAAGTCGCTCGCCTTGTTGTCGTAAAACATGAATTGCATGGGGGTCTGGGAGTGTATTTTATCGTGGATTTGCACCTGCCCCCGATCATTCAGACTAATATCCACTCTAGAATCGGCCTGGTTTAAAAGGGATAAAAACGCGTCCTTGCTTGCCTTCGAGGGCGCGCCCGCCTGCGCTTGCTCGTAGTCCTTAGCACCGCTATTGCTAAAGTTTAAGGCTAGGCTCATCGCATCCATCAGCTGGCGGTAGGTGAAGTCATTGGGCTTGGTGAGCGTGGGGGCTTTGTCATCTCTATTATAAAGGGGGATATGATACACCCCTCCATTTTTTCTGGGCAGGTCTAAAAACGCCCCCCCGGGGCTTAGGTGCAATTGGGCGGTTACATCCACGCCATTGTGGTCTTTAAGCACCATGGTGTAGTCTTGTTGAGTGATTTTCGCGCCCATCACAGAGGCAAGTGTGCTGGCCCCTGTGGCGTAATCCATGCTCTCAGGCACGATTTGGGACACATTGCTGTGTAAATACGCCCCTTGTCGGCTAAAGTAGGTTTGTTTGTAGGTGTCGGCGTAATCTAGGGGCAGGGCTTTAGTGGGTACGCCCTTGGCATCTAAGCTGGTGATTTTAAGGCTAAAGCCACTTGGGCCATCAAAGGGGGGTTTGTTGCTGTCGTGTGCCTTATTGCGGACATTGTTATCAACAACCCTTAAATGCCCATCGTTAGAAAGCTCCACATCTAATTTCCCCCCAAAGTGGCTTTTAATCCCATCCATCAAGTCCTGCATGGTGGTGGTGGGGGTGATGGCTAAAATCAAGGGCTCTAGGGGAGCGGTGTCAATCGTGCCATCAGGTTTATTGGGGCGCGTGCCTTCAATTTTAAGGCTTGCCACACTAGGGCCTAGTATGTCCTTTAAGGGAGTGTTTCTAGTGGCTGGGGTGTTGTCGTCTGTGGTGATAAAGGCACTTTTGATATCGTGCATGCGGTGATCGTAGGGATAAAGCGTGCTTTGCAAGCTCTCTAGCGAGCGGTTAGCCACAAATGCGCTTTTGACATAGGTGCTCACTCTTGCCCCACTGCTAAAGAGATCATTTAAATCATCTACATTTTTCTCGCTAGAGATCATATGAAAGTCCAAAGCCGCCCGCCCCGGGGTCAAATCTCTAATCTCGATCTCCCCCCACGCATTTAAAGACACCTGTACCACTTGATTCGTGGAGGTGTTGCCATATGCCTTGCCGATTTGATCCAATAAATCTTGTACCCTTGTAGCATCGGCTTTGTTTTTATAGCCCTTATCCAGTGCGAACTTCGCCTTAAACGCGCTGCCATCGGGGCGCACGCCCTGCAAGTAAAAATATTCGGGTTTGTCATTTCTAGGGTCGTTGTCGGTGTCGCCAATAAGATCGCGCAGCGTGTCTTGGGCGTTGATGTAGACTTCTTGTGGGTTTTGGGTGCGATTGTAGGCATCCATAATATCCGGGTGCAACTTACTTTGGTTGAGCTTTTTGATGTTAGCGGTGATGATTTTTTGGCGGTCCACATCTTTACCTAAAAAGAGATTTTGCCCGCTGACATTGTAGGGGATTAAATTATTGGAGCCCACCAGGGCGTTTAAATTCTCGTTGTTGCCGTGGTAATTGCCCGCGTGGTCAAAGGGGGGGCGGTCCACCTTGCTCCCGCCAAAAATATACTCCCCGCCCACCGAGGTGTTGGCGACATTGATCATGTGTTCCTTGAGTTTTTGCAAGTCTAGAGCGATGGCTTGGCGGGAGGTCGTGGAGTGTGCATCGCTGGCGGCTTGGATGAGCTTGGTTTTAAACTGCTCCATCGTGCTGGAGAGATCGGTTAGGGCTTTGTCGGTGTTGAGTGTGGAAGTGTAGGCACTTTGGGCGACATCGTGGGCCTGATCGAGGGTGTTGGATTCAAAGCCGTATTTCAAGTTTTGGTTATTGACTTGGCTGTCTTGATAGCCGTATTCGGCTTTGAGCCCTGAAGCGATTTGGTTGTTGGCAGTGTTAAGTTTGTTTTGGAGCGCATTTTGGTAGTAGTTGATTTGATTGTAGCGGTTGCCATCTGTGATGCGCATAAGACTTCCTTTTCGATTATCTAGAACTAGACATGCAATATATATACCACTTTGTTAAGGTAAAATTTTAGGTTTCTTATGCTAGAATGGACACTAATTTTTAATTTCTAATTTTAGGCGGAGATATGTTTTACGCGGTCTTTAAAAATGGGGGCAAGCAGTACAAGGTACAAGAGGGCGATGTTGTCTTGCTAGATAGGCTGGGCTTAGAGCCTAAAGCGCATTTTCAGATTCACGAGGTTTTAGCCATTGCTAAAGAGGGACAAATCTCCTATGGTAGCCCTTTTATCAATGGAGTACAGATCGAGGCTGAGGTCATCAACGAGGGGCGGGGTAAAAAGGTCGTGATCTTTAAAAAACGCCGCCGCAAGGATAGCAAAACCAAAAGAGGTTTTCGTCGCGACTTCACACGCATCAAAATCACAAAAATCGTAGCATAAAGGATGTAAATGGCACACAAAAAAGGACAGGGCAGTACGCAGAATAACCGCGACTCCGCTGGGCGCAGATTAGGTGTTAAAAAATTTGGAGCAGAGTTTGTCAGGGCGGGTAACATCATCGTACGCCAACGGGGCACCAAAGTACATCCCGGTAAAAATGTAGGGCTGGGCAAGGACCACACCATTTTTGCTCTTGTAGATGGCGTGGTGCACTTCAGCCACAAAGACAAACACCGCAAACAAGTTTCTGTTTTCCCCAAATTGGCATGACATGAAAATCCTAACCCTTTTTTGCCTCAGCTGTTTGTGCTTATGGGCTAAAGAGGGCGGGACTTTAATTTACGCGAGGGGGGCGGATGGCTCTGGGATGGACCCGGCACTGGTTGTGGATGGGGAGAGTTACGCCGCCACCTCTAACATCTATGAAACTTTAGTGCGTTTTAAATACGGCTCTACTGAAATTGAGCCTGCGCTAGCGAGCAGTTGGGAGATTTCTAAGGACGGACTGACTTACACTTTCCATTTAAGGCATGGTGTTTACTTCCAAACAACTCATTACTGGGATAAAAAGGCCGAATTGACCGCCAAAGATGTTCTATTTTCTTTCAAGCGACAAATGGGGCAAGTGCCCTACTACAAAGGAGCAAAATCCTATGGCTACTGGGCAAGCATGGGCATGTCCTCCATCATTAAAAAAATCGAGGCCGTGGATAGATACACAGTGCGCTTCACATTAAAACACCCCGAAGCCCCCTTTTTGGCGGATTTGGGGATGGATTTTTTAAGTGTGCTGAGTGCCGACTACGCCGCCCACTTAAAGAGTCTAAATAAAGAGGATGAGCTCACTAGAAAGCCCATAGGTACAGGACCCTTTAAGTTGGCAACTTGGTTTCGAGACGACAAGATTGTACTTTTAAAAAACAACGACTATTGGGGCACTAAAGCACATTTAGACCGCGTGGTGCTCATAGTGATTCCCAACCCCTCTGTGCGTGCGTTGGCTTTGCAAAGGGGCGAGGTGTCTATCATCAGTGCGCCTAATCGCAATGAAATTCCCCGCTTAGCAAGTTTGCCCGGGGTGGCTGTGGATGAAAAACCCGGCTTGTTTGTGACTTGGATGAGCTTGAATTTAGAAAAAAAACCCTTTGACAACCGCTTAGTGCGTCTAGCCATCAACCACGCGATCAACACCAAGGACTATGTCAAAATCGTGTATGAAAACTACGCTACGCCGGCGATCAACCCCATGCCTCCCTCCATGTGGGGCTATAATAAGGACATCCAGCCCTACGGCTACGATTTAAAAGTGGCTAAAGAGCTTTTAGCCAAGGCCGGCTTCCCCCATGGCTTTGAAACCACGCTTTTTACAGCATCCAAATACAATAAGCAAGCGGCGGAGTTTATCCAAGCGCAACTCGCCAAAATCGGCATTCAAGTGAAGATCGAATTTTTTGAGTGGGGGACTTACCTTAAAAAGGTAGCGATGGGCGAGCATAAAATGGCTTTTAGTGGTTGGAAGGCAGACACGCCCGATCCGGACAACTTTTTGTATATTCTATGGAGCAAAGAGGTGGCGGCAGAAATCCCCACGCGCAATGGCTCTTTTTACAAAAGCGACATCTATTCTAAGCTGGTTACAAAGGCCAAGTATCTTTCAAACCAAGCCAAGCGCACCGCCCTTTATCAAAAAGCCCAAGAGGTCTTCCACAACGATGCCCCCTGGGTACCTCTAGCCTACCCCTACAGCATTGTGGCGCGGCTCAAGAGTGTGCAGGGTTATCAAGTGAGCGGAGTACAAAACAACCGCTTTGTACATGTCTACTTCTCCCAATAATGTTGCTCTTTCTGCTTAAGCGAATTTTATGGACGATCCCCACCTTGCTGGGGGTTAGCATCTTGGTCTTTTCCATGGTGCACTTGGTCCCAGGGGATCCGGCTTTGGTGATCCTAGGCGAGCACGCTAATAAAGAAGCCCTAGAAGCCCTAAGAGAGCAAATGGGCTTAAACAAGCCCCTATTAGATCAGTATTTGAGCTACATGAACCATATTTTGCACGGGGATTTGGGCACTTCTTTAGTCTCGGGTGAAAGCGTGCTCGAGGCGTTTTTACAGCGCTTTCCAGCAACTTTAGAGCTCTCTTTAAGCGCGCTGTTCATCTCCATTATACTAGGGCTAGCCACGGGCATTTTGGCCGCCGTTAAACGCTACAGCTTGTTTGACAATCTTAGCATGGGTTTTGCGCTCGCTGGGGTTTCCATGCCTGTCTTTTGGCTAGGACTCATGCTGATCTATTTTTTTAGCGTGAAACTGGGCTGGTTTCCCGTCTTTGGGCGTTTGAATGACGCTTATTATTTAGACGGGCCCACGGGGTTTTACTTGATCGATAGCTTGGTTGACGGCAATCTGCCCGCCTTCTTTGATGCGCTGCGCCACTTAGTGTTACCCAGCATTGCCCTAGCCACGATCCCCACCGCTATCATCGCGCGCATGACCCGCGCTAGCATGCTTGAAGTTTTGCAAGAGGATTATGTCCGCACCGCACAGGCCAAGGGCTGCGCGCCTTGGCGCGTGATCTTGATCCATACCCTACGAAATGCCCTCATCCCGGTCACCACCGTGGTGGGACTCATGCTTGCCGGGCTTTTGGCCGGCAGTATCCTCACCGAAACCACCTTTTCGTGGCCGGGCGTGGGGCGCTGGATGGTCAATGCCTTGAACCAGCGGGATTTTCCCATCATCCAATCCTCAAGCCTCATTGTGGCGGTGATCTTTGTGGGGGCGAATTTGCTCGTGGATATCCTCTACGCCTTCATCAATCCACAGATTAGACTGAGTTAATGGAGCGTTTCAAGGCCTTTTGGGAGAATTTTAAACAGAATAAAGCCGGTTTAGTCGGGCTGTTCTTGCTCGCCATTTTGATCTTTTGTGCGCTCTTTGCCCCCCTGCTCGCCCCCTATGACCCCACCTTGCAAGATGCCAAAACACGGCTACTTGTACCCTTCTTTGCAAAGGGGGGCAGCGGGGCGCATTGGCTGGGCACGGACGACTTGGGACGCGACATCCTCTCAAGACTGCTCTATGGGGCGCGCATTTCTCTTACCATTGGTGTAGTGGCAGTGGGTATTGCTGTGCTCTTTGGGGTGATTTTTGGACTTTTGGCAGGCTACTTTGGCGGTTTGGTAGACATGCTAATCATGCGTTTCATGGATTTAATGCTGTCCTTGCCTTCCATTTTACTCATCATCATCGTAGTGGCGATCTTAGGCCCCTCTCTTACCAATGCTATGCTCGCCATTGGGATTGTGGGCGTGCCCGGGTTTGCCCGCATTGTGCGCGCCAGCGTCTTAGCCGAAAAGCAAAAAGAATACACCCAAGCGTCTAAACTCAACGGCTCTTCGCATTTGCGCTTAATGTTCGTGGTGATCTTGCCTAATTGCACCGCCCCCATAGTCGTGCAAGCCACCATGGGCTTTGCCGGGGCCGTCTTAGAGGCCGCAGGCCTTAGCTTTTTAGGCCTAGGGGCCCAGCCACCCAGCCCCGAGTGGGGCGCGATGCTCATGGACGCGCTGCAGTTCATCACCACCTCGCCTTGGACCTTGGTTTTCCCCGGATGCATGATTTTTCTAACCGTGATGGCCTTTAACCTGGTGGGCGATGCGATCATGGACGCGCTCGATCCTAAAAGGGCTTAGTATGCAAAATCTCTTAGAAGTTACCGACTTACAAACCTACTTTTCCACCAAGCATGGGCTTGTTAAGGCGGTGGATGGGGTGAGCTTTTCAGTTGCGCCGGGGCAGACCGTGTGTTTGGTGGGGGAGAGCGGAAGTGGCAAGAGCATGAGTGCGTGGTCGATCATGGGGCTTATTAAACCCCCAGGCAAGGTGGTGGGTGGACAGATTCTCTTTAAGGGGCAAAACCTTTTAGAGTACAGCCCCAAACAAATGCAGGCTTTAAGGGGTAGCCAAATTGGCATGGTGTTTCAAGAGCCCATGACGAGTTTAAACCCCAGCTACACCATTGGTTTTCAAGTCGCCGAGGTGTTTAAAATCCACCAGCCCACCCTAAGCGCGGCCCAGGTGAAAGAAAAGAGCCTAGAGGCACTAAGACAGGTGGGGCTAGCTCCTGAGAAGTTTAACGCCTACCCCTTTAACATGAGCGGGGGGCAACGCCAAAGGGTGGTGATCGCGATGGCAATGGCGTGTGCACCGGATTTACTCATCGCCGATGAGCCCACCACCGCCCTAGATGTGACGATCCAAGCGCAGATTTTGGATTTAATGCAGGGTCTGCAGCAAAGCAGGCAAATGGCGATGCTCTTCATCACGCATGATTTGGGTGTGGTGGCCCAACTTGCCGATGTCGTGGTTGTGCTTTACAAGGGTGAAGTGGTGGAGAAAGCCAGTGCTAAAGAGCTTTTTAACGATCCGCGCCACCCCTACACAAGAGCGCTTTTAGAGGCAATCCCCAAGCCCGGGCAACGAAAGGTGCGCCTTGCTAGCGTGGATGAAAATGTCAATTATCTAGACTTTCCTAAAGAGATTCGATGCTAAGAGCGCATGAGCTAAAAAAATCCTATGGCGCGCTGGAGGTGCTAAAGGGGATTAATTTTACGCTGCAGCCCCAAGAGATTTTAAGTTTAGTGGGCGAAAGCGGGTGTGGCAAGAGCACGGCAGCCAAGATTTGTGTCGGCATGCAGCCGGCCAGTGGTGGCGAGGTGTTCTTTGAGGACAAGCCCTTAAGCAAGTTTGGCGCAAAAGAGTGGCGCGCTTACCGCCAAAGCGTGCAAATGGTCTTTCAAGACCCTTACTCTAGCCTTAATCCGCGCTGGCGTATCCAAGATATTATCGCCGAACCCCTGCTTTTAAACACAAATTTAAGTAAACTTGAGCGGCGCAAAAGAGTGCTTGAAATCATGGCGCAAACGGGGCTTAAAGAAGAGTGGGCATTAAGATATCCGCATCAATTCTCAGGCGGGCAGCGCCAAAGGGTGGGTATTGCACGAGCGTTGATTTTAAAGCCTAAAATGCTCATTTGCGATGAGCCCGTGTCCGCCCTAGATGTGTCTATCCAAGCGCAGATTTTAAATTTGCTTTTAGACTTGCAAGCCCAGCTAGGCTTAAGTTATCTCTTTATCAGCCACGATTTGGGCGTGGTGGAACACATCAGCGATCGCATTTTGGTGATGGAGGGGGGCGTGATCGTGGAGGAGGGAGGCGTGGAAAGTGTGCTAAACGCGCCCAAGCACCCCTACACGAAAAAGCTTTTAAACGCCGTGCCCCACCTAGACAAAATGCTGCAACACTTTCAAGGCTAATTCGAGGGTTTTTCATGTTTGTGGATTGTGTGGAGATCACCGCTACTTCGGGCAAGGGCGGACCGGGCTGTGTGAGCTTTAGGCGGGAGAAGTTTGTCATGGAGGGTGGGCCAGATGGGGGCGATGGGGGCGATGGGGGTGGCATTGTTTTTAAGGTGGATAGCAACAGCGACACCTTAAGTGCCTTTAGGGGCAAGAAGCACTACAAGGCGCAAAATGGCGCGCCCGGGGGCCCCAAAAATTGTAACGGTAAAAAGGGGCAAAATTTAGAAATTATAGTCCCCCCGGGCACGCAGGTTTTCAATGCCGACACGGGGGAGTTGCTCTGCGATTTAATAGAGAGTGGGGCGCAAACCACTTTGCTTAAGGGGGGCAAGGGAGGGCTTGGCAATGTCCGCTTTAAAAGCGCGTCTAAACAACGCCCCACCTACGCCCAAAAGGGCATGGCTGGCGTTAGTCTCAATTTGCGCCTAGAGCTTAAACTCATCGCCCATGTGGGGCTCGTGGGCTTTCCAAATGCCGGCAAAAGCACTTTAATCAGTGTGCTCTCCAACGCCCGGCCCAAAATTGCCCCCTACGCCTTCACGACTTTAATCCCCAATTTGGGCGTGGTGCAAGCCGGGCAGTTTAAAGAGTTTGTGATGGCAGACATTCCCGGGATCATTTCCGGGGCAAGCGAGGGCAAGGGCTTGGGACTGGACTTTTTGCGCCACTTGGAGCGCACGAAGTTTTTATTGTTTGTGCTCGACACCACTTATGACATACACCAGCAATATGAAGAGTTGCGCCACGAATTGGCGCATTTTTCACAAGAGCTTTCTGCTAGGGATTTTGGTGTGGTACTCAATAAAATGGATATAGGGCAAGTGTACGGATTTCACGCCCCTAAGGCGCAATTTGTGCTGCCTATTTCTGCCGCCACCACTGAGAACACGGGGCAATTACTGCAGCTTCTAGCCCAAGCCTTGCAACTGGCTTAATGCCCGACTTTCTCGCGCCCGATTTTTTAGACAAAGATAGCAGTAGCCTAGCCATCGGCAAGTTTGACGGCGTGCATTTGGCGCACCAAAAACTTTTAAGCCTGCTAGACACTAGGGGGGCAGTGTTGATTGTGGATTGGCAGAGGGCTAAGGAGGTGCTGACTTCTTTAAAAGAGCGCATCGCCCTGCTTAAAGCCCATGCTAAGAGGGTGTATTTCTTGCCTTTAGAACAGGTTTGTACGCTTTTGCCCGAGGAGTTTGCTGCACTCTTGTTGGCTAAATGCCCATATTTGCAAAAAATCGTGGTGGGCTATGATTTTAAATTTGGAGCGCAACGAAGCGGGGATACAAACACCTTAAAGCAACTGCTGCCCCCCACCATCCGCCTAGAGGTCTTGCCCGCCTTTAAAATCAAGGGCATGGCCTTGCACGCCCGTCACATCCGCACCTGCCTTAAGAGGGGCGAAGTTGCCATGGCCGCGCAGTTTCTCACCCGCCCCTTTAGCCTAGAGGGGGCGGTGATCTCAGGGCAGCACCTAGGCAGCGACAAGCTCTACCCCACGCTCAACATGGCCATCCTGCCCCATGCCCTGCTGCCCGCCTTTGGGGTGTATGCTGTGCAGGTGCAGCTTAAGGGCGACTCTCAAAACTATGCGGGTGTAAGCTTTTTAGGCGAACGCCTTAGCACAGATAGGCACTTAGCCCTAGAAACCCACCTAATAAGTGTCCACCTACCCACCCCCCCAAAATCTTTAAAAGTGTCCTTTATCCAAAAAATCAGGAACAATGCTTTTTTTGACAATCTGCCCGATTTGAAGGCGCAAATTGGTAAGGACATACAGCAAGCTAAAGCCCTCTTAAAGCCCGAGTAAGAGCAAGTTTGTTAGAATAGCCCCATTTTCACCAAAGGCTCTTTATGGACTTGAAATCCACCTCCACCTTAGCACAAATGGCGACAACCTTGCGCTTTTTATGCGCCGATATGGTGCAAGAGGCCAATAGTGGACACCCTGGCGTGGCGATGGGTCTAGCCGACATTGCCGTTGTTTTAACCCACCATTTGCATTTAAACCCCAAAAACCCTAAATGGCTCGGGCGCGATCGCCTCGTTTTTAGTGGAGGGCATGCTAGTACCTTGGTCTATGCGCTCTTGCATTTATGGGGTTTTAATGTGAGTTTAGAGGATTTGAAGGCATTTAGGCAATTGCACTCAAAAACCCCAGGACACCCCGAGTATCAACACACGGAGGGCATAGAGGTCACCACAGGTCCACTAGGGCAGGGCTTTGCCAACGCCGTTGGACTAGCCATGGCAAGCAAGCTAGCCCAAGGTATGCTAGGCGTGGCGTTTAAGCATAAAGTCTATTGTTTATGTGGGGACGGGGACTTGCAAGAGGGGGTAAGCTATGAGAGCGCGTCCTTAGCCGGGCATTTGGGGCTTAATAATCTCATTGTAATTTATGATAGCAACGAGATCACCATTGAGGGCAGCACCGATTTAGCCTTTAGTGAAAATGTGCGCCTGCGCTTTGAGGCACAGGGGTGGGTTGTGCTTGAATGCCAAGGGCATGATTATTTAGACATTGACAACGCCTTAAGTGCCGCCAAACAAAGCGATAAACCGACCTTAATCATCGCCCACACCACCATAGGCAAGGGCGCGCTAGAGCTAGAGGGCAGTGCCAAGACACACGGCGCGCCCTTAGGGGCTGAAGTATTAAAACGGGCTAAAGAGGTGCTAGGCTGGGAGCATGCGCCCTTTTATATCCCCCAAGAGGTGAAAGAGCATTTTAGCCTGCAAAGAGGGAAGGCAGAAGAAAAGATTTGGGCACAAAGCTTAAGCGCAGAGGTGAAAGAAAAAATCGCCCATTTGCAGGCAAAGGACTTTAGCAAGGTGGCTTACCCCGTTTTTGAGCTGGGGCAAAAATGCGCCACAAGGGCGAGCAATGGAGCGATTTTAAACGCCATCAGCCAAGCGTATTTGGGCTTTTTGGGGGGCAGTGCCGACCTAGCCCCCTCCAACAACACCCGCTTAAAAACTGAGGGGGATTTTTTAAAAGGGCAGTGTGGGCGCAATCTGCACTTTGGCATTCGAGAACACGCCATGGGGGCACTTTGTAATGGGATTTCTAACTACGGCTTGTTTGTGCCCTTTTGCGCGACCTTCTTCGTCTTTAGCGACTATTTAGCCCCCGCTTTGCGCCTAAGCGCGCTCATGCAAAATCAAGTCTATTATGTCTTCACACACGATAGCATCGGCGTGGGTGAGGACGGGGCGACCCACCAGCCTATCGAGCATTTAAGCCACCTTAGGGCTGTGCCCCATTTTGAAGTGTATCGCCCCATGGACGCGCATGAAAATGTGCTCTGCTGGCAGGTGGCTTTAAAGCGGGGCAAGAGCGCGGCCTTTGTGCTCTCTAGGCAGGATTTAGAGGTGGCAAGCAGTGCACGCCTAGAGCAGGTACAAAGGGGGGGGTATGTGCTTTATAAAAGCACTAAAGAGGTGCAGGTGAGCCTGCTTAGCAGTGGAAGCGAGGTTGTGCCCTGTTTAAAAGCCGCAAAGCTATTAGAAGCCAAGCAAATCGGGGTGCAGGTGGTGAGCGTACCCTGCTTTGATCTCTTGTTGCAACAAGAGCCGGCCTATCTAAACACGCTCTTGGTGGGGCGGGTGTTGGCTATAGAGGCGAGCAGGGGGTTAGAGTGGTTTGGGCTGGCTGATGAGGTGCTGGGCATAGAGAGTTTTGGCAAGTCGGGCAGGGGGGCGGATTTGTTTAAATACTTTGGCTTTAGTCCTGAGAATATCGCCAGCAAGGCTAGGACATTGCTATGAAAGAACCCTTGCATGTCTTTAGCCACCAAAGGGCGTGCAAGGCGTTTTTAGCCAAACAACCCGAGGGCTTTTTGCCCGCCACCTTGAGCGTGAAGGACTTTTACGCCCAAGCAAGTTATGTCCCAAACCTTATTAAAATCCCTAAAAGTGTCCGGCAACTGCTTCTAGCCAGTGCCATTAAAAAGGTGTTGGACGAGTTGCCTGAGAATAAAAACCTGTTGGTGTTTGATCGTAGTTTTTTAGGCTATTTGGAGAGCAGCAGCTTTGTGGGGCGTTTTTTTAACGAGCTTGCCAAATTTAATTTAGACATTTTTTCAATCCAAGAGCGCGACATTTATGAAGACT
This sequence comes from Helicobacter heilmannii, assembly GCF_001283065.1. Lineage (GTDB taxonomy): Bacteria > Campylobacterota > Campylobacteria > Campylobacterales > Helicobacteraceae > Helicobacter > Helicobacter heilmannii. Next base: position 698,881 of record NZ_CDMK01000001.1, on the reverse strand, counting down.
ACAGCAACCACTTAAGCGTGCTCGAGCGCATTTACACCCACTACACCACACAGCTAAGAGAGCTGGGCTTTTACGACCCCATTTTGCGCTTAAAGCCCAAAATCTTGCCCAAGGTTTTGCAAAAGTTCTCACACATTGAGTTTCACTTAGGTGGCTCTTTAAGCCTTTATGAGCAGGAGCTTCTTTTTGCAATGGGCGCGCTTGTGCCTATTTTCTTGCACCTAAGCGTGGATCGCTACAATGAAAGGTTTTTAGACTTTCTGCATTTGGAGCTAAAAGAGGACTTTTATTATAAAATTGATCTGCAAGCCCTGCTAAAAGGCGAGGACCCCATTTTAAAAAGCACCCCCAAACCCCCCACTAAGAATATTAAAATCCACCACTGCAACACCCGCTTAGAGCAAGTGGGGCTTGCTTTGACTAAGGTGCAAGAGTGGCTAGAAGCGGGGTTTGAATCTTCAAGGCTGGCGATCATCACGCCCGATTCAAGCCTTGCCACCCATTTGCACCTGCTAGACACCAAGCGCAATTTAAACTTCGCTCACGGACAAAATGTCAAATGGGTGTATCAAGACTACTTCAAAGCCCTTAAAGAGTTAAAACCTAGCGCAAACACACCCCCTTTGGAAGACTTAAACACACAGTGTTTAGCCCTTATGGAGCAATTAAATATCCTAAAATCTTTGCAAGACTTCCACCAAGAGTTTTACAGCGCACACGCTAGGGTGCAAGAGGTGTTAGATTATGGCTTTGCGGATTGGCTAGAGCTTTACACCCGCGCGCTCAAAGAAGAGCGGGTGGATGACACCACTGGGGGTAAAGTCAAGGCGTTGGATGTTTTGGAGTGCCGTGGACTGGAGTTTGACAAGGTGGTGATTTTAGATTTCACCGACCAACTTGTGCCCAGCCTCAACGATTACGACCTTTTCCTAAACAGCAAAATCCGTACGCATTTAAACATGCCCACCTTAAAAGATAAGCAGAACCTGCAAAAGCACTACTACTACCAAATCCTGCAAAACAGCCAAGAGGTGGATATTGCCTATCACAGTGCCAATGATGCCACCCACTCTAAAATGCTCTTAGAACTTGGACTAGAGGGGCGCATTGTGAAAAACGCCTTCACGCTCTTTCCCCCAGAAAACAAGCACGCCTATATCGAAGACACTTGCATTGCCAAAATCCCGCCGGGCTTTAAGTTCAGTGCCACGAGCATGAACCACTTTGTCAGTTGCCCGCGGCGTTTTTATTTAAAATACCTACAAGGGCTCAACGCCCCAGAGAACAACAACGCCGACATGGGCTCATTCTTACACGCCCTCTTAAAGACCCACTATGAGAAGCACCCACAAACCCCCATCAGTGCTCAAATTCTTTTAGAGGGTGCCAAAGCCACCCCCAAATGGCAAGAGATGAATGCTTTAGATAAACTGAGTTTTGAAGTGGCGGTGGATAAAATGGAGAAATTTTTTATGAAAGAGAGCGAAAGGCTTGAGAGGGGGCGGGTGGTGGCGTGTGAAAAACCCTTTGTTTTTTCTTTTGAGGGCTTTAGCTTGAGAGGGCAGATTGACCGCATAGATGCGCTAGATGATGGCTCTTATGTGCTCATTGATTACAAATATAAATCTTCTAAGGATTTAAAAACCGACAGTCTAGAGAGCGTGGCAGAGAGCCAAGATTTCCAATTGAGCTTATATACCCTAGCCAGCACTAAGGAGCTAAGCGCACCCTTACAAGCAGGCTTTTATAGCCTAAAAGACGGGGAGCTAAAAATAGAGAGTCAAGAAGTGTTGCACGCCAAACAAGAGTGCTTAAAAGAGATTTTAAACGCCTTGAAACAGCCCTTTGACTTTGTGAAAAACCCTAGCAAGAAAAATTGCCAGTATTGTAGCTACCAAGACATTTGCGGGGTGGAGTATCGAGAAAGGAAGGGCTATTAAACTCGGGTTTTTCGCCTTTTTGATCGGGCTTTTTCTTGCCACCTGCTTGGGAGAGAGCGGGGTTTTGGGGGCTTTGGGCGTGGGCATCGCCTCTTGGCATTTAGATTACTTTGGACCAATTGCCTATCTAGACCCACTGTATTTGTTCTTTGTGTGGCACTGGGCAAGTTTGAAGAGTTTAAAGGGGCTGGAGGCGATTTTGGCAAGCCTCATTGGGGTTTTGGGCTTATTGGTGGGGCAGGCTCTGCTCTTTAAACAAGGGCTTGTGGGCGCAATCCTACTTAGTTTAATCGCTAAGCCCATTGGCGCGCTCGGGGCGTGGCTGGTGGTATTGGCTGCCCTGCTCTATGCCTTTGGCGTGCTTTTTCCTAAGAGTTTTGCCAAGTGCAAAGACAAGTTGCCAGGCCTACTACTCCTAAGCCTTGAAAAGAGCAAAGAGGGGGGCGAGGCTTTGTTAAAACTCCTGCAAGGGCTTAAATCCCCCCCCAAAAAAGCGCATTTTAGGGATCAAACCCCCTTTAGCCCAAGAGCGAAAAATACTCCCTTTGAGCCTAAAGACTTTGAGAGTGCCCGTCCTAAAAGTTTTAAAATCAAGGTGAGCCACTACCAAGAAGCCCAAGAGGCACTAGACTATGGCGTGCGCCTTGTGCCAAAATCCCAAGAGAGTCAAGAAGCCAGCCAAGAAGCCCAAGAAGAGTTCGATCACGGCGTGCGCCTTGTGCCAAAAGAGCCACAAGAAAACCAAGAGCCCATAGCCCCCCAAAAAGAGCCTACGACCCCCCCAAAAACCCCCCCGCCTGCTCCAAATTTTTATTTAGATTTGTCTGCCCATAAGGATTTATTAGAACAACGCCACGCTCTGCAAAAACCAAAACATGCCGCGTTGCCTAGCCTAGATCTGCTGACCCCGCCCGCGCCTAAGGCCGCCCAAACCGACAATTTGCAAGAGAAAATCCACAACCTCTTAAACAAGCTCAAAATGTTTAAGATTGAGGGTAAGGTGGTGCATGCCTATGTGGGCCCCATGGTGACAACCTTTGAGTTTCGCCCAGCCGGGCATGTCAAGGTGAGTAAGGTTTTAAGCCTCGTAGATGACTTGGCGATGGTGCTGTGCGCGCAGTCAATCCGCATACAAGCCCCCATCAAGGGAAAGGATGTGATGGGGATTGAAATCGCCAATGACAATCTAGCCTCCATTGGCCTAAGAGAAATCCTGGAGAGCCAAGCCTTTTTGCAAAGTTCGGGTTTAAGCCTTGCTCTTGGCAAAAGCACCACGGGCGCACCCTATATCCTGGATTTAAAAGCCATGCCCCATTTACTCATAGCGGGCAGCACGGGCAGTGGCAAGAGTGTGGCGATGCACGCCCTGATACTCTCTTTACTTTACAAGCACAGCCCCCAAGATTTGCAATTTGTGCTGATCGATCCTAAGCGGGTGGAATTTAGCCTATACTCCAACCTGCCCCATTTAAAAACCCCGATCATCACTGACCCTAGCCAGGCGCAAAGTGCCCTAGAGGATTTGGTGCAAGAAATGGAGCAACGCTACGACCTTCTCAGCAACAAACGCGCCAAAAATATAGATAGCTACAATCAAAAATCCCCCCAAAAACTGCCCTTCATCGTGGTGTTGATAGACGAGCTGGCGGATTTGATGCTGGCTGGGGGCAAGGACATAGAAACCCCCATTATCCGTTTAGCCCAAATGGGGCGGGCAAGCGGACTGCACCTTGTCATTGCCACCCAACGCCCCAGTGTGGATATTCTTACGGGGCTGATCAAGGCAAACCTGCCATGCAAGATGAGCTTTAAAGTTACCTCTAAGGTGGATGCGAGAGTGGTGTTAGACACAGAGGGCGCGCAAAATCTCTTAGGCAGGGGGGATATGCTCTTAATTGCGCCGGGCAACAACGCGCCAATAAGGCTACACGGGGCGTTTGTGAGCGAGGAGGAAATCGAGCGGGTGGTGGATTTTATCGAAAGGCAAGGACATGCAAAACCTGTATGAAAACACACAAGAATTAGACAACCGGGCTTGTGCGCTCTATGGGTTAGAGCCTAGCGTGCTGATGGAGAATGCTGCGGCAAGGATGCGCCATGCAGTTGTGCAAAGGGCTGGGGGCTTAAAAAAGGTTCTCATTGTGTGCGGGGGTGGGGACAATGGGGGGGATGGTTACGCTCTAGCGCGGCATTTAAGCGACCTTGAAGTGCAAATTTTAAGCGTCAAAGAGCCTAAAAGCGCGCTGTGCCAAATCCAGTACCAACGAGCCTTAGCGTGCCACATAGAGGTTTTACCCCGCTTAGAACTGTGCCAAGCCCCTGAAATTGTTGTAGATTGTTTATTTGGCTCAGGGTTTAAGGGGAGGTTAAGTCAAGAGTTGCAAGAGCTCTTGAATGCCCTAAACGCCCTTAGTGCCTTAAAAATCGCTTGCGATGTGCCTAGCGGATTAGACGCGCAGGGCTTTATCGAAAGCATCGCCTTTAGGGCGGATGTGTGCGTGGTGATGGGGGCACTAAAAAGCGGGCTGTTTAGCGATATGGCCAAGGACTTCGTAGGGGAGGTGGTGGTGGCCAATTTAGGCGTGGGGCGGGACCTGTATGAAACAGAAAGCCCGCTTTTCTTATTAGAAAAAAATGATTTGGTATTGCCCCTGCGCACCAAACAAAACACGCATAAGGGCTACTTTGGGCATGTGGGCGTGGTGGTGGGCGCTCATTGCGGGGCGGGGTTTTTGAGTGCAAAAAGCGCACTAGCCTTTGGCGCGGGGCTTGTGAGCGTGCTAGGCGCATCTGAATTACAACACACCAAACCCCTAGAGATCATGTATGCCCCTACAATCCCCTCAAATATCAGTGCCCTTGCACTGGGCATGGGACTGGAGGGCTTGCCTGAAAATTTAGAGTCCATGCTAGAGCTTGCCCCCTGTGTGCTCGATGCTGGGGTGTTTTATGATAAGAGGCTTCTTAGGGCGTTAGACAAGCCTTATCAAATGGTGCTGACCCCGCACCCTAAAGAGTTTTTAAGCTTACTGCACATGCTCGGCTATGAAGTACAGATGCCCGAGTTGTTGCGCTTTAAGCTCAAATGGGCGCATGCCTTTAGCCAAGCCTACCCGCATGTCGTGCTGCTCTTAAAGGGCGCAAACCCCATCATCGCCTACAGCGGACAAATGTACATCAACCCGCTGGGCTCTAGTGCTTTGGCCAAGGCGGGCAGTGGGGACATTTTAAGCGGCATGGTAGCCGCCCTGCTGGCCCAAGGCTACAGCCTTTTAGATGCCACAATCCACGCAAGCCTGGCCCACGCCCTAGCCGGTAGTCTCAATCCTGCCACCTACGCCCTAACCCCCCAAAAACTTTTAGACAACCTAGCCGCGCTCTAAGAGGATAAACATTTCTACATTACCCTCCTTGCCCTTAAGGGTGGACTCACACACACAGCGCGTTTTTAAGCCCAAATTCTCTGCTAAGCTTAAGAACTCTGCTAGGCTTTTGTCAATGGCTTGTTTGTCTAGCACCACGCCCTTTTTATTGCGCCTAACTCCTAAGCCCACTTCAAACTGCGGTTTAAAAAGCAAAAGGAGCTTGGGGCTTAAAGGGATAAGGGTGGCTAAGAGCAGACGTAAAGAAATAAAACTCACATCACACACCAACAAATCGTAAATGTGGCTTGCTTGAAACACCCGAATGTCGCAAGACTCGTGTAGTTCTATTTTGGGGTTTTCTCTAAGCTCCTTGGCTAATTGCCCCTGCCCCACATCCACGCACACCACACGCTTAGCCCCCTTTTCTAACAAGACTTGGGCAAACCCCCCTGTGCTTGAGCCCACATCCAAAACAACTTTATTTTGGCACCCTAGAGGGTGTTGCTCTAAAAAGCCCCACAACTTTGCGCCCGCCCGCCCCACAAAGCGTTTAGGCTGGGATTCTAGGCGTTGCAACTCTTGGGCGAGATTGTTTGTAACCTGCAAACTCGGCTTTAGTCCCAGCCCAAACTGCCCCTTTAAAATCAAGCTCTTGGCATGCTCTCTGCTAGCAGCGACTCCTTGTTGTACCAAGAATTGATCCAAGCGCACACTAGCCCCTTAACAACCCAAGGGCGAACACCCCGCCCACGATACACCTTAAATTTTTACCACAATCCATGAGAATAGCATAAACTAGGGGTTTTTGGGAGGTTTTAACACCCTTGCAAAGTGCAAACAACATTGCGCCAAAATGAAGGGAGGCAGGGTGTAGCTCACATGCAAAATGGTGTTGATCTTAATGGGCTCAAAAAGTGCCGCGAGTGCCCAAATGAGCGCACTCACACACGCCACGCCCATCAACACCTCCGCCAGCCTCTCAAGCCCCCTTGCAATCTTCTCTTTACTCTCTTGTGTCATAGGGGGCTATTGTAGTGCAAGATGTTAAACACACTAGGGCTTGGAATACGGCTTATCCCCACAAAAAACCCGTTTTCTCTTTGTGTCAAACTTCGGGCTGAATAAATCCTTGCTCTCCAAATTATCCTTGGTGTGTATGCCGACAATGGGTAACAAAGTGTGGATGAGATCATCGCTCATAAAGGGCTTATGCACCGCTTGTTCTATGAGTTTGACTTTCTCTGGGTGCTTTTGTTTAAAAGTGCTGGTCACATAAACCATAAAGGGGATTTCCACGCCATAGCTTGAGCATTTATGCCCATAAGTGCTAGCACTCTGGAAAATGTCTTGGGCATGATCAGACAAATAAAAAATAATCGCATCTTTGCCTTGAAACAACTTAAAAATTTCACTCAACACATGGTCGGTGTAATAAAGTGAGTTCACATAATCGGCGACAATTTGCTTGTCTTGGTCGTTGTGGGCATGCAAACCTTGGTAGTTGATGTCTTTGGGGGTGAATGTGGCATAAGATTTGGGGGAGCGGTCTTTGTAGATCACATGGCTACCTATAAGGTGGAAAAGGATGAGATTTTTTGCTCCAAGATTAGGTTTGATGTAGCGGTCAAAGAGGGGCAATAAATTAGAGTCATCGGTTTTGTAGGGGCTGTCCGTGTAGTAATGTTGGCTAAAATGTCGAGACATCAAACTATAAACATTGCTTTGATTGGGTTTTTCTTGATTGTCGAGCCAAAAGGTCACATAACCCGCTACTTTAAAAATGTCGCCTATATTTTTTTGTTTGTACCAAGGGGTCTTGGCGTTTTCTCTGTCGCTGTAGTTTAAAAGGACTTGGAAAACAGGCATCGTACCTGAAAAAGGAGAAATCACATCATCAAAGACGAAGAGATTGGGCTGTGTTAAGCTACGCTGTGGGGCAAGCGAAATTGCCTTCTCTCTCTCTCTCTCTCTTAACAACCCACTTAAAAACGGCGTGTTGGGCACAGAGTAACCATAAACCCCCATAAAATTTCTAGAGGCACTTTCCCCCACCACTAAAACCACATTAGGTACGCTGTCTTTATCCACGCTGAGGTAGTCTTTTGCCAAGGGTTTGTTAAAGCCTTGGATCAAGGCTTGGATGTGACGATGCTCTCTTAGACTGGCCACAAGGGTTTGGGCTTCTCTAAGAATGGGCGTTAGGGCGAGGCGGCTAGAGATGAACAAATCTTTGGGGTATAAATAAAGGGCTCTTATGCTATGGACCGTAAAAACAAGCGCACACAAAGAGAGGCAGATTTTATATTGCCTAGAGTTTAAGGTAACATTGAGGGGCAGAGCTAAAAACACCCCACAAAAGACTAAAAGACCCAAAATAAGCCCTATGTGTGGCTTGATGACCCCTTTCACAAAGGCTAGGCTTTCTTGCAAATTTGTGGCTAAAAGGGTGTCTATGAGGGTTTGGTTAAATGGCAGATTGAAGTAATGCCCCACAAAGAAATGCACAAAAGCACATAAAAGACTAAGACACAGCATTGTGTTTTTCAGCACATGGACAAGAGTGGGTGCTTTTAATAACCGCAAACACCCATAGAATAAATAAAAGAGCACAAAGCCATAAAAAGCCATTTTTGGCAAATACCCCGTGTTGTAGAAAACACCACCCATGTTTGTATCTATTGAGAAAAATCCTGCCACCACCGGTGCTAAAAACATCAGCCAAAAGCGGTTATCCAAAACAACTTTACCCATCATGCCCTCTCTAGGTTTTTTAAGCAAACGCCCCAAAGGACATGAGTTTTTCATAGCGCAGGGTTAAAAAGTCGCTCTGCTGGATTAAGGGGAGTTGTTGCAAGAAGTAGTCTTTAATGGATTGGCTGGCCTGCAACTTATCGCGGTGCGCGCCCCGCTCAGGCTCTAGGATGATGTCGTCGATCAAGTTGGCTTTTTTCAGATCAAAGGGGGTGATTTTCATGGCTTTGATCGCCACTTCAATCTTGCTCGGGTCGTTCCACAAAATCGCCGCACAGCCCTCTGGCGAAATCACGCTAAAGACGGCGTATTCCATCATGGCAAGCCTGTCCGCCACCGCGATGGCTAAAGCCCCGCCACTGCCCCCCTCTCCGATGATGATAGAGATGGTGGGGACTTTTAGGGCGGCAAATTCTTGCAAATTTCTAGCGATCGCCTCGCTCTGCCCCCTCTCTTCTGCCCCAAGCCCGGGGTATGCCCCCGCCGTGTCCACCAACATTAAAATGGGTAGATTGAACTTCTCGGCAAACTTCGCACTTTTTAACGCCTTGCGGTACCCTTCTGGGTTTGGCATGCCAAAGTTGCGCATGATTTTATTCTTAGTTCCCCGCCCCTTTTCCTCGGCGATCACCACCACAGGCACACCCTCGATCTTGCCCACAAAGCATACAATGGCCTTGTCGTCCTTAAAATGCCGGTCACCAAAGAGTTCGTATCTATTGGTTAAAATCAGGTCGATGTAGTCCATCGCATAGGGACGATCAGGATGGCGGGCGAGTTGCAGGCGTTGGTAGTCGGAGAGGTTGGAGTAAATGGCGTTGGTTTCTTTGGCGAGGCGCTTTTGTAAAATCTCTTGCGCGTCTAAGTCCCCCCGAATTGCCGCCATCTCGATGTCCTCTTGCAGTCCCTTAATGCGGTTCTCAAAATCTAAATAGACAGCCACTAGACACTCAAAATTACAGGGTTTTGAAGATCACCACGCCATTGGTTCCGCCAAACCCAAAGGAGTTGCTCATCACCGCCTCTAACTTGGCCTGCCTTGCCTCGTTGGGGATGTAGTCCAAATCGCAATTAGGATCGGGGCTCTCTTGGTTGATCGTAGGGGGCATCACGCCCTCTTGCATCGCCATGACGGACACCACCGCTTCGATCGCCCCGGCCGCACCCAAGCAATGCCCGATCTGCCCCTTGGTGGAGCTAGTGGGCGGGACATTTCCCTTGCCACCAAAGACATGTTTTAAGGCAATGGTTTCATACAAGTCGTTGTAGCCGGTGCTGGTGCCATGCGCATTGATATAGCCCACCTTTGCTCCCACCTTGCTCGCCATATTCAGGGCTTGTTTCATGGCGCGGTAAGCCCCCTCACCCTCGGGGGCGGGAGCGGTGATGTGGCTTGCATCCCCGCTTTCTCCATAGCCAACAAGTTCGGCATAAATGGGCGCACCTCGGCTTTTTGCACTCTCATATTCCTCTAAGACTAAAGCCCCCGCCCCCTCGCCCATCACAAAGCCATTGCGTTCTTTATCAAAGGGTCTAGACGCTTTTAAAGGTTCATCATTGCGGTTAGAAAGTGCGCGGATGGACGCAAAGCCCCCGATACCCACGGGGCAAATCGTGGATTCTGCACCCACGACCAGCATGCGATCTGCCCCCTCCAAAACGATCGTCTTGTAGGCCTCGATGATCGCGTGCGTGCCGGCGGCACAGGCCGTAACGCTGGAGAGATTAGGACCTTTAATGCCGTATTCAATCGACACAAAGCCTCCGATCATGTTCACCAAAGCTGAAGTGATGAAGAAGGGGTTCACCTTGCGTGGACCCTTGTCAAAGCAATAAATGGAGTTGGCTTCAATGTTGCCAAGCCCCCCGATGCCAGACGCGGAGCTAATGCCCATGCGCTCCGCCCACTCAGGCGGGCATTTGCCCTCTTGCAAAATCTGGCTCTCAAAAACCGCCTCCTTAGCCGCCAACAAGGCGAGCTGTATGAAACGCCCTGCCTTTTTGACATCTTTTAAGTTCATCACCAAAGCGGGGTCAAAGTCGGTGATCTCAGCGGCGATCCGCACGGGAAAGCCAGTGGCATCGAAGCTGGTGATCTCTTTCACCCCACACTCGCCCTTGACAATGGCACTAAAAGCGTCCTTTTTATTCAGTCCTAGGGCATTGACCATCCCCATGCCCGTTACCACAACCCTACGCAAAGGAACTCCTCACCTAAAGGGAACGAGAATTAAGCGAGTTTATTGTCTTGAATGAAGCGGAGCGCATCACCCACGGTTTTGATCTTTTCGGCTTGCTCATCAGGGATTTCGATCCCAAATTTTTCCTCAAGAGCCATGATGAGCTCCACCACATCCAACGAATCGGCATTCAAATCCTTGATAAAATCCGCCTCTTCGGTAACCTGCGATGCGCTCACATTCAACTGCTCCACAATCACCGCTTGTACATCTTCAAACAAAGCCATAAAATCTCCTAATTTAGTTTAAAATTTTAAAAACAATCCTAAGATTCTAGCCGCAAAACGCTTTAAGAACCCTAAAACAAAAGCCTATTTGCGCTCCAAAATGTCGGCAATACGGTATAAAAAGTAGACAATTGCCAACAACAAAACTATAACTAAAAAGTGCATCGTCTCTCCTCTGTTGAAGTTGTGGCCTACATATATAAGCCGCCATTGATCTTCAAAACCTCGCCTGTAATGTAGCTGGCCAAATCGCTGAGTAAGAATGCCACGGCCCCGGCAACCTCTTTAGGCTGGCCTAGACGGGCTAGGGGGATGTTCTTTAAATACGCCTCTTTCACACTCTCCTCTAAATGTGTCATGTCTGTGTCGATGAAACCGGGAGTGATGGCATTGAAGCGGATGCCCCTTAGTGCCCCCTCGTAGGCAAAGGACTTTGTCAAGGACAAAATCCCGCCCTTGCTGGCGGCGTAATTGACCTGCCCCATATTGCCCCGCTCGGCGATCACCGACGAGATGTTCACCACGCTCCCAAAGCGCTGTTTGCCCATCACTTTGAGAGCCTCTCTGCACCCAATGAAGACGGATTTTAAATTGGTGTCTAAAACCTGCGTGAACTCCTCTGTCTTCATACGCAAAGCCAACTTATCCAGCACGATACCGGCGTTGTTGACCAGATAGCTTAAACCCCCATCGGCATCCACGATTGTTTGGATCCCCTCGACAAACGCCTTTTCATCTGTCACATCGAACTTCACCAAGGCGGCTTTTGCGCCCATTTGATCGATCTCATATTTCAAGCTGTCAGCACTTTCTGGGTTAGAGCGGTAGTTAATCCACACCTTCAAGTGCCCCCCCTCCTTGTGGCTGCAACCAGCCATTAACAAGGCAATGGCGCGCCCGATCCCCCTGGTTGCCCCTGTGATTAAGACATTTTGTCCGCTAAACTCCACAGCCGATCCTTAGAGTTTAGACTCGTAGCGTCTGAGCATATACAAACGCTTTAGGATTTTCTTCTTAGCGTTGATTTTTTGTTTCTTGCGTTTCTCGGTTTTAGACTCAAAAAAGCGTCTTGCACGGCATTCTGTAACCACCAAATTGCGGTCTGTCTGCTTTTTAAAACGCCGATAAGCTTCATCAAAACTATCTGTTTCGCGCACCTTGATCCCGGGCATGCCATCACCTACTTTCTTGTATAAATATACGCACATGTTAACAAGTTTTAGTAAATTTAACCTAAAATTACAAAAAATTTGCTATAATAAGACTTTTTGGGTGCTCATAGCTCAGCTGAATAGAGCAACAGGTTGCGGTCCTGTAGGCCGGGGGTTTGAATCCCTCTGAGCACACCACTTTAAAATCCCCTCCTTTTTAAATTTAATACCCTTGATCGATCATCGCTTGGGCGACTTTTCTAAAACTGGCAATGTTTGCACCCAAAACCAAGTTCGTGGGGTCTTTAAACTCGGCGGCGGTCTGCGCGCTGTTGTTAAAGATGTCTCGCATGATTGTGCGCAATTTCTGATCCACCACCTCAAAGCTCCAAGTGTGTAAGCTGGCATTTTGCGCCATCTCTAGTCCACTCACCGCCACCCCGCCGGCATTGGCTGCCTTGCTGGGTCCATAGCAGATTTTCGCCTTCAAAAACACCTGCATCGCCTCAGCCGTAGAGGGCATGTTCGCCCCCTCCGCCACACATTTACAGCCATTTTGCAATAAAATTTTTGCATCTTGCATGCCTAGTTCGTTTTGCGTGGCGCAGGGAAAGGCCGCAAAGCAGGGCACGCTCCACACTCCATTGGTGCCCGCTTTGTAGTCCTTAGCTAAGGTGTAGACGGCACTCTTTTTGTTCTTAGCATAGTCCTCAATGCGCCCTTTGCGCACCTCTTTAATTTCTTTTAAGAGTTCTAAATTGATCCCCTCTTTGTCATAGATGCAGCCCTCCGAGTCGCTAGCCGTTACAGGGATTGCGCCAACTTGCCATAATTTTTCAATGGTGTAAATCGCCACATTGCCGCTCCCAGACACCAAGCAAATCTTGCCCTCTATGCCCTCTTTGCGCGCTTCGAGCATTTCTTGGGCGAAATACACCGCCCCATAGCCGGTCGCCTCTTTGCGCACCAAACTCCCCCCCCAATCCAAATTCTTGCCCGTAAGCACCCCCTCGAAGTTATCTACAAGCTTTTTATAACGCCCAAAGAGATAGCCAATCTCCCTAGCCCCCACGCCAATGTCGCCGGCGGGTACATCCTTAAGAGCCCCTATATGGCGGTAAAGTTCATCCATGTAGGCATGGCAAAAGCGCATAATCTCCGCCTCGCTCTTGCCTTTTGGATCAAAGTCGCTCCCCCCCTTTGCGCCGCCTATGTTCAAGGTGGTGAGCGCGTTTTTAAAGATTTGCTCAAAACCTAAGAATTTAACGATGCTCGCGTTCACGCTAGGGTGAAATCTTAATCCTCCCTTGTAGGGGCCTAGGGCGTTGTTGAATTGGATGCGCCACCCCCGATTGACCTGCACCCTGCCCTTGTCATCTGTCCACACAACCTTAAAAAAGATCTGCCGATTGGGCTCCACGAGCCGCTCCAAAATGGCGTGCTTTTCGTATTTGGGCTCTTTTTTAAGCAGGGGGATTAAAGCGTGCACTATCTCAGCGACCGCCTGCCTAAACTCCACTTGTTGGGGATACGCGCTCTCCACATGTTTTAAAATCCGATCCGCATACATGAGGTTCCTTTCTTGTGTCTCTTGCATAAAGCAAACTTTACAAAGCCAACAGCCCATTGTATAATACCCCCGCACAACTAATCTATGGAAACAGAATGGACGCTTACCAATACAGCGAATTACTCAAAGGTCTACAGGGCAAATGCCACAACATTGCCCAAATCATCAAACCCCAAGACTTGCAAGCAGAGCTGGAGTACTTAGCCCAAGAGCAAGCCCATCCCGATTTTTGGCAGGATAAGGTCATCGCCACACAGAAAAACAAAGAGAAAATGCGCATCGAGCGGTTGCTATCTGCCTACTACAAAACCAAGGACGCGCTAGATGAGGCCTATGAACTTTTTGAACTCACCCAAGAGGACACGGTCGCTTTAGAGCAACTCTTTGCCGAAGCACCCCATTTGGCTAGCTGTATCCAGCGCATGGAAGTGGAGGTAATGCTAAGCGATCCTAATGACAGCCTAGACGCGTTGGTGAGTATCCAGCCGGGAGCTGGGGGCACAGAGAGCCAAGATTGGGCGAGCATGCTTTATCGCATGTATTTGCGCTGGGCGGAGCGGCGGGGCTTTAAGGTGGAGCTTTTAGACTATCAAGAGGGTGAAGAGGCGGGCATTAAGGGGGCTGCCTTTAGCATTAGGGGGGTGAATGTCTATGGCTATATGAAAAATGAAAATGGCATCCACCGCTTGGTGCGCATGTCGCCCTTTAATGCCAATGGCAAGCGGCACACGAGCTTTGCCAGTGTGCAGGTGAGCCCTGAAGTGGATGATGAAATCAACATTGTGCTGGAGGAGAAGGATTATAAAATGGACACCTACCGCGCGAGCGGGGCTGGCGGACAGCATGTGAATAAAACCGAGTCGGCGGTGCGGCTCACCCACTACGCCACGGGGATTGTGGTGCAGTGCCAAAACGACCGTAGTCAGCATAAGAACAAGGCGATGGCGTTAAAAATGCTCAAATCCAAACTCTACGAGCTGGAGTTGCGCAAACAACAAGAGCAGAGCAGCCAAGAGGAGAAGAGCGAAATTGGCTGGGGACACCAGATTAGAAGCTATGTTCTAGCTCCCTACCAACAAATCAAGGACGCGAGAAGCGATGTAGCCTACAGCCAAGTGGAGGCGATTTTAGACGGGGATTTAGACCAAATCATGCAAGATGTCTTGGTGTCCAAGGCGCAAACACCTTAAAGCAATCTACAAAGTAAAATAAACTATAATGACCGGATTATCTAAGGAGGATAGATGACCCAAGAAGAACTAGATGCTTTGATGAGCGGGGGCGGTTTGGAAGTCGCCGCCCTTGAAGAATTAGAGAGATCAGAGAAGGCAGATGAAAAAGAACATATAGAAAACACAAAGGAGAATGTGGAAGATGGCCATTACATGAAGGTGGATAAGAAATTTGCCGAAAAATACGGCAAGATTGATTCTGAAGAATGGCCTCCCCCGCCCCCTACCGAGGAACACAAAGTCGTGCACCAATTAGATGATGTTACCCGTGACTCTGAGGTCAAGGCCACGCAGATTTTTGACCAGCTCGACTACATCAACATGAGCGCGGATGGGATTTTAAAGGTTTTAAAAAAAATCAAAGCACCCTTGCAAAAGCATCTAGAGATCTTTGAGGTCTTAGCCGAGAATTTCCCCCTTATCCAAACCTTCCAAACCTCTTTAGACGAAACCAACGAAATCCTACAAGGCATCAGCTCCATCCAAGAGAAGGCAGAGGGGTGCTCGGACAGCGCGATGCAGGCGATGGACATCATGCAGTTTCAAGACATCCACCGCCAAAAAATCGAGCGGGTCATCAATGTCATGCGCGCCTTAACGCAGTACATGAACTCCCTCTTTGAGGGCAACATCGAAGACTCCAAACGGGTCAGCTCCGCCTCTTACATCATCGGGGATGACAACGAAAACGCAGCGAGTGAAAGCGACATCGAGGCGTTGATCGCCGCCTTTGGTAAGAAATAGTTTTGGCAGAATTATTGGCCCCTGCGGGCAATCTCACTAAGCTTAAAATCGCCCTAGATTATGGCGCGGATGCCGTTTATGCCGGCTTAGGGCAGTTTTCACTGAGAAATCGCGCGGGCAAAAACTTTGATCTAGAGAGTTTTAAAGAGGGGGTGGCTTGCACGCATGCCAAGGGCAAAAAGTTTTACGCCACTTTAAACGGCTTTCCTTTCAATTCCCAAATCAAGCTTTTGGAGGAACAACTGCTCAAACTTGCCGATTGCGGGGTGGACGCGCTCATCATCGCCACCCCCGGGGTACTAAGACTGGCGCAAAAACTCACTCCCCACATCCCCATCCACCTCTCCACTCAAGCCAATGTGATGAATGTGTTGGATGCTGAGGTCTACTATGAAATGGGCGTGAAGCGCATTGTGGCGGCTAGAGAAATGAGCCTAAGCGATGCTATTGAGATCAAAAAGCACCTACCAGATTTGGAGATTGAGATTTTCGTGCACGGCAGCATGTGTTTTGCCTTTTCTGGGCGTTGTTTGATCTCTGCTCTGCAGCACGGGCGTGTGCCCAATCGGGGCTCTTGCGCCAACGATTGCCGCTTTGATTACGAGTATTACATTAAAAATCCCGATACGGGTGTTTTAATGCGTCTTGAAGAAGAAGAGGGGATCGGCACGCACATTTTAAATGCCAAGGATTTAAACTTGGCCAATCATATCGCCGCCATTTTAGACACCAAGGCCATCGATGCCTTCAAAATCGAGGGGCGCACAAAATCTAGCTACTACGCCGCCATCACCACAAAGACTTATCGTACCGCCATAGACGACTACCACAACAACCAACACCGCCCCGCCCTTTACCAAGCCGAGCTGGCGACCTTAAAAAACCGCGGTTTCACTGAGGGGTATTTGATCAAACGCCCCCACCAGTGCTTGGACACGCAAAACTTCCAAACGGCAATCAGTGAAGGGGAGTTTCAGGTGAGTGGCGAGGTGTTAGAGGATGGCCTGCATTTCTTGTGCAAATTCACCACCCGCCTCAATGAGCCCTATGAAGTGGTGTTGCCCTATGGGGCGCATTTAGAGCCGGTGGCAAATGAATTAGGCAAACTCTATAGCTTTGAGGGCAAGGACTATCTTTGTCTGTATAAAATCGCGTTAGAAAATGGGCAAGAGTTGGAGAGCATCCACAGTGGCAACACCAACCCCGTTAAATTACCCGCCAAATTGCCCCCCCACACATTTTTACGTACAAGGGTCGCCTAGTCCGGTGATTCAATGGTTGTCTTTGGATTATCCCCAAATTTTTCTAAGTTAGTTATTGGCAGCTGTATTTATAATTTTAAATTGAAGCATGTTTTTGTATACTACATACTTGTATGGTTTAGTGCCTTAAGATTGGGGGGGGGGGGGGGGTGG
>NZ_CDMK01000001.1:673062-681692 GCF_001283065.1 Helicobacter heilmannii | reverse complement strand
GGGGTATCAAAAATATTTTAACTCCTTTTTTGGCATTTCCTATTATGGTTATTTGGGTTACCGCTACCTTTACATGAGCTCCTTTGTCCGGGATTCAAGTGGGGTCGATAGTGTGGATCGCTACCAAGTGGGCTTTGGAGCTAACATGCTCTTTAATCTCTATAGCAAGATCAAGAAAACAAGGGCTAAACGCCCTAAAATCCAAGCTTACGGGCTTTTTGGAGGGCTTTTAGGCATGGTCGACATTTGGAGCGCGCAATTTTCCGGTAGCAGCACGGCCTACATCCGTAACAATGTCAACATCAATGCTGTCTTTGGTTTGAGCCTGCGCGTGGATCAATTCAAGTGGAGTATAGGCATCCACATGCCCTTGATCAACCAAATCCGCACCGTGAGAACCCCTCTTGAAACAGGGGGGTCTGAGTCGCTAAAAATTGTAGACAATTACAAGAGTGCTGCGCTTTTTATGAACTTTACGGAGATATTTTAGAATCTAAATGGCATTACTCAAAAAGACAATAAGATGAAACAACTCGGGCTAATCTATTTTCTTTGCTTCCTCATCGCCCATGCACATCCCTATTCTTCCTATTTAGACGGGGCGTTTTTCTCCTTTGGCATGGATGCGGGCGGGGGCAATGTTTTAGAGAGCAGCCACACAGAACCCAGCAGCGACATCCAAAAAATCAACGCTTACCACGAAGAGCTAAAAGACTACCAAAATGCCATGAACACTTTACAGGCCAACAAGACTCAAACCATGCAGACCTTGCAAACCTTGCTTGAGGATTTACAAAATCTTAACTTGCCCTCTTCTGCTAGCCTCATCGAACAAATCCAAACAGCCATCCGCACCCAAAATATAGAGAGTGTGTCGAGTATCGCCGATGGCGTGGCTGCCTACCAGCAGTACCTCAACAAAACCATCAGCACTTATGAGAGCCAAAACCAGGCCCTAGTGACTCAAGCCCAGCAAGAAATCGCTCAATATAAAAAAGAGCTCTCAGAGTCCAATAGCCAAAACAAGCAAGCCCTAGAAAACGCGATCAACACCTTTAATTCCTTCAACAGCCAAATCGCCAGTGCGGCTCAAGCTTTAGGCATTTCCTACACGCCCTTGAGCCTACCCGCGCCGCTCAATTCTAACAGCAATATTTCTTCCCTTACCCCCCAACAAGCCAACGCTGCCCTGCAGACTTTGGCCAGTGAAGTCAACCAAATTGCCTCCATTGTTGGCGGGGACATTAGTAAGCTAGGCCAAGCTAGCCAAAAGATCGCCATCGACTATTTAAACAATGCTAACACGCTTAAAAACGCCAAAACCAGTGCCGTTACGAATGCTTTAAACCAAATTGTGGATATCACAAAGATAGTCGGGCATGCCTTCCACAACCAATGGGTCAACTTCGCCAATGGGCAGACTTTTTTCTTAAATAATTCTGCGCATGTTCCCTATATCAATGCGGGCGACACCTGCGTGTTTGATATTATTTTGAACAACACGGCAAGCAATATCCACTCCTGTGGTTACCAAGGAGGAACAACGCAAGACTTGGAAAGTTTTCAAGAAGCTGCCAAAAAAGCCGGGGTGAGCATGTCTGAGATTTGGGGGACTTTGTTTAATCTCGACAAGCTTAAAGATGTTTGGATCAGCCCCTCGGATTGCGCTAAAGGGGGCTGTAGTGGTGTGAGTGCCCAGGAAGCCCAACAAGGGATGCAAAATTTCTTTAACCTCATGAATGGCTATGTAGGCGCGGCTAATTTTGTGGGTAATTTTACCAACACAAAGCTGTATAGCTCGATCGATAATGACCTTTTAACGGGAGATTTTAGTGCCGCTACCAACTTTGTCGATGCCTATGTCAAGACTTTTGTACCCGACATGCTCCAAACCTTTGTGGATAACCCAATATGGCTGATGAGTTTAGTGCCCGGGGCTAGCGGATACAATGGACCCCCTGCGACCCCCTCAGCTTCCCAAAAAAATGAAGTGGTTTCCAAGTGGAATAGCCCCAATGTAAAATACTGCTACGATTCGCCAGCCATAGGTTTGGATTTTTCGCAAGGCTATGCGGTGTGTGGGTATAACTGGTGGGCGCAGGCGATGTTTATGGGTTATTTTGGATATTTGAGCAACCAAACCGGCGCGTTGGAGAGCACTCTATCAGCCCAGCTTCCCACCGTGACAAGCGCAATCACAGCCGCCAGCAACGCCACCAATGCCTATAACGACTTTAAAGCCAAAAACCCCCAACCCTCCAATCCTGCCTATAAAGTCCCCACTCTGCCCAATCCCCCCATCCCTAAACCCGTCCCTGCGCCCCCCATACCCAAAATCAGCACCAACGCCACGCCCCTGCCTGCCGTCAACAAGCCCCAGCCCCCTTTGCTCACTTTTACCACAAAAAATCTACAGAAAAACTCGATGCAACTAGGGCTACAAGCCCAGGGGGGGTATCAAAAATATTTTAACTCATTTATCGGCATGTCTTACTACGGCTATTTTGGGTTTCGCTACCTTTATATGGGCGTGGACAGCAATAGTCTGACCGATTTAAACCGCTATAGCTTGGGAATCGGGGGCAACCTGCTTTTTAACCTTTATAGCAAGATTAAAAAACCCAAAGTGGGGCGCGCCAAAATCCAAGCCTATGGGCTTTTTGCAGGACTGCTAGGGATCGTCAATTTTTGGAACGCCAATTTTATTGGAGACTCACTGATACGCCACAACGCCAATTTAGATGCCACCTTTGGCTTTAGCATACGGGTGGATAAATTTAAATGGAGCCTAGGGACACACATCCCCATCATCGATGATGTGCGCACCATGCGCTCTGGAGGCAATAGCTTAAAGCTCATGGACAACTACAAAAGCGCAGATTTGTTCATGAACTTCACGACTTTTTTCTAGTCATTCCACTTGTTTGGGTTCACCCGTATTGGGACACTCATCTTGTGGAGCTGTTTGCGCTAGCCCTTTTTGTGTAGGGGGCTTGCTACCCGCACAATCTGCCGCCTTTTGGCCACTTGTGGCACAACCCATGTTCAGTAAAAGCACCAAAACACCCACTAACCCAAAAAACCCATTCTTTTTCATGCAAACCCCTTTAAGGATGCCATTATATTCTTTGGGAAATAACCATGCGCTAACAACGAGGCTTTTTGGAAATCTGCGCAATCCATAGCCACAGCCCCACTAGACTCGCGATAAAACACACGGGCAAGAGGTAGGGGTAGGCATTGCCCTTACCTAAAGAGCGTTGCACCCAGTTGCTGGCGTGGTAGGTGAGCCCGCCCAGGCTTAAAGCCCACAGCACGCAAGATAAAGCATTGAGCCACATAAACTGCTTAAAGGGGAACTTGCTAAGCCCGATGGCTAAAGGTACGAGGGTTTTCACCCCATAAATGTATTTATTGAAGAAAATCAGCCACGCCCCGTATTTATGGATCCAAAGGTGGATGAGGGCGAGCTTGCGACGGTGTTTGTGTAAATAGCCCCTAACTTCCTGCTTTTGCGTGCGTCCTAGCCACACCAATAAAGAGCTGCCTACAAAATTACCCAGCCCCGCCACGAGCATGGTTTTGCCAATATCCATATGTCCTGTAGCGCTTAGGATTGCCGCCAGCACAAGCCCGATGTACCCGCTTCCAAAGGAATAGACGAAGAGAAACAAATACCCCCACGAGTCAAACAAGGCCTGAAAGTGCGCTAAATCCACCGCAATCCTTCGCTTAAATCTTTCTAGGGTATAATAGCATAAAGTCCACATAGGAGTTTCTCATGACAAATGGCTATTACGCAGCTACGGGGGGCATGGTTACCGAGTTCAACCGCTTGGATCAGATCTCTAACAATTTAGCTAATCTCAACACCGCAGGGTTTAAACGCGATGATGTTGTGGTGGGCGACTTTTTGCGCCTTTATCAGAACTACCGCGACAAGTTGCCCCTGCCCGATCAGACCAAGCAAGCCGCCAAGTATCTAAACCGCAACCTAAACAGAGTGCCCATCATCACAGAGAGATACACCGATTACAGCCTAGGGCCGATGCAAAAAACCGACAACGAGTTGGATTTTGCCCTAAGCGATCCTAACGCCTACTTTGTGGTGCAAACCCCACAGGGCATTGCTTTTACTAGGGATGGCAGTTTCACCATCGATGCGCAAGGCTTTTTAAGCACCAAAGAGGGCTACCATGTCTTGAGCCGTGGGGGGATTGAAAGCGGGGCGGGGATACAAATGCTCCCGGGGGCAAGTGTGAGCGTGTCGCCCAATGGGGACATGTTTTTTAGACAAGGGGGCGAGGAAGTGCCCGGGGGGGCTTTAGCCGTGGTGGCCTTCCAAAGCCAAAAGCTCTTAAAGAAAATAGGCGACAATCTCTACACCTACCCACAGGATAAAATGGACGAGCGCACTGAGCTAAACGCCCCTATTGTCCGGCAACACTTCCTAGAAAAGAGCAATGTCAATGCCGTGATTGAAATGACTCGCCTCATTGAAGCCAACCGCCTCGTGGACATGTATTCTAAAGTGTTGAGAACCCACATGGACGACATGCACGCTGAGGCGATCAGCAAACTAGCAGCAAGGGTATAAGGAGCGCATGATGAAGTTATCTAAAAAGTTTCTACCCCTTGCTTTATTGGCTTGTGGGGGGGGGCTACACGCTGAAAAGAGCGCATTTTTCATCGGGGGCATTTATGAAGTGGGCGGCTCGACCTTTAAAGCCCGTATCAGTGGCAAAAAACCCAATAGTATGAACCGCACCGCCATCACCCAGGGCGTAGGCGTACGGGTCGGCTATAATCTGCTCTTTGGGGAAAAGGGCTATGTGGGCTTGCGCTTTTATGGCTTTTACAACTGGGGTTTAACTAACTTTGGCAAGGTGGTGTGGAATCGGAACGCTAACTTTGGCAAGAACACCTTTAATTTGTCTGGCTATGGCGTGGGGGCAGATTTACTCATCAACCTCTTTAATGGCGAAAAGTCTAATCTAGGCGTGTTTGGTGGCGTGGCACTGGGAGGTAACACTTGGTATGCGGTGCATGGGCCGGGAGGGGCAACGCGCTTTCAGTGGATGGTCAATGTGGGCGTTCGGGCGGTGATCGCTAGACACAGTGCCTTTGAAGTGGGTGTAAAAATTCCCATGCTCGCTACCCATGTGCAGGGTAGAGTGGACGGTGGTGTTTTTAATGACTTCAGTCTGTCCTTAAAACGTGATTGGGCATTCACCGCCGCCTATTATTTCTTATTCTAATGTTGCGCTTGTGGCGTGTGCTGGTGTTGCTGGCTTTGGGTGTGGGTGTGGGTATGGTGCTCTTCTCTGGAGCGTGTGTCGCGCCCATCCTTTTTAAAACCCCCGAGATTCTAGACCCACACAACGCCGGGGTGCTGATGGGGCGCATTTTTATACGGGGCAACTTCCTTTTAAATGTGCTGGCGGTCGCGCTGGTTTTAGATGCGCTAGTGCTTTGGGCAGTGCATAAATCTGGGCTGCTCTTTTTCCACCTAGCGGGGGCAGCACTCATTGCCCTGTTTAGTTTCTACTACACCCCCTACATTTTAAACGCCCAGGCCACCAACGCCACCACCACCCCCGAGTTTGCTGCCATGCACGCGCATAGCGAAACCTTGTTTAAAGCCTTATTGGCTCTCTTATTAATCTCCTTTGTGTGGCGGGCACTATTAAGGTCTAAGAGAGGTGTTTGAAACTCGCTACTAAATTTTCTACCAAGAGATTAAACCCATCCACCAAGATAAACACCAAGATTTTAAAGGGCAGGGAGATCATCACGGGGGGCAACATCATCATCCCCATCGCCATCAAAATGGAACTCACGACCATGTCAATGACTAAAAAGGGCAAGTAGAGCAAGAAGCCGATTTGAAACCCGGTTTTAAGCTCGCTGATCATAAACGCCGGCACCAGCACTGTTAAGGGCACGGCACTGGGGGTTTTGGGGTTTTCTAAATGGCGGATTCTAAAAAATAGGGCTAGGTCCTTTTCACGGGTGTTTTGCAACATGAATTCTTTAAAAGGCACAATGCCCACTTCAAAGGCCTCAGTGTAAGAAATCTTTTCGGCTAAATAGGGCTTGATGGCGGTGTCATAACTCTTTTTAGCGGCGGGCTCCATGATAAAAAAGGTCAAAATCAATGCCAAAGACACCAAAATCTGCGTGGGGGGGGTTTGTTGTGTGCCTAAAGCGGTGCGTAAAAATGAGAACACCACAATTAGGCGGATAAAGCTGGTCATCACCAAAATGAGCGATGGGGCGAGCACTAAGAGGGTCAGCACCAACACCACATTTAGAGTCGTTACCAACTGTGTGGGCGTGTGGGGGGCACTTAGGGATAAATTAATCGTGGGGATCACGGGGTCTTTAAGCGTGGCCGCAAACAACACACAAGAGGCAAGCACAGCCCAAGAGAAGAAAAAACGCAAGGAAAAGCCCTTTTGTGTGGGATAAGCTTTTAAGTATAATAGGCTTGTTTTTAAAATTGCCTAAAAAGGGAAAAAATGGCAGTATCGGTTGTGATCTTAGCGGCGGGCAAGGGCACGCGCATGCGCTCCAAGTTGCCAAAAGTCTTGCATAAAATTTGCGGACAGGAAATGTTAGTGCATGTGCTGGAAGTGGCTTTTGAATTAAGCGAGGATGTGCATGTCATTTTGCACCACGAACACGAGTTGATTTCTCAAGTGATTGAAAAATACTTTAAAAACAGGCCAACCATCCACCTCCAAAACGCTACACAATACCCCGGCACAGGGGGGGCACTCATGCAAGAGGACAAAAATCCGCTCAAAACCGCCCACAACCGCCTTTTGGTCCTCAACGCCGACATGCCCCTTGTGTCTAAAGAGGCGTTGCTGCCCTTTGTAGAGAGTAAAGAATCTAACGCTTTGGGGGTCTTTAGTTTAGAGTCTAAAAGCGGGTATGGACGGGTGTGCTTGCAAAACAACCAAGTGCAAGCCATTATAGAAGAAAAGGACGCGAGTGCAGAAATTCTAGCCTTAAATACCCTAAATGCCGGGGTGTATCTCTTTAGCCAAGAGTGCTTGCAAGAGTTTTTACCACGCTTGGATCAAAACAACGCCCAAGCCGAGTATTACTTAACCCAACTTGTGAGCCTTGGTGTGCAAAAGGGCGTGCGCTTTGATCCGATTTTTGTTAATGCCCACGACTTTTTAGGGGTCAATTCACAACGCGAATTGGCCATTGCTGAGGGCAAAATGCTAGAGAAATTGCGCGATGAAGCCATGCAAGCGGGGGTGTGTATGCACATGCCCCACACCATCTATTTAGAAAAGGGGGTGCGCTTTGGGGAGGGCTGTGTGCTCGAGCAGGGGGTACATTTGGCGGGGGATTGCTATTTGCAAGAGGCGCACATCAGGGCGCATAGTGTGGTCGAATCGAGCCACATTGAAAACAGCAGCATCGGGCCGCTCGCCCATATCCGCCCCAACTCTAAGATTGTAAATAGCCATGTGGGTAACTTCGTGGAAACCAAGAGTGCTTATTTAAATGGGGTGAAGGCGGGGCATTTGAGCTACCTTGGCGATTGCAGCATTGCCAGCGGCAGCAATGTCGGGGCGGGAGTCATCACTTGCAACTACGATGGTAGAGCTAAGCACCACACCAAAATCGGGCATAATGTCTTCATTGGCAGCGACAGCCAACTTATCGCCCCCTTAAACATCCCCGACAATGTACTGATCGCAGCGGGCAGTACCATCACAGAGCCCATACAAGAGGGGGATTTAGTCCTCGTGCGTCCCCCCCAAGTGTCCATCCCCAGGGGGTATTTTAAATTCTTCAAAAAACCCTAGTTGTGCTCTAAAACCCTTGTAGTCCCCACAACCCCCACCACCGGGTAACCTAAGCCACCCACAACACAAGCCCCCTACAGCTACCCCATACCTTCAAAACTCACCATCTCCAACACCGCGCCCCACAGAACGGGTATTTTTAAGTCGAATGACACCAAAGACATACAACACAAACAGTAAAAGGGCCAGTAAAAGGGCAACCAACCTTTAAGTTTTTGAGCAAGTTGTTTGCAATAACATTCATAAATATTTTTAAAAGGACATTGCAATTTGTGCTGCATGAGCCCAACATATATGCAAAAGCCCCCAATAACTAAAGAACAAAGCATGTCTTTTGATAAGGGCAGATAAACTAGAAATACAGCAACAAACCCTAACTTTCTGGGATTTAGTGGCCATATAAAAGAGCGAGAGATTGTAGGAAACACACATAGGGCTAAAGAGAGAAAGAGAAACATATAATCTCTATTAAACAAGATAACAAATCAAAATTAGCGATCACGCAGCCTTTAGTAGGCGAAGTGCCTGCTGGCTAACATTCACCACCCAAGGGCAAGCCTAGCACTGGAGATGGGCATCCACCCCTTCTTTAGTAGGATTTTGGCTACTTTTAATATTGGGCTTGTAGTCTGTGTAAAAATTTAACAGCTTGAGGTTTTAGCCAAACTACCCACACCTCATTTTCCGCATCCAAATCCGCTAACATATTTCTAGAACTTTTAAGAAGTGTGCATGGTGGTCGTGATCACGGGAAATACAAGCGAGATTGGACTAGGCATAGCTTGACCCCCCCCAAAA
>NZ_CDMK01000001.1:636909-672696 GCF_001283065.1 Helicobacter heilmannii | reverse complement strand
CTGCTTGTAGGCGATTAACATCTAGGTTTGGCTCAACGCGCCTAGGCTGGTACTGTTTTCATTGGAAGAATTTGAAACCGCCTTAGACGCGTCCTCAATGTCTGGTTAAACTCTTCAGTTCAAGGATCAAGGTTTCGCCAAAGTAGAGATCACCCAAGAACGAGAGGCTCTTGTCTAGGTTGATCGCCACCACCGAACAGATGAAGGTTCACCAAAGATTTCCATTGCAGAAATTCGTTGTGTCCTATTTGGCTTCTTTGGCTAACTTGGGCTTTTCCAATTATATAAGACTCTTTGTATTTCTATGTAGCTCATACGGCAGTAGAACTAAGCCATGACTCACATGGACTTGTTTATGAGGATTAACAACCCTCCTTAGGAGAGTTGCAGTTTACTGATGAGCTCTTGGTTAGTGTTGACGTGGATCTTGACCTCCTCGATTTGTTCTTGGATATGCTCCAAATCCAGTAAGCTTTCCTTGGCCATCTGCTCCATTTCTTGCGACTGCTCTTGCAGGGTCGCCATCACTTTGTCTAATGCATCTAAACTCGTGTTGTTTTCATTGGCTGAGTTGAGCACTGCCTTAGACGAACCATCGATCTTTTTGACTGCCTCGTTCATGGAGCCAAAGGTCGCCCCGATTTCCTCCAAGCGTTGTTGCACCCCATTGGCCAAGTTGCCCACTTCATCAGCCACCACGGCAAAGCCCCGTCCGTGTTGCCCCGCCCGGGTGGCTTCAATGGCGGCATTCAGGGCAAGTAGATTAGTTTGGTAAGACACTCGATCGATTTTTTTAAGTGCCTCAGAGACCTCGTGGATGTTGTGGTCGATGGTGCCCACCGTGAGCGAAAGCGTGTTGGAGAGTTCTTTTAACATCGCCATGGAGTTTTGCAATTTTTTAGCTTCTTCCTGTACAGCGTTGACATACTCGTTGTTGGCAGTGGCTTTAGTAGCGATGTTTTTTAAGTAGATGTTGTTTGCCCCCACAATTTGGTTATAGCCTTGGTATTGCTCTAACAAGGCGTTTTTAATAGCAATGGTCTTTTGTTGGCGGTTGCTCTTGATTTGCTCGTAATATTTGAGTGTACCCCTAAAGTGGGTGAAAAACTCTTTAAAAGTCGTGGATCTAGGCGCGCCCTCAAAGATACACAATGCCGTGAGGGTTTGGTTTTGGTGCAAGTTATTAGACACCTCCCCAAAGGTAGAAAATCCGCTAATGGGGCAGGTGTCAAACGCGCTAAATTGCGCCAAACTCTGCTGGTTATTAACCCGCCTCAAAACGCAGTCATTGGCCAAAATCGCCACCGCCTTGCGCCCCTGAGAGAATTGCTCATAGCTCTGCATGGTGTTTTTGATGAAGTTTGTGGCCTTCACCAAGTATAGTGTCTCACCAAAGTACAGATTACAGAAAAATAAAATGCTCTTATCTGGATTAAAAAGTCCCACAGAGCGGATGTAAAGTTGCTTACCTACTTCAACTGCAAATGTATAGCCTTCTAGGCTTTTGGATAGATTCTCTGGGGTGCAGTGGAAATGCGCACAAAGAGCATCGACTGCGTTCACGAGTTGGTTATTGATGAGAAATGACTTAACGGTGCGCAGCTCGGGGTTGCACTCCCCGATCAAGAAAGAGGTTTGGGTTTTTTCAAAATTGTGTGTGGTGAAAATGTCGTAATTGTACCCCGGTGCTAATTTGCAATACATTAGCACCGCCTCGTTGGTGCTCACCTTGCCATTTAAGGCCAAGAACGATTCTTTAAAGTCCAGTTTACCCCCCGCACTCCCACCCACGAGGTTAGTTAAAGGCACATCAGCGTTCACAAAGGCCTCTAAAAAGAAACTCTCCGAGGCGGTCAGCCCTGGGAAGTAGGTTAAAACGAAGGTGTCTGCAGGGCGGGTGGGCATTTTAGGGCGTACCTGCTTTTCGATCAACTCTTTAAGTTTTTGCTTGCGGCTGGCCAAGTCCATAGAAATTTGCCTTTTTGCAAGTCACCACAAAGGGTGTCCACCATAAAGACCTCCACACTCTCAAACAAATCCTTACCCAGCGCGTGCAATAAAATCCGTTCAGAGTTTTGTAGGTTGTAAAAATCTGCGCTAGAACCTCCAACCTGTCCGGCGGTTTGGATGGCAAAGCGCACGGGGATGTGGCTAAATTGGCTCTCTATCGTGCGCACAATGGCACTAAAATCCAAAGTGGCGAGCACAAAGACTAAAAGTAGGGTACCTTGCAACTTGGCTTTAGGCAGATCTGCAAGGAGTAGGGTGAGTTGGGTGCTTTGGGGACTTGTTTCTTTGGCTCTTTTGGAAGAAGTCCATTTAAAAAACATGCAAGTACTCCTAATAAGTTGTCTCATTTTACCATAAAGCCCTCAAAAGTATGACGCTTTGCAAGGGCATAAAAGCCCATTTTTAGCCACAATCTGCTAGAATAGGAGGATGCGTATTGATAAATTTTTAAACGCCACGAACATCACTAAGAGGCGCGCTGTTGCGCTAGACATGCTAAATGAGGGCGTGGTTGCCTTGAATGGGCTCAAAGTCAAACCGAGCAAAGAGATCAAGGTCGGAGATATCATCACCGTCACCTACTTAGAGCAAACCAAACGATACGAGGTCTTGGCAATCCCCGCGCTCAAAACCATCCCCAAAGCCCAAAGCCATCTATATATCAAAACCTTGGATTAAAGAAAAGAAATGGATTATAAAGACACCTTGATTTTACCCACCACCACTTTCCCCATGCGCGCGAATTTAGGGCAAAACGCCCCAAAGGTTTACGCTAAATGGCAGGAGGAGGGTATTTACGCCCACATGCAAGTCAAACGCAAGGGGCAAGCAAGCTTTAACCTGCACGATGGCCCACCCTATGCCAACGGGCATTTACACATCGGGCATGCCCTAAATAAAATCCTTAAAGATGTTGTTGTAAAGCACCACTACTTCGCCGGCCATGCCATAGATTACACCCCCGGTTGGGACTGCCATGGTCTGCCCATCGAGCAGCAAGTAGAAAAAGAATTTAAAGATAAGGATAATATCCTAGAGTTTCGCAAGCATTGTTATGAACACGCAAAACAATTCATAGACATCCAAAGGGATGAGTTCTTGCAACTAGGCGTGGTGGGCGATTATCACCACCCTTATGAAACCCTAGATCATACCTTTGAGGCAAGCATTTATGACATGCTTTGCATCGTGGCAAAAAAGGGCTTACTCAAACAACGCTTTAAGCCCGTGTATTGGAGTTGGGCATGCCAAAGTGCGCTTGCTGAGGCTGAAGTGGAGTATAAGGACAAGCAATCCGATTCAATTTTTGTCGCCTTCAACTTAAACCCAAAGAGTGCCGAGCTGCTCGCCCAAGAGGCACATTTTAGCGTGGAGCAAACCCCTAAGGACTTTTCGTTGGTGATTTGGACCACCACGCCCTGGACCTTGCCTGCCAATACCGCCATCGCCCTAAAGCCCAAAACCACCTACGCCATCACTTCAGCCGGACAAATCGTCGCTTTAGAGCTTGCCCCCAAACTCTTAGAAAAAGGGATTTTAAAGGGCACAATTGTTGGCAGTTTTGAGAGCAACCTTTTAGAAAAACAAGAGGCACTAAACCCCTTAAATGGGCGTACTTCGCTCGTGGTACTCGGCGCGCATGTGAGCTTGGAAGAAGGCAGTGGAGCGGTGCATACCGCCCCAGGTCATGGCGAAGAGGACTATTTTCTAGGGCTGGATTATGGCCTAGAGGTGCTCATGCCTGTGGATGACTTCGGGTGTTACAATGAGGAAATTTTAGAGAAGAAGCTTTTACCCAAGGAATTTTTAGGTGCGCATGTACTTAAAATCCAGCCCAAAATTCTAGAGCTCTTGGGTGAAAATCTCTTGCACCACAGCGTGATCACACACTCTTACCCGCATTGTTGGCGCACCCACGAGCCCATTTTATACCGCGCTACCACGCAGTGGTTTATCTTGATGGACGAGCCCTTTTTACAGCCCGATGGGAGCAAAAAAACTCTAAGACAGGTTGCCCTAGAGGCGATTGAGGGCGTGGAGTTCTATCCCAAACAGGGCAAAAATCGTCTAAGAGCAATGATCGAGCAACGCCCCGATTGGTGCGTGAGTCGGCAGCGCAGTTGGGGTGTACCGATGGCGTTCTTTGTGGACAAACAAAACCAAGAGCCTTTATTTGAGCCTGCCATACTCGAACATATTAAGGATATTTTCACCAAAAAGGGGTGCAATGCGTGGTGGGAGGCCGAGATTGCCGACTTATTGCCTCAAGATTTCAAGCACCTCGCCCCTAAATTAGAGAAAAACCCACATATTTTAGATGTGTGGTTTGACAGCGGGAGCACCTTTAAGGCGGTGTGTGAGGAACGCCTAAATCTTTATCCGAGCGACCTTGTGCTCGAGGGCAGCGACCAACACCGCGGGTGGTTTCAAAGCTCTTTGCTCTTAAGCTGTGTGGCCCACTCTAGGGCCCCTTTTAAAGTAGTGTTGACCCATGGTTTCACGGTGGATGAGAAGGGGCATAAGATGAGCAAATCTAAGGGCAATGTGATCTCTTTAGAGCATATCTTAAACACCTATGGCAGCGACATTTTGCGTCTATGGGTGGTGCTAAACGACTACCAAAACGACCTGAGCGTGAGCGATGCCTTCTTCAAACAAACCGCCGACAGCTACAAAAAAATCCGCAATACCTTGCGCTTCTTGCTCGCCAACATTGCGGATTTAGAGAGTTTAAGCCTTCTAAACCCCCTAGATGAGTGGATTTTGGCCCAAAGCGCACAGGTGTTTGGCCAAGTACAGACGCATTTTCAAGCCTACGACTTTGTCAAGGGCTTACAAAAGCTCTTGGCCTTTATCGCCAATGAGCTGAGTGGTATTTACATGGACATTGGCAAGGACAGCTTGTATTGTGATGCCAAAAACAGCCCCAAAAGGCGGGGGATACAAACGGCAATGTTGCACTTAGCCCACCAACTCAGTTTTTTATTAGCTCCCATTTTAACCTACACCATTGAGGAGGTTTTTAGCCACGCCAGCCCTCTATTTAAAGAGGTGGCACTCAGTGGCACAAGCGTCTTTGATTTAAAACAGCCCACCCTGCACCCCAATGAAACTCTGCTTGAAGAGTTTAAACCCCCCTTGCACCTACGCACCCTTTTTAGCGAAGCCCTAGACTGCCTTAAAAAAGACAAGCAGGTTAAAACTTCTTTGGAGCTAGAAATCCACCTAAAAGAGCCGGGCAATTTCAAGCATTACACCGAGTGGTTGATGGTCTCTAGCGTGTGTGCTAAGCAAGATAACGCCCTACTAGACACCCCTACCTTCACGCTTTACAGAGCCAAAGCGCATAAATGCCCCCGCTGCTGGCAATTTACCAGTCACAGCGCGCAAGAACCCTGTAATCGTTGCGCGAAGGTGCTAGAACATGCCTAGCTATGACTTGCATTATTTGGGGGCTAAAACCCCCTACATTGACAAATACGACCCGACACTTTTGGAAGCGTTTGCTAACCCCCACCCGAGCCTTGACATTTTCACCCGCCTCGTGAGCGCGGAATTTACCAGTCTTTGCCCGATCACCGCCCAGCCCGACTTTGCCACCATTTACATTAACTACATTGCCGGGGCTAAAATGGTGGAGAGCAAATCTTTAAAACTCTACCTCTTTAGCTTCCGCAATGAGGGCATGTTTGGGGAGGACTGCGTGGGTAAGATTTTAAACGACTTGGTCGCCTTGCTTGAGCCCAAATACCTAGAAGTCTTAGCCAAATTCACTAAAAGAGGGAGCATCGCCATCGAGCCCTTTGCCAATCACGCCATACCGGGGTATGAGGATTTAAAACGACAAAGACTTGTGAAGTACTAGGATAGAAGGGCTTTGAGCCTTTTTTGGGTGAGCTGGATCGCCACTGCTGAGTTGTCTATGCCGATCACTTGGCGTTTATGCACTAAGCCAGCTTGCAAAAATCCCCCTGAACCACAAAAACAATCTAGAATAACCGAGTTGGGTAAAGAGGATTGACGCACAATCAAATCAAGCATATCTTGGTTTTTTTGGGTGGGGTAGAGGGGGTGTTGGGGGTCCTTAAAACACTCCCAAATATCTTGGATTTTATGCCCCTTGTGTTCGCTAAAGTATTGCTTAATGCGAGGGTTGTTGTTTTTAGACCACTCGATATGCCCCTGTCGATCCAGCTCTTCTAGAGTATCCGGATGTGTGCGCCAGTGCCGCCCTTTAGGGGGGAGCTTGCCCCGCCATAAACCCCCGGTCGCCCCGTTTTTGGTTTCCCCGGGCGCGTGGCAGGGGATGGTGGTGTAATGTCTGCCCTCTGTATCCACCTTATTAAACCTCTTGGGGATGTCTTTTATGGGCTCTTGAATGTCGTTAAAGATATTCTTACCCCTCTTCTTGGCGTAAAAATAGATGATGTCTTTCATGTTGCCATAGGCTTTGCGTTTAAAGTTTTTGGGGTTGGATTTCACCCGGCTGATCTCATTTAAAAAATTGTCTCTGCCAAAGATTTCATCGAGTAAAAGGCGCAAATAGGGGCCGGTTTTAATGTCCGTATGCACATACAGCGAGCCTTGTGGGCTCAACAACTGCCAAATGAGAAAAAGTCTTTCACGCATGAACTCTAAATAATCTGCGAGGGGTAGCCAATCGCCATAAGCGAGTTCATCGCTAAAACTCTTGCTGATTGTGGCGGTGCGCTCGCTAGAGTGGGTGAAATTTTGGCATGTGTTGTAGGGGGGATCGATGTAGATGAGGTCAATGCACCCTTGGTGGGTTTTAAGCAGTTTTGCCATCGCTTCAAAATTATCCCCATGGATGAGTTGCACGCCCCCAAAAGCACACACACTCTCTAAACAACCTTGTATCTCTTGTGCCATTTGGGCGATTGTTGCCAAACTCTTTTTATTGGGATATTCTAAAACAACGCTCATAAAGTCGCCAAGAAATCGGGGAGAAAAATAGCCGATAAGATGATCTCCCGCAGCGTTTTGAGAGTTTCCATCATCTTGTGGGGGCGATCGATATAGACCACGCCATCTAAAATGGCGATCATTTGGACATGGTAAGGTGTGGGGTCTAGGGGACTTTTAAGCGTGGCGATCGCATCTGCAAATTGGGCGTTTTGGTGTCCGCCAAAATCACTTAAAAATTTTGCTTCACCCAAAACAACTTTGTGAGAGCATTTAGCGATGAAGTCTAACCCCTTATCACGCCTGTATCCAAAGTGGTTTTTAGCCAAGTCTTGCATGGCTTGATCGCTGGCGTTAAAAATCATAGGAGTTGTGCCCTTATAGGCTAAAAAGGCATGTGGATCGTCCGTGATGGGGTAGGTGAAGTTCTGTTGCACCCAATTTTTAAAGAAACTCCCCATTTGTGGTTCCAATGGGCTTTGTCAATTCCAATAAAATATTTTCTGATCCCATAGCCAAAAGCGTGCTTTCAAGCCGTGCCACCGTTTTGGGGTTGCGCTTTAAAGCTGAGGGGTCTCGCTTCAAATAAGCTACATAAGAATCTTTTAAGGAGAAGATGTCTTGTTGTAATAAAACTTGCAAGAGTTGCCCATGTTTGGGGTTTTGGTAGATGTGGCGGATGTACTCTAGTGTGTGGAGGTCTAACAGCCGGCGGGCGTTGGGCGAGATGGTGTAGATTTTAAAGAGACGGTCGAGATAGTCAAACTGATTGGCTAATTTAATGCTCTCTTGTGTCCAATGGTGCAAGAAATCCCTTTATGCGTCAAAACAAGAGAGCATTATACACAAGGTGTCTTAGCTTTAGGTGAGCACAAGCACCACGCCACCCCCGATTAGGTGGATTCAAAAGAGAGATACTATGGCGTGGCTTGGGGAAAAACCACCTCGTTTTTGTGCGGCACTTTATGCCTTTTCGTTAAGGATACCCATGAATTTATCCACCAAAAGAACTTTTCTTTGCTCTATAAAATTATCAAAATTCTCCAGCGATAAATCCGTATCGGGGATCAAATGCTTTTGCAAAAACCCTTCTTTGTCTTGTCCACAATTTTCATCCACCCATTGCGCCAAGGGTTTGTTATTTTTGGACTCGTTTTCATGCGCATCCAACATTTGCAAATTAATAAGGGAGTCGTAAATTTCAAAGGGCTTAAAATCTCTTTGAGCCTGTTGGGATAGTTTTTTATAATTCTCATAGGCTTTTTGGGGGTGTAAATGGTCCCTGTGGAAATTGTTGTTCTTGTAGTCTAGATTAGGATAAAGCAAAGAGAGCAGAGCAAAAGCTCTAGAGGTGTTGGTGCGCTCAAACAAAACATTGGCCTCTAAAAACTCTAAATCCACTTTTTGGTGGTATTTGCCTTCTATTTCGATTGCTTTTTGGGGGAAGGGCATGTTTGCTTGGTCAAAATACACACGACTTTGGGCATTAAATTCTTTGATGAAAGCCCTGCGCATGTTGGATAAGGTTGTGTCGCTGCTCGCCCCTAAAGGTTTAAACACAAGGGCGCGCAAAATCCAAGTTTTCATGTGGACCCTATTGTCTTGTTGGCCCATAGTATGGACAATCTGGCCACTTAAATTTTGGTGATAAATGTAATAAACAAGGGGCAAGGCTAGGTTATTTGCCCCAAGTGTCGCCCCATTCAAGCCAAAGCTTCTAAGCAACTCAAATGTTTCCAAAAAGGCAACTTTAATCGCTTTCCACTTTTGCTCGACCGCTTGGATAAAACCGCTGTCAAAACTTTTGATCTGGTAGCGGATGTCGTGGTGGAACAAAAATAAAAAACCCTTTAAAATCAAATCCTTGCTGACATCAAAACCCTTATTCTTGATCTGATCCACTAAATCATGAATTTCTGTCCGTGCATCAATCTCTTTCCAATTGGCAACGGCAACACTGAAGAGAATGTCAGCATATCCTAGTGCTGTTCCTCCAGAGTTGATGCGGATAAAAATATTCACCGCCTTTTCTGGGTCTTGCTCTGTCTCCAAATAAAAGTTAATCTTAGATTGGTCGGGCGTGTTAAAAATCAATGTGAAGAAATCCAATAGCCGTTTGCGTTCCTCTTTATTAAACCCTTGCTCTATTGCAAAATCAAGGACTTTATCTAAACTATTAGAATTTTCGCTTTTAAAATCATAGATTGCCCCGCATCTAAACCATTTTTGCCCATGTTCATCTACAAACATGGCTTCTGTCTTGTCGCGCTCGAACCACAAAAATTCATATCCCACATCAGAAAGTTGTGTGGGTCTGCTTTGGGTGAGATTAAAATACAAATAGGTGTTCCAAAAATTCCGATCCTCATCTGTCCATTTCTTATTGCGTTTGTGGATATCGTAACGCCCAAATAGTCCCAAGTAAAGAGAAGTCAGCCTTTGTTGCCCGTCCAAAATGGCGTAAAAATCCTTGTAGCCTGCGGTGTCAAAATGTTGGTTATGGGTCTTGAACTTTTGCCTAAAACACTGCAAGAAATCATAAAACTTCCAAGATTTCTTGCTCTCATCCTTGACTTCCCAAAAGAGCATCGAGCTAATGGGGTAACCACGCATTAAGGAGTCAAATAATCTAGCCACTTGTTCAGGTCCCCAAACATACTCCCTTTGGAATGCGGGGATCAGGTACTCTCTGCTCTTAATCTTTTGCATCGCCTCATTAATGCTAACAGGGGATTGGAAACCTGCCATGTTTACTCCTAAATTTTGGATCACGCCACAGATACAATTTTAAAACTAACAAATGGCTACACCAAAAAAGCCCGCGCTCTTCAAAAATATAGCTACCCCATTTTTTCAATAAAGTCCAAAACCTCAAAGCTCACTTGGAGTTTATGCCCCTTTGGAGTGGTGTGGGTTGTCTTAGGGGTTAAGAGTGTGAGCTGATTCGTGTCAGAGCCTAGCGCTCGTGTGTCATTAAGACACACGAGCTTACAACCCTTGCCTTGTGGTGTGGGTTCTAAAAGTTTCTTGGCATTTTCTAGGGCGTGCTTGGTGTCGCTCTCCGCCTTAAAGGCCACCTTGTAAAACCCGCCTAGCTCTTGCAAAATATCCACATTTTGCACGCATTCCACACTCCAAAACGCCCCTAAATCTTGCTTTTTGAGTTTGCCCTCATGGCGGTTTTTGGGTTTGTAGTCGCTGATGGCGGCGAGCATGAATAAAAAGGGGGGGTTGCTGGGGTTTTCATGCGTTTTTAAAGCCTCTAGGTAGTCGTTGGCGCTTTGCACCTTGACACGCTCTACGCCGCTAGGCAACTCTAAAGCATTTTTACTAGAGATCAACACCACTTGCGCCCCCTTAAGCCACAGGGCTAATGCTAAATAATGCGCCTGCAAGCCACTAGAAAAATTAGACACACAGCGCACAGAATCGATCGCTTCAATGCTGCCCCCGCCTGTAACCACCGCCTTTTTACCCGCCCAAAAATCGTTAACCAGCAACTTGCGCGCACAAGTACTGGCAATTTCGCTAACCTCTGCTAGTGCCCCCACGCCCACAGAGTTGCATGCCAACAGCCCGTCTTTAGGCTCTACCACCTCGCAGCCCAGTGCCTTTAGACATTTTAAGTTGCGCTGTGTCTGCTTAGCTAAAAACATTTGCGTGTTCATGGCGGGGGCTAGGACTTTGGGAGCAGGGCTAGCTAAAAAGGTGGCACTTAGGGCGTTATCGGCAAGTCCATGGGCTAATTTAGCTAGGGTGTTTGCGCTGGCTGGTGCGACCAAGATTAAATCCGCGCTTTGTGCGTAGCTGATGTGATTAGCGCAATCTTGATCGAGTAAGGTCCACTCTTCGTTGTGGTCTATGAGCACCTTAAAGTGGCTCAACGCCTCAAAGCTTAAGGGCTGCACGAACTTACACGCCCCTTGGCTCATGACAACGCGCACGCTTGCGCCCATTTTTCTAAGCAGGTGCAGCAAGTCTAGTGCTTTATAGGCGGCAATAGACCCGCTCACCAAGAGCAAAATATTTTTATTTTCTAAAAGGGGGATTTGATCTAGGCTAGAGGGCATGCACCATCTCTAAAAGCGCGCCAGGGCTTAGCCGCTCGGGATTGTCTTTACTGTTGTAGCTAAAGCCCTCTTTAGTGGGCGTGCCGCGCTCGCCTAGCAGGGTTTTTGTGTAGTTGATGGGGGTTTGGAAGATGATGGTGGGCTCTAGGATATAAAAGCTCTCAAACTCCAGGGCCTTGTCGTCGGCACTGATCATCACTTCATGCAACTTCTCGCCCGGGCGAATACCAATGGTTTTTAAGGGGATATTGGGAGCTAGGGCTTTGGCTAAATGCACAATCTCCATGCTAGGGATTTTAGGCACAAAAATTTCACCCCCGTGCATGCGCTCCAAACTTTTTAACACAAACGCCACGCCCTTTTCTAGAGTGATCCAAAAGCGCGTCATGCGCGTGTCCGTGATAGGGATAAAGGGGGCATTTTTGATGGCAAGGTCTTTAAAGAAGGGCACGACACTGCCCCTAGAGCCCACCACATTGCCATAGCGTACCACGCTAAATTTTGTGCGCGCTTGGCCTTTCATGTTGTTCGCGCTGGTGAAAAGCTTGTCGCTGCAGAGTTTAGTCGCCCCGTAAAGATTAATGGGGTTGCTCGCCTTGTCTGTGCTAAGGGCAATCACATGGCTCACCTGGGCTTGTAAGCACGCCTCGATCACAGCACTCGCCCCTAAAATATTCGTTTTTATGCACTCTAGGGGGTTGTATTCAGCGGTGGGGACTTGTTTGAGCGCGGCGGCGTGGATACAAATATCCACCCCCTGCAGGGCACTAAAAAGCCGCTCTTTATCCCGCACATCCCCGATAAAATAGCGCATGCACGGGCTGTTATAAGTCTGCGCCATTTCCCATTGTTTCAGCTCATCGCGGCTATAAACAATGATTTTTTTAGGCTGGTGCTGCTCTAGCAGGGTTTGGACGCATTTTTTGCCAAAGCTACCCGTCCCACCCGTGATTAAAATGCTCTTATTTGAAAGTTGCACGCTAAAATCCTTTGCAAAATGCCTATTTTAGCAACTTTTAGCCCTCTTGCAACAAGACTTCCCGCCAAGTCTCTGGGTAAGCTTGCATGAGGGTTTGTAGCCGTTTGACATGGGCGGCGTTGGAGTTGAAGATGTTTAAATGCGCCCCCAAGCCCTGCAAACCCACATGGATGATGTTCGAGCTGCCCTCTGCCATGTTTTTGACTAAAACTTGTTGTGCGCTTAAGGGGGTGTTTTCTAAAAAATGCGCCTCCATGTAGCTTAACTGGATGCCTAAATCTTGGCTTAAACGGGTGCTGTCTAAGTGCTTTTGGGGGTAGAAAATCAAAGTTCCCATGTTTTTAACAAAGCTGGCTGCCTCGGGGATGCTAGCAAGCTGGTTTGTATCTTGCAAGGCGAGCACCACTACCCCATTGGCCTTTCTAGCCTGGGTGATCAAGGTGTTGATGTGGGTGTTTATGGTTTCATTGGCAGCGTAGCTTTTAAACTCATCCACAAAGAGCAAAAAGCCCTCTTGCTTTTCTAGGGCTCTATGCAGGATTTTATAGAAAATGTAGTACGCCAAAAGCCCTAAATCTTTAGGGTTGGCACTGATCGCATCCATGTTGATGGCGACTAGCGGGGTGTCAAACTCTAGGCTGTCTTCTAGGGCGTTAAAAAGGGGATTTTGCAAGTAGGGCTCTAGACTTAGGTGCAAAGTGGGGGCATTCGTGATGGCCTCTTTGAAATCTTGCAGATGAAAGCTCTTTTGTGGCAAAGTGGCATGCAGACTTTTTAGGGCTTTTAAAAGGGCGTGACTGGCGTGGATGTCTTCCTTATTTTGTGGGTGAGAAGAGAGATGACATAAGCTAGAGTAAAAGCTGTGTAAAAAGTCTTGGTTGCTGGGCGTGAGCTCTAAAGTTAGGGGGTTGATTTTAAAATCCTTGCCCGAGTTATACACCCCGCCAAAGTAATTAATACACGAAAACAGCCCATAGGCGCGATCAAGGGCCAGGATATTCAGCTTGTCGTATTTGAGCGCATTTGCCATTAAAAAGCCCATTAAGGTCGTCTTGCCCGCCCCCGTTGCCCCAATAATCATGGTGTGCCCGTTGGTGCGGGGGCTGGTGGGGCTTGGGGTGCTCTCTTGGTTGTGGAAGTTGAAGAGATAGGGGGAGTGGTCTAAATTCTTAAACACGCTTAAGGGCTGGTTGCCCCACGGATTGCTTTTAAAGCCACAATTTGGCTTTTCAAAGAGCATGAGCGTGGCTAGGGCCTGTGCACTTTGGCAACGCAAACGGGGGTTTAAATGCAAACGCCCGGGAAATAAAGAAAAGTAAGCCGGCCTTAGCCCCAAGGTCTCCACCACCCCCACCAAGCGGGCGTTAGAGAGTACGCTTAGAACTTCCTTGGTATGGTGATCTAGGCTCTTTAAATCGGGGGCTTTGAGAATGATATTCAAGGCGGCTTTTTGCAAGCGCAAGCGTTTGGCTTGGATCTGCTCGTAATAACTTTGTAGTTCTTGGCGCACAAGGCGGGCAAAACTCAGGCGGATTTTCTCCTGTACGAAGGCTAGGGCCACTTGGGTGCTTAAGGGCTCAAGGCTTAAAAACACTTCACACGCGAGCTCTTGATGCAACAAGGAGAGTAGGGCGAGCGAGCTTAAAGTCTTGCTTGCATAGGCTTTCACGCCCAAAATGCGGTTATAGGTCGTGTGAGTGGCGTGCTCTTGGATGTAGTGGTCTTTGTTGAAGTGGATGTTCGTGGCGATGTAGCTGTCTTCTAAAAAACCTAGTGTGGGGTTTAAGCTTGTGGGGTGTCCGTTGATGAAAGTGGCGTAAAAGTTTAGGGCTTCTTTGGCACTTAGAGGGGTGGGTTTAAAGGCACTTAGAGCGTGCGCCATTTGCTCCATGCATGCACTCAAATGCTGGGCTAGATGCTGGTGCGCCTGTGCGCTGGTGGTGAGTTCTAGTTTTTTCTGCTCTAAGAAGTCTTTTAGGGGGTTTTGCGTGGTTTCAAAAATGAGCGTGTAGGTGTTCTCGTATAAGTCCTTGGGCTGGGATAAGTCTAATAGGGCTTGCACTTGGGGGTTGGGGGGCTTTTTGGGGGGCTCTAGCTGGACTTTGGCGCGCTTGGTGTGGATACGAAGCACCACGCCCTCTAACTGCTCTAGAGCGTTCTGCTTGCTAGAAAAGTGGGTTTGCAAGTCCTCTTGCAAGAGTGTATTTGCGCTTAAACCCTTGATATTTAAGAGCCCCACGAGCTGCTCGCTCTTGGTGAATAAAAAGCGTTCGTTGTAAAGCCCTAGAATGTTGTTCTCTTCCACCATGGAGTGGGTTTTTGGCAACGCGCCGGCCAAGAGGTCTAGGGCTTTATGCCGCCAAAACTCTAGGCCAAATTTCAAAGAAAACCCTAGAGCGTTGCTAAATCCACGGCTAAAGTTGCCCCAAGTGGGGGCAGAGTTAGAGTCAGATGCGTGCTGTTGCCTTTAATTTTGAGGAGCACTTTTGTATTGGGTGCGGCGAGTTTGTAGTGCCCTTTTAAAATGATGGTCGTTTTTTGCAGGGTTTGCGTGGGGTCGGCGATGTTTAAGGTCAAGCCACTTGGGCGTTGCACCTGCAAGAGCGAAAGGGGGTCTTTGAGTTTCAAGTCCTGCAGTTTCTGCCACCCGGGGGCGTATTTATTGATGGCTAAGAGGCGTTTAGAGGCGATAAACACGGCGTGCAGGGCGGGGGTTTGAGATAGGATTTTAAAATCCTCTAGGGAGTAGTTTTGCACATCTTTGGGGCTAAAGTTTGGCAAAATCACATAAGCGTAGCGGGCTTTTAAGGGGTGCAGGATTTGCATCTCTAAAAAGGGGGCAGATAAAGTTTTGTAACTCTTGCCCCCGATGGCTTTGTAATTGCCGCTCCTAGCGACTTCTTGTAATTTAGTGTTTTCATCCTCTAAGAGTATGTAGCCTATGTTGGTGTGGGTGCTGGGGTTGGTAAAGTTGATGAAATCGCCCTTATGCGCTAGAGTGGCTTGCTGGCTGAAGGGGGCGTTGTTGATGAAAACCTGTGTATCGGGGCTTAGTTTGCGGTTGTCTAAAATGGTGGTGGTGGGCTTGTCGCCTACAATGCTGCCTAGTGCCACCACCTCATCGCCTAAAAAGAGATAGGATTTTTGCGCCCGAAACTCTGGCTTTTGTAAATCAAGCCCCACAAAACCAAAACGCCCATCGCTCGCCCCCCCCGCAAAATCATTCAAGCCCAAAGAGCCTCTGCGCCACACCACCACCTCCTGATTTTGCACCTCTGTGGTGCCGGGCAACTTTGTGAAATCCACCAACGGCCAAAAATCCACAAATGCCCTAGGACTGCCATAGATATAAGTCATGCCATCGGAGGTATCAAAGCCCTTTAAATTCTCCCCGTTTATGGTTTCATAATCCACAATGCGGCTAGAGTGCATGGCAAGCACCACTCGCCCCCCATGCGCACCCACCTGTGCTGCGCGGTCCATCGCTCCAAAGACATGCACGGGGGGGATGTGGCTTGTGTCACCTTTAATCAACGCCGCTAAAGCGGGGTTGTTAAAGCCCTGCAGTGCCTTTAACAATATCTGGCCTCGTGTAAAGTCGCTCTCTTGATCGCGGCTGATGCCACGACCACACACCGAGGCGTTGATCCCGCCTTGGATGAGTAAATAGGGGTAGCCTTTAAGCACGCTGGCATACAAAGCCGGGTCTATGAGGCGTTGTTTAGTTAGGGGGGTGTGGGCTAAAGTCGCCTTAAATTGCGCCAAACCCTTTAAAAGCACCAAGCCATACGAGCCATTAGAGGGGACATGCTCGTGCTGGATAAACGAACCGTCCGCATAAAAGCCATTGCCGCTTGCAACGATCTTAGACGCGCTTTTGACCGCTTCTATAGCCTGCAACACCTCCTTTTCATTGTGTTTTAATATCCCCCTAGCTAGGCTAATGAACGCCGTATCCACCCGATTAGCCCCCTTGCTCTCGCGCGACTCTGGGTTCGTGCTCGCCCTGGCCCCTGCACTTAAACCTGAGTATTTGGGGTTGGGCTGGTAGTATTCCTGGGCTTGTAAAAGCGTGGTTTGTAGGCTCTTTGGCAAGAAGTGCGCTAGGGCTAAAATCGCATTGAGGGCTTTGGGGATGCCAATTTCATAGGGCCACCAATTCCCCCGCTCTAGCCCCCCCACGCCGTAATACTGGCTAAAGTCTTGTAGGGCTTTGATGATCTCCGCCTTATTTAAGGGGGCATTGTTTAGGGCGTGGGCTTTGAGTAACCCCAAAATAGTCCTTAGCTGACGCAAGAGTTCCTTACCACTGGGCTCAAAAGGCAGAGATTGTAGGTGCTCTGCCTTCATGGGTGCATTGTCCTCTAAGAGTGTGTGTGTATAATTGGCCCTCAACTTAGCAAAGTCTAATGGCACAGCTTGCAAAAGGGATAAACAAAGCAAAAAGGGGATTAGTTTCATTATTACCCTTCACCAAAAAATAGTTTGCAGTATAACAGATAAATCTATTTTGTTGTTAATCATCCCATGCCACAACATAAAATCTTTTATAAGGGAATGTAGATGGCCAATAAAATTGTGTTGAGAAACAAGGCTAGAGAAAGCTGTATTTGCAAAGTGGGTTTTAGTTGGACGACTTTATTTTTTGGCTTTTTTGTGCCCCTTTTGCGCAAAAACTGGATTTATTACGGTTTTGGCAAAAGAAGCCTCTGAAGCATTTGGTGCCCTCTCCTTTATTTTTAAAATTGTGATGTCATTCATGTATAACCGCATGTATATTAAACGCTGGCACTTTTTCTTAGGCAAGCACATTGTCCAAATACTTTTTAAACAAGGGAGAGCAGGAATACCAAAAGATGGGAAATGAGAAAACGATGTGCGTGGCTTGTGTGAGCAGTTGCTGCTCAGCCGTTATATCAATCTTAAAATCCGAATATTGTTGGTAAAGCTTGCTAAACACCACGCCCTTGTGCTCAATGCTCTCTTTTAAAGCCTTGTTGATGCGCGATGTTTGCAAATCGGGGTGGGCTGAAACAACTAAAGTAGCCATTTTGTTCTTTTCGTTTTTTAGTAAGGCGGTTAAAGGCAAGGGCTTTTAGTATAAAATGCATGCTCTACCAAGAAACCTAGGACGGGTGCCTAAAACTCATAGCTCAAATACACGGTTACAGATCGTCCTGGACCAGGTTCTCTGCCTGTGGGGCTAGTGCCAATGCCCCTAAAATAATACTTCATGCCAAAGAGATTATTCACCTGCAAACTGCCCGTGATTTTGTGCCGCCCACTTTGCCAAAACACTTGGCTTAGCTGGACATTCCACACCCAATACCATGGCAAGAGCCCCACGCTATTGCAGCCATAGGTGGCCCCGTCGATGCTGTAGCCAAAGTTGAAACAAACGGTTTTGGGGGTGGCTTGGTTGAGAATGGAGGAATAAGACCGGCTGTAAAAATAGCTAGAAAGCCCAAAGGTCGTGTTTTTATAGGTGTAGCTCATGTCAAAGATGAATTGGTTGGGGCTGACATAGGGCAATCTCTTGCCTTTGAGGTTAAAGGGGTGATCGACGATGCCCTCAAAATAGCTAGGGTTGTCCTGTGCGTTGTTGGTGATGCGTGCGTCTATGTAGGTGTAGGCAAGGTGCATTTGTAGCCCTCTAATGGGTGCGTAGTAGAGTTCCAGCTCCACACCCTGACTTTTGGCGTTGATGTCTAGGCTGTTGCTCCCATACCCCCCGCTGTAATAGTGGTGCGCGAGGATCACAAAATAATCTGCGTTGAAGCTTAGGATGTCTTTGTAGAAATAACGCGATCCCACTTCAAACTCGTTAAAAATCTGGTTGTAATTGGTGGAGAAAATGCTCACCGACTTGGCTTGAGGCGGGATAAAACTGCGGCGGTAATTAAAATACATGACCCAGTTTTCTAAGGGTTTATAGCCTAGATTGAAAGCAGGGCTGTATTGGTTGTCTGTCTTTTTAATGCTCTTAGAAAGGCTATAATCCCCATTGATGGGGTTAACATTTTCAGGCAAGACTTTTTTGTAGTCCAAGAAAGTGTAGCGAAACCCCGGGATTAAAGTGAGTTTGCCTTTAAAAAATTCCATTTTATAACTGGCATAACCCACAATGTAGTTGTTAAACATTTCCAAATTTTGGCTGGCCTTTTTATCGTATAAAAATCCCGACATTTGGCAAGTACCATTATTGACAGAAAGGCATTTGTTTTGCAAAAACCGAAACCACATGTCGCTGTTCATGTAGCGCATGCCCACTTTTAGCGTGTGCTTCATGTGCTTGGTGTGGAACACAATGTTGGCATTAGGCTCAACGGCATTGATGAGATAATCGCGGGGGTGATCGCCAATGCTAAAGCCCTTGTAGTTTTGGTCGGTGTAAACGGGGCCTAGGTTGGGGTTTGTGTTAACATTTAAGAAATTCGAGTCGAATTGGAAATCCCGACTCATGTCATGCCCATAGTAGGTGAGGGTGAAATCTCCGCCCACTTTAGAGGTGTCTCCAAAAAAGGTTTGATAAACTGCCCCCCAACGCATGGCCTTCCCGCTTTTGTCGTTGTTAGGGCGGTTATTTTGGAAGCGGTTGGTGTCGTAAGCTTGCACCCCCAAAGACCCCGGGTCGGTGAGGAAAAATTTATAATACTGGTAGTAAGCCGTGATTTTATGGTTTTCGTTGATTTGATAAAGCGCATCTAAGAGATAGTTTTGGATATTAGTGGGGCTATTGGCCCTAAAGCCTTGCCCTGTGATGTAGTTGGCCTGTGCCTGCACGCCAAAATGCTCGTTGATCATGCCCCCGCTTTTGAGGTAGGTGTTGTATAAAAAGTTGTTGGCTAGGGTTTTGATGAAAGGTTGCCCTTTACTCTCAGGCCCCACAAAGCCGCCATTGCTCGCCCGCCCCCACGCCGTCATGCGCTCAGCCACCTGGTTTTGCCATTTATAGGGGATGGGCTTGGTGATGATGTTGATCACGCCCCCAAAGGCATTAGGGCCGTATTGCACACTCTCCCCGCCCTTAATCACGCTGATGCGATCGACCGATTGAAAAGTTACGGGGAAAATGGGCATGCCAATGTCGGCATAGGGGGCAACATACACGGGGATGCCATTGACTAAAATCATCCCTGTATTGCTGTGCCCCGACCCCCCGCCCCCAAAGCCGCGCACCGAAAAACTAGGCATAGCACCCACACCCGTAGCGTTTCTAATATGCACCCCGGGGACATTTTGCAGGGCTTCTTCAATGCTTTGGTTGGCCTGTTGGGTGAGCTGTTTATGCGAGATGATCG
Source organism: Helicobacter heilmannii (assembly GCF_001283065.1). GTDB lineage: Bacteria > Campylobacterota > Campylobacteria > Campylobacterales > Helicobacteraceae > Helicobacter > Helicobacter heilmannii. The sequence goes on along the minus strand of NZ_CDMK01000001.1, from coordinate 653,413 downwards.
TTTGGCTGCCTAAATAATTTTTCACTTCTGGACTGCGCCAACTTTTTGGAGCTTCCTCATTCAAAACCCGACCCGTGGTTTCTACCCTTTGCAAGCGGTGGGTTTTGATCGCCCATAATGGCACGCACGCACACACAAATAAAATAAAACTGCTTCTACACATCATCATCCTTTGCTAAAAGGCGCTATTCTATAAAAATAATTATAAGAATTATATTAAAAATTAAAGTATGGGATTGCACCACATTTAGGTTGAAAAAGCCCCTTAAAGTGTTCTAAAAATTAACAAGAACTCAAAGGATTTGGCTAAACTAGAGCATTTATGTAAGAGGAATGCCCATGTGGCAGTTTAACGCAAAACGCCTTACCCATCTCATAGGTTTGGTGTTTAATCTTTTGCCCCTGTGTGCGGAAAATAAGGGCTGGTATTTGAGTTTTGGTCCGCAATTTAGCCTCGTCAGAAGCAATGCGCTTGTATCGCAAAACATGGATTTTATTGTGATCAAGGATCAAAGAGAACTACAAGATAACATAGCTCCTATGGGTGGGGGCAATGTGCGCTTGGGGTTTAAACATTTCTTCGGACAGAATAAGCAGATTGGACTACGCTACTATTTTAATTTTGGGGGCAATGGCGGGTCGTGGGTTTCGCAATTTGTCTATGGCTTGGGAGCAGATGCCATGCTAAATTTTATGGAGAAAAAATGGAGGGGGCGGGATTTTACCTTTGGGGGGTTTGTGGGCTTGCTCTTTAGCGTGCAAACTTGGCAAACAGAGGTGGCTTCAGTGTTTCAGGAGGAACTTACGGCGAGTTTGGGTAGGGGTTTTACGCGCAAAGTTAATCCCGTGCAGTTTCAATTACCCTTAAACATTGGCTTGCGCCTAAGTTTTTCTAAACACCAAAGTTTGGACTTGGGGGTCATGTTGCCCTTTTTGTATTTCCCCTTTGCCCGCTACTACAAAGACATCAACCACACTAAAGACAGCGCAACCATGACCATCCACCGCGATTTTTCCGTGTATTTGAACTACACTTATGCGTTTTAGTGGAACAGGTTTTGCTGGGTTAGGACATATTTTGCCAAAGGAAGCCCATGCTTTACACATTAAAAGCCCCCATTCTCGGTTTTGAGAGAATCATAGAGGTGGAGCTCACTAAAATTGATGATCTCTTTAGCCGCGTGAGCAGTGTGGATGGGACCATCAGCATGGTCTTAGTCAATCCCTATAAACTACGCGAATACAGCTTTAGTATCCCCAAATACATAGAATTGCTCTTAGAGCTCAATGCTAAGTCCCATGTAGAGGTGTACTGCGTGGTGGTGGTGCAAAAAAATTTAGAGGACTCGATGGTGAACTTCCTCGCTCCTTTAGTTTTCAATCCAGACAATGGCTACGCTGCCCAAATCGCCCTTTCCATCATGGACTACCCCGACTTTGGCTTTAGAGACACCTTAAAGTCTTTCGTACAAGCCAAAAGCGCGCGGTTGGGTTCTTAAATGCCATGCTAGCGATCACCGGGGGAGGCACGGGGGGGCATTTATGCATTGTCCGCTCTTTGGCACAAGAATTGCAAAACAGGGGGCACGACCTGCTCTACATCGGCAGCACTTCAGGGCAGGATAAAGCGTGGTTTGAAAACAGCTCTCTATTCAAGCAATGTTTCTTTTTAAACACCACAGGCGTTGTCAACAAGGGATTTTTTCAAAAAATCCAAGCTCTATTTAAACAACTGCGCTGTACCCAAACCGCCCGAGGCCTTTTAAAAAAGCACCACATCCAAGCTTTGATCAGCGTGGGTGGCTTTAGCGCAGGGCCGGGCTCTTTTGCGGGTATTCTCTCTAAAATTCCCCTTTATATCCATGAGCAAAACGCTGTGCAGGGGGCGTTAAACAAACTCATCGCCCCCTATGCCAAGTGCATTTTTAGCAGCTTTAAAGGTGTAGAAGACGACCCCAAGAGAGTCTACACCCCCTATCCCATCCAGCACAGCTTTTTTGAGAGCGCGCGTATCCGCACAAAGGTGCAGAGCATTTTATTTATGGGTGGCTCACAGGGGGCTAGAGCGATCAACGAGTTTGCCATTTTGTGCGCCAGAAAGTTGCTTAAGAGGGGCTTAAAAATCATCCACCAATGTGGCAAACTAGACTATGAGCGGGTCGCTGGCATGTATAAAGGTTTGGGGATTTTAGAGGAGGTGGATTTATTTGCCTTTGATTTGCAGCTTGTGGAGAAAATGCGCCAAGCGGATATCTGCGTGAGCCGGGCGGGGGCGAGTAGTGTGTGGGAGCTGTGCGCCAACAACTTGCCTACCCTCTTTGTGCCCTACCCCTTCGCCGCCAAAAATCACCAATACTACAACGCCCTAGAGTTCGCCAACGAGGGGCTCGCCCAAATTGTGGAACAAAACCACCTACACCCCGACCACCTCTTTAACTTCATTGAGTGGCTAGAAACCCCCAAACAAGAGGGTCTTGAGATCGCCAAGGTGAGCACAAGTTTGCGCCAAAAGGCCTCCAGCGATGGGGCAAGCCAAATTGTGGACCGGATTTTAGAACAGATCCAAACTCAAGCGTAGAAACTTGTCACCCCCGTGAGTTTAGAGCGGGCAATTAAAATATCTGCGATGTCCTCATCAAAGAACTCTAACACGCTAAAAAGGGCTAAAAATCCCCAATACAACACCAACGCCCACAAAGTGCCCAGCCATGGCCATAGCACGAAGGGGATAAAGATCGACACGATCCACGACTTGGCATTGAGCCACAAGAATTTATCCTTGGTGGAAATCTCTTGCAAATTGGGTACGGACACCACCAATAAAGGGGTGTCCATTAGAACAACCCCATGAACCACGAGGCTAAAGCGGGAGCTTTAAAAAAGAGCATGATGCCCAGCACCACACCCAAAATCGTAAACAAAATATCGCGCCAGCGGTCTAAATTACGCCACACATAAAAAGCAATGCCGATAAAAATCAGCATCAAAATGCCCTTAGCTGTGCTGCTCTGCAACTGGGCCTCTATGGCCTTAAAGAAATGATCTCCTCCATCGGCTTGCAAGCCCTCCAGTGCTAAAAAGATCCACAACAAACGCAAGATAACCCCCTTGTCAAAATGATTCTGTGATTTTAACCTACTTTTTTTAACCCGTTTTTAACGCCTAAAAAATCCTTTTTTGGGCTTTAATAATTGCCACTCATAGCAAATATTCTTAGTAAATTTTATTAGTTAAGTTTATACTATAAGTATAAAGTTTAGCTTTTAAATGCCCAAAATGCGGAGATTTTTAGCATTATTGTAAAAATATTGCTAATTTTTGCAAAAATCATGCTATACTCACCGAAATCCAAACGAAAGGAAACCATGGGCGTGAAAAAAGAGTGGCTCTTAGATGCCTTCATCAAAACCTATCTTTACAGCCATGCGCCCGTGGGCTCTGAAAGTTTGCGTTTAGCCTTGCAGGGTCAAGCTGTGCAAATTTCCTCTGCAACCATCCGCAACTACTTTAAGCAACTCACCAGCGAGGGAGCAATTTGCCAAAGCCACAGCAGTGGCGGTCGTATCCCCACCACCAAAGCCCTCAAAGACTATTGGCGCTCCAAATTGGATTTAAGCACCCCCCTAGAGGTGGATTTAGACAAATTGCAGGGAGCGAGCGAGTGCTACGGGATTTTTAGCATGGTGGAACGTTACCAAAGGGCGATCCTAGAGGCGGTGCATAACCACGCAGGGCAGTTTTTGATTTTAGACTTTGGCAACACACAGGCGTTGTTGCCCTACAATAAAAAGCTTGAGGGCTTTTTAAAGGATTTAATCGGACTAGAGTGCAAGGCGATCCAAGAACTGGCTTTGTCTGTGTGCGCCACAAGCCTCGCCAAAAAGATCGACCAACTCTACCAAGAAAAGCTCTACTTCGGGCTGTGCGTGCTCGGCCAACTCATCCAAAAAAGGGGGGCGCAGGGGCTCTTTAGGCAAATTTTAGAGGGGAGTTTTCTCAGGGGGCTAAAGCAGGGGCTACACTTTGAAAAAGTCCTGCCCCTAGGGTTTTTGGGCGTGGTTTGCCCCATTAAGGCGGGGGGGGAGCAGCAGCGTATGCTCTGCGTGGGGGGTTTAGAGCAGGATTTTGAGGGCTTTTATGGCGCGATTAGGAGGTTATCTATATGACAGATCGAGAGGTGAAAATGACAGATACAGCATTGGAAGTGGAAAAACTAAGAGAACAGGAAGCGGTGGACGAAGCAGAGGCAACGCGTAACGAGGCGGGCATAGCTGAAAACACAAGCGCGCCTAAAGAGTTACAGATCGACTACCAAGCGAAGTTTAAGGAGGCACAGGATTTATACCTTCGCACCCATGCCGACTTTGAGAACGCCAAGAAAAGACTAGAAAAAGACAAAGCGATGGCACTAGAATACGCTTATGAAAAGATCGCCAACGATTTACTGCCCGTGATCGATACCCTGCACGCTGCCTTAAAAAGCGCGCAGCAAGAGGGCAGCGAAGCGGTGTGTCAGGGTTTGGAACTCACCCTGCAAAAAATGCACGAAGTGCTCGCCAAGCACGGCATTGAGTGCGTGGAGTGCGGGCTTGAGTTTGACCCCAACCTACATAACGCGATCATGCAAGTGCAATCTGATGGCCAAGAAGAGGGGCAGATCGTAGAGGTGTTTCAGAAGGGGTACAAGTATAAAGAACGCTTGTTGCGCCCCGCAATGGTGAGCATTGCAAAAAATTAATTAATCTCAATACAAAGGATACAATATGGCAAAAGTGATCGGAATCGACTTAGGCACCACCAACTCCGCAATGGCGGTTTATGAAGGCAATGAGGCAAAAATCATCGCCAATAAAGAGGGCAAAAATACCACGCCTTCTATCGTGGCTTTTACGGACAAGGGTGAGATTTTAGTCGGGGAGAGCGCCAAACGACAAGCGGTTACAAACCCCGAAAAAACCATTTACTCCATTAAGCGCATTATGGGCTTGATGAGCAACGAGGACAAAGCCCAAGAGGCGAAAAAACGCCTGCCCTATAAAATCGTGGATCGCAATGGCGCGTGTGCAGTAGAAATTGCAGGCAAAATCTACACACCTCAAGAAATCTCAGCAAAAATCTTAATGAAACTCAAAGAGGACGCGGAGAGTTATTTGGGCGAACCCGTGAATGAAGCGGTGATCACCGTGCCCGCTTACTTCAACGACAGCCAAAGAAAGGCCACTAAAGAGGCGGGCACAATCGCAGGCTTAAATGTGTTGCGCATTATCAATGAGCCTACTTCTGCGGCATTGGCCTATGGTTTGGACAAAAAAGAGTCTGAAAAAATCATGGTCTATGACTTGGGTGGGGGGACTTTTGATGTAACGGTGCTTGAAACCGGGGATAATGTGGTAGAAGTGCTTGCCACAGGCGGGGATGCCTTCCTAGGTGGCGATGACTTTGACAACCGCATCATTGATTTTATCGCCAAAGAATTTGAGGTGGAAAATGGCATTGATATTAAAAAGGATATCATGGCGTTGCAACGCTTGAAGGAAGCGAGCGAAAACGCCAAAAAGGAACTCAGCTCTGCGCAAGAAACCGAGATCAACTTGCCCTTCATCACCGCTGATGCGAGTGGGCCTAAACACTTGATCAAAAAGCTCACCCGTGCGAAATTTGAAAGTCTGATCGACGACTTAATTGAGGACACCATCAAAAAGATTGATAGCGTGATCCAAGATGCAGGGCTTGGTCGCAACGACATTGCCGAAGTGGTGATGGTGGGTGGCTCTACGCGCATCCCCAAAGTGCAAGAGCGGGTGAAAAACTTCATCAACAAAGACTTGAATAAATCCGTTAATCCCGATGAAGTCGTGGCTGTGGGGGCGAGTATCCAAGCGGGCGTGCTCAAAGGCGATGTGAAAGATGTCTTATTGCTTGATGTGATCCCCTTAAGCCTTGGTATTGAAACTTTAGGTGGTGTGATGACAAAGGTCATCGAGAAGGGCACGACCATTCCGGCCAAAAAAGCCCAAGTGTTTTCTACGGCTGAGGATAACCAACCCGCCGTGTCTATTTTAGTCTTACAAGGGGAACGCGAGTTTGCTAAAGATAACAAATCTTTGGGCAAATTTGACTTGACTGGCATCGCCCCCGCACCTAGAGGCGTGCCCCAAATTGAGGTGACCTTTGACATTGATGCCAATGGGATTTTAACCGTGTCTGCTAAGGACAAGAACACCGGCAAATCCCAAGAGATCAAAATCACCGGCTCCAGCGGGCTTAGCGATAGCGAAATCGACAAAATGGTCAAAGATGCCGAGTTGCACAAAGAGGAAGATGCGCGCCGCAAAGCGGTTGTGGAAGCCAAAAACCAAGCCGAAAGCCTTGCGCACCAAACCAAGAAAAATCTAGAAGAACACAAGGCAAACTTAGAGTCTAGCGAGGTGGAAAAAATCCAAAAAGCCCTAAGCAATTTGGAAGCTACACTCAAAAACGAGGGTGCAAGCAAAGAGGAAATAGAGGCGAAAACCAAAGCCCTTGCCGAAAGCGCGCAAAAGCTCACTGAGGCAATGATGCAAAAAGAGCAAGGGGGCGTAGCCTCAAAGAAAAAAGAGGATGATGTGATCGATGTGGAGGCAGAATAAGTGTTGTGGTACTTAGGGCATCTGAAGCTTTAACATATCCTAACCCTAAAGTTGCCTAGACGCATGTACGCCCTAGAGCAAAGGGGGGTTGTGCCAAGCTAGAAAAAGGCGAGGTGCTTGGCTCATAGACAATCGTTGCAACCGCATGGACGGGTGCTTACGACCCCCTTTGGAGGGGGGAACTTATCTATCCCAAACATGCTTGGAAGCTGGACTTAAGACACCAAACTTATGTCTTGCGCTCTAAAGCCCCTAGCTTTAGCTAAGTTGGACTAAGGTTAACATTGCAATCTTATGCCAGTATCCAAATTACAATCGGGGTAAAGTCCTTGTGGTTGGAGCATCCATTTTTTGGAATAGGGAATACAAGACTCCAATGTGGAGTTGACTCAAAACCACGATCCTTGCTAAAGTTAGAATCCTCTAACTTTAGTTATGGGGAGTGCATCAAAAAAATGGAAGTAAGAAAACCCTCAAAAACCCCCCCACTACGCACAGCATAACCATAACCTCACCCTGTATGACTAAATTGCCTACAAAACCTCCTTAAACCCCCCCACAAGGGCGATAGCGTGCACTACTATACCACGCCTGTTATCCTTTTATTGTGCAAGTCTGCACACATTTTAACTGATAACCAGGTGATGACACAAACACCAAAGTGACAAGATGGCGTTAAGCACCATGTAAGGGCAGATATGCTCCATGTTTTCTACAACCACCCTGACTATCTAGCCCGCAAACCTTAGAACTTGAAGGATAAATGGATTGTTTGTGCCAACTTTGATGTGCACAGCACGCAAAGGGGCTTAGAGAGGTTGGGCTTTTGCAATATCGTAGCACTGGATTTTAAAGAGATTTGCCGACTCCAAAGCGGGATGTAATTAGCCATGCTCAAATCGGAGGGTTTTTAGGAACGATAGAGGGCTGTACCTGTATTTGGAGGCCGTGTGTTTCGCTCCAAAACTTGAGCCTGCTTTGTAGCACCTTTGTAGGGGGTGAGTGCTTTCCTTTATGCTTTGAGAATACAGTCCTGCCGAGCAAGAGGCGATTGCAGAGCACAATTTAGTGGACATTAAGGGTGCAGAAGATGTATAACCAAGGACTGGGTGTAAGCAAAGATGTTTCTAAAGCGTTCTTATTCTAAGAAAGATACTGATTTACAATGCCCAACAGATTATATAATTGGGGCTATGTGTGTGGGTTTGGCGAAGATATCCCTAAAAATGAAACCATCGGACAAATGGTACGAACAGACAGCCCAAACACCCACAATATCCAAAACGCCTACAAGCTCCCCCAAGCTGTGCATATACTGAATATTACCACAGAACAACTAGAAACTCTAAGCCAAAGTGAAAATCCCCCAAACACTGCATCATCAAAAGACAACCCATCCACCATAATTTATAGAATCACACGGATACGCCAAAGCTTTTAACCAAAACATGCTATCACAACCCCGTGTACTGCTTAGACCTCTCCCTAGTAAGCAATACAACTAGACAAGCCTCTAAGCATAAACCCTCAAAACACCAGCAACGCAACACCAACTCTAACTCAACGCACACACAATCCGTCCAAAATCTCCCACTTTAAACTCTACACCAAACCACTCTTGACAAAACGCCCCCACATGCTCTTTCAACACATCTTTTTTCAATTTACGCACATCCACTAGAGTATAGCAATCTATCACTACCAAAAGCACCAGTAACTCATCTAAATCCAACACAACCCGAACCCCTAGCTCCTCTAAACGCCCCCGGTACACCAACAAATACGCTAAAATCGCCCATAACGCCATAGGACACCACAACCCCTCAAAACGCGTCGGCTCATGCAACCAAACCAACAACGCGTTAAACTTATCCCCTCACATAAAACCATACACTCGTTCTAAAACTCCCAACGCTCCAAAGATAACTCAACACACACATCCTTATCAAAATTTAACGAACTCCACTCCAACCCATGCCTATTCCCATTATCCACCAACTCCGCTCTTTGCACCAACATGTCCGCATTAATCCTAGCCACACACAAATCACCCCAACAACCGCTCCAACTTCTTATAAAAATCGGGTTCTACCAAACTACACAAATGCGACACCGACATATACCGGCTCACACTAAACACCACCGCTCCTTAGCAACCTTAAACCCCCCAAGCAACAACAACTCGAATAAAATCTTATGGTTTTGTGATAAAAACACTTTATCGCCACTCACCTCTAAACACTTCTCTTTATAAAACCGAAACTTGTTACACGAAATGGGTGCAAACACACTCCATACCCCCTTTATTACAAACGCATGGCATATTCTTTATTTTGCTCACATAAAAGAGGAATGCGCCCCATTTCTTGCGCTACTCTACCAAAAGTCCCGCTTCCTGCAAAGGGGTCGCACACAATATCGCCTTGAAAAGAATAGTATTTCAACACCCGCGCGCACAGCTCTTCAGGGAACACGGCGGGGTGATCCTTGCTGGATTTAGGCGCAATGTACCAGCAATTTGTGCTGTCTACTTCTTCATCATTTTTAAGGGATTTATCATATCTTTTAAGATTTTTATCTAGCAAAAAAGGCGCGTTTTTGCGATAAACGAGCAAGCTTTCGGTAATGCAGTTGGGTTTGTAGCTTAGGGGTTTTTTGCTTTGCAAATAGCCGGCCACGCGGTTAGGCACAGAATACTCAGGTTTGATCCAAATGATCTCATCGAGAAAATAAAACCCACTTTGGCTTAAAATGGTGTGGAAGTCAAAATGGATCGGGTAGCGCCTGCTCTCAAACTCGCGCCCGGGGCGCTTGATGATCACGGGCGAGACATTCACCACGATGAAACGCCCGTCCTCTAAAATCCTAAAACATTGCTCTAGGGTCTCTTGCATGTGCTTTAAATACTCTTGGTAGTTAGCATAGTCGCTATACACCCTGGCGTTGTAATAGGGCGGGGAGGTGAAAATGAGTTGGATTTGTTGGTCTTGGATTTGTTGCAGGGTGAGACAGTTATCGCCCACAAGCAGGCTAGGTTGTGTGATTTGGGGGGTTGATCTCTTGGGGCTTTTGTGCTGCTGGCGGTGTTGGTGGAACTCGAGCATTTTATCCATCACTTCGTTGTTATAATGCTTTAAAATTTGATCCCTTAAAGTGGCAAAACGTGGATCGGTTTTGGCCTTGTAAAGGCAGGTGCGCAACATTTGGTAGATGACCTCCATAAAGTGCGTTTTAAAGGCTTCTTGGCTCAAAAAGGCCAAAATTTTATCGTTGTCCTGGTGCCGTCCAATGGAAGAAACGATCTCGCGTTTTAAATCAATGTCTAAATCATCTTGATTAAACAGCTCTAACAAAGTGTGCAGATTAGCATCAGACTTTTGTGCCCCTAGCTTTTTAATGGAGGCGACACTGAGGGTTGCGGATGTAAAAAGGTTCTTGGGTTTGGTTTTGGTGCTGTACATGCCCTAGTTTAATTGGTTTTGCCTGTTTTGCACTTGAATACATCGATCCACTAAAAACGATAAAAGTTCTCAGTCTCCAAGACCCTAATGCTAAATAGGTACACGCACGGTCGATCAGGGGAGGGGTTTTTGTTTTGGCGTTCTTCAACGGGTAATCAGTAGCCTAGAGCCCATCGATACCCGCCCCGCTGTGGTGGTGAAAAAATACTTCCCCACGAGCAACGCCGAGCTGAAGGAATTGGTGCAAAATGAGGAGATTTTGTTAGATGAAATAGATGTGAGCGGAGTAAAAAATTTTAGGTACATCTTTAGCAATTTAGAAAACCCCTACCTTGATGAGGAAGATGAGGAAGATGAGGACATGGATTTTAGCGGGATTGTAGCCTTGCTAGGGGCAGACCAAGCTAGGGAGATGCAAGCCAACTTGAGACGCATGCAAACGGGAGCGCAAGAGCAAGCGGCACAACTGCGCAAGTCCTCGGTGCGGAGTGGGTGCGCGTGGTTCAGCAAAGAGGAGGTCTTCACCTGCAAGGATTTTAGCGGGATTGAAACATGGGATGTGAGTCAAGCGATGCGGATGGATTGCATGTTTGCCGGGGCGATCCACTTTAATGGGGACATCTCAGGCTGGGATGTGAGTGGGGTTACAGATATGAGTGGGATGTTTGCCATTACACCGAGTTTAACCAGCCCTTAGACAAGTGGGATGTCTCTAGCGTTACGGATATGAGCCACATTTCTATGGATGCGCTGCCTTTAACCAAAAATTAGAGAGCTGGAATGTAGCTCGTGTTACAGACATGGGGGCGATGTTTCGGCTCTGCGTGGCGTTTAACCAACCCCTATTGTCGTGGGATATAAGCAGTGTTGCCGATATGGGTGGCATGTTTAATGGGTGCGTGGCGTTTAACCAAGATTTAGAAGACTGGGATGTGAGTAGCGTTACGGACATGAGTTACATGTTTAAAAATTGCGTCCAATTTAACCAAGACTTAGAGGATTGGGATACAGATAGCGTGGAGGAGGGCAAAATGGAGGAGATGTTTGAGGGCTGTGGTGCGCTAGATGAAAGGCCATCATGGCTTGAATAGGGACTTTTGAGGTGGGGGGGGGGGTTGGTGCTAAAACAACTCCTCGCTCTTTAAATCCCACACTCGCCAGTTGTCAAAGTATTTGCCCCGAAACTCGGCTTCAATGTCGAGCAATGTCCATTTTTGGCTGTCGTGCGCGCCGGTCAGGCACTCATAGACAAAACAATGGCAGTTGTACTCATGCTTTTCTGTGGGAATGCCCATTGCAGGATAATTTAAGGTTTGGCCCACAAGGCTCTTTGCCCTTTGTGCGGCATCGGCAAAGCCCACCGCTTCGCTCCCCTTGCAAGAAATATAAATACTCATCGCTTGTGTTCCACTGATGAATTCTTTAGGGCTAGAGAGCTTCACCTCACCCGAGCCTAAGAGCTCCACAATCTGTTGATCGCCAACATAAATCCCTGTGTGGGTGGTGGGGCCCACAAGACGGCAATATAAAATGCTCCCCAGTTTGGGGGTAACTTTGTCTCTAAAGACATTGTCAATGAAGGACTCGGCAAAATTTAAGGCGGCCGGCAAACCAAAGATGAGCGGTAACATAAAAATCCTTTAAGAGGGGTAAAACACCACCATTAGGGTAAAGCCCCCGGCCTTAGCTTAATTTGTCTTCCACAATGTCAATGATCGTATTGGCGACTTTGCGGGCAGTTTTATCTAAGAATTCTACGGGGGTTGTAAAGCCCACGCAAGAGCAGTTGATTTCGCCTAGAATGTATTTGTCCTTGCCATGCTCATCGGTGTCTAAAATGAAATCTGCCGTCCAAATGAGAGGCAGGTCGTAATTGCCCAGTTTGGTTTGGATATGGGGCAGTTGCCTTAAGAAATAATGCACCAGGTCATCCCATTGCTCGGGTTTGTCGTAACGGTATTTTGCCCCGCTAAAGAGAGTGGCACTAAAGGCATCCGCCCCCTCAGCGGGCTTTTTATGCACGACATAAATGGGGTGTTTATAGAGCATTAAAATGCGGATCTCGCCCTCTTTAATGCGGGGTAAGAAGGTCATATCCACGAGCATGCCATTGTCCCCGACTAGATATTTCTCACAAAAGTCCATAAATTCGCCCAGCTCTCTATGCTCCACATGGTTATCCACCGCTTCAGTGCATTTGATTTTAGCATTTAGGGGCACTTCGCTAGCTCCCGCAGGCAGAGGTCCTTCAAGTTGCACGCGCCAAATGCCCTCGCCTGTTGAGCCACGATTTTGTTTTAAAACCCGCTCACCCTTGGCTAAAGTTTTGGGGAAGGTTTTTTTTAAATCGTGTTTATCGCCCCAAGTGATGCCAATGCGTTTTGCCTCAGCGGGGTCATAGTATGCGTAGGTGTCATCGGGGACTAACTCGGTGTCGGCAAGTTTTGTGAGCGCATCCTTAGCCCCATAGCCAATCATGGCATCGGGGTGGGGCATGCCAATCACGCCATTGTCGCAGAGTTTACGCAGCAAATCAAAGTAGAGTTTTTCCTCTTTGAGATTGCCCGGATTAACGCGTGAAACATAAGCATCGGCAACTTTTTGCACATATGTATACACTTCCTTGGTTTTTTCGCTATCTTTTAACAGGGCATCGGTGAGTTGCACCACCTCAGCGTGCCAGCCCAATTTTCTAAGGTAGTCCATCATGGGCACGGTGTCGCGTCTGTGCCCGTCTCTGCCCTTGTCCGTCCCACCCACAGCCTCAAAAAACACTATATGTTTTTTCATGAAATCCTCCAAAAATGTATTGCGGCAACCCGCTGGTGTTATTGTAGCAAAGAGAAGTCATAAAACCCCCACAAAATCCCCGTTTTTGCTTGGAATAAGGTTACAAGGCTACAATAGAGACTATTGCCAACTTTAAGGAAGTGTATGTTAGTCCACCAAATGGGTGCGCTCATTGGCTCCACCCCCATTTTTAAATTCACCCACCACGACTACCCCCTGCCCAAGAACTCGTGCATTTACGCCAAATTAGAGCATTTAAATCCGGGTGGGAGTGTGAAAGACCGCCTTGCTCAGTATTTAATCACCGAGGGGCTAAAATCCGGGCACATCACTCCACAAACCACGATCATAGAACCCACCGCGGGCAACACCGGCATCGCCCTAGCCCTAGTCGCCTTAGAACATCAACTCAAAACCATCTTTGTGGTGCCCGAAAAATTTAGCCTAGAAAAGCAACAGCTCATGAAGGCCCTAGGGGCTAAGGTCATCAACACACCAAGCGATCAAGGCATTAAAGGGGCGATCGCCAAAGCCAAAGAATTAGCCCAAAACACAGAGCATAGTTACCTGCCCCTGCAATTTGAAAACCCCGCCAACCCCAAGGCCTACATCCAAAGCCTAGCCCCTGAGATTTTTAGTGAATTGGGGGATACCATCACGAGCTTTGTGGCCGGGATTGGCAGTGGGGGAACCTTTGCGGGCGTGGCGGCCTACCTCAAAGAGAAAATCGCGCATATCCGTCTTGTGGGTGTGGAGCCCGAGGGCTCGATTTTAAACGGGGGGGTAGAACACCCGCATGAGATCGAGGGCATCGGGGTGGAGTTCATCCCCCCCTTTTTTAAAGACCTAAACATTGATGGCTTTGAAACCGTCAGCGACGAAAAGGGTTTTTTTTATACAAGGGAGCTAGCCAAAAAACACGGACTACTCGTTGGCAGCTCCAGCGGGGCGGCCTTTGCTGCGGCTTTAAGGGAGGCACAAAGGCTACCAGAGGGGAGCCACATTTTAACCATTTTCCCCGACAAGGCAGACCGCTATCTGTCTAAGGGGATTTACAACGCTTAAAACACTAAAAGGAGCAACCATGCGCTTACAAACCAAATGCATCCATGGAGGGATTAGCGAGGACGCGACCACTGGGGCGGTGAGTGTGCCCATTTACCAAACCTCCACTTACCACCAAGAAAAAGTCGGGCAACACAAGGGCTATGAATACTCGCGCTCGGGCAACCCCACCCGCCATGCCTTAGAGGAATTGATCGCCACTTTAGAAGGGGGGGTAAAAGGTTTTGCCTTTGCTTCAGGGCTAGCGGGCATCCATGCCACCCTTGCACTCTTTCAAAGCGGGGATCATGTCTTGCTGGGTGATGATGTCTATGGGGGCACTTTTAGGCTTTTTAACCAAGTGATGTCTAAAACGGGGCTCACTTATACCTTAATTGATAGCAGCGACCCGGCGCAAATTAAGGCGGCCATCAAGCCTAACACCAAAGCCCTGTATTTAGAAACCCCCAGCAATCCGCTTTTAAAAATCACCGACCTACAAAAATGCGCCGCCCTCGCTAAAAAGCACAAGCTCATCACGATTGTGGATAACACCTTTGCCACCCCCTATTTGCAAAACCCTTTAAACTTGGGGGCGGACATTGTGGTACACAGCGCGACTAAGTATTTAGGCGGACATAGCGATGTGGTGGCGGGCTTGGTAACTACCAATGACCCCAAATTAGCCCAAGAAATCGGCTTTTTGCAAAACGCGATCGGGGGGGTGCTAGGGCCCCAAGATAGCTGGCTGATACAAAGGGGCATTAAGACCCTAGCCGTGCGTATGCAGGCGCATGAGAAAAACGCGATAAGTGTCGCCAAGTTTTTACAAGCCCACCCTAAAGTACAAGAGGTGCATTACCCCGGGCTAGCAAGCCACCCGCACCACGCCCTCGCCAAAACCCAAATGCGCGGCTTTGGCGGCATGCTCTCTTTCACACTCAAAGACGAGAGCAAGGCGGTGGCATTTATCGAGGGCTTGAAAGTGTTTGCCCTAGCTGAGAGTTTGGGCGGGGTGGAAAGTTTGGTGAGCGTGCCTGCCTTAATGACGCATGCTTGTATCCCCAAAGAGCAACGCTTGAAAGCGGGGGTTACCGATGGTTTGGTGCGCCTCTCAGTAGGCATTGAGGATATAGGGGATTTGATCGAAGATTTAGAGCAAGCATTGAAAGGATAGCCAATGAAAAAAGCCAATGTAGAAAGTTTTAATTTAGACCATAGAAAAGTCAAAGCCCCCTATGTGCGGCTAGCGGGGCGCAAGGTGGGTGCTGGGGGCGATGTGATTGTCAAATACGATGTGCGCTTAAAACAGCCCAACAAGGCGCATATGGACATGCCAAGTTTGCACTCTTTAGAGCATTTAGTGGCGGAGCTCATAAGAAATCACGCCGACTATGTTCTAGACTTCTCACCCATGGGCTGCCAAACTGGTTTTTATTTGATGGTGCTAAACCACGACAACCGCGCCGAGATTTTAGACTTGCTAGAAAAAACCATGCACGATGTACTGCAAGCTAAGGAAGTCCCCGCCTGCAATGAAATCCAATGCGGCTTTGCAGCCAGCCACTCTTTAGAGGGCGCACAAGGCTTAGCCAGGGAGTTTTTAGCTAAACGCGCCGAGTGGGAGGATGTGGGGGTGTGATTGGTTAGCATAAGCTCTAGCCTCCCTGTACCCTTTGGATGAGCACCCTTTTAAACTTTCTCTTGCCCTCAACGCAGGGGGTGTATTCCTTTATGGCAGCGATTTTATATCCACACTCCAACACGCCGTTTAAAATAGGATTAGTCGACACCGCAAAGGGCAGATCGTAGTTTGTGGGAATATAGCTGTGATCCACCAGCAACACCCCATCATCATCAAATCTTTTATAGCTATCGGGGATGTGCTCTAGGGGCACTAGCTTGAGCCTAGAAATATTCGCTCGATTTTTGATAGGAAAATTGGTAAAAAAATGCCCTGCAGCGCGTACTAATTGGCGTTTGGGATTCAAATACCAATACACGCTAGAAAACCCCGGCCTGACTTTATTTTTGGCAAAATAGGGAATGCAAGCTGTGCTGATGGGGAGTGTAACATTGGAGAGAATAATAAATTTCTTTTTACTTTGTATGAGGATTTGCCAATATTCAATCGCCCGTGAAAAGGGCGGGTTGGTGCACACAATATCCGCTTCCTTCTGTAAAATCCTTAAGGACTCCTTTTCTTCAAAGCCTCCGTTATAATTAGGCGGGCTGTATTGCATCTCGTGCGCCCCCTCTTTGGTAAAAATATAGCCCCGTGCGCCGGCATTAAATAAATCTTGTTTACTGCCATAATGCGTGCAGATGAGTTTTTTAAGCTTTAATCTAAAGAAGTGCTTTAAAAAATACAGCGCAAAGGCAGAGGAGTCGCTATAATCTCTATTCTCCCCGATCGCATCATCGCAATTACAAAACACGACTTTATCGCGCCATATTTTTAGGGGGTAGCAGGATAACTCTTTTTGCACATCCTCGTATCGGGTGTAAAACTCGTCGTCTTTGACCCGCATGGCCTTGTTTAAGATGTCTGCTCTTGTAAGCCCCCGCTCTTGCATGCTG
>NZ_CDMK01000001.1:632803-636804 GCF_001283065.1 Helicobacter heilmannii | reverse complement strand
GCCCCCGCTCTTGCATGCTGGGCGTGTGCAGGGGCTTAACGCTCTGCCTTTGCTTAAGGGGCTTGATACTCACTTGGGCTAAAAATAAGGGATGGGCTTTGATGTAGCTTAGATAATTTTCAAAGAGTGCGGGGTTGTAAAAATAGATTTCTCTCGTTTGCACTTCTCTTAAATGGGCAAAAGCGACTTTAAAGTCCTGCTCGATTTGGCGCATATTGGTAACTTCGCAAGTGAAAAGATAGCCATAGGTGTGCTCTTGTGAGGTGCCCGTGATGCTGTTGTATTCTTTAAGCCGCCGCTCTAGGTCATTCGTGATGCCAATTTTACACTTGCTAGGCTCTAGGCTGGATTGGACAATGTAGAAGTATTCTTGGGGCATAGGGCTTTCCTAAAAGTTTGCAAAGGGGTATTTTAGCACAGAGAAAGCCCGTTTTTAGTTTCAAAAATCCTTACTGACCCTATCTATCCCATCATAAGGATAGTGTAGAGATTTTTAAACTAGCACAATGCCTTCACCTTTAGCCCTTAAAGCTTCTTGCACCTTTTCATACCATTTAAGAATGATTTGGTTGGTTGGCTTGTTCTCATCTTGGCATTTAGTTAAAGTGCGTTGTGTATGTGGGATTGTCTGCCCCTTTGCCCAATCTAGGATTTTTATGGGTCGCCTGTAGTGCATCCAATCCACTAAAGGGTCTTCTTTTTCTGCAATAGGCAAACTTCTATCTTGATTAATGTCATACGCCCCACCGATGACTTGTGTGAGTGCAACAAGTTGCTACCCATGTTTGATCGCCACGATGTCATTCACTCGCATCACCTCTAAGAAATCCCTAATTTGTTCCTCTCCCTCACTCCAATCCGTTAAACCTGCCAAGCCAATAAAGCTGTATTTTTCTAAAATTTGACGCACATCTAGGACACTCCATGCCTCTTGCATATGTTGCTGACTAAGTTGCATGTGCCAAAAAGTGCCCGAAAAACCTGCAACCACGAAAACCTCCCAAGCTTTTTTATTCAAAAATCCTAATACTAAGAGCTAAGGATTATCCCACACAATAGCTTAAAAATATAGGGCACACATAAAATCCAAATCCCAAAGCAAGAGAAACACTAAAAAATCTAAAAAGAAAAGTTGAAAAGTTGCAGGCAAAAACCCCCCGCATCACCCTACTTTCCCACACTTGAAAAGCGCAGTATCATCGGCGTAAGAGAGCTTGACTTCCAGGTTCGGGATGGGGCTGGGTATTTCCTCTCTTCTAGGGACACGGGAAAAGCAAGGCTTTTCCTTAAAAAGCGAAGCTTTTTAAAGCTTTCGGTTCTCTTAAAGTTTTAAGAGAACCTCGGGTTACGCCCTTGTCTTAAGGACTGAGCTTCGATTATTCTAAGTTAAACCCCTAGAACAATCAAGGACGGCTCAGGTTAGAGCTAAGCCATCCCTAAAATAAAAACGCCATTCTAGCATTTTTATTTTAAAAAGCAAACTTAAAAAGCAACGCTTTAAATCAATAGTCTATGTAAGGTCTCTACAAAGCCTCTCATCACACTCAATAAGGCAGTGAAGCTCTCTAAAGCAAGCAAACAAGCCAAACGCTCTATTAGTAGTGGTTAGCTAAATGCATTGCTGCACTTACACACCCACCCTATCAAACATGTAGTCTTCATGCGAGCTTCAGGGAAAGCTTATCTTGGAGTTGGCTTCGAGCTTAGATGCTTTCAGCTCTTATCACAACCATGCGTGGCTACCCAGCGGTGCTCTTGGCAGAACAACTGGTGCACCAGTGGCATGTCCATCCCGGTCCTCTCGTACTAGGGACAGCTCTCCTCAGCTTTCCTACGCCCACAGCAGATAGGGACCGAACTGTCTCACGACGTTCTGAACCCAGCTCGCGTACCGCTTTAAATGGCGAACAGCCATACCCTTGGGACCTGCTCCAGCCCCAGGATGCGATGAGCCGACATCGAGGTGCCAAACCTCCCCGTCGATGTGAGCTCTTGGGGGAGATCAGCCTGTTATCCCCGGGGTACCTTTTATCCTTTGAGCGATGGCTCTTCCACACGAGAACCACCGGATCACTATGACCGACTTTCGTCCCTGCTTGAGTTGTCTCTCTTGCAGTTAAGCTAGCTTGTGCCATTACACTCAGCTGGCGATTTCCAACCGCCATGAGCTAACCTTTGTAAGCCTCCGTTACTTTTTAGGAGGCGACCGCCCCAGTCAAACTACCCACCAAGCATTGTCCTGCCTAAGGATGACTTAGGCCAGTTAGCTAACAAAAACGCCAAGGGTGGTATCTCAAGGATGGCTCCATAAGAGCCAAAGCCCTTACTTCACAGCCTCCCACCTATCCTGCGCATGGCATTCCCATTAGCAGTGCTAAGCTATAGTAAAGGTCCACGGGGTCTTTCCGTCTTGCTGCGGGTAGGAGGAATTTTCACCTCCACTACAATTTCACTGGATCTCTCTTTGAGACAGCTCCCATCTCGTTACGCCATTCATGCAGGTCGGTATTTAACCGACAAGGAATTTCGCTACCTTAGGACCGTTATAGTTACGGCCGCCGTTTACTCGGGCTTCAATTCAAAGCTTCGCCTTGCGGCTAACCCATCCTCTTAACCTTCGAGCACCGGGCAGGCGTCACACCTTATACTTCCTCTTACGAGTTGGCAAAGTGCTGTGTTTTTGGTAAACAGTCGGGAGGGACTCTTTGCTGAGACCTACTTAGAGTAGGCACACCTTATCGCGAACTTACGGTGCTAGTTTGCAGAGTTCCTTAAAGAGAGTTCATCCACGCGCCTTAGAATACTCATCTCATCTACCTGTGTCGGTTTGCGGTACGGACAATTGCAACTAAACTTAGAGACTTTTCTTGGCACGATAGTATCAGCGATTCTCCCCTTGACCCGAAGGTCTTAGAGAGCCTGTCAGGTTTCAAATACAGGAGCGGATTTGCCACTCTCCCAATCTACACCCTTCGACCAGCACTTCCATCAGCTGGCTCGCCTAACTTTATGCGTCCTCCCATCGCACATTGCAATTGGTATGGGAATATTAACCCATTTGCCATCGCCTACCCCTTTTGGACTTGGCTTAGGACCCGACTAACCCTACGATGACGAACATCGCGTAGGAAACCTTAGATTTACGGCGGATACGATTCTTACGCATCTTATCGCTACTCATTCCTGCATGCTCACTTCTGTGCGCTCCAACACTCCTTACCGGTATGCCTTCAGTGCTGCACAGAACGCTCTTCTACCACTATGTGTGAAACATAATCTACAACTTCGGTGTCTATCTTAGCCCCGTTATATTTTCAGCGCATGATCACTAGACCAGTGAGCTGTTACGCTTTCTTTAAAGGATGGCTGCTTCTAAGCCAACCTCCTGGTTGTTTGAGTAACCACACATCTTTTTCCACTCAGAATAGAACTTGGGGACCTTAGTTGGTAGTCTGGGTTGTTTCCCTCTTGACGATTGATTTTATCACCCACCGCCTGACTCCCAAGATACAACAAAAGGTATTCGCAGTTTGACAGGGTTTGGTACTGCGGCGAGCAGCCCTAGCCCAATCAGAGCTCTACCCCCTCTTGTCATGACTTGAGGCTATACCTAAATATATTTCGAAGAGAACCAGCTATCACCAAGTTTGTTTGGCCTTTCACCCCTATCCACAGCTCATCCCAGCCCGTTTCAATGGGCACGGGTTCAGTCCTCCACAAGCTGTTACACTCGTTTCAACTTGGCCATGGATAGATCACTTGGCTTCGGGTCTGCAGCGTCTGACTAAATAGCCCTATTCAGACTCGCTTTCGCTACGGCTCGTTTTCACTTAACCTTGCCAGACACCACAACTCGCAGGATCATTATGCAAAAGGCAGTCCATCACCCTGATAAATCATAGGGCTCTGAATGATTGTAAGTAGATGGTTTCAGGTTCTATTTCACTCCGTTACCCACGGTTCTTTTCACCTTTCCCTCACGGTACTTGTGCGCTATCGGT
>NZ_CDMK01000001.1:525480-632767 GCF_001283065.1 Helicobacter heilmannii | reverse complement strand
CGGTACTTGTGCGCTATCGGTCAAAGAGTAGTATTTAGGGTTGGAGAGTGGTCTCCCCGGCTTCAGCCCGGATTTCCCGTGTCCTGGCCTACTCTGGATCCGGCTATCTAGGGTTTTCCTTTCGCATACAGGGCTATCACCTTCTATGGCTTGTCTTTCCAAACAACTTTGCTAGAAAAACCCCTTGAATGTTGCCGTCCTCAACCCCGAGTGCAAGCACCCGGTTTGCCCTTTTCCCCTTTCGCTCGCCACTACTGAGGGAATCTCGTTGATTTCTTTTCCTCTAGCTACTGAGATGTTTCACTTCGCTAGGTTCGCTCTCTATAGAAATAGAGTAATCCACATTGCTGTGGATTGGGTTGCCCCATTCGGACACCTACGGATCAATGCTTCTTGACAGCTCCCCGTAGCTTATCGCAGTCTAGTGCGTCCTTCATCGCCTCTCTTTGCCAAGGCATCCACCATCCACTCTTAATATCTTGTTTGCCACTCTAGCATATCCGCATAGAGCGTTGCATAAGAGCCACACCGCCTTATTGAGTATAATTCTTTCGGCTTTGTAGTTTTTACCTTTACATAGGCTATTGACAATAAAAAGTCAAATAACACGCTTTTAAGATTGATGCCTTAGAAAAAAGTTTTCACCTTTTCAATGTAAGCTTTCTTAGAAGCAAAACGCAATATTAGCGGTTTGGAGCTTAAGTGTGGCTTAAATGTTGGGGATTTTTGGGGGGTGGCAACGGATTTAATTCCCAAGAAATCCAAGAGTCCTTAACAGAAGCTTATGATGTCTTTCATTTTAACTTGCTCTCCAAAGATTTCCAATCTCTTTTAATACCCTATGTCAAGTGATGCAAAACGCAAAAATCATTACACTAAAAAAAAGCTAGAGAAAGCCTTGCATTTTGCCAATGTGTTGAAAATCAACGAAGAGAAATGTGCTTTAATTGCCAGATTATTTGTGTATGAGACCCATGACTATACAACCATGCTGTACCACACACAAAGAAATTTTGAGATACAAGATGTGTGTTTAACTTTGGGCAGCCAGGAGCTTATTTATTGAGCGATCACACACCCTGTTCTTTAAGCCTTGCGCCCCCTCATTCCAGTTGTGGATACGCTTGGAGCCGGGGATTCTTTTTGCGCCGCCTTGAATTATGCCTTAGTGGATGGCAGGTTATCTAGGGAGTAAATCCTAGAATTTGTCTCTTTAGTGGCCCAAGAAGTCGTGCAATTGGAGACACGCCCTTATACAACAGAAATCAAGTGCTTTAGGCGGATTTCACACAAAATCCCCTTTATATTTTTAATTTTCTTGTAAAAGAGTCGTATGGTTGATTTATGGAACTTGATGGGCAGATACGCGCCCGTTATATGCAAGAGCAGTGGTTTTAGTCTTCCATCGGGCTATAGCTCTTGGATTGAATTTTTAAAGACAAATCTCATCTTTCTAATCCAAAATGTGCGCAATTTGGCTGTTCTGATATGGCAAGTTTGGGCACGCTGTGTATTTGGATGAAGAGCGAAGTTGGTGAATTATCCCCATGTATTTGAGCCACAATCCCCGCAATAATGGCACTTTTAATGTCAAAAAAGGCACATGGGCAATTTTGGTAAAAGGCAAGGCGTTGGGCTGAGCTTTGCAGCTTGAGATAGGAGCAAACATGTTGCCTAAACACAGAACAACAAGTGTTTTTGTATTTGACTAAAGTCATTGAAGCCGATGGGGTGTTGCACGAGTTGCAACTAGGCGCGTTAGATACGATTAAAAAGCAATGTGAGTTATGGCATTAGCACAAAAGAAGTGCCCTTAAGTGAGCTCAAGATTTTCACCACCAACCACGCCAAACACGCCACGCTTTTAGAATTAGTGTCCATGGCTTTAGCCGATAGCAGGTGCAGACAACGAAAGGGACACCATTTATTCTTACGCCAAAGAGATGGGCGTGTCCACCCATAAGGTCAATCAACTCAAAGATTGGGTGGTGAAAAACTTTATGCTTTATTAAGAAGCGGTCAAAATGTTGGATTAAAGAAGTGGCTGTTCATCTTTATAGGTGCAGCTTAGGAGTTTAGGGTAAGAACCTTGGATAGACAATAATAAAAGGAGTGAATGATGGCAGATTAACAAAAAAAAGAGAAAATGGATAAAGTGAAGGGCTTTATGAATGAAAATCCGGGGATTGTAGCTGGGGCAGGGGTTGGTGGCATCATAGGCTCGATGATCCCCGTTGTGGCACGGGTATAGGGATGGTCGTGGGGGGTATCGTGGGGGGGTATCATCCAAGAGTCAAAGAAGAAAAAATAGCACTAGGGGTACTTAACCCCACAGGGGTGGAGAGTTTTTACCCTTGTGTTTGTCCACCATTTCTTAGTGCTTTTGTGGCTTTAAGGGTGTGGGGATGTCTTCAATGCCCAAGAGCCCCGGGTT
Organism: Helicobacter heilmannii; assembly: GCF_001283065.1. Classification (GTDB taxonomy): domain Bacteria; phylum Campylobacterota; class Campylobacteria; order Campylobacterales; family Helicobacteraceae; genus Helicobacter; species Helicobacter heilmannii. Next base: position 630,333 of record NZ_CDMK01000001.1, on the reverse strand, counting down.
TTGTTTCCAAACACCCCAACAAACTCCAATACTTAGTCTGTGTACTTGAAGAACAAAAGGCATTGTATAAGGTCGTAGTATAAAAAAAACTCCACTTAAAAAGGACAAACATGGGATTATGAGATGCCATCAAAAGTGCGGCCAAGAGTGTTAAGTGCGGGGTGGGGGTCCACGCCGGGGAATACACACAAGAAGCGGGAAAACCCCAATGTTTCTTCTCAAAAACCTGCCCCGATTGTAATAAATACCTGAGTAAAAGCGAGCATGTGTTCGACGAGTGGCATTATACGGGTCCAGACTGCACCAAGGTGCACAGCTGCATTCACTGCAACACCGAAGAGTCCAAGGTCGAACACGACTATCAGGAGCAAGCCAAAGACGCGGAGTGCAAGGTCTTTAAAATGTGTAGCCACTGCAAGGACAAACAATATGTCAAAGAGACCCACGCTTACGAGGGGAGCGAGCAAGTCCAATGCGATGTGTTTAAGGTGTGCAAGGACTGCGGGCATAAAAAAGCAGATGGAAAAAACACACCTACAAAGAGACGAGGGATGCAGAATGTAAGATTATCAAGGTCTGCGAGGTTTGCGCAGATCAAGATAAAAGTTGGTTTGCAAGCCACGAATATGGTGAGTGGCAAAACACGGGTCATTGTACCCAAAGCCGTTCGTGTGTCCATTGCGGCAAAACAGAATCTTTAGAAGACTACAACGATGAAGAGATGGGCAAGGATGAGAAGTGCCGGTTAATAAAGGTCTGCAGAAATTGTGGGCGTGAAGAGTTGAGCAGTGCTAGACATAATTGGGTGAAAAACCCTCTCAATGGACAAGATTTTGTGGTCAATGGATGCAAGAAGTGCAAGGACTGCCAAGGCATATTTAAAGCCTAGAGCTATGCTGGGGTGTTAAGCAGGTGGGGATTTGTTAGATTCTTTTGCTAGCAAGTAAAGCTTGCAGAGCCATCTACTGGCTGATTAGTAGCAAGAACGCATCACTCCAAGCAGTGCCTTGTTGAGATTTATGGCTAAAAGCGGTTTAACAAGTCAGCTCTGTTTGGCATCTTGTGTGAACCCTTGAAGTTTTATGTCCCCATTCCTTGATTGGGCCAATCCACCTATCTAAAATCAAAGGCTTTGGGGAACAAATAGAAATTTCTAAGATGCTGCTGTCAACTCTTAGGGATCGACCCTCAAGGGTCAATGTAGGGATGCGATCTTAGGCGTTAATTCCAAAGGGTTAACAAAGCTCTTTAGCCTTTGCGTTTCTCCACAATCTCTTTGGCAATGTTTGCGGGGACTTCGCCATAGTGGTCAAACTCCATAGAGTAAGTCCCTCGCCCTTGGGTGGCTGAGCGCAGATCCGTGGAGTAACCAAACATTTCTACCAGGGGCACGAAGGCATTGACAATTTTAAGTCCCAATCTGTCGTCCATCGCGTTGATCTGCCCTCTGCGACGGTTTAAATCCCCGATCACATCGCCCATATACTCCTCGGGCACTTCCACTTCTACCTTCATCATGGGCTCTAAAAGCACAGGGTTAGCCGCACGGCAAGCCTCTTTAAACGCCATAGAACCGGCGATTTTAAACGCCATTTCAGAAGAATCCACCTCGTGGTAACTGCCATCATATAGGGTAACTTTACAATCCACGACCGGATAGCCGGCGAGCACTCCGCTTTGCATCGCCTCTTGGATGCCCTTATCCACCGCCGGGATGTATTCTTTGGGGATCACGCCCCCGCTGATTTCATTGACAAACTCATAGCCCGTGCCCGGATCTTTGGGCTCAAGCTTGATGAAGACATGCCCGTATTGCCCGCGTCCGCCAGATTGTTTGGCGTATTTATGCTCTTTTTGCACCGCACTGCGGATGGTTTCTCTAAAGGCAACTTGGGGTTGGCCCACTTCAGCTTCGACCTTAAACTCCCGTTTTAAGCGATCCACGATGATCTCTAGGTGCAATTCGCCCATCCCGCCGATCAAGGTCTGCCCGGTTTCTTCTTGAGTCATCACCCTAAAGCTGGGGTCTTCTTCGGCAAGTTTGCCTAAAGCCACGCCCATTTTTTCTTGGTCGGCTTTGGTTTTGGGTTCTACGGCAATGTGAATCACGGGCTCAGGAAATTCCATGCGCTCTAAGATCACGGGGTTTTTCTCGCTGCAAAGGGTGTCGCCGGTGAGCGTGTCTTTTAAGCCCACAAAGGCGCAAATCTCGCCGGCATAGACTTCTTTAATGTCCTCTCTTTTATTGGAGTGCATTTTTAAGAGTCGCCCTACGCGCTCTTTTTTATCTTTCGTGGAGTTGTAAATGTAGCTACCGGATTCTAAATTGCCCCGATACACCCGCACAAAGGTGAGTTGCCCTACGAAGGGGTCGGTCATGATTTTAAAGGCAAGTCCGGCAAATTCGCCCTCATCGCTGCTTTGCACATGGATTTCTTCTTCACTCTTGGGGTCCACACCCTTGATGTCCGCCACTTCCGTAGGGGCGGGTAGGTAGTCGATCACGGCATCTAAGAGAGTTTGCACGCCTTTATTTTTAAAGGAAGAGCCACAGAGCATGGGGATTAAGGACATGTTCAAGCACCCGGTTTTAATGCCCTTTTTGATCTCTTCCTCGCTGAGTGCCTCGCCGGCCAAATATTTTTCCATCAAGGCTTCGTCTTGTTCGGCGACTGCTTCCAAGAGTTTGTCGCGGTATTCTTGGGCTTTGGCTTGCAAGTCGCTAGGAATCTTTTGGACTTCGTATTTTGCCCCCATCGCCTCGTTGTTCCAAACAATGGCTTTCATGGCAACTAGGTCGATCACGCCGATAAAGGTGTCCTCTGCCCCGATAGGGATATTGATGGGCACGGGGTTGGCTTTTAGGCGTTCTCTAATTTGGTTTTCCACATTGTAGAAGTTTGCCCCGATGCGGTCCATTTTATTGACAAACACAATGCGGGGCACGCCGTATTTATTCGCCTGCCGCCACACGGTTTCGCTTTGGGGTTGCACCCCGCCCACAGAGCAGAACACGCCCACAGCTCCGTCTAACACACGCATGGAGCGTTCCACTTCGATCGTAAAGTCCACGTGTCCGGGGGTGTCGATCAAATTGATTTGGTGATCTTTCCAAAAGCAGGTGGTCGCCGCTGAAGTGATGGTGATGCCCCTCTCCTTTTCTTGCTCCATCCAGTCCATGGTGGCAGCCCCGTCATGCACCTCCCCGATTTTATGGCTCACGCCCGTGTAAAATAAAATCCGCTCGGAGGTCGTGGTTTTGCCCGCATCGATGTGGGCGACGATGCCAATGTTTCTAATCTTGTCTAAAGGGGTTTTGCGTGCCATTGACAACTCCTACCAGCGGTAATGGGCGAAAGCTTTATTGGCTTCTGCCATTTTATGGATGTCTTCTTTCTTCTTAAACGCCGCCCCTTTGTCGCTGGATGCATCCATCAACTCGTTAGCCAACTTATCCACCATCATGCGTTCGTTGCGTTTTCTAGTCGCCTCTAAAATCCAGCGGATGGAGAGGGATTGTTGCCTTGCGGGGCGCACCTCTACGGGAACTTGGTAAGTCGCCCCCCCTACACGCCTAGAGCGCACTTCCACCAAAGGTTTGACATTTTCTAACGCCTTTTCAAAGACCTCAATGCCCTTTTCCCCGCTTTTTTCCTCGATTTTTTGCAAGGCAGCGTAAATGATCTTTTCTGCCACGCTGCGTTTACCGTCATACATCATCTTGTTGATGAATTTTGTTACAACCTTGCTGTTGTAGACGGGATCGCCCAACACTTCCCTAATGGGTGCTCTTTTTCTTCTCATCTTTTCCCTTTACTTTTTCTTCTTGTCAGTTCCGGCTGCGGCCCCGGCTTTGGCTTTTTTCGCCCCGTATTTACTGCGAGAAACCGTGCGCTTATTCACCCCAGCCGTGTCTAGCGCGCCGCGCACAATGTGGTATTTCACCCCGGGCAAGTCTTTCACCCGTCCGCCACGCACCAACACAATGGAGTGTTCTTGCAAGTTATGCCCCTCGCCGGGGATGTAGCTGATCACTTCAAATTTGCTAGTCAGGCGCACTTTGGCGACTTTTCTTAGAGCGGAGTTAGGTTTTTTAGGGGTGGTGGTGTAAACCCGTGTGCAAACGCCCCTTCTTTGGGGGCACTCAACCAAGGCGGGGGACTTGGTTTTTTTAAGGATTTTTTTCCTTTCCTTTCTGATGAGCTGATTGATGGTTGGCACTCTTGTCCTTTATCTGTAATTTTTGCATGATAAAAGATTCATTATAACATTAAAAATCTTTAATGCGACTTAGCTAAAATTCAAGCGGTGGATGAGTTCCTTGTTCTCGTTGATGTGGACTTTGACTTCATCGATCTGCTTTTGGATGGTCTCCAAATCTTGCAAACCCTGCTGAGCAATGTTCTCCACTTGCTGCGACTGCGTGTTTGACATACTCTACAATAACTAAAGCTAGGGGGTTTAGGGCGCGGTTGCTAATTTGGCTGGGTTTGAAAAATGTACTTGGCATGAGAGACACTGCAAAATTTAAGGGCTAGGCACTGGCATAGGGCGTTAGAGCAAAGGCGGTGGGTGCATTGATTAAACGATGTTCATTCTTTTCATGTCTACTTCTCCTCAAGGATTTGTGCAAAATAACGCTGGTTTTTAGTTTTTTGTATCTTAAGTACTAGAACAGACGCACTCCACAAGTGCAACATTTCAAGGATTTGCCACATTTAACCCAAGTCTTATCCATTATCTTCTCCTAATTGGTTTAAAAAGGCGTGTAAATGTTTGTATTCTTTTGAGTTTAAATAGCGGGTTTTACCCACAGGCAAGGCGTTTAAGGACACGAAGCCAAAGGCAACCCGCTTTAAGTCCAACACTTCGCGTTTAAAATGTCCGAAAAAGCGACGCAATTCGCGGTTTCGCCCCTCTTGCAAGGTGAGTTTGAGCTTAGAGTAATTGCGGCTGCTTTTGAGCACCACCGCCTGCATGGGGTCGATGTGGATGCTCTCTAGACGGCTTTTTTCATGTGCGCCCTCCTTGTTTGTGCTCTCTAAGCCCATCTCAAAAGCCTCCAGCATGGCCTGCGTCACGCTCCCATTGATTTTCACCAAATAGGTGCGATCCAAGCGGCTATGCATTAAGGCATCCACGACTTTTTTACTATCGCTTAAAAGCAAGAGCCCCATGGACGCGTAGTCGAGCCGCCCTATGGGGGTGAAGTGCCCGAACTTTTTATCCAAGCTGTTAAAAATGACCTTGCGCCCCCGATCGTCCCTATGGCTCACCAGCTCGCCCTTGGGCTTGTGATAAGCGATCACGGTGTAGTGCTCTTGCTCTTTCACCCGTAGCAACTTACCATCGATAAAGATTTTATCGTGGGGAGCAAAGGGCGTGGTGAAGGTGGCTTTGGTGTGCTTGATCTTCACCCGCCCCTGGGCGATCAGGGCATCGGCGGCGCGGCGCGAACAGGGGATGTTGTGGGCTAAAAATTGGTTTAAACGCATTAGTTATCCAGCCATTGGTAGGTTTGAAAGTTTGCTTTAATAGTGGTGTTGACTTTAAAGGCGGTGTTGAAGCGCAGGCGTTTGTTTTGCTCGTAAAAGATCACGGATAGGGCGCGGTTGCCCTTGTGGCTTGCGGCCGCCTCTTTGAGCTTAGAAAACAAGTCTAAAGACACGCTCGTATCCAGCACAATGGATAGGGGGATGTGCTGCTCATCTTGATGCCCGATCACGCAGGAGCTCGGATTGGTGCTGAAGTCTTTGACCACATCCACGGGCTGGATTTCCTCTATGTCCTCTTTTTGGGCTTTGTAGCGCACTTTGGGGATTTTGACTTGCTTGATATTTTCAAAGGTGAAGATCTCCAAGAGGCGCAAACGGGCGACCTCCTCCTGCTCCTCGATCTTGCATTTAAAGGCTAGGGGTAGGTTGATGTCTAGTTGATCCAAGGCGTTTAATTGCTTTTCAAAGAGCATGAGCTCAAAGCGCCCCGAAAAATCCACGATCGCCGCCTCACCATAAGGCTTTCCGCTGTTTTTGCCTATTTTGCGCTTGACATCCAAGATTTTGCCGATGAACACCGCTTGCGAGCCGACCTCCATGCGGGGGATATCCATGCTCTTAGCTACATTTTTAAGACTTTTGATCTGCTCTTTAAACGCATCCAAGGGGTGGCCTGAGAAGTAAAGCCCCATGCACTCGTATTCATAATTTAGCAACGTGTTCGCGTCAAACTCGGGGTATTCCACTAACTCTAAATGCGCCTTTTCCAGCTCTTCGCTCGACATGTTAGCAAACAGCCCCACGCTCATCTGTGCATTGCTCTTGTCCTTTCTGCGCCCTTCATCGCAAATCACATCTAGGTTTTCTAGCATGGTGCGGCGGTTGTAGCCTAGTCCATCTAAACTCCCTGATTTCACCAAAGGCTCTAAAATGCGCTTACTAAACCTTGAAAAATCGATTTTGCTGATCAAATCCTCTAGGCTGGTAAAATTGCCATGTTTTTCACGGATTTCCACCAAAGTGCCTAATGGCCCCTCGCCCGCTCCCTTGATCGCTTCTAGCCCAAAGACAATGTATTTCTTACCCTCCTTATCTTGCACCTTGAATTGTACATCGGAAGTGTTGACATGGGGGCGCGCCACCTCAATGCCCATAGAGCTTGCCTCCTCTACATAGTAGGCGACCGATTCAATGTGGCGGCATTCGCTGCTGAGCATCGCTGCCATGAACTCGTGCTTGTAGTGGGTTTTTAAATAGGCGGTTTGGAAGGTCAGCATCGCATAAGCGGCCGAGTGCGACTTGTTAAAGCCATAGCCGGCAAATTTCACAATCAAATCAAACAGCTCGCCCGCCTTTTGGCCATCAAAGTGGTTGTTGATCGCCCCTTGCACAAATTTCGCTTTGTTATCCGCCATGATTTGTGCGTCTTTCTTACCCATTGCACGGCGGATCAAATCTGCTTCGCCCAAGGAAAAGCCCGCAATGGTTTGCACAATCTGCATGACCTGCTCTTGGTACACGATCGTCCCATAAGTGGGGCGCAAAATGGGCTCGAGCGCGTCAAACATATAGGTGATCGGAGCATTGCCATGCTTGCGATTGACAAAGTCATCTACCATGCCAGACTCCATAGGTCCGGGGCGGCCAAGCGCGATGATGGCGATGATGTCCTCAAAATTGGAGGGGCGTAGCCGTTTGTTTAAGGTTTGAAACATGCCCGACTCGATTTGGAAGATGCCCACCGTGTTGCCCTCTTGGATCGTGGCATAGACTTTCGAGTCGTCCATATCTACGCTCAAAAAGTCAATCTGCTCGTGGCTGTATTTTTCAATGATCTTTAGGGTATCGTGGATCACGGTGAGCGTCTTCAGTCCCAAGAAGTCAAACTTAATAAGATCGATCGCCTCTAGGTATTTCATAGAGTATTGCGTCACAATGCCTCCTGTGCGCTCGCTCATGTAAAGGGGGGATTTATACCACAACTCCCGCTCGCTATCCACCACCAGTGCCGCTGCGTGCTTGCCCGCCGAGCGGTTTAAATTCTCTAGGCGCAAGGAAAAATCCCAAACCTGCTTGGCTAAAGGGTTGCTTTCAATCAAGGCTTGGATTTTAGGCTCGAGCTCAAAGGCTTCTTGCAGGCTGATTCCGAGCCGATTGGGGATGAGCTTTGCCATTTCATCGGCTTGCTTGTAGGGCATGTCCAGCACCCGGGCGACATCGCGGATCACTCCCTTAGCCAGCATTTTATTGAAGGTGATCACCTGAGCAACATTGTACTTGCCGTATTTGGCAATCATGTAATCCAGCATTTCGCCCCGCCGTCTTTGGCAAAAGTCGGTGTCAATATCGGGCATACTCACCCGCTCGGGATTTAAAAAGCGCTCAAACAAGAGATCGTATTTAAGCGGGTCTATGTTGGTGATTTGCAAACAAAAGGCGACCAAACTACCCGCCGCACTGCCTCGCCCCGGTCCCACGGGGATGTTGTTCTCTCTGGCGTGGCGGATAAAATCCCACACAATCAGCATATAGCCCGCAAACTTCATATCGCTGATGACTTTAATTTCGTATTCTAGGCGCTCTGTATAGCGCGCGTGTTGGTTAGGTTCTACAATCTCTAGGCGTTTTTGTAGCCCCCTTCTTGCCTTGTAGGCGAAGTAAGCTTTATCGTCTACAAAGTCTAGCCCCTCCGCCTTGGCGTATTCTTTGGTGAATTTAAAGCGGGGAGGGGTGGGGGGATTGGTGTCGTTTTTAAGATCAATCTCCAAATGGCATTTGTCGGCGATCTCTTGGGTGTGTGCTAGGGCTTCAGGGATATCTGCAAAGAGCCTTGCCATTTCTTCGGGGGTTTTGATGTAAAACTCATGCACGGAGTGTTTGAGCCGTTCGGTGTCGTTTAAGGTCTTGCCCATCGCCACACACATGGCGACCTCCTGGGCTCTTGCGTCCTCTTTGTTGGTGTAGTGGGTGTCGTTTGTGGCGATGATCTTAATGCCCGTTTCTTTAGAGAGTCTAATGACTTGCTCATCAATGGCAAGCTGATCGGCGATGCCATGGCGCATAATCTCCATATAAAAATCGTCCCCGAAGATGTCTTGGTATTCTAGCGCGATGCGCTTGGCCTCTTCATAGCCTTTTGCACCGAATTTCTTATTGCGTGGGTTTTGGTCGTTTAAATGCCAGTTGATCTCACCCTGCAAACATGCGCTTGAGCAAACCAGCCCCTTAGAGCGTTCCCTTAAGATTTTCTTGTTGATGCGGGGGTAGTAGTAAAATCCCTCTAAAAAGGCTTGGGAGCTCAAATACATAAGATTTTGGTAACCCTCTTGGTCCTTAGCGTATAGGCATAGGTGGAAGCGCTGGCGGGATTGCTTGTCGTTTAACTTTTCGGCGTTGTGCAGGTAGGTTTCGATGCCGATGATGGGCTTGATCCCCTCTTTTTTCATGCATGTATAAAAGTCAATTGCGCCAAACATATTGCCATGGTCGGTCATGCTCACACTGGTCATGCCCAGCTCTTTGATCTTTTTGGCCAAAACTTTGATCTTGTTTGCGCCATCGAGTAAAGAGTATTCGGTGTGTAGGTGTAGGTGGGTATAGTTTTGCATAGGCTCCCTTTATCTAAACACTATTACATACAAGGGCTTAAAAATCAAAAGAGCTAGCTGAGACTTCACACGGTACAAAGGTAAATGCTTGATAAGTGTAAAGCGCGCATCTTTGCTTAAAAAAGTAGGCACGCCCTTAGCATCGCAGCTTTGGTGGCAATGGTGGCCATCGCAATACTCTTGCAGGGGGGCGATTTTGAATTTAGCTTTAGATGTTAAAGAATTGTGGATAAAAAACATATTCACACCTCTTTTATCGCACCCCACGAATATATAACCCTTTTATTGCCCTAAAGCGATCAAGGCTTGGATTGCTCGCACCAAAATGCAACCCGCTGTAATGCGCCTTGTAGCACTCAAAATCAGGACGGTAGGGCACACTCGCACACAAATCCGGACAAAAAACGGCGTAAATTCGATGATGACAATGGCGGGCTGGATACAAGTGATGGCCTCCCAAGCAAAATAATCCACCCCATCGATGTCAAGGCTGAACACCGTCACATTGTCGAGTTTTCTAGATTGTAAGTAGTCTTTTAAGGCCCATTAATGTTCTCTTTGGTGATGAAGGTACACCAAGCCTCTAGGTCATAAAAACAAAAAATATCCTGCCCCCTAATGCACTGAATGTTTGCAACGCTTCCGTCTATCACAAGCCCAATAAAATTGCGCTTTTGCAATAAAAAGCAGGTGTTGGATTCGGTGTAATCCTGCACACCAAACTCAATAAATGCCCGTGGGTAGGTAGAATCGGGACTATCCAACCCCAAAACTTCAATGAGACAATCTAAAATCCCATCTTCGCCATTTTGCGAAGACACACTGAACTCGAAATCGCGGATGTCGATCTCACCCCCCCACCCCCATATAAAGCTGGCGGTGTTGCAAGCTGAGAATTTGGGCGAAGAGGATGGCGGATTGCTCCATTTTGCGCAAAGCTTTAGAAGTAGAATATTTTCTAAAAGGGTTTAAAACCCAAGAGACACTGGCTTTAAGTTTGGCTCTAATCAAGTTCTGTTTTTGCTGTGTTCATGTGTTGCCTTTAGCATAAGGGTCATGCTAGGATAGTGGGGCTTAAAAATCAAAGGGCTAGCCCCTCTCTCCCCTCTGCACCTTTAGGGCTTGGCACCGCTCGCTTCAATGCTTTTTTAGTTCAAATGGTTTGGGGCTTGGTTATATGGTTTGGCTTGGCTCTCATGGATGGCTTAGGTAGATATTTGGGGGGCAACCACAAAACCAATCGCTCCACACTCAAAAACCCAAGGCAAGAGATCGTTTTGCCGCCACAAGATTGCCACAGCTTAAGAGTTGCCCCTCAAATGAACCAAGCAAGGCGAGTCACTTCAAATTCCCCATGTCCGTCACCTTGCCCCACATGAGGCGGTATTTGCGCTTCATAAACTCCACCTCTTCGCGCACCCTATCTAACTCTTCTTGCAGTAGGGCAATGGTTTTTTTGTCCTCATCGTAGATTTCTTGCATGGAGATCAGAGCTTCTTTAAGCAGGGTGTTTTCGTTCTTGTAGGCGGCGATGGTCTCATCTTTAGCCCCCACGACTTTATCGTGCAGACTTAAAATAGTGTTGATGGTCTTTTCCACATAGACGGGGTCTGTGGGGGTGTTTTCTAGTAGGGTAGGATAACCTGCCTTAGCCGCCACTAGGCTTTTTCCACTCCCCCTTTTAGCTAAAATTTGCGCCGCGCTGTGTAAATCCACCCAAATTTTTTCAGCGTCATGCTTGCTGTCGATGCTTTGATCTTGTATGAGTGCTAGCACCCGCTCTTTAGGCAGTTTAGATACAGCAACAAATTCGTCTAACTCAATCCAAGTTTTCTCGGGTTGTTTGTCCATCTTCAACCTCCGCGCAAAGTTTTAACCGCCTTTTGGAGTCTGTCTAAGAGATGGTCTAGGTCTTCAAGGCTGTGGGTGTAGTGCAAACTCACGCGTAGCCACCCCGGGGTCTGCCCCTTGGCTTTGAGCGTGCAAAAACGGCTATCCTGCAGGCCCAATAAATCGTGCCCATAAGGCCCGGCGCACGAGCAGCCCGCCCGCGTTTCAATGCCATAGGTGTAGCTAAGTAGGGGGGCTAAGTCATAGCAAGAAACCCCGATCGCATTAAACGCCACATTACCCACCCTTTTGGCCTGCAAAGAGCCGTAAATGTTTAAAGCGGGGATGTCTTGCAAGCCCTGCATGAAGACTTTAGTGAGCATGCTCTCTCTACGGCTAATGTAACTTGTGCCTAGCTCGTTTCTTAATTGTAAGGCTAAAGCCGCCCTTAAAAGGGGGATGAGCGCATAAGTGCCCACTTCTTCGCGCAAGTGCGGGTCTGTGATGTATTCGTGGGTGCTGCGGCTCACATAGGACACCACGCCCCCGCCGCTAAAGCTGGGGGGTAGGCTCGTGTCAATGAGCGATTTTTTCAACGCCAAAAGCCCACAACTGCCCACCCCGCCTAAAAATTTATGCGTCGCCACAAAGCATGCGTCTAGCGGGATGGGGCCTAAGTTGTCATGCGGGGCAAAGGCGGCCAAGTCAAAGGCTAAAAGGGCGTTGTGTGTTTGACAAAGTTTAGCAATTTGTTCAAAGGGCACAATGAGGCCGGTTACATTGGACGCTGCCCCTACGGACACGATTAAAGGACGCTCTTTGGGGTGTGCTTCTAAGAGTTTGGCAAAGTCCTCTAGGCAGAATAGCCCCATTTCATCGAGTTTAACGCGCACCACCTCACACAACCCCTCTCGCCAGCTCACTTCATTAGAATGGTGCTCGTAGGGTCCCACGATGACTTTAGGCAAGTTGAGCCCCTGCAGCTCGCCTAGCCTTTGGCGGCTCTTGGGGGGCAAGTAGATGCCTAAAATCTCTTGCAGCCGTTTAATAGCATAGCTCGCCCCAAAACCGGCACTGAGCACCAAAAAGTCCTCACTCAGCCCCAAAAATTTACGGATGTTTTCCTTGCAGTGTAAATAGACCAAGTCCATTAAATGGGCGTGTTTAGACATGCCAGAGTGGGCGTTGGCATAGTAGGGCAAGAGCTTAGCCACCCGTTTTTCCACTAAAGTAGAAGCTAAGCCCGAAGCCGTCCAATCAAAGTAGCGCGCCCCACTTTTAAGCACCACGCTTTGGCGGATGTGCTCCAGTTGCTCTTGTTTGCTCCCTTCAGGCAGAAGGGGGGCAAAAATGCTGTTTAAAAACTTATCTTGGGCTTTGTCTAAAAGAGTTTTGGCCATGCAAGCTTTGCGCCCCCTAAAATGTGAAAATGCAAGTGGGGGACTTCTTGTCCGCCATCGCTGCCAACATTGGTGATGAGCCGATACCCGCTCTCTTTGATCCCTAGTTTCTCCACGACCTCTAAAATAAAGCCGCTCATTTGGGCCAAGAGCTCGGGGCTAGCGGCGTTAAAATCCTTTACGCAAACCTTGGGAATCACCAGCACATGCACGGGGGCTACTGGGTTGATGTCGTGAAACGCCAAAAATTGGGCGTTTTCTAGGACTTTTTGGCAGGGGATTTCTCCAGCCACGATTTTTTCAAACACATTTGCCACACAAAACCTTTAGAATTTCTGTTTATTATAGCTGATTTTGCGCTATTCTTGCGCTTTAAAACTCGTAGCTCAAATACGCCGTAACTGAGCGGCCAGGTGCTGGCTGGTAGCCTGTGGGGCTGGTGCCAATGCCCCTAAAGTAGTATTTCATGTCAAAAATATTATTCACTTGCAAGCTGCCCACAATCTTGTGCCGCCCGCTTTTCCAAAAAACTTGGCTGATTTGGATGTTCCACACCCAATACCAAGGCAAGAGCCCCACGCTGTTACAGCCATAGCTCACGCCCCCCGTTTTAGCCCCACTTAAGGGAAAGCACGCCGTCTGCGTGTGGGCTTGATTGAGCATAGACGAGTAGGCACGGCTATAAAAGTAGCTAGACAGTCCGATGGTGGTGTATTTATAGGTGTAGGTCGCCCCTAAAATGAATTGATGGGGGCTCACATAGGGCAGTTGCTTACCCTTGATGTCAAAGGGGTGATTGACGATGCCCTCAAACCATTTGGTTTCATCTAGGGCGTTGTTGGTAACCACCGCATTAATGTAGGTGTAGGCCACATGCAAGTTTAGCCCCCTTATGGGGGAGTAGTAAAGCTCTAGCTCCACGCCCTGACTTCTAGCATCCACGGGTCCGGGGCTGTAGCCGCCTGAGTAATAATTTTTGGCAAAAATTAAGAAGTAATTGGCGTTGAAGCTCAATTTATCTTTGTAAGTGTAGCGGCTGCCAAACTCCATTTCGTCAAAAAGTTGGTTGTAATTGCTCGAATACAGCGCAATCATGCGATTTTGCGGGGGGATAAAACTGCGGCGGTAGTTGCCATAAAAGAGCCAACCATCCATAGGCTTGTAACCGATGTTTAAGGCCGGACTCCACTCGCTTTGGTGGGTTTTGATGGTTTGCATGCTTGTGTAATCGGGCTTAAGGGGCACTTTGCGCTCATAGTTTAAAAAGGTGTAGCGCAGGCCCGGGGTGAGCACAAACTTGCCCTTGAAAAACTCTAATTTGTCGCTCAAATACAAAGCGGTGTAGTTATTGTCCATGTCTTGGCTAGATTTTAAAAGGGGTGTGGCGGGGGGCATTTGGCATTTGCCGCTAACTAAAGTTTTACAGGTAGATTGCATGGGGGCCATGACAATGTCGTTGGTCATGAAACGCAGGCCGAAGTTTAAATGTTGGGTTAAGTGCTTGGTGGCGATGTGTAAATTGACATTGGGTTCGATGGCGTTTAAGAAAAAGTGGCGGGCGTGGTTGACGATGAAAAAGCCGGGGTAGTTGTCGTTGGTGTAGACAAGCCCCCTAGTGGGGTTGGTGTTGACATTAAGGTAGTTGGAGTCAAATTGGAAATCGCGACTCATGGCATGGCCGTAGTAGGTGAGGGTGAAATCTCCGCCTAGTTTAGACTCATCGCCGAAGAAGTTTTTATACACCACGCCCCAGCGGTTTGCGTCCCCGCTCTTGGTGTTGTGGGGGCGGTTGTTTTGGAAGCGATTGGTGTCGTAGGCACTGGGGGCTAAGGACCCAGGGTCGGTTAGGAAAAATTTATAGTATTGGTAGTAAGTCGTGATTTTGTTGTTCTCATTGATTTGGTAAAGCCCGTCAAGCATGTAGTTTTGGATGGTTGTGGGGCTGTTGTAACGGAAACCCTGCCCCGTGATGTAATTCGCCTGCGCTTGGATGCCCACGTATTTGTTAAACATGCCCCCCGTTTTTAGGTAGGTGTTGTATAAAAAGTTGTTGCCTATGCTTTTATTTGCCGGGCCACTGCTAGAAGTGATGAAGCCCCCGTTAGAACGTCCCCAAAAGGTGGTGCGCTCAGCGATTTGGTTGCTCCATTTTGTGGGGATGGGCTTGGTGATGATGTTGATGACCCCCCCAAAGGCATTAGGCCCATAGCGCACACTCTCGCCCCCCTTGGTAACGCTGATGCGATCCACGGATTGGAAGGTTACAGGGAAGATCGAAATGCCGATGAGCGCATAGGGGGCAACATAGATGGGGATGCCATTGACCAACACTAGCCCTGTGTTGCTGTGCCCCGGGCTGCCTCCTCCAAAGCCGCGGATCGAAAAGCTGGGCATCGCCCCCGTGCCGCTGAAGTTGCGGATATGCACCCCGGGGACATTTTGCAGGGCTTCTTCCACGCTTTGGTTGGCCTGCTGGGTGAGTTGCTTGTGCGAAATCACCGTGCGGCTGCCTAGATAGTTCTTCACTCCCGGGCTTTGCCAGCTTAGGGGGGCCTCTTCGTGGCTTACGCGTTGGGTGGTTTGGATTCTTTGTAAACGCTTAGTGGGGATAGCATGCAATATGAGGGCTGCGCTGCAAAACAAGGCGACTTTTCTCAAAATGACTCCAAAAATGCGATTTATTTTCATTCCAGCACCCCCCACCTTAGAACTTATACAGATACACCACATTGAACATTTGGGAGGTTTCAAAGCGTTTAGAGGCGAGAAGGGTCTTGTTGGTGGGTAAAATTTTAAAGCCCACTTCGATACGGTGCTTGGAAAAGAGGGTTAAGGCCACCCCCGCTTGGATGATGAGTCCAAAGGTCTTGATCTCTTGTTTGTTGCGCATCTGAAATTGGTCGTTGTCCATGTAGATCACCGCCCCACCGCCCACACCCGCATAAAAGCCCAAGAAGTGCTTGTAAGAAGGGGTGAGGCTAAACTCAATGGGGATTTCTAAGCCCGCTGAGGCCACACCATAGAAGGAGTTGGTGTGGGGGTTGTTGGCTTGCCAGTTGATTTCAGAGGTAGCTAAATCCAAAGCGGCAAAGACCTTGAGCCCAATGAAGTTTGAAAAGTAGCTCTGATACCCCCCTTTAAAGCTCAAAATCACGGGGAAGGTTTGGCTCTTGCCTTGTTTGGTATCCTTTTTGATGTCGATCATGCCAAACCCTATGCCAAAGAACCCGCCGTCCTTGGCCCTGCGTTGCTTTTGTTTGTTTTGCAGGCGTTGGTAGAGTTCTTCCTCTTTGTGTAGGGATTGTAAAAATTTTTTAGAGTCTGTTTGGGCTTGCAGGGGGGGGACTAGCCAAACAATGCCAAAGCAACACAGCAAGAACCCCAAAAAGCGCATGAAATTGATATTTACCCCGAATAGTGTATAATCGCTTATCATAACATAAAATGGTGGTTAAGATGCTCTGGCTTTTAGCGCACAAGGGGGAGTTTTGCTAGACCAAAGTACAGCCTATGTCCAAGCTCAGACCTTGGTTTTGCAGGGAGATTGGGATTTTAAAACTTCGGCGCGTGCGCTCTCTCAGTTGAAGAACATTTTAAAAGACGCACCCCCCATCGAGGCGATCGATTTTCAAGGGGTGGGAAGTTTGGATTTTGTGTTTCTCATGTTGCTCTACGATTTATTGGGGCGGCGCAAACCCCGCTTTGTCAATCCTAGCACCTACAACACCCGGGTGTTGGAAGTTGTGGAGAGTTGGGTTCGGGCAAATCCGAGCATTTTAAAGGAAGAGCATGTTTCGCGGGTGTTTAAAAACCCCCTAGAGCACCTAGGCCGAGGGGTGACTTCCTTTTATAACACCTTGCTCAACACCTTTAATTTCTGTGGAATGGTGATTTATTTTGTGGGGCTAGCCTTCATCCGCCCCAAGTCCATTTGCTGGACTCCGCTCATCTACCACATCAACGAGAGCGGGTTTAAGGTCTTGCCGGTGAGCATTTTGACGGTCTTTGTGGTGGGCTTTGCGGTCGCTTTGCAAGGGGCGATGCAATTGCAAGGAATGGGTTTTCCGATGATGAGCATTGAGATGACGGCGAAGTTGTCTTTAAGAGAAATGGGGCCCTTCATTTTGGCGTTGGTGGTGGCGGGGCGTAGCGCGTCTAGTTTTACCGCCCAAATTGGGGTGATGAAGATCACCGAAGAGCTGGATGCGATGAAGACAATGGGACTTAACCCCTTTGCCTTTTTGGTGCTGCCTAGAGTGCTCGCCTTGATGATCGCCATGCCCTTGATGGTCTTTTTAGCGGATGTCTTCTCCATTTTAGGAGCGATGATCGCTATTAGGTACCAGTTGGGCGTGGACTTTGCGCACTACATCGCCCGCTTGCACGAAAATGTCGGGGTGTCGCATTTCTTTATCGGGCTGATCAAAGCCCCCTTTTGGGGTTTTGCGATCGCTTTGGTGGGGTGTATGCGGGGCTTTGAAGTGAAGGGCGACACCGAGTCGGTGGGCAAGCTCACCACGATCAGCGTGGTGAATGCGCTGTTTTGGATCATTTTCTTGGATGCCGCTTTTTCGGTGATCTTTGGGAAGCTCAATGTCTAACTCTTTAATCTCGGTTGAAAATATCCACACCGCTTACGGGGATCGCATCATCCATAGAGGCGTGAGCTTTAGCGTGGATAAGGGAGAGGTGATGGCGATCTTGGGGGGCAGTGGGAGTGGCAAAAGCACGCTTTTAAGGAGCATGATTTTATTAAACCGCCCCATTAAAGGCACGATCAAACTCTTTGGCACAGACATTTGGAAACTGAAAGAGCGGGAGCGCAATAAGATTTTTCAACGCATTGGGGTGTTGTTCCAATTTGGTGCGCTTTACAGCTCGCTCACGGTCTTAGAAAATGTGGGGGCGATGCTAGAAGAATACAGTCATTATCCCCAGCACAATATCATCGAGATCGCCAAAATGTGGCTCGAGCGTGTAGGACTAAATAAAAACACCTACTACCTTTATCCCTATGAACTGAGTGGTGGGATGAAAAAGCGCGTGGGGCTAGCCCGAGCGATGGCGACCAACCCGGATATTTTATTCTTAGACGAACCCACCAGTGGGCTGGATCCCTACTCCGCCGATAAGTTTGACGACTTGATCCACTCACTTAAGGAGTCCTTACAGCTCACGGTGGTGATGATCACCCACGATTTAGACTCGGTAAAAAACACGGTGGATCGTTTTATCATGCTCAAAGACGGCCTCATTGACTTTGACGGCACTTTACAGGATTTCGTGCTGCACACGCACGAGCACCCGCTTGAAGAGGGTAATTTGTTTAATTCTACACGAGGAGAGAAGTTTTGGAAAGGCATGTGAACTACACACTCATCGGGGGGATTTTCTTGGCCTTTGTGGTGTGTATGGTGTTTTTCATTTTATGGCTAGGCCATGTTAATTTAGAGGATAAAAAATACCTAAGCTATGTGGTTTACACCGATAAAGATTTGGGCGGGATCGGGACAAACACTCCTGTTAACTACAAAGGTATCCAAGTGGGGTCTGTGCGCCAAGTGGGTTTTGACAAGGTACATTTAGGGGTGGTGAAGATCACTTTACGCATTTTAGGGCGGGTGCCCGTGCGTAAAGACTCCTCGGTCAAGGTTGAATCGCAAGGCTTGGTGGGGATGAAGTATTTAAGTTTGATCCAAAGTGATTCTCAAGAGTTTTACACCGAGAAAGACAGCGAGCGCATACTCAACTACCAACAAAGCTTTTTAGAGCAACTGGCTGGCAATGCTGGGCACATCTCTAATGAGGTGCTCTACATCATCCGTGCCATCGATAAAATCCTGGATGCCCAAAACATTAAAAACATCAGTAAAATCATCGCCTCTATCCAAAAAGCCACGCAAGGGCTAGACAACACCCGCCTCGCCCTAGACACGGTGCTTAAAAACGCCACCATCACCCTTAAAAAAGGCGATGCCCTCGTGGACAATGGAGATGTGCTCGTCAAACACACCGATCAGCTCATCCAAGATATCGATGCCAAAGTGCGTGACAAACAATACGACTTTAAAACCATGCTCTCGCCCCTCATCATGCAAATGCAGCTTAGTCTGCGCCACATCGATAACTTCGTACAAAAGGGTTCAAGTTTGATGGATAAATTCGATGCCAATCCCTATAAAACCATCTTTGGGGATCGAAAATGAAGGCAAAATTTGGACTCTTCACCCTGCCCTTGCTCTTTACGGGCTGTTTGAACCTCAACTTAAAACAGAACTTGCCTGATTTTAAAGACTACGATTTGAGTGTGGGGGCCATAGAACAACAGAGTTGTAAGGATAATTTTAGTGTGGGCTTGTTGGAGGTTTTAGCTGCGGATTTATACAACACCAAGTCCATTGTACGGCGCAGCAGCGGGGGACAGATCACCTATGCCAAGGGACAGAGATTCGCTGACTTGCCCACTAAAATGCTCAAAAATCTGCTTTTGCTCCAAGCTCCTAAACACTGCGTGGCGGTGTCGCTCACCCCCTATGCTGAAACCACGACCACCCTACAAATCAATATCTTAACCTTTGCACTTTTAGACAACAAGGCTGAGATCGTATTGGACTACACCCTAAGTAAGGGCACTAAGGGCAAACACGGGCGCATCATCCAACGACAGCAGGCCGGGCAAGAGGAGGCATCCCAAATCCAAGCACTGCAGAGTGTAGTGCTTAAAGCCATTGGCCAGCTTTTAGAGCAAATCAAACCGCAAAAGGAATGATATGCCGCAAAAAAATGACATGCCCAAGGCTTTTGAAGACGACCGCAATGAAAAGGAAGCTCTCGAGGAGGAATTAGATAAGGGCTTGGATACCAAAGCCAACCTAGAAACCTACCAAGAATATTTAATCAAAGCCAACCAAGCCTATAAAGAGCAGGACTACCCAAGTGCCCTAGAAAACTTCACCAACGCGGCCAATTTGGGCAGTGCACGGGCACTGGTGGGGCTGGGCGTGGTTTATGCAGGGGGCAAGGGCGTGGAAAAAAATGACGACAAGGCCCTGCACTACTTCCAACAAGCAGCGGACTTGGGCGATAGCCAGGGGTATGTGAATCTAGGTGTGATGTATGACCTAGGGCGGGGGGTGAAAAGAGATTGCCAAAAGGCACTTTATTACTTCCAAAAGGCGGCGGATTTGGAGGACATACACGCCTTAAACCACATCGCCCTAATATTTCGCACCGGTAAGGGGGTGGGGGTGGATTACCAAAAAGCCATTGAATATTATAAAAAGGCGGCCAATTTGGGCAGTGTCAAGGCATTGGTGAGTCTTGGTACAATGCATTACGAGGGGCAGGGCATGGCTAAAAACAGCACGAAAGCCCTGGACTACTTCAAAGAAGCAGCAAAGTTAGGTGATGCCAAGGCCTTTTACAACCTGGCCATCATGGTTGAGAGCGGGCAGGGCATGGCTAAAAACAGCACGAAAGCCCTAGAGTTTTTAAAAGAGGCCGCCAAGCTTGGCTTTGCTAAGGCGACCTACACTCTAGCAGCTATGTATGAGATCGGGGAGGGGGTGGATCAAAACATGAAAGAGGCGATCAAGCTCTACCAAGAGGCGGGCAGCATGGGCGACTCGGAGGCGCTTTGCAGTTTAGCCACCTTGTACCGCACGGGTAGGGGGGGCGTGGAGCAGGACAAATTTAAGGCTCTTGCCTATTACCAACAAGCTGCAGATTTGGGCGATGTCAATGCGATGGGCAATCTAAACGCGATGGAAGATCAAACGGTTGAACAAAAGGCACAAACACTTTACAATTTAGGCGTGGTCTATGCCAGCGGGGATGGCATGCCCAAGGATGAAAAGAAAGCCTTAGAATACTTTAAAAAGGCCGCAAACTTGGGTTACGCCAAGGCTTACTACAACTTAGGCGTGATTTACAGCGGAGGGCTTGGGGTGAAACAGGACTACGCCAAGGCATTTGAATGCTTCCAAGAGGCGGCAAAACTAGGCGAGGCGAAGGCTTATTACAACTTGGGGCTGATGTGCGAATACGCCAAGGGGGTGGAAAAAAGCATGCCACAGGCCATCCGCTATTACAAACAGGCGGGGGCTTTGGGCAACGCGAGTGCGATGCACCATTTGGGCACGCTCTATCATGTGGGCAAAGCCGTGCTCAAAGACCCCCAAAAGGCATTCAGTTATTTTCGCGAGGCGGCACGGCTAGGCTCAGTCAAGGACTGCTACAACTTAGGCGTACTTTATAGCAAGGGTGAGGGGATAGAAAGAAACACCCGCCAAGCCCTAGATTACTTTGAGCAGGCGGCTAATTTGGGTAGCTCGGACGCGATGTATAACATGGGTGTGCTCTACTACCAAGGCGAAATGCAGGATTTAGACAAGGCGATCGAGTGCTTCAGGCGGGCACAAAAGATGGGCAATATCCGGGCGCGCCAAACCTTAGCGTCCTTATTCTCCACCACTTAACTAGAAAAATATACCTTAAAGACATTGCAAAAGATGTGGGGGTCCTGGGTGGGCTGGCTCTCAATTTCTAGGCTAAAACCATAGCGTATACAAATTTGCTGCACCAAGTCTAGCCCGATCCCATAGCCCTTTTTCTCACGATCTAGGCGGATGTAGCGCTCGGTTAATGCCTTGAGTTTGGATTCAGGGATGGCTGCCCCGCTGTTAATCACCTGCAAACAATCGTTTAAAAGCACCTTGACAAAGCCCCCGGGGTGGTTGTATTTGAGGGCATTCATCAAAAGATTGCTCACCAAGGTGGCAATATCCTCTTCACAGGCCTTAAAGGTTTTAGACTCAAGCTGGCTTGTGAGGCTCACATGGTAAAAATGCGCCATTTGCTCTAAGGCGGCGATTTGCTGCGCCACTAGGCTTTTTAAATCCAGCAATCTAGGCTCTTCTTGGCGTAATTCTTGAAAATAGAGATACGCTAGGCACTCGTAAAGGTGGGAGATGCGTTTAGCACTGGCTAAAATGCCCAACACCTTGGGGTCGTTGGTTTGCTGATAGAAAGCCTTGGCGGTGATGAGTAGGGCGGCGATTGGGGTGTTGAGCTCGTGGGCGATGTTTTGGCTAAAGGTGTTGATGCGGCTGCGCTCACTGGCTAGGGGCTGTAAAAACAGGCGAGCTAGAAAAAAAGAGAGTATCCCTACACAGGCAAACACCCCTAAAAACACCAAAAACACACGGCGGTAAAGGGCGGCGAACAAATGCGTGGGGTGCTGCTCTTCTAAGATCACCAAATCCACGCCCAAATGCCCAAAGATCTTGTTGTCTACTAAGTAAAAGGTGTTGTCTTGGTCTAAAAACACGGGAAAGGGTCCGTCCTTGCCAAAGAAAGCCAAACTCGTAGCATTGCCAAATTCATGGTTATAGAGCACATGCCTAGCCGCATCCAACAGCACAAAATGCAAGTGGCTGTATTTGTGGGCTAAGGTCTTGAAAGGCTCGTCCCAATTGTGCATGTGGGCTTGGATGATGTCTTGTGTGAGTTGGTTGCTTTCACTTTGTAGACGCGCTTGGGTGTTTTCTAAAAATATGCTCTTGGCGTTGTGCAGGAACAAGAGGGCGATGAAGACAATGAGCACAAAGGATGAGCCCAAATACAGCCCCACAAACCGGAGCAAGGATTGCTTTTCATGGGTGTTGAGTTTCATGGAATTTTTAAACAATAGCCTAACCCCTTGATGTTTTGTAAACACTCTTTGCCTAAGAGTTTTCGTAAATTTTTAATGTGGCTACGCAGAGTTGAGCTCTCCACACCCTCATAGTCCCACACATTGGCGATGATTTGCTCACTGGCGAGAACTTGGTTTTTGTGGCGGATGAAAAACTCCAACAGCCGTTTTTCTTTAGGGCTTAAGAAATGGGGCTTGTCGGTGTATAAGACCCCGTTTTCATAAAGGCACTCGGAGTTGATCTGCAACTTTGGGGGGGCAAGCAAACGCTCCATACGCAGGCGCAACTCTTCTAAGTCAAAGGGCTTTTTTAAATAGTCGCTCGCCCCCACACCAAAGGCTTGACGCAGGGCGTGGATGTCGCCACGCACACTGATGAAAATCGCGGGGGTGTTGATGCTTAAATCCCGCAAAGTTTCTAACAGCTCAAAACTATCGCCCTCGGGCAGTTGCACATCTAGGAGCAAGAGATCAAAGCTTTGCTGGCCTAAAATCTCTAGGGCTCTAGCTTGGTTATACGCCCCCACCACTGCAAAGCCCGCATGCTCTAAAAACTCTGCTAGGGCCTTATGCAATAAAAAATCATCTTCTAGCAAAAAAAGCGTTTTCATAGCGGGTATTCTAACATTTTTTGTTATATAGCGGGGGTTTTGTGTTAAAATATCGATCTGCCTTGCAACAAGATAAACAAAAGGAAAAAGGATTTTCATGCCAAACATTTTTAAGTTTTCTCTCTGTACTTTGCTCGCCCTAAGCGTGCCCTTAAGCGCTCAAAAGAAAATGGATAGCGTGGGGCTCATTAAAAAAGCCCTAGAAGCGAACTTAGTCCCCATGCCCACCGGCAAGGATTTAGACAAGTATTTGGAACAAAGGGTGCGGGAATTGGGCTTGAAGTACAAGGGAGCGGTGATGACCAAGGGGCAGATTGAGCTGGGCAAAAAGCTCTATTTAGACCCTAGAATCTCCACTTCCTATTTGATCTCTTGCAACACTTGCCACAATTTGGGGCTGGCTGGGGTGGATTTGGTGTCTAGGGCTGTCGGCGAGGGCTGGAAGCCCAACCCACATTTTTTAAACTCCCCCACCGTGTACAACTCTGTTTTTAATGCCGTGCAGTTTTGGGATGGGCGGGTGGCACACCTAGATGAGCAGGCTAAGGGTCCCATCAGTAACCCCGTAGAGATGAACGCCGATCCTAAAGTTGTGGAGGAAAAAATCAACTCCATGCCCGGCTATGTCAGGGCCTTTAAGCGCGCCTATGGCAACAATATTAAGATCGATCTCAACCTCATTACAGACACGATCGCCATGTTTGAAGCGACTTTGGTAACCCCTAGCCGCTACGATGACTTTTTAAGGGGCAACACCAAGGCACTGAGCCACCAAGAGCAAGAGGGCTTAAGAGTGTTCTTAGATAAGGGCTGTGTGGGTTGCCATAATGGCATTAACTTGGGCGGGATGATGCAGCCCTTCCAAGTGGCCGCACCCTATAAATTCGCCAATGTGGGCGACTTCAAGGGGGATAAAAATGGCATGGTAAAAGTCCCCACTTTGCGCAATGTCCTAGAAACCATGCCCTACTTCCACAATGGGCAGTACTGGAATATCAAAGACGCGATCAAAGAGATGGGTGCGATTCAGCTAGGCACCACCATCAACGACGAGGAGGCAACAAAAATCGCCACCTTCTTCAACGCACTGACGGGTAAAAAACCCAAAATCATTTACCCAGAACTGCCCGTGATGAGCGCGAGTACCCCAAAACCAGAGGGGATCATGGAGGGCGATAAGAAACCCGCTAAGCAACCCACGCACTAATTTAAGCGCAACTGGGGTATAATGCTCGCTTTATTTTGCAAAAGGAGCATTCATGGCTAGAAGATGTATGTTGAGCCACAAGGGGCCTATGGTGGGTAACCGCGTGAGCCACGCCAACAACAAGAACAAGCGGCGTTTATTGCCTAATTTACACACCATCCGCGTAACCCTAGAGGATGGTACAAGGCAAAAAATCAAGGTCGCCGCTTCCACCCTAAGGACCATGCGCAAAAGCAACTAGGCGGGCTTGACCCGCCCCCCAATGCTGCAAAAAGTCAAAGGATTCCTCTCTTCTGTTAAGAAAAAGAAAGTCAAGGCGGATTACAATTTAAACGCCGAGATTTACGAGCAGTTTGAGGTCTTTAGACTCCCCTTAGTCTTGATCCAATGCTTCGTGTTGGTGGGGACTTTGGGCTATTTAGCCCTAGAAGATTACACCCTCATCCAAGCCTTTTTCCAAACCACTTACACTTTTACTTCTACGGGCTTTGGGGCGCTCAATGAAAGCCATTTTGGCACAATCAGCGTCTTTTTCACTTCGATCATCATGTTTTGCGGTACGGGGGTCGTTACCTTTAGTGTCGCCGTTTTAATCAGCGTCATCAACAAGGGCGTTTTATCTAGGCTCATTCGGGAGAAAAAAATGATTTACAAAATCGCAAGACTCAAAAACCACTATGTCATCTGCTACCACAATGAATACACCATCGAGCTGAGCAAACAATTTCGAAGCGCACAGATCCCCTTTGTGGTAGTGGATAATAAGGAGGGGTTTGAAGAGGAGGCGATCAAGCATAAATACCCCCACTACATCGTGGGCGACCCGCACACCAACCTCGCCATGCTCAAAACCCATCTAAGCAGTGCAAGAGGGGTCGTGACCTTCTCAGAGGTTTTGCCCGTCAATGTGGCGTTGATTGTGAGTGTACGGCTCTTTGAAAAGGAGCTCAGGCGCAAGCCCTACTATGTGATCGCCAGTGCCCACACCGATGAAGGTTTGGAGAAATTAAAGAAACTTGGGGCAGACAGCGTGGTCTCGCCCACAAAGCTGATGGCACAAAGGGTGAGCGCAATGGCGATCCGCCCTGACATGGAAAACATCCTAGAAAAGTTTATTTATAAAAAAGACACCTTGCTCGACCTAGAAGAGGTGATCGTGCCTAAAGAAAGCTGGCTGGTGCAGCGCAAACTCAAAGAGGCGCACTTTAGGGAGATCACCAAAGTTTTTATCATCGGCATTATCCAAAAAGACGGGCGTTATATCCCCATGCCCGATGGGGAGGCGATCATCGCCAGCGAGTCTAAACTTTTAATGATCGGCACTTCTGAGGGCGTGGAAAAGTCCAAATCCTTCATTTTGCAACACCAAAGACCCATGGAAATGGACTACATCACCCTATAAGCCCCCACTAGGGTTTTTTGGCTATAATAGACAAATGAAACCACACTTGCCCCTTTTTTGTGTCCTTTTTTGCTCTTTAAAGGCACTCACGCCTTACCATAAGGGGTATGTACAGCTACTCACAGAGGACGATGGCTACATCAACCCCTACATCGACCGCTACTATACCGCTGGCACACGCATCGGCTGGGTGAGTAAGGAATACGACTTTACAAAAAAGTCGCCTATGGCATGGGCGCGCTTTGTGAGCTTGCAGGGCAAGAAAGAGAGAGAAACCCGCTTTAATATCTACCTCACCCAAGACATGTATACGCCCACGCTCGCTAATCGCAGGCGGTTAGTGCCCTTAAGGGGGGAGCATTTATATGGGGGGTGGTTGCGTTTGAACTTTGGGATTTTTCAAAGAAGCGCACACTCTTTAGAGCATGCCAGCGTGAGTTTTGGCATGGTAGGGCCTTCTTCTTTGGCTGCGCAGACGCAAAATTTGATTCACACTTGGGGGCATGACCCCAAGTTTTTAGGCTGGAATAGCCAAATTAAAAACGAATTTATCTTTGAGCTGAACTACACTTGGATACAAAAGCTTGACTTTTATAAAAGCCGGTTTTTCAGTATAGACATGCTCCCGGCCGCCAGCTTTAGCTTAGGCAACGCCTTGACGAATTTTAACTTAGGCACGACCTTGAGGGTGGGTTATAATTTAGAGGCCGACTTTGGGCCTAACCAAGTGCATAGCAATTTTGCCGGGGGCGAGCCTTACAGCAACCGCTTTTCTTTCTATGTCTTTGCCGGGGCGATGGGTTCTTTCCAGCCCCTAGATATTTTCGTGCAGGGCAACGACCCACAAACGCACAACATCACCCAGCTGCCCTATTTTCTTTACAACGCCCAAGTGGGGGTGGCGATCCTTTACAAAGGGTGGCGTTTTGCCTTCAGTGCCATTGACCTTAGCAAAACCTTTAGAAACCAACGCCAAAACCACAACATTGGCAGTATAGAATTGGACCTAGCTTTTTAATGCGTAAAAAATTCATGTTCATTTTACTCGGGATGGGTGGGCTTTTATGTATGTTGCTTTTAGGCGTGGGCTTGAAACTCAGCGGCGATGTCAAGCGTAAGCTAGAGCAGAGTTTAAATAGGCTTGCGGTAAATATCCACGCCAAGCCCTTTAAATGCCATGGGTTTAAAAACATTGTGTGCCAGAGCGTGGGTGTTGCGGGGCACACGGGGGCGATTCAAGTCGCCCTAGAGGAAGTTAAGGCCAATGCCTTGCGCTTTAAACTAGATATCCCCACCATCCACGCCAAACAGGCGTGGCAGCCCACGAGTGCGCATTGCCTTTTAGACTTGAGCCTCAAAGACACCCTCATTGGGCAAAATGCATGTGAGCTTAAAAACCTTAAAGCCACCTATGAGTTTTCTTTAAGTGCCCGCTTTAAAGAGGGCAACAAACCTGTGAGTCTCAAAAATCTCTTAGGTAAAGATGCACCCACAAAGGACTTAGAGGTTTTAGTGGAGCGGCTGGGCTTTAAGGTGTCTTCTAAAGACATGCGCTCTTTGCTCTACCCACTGCTGCAAAAAAGCGGGGACATTAACAACCCTCACTTTGACACGCATGCCTACGATAAAGCCTTGAAAGAAATCGCCCGCTCGTTTAAAGGCACGATTTTAGTCGGGCTCTTGGTGGCTGGACTGCAAGATGAGGTAGCTAAGGCGAACGATTTATCACAAAAGTTCTTGGACTTTGCGAACAACAAACGGGATTCTGTGGGCTTTGAACTTCTCAATAAAAACGCCCCCTTCATGCGTTGGACAGATTTAAGAAATTTTAAAGAAATTTGGGCGTACCTACCCCACTTCAGCCTTAAAGTGTTGCCATGAAACGCATTTTACAGGCGTGGCTGTATTCTAAAGCGGGGCTCAAGGCGGCGTTTAAGGACGAGCCCGCCTTTAGGCAGGTGCTTGTCTTGGCGTTGGCGGGTTTTTTGGGGGCGTGCTTTGTGGCACACAGCTTTACACAATTTACGCTGCTCGTATTGCCCGGGGCGTTGTGCCTCATTGTGGAGCTGTTAAACAGCGCGATTGAAAACGCCGTGGATTTCACGGGTACACACCAGCACCCCTTAGCCAAAAAAGCAAAAGATATGGGCAGTGCGGCGCAGTTTGTGGCGTTGGTGTTTTTTATCCTTGTATGGGGGGGTTATTTTGTCTTTTAGGAGCGTTTATGGAAGTTAAAGATGTCAAAATTGAGGAGTCGTTACAAGAGAGTTATTTAGACTACTCAATGAGCGTGATTGTCGGGCGGGCTCTGCCGGACGCTAGAGATGGGCTAAAGCCCGTGCATAGGCGGATACTATATGCCATGCACGAATTGGGCTTAAGCGCACGGGTGCCTTATAAAAAGAGTGCGCGCATTGTGGGGGATGTGATCGGTAAATACCACCCGCATGGCGATAGTGCCGTGTATGAAGCTTTGGTGCGCATGGCACAGGATTTTAGCATGCGCTTGCCTCTAGTGGATGGGCAGGGCAACTTTGGCTCGATCGATGGAGACAACGCCGCGGCGATGCGTTATACCGAAGCGCGCATGGCAAGTGCGAGTGAGGAGTTGCTAAGAGACATTGAAAAACAGACCGTGGATTTTAGCGACAACTACGACAGCACGCTTAAAGAACCCGACATTTTGCCTAGCCGCTTGCCTAATCTCTTGATCAATGGCTCTAGTGGGATTGCTGTAGGGATGGCAACTTCTATCCCCCCGCATCGCCTAGATGAGATCGTAGACGCTTTAATTTGCGTGCTTGAAAACCCCCAAGTGGAGCTACTAGAAATTTTAGACATTGTGCAGGGGCCGGACTTTCCCACGGGGGGGGTGATTTATGGCAAGGCAGGGATTTTAGAGGCGTATAGCACGGGCAGGGGGCGCATTAAGGTGAGGGCGAAAACCCGCTTTGAGAAAACGGGCAGCCGAGAGAGCATTATCATAGAAGAAATCCCCTACCAAACAAATAAAGCAAAGTTGGTGGAGCAAATCAGCGAGCTGGCTAAAGAAAAAATCGTAGAGGGGATTGCTGAGGTGCGCGATGAATCCGATCGCGAGGGGGTGCGCGTGGTGATCGATCTTAAAAAGGACGCGGTGGCGCAGATTGTGTTAAACCATTTGTATAAGTCCAGCAACATGGAGAGCACCTTTAGCATGATCATGCTCGCCATTTACAATAAAGAACCGCGTATTTTCACGCTATTGGAGCTTTTAAAACTCTTCTTATTACATCGAAAAACTATAGTCATTCGGCGCACGATTTTTGAGCTTGAAAAAGCAAGGGCAAGAGTGCATATTTTGGAGGGCTTGCTTGTAGCTTTGCAAAACAGCGAGGCGGTGATTGCGCTCATTAAAGGCAGTGCCGACACTTTGGGGGCTAAAGAGGCTCTAGCTAAAGCGCATGATCTAAGTGAAGAGCAGAGCAAGGCGATTTTAGAAATGCGCTTGCAGAGGCTCACAGGGCTAGAGCAGGAGAAAATCCAGCAAGAACATACAGAGTTGCAAGAGCAGATCGCCTATTTGCAAGGCATTTTAGAGCATGCCGACAAATTAAACGCCTTGATTAAAGAGGAGCTTTTAGAGATTAAAGAGAAATTTAGCACCCCACGAAAAACCCAAATTGAGGAGGATTACGAGGGGCTAAGTGCCGAGGATTTGATCGCGCACGAGGATATGGTCGTGACCGTGAGCCATCGAGGCTATGTGAAACGCATGCCCTTAAGGGTGTATGAACAGCAAAAACGCGGGGGCAAGGGCAAAATCTCGGGCAACACGCATGAGGACGACTTCATTGAGTTTTTCTTCAGCGCGAACACGCACGACACAATTTTATTTGTGACGAACATGGGGCAGCTTTATTGGCTAAAGGTCTATCGCATCCCTGAAATGGGGCGCAATGCCATTGGCAAGGCTTTGGTGAATTTAATCGATTTGCAGCCCGGTGAGCGCATTAAAGCCACGCTTGCTACAAAGGATTTTAGTCCCGATAAATCCTTAGTCTTTTTCACCAAAAAGGGCTTGATCAAACGGACAAATTTAAGTGCCTTTGGGCGTGTCCGTGGGGGGGTGCGTGCGATTGTGCTTGATGAGGACGATGCGCTCGTTACCGCGCAGATTTTAAGCTCCAACACCCAAGAGCTGTTCATGGCAAGCTCTAAGGGGCTTTGTATCCGCTTTGGCATAGAGGAGGTGAGACAAATTGGGCGGGTGGCTAGAGGGGTGATTGGCATGCGCCTTCGAGCCGGCGATGAGGTGATTGGCGGGGGTGTGATCTCTAGCGAGCAAGAGAAGTTGCTTAGTGTCAGCTCTAAGGGGATGGGCAAGCAGACTTTAGCGGGGGCTTACCGTCTGCAAGGGCGAGGCGGTATGGGCGTGATCGCCATGAAAATCACACCCAAAACGGGCGATTTGGTCGGCATTGTGAGCGTGGATGAGAGCCAAGATTTAATGCTGTTGACCAAGAGTGGCAAGATGATCCGCATGCCTATGGATAGCATCCGCGAAACGGGGCGCAACGCTAGCGGTGTAAAACTTGTGAGTGTGGAGGGCGATGGCGTGGTTTATACCAACACTTGCCCGAAAGAAAATGAAGTGGAATAGGGCTTTTTTCTGTCTATTGGTTCTGGGGGGGGTTTGTGTGGGGGAGGAGTTTGTGCTCTCTTATCGGGTGCAAACGCATAATGGCATCGCCACAAACGAGGCGTTTGGCTTAAGCCATGCGCTCAAGAAACACCCCCACAACTCTAGCTACACTTGCGACATTCCCGTGAATGAGCCTAAATTAAGCCCCCCCCAACAGCCCTATTTGCTCGACATCTTGCTAAAAAGCTACCAAAATGCGGTCGTGGATTGTCTGTATAAGGGCGAGGTTTTGGTGCAAGCCAGTGGGTTTAACAGCAAACTACAAAACCAAAACCAAGCCAGCCTAGACATACACGCCCCGGCCAGCGTGCATTTGGAGGGGGGGTTGTTGGTGCTAGAAATTTATGAGAAGGGAGAAAAATGAAAATCGCCATTGTAGAAGACGACATCAACATGCGCAAGAGTTTAGAGCTCTTTTTTAGCGATCACGAGGATTTAGAGGTGGTCGCCTTTAAAAGCCCCAAGGACGCATTAAAGGCCATTGATGAGAGTTTTGAGCTCATCATCACGGACATCAACATGCCCCAAATGGACGGACTAGAGTTTTTACGCAAACTAGATGGGCGTTTTGAGGCGATTGTCATCACGGGCAACGCCACGCTGAATAAAGCTATCGAGTCGATTCGCTTAGGGGTGAAAGACTTTTTCCAAAAGCCCTTTAAGCCCGAATTGCTTTTAGAATCCATTTATCGCAGTAAAAAGGTTTTAGAGTTTCACAAAGTCCATCCCGTGCAAAAGGCGTGCAAAAAAGAGTTTTTCATCGCCACTTCAAAGGCCCTAGAGGCGGTGCAAAAACAGGCTCTCAAGGCGGCAGCCACAGATGCGAGCGTGTTTTTACAAGGCCCTAGTGGGGTGGGTAAGGAGGTTTTCGCCCACTTCATCCACGAAAACTCCAAACGCAAGGGCGCGCCCTTTGTGGCGATCAACATGGCAGCCATCCCCGAGCATTTGTTAGAATCCGAGTTGTTCGGGTTTGAAAAGGGGGCTTTCACGGATGCGACTAGCGCCAAGGCGGGGTTGTTTGAGAGCGCCAACAAGGGGAGTGTGTTTTTAGATGAAATCAGCGAAATGCCCCTGAAGTTGCAAAGCAAGCTCCTAAGAGCGATCCAAGAAAAGGAGATTGTGCGGCTAGGCAGCCACAAGCCCATTAAGATCGATGTCCGTTTTATCTCGGCGACCAATACGAATATCCAAGAGAAAATCAGCACCAAAGAGTTTAGGGAGGATTTGTTTTTTAGGCTACACACCATCCCCCTTAAAATCCCCCCCTTGAAAGAACGCAAGGAAGAGATTTTACCCTTAGCGGAGTGGAAGTTACAAGAAGTTTTATGCGCCTATGATTTGGGAGCAAAGAGTTTTAGCGATCAAGCTAAGGAGTGCATGCTAAGTTACACATGGCATGGCAATGTCCGCGAATTGCTCTCTGTCGTGGAGCGCTCAGCAATCCTAAGCGAGGGGACACAAATTAGCGAGAAAGATCTCTTCTTAGAGCGGAGTTAAACTTTTTATGTTAAGGTGAGAGCCCATTTGATTTTAAGGAAAGTTTATGGAATTTGTTACTTTGAATAACCAAATTAAAATGCCTATTTTGGGCTTAGGGGTGTTTCAAATCCCCGATAGTGAGTGTGAAAAAGTCGTGTTGGAGGCGATCGAGAAAGGTTACCGCTTGTTCGACACCGCTCAAATGTATGGCAATGAGGCAGGCGTGGGGCGAGCGGTGAAAAAAACCAGCGTCCCCCGTGAAGATCTGTTCATCACCACAAAAGTTTGGTTTAGCAACGCCGGCGAGCAAAAAGCCAAAGCATCCGTAGAAAAATCCTTGCAAAAAATGGGTTTAGATTATTTGGATTTGGTGTTGGTGCATCAGCCCTTCAACGACTACTATGGGACTTACCGCGCCTTAGAGGCACTGCATAAGGAGGGTAAAATCCGCGCCATTGGGGTGAGTAACTTTTATCCGGGCCGCCTAGCCGACATAGCGGCTTTTAACGAAATTGCCCCTGCGCTCAATCAAATTGAACTGCACCCCTTTTTCCAAAGGCAGCACGAGCAGGAATTTATGAAGCAACACAATATCCAGCCCCAAGCGTGGTCGCCCTTTGCCGAGGGGCAAAAGGACATTTTTAAACACCCCGTGCTCCAAGAGATCGCCAAAAAGCACCACAAAACCCCCGCCCAAGTGATCCTACGCTGGATCACCCAGCGGGGCATTTCTGTGGTGTTTAAATCCGCCAAAATCGATCGCATCGTGGAGAACGGGCAGATTTTTGATTTCCAATTAGACAGCGAGGACTTTGCTAAAATCGCCACCATGGACACACGCCAAAGCGTGTTTTTTGATCACAGAGAACCTAGCGGACTCGAATATTTGAGGACGATCCCCTTTAATTCCTAAGAAAGGCACCTATGATATACAACAGTACATTAGACTTGATTGGCAACACCCCCATTTTAAAAACCAGTAGGCTTTTAGAAGAGGGGGCGGCGGATTTATATGTCAAATTGGAAAAATTTAACCCCGGAGGGAGTGTGAAAGATCGCGCGGCTTTGGGGATGATCGAGCAGGCAGAGAAAAATGGCTGGCTCGCCCCGGGCACAACCATAGTCGAGCCCACAAGTGGGAATACGGGTATTGCTCTAGCCTTAATCGGTTTGCTTAAAGGTTATCAGGTGATCATTGTGATGCCAGACACCATGAGTGTTGAGCGCCGGGAATTGATCAAGGCGTATGGGGCTGAGTTAGTCCTGACCCCGGGGTCTTTAGGCACCAAGGGGGCGATTGATAAAGCCTTAGAGATTGGTGCCGCTCCCGGGTACTTCATCCCCCAACAGTTTGAAAACCCAGCTAACCCGAGCAAGCACTACAGCACGACTGCCGAAGAGATTTTACGGGATTTACCCGATGCAGACGCTGTGGTGCTAGGTGTAGGCACGGGGGGGACCATTGCGGGCGTGGGGCGCAAGTTTAAAGAGAGTGGGCATAAGGCAAGAATCATCGCCGTAGAGCCGGCACAATCGCCGGTCTTAAGCGGAGGGCGGCACAGCCCCCATAAAATCCAAGGGATCGGTGTGGGCTTTATCCCGGGCAATTACGATAAAAGCGTGGTCGATGAGGTGATCGCTGTGGATGAAAAGGACGCGATCCGCACGGCTAGACTTTTTGGGCAAAAGGAGGGGATTTTAGTGGGGATTTCCTCAGGGGCGGCGATCTTTGCAGGCATGCAAGTGGCCCAAAGACTCGGCAAAGGTAAATCTGTGCTCGCCCTCGCCCCCGATGGAGGAGAAAAATACATCTCCACTGGGCTTTACGATGATCGATCTAGTCTACAGCCTTGAGCGCGCGCTAGATCAAGACCCCGCTGCACGCAACAAGTGGGAGGTGTTATTGCTCTATCCGGGCGTGCACGCCTTGTTTTTGCACCGACTTGCCCACGCCCTATATAACAAGCACTTTTATTTTTTGGCCCGCGCACTCTCGCAATTTAGCCGTTTTTTGACCGGGATTGAAATCCATCCAGGAGCTAAGATCGGGCGGGGGTTGTTCATCGACCATGGCATGGGGGTAGTGATTGGCGAAACCACGCAAATAGGCGATGATGTTACGATCTACCATGGCGTAACTTTGGGCGGTACGGGCAAACTCACCGGCAAACGTCACCCCACTTTGGGTAACCGCGTGGTGGTGGGAGCGGGTGCGAAGGTGTTGGGCGCGATCACAATCGGCGATGATGTCAAAATCGGGGCGAATGCCGTGGTGCTTACCGACCTACCCAACGGCTCTGTGGCGGTGGGCACAAAAGCAAAAACCATTTCTAAGGAGAGCAATGGCTGAAAGATTGACCCAGTTTGTGCGTTGCGCAGGTTGAGCGGCTAAGGTGGGTCTGGAGGACCTAAAACAAATCACAGCTAAGCTCAAACAACCCCGCTTAAAGGGCGTGCTCTTAGATTTTAGCGATGGCGATGATTGCGGAGCGATCGAAGTGGGGGATTCTACACTCGTGCAGAGCGTGGATGTGATTCCTCCCGTCGTCGATGATCCTTACACCTATGGGCAAATTGCTGCCGCCAATGCCCTAAGCGATATTTTTGCCAAAGGGGCTAGGGCAGTCAGTGCGCTAAGTATCCTTGCGTGGGATCAAGAGCATGTGGGTGTTGCAAGTGTGCAGGCCCTCATGCAGGGGGCATTAGACAAATTGAACGAGTGTTCTTGTGCGCTTTTGGGTGGGCATAGTCTAAGCGATGTAGAGCAAAAATTTGGCCTAAGTGTTACCGGGCTTGTAGAAAAATCTTTATGGCCCAAGCGGGGCGCGCGCGTGGGCGATGTATTGATCTTAACCAAGCCACTAGGCAGCGGGGTTCTCACCACCGCTTTAAAGCGGGGGCTGTTGCAAGAAGCACCCGAGGCCATAGAGAGCATGGCGTGTCTGAATTTAAAGGCCATGCAGGTTTTGCAAAATTTTAGTGTGCATGCCTGCACAGACATTACGGGCTTTGGGCTCGTGGGGCATTTGGCTGAAATGCTAAGCCCTGAAATCTCTTTTGAGATCAATAGCGCACAGGTCCCGCTTTTGCAAGGGGCGTTGGAGTTGGCTAAGGAGGGGGTGTATCCGGGGGGCAGCGTGGCAAGCAAAAAGGCTTTGCAAGATTGCGTACTCAACCAAACAAGTCTACCCGATATTCTCTTTTATGACGCACAGACTTCAGGGGGCTTGTTGGTAGCGATGGATACAAAAGAAGGGGTAGAGTGTGTGAAAAGATTACAAAACGAGGGAGTGAGGGCAAAGATTATCGGGCGGTGCGTGCCGCCTAGGGAGCGGCAGATCGCCCTGCTCTAGACTATTCCCAATCGGAGGGAGCTTTGCCTTCTTTGATGCGTTGTAACTTGTTTTCGTAGCGTTTGATAGAGGTTAGGGTGTTGTTGTGGGTGCGGCGGAATTTTTCAAAAGATTCGCGGATGGATTGCATGCCGATTTTACATTTTTTGGACACGGAGCGCAGGCGCATATAAATGTCGTTCAAAGGCTTGTAGGCATGGCAACGGTTTACAAAGAAAGTGTGTCGCTCTAAAACATCCTTGCACCCATAGAGCTGCTTTTTACTCTCCCTCAAGTAAGTGGCGTAAGCCACCTCTTGGCGCATGTATTCTTGCTTCAATTGGTCAAATTCGTGGTTTGAATCTAAGCGGTTATTTTTTTGTCTCAAATTTACCCTTTGTTAATAAAGTTGCACTCAATTTTAAGCTCAAATTGCTTAATAATTTTTTAAAAACTTTGGATTGTGTATTTTATTCACAAAAAAGATATACAGATTCAAACAATACTCTCTAACAGCACCTTCTGCTGGACGATGGAGGTGTCGGCCAAAGAAGTTTTTAACAAAGCGTTGGAAGACACCATCTCTAAAATCTTCTCAAAGCTGTAGCGGCGGTGGTTATAGACGATGATGGTGATCGTGTCGCCCTGTTGCAAAAAATGCTCTTGAGCAAAGGGCATATAGGGTGTGGCCCCAATAGCGATCAAAAGTTTGGAGGGGTACTTGTTGGTCTTTAAAAGTTCTTGCAAGTCCTCTAAAACCCCCGTGTCTTTTTGGGTGTTTAATATTTCTACAATCCAATCCATGAGTTTGTCGTAAAAATACTCGTATTTGACGAGTTTGGAGTTCTCCCCATAGACATGGGTTTGCCCCTCTCTAGTTAAAAACGAGGCGATGGAGAAGTCGTTGCACACCCCGCCATAAACAAAGCGGTCGATGGGCAACTTTGTTCCCATGCCCTTAGAAGCCCTAGAAAAATTCTTTTTGGCTGACAGCCTTTTGGCGGGGAAATTGCGGATCGAACCATCGTTGAAGGCCATGAAATAGTGGGGGGTGATGCTCTCTACCAAGTGTTTATCGTTGTAGATGATCTCACACTCTAGGGCGATCTCTGGCTCGGCCTGGGCGCGCAAACTCACATCATCGGGTAAGACCATCACTTCATTGTCTATACAATCACGCCCCAAATAGCTCGGATCGTTGGGTAAATAAAAAGGAAAAAGTCCTTTAGGCGCATCTTTTTCAATGTGTTTCATGTTGATAAAACTATGCGCTTCGCCCGCCTGCTCTAAATGCCTCGCAAAGTTACCTACAACCCCTAAACCGATAAAGTCTCGCATTTTTTCTCCTTTTGATTTAAGTTAAAAATAAATAGCTCTGCGCCTTTTCTCTCTCAAGAGGGCTAAGGTTAAAGGCCTTATCCCCCACCTGCACACTATAAGAGTGTTCACACTTACTTCTAGCATAACTCAGCACAATTTGGGCGGCTAACTTTTTCTCCTCTACACTCGCTCTCTTCTCCACAAGCCCCAAAGGCCCCTTGCAATCTAGCAGGACAATTTTATCCATCAAGGGGTGCACAGGCTCGAGCTTGGCGTTTTCTAGTTCATTGCGCGCCACCACCAGACGAGTGTTGCCCACCACCATGTAACGCCCTACCTTGACGAGTACATTGTCTTGCACTACCATATTCTGCTGTGTGTGTTGGCGGTGGGCTTGTAAATCTTTAAGCTTGCGGCTCACGCCTAAGTCGGTCAGCAAGCACCCCCCGCTAGGATTCTCATAGTGCTCGAGCCCCAGCTCTTTGACTTTTTCTAATTGAGTGTTGCGCCCCCGCCCTTGCACGCCTAAGAGTTTGGAGCGATCCACCCACCCCTGCTTTTCAGCAAAACTAGGTTCTAAAAGCTGTGCGCTCATAGGCCTTAGCAGCAACTCGTCTAGGGTTTTGGGTTTGCTAGGATCATCGCCCTTTCTATCTAGTAGGCTATCAAAGCAACTTTCAGCCCCAAAGCCACGCACTAATTTTTTCACTTGATCTAGTGCTTCGCGTCTTTGGCTCTTGGGACGCTGACCTAGCACTTCTCCACTGATGACAAAATTCGCCTTGAGCTCTAAGAGCTTATAGAAAGCTTGTCTAAACATATTGGCATGGCAATCGATGCATGGGTTAAAATACTTGCCATAGCCATACTTGGGGCTAAACAAGACATCATTAAAAAACTGCTCTTGGATGTCGTATAAAAGCAACTTTGCGCCCACTTGTGCGCTGGCTTTCTCTAAATATTCTCTCTTGTCCTTATTGCCCCCAAACCCGATGTTAAAATGTAGGGCAAGAACTTCAACCCCTTGTGAGGCGACAAGGTGCATGGATAACAAGCTATCCAATCCCCCGCTAAACAACGCTAAGGCTCTCATACTTGAATTAATTCTCCTTGATTCAATAAATGTAATTTCTCCCGCCACTTGGCAAGCATTTCTAGCCTTTGGGTGATGTCTAGGTGGGGTGCAATGTATTTGCTTTGCTCTAATTGCATGACGCAGTGGCGTTTCAGCAACAGGATTAAATGTGCTTTAAAATCCTTATGATAGGGCGTTGCTATCGGCAATCTCTCATCCAACTTAATGGCGGCAATTTGCACATCTTCGGGTTGAGTGTTGCATAAAAGCGTGAAGGCATGAGCACAGTGTTTAAAGACTTGGGGGGTGCTGATGTAGGTTTTCGCCCGCTCGAGCAATTCGGGGTAGAATGCCATGTATTTAATCAACAACTCTTCTAGAGGGTCGCTGATGGGGCGCTGGGCTAGGGGCTGGGCGGGCTGCCACTTGGGTTTTTGGTGGCTAAAAAAGCGTAAAGAGGTCTGCAGTAGGCTGGCTGCCATTGGCTTGTAGTCTTCTTGCACCATGGGGGGCAGATTGTGTAAAAAAACTTGGACCTGCTCGAAGGCTTGCTTTTTTTGCAAGGGGTCGTTTAAATTGCAATCCTTGGTAAGCCCCTGCAAGACGAACTCAATGAAGGGGATGGGGCGTTGCAACATGGCCTGTAGACTGTCTATTTGCTTTTGCAGCACCATGTCAGCCGGATCAAGCGGAGGGGTCAAAAGCACCACGCCCCCGCTTTTTAGCTCTTTGGCCAAAAGCAAGCTCGCCCTAAATGCCGCTATGCGCCCCGCCTTATCGCCATCATAAAGCAAGATGATGGAGGGCTCGCCCCGACTCAAAGCGGGTAAATGCTGCTCGGTTAAAGCCGTGCCTAAAGTCGCCACTGCCGTTTTAAAGCCCGCTTGGTGGAGCAAAATCACATCCAAATAGCCCTCGGTTAAAATGAGTTGCTTAGTTTTAAGGATGTGTTGACGGGCCTGAAAATAGCCATAGAGCAATTTAGATTTATTGAACAACACGCTTTGGGGGGAGTTGATATACTTTGCCACCTGTGCGTTTTCTTGCAATGTCCGCCCCCCAAAGCCCACCACCTTACCATTGGGGTTGTGGATGGGAAACATCAAGCGGTTGGTAAAGCGCACAAAGGTTTTTTGATAGTCGTTTTGGCCCAAGACCCCCAACTCCAAAAGGGCTTTGGTATCTAGTCGATGCGCTTGGATGTAGTCTAGCACGCTTACAGATGCACAAAAGCCCAAAGAAAAATCCTCCACACTTTCAGGGCTTACCCCCCTTTGGTGCAAGTATTCAAGAGCATGGGGGGTTTTAGCAAGCTGGGCTTGGTAGCACTGGGCGATCTGGTCTAAAAGGCCTGTGTTTGTCATGGGCTCTTGGGCATGGGTGAATTGCAGGGGGACATTAAACATATCCGCTAATTTTTGCGCCGCTGTGGGGAAATCCACCTTTTCATATTCCATGATAAAGGTAAAGGCGTTGCCCGACTTAAAACAACCATAGCAACGGAAGGAATTGTGTTGCGGGCTCACGAAGAAACTTGGGGTCTTTTCGTCATGGAATGGGCAAATCGCCTTGTAATTGCTCCCCGCTTTTGTTAATGAGATGTAGCTTTGCACAACTTCCACAATGTCGGCAACTTGCTTGAGTTGTTCTAAAGACTCTTGCGTGATCATGCTTAAAAATTTAGCATAGGTAACTTTGATTTTGCCTAAAGGCGCACACAGGGTAACTTAGTCCAAGACTTTACAATTTTAATAATAGATAACTTTAGCTATTTACTATAAAGTTTATTTAGTTAAGTATTTTAATCCTGTCCTAAGCCTTGACTTATGCGCAATTTTTTGCTAAAATCGTGGCACTTAAATTTTTTAAGTGCTAATTTTTGTAACTTGAGGAGACGCAATGTTTAAACCATTAGGTGAAAGAGTACTAGTTGAGAGACTAGAAGAAGAGAAGAAAACCGCTTCTGGGATTATTATCCCTGACAATGCTAAGGAAAAACCCCAAATGGGCGTGGTGAAAGCCGTGAGCCACAAAATCAGCGAGGGCTGTAAATGCCTCAAAGAGGGCGATGTGGTGGCATTTGGGAAGTACAAAGGCACAGAAATCGTTTTGGGCGGGAAAGAGTTCATGGTTTTAGAACTTGAAGATGTGCTCGGCATTGTGGATTCTTGCTGCCACGGACACGGACACGATCACAAGGGCGATCACAAACACGAGGGCAATTGCTGCCACAACCACTAAAAAGAGCAACCCTAAGCATTTAAAAATTTGACAAAGGAAGACAAACATGGCAACCAAAGAAATTAAATTTGCAGACACCGCACGCAACAAACTTTTTGAAGGCGTGAAACAACTCCACGACACCGTGAAAGTTACTATGGGGCCTAGAGGGCGCAATGTGTTGATCCAAAAAAGCTACGGCGCGCCCAGCATTACAAAGGACGGCGTGAGCGTGGCTAAAGAGATTGAACTAGCCTGTCCTGTAGCTAATATGGGCGCACAGCTGGTTAAAGAAGTGGCCAGCAAAACCGCGGATGCCGCCGGCGATGGCACCACAACCGCTACTGTGCT
Source organism: Helicobacter heilmannii (assembly GCF_001283065.1). GTDB lineage: Bacteria > Campylobacterota > Campylobacteria > Campylobacterales > Helicobacteraceae > Helicobacter > Helicobacter heilmannii. The sequence continues at coordinate 590,622 of NZ_CDMK01000001.1, read as the reverse complement.
TGCTTATAGCATCTTCAAAGAAGGACTACGCAACATCACTGCCGGGGCCAACCCCATTGAAATCAAAAGAGGCATGGACAAAGCAAGTGAGGCCATTATCGCCGAGCTCAAAAAAGCGAGCAAAAAAGTGGGCGGAAAAGAGGAAATCACCCAAGTCGCTACTATTTCTGCCAACTCCGATGAAAAAATCGGAAAACTCATTGCCGATGCGATGGAAAAAGTCGGTAAAGATGGCGTGATCACCGTCGAAGAAGCGAAGGGGATTGAAGACGAGTTAGATGTTGTAGAGGGGATGCAATTTGATCGCGGCTATCTCTCTCCTTACTTTGTAACCAATGCCGAAAAAATGACCACCCAGCTAGAAAATGCCTACATTCTGCTCACCGATAAAAAAATCTCTAGCATGAAAGACATTTTGCCCTTGCTTGAGCGCACCATGAAGGAGGGCAAACCCCTGTTGATCATCGCTGAAGACATTGAGGGCGAAGCGCTCACCACTTTGGTGGTCAATAAACTTAGGGGTGTGCTCAATGTGGCTGCGGTCAAAGCCCCCGGCTTTGGCGATCGCCGCAAAGAGATGCTTAAAGACATTGCGATCCTTACAGGTGGCCAAGTGATCTCTGAGGAACTTGGCAAAACCCTAGAAAACGCCGATGCCAGCGATCTAGGCGTGGCGGCACGCATTGTGATCGATAAAGACAACACCACGATCGTAGATGGCAAAGGCAAAGCCCACGATGTAAAAGATCGCATCGCCCAAATCAAAACCCAAATTGAAGCCACCACGAGCGACTATGATAAAGAAAAACTCCAAGAACGCCTAGCCAAACTCAGCGGCGGCGTGGCGGTGATTAAAGTCGGGGCGGCTTCTGAAGTGGAAATGAAAGAAAAGAAAGATCGCGTGGATGACGCTTTGTCTGCGACTAAAGCGGCCGTTGAAGAGGGTATTGTGATTGGTGGGGGTGCAGCTCTCATCCGTGCCGCCCAAAAAGTGCATTTAAACCTAGAGGGCGATGAAAAAGTGGGCTATGAAATCATCATGCGCGCCATCAAAGCGCCCCTAGCACAAATTGCGGCCAATGCCGGTTATGATCGCGGTGTGGTGGTCAATGAAGTGGAAAAACACAAAGAGGCGCATTTTGGTTTTAATGCCAGCAATGGGGAATATGTGGACATGTTTAAAGCGGGTATTATTGACCCCCTTAAAGTGGCGCGCATTGCCTTGCAAAACGCCGTATCTGTCTCTAGCTTGCTCTTAACCACTGAAGCCACCGTGCACGAAGTGAAAGAAGACAAACCCGCTCCTGCCATGCCGGATATGGGCGGCATGGGCGGTATGGGGGGCATGGGCGGCATGATGTAGCCCTTGCCTTTTTGCCTTTTTGCTTTTGCCTTTTTGGAGGGGTTGGAGGGGGCAATCCACTTAGGTAGCACACTTTGCACCAGCTTAAAAAATCACATTTTTTAGAAAAACTCAAATCCCAAAAGTTGCGCTACAAACGCTACACTAAAAGCCCTTTGCGCTATGGTGGGGGTAAATCTTTAGCGGTGGGGTTTATCTTGGAGCACATACCCACAAATATAAAAAGAGTGATCAGCCCCTTTATGGGCGGGGGGAGTGTGGAGATTGCCTGTGCTAGAGAACTTGGCTTAGAGGTGCGCACCTTTGACATTTTTGATATTCTAGTCAATTTTTGGCAAGTGCTCTTACAAGATAAAGAACGCCTTTATGCGTCTTTGCGTGCGCTAAGCCCCACTCAAGAAATTTACAATGCTATTAAAACCGAGCTCAAAGCGCATTATCAAAAAGAATGCGTGCTCGACCCCCTCACCCTAGCGCGGGATTATTATTTTAACTTCAACTTGAGCTATGGGCCCGGATTTTTAGGCTGGATGAGCAAGATTTATACCCAAGAGAAACGCTACCACAACGCCCTAACCAAGCTAAAAAATTTCAACGCACCCACGCTGAGCGTGCAATGTGCGGACTTTAGGGAGGTGCTTCTAGCCTATCCCCATGACTTGCTTACCTAGACCCACCTTATTTCTTAGAAGGGGATTCTAAAATGTTTAGGGGGATTTATCCCATGCGTAACTTCCCCATACACCACAACGGCTCTAGGCACGACCAACTCGCCCAAATGCTTAAAGCGCGTCCGGGACCTTTTGTTTTAAGCTACAACGATTGCTCCTTTGTAAGAGAGGCGTATAAGGATTTTAAAATCGTGGAACTGGCGTGGCAATACACGATGTGGCAGGGAGAGACAAGAATGGGTAAAAACCGCCTTGAGCGGGGCGATGCGGGGTATGTGAAAAAGTCCCATGAGCTTTTGATTATTAAGGAGTGAAATGCACATTTTACAAGTCAAAACAGCGTTTAAAATTGCAGATGTAGAACTTGTGCCCAACAACACCAAACTTAACTTTAACTACCTTAAAGAATTGCAAGATGAAAACCACAACCCCCTACCCCAAAGCCTTTTGACTAAGAATGTCGCCCGGGTGTACTTAATTGTCGTGGATGGGGTCATTAAAAAAATCGGCGGTTCACAGGCACAGGGTGGGATCAAAAGTACTTTAGAGATTTATAGAGACGGGGGTGTGAAAGGACGGCCTAGCATCCGCAGTTTTGGGATTTGGTATTTTCTTTATAGCACTATTTTATCCGGCAAAAAGATCGAGTTTTACATGATTTACCAAGACAATTTTAAGGCACAGGTTAAGGGCTTACTCGGCTTACACGAAGTGCCGGACGCTTCTCTTAGCTATAAATTCTTAGAAAATGCATGTCTGCTAGATTATCAAAAAGTGATGGGGGATTACCCCGAGTGGAATATCCAAGAACAGGGCAAGGATTGGCCTAGTGAAGCTAAGGATACCCAGCCCAACTTTTACAAAACGCCCAAACTAGAGAAAAGAGAGTAACAAGGGGAGCCGTGCAAGGGCCTAGAAGCATAGAGGGGGCAGATTAGGGGTATGTGCCAAGAGCTTTAGCTTGGGCACTCAAGGCTTTTTGTGGGTTTAATGCGCCTTTTTTGACACAAAATAAACCCTTGTCGGCATGCGTGTAAATCGTTTACACCGATGGGCTTGCTAGCCCCAAATGGACAAAAAACCAAGAAAAAATTGCTAGAATACCCCCATTCTATTCCAAATCTAGGAACTCTAATGGAAGACAGCACGGGTTCGTATTTTGAGATCGCCAAAGAGGCGCATGACAACAAGGATTATCTAAAGGCGATAGAATACTATCTCAAAGCAAAAGAGGCGGGAGATAGCAGAGCACACTATGGATTGGGGATTTTGTATATGCGAGGACATGGAGTGGAGCAGGACTATGTCAAGGGCATCGAGTGTTTACAAGAAGCCATCGCCCATGGGGATGTGAGGGCATACCATGCCATAGGAGTGCTTTACCAATACGGGCATGGCATGCATCAGGATGCCACTAAGGCTAAGGAATATTTCCAAAAAGGGGCGGAGATGGGGGATGTACTAGCACAAGAGGCACTGAACCACCTCATGAGAAAGAAACACTGAGCTTACCCGCTGTGGTGCAACCCATCTACCAAAGGCAACGCCACTCCTAGAGTGGCACACTACGCAGGTTGTATCAAATAGCGCGCAGACTTCCTAAGCATCCTTTCTAGGGCAACCTGTGCCAAGGCATCTCCCATGGCCGCTCCTTTTTCAAAGCATTTCTTGGCTCTCGCAATGTCTTGTGGTCTTTCACATCCATATTGATAAAAAAGCCCCAAAGAGCAATAAGCCCTCGCTTCTCCGTGCTTAGCCGCCTTAAGAAAATACGCAAACGCGATTTTTCTATCTTGAACCACACAATTGCCATCAAAATACAACAAACCCAGTTTGTAGTACTTTAGCGCGCACGCGTTTTTTTCAGCCCGTGTATAGTGTTCTCTAGTTCTTTGATAATTTTTACTAGCATGTGTGGCCAAAGTTTCAAAGTATGAACTCACATTTTTTATGAGATTCATGCACATGTAAATCTCCAAACTTCTTAATAAATCAAATATAAGGAGCCCATTTTAACATTTTTTTGTGATTTTTTAATAAATAATATAATGATCGTAATGATAATTTTTATAAAGAATTGTATGTCTAGTTTAACAAAAACTAATGGGATGAAATTGCTGGCATGGTTAAAGAAGTGGGTGCCCAGGTGCGCAAGCTCAAAGTGGGGGATAGGGCAGGAGTGGGGTATTTTGTGAACTCCTGTGGAAAATGTGGCCCTTGCACTCGTGCTTTGCGCACAACTGCAGTGAGGGCAAGGTGGTGCTCACTTCTAAATTCTTTGGGTTGCTTTCACAAATGAACCCACATGGCGACTTTCCGATTGCATTGTGGTGGATGGAACTATACGGTGAAAATCCCCGCCCACGCTCCCCTAGATAAAGTGGCCCCTTGTGTGCCGGCATCACCACCTACACCTGTTTAAAGTTTTTTAAAGTGGCCCGGGTTCTAAGGTGGGGATCGCAGATTTTGGGGGCTTAGTCAAATGGCACTCAAATACACATTGGCACTAGGAGCTTAAGGTAAGTGTGTTTGGGCGCAGTGGAGCAAAAAGACAAACGGCGTTGGCTCTAGGGACTAAGCACCACTACAATCCCCACAAGAGGTGCCAAGAGATAGCCTAGATTGCATCATCGCCACCTCCTAAAGAGGCTGTTTTTGGAATTGAGCTTGTGGGTCTGATTGTCGAGAGCATAAAAGGGCGTATGGCTTAAGGATTGGAGGCTTGAGGTATACGATTGACATGGAAAAACTTGGCAACAGTGAGCCGCAAAGGTGCTCTTGGCTAGCCATTTGGACTTGATGTTTAACTACCTTGTGCGCTGGCCACCCCTCCAAGGTGTAAACACCGCTAAGCAGTGCCTTTAGCCCATCAACACCTTCACCAGCCCAAAGCCCGCAAAGATGAGGACAATAAAGAGGATGAGGGCTAAAATAAAAGCACTCCCTCCAAGGTTTAAAAACTTCTTTAACTCCACTTGCAGACCCAGTGCTCCCATGGCGCACACCAAGCACACCACAGATCCAAAGCGCAACATCTCTACCCCATGTTTTAGCGTATCGGGGGGCACAAAGCCGCCCAATAAAGGCTGCAGGTAGGAATGCACCACCACCATCCCTAAGAAAATAAAGGCAAACCAAGGCACTTGTAATTTGACCTTGTGCTTGTGCGCAGTGTTTGTACTTTTTAAATAGAAGGACACGGCTAAGAGCAGGGGGATGAGCATGATCACGCGCACCATTTTGATGGTTACGGCGACTTTCTCGGCTTCTAGTGAAATTCCACTAGCAGCTCCGGCGACATTGGCCACCTCGTGCAAAGTCGCCCCGATATACACGCCCTCAGAGAGTGGGCTTAAGGGCACCCAGCCTAGGTGATACACAAAGGGGTATAAAAACATCGCCAAGAGCCCAAAGACGATCACGGTGCCCACTGCCACCACGCCCTTAAAGGGGGGGGATTTAAGCACACTCTCTAAAGCCAAGATTGCCGCTGCCCCGCACACCGCGCTCCCGCATGCCACGAGCATGCTTAAATCCCGATCTAGCCCCATCTTGCCCCCCAGCCACACCCCAAGCAAAAACACCCCCACGACCACGACCAAAGCGATGAATAGGGGGGTGTAGCCGTAGTGCAAAATGTCGTTGATCGTCACATTAAAGCCGTAAAGGATGATGCCTAAACGCAAGAGCTTTTTGGCACTAAAATGCACGCCATGGTGCGTCCAGTAGGCGATCTTAGGGTAAAAGAACGAACCTAGAAGCCCAATTAAAACCGCCACTAAAAGGGGTGAAATGTGGTGTGTGGTTAAAAAGGGTAGATGGGCGATTTTGAGCGATGCAAAGACCAAAATCCCGATGACACAAAGACCTAAGACAATTCCTAAAAAAGTGTTTTGATGGTGTCGCATGTTCTCTCTTTTTTTGGATCAACTCCTAAATTTTTGCACTAAGGACACATAGCGCGGGTGCAAACGCCTAAACACCCGCACCACAAACGGATAGCACGCATCCCGTTCTCTAGAGATATTGCCCTCTAGAGTGTTTTCTTCATGCTCTCTGATGGCAAAGGGCTGGTAGACATAGTTTTTAATGCCGTGTAAATAGGTGTTCTCCATCACACAGTCTACGGGCATCACCCAGTGCTTGCTCGCTCGGACAAAAGCTTTAGCAGCTTTTGGGTTGATGATGTAACCTTGTGTCCCACTCCCATAAGTGGGGTGGTTGATGACGAAGATATTAGGGATTTGGGTTGGTGTGGCGTGGATTTGATTGACGAATAAATGCATCAAACGCACCCAATGCAGGCGGTTTATGATGGTTTGGATGTACTCTAGGCTGTCAAAAAAATGAGGCTCTAGGACAATGTCGTCCTCTAATACACAGATGGATTCTCGCAAATCAATGCACCGTTGCCATAGGCTATAGTGGCTGGCAAAGCACCCAAGTTCTCCAAGACTCATGGGTATGCCCATTTGCTTAAGCGCATAAGAGCAGGCTTGCAACAGGGTTTTCACCCCGCCCCCAGCAATCCCCGTGTTTTTGTGCAAAAAAACATAGCATAAATGGGCGGACACGAGGGGGTGCAGGCCTTCCTTGGTTTGGGAATAAATGGCATCAAAAATTTCTACGGGGTGTTTATCTTGCTTCAAATCCGCCAAGAGCGCATCGATATTGCGCTCTTTAAGCCCCCACTCTTGGCAGGTGGCTTTCGATAAGTGGATCACAAAAATACGCATGCACTCTCCAAAAAAAGACCCATTATAACAACACTTTGCTATAAGCAGCACTTAAGCAACGCTTTTTACCCCAAGACCCCACTCTAGCCTACAACCGATCTCCACAAAACGCCCCGATCACAACCCCCTAGACATATACCAACACACACTCCCCTAAGCCCCCCAAGCCACCAAATCCCTACCGCCACATAAGCTTTATCTTGCGTGTGCTATAATCCCCCTTTATGAAAACGCCAAAATAAAGACCGCCATGCCCCTTTATACAGATTTATTAAGCCAGCTTTGCGCCAAAGAGGATTTAAGAGAGGAGCAGGTGCGGGCGTTTTGGGCGGGCGTTTTGGGCGGGCACTTTAGCGACATTGAGTTAGGGGCACTGCTCATTGCCTTAAAATGCAAGGGCGAGAGCCCGCAAGAGATTGCGTTTAGCGTGCAGGCGTGTTTGCAAGAGAGCCAAGCCTTGAAGGCCCCGCTTGGGGGGGTGGTGGATAATTGCGGCACGGGCGGGGATGGCAACAGAAGCTTTAATATCAGTACCATCAGTGCCTTTGTGTGCGCCACACTGGGCGTGAAAATGGCTAAGGCGGGCAATTACAGCTCAAGCGGGAGCGGAAGCGCGGAGTTCTTAGAGCATTTAGGCTTTAATTTGCGCCTAAGCCCTAAACAAGTGCATCAAAGCTTAGACTTAACCAACTTCGCCTTCCTCTTTGCCCCCATTTTCTACCTCAGCTTTGCTAAGGTTGCCCCCCTAAGAAAAGCCCTAAAAACCCGTACCCTTTTTAATTTGCTAGGCCCGCTCTTAAACCCTCTGCGCCCCAAAGCCCAGCTTTTAGGCGTGGCCACCCCCAAATTGTGTTACCCCCTAGCCTGCACCTTGCAAAACCTAGGGCTAGAGCGGGCACTGGTGGTGCACGGCTCAGGTTGCGATGAGATCGCCGTGCATGGAAAGACTTTAGTCTGCGAGCTAAGGAAGGGGCAAATCAAACAATACATGTTAGAGCCTAAAGACTTTGGACTCAAAAGCCATCCGCTAGAAGCTCTAAAGGTGCAGAGCGTGCAAGAGAGCGTGCGCATTTGTTTAGACTTATTGCAAGGGGGGGGCAGTGAGGCCCAAAAGGCGAGTGTGATCGCCAATAGCGCGGGGGTGTTGTTTGTGGCAGGACGGGTTAAAGATTTTAGAGAGGGTGCTAAGCTAGCTAGAGAGTGTTTAGAGAGCAAACAAGCCTACACCCACTTACAAAGGATGGTGCAATTAAGCCATGCATGATTTGCTAAAAACCATGGTAGAACACAAGAAAAAAGAGGTGCAAGCCCTAAAAAAACGCTACAGCCTACCCGCTGAGCTTAGGCCCAGCCAAAGGAATTTTAAAGAGGCCTTGCAAGAGCGGCGCACGAGCTTTATTTTAGAGTGCAAGCAGGCCTCCCCCTCTAAGGGTTTGATTCGAAGCCCCTTTGATTTGGTGAAAATCGCTAAGGTGTATGAGAGATATGCCACTTGCATTTCCGTGCTGACCGATGAGAAATATTTTAAAGGGGCGTTTGAGAATTTGCGTATAGTGGCCGAGCACTCCACCAAACCCCTTTTGTGTAAGGACTTTATCCTGGACCCTTTTCAAGTCCGCCTAGCGCGCTTTATGGGTGCGGACGCGATTTTATTGATGCTTAGTGTGCTGGATGATGAGAGTTATGCAGAATTAGCCACCCTTGCGCAGTCTTTAAGCATGGCGGTTTTAACTGAGGTGAGTGATCAAGCGGAATTGCAACGAGCCCTTGATTTAAACGCTCCCATTGTGGGCATCAATAACCGGGATTTAAAAACCCTCAAAGTGGATATACACACCACCCTAAAGCTCGCCCCTTTAATCGCTGAGGATAAAATCCTCGTTAGCGAGTCTGGGATCAACTCACACGCGGTGATAAAACAGCTGTGCCACAAGGTGCAGGGCTTCTTGGTGGGCAGCCACCTTATGGCGCAAAAAAACCTAGAAAAGGCGTGTAAAAAGCTCATCTTGGGCGAAAATAAAGTCTGTGGATTAAAAAGGGTGAAAGATGCTAGGGCGGTGCTTAAAAACGGCTTTATTTATGGCGGGCTGATTTTTGACCCCCAAAGCCCGCGCTACATTGCCCCCAAGAAGGCCAAAAAGCTCATTAAAAAAGTGCCTAAGCTGGACTTTGTGGGCGTGTTCGTGCAGGCCAAGCCCAAGACGATCATTAAACGAGCCTACCAGCTAGGGCTTAAGGCGGTGCAGCTTCACGGGTACTATAGCCAAGAGGATTTACATTTACTGCAAAATGCCCTAGATTGCCCCGTGTGGCTGGTGGCAAGCATTGACCCGCATGCCAAAAAATTACCCCAAATCCCCAATGCCCCTTTAGTGTTGTTTGACAGCAAGGGAGCAAAAGCGGGGGGCAATGGCGTGGCGTTTGCTTGGGAGCTTTTAGAGGGTTTTAAACGCCCTTTTATGCTCGCAGGGGGGCTAAATGCGAGTAATTTAGAAAAGGCAGCCGCCATAGGAGCGCTGGGGCTTGATTTAAACTCAGGAGTGGAAAACGCACCCGGCAGAAAGAGCGGGCAAAAAATCGCCCAAGTGGCGAAAATGTTACGGGAGTATTGAATGCAGCGGTATTTTGGAGAATTTGGAGGAGGCTTTGTGCCCGAGCTGTTAGTCCCCGCCCTCACACAATTAGAGCAGGCGTTTGAGGCTTGTTTAAAAGACAGCGGGTTTCAAGCCGCGTTAAGCGGGCTTTTAAAGGATTTTGTGGGCCGGCCAAGCCCCTTAACTCTAGTGAAAAACTTTTGCCCTAACCCCAAGGTGAAAATGTATCTAAAAAGGGAGGATTTGATCCACGGGGGGGCACACAAGACTAACCAAGCCCTAGGGCAAGCACTCTTGGCGCAAAAAATAGGCAAAACGCGCGTGATTGCCGAAACGGGGGCAGGGCAGCACGGCGTGGCGAGTGCCATTGCTTGCGCGCTCTTGGGGTTAGAGTGTGTGGTGTATATGGGGGCTAAAGACATTGAGAGACAAAAGCAAAATGTTTTTAGGATGCGCCTACTGGGTGCCAAGGTGCAATCCGTAGAGAGCGGTTCGGCAAGTTTAAAGGACGCGATCAATGAGGCCCTTAGGGATTGGGCAAGCTCTTATGCCACCACCCACTACCTGCTAGGTACCGCTGCTGGCCCGCACCCCTACCCACAAATGGTTAAACACTTCCAAAGCGTGATCGGCACTGAAGCAAGGGCGCAGATTTTAGCAAAAGAAGGCAGGTTGCCCGACTCTGTCATCGCTTGCGTGGGCGGAGGCTCTAATGCGATTGGCATTTTTGCGGGATTTTTAGACGATACAACCGTTGCCTTGGTGGGGGTGGAGCCCGGAGGGCTTGGGCTAGATACAAATAAACACGGGGCAACTTTATGCAAGGGGAGTGTGGGGATTTTGCACGGCAGCAAGACTTATATTCTGCAAAATGAAGAGGGGCAAATTTTAGAAAGCCACAGCATTTCTGCCGGACTAGATTACCCCGGCGTGGGGCCAGAGCATAGCTATTTAAAAACAAGCGGGCGGGCGCAGTATGTGGCTGTGAGCGATAAGGAAGCCCTAGAGGCCTTTGTGCACTTAAGCCAAAGCGAGGGCATCATCCCCGCCCTAGAGAGCGCGCATGCCCTAGCTTATGCCTATAAACTTGCTAACGAGTGCAAGGGAGAAAGCCTGATTCTTGTCAATTTAAGTGGCCGGGGGGATAAGGACTTAGCCACAGTGCAGGGGGCGTTGGCAAATGCCTAGGGTTGTTTGCCCATGGTGTGATTTCTTGGTGTAAGCGGTTTGGTGTTTGCATCCTACTTCATCAGTCCAAAGAGTTGGCAGGCTTTAGGTGTAAAAGAGTTTGAGGCCCACTTAATGCGGGTGTTTCGCGCCCATCCGCCCAACTTCGCCTGCTTAAGGCAAGCGGGTAGCGCGCCCTTTAGCCCAGATGTGTGTGCTGTTTTTGTGCGCCTTTGTGTCGCTTTTAAAGTGGTCGCTTTAATCAATTGTAAAACCCCGAGTGCCAGCCTAGAGAGTGCTCTAGAATTTGGCTTTAGCGGCGTGCATTTAAAAAGCCATGTCCTAGATTTTGCACCAAAAATCCCTAAACACTTACAAATCTTTTACAGCGCACACAGCATTGATGAGGTACAAGAAGCCCTAGATTGCAGTGTGCATTTTTGCACCCTAAGCCCCATATTTGCCACGCCAAACAAACCCCCACCTTTGGGACTAGACTACTTCAATGCCCTAAGCCCTGCGCTCAAAGCCCGCGTTTTTGCCCTAGGGGGGATCACCACACCAAGACACATTGAGCTAGTGAAAAATCTACACCTTAAGGGTTTTGCGAGCATCCGCTATTTTTTAAACCCCTAAAACCCACTCTCAAGCTTTTATAAGTTCAATGTTGCTTGTAGTAAAACTTGGCGACAACTTTGCTAATCCTGGTCAAAGGGGTCAAAATGCACTCTTTCAAAACAATAATCACCCTAGCAGCTCTGGGCCTTACCTGCCCCTTGTGGGCTTATGGGTCTGTGGTTTTCAATGCTCCAACAGCACCCAAAGCACGCAGAAAAAAGCCCCTTAAGCTTGCCAGCCAAATCCCGCGTTTTGATGTGCAAACACTAAACCTATAGTTTTGTCTGCGCCTCAAGTGCCCCAAACCAAGGTGGGCAAGTAGCCTAGAACCACTTCAAAGGAGTTTTTATGGACAACGGGCTCAAAAATACCTCCGCTAGCCTTTCCTCTGCCTTTTGTTCATCCTTCTTAAGAAGCGGACACAGAGATCGATAAGATGGCTTTCAAGGGACGGATGTCCTTTGGTGTTGCAATGCTCATGGCAATCCTTTCTTAAGCCTCCTTCTTTGGCGCGCCCGGACCTTGAGCTAAACCCCCTGTGCCCTAACTTTCTGAGGCAACCAAAACTAAACCTCTGCCCCGGGTTTGTAACAACATAAACCAAACCACAACACCAAACCCCAACACCCCCATTGCCAACACTAAAAACCTGCCCCCCATAAAGGTGGATGCGAGTCCTGCGCCCATTTCTCTAAGTCTACACAGAGTGCCAGCCCTTGCCAAACCCAAAATAATGGAATGCCCTTGCCAAACCCCCAAAACACCGCCCAAACCCCGACCAGCAAGCCAAGTGCCACTACGCCCCCTAAAATTTCTACACCCCTATGTCCTAAACCCACTCGCAAACCCTGATAGATGGTGGTGGTACACTCCAAAACATTGATAGCTACAAGAGAGAAGAATAGGGCACGATTGAAGTCAATACAAGCATATTGCTTAGGCTTGTGGAGCACAGTACTGGTAACACGGCACAAGCCATCAGTTCTTTAGTGGCGGGGACCGACAAGTTTTTTAACCAAGTGTCTAACAACGCCAACATCAGCCAAGATATGAATGACTCTTTTAATGGTTTTGATGCGATGGCAAACAACCCAAGCCACAATATCGCCAGCTTATAAGCCAGGTTAGACCAACTCATCATTCAAGAGCAGAAGTTGCGGCGCGTTGTTAAACACCCATCCTAAGCACCTCTTTGTAGGGCTAGATGTCTTGGCTGCTAAAGAGTGAAATTAGTCTCCAAGAATCAACAGTTCAAAGGGCTGGCGATACAAGACTTGGGCACACCTACCTACAGACTACAAAAAGCAAGCTGGCCACCTACGCTTAAAGCACCCAAGTCTTAATCGCCCTCTTAAACTCTCGCCTTGCCACGATGCAAAGCGGGCAGGAAAGCGGCAATGTCTACAGATTTAACGCCCAACTGGGTTATCAGCAATTCTTTGGCAAGAGAAAACGCTTTGGACTGCGTTGCTACAGCAGTTTTAGCTACCAATATGGCAAGCTTGCGAAGTCTGCCAGTGCCCTTTAGCAACTTGGTCTATGGTGCTCATAGATGCGCTCTATAACCTCTATGAAAGTGCCCATGTGTCTTACAACACAGGGTTGTTTATAGGCTTTATACTGGCGAGCAGCTCGTGGCTATAAAGGATGCCAGGGCATACAAAAACTTGGCCAGTGCCCTAAAATCTCAGGGCTGGCAGGTGTGCCAACACATGACCTATTTTCAAATCCTCCTAACATTGGCTTTAAAGCAATGTCAGTAAGCATCATAGGTTTAAAGTGGGGCTAAAATCCCCTAGCCTTCAACAGTTGCTCCAAAGCCCATAAGGACAAGAGCTCATAGAGCTTAGCAACAAATGCCCTATCTCCGTCTTTGTGAATTATGTTTACAACTTCTAGGCGGTTGTTGGCATGATTTGGGTGAGCAGTCCCTCTGCGGCTAAGCTTATGATATACTTAAGTTCTAATTTTTATAGGAGTTTTTGATGTGGCATCAGGTCTACGCCCCCCTGGGGGGCAATATTTGGCTAAGCGCCCTTGTTGCGGTTTTACCCATTGTACTCTTTTTTGCGTCCTTAATTGTGTTTAAACTCAAAGGACACACCGCTGCGTTTTTAAGCGTGGGGTTGTCTGTGGCAATCGCCCTTTTTATCTACAAAATGCCCGCTGTGATGGTGGGGGCGAGCTTTGTTTACGGCTTTCTCTATGGTTTGTGGCCCATTGCGTGGATCATCGTCGCTGCGATCTTCTTGTATAAGCTCAGCGTGAAATCCGGCTACTTTGAGATTCTCAAAGAAAGTGTACAGGCCATCACACCCGATCACCGCATCTTGGTGATTTTGATCGGGTTTTGTTTTGGCTCGTTTTTGGAGGGGGCGATCGGCTTTGGTGGACCTGTAGCGATCACCGCGGCGATCTTGGTCGGTCTAGGCTTAAACCCCCTGTATGCGGCGGGGTTGTGCTTGATTGCCAACACTGCGCCCGTGGCCTTTGGAGCAGTGGGCATCCCCATCACGGCCATGGCAGGGGCAGTGGGTGTGAGCGCGCTCTCTATCAGTGCGATGGCGGGTAAGATTTTATTCTTTATCAGTTTGCTTGTTCCCTTTTTCATTGTGTTCTTAATGGATGGGTTTAGAGGAGTGAAAGAAACCTTCCCTGCAGTGTTCGTAGCTGCTCTTAGCTTTGCCTTAGCGCAGTATTTAAGCTCCAACTATCTAGGACCAGAGTTGCCCGGAATCCTCTCGGCAATCGTTTCGCTCATCGCAACTGCAGTGTTTTTGCGCTTTTGGCAACCCAAGCACATTTTTAGAAGTGATGGCAAGGAAGTTTCCCATGAGCACCCCAAACACCATATCTGTAAGGTCTTGGTGGCGTGGGCCCCTTTCATTATTCTCATTGCAACCATTGTCATTTGGACTCAGCCGTGGTTTAAAGCCCTCTTTACCAAGGGCGGAGCGTTGGCGTTCTCTAGCTTTTACTTTGAGTTTAGTAGCATCAGTCAAAAGATTTTAAAGAGCGCGCCCTTTGTGTTTGAGAGCAAGAGTGCGGCCAGCCCTGTGGTCTTTAAATTACCTCTCATCAACACCGTGGGCACTTCTATTTTAGTGGCTGCGCTCATTAGTATTTTTGTGCTCCGCGTGAAGGCTAGCGAAGCAATCGAGGTCTTTGGCGACACCTTAAAAGAAATGCGCTACCCTATTTTGACGATCGGACTGGTGCTCAGCTTTGCTTATGTGTCCAATTACAGCGGGATTTCAGCCACCATGGCACTTGCGCTCACCCACACGGGCAAAGCCTTTACTTTCTTCTCGCCCATCATTGGGTGGGTTGGCGTGTTTTTAACAGGCAGCGACACAAGCTCTAACCTGCTCTTTGGCTCCTTGCAACAGCTCACCGCCAATAACCTTAAAATCCCAGAAATTTTAACGCTCACCGCCAACACCGTGGGTGGGACTTTGGGCAAGATGATCAGCCCACAAAGCATCGCGATCGCCTGTGCCGCCGTGGGCTTGGCGGGCAAGGAGTCTGATTTGTTTAAATTCACGGTGAAATACTCGATCGCCTTTGTGGTTGTGATTGGGATTGTGGTGAGCGTGATCGCCTATGGATTCCCCCAAGTGGTGCCCACTACTTAGGTAGGCTCACCTGCTTGGGCTTAGAGCTGAAGACCTTTTCATACAACCGCAAGAGCACGATGAAAAAGGCAGTGATGGTGGGGCCCACAGCGATCCCCCAAAAGCCAAACTTGCTGATACCCGCTAAAATGGAAAAGAAGATTAAAATCTCGTTGATCTTAAGCGAGATTTTCAGCACTTGGCGTTTAATGAAGCCAATGAGCCATGGTTTAATCAGGCTGTCGATCGCCCCGCCGATAAAGATCACCGAATAAAGAGCGATGATTAAGGCGATTGTAGGGTGGTTTCTGTAAAGCTCATAAACGCTCACGGGCAGCCACACCAAAGCCCCGCCCACAATGGGAATCAAAGAAGCCAGTCCGTATAAAATCCCAAGCGAGAGCCAATCTAGCCCAAAAAACACTACCAACACCCCAAAGGCCACGCCTTGCAACACGACATTGATGATCGAGGTCAGCAAGACCACGCGCAAAATCCCCGCCACTTCTCTAAAAATCCCCCGGCTTTGGATTTTCTCAAAGGGCAGAATCTCCAAAATATAATCGTAAAAGCGTTGCCCGTAAAAGAAACATAAGAATAAAAAGACCAACACCATCGCCGTATCGCTAGCAAATTTAAGGCTGTACTTGCCAATCCCGCTACTAAGGTGCAGGGCGTAGGACATCAAGGTCTGCGCTGAAAAATTAGACAAGAGTTTATGGGCATAGGTGCTTAGGGCGGGGAAGTGCTCCAAATAGAGCAAGAGGTCGCTTTTGGACTTGTTGAAGTAAAAGGCAAATTTTTCTAGGTTTAAGTGGGTGATAAAATCCATGCTTTTGTAAATGAGAAAATACATCGGCACGACTAAAAAGCTTAAAAGCACCACCACGCATAAAAGCGAGCTGCAAATGTTGTTCATGTAGTGGTCAAAGAACTCTTTGAGCCAAAAGACCGTGACGCAGAGCAGTCCGGCGATGAGCAAATCCATTAAAAAATCTTCATAAAGATAGAGCATCCAATAAAAAGACACCGCAAACAAAAGCCAAAAGAAATACACAGGACGCATGCAACTCGCTTTTTTACTCTATAATACCCCAAATAATACCCCAAAAAGGCCAAACATGTACCTAGAGAAATATTGTGCCAGTGGGAACGATTTTTTAATCACCCACCACTTGAAGCCCACCAACCGCCAAGCCCTAGCCAAAGAGCTTTGCGCGCGCCACTATGGCTTTGGCGCAGATGGTTTGGTGGTGCTCTTGCCCCATCCTGAATATGCCTATACATGGGAGTTTTACAACGCCGATGGGAGCTTAGCCAACATGTGCGGGAATGCGAGTCGGTGCGTGGGACTTTATGCGTATTTGCAAGGGATCGCCCCCAAGAAACATTGCTTTTTAAGCGGGGCTGGGGCAATTGGCGTTGAAGTGCTTGAAGTTGAAGAGAGGGGCGGGGTGGTGCAAAGTAACTTAGGCAGTCCCAAGTGGCTAGAGCATCTAGAGATTGAGGGGCAGGAGTGGGCATTGATTGACAGCGGCGTGCCCCACTTGGTGCATTTTGTAGATCATGTCAGCGCATTGCCTCAAGCCAAGACCCCAGCCATGCAAGCCCTGCGCCAACAATTTAACGCCAATGTCAACTATGCCTATGTAGAGAGTCCTGCAAAAATCCATTTGGCTACCTATGAGCGGGGGGTGGAGGACATCACGCTGGCCTGTGGCACGGGCATGGCGGCCGTGTTTGTGGCGGCGCAACAAAGGGGGGCAAAGCCTAAAGCGTATTGCATTCCGCCCAGTGGGGAGGTTTTAAACTTAAGTTTAGAGGGCAAGAATGTTCTCTTTAGCGGGGCGGTCAAAAGGGTGGGGGCAGTCTCCTTAAATGCGTTCATTGACTATTGCCATGCCCTTTGCTAGAATTTGAAATTTTCATAAAGGATCAACATGGTAACCACACGATTTGCCCCCTCGCCTACGGGGCATTTACACATAGGAGGCCTAAGAACCGCCCTTTTCAACTATCTTTACGCCCGCTCTTGTAGGGGGAGGTTTTATTTACGCATCGAGGACACGGATTTAGACCGCAATGTCAAGGAAGCCACAGAGGCGATTTTAAAGGCCTTTGAGTGGGTGGGGCTAGAGGTGGATGGCGAAATTTGGTATCAATCCCAAAGGCTAGACATTTACCAACGCTATATCCAGCAACTCTTAGATGCGGGCAAGGCGTATTATTGTTATATGTCTAAAGAGGAGCTAGAGGCCTTAAGGGAAACACAAAGGGCACAAGGTCTAACCCCCCGCTATGATCGCCGCTACAGAGACTTTAAAGGCACACCCCCCAGTGGCATAGAGCCCGTGGTGCGCATCAAAGCCCCTTTAAGTGGGGAAGTGCACTTTAAAGATGGGGTTAAGGGGGAGGTGTGCGTGCAAGCCGAGGAGCTAGACGACTTTGTGATTGCGCGCTCCAATGGTGTGCCCACTTATAATTTTGTGGTAACCATCGATGACGCTTTGATGGGGATTAGCGATGTGATCCGCGGGGATGACCACTTAAGCAACACGCCTAAACAAATCATTTTATACGAAGCTTTGGGCTTTAAAATCCCCAACTTCTACCATGTGCCCATGATTTTAAACGAAAGCGGGCATAAGCTCAGCAAACGAGATGGGGCGATGGGGGTGATGGATTATAAGGCATTGGGCTATCTTAAGGACGCGCTTTTAAACTTCTTGGTGCGTTTGGGCTGGAGCCACCAAGACCAAGAGATTTTTAGTCTGCAGGAGATGAAAGAATTTTTTAATCCCAAGGATTTAAATAGCGCGCCCAGTTGCTTTAGCCCCCATAAGTTGGAGTGGTTGAATAGCCACTACCTTAAAGAGAGCAGCGTAGACCGGCTAAAAGCACTGCTGGCAGATTTCAATTTGCCAAGCAACTTTTACGCCCTAAGCCCAGCCCAACAAAACACCTTGCTAGAGGCTCTAAAAAGTCGGGTGAGCACTTTAAAGGAAATGGCGATAGAGATTGCTAAGGTGTTGAACACGCCCACCAGCTACGCCTTAAACAAGCTCAAAAACAGAGATCAAGCCCTAGAGGTGTTAAAAACCCTAATGACGGGCTTGAAAGAGCAGGATTTTAGCAGTGTAGAAAGCCTAGATGCCACCTTGCACGCCTTTATGGCAGATAGTAGGCTTAAAGCGGGGGCACTGATGTTGCCCTTAAGGATCGCCCTGCTTGGAGAAGCGGGGGGGATTGGGGTGAAGGAGGCTTTATTTATTCTAGGCTATAAAATGAGTCTAGAGCGCTTAAAGGCGTTTTTAGCCCTTTAGAATTTATGTGTGCGGCTTCTTACGAAGTCCACAAGCTGGCGGGTGTCGATCGCCACGGTGACGAATTGCTGGAAGGTGGTGAACCAATGACCGCCATGCCCATTCAAGCTGTGCCCATTGCCCCCACCCATGAAGTTAAAGAAACAATCCGCCCGCACGCTGAGGTATTTGTTTTTATAGACATAGTAAAGTGCGATGCGCTCAAAGTTAGGGGCGTGGTACCATGGCAAGCCCGTGTAGAGCGCACGCCCATAAGTCCCATAGAACTTCATTTGGGGCTTATCCGAGAAGTAGTATTTATTGTAGAAGCCAAAGCCCTTGTATTGCGCCACGAAGTCAAATTGCCCACCAAAGCTGTTGTACCATTGGCTAGGTCCGCAATTATTGCCTGAGCGCACGCAGTAGTGCTCTTGTTCGCTCATCGTGCCAAAGGACACAGAGAGTTTATCCATGAAGGGGGCAAGGCGTTTTAAGTCGCTCTTGATGTAGCCATAGTAGTAAATGCGATCGAGTACCGTGGGGTTAGCGTATTTACCGGGCACACCGCCTAAGGGCATGCCACTGGCATAGGGGTAACCCCCGGGCCATAAAGGGGTTTGCCCGCGCATGGCTGGATCGGAGTGCCCGCCAAAGGGGTAGGGATCGCCCATGCTATAAGAGCTGGTGTTGTGGAAGGCAACCACGCGTCCGCCAAAGCCCAAATAGCCTTTTAAAAACGACCACTCGCTTGCCCCAAAGTAAAGCATTTGGTTCATGTTGTAGTGGTTAGCAGCGTATTTCTTGCCCCAAACATTGTTCCAGTTGCGTCCGCCATACCAGTCGATGATGAACTCTGACCAGCCATTCCACCAACGATTCGGGTTGTAGGCGGGCTTGTATTGGAACACTGCTCCGCGGATGGTGGGGTCTTTAAACCAAAAGAGCTTTTTGAAGGCGGCTAGGGGGTAGTTTGCCATCGTGTAGGACCTAGGGACGATGCCAATGTAGGTTCTAAAATCCTTGCCCACCGCGCTGTAGTACATGGTAACGCCCCATGAAAAGGGGAAGTAGCTGATGTGCGTGTGCAAGTTTTGGATAAACCACGCCCCGAACATAATAGACTGGTGTTTATCAAACTGAATCCCGATCTCGGGCATGATTCTATTTTTCATATTGACCAAGCTATTCCAATAAGGGTTATTCTTGCCTGCCAAGTTATAAGTAAAGCTCATGAACTTCAAATCATAGGCAAAGGCAACCGCCCCTGCTTGTGTCTGTAAAAAGGCAGACACAGCCGCAACACACAGACCAAGCCTTAATATTTTCAAGCATTTCATCATAATCCTTTAAAAATGGGAACATGGGAGTTTTAACACAAAGTAAATAAAATAAACCTTAAAATCTTATGTTAGGTGCTCCATACAGATAAAAAAGACCTTTATGCCTTAAGATGAAACCATAAGGCTTTTTTAGTTGGATAAAAGCAGTGGCAAGCAAGGCTAAGAGGGGGATCATTGAGTTTTGTGGCTTTAGACGGGTGCCTTGCTTTAAGGATCTGCATGCCAAAAGCTACAATTAAATTTTTACTCCCGATGCTTGCCCTGTTGCCTTAGGGCGTGGCTTTAGCTATAATAAGTTTTTGATTTTACTCTATCTATGGGGGCTTTTTTGGTACATGTGGTGTTGAGCGGGGGGAGTGGCAAAAGATTATGGCCCTTGAGTCGGGAGCATTTCCCTAAACAATTTTTAAAACTCTATGAGGATAAAAGCCTCTTTGGGCTCGCCCTAGAGCGGCTCAAAAGCCCTCACGCGCGCTTTTTGGTGGTGTGTAACGAAGCGCATTACTTCCACGCCCTAGAAGAGATCACACAAGCCGACTTGCAAACCCGCACACAGTTTTTACTAGAGAGCGCGGGCAAGAACACAATGAATGCCTTGATGCTCGCCGCCTTATCTTGCGAACCTGATGAAATTTTAGTCATCAGTCCTACAGACCATTTAATGGACCAAGAGGCTTTTAAAACGGCGTTAAGCACCGCTCTAGATTGCGCTAAAAATAACCATATGGTGCTTTTTGGCATTGCTAGGGAGCCGAGCAACCAATACGGCTTTGTGCGTTGCACCAAAGTAGAAAATGGACTGTGTGGTGTGCTTGACTTCATAGAAAAGCCAAGCCAAGCCCAAATTTCTAAACTACGCAAACAAGGCGGGGATTTTTATATCAACAGCGGGATGTTTGTTTTTAAAGCGAGGGTGTTCTTGCAATCGTGCATGCAACACGCCCCCCAAATGTTAGAGGCGTGCAAAAAGATCCACCACAGTGCCAAGAAACTGCCCGCCATTTTAAAATGCGAGGGTATGGCAGAGTTAGAAGAGGGTAGCGTGGATATTTGCTTGTGGCAAAAGTGCCAAGGGTTAAAATTAGTGCCCTTAAAAGCCCATTGGCAGGATGTGGGGCATTTTGCCAGCTTGCAGGCGAGTTTGATCACCGATGATGCGGGCAATGTGGCGCACAACAACCCCCTATTGCACTTGCATGCCAAGAACAACTACACCTACAGCACGCCCGATAAATTAGTGTGTTTGCTAGGGCTTGAGGATTGCGTGGTGGTGGATAGCAAGGACGCGTTGTTGGTTGCCGCA
The DNA here is from genome assembly GCF_001283065.1 of Helicobacter heilmannii. Classification (GTDB taxonomy): domain Bacteria; phylum Campylobacterota; class Campylobacteria; order Campylobacterales; family Helicobacteraceae; genus Helicobacter; species Helicobacter heilmannii. The sequence continues at coordinate 569,914 of NZ_CDMK01000001.1, read as the reverse complement.
AAGGCACACTTAGACAGCTTAAAGGAGCTTGTGGCGCGCGTGGGACAAAAGTGCCCACACCTGCTTAAAACCTACCCGCTCGAATACCGTCCGTGGGGTAGTTTTGAAGTGCTGTTAGAACGGCCTTTTTTCAAAGTGAAGCTTTTAGAGATCACCCCGCATAAGCGCCTGAGTCTGCAAAGACACCAGCATAGGAGCGAGCATTGGGTGGTGGTAGAGGGGGTGGCTAGTGTGGTGGTGGGCGAAAAATCTTTAAGTGTGCCGATCAACGAGAGCGTGTTTATCAAACAGGGGCAGGTGCACCGCCTTAGCAATGACACTAACCAGCCCTTAAAAATCCTAGAAGTGCAATGCGGGGCGATTTTAGATGAGAGCGACATTGAACGGTTGCACGATGATTACAAAAGACCTTAAAGGAATACAATGGCAATAAAAAGAGCCCTCATCACGGGCATTACAGGACAGGACGGGAGCTATTTAGCCCGCCATCTCTTGGATTTAGGCTATGAAGTGCATGGCATTAAAAGGCGCAGCTCCTCTTTCAACACCGCCCGCATAGACGCACTTTATGAGGACATCCACGCGCATCAAAACCGCTTCTTTTTGCACTATGGCGACTTGACCGACTCAAACAACATGACCAGCCTCATCGCTAAAATAGAGCCCACAGAGATTTACAACCTAGCCGCCCAAAGCCATGTGCAGGTGTCCTTTGAAATGCCTGAATACACCGCCAATGTGGATGCATTGGGAGCGTTGCGTATTTTAGAGGCCATGCGCTTTTTAAACTTAAAAGACACCCGTTTCTATCAGGCAAGCACCTCCGAGCTGTATGGCGCAGTGTTGCAGACCCCGCAAAATGAGAACACCCCCTTTAATCCAAGAAGCCCCTACGCCGTGGCCAAACTCTATGCCTACTACATCACTAAGAACTACCGCGAAGCCTACAACATGTTCGCCGTCAATGGGATTTTATTCAACCACGAAAGCCCCATGCGTGGCGAAACCTTTGTAACGCGCAAAATCACGATGGCACTTAGCCGCATTGTGTTGGGGCTGCAAGAGTGCTTGTATCTAGGCAATCTGGATGCTAAAAGGGATTATGGGCATGCTAAAGACTATGTCAGGGCCATGCATTTGATCTTGCAGCACAGCCAGCCCGTGGATTATGTCGTGGCGAGCGGACAGACCATGCCCATCAGAGACTTCGTTTTAATGGCGTGTGAGAAACTAGGGCTTGAGCTAGAGTTTCAAGGCAGTGGGCTAGAGGAAAAGGGGGTGTTGGTGGATTTCACACCAAGTGCGCTTTTAGATAAGCTCAAACTTGCCCCGCTTCAAAAAGGGCAGGTACTGCTAAGGGTAGATCCTCGCTACTTCCGCCCCACAGAGGTGGATTTATTGCTTGGCGACCCTTCTAAAATTGAAAGAGAACTAGGCTGGAAGCGGGAATTTAGCATGCAGGATTTGGTGCTAGACATGCTTAAAAGTGATTTAAAACTTGCCCATAAAGAGAGTTTAACTAGGTAGCAAAACGCCCGGGCTTTTTCCATATGCCCCTTCTGTAGGCAATGTAAAAAAAGCCCGCCCGCGCAAAGGTTTCCAAACAAATCAGCATAAAAAACCAGCGCACCGAAAGCCCCAATCTCCAAAAGATAAACATGGGTAAAATCCGTAAACTCCACAGGCTAGAGGTGTTGATGAGCAGCGACACCTTTGCCATCCCCGCTCCCCGAAACACCCCATCCAGCACAAATAAGCAAATTAAAGGCATTTGAGACACCCCCACGGCCATTAAATACCACGCCGCCACTTGCACGACCTCTTGATTTTGGCTAAAAATACCGGCGAGCTCTTTAGCAAATACAATCATCCCCACGCCCAAAAAGCCCAGCCCCACCCCCGCCACCTTTAAAGTCGTACGGACATACTCTTGGGCGCGATTGACTTGATTGGCCCCCAAATGTTGCCCCACGAGCACCATACATGCGATGGTAAAGCCAAGGCCGGGCATGTAGCTAAAAGTTTCTACCCTTAGCCCCACTTGCATGCCTGCGAGCACTTCATTGCCATAACTTGCTACGAATTTAGACACCAACGCCATAGAAAAGAGTGTTAGCATGCGCTCAAAGCCCGAGGGCCAGCCCACTTGCCAAGTCTTCTTAAAGAGGGTGCCATCAAAGACAAAGCGGAATTTTAAGGGGTTGTGTTTTTTAAGACTAATGGCTATAAAGAGCAACAAGAGCTCCACAAACGCCACCACAACGCTAGCTAGAGCCGCCCCTTGAATGTCAAGGCGCATAAAGCCAAAATGCCCGAAAATCAAAGCATCGTTTAAAAATAAACACAGCGCGCTCATCACAACTTTGAGCACAAAAGGGGTTAGGGTGTCAGACAAGCTGGCAAGCGCGCTTGCCATGGTGTTTTTCACAAAAATCGCGGGCATGGCCCAAATTAAAATCTGTAAATACTCTTTGGCTAGAAGGCTAGCATCTCCCGTGATCCCCATCCAATTGACAAACGCTCCAATGCCTAAAAATCCCGCCACCCCCGCCCCCATGCACAGCACACACGCCCCGATTAAAATGCTTGAATACCCAATCGCCACCAATTCGGTGTCCTTTGCCCCCACCAAACGGCTTAAAGTTGCGTTGGTGCCTATGTAAAACACGGAGTTTAGGGCGTAAAAGAGCATGATATACTGCAGCCCCACACCCATCGCTACAATGTGGTCGTCTGAAAGCCGCCCCATGAACACTACGGACACGGCGAGCACAAAAATTTCTAAAAAGTTGTTCACTCCTGAGGGGATCGCCAGCTTTAGAATGCGCCTTAAACGCCACCATTTTTGCGCCTTTATAATAGCAACGCTCCCCCCACGCCAAAGACCACTAAGGGGATATTATAAACCAAGAAGGTGGGTAGACATGTGTCGTAAATATGGTTGTGTTGCCGGTCGGCATTGAGCCCCGTGGTGGGCCCTATGGTGCTATCTGAGGCCGGTGAGCCCGCGTCTCCTAGCCCAGCAGCAATGCCTATAAGCAGGATTGTCGCCTTCGTGTCAAAACCCAAAGCCAAACACAAGGGGCAGTAAAAGGTGGCGATAATGGGCAGAGTGCCAAAGGAAGTACCGATGCCAAGCGTGATAAACAACCCAATCACCAGCATGATCAAGGCCCCTAAAAATTTGCCCGAGATCGCCCCGCTGGCTATATGCACCAAGTCGGTGATGGCGTGCGTCTTTTGCAAGACTTCGCCAAAGCCCGAAGCCACGAGCATGACAAAGGCGACAAACGCCATCATTTTCACGCCCTCATCGATCACCATGTCCATTTGTCCCCATTTAATCACCCCGCCCACAAGCATCACCATAAGCCCTATGAACGCCCCAAGGGGCAAAGAGCCTGTGAAAATTTGCACCACAAAGGCTAAAACAATGCCCACTAAAGCGAGATAGTCTTTTGTTTGCAATTTCAACTCTTCATGCGCCATGCTCTCTAGGCGGTCTTCATAAATACGGGGTTTTCGATATAGAACTAACACCGCCACCAACAGCCCGACAAGCATCGCCAAACCCGCAATGGACATGACCGCCACCACCTCGCTAAGGGTGGTGTGTATGCCATTTTTGTCTAGATTATCCACAATGAGGTTTAAGAAAATCAGTCCAAAGCCTGCCGGGATCGTCATGTAAGGGGCTTGCAAGCCAAAGGTGAGCGCACACGCCACCGCTCGTCTATCCACTTGCAAGCGGTTCATTAAGTGCAAGAGGGGGGGGATTAAAATGGGGATGAAGGCGATGTGCACGGGGATTAAATTTTGTGAAAAGCACGCAATGAAGGCGATTAAAAAGCAAAAAATTGTGCGTTTCTGATCCAAGCAAGCCACGAGCTTAAGTAAAACCACTTTCATTAAATTGCCACTAGAAATGGTTACGGCCAAGGCCCCGAGTAAAATATAACTTAAAGCGGTTTCTAAATTGCCCTGCATGCCATTAATCATGACTTTAGTGGTATCCACAAGCCCAAGGCCTCCCATAAGCCCACCCACAAGCGTGGCACTGATGATCGCCAGCAAGATATTTAAGCGGGCAAGGCTTAGAGCCACCATGACAAGCACAGCAACGACTGCGGGATTGCTCCATAAAGCCATGGCACTACTCACTTAACCTATTTTTGAAAATCACCCCCATCACTTTTGCCCCCTAACAAGAGCGTGTGCAAAATCTTGTAATGCCTTTTTAGTGGCTAAGATAAAGGGTTCGGGCGCGCGTCCATCCTCTAACTCAATCCTCTTTGCTTGGTAGGTGCTAGTCGCCTTTTCAAAACGAGATAAAACGAGAGCTCTAAGCAGATAGCATTTGTAGGGCTCACCCATTGTATCGCAGATAGCGCCCGTAAAAAGAGTGGAGCGATCGCCTTGCAACGCCAAATTATGGCTCGTGATGGCAGAGCGCATAAAATGCGTGGCTAAAACTTGGCTAAGAAACCCATCGCTTCTTAGTGCAGAATAAGCACTTAATAAAGACGAGTTTAACACGATAAAAACCAATGACACCAATTTTGACATCTTTAAACACATGGCTTAATCCACCACCCTTCTTGTTAAAGGCTTGTAGGTGTCTATGCGCCGATCCCTAAAAAAAGGCCACATTTGGCGCATTTTCGCGCTCTGCTCTAAATCAATGCGCGCATGTAAAATCTCCTCTTCAAAGCCCGCTTGGGCGAGCTTTTTACCAAATGCCCCGAAAATGAAGCTAGAACCAAAGAACTCCAATCCGCTAGTCTGGCCAGAGGGGTCTGGCTCAAAGCCCACCCGATTAGAAGCGATCACGGGGATCGTGTTGGCGATGCTATGCCCCCTTTGTACCCCGATCCATGCCTGCCTTTGTAGGGTCTTCTCCTCTAAATCCTCGCTCTCTTCATCGCAAAACCACCCAATGGCACTAGGATAAATCAACATATCCGCCTTTTGCAAGGCCATCAGCCGTGCGGCCTCTGGATACCACTGATCCCAGCACACCAGCACCCCTAAATTGCCTACACTGCTAGCAATGGGGGCGTATTGATCCCCCGGGGTAAAGTAAAACTTCTCATAAAATCTAGGGTCATCGGGGATGTGCATTTTTCTTTGCACCCCTAATAATGTACCGTCTTTTTCAAACACCACCGCGCTGTTATGATACACCCCCACCATGCGCTCCTCAAAGAGCGAGCCCACCAGCACTACCCTATGCGTTTTGGCTAGAGTGCCTAAAAAGGCAGAGTGTGCCCTAAACTCCCGCGCCCACGCAAAGTATTTAGGGTCTTCGTGCTGGCAAAAGTAGGGGTAGGGATGCAGCTCGGGCAAGATCACTAAATCTAATTGTGGGTGCTTAGACCTAGCCTTGGCAAGAAGCTTGGCCGTGTGCTCTAAGGTGGTCTGCACGCTGCCCTGATAGCCGTGTTGCAAAATGGCAACCTCAATGGTTTTTAAGTGTAAATCTACAGAATCCATACGCACTCCCTAAAAAGACGGATTATAACAAAACTACTCTTGGGTGAGGGTGCGTAAATACCCGTTTTCGCTCAGCATCACATACAGCCGCCCGAGCATCTCCTTACGCTCCTCGCTGTCCTCCAAAAGTTCGCTATCTTCAATTTTTTGCTTTAAAATCCGCTCGATCTCTTTGGTGTCGTAGTCCAAATCCTCTAGTGCATCTAAAATCGTTTGTGCTTGGAAAATGTCGGCAAGCTCATAACCCTCCTCGCTGATGTGCACGCTGCACTCCGTGGGGTGAGTGAATAAATTATGGTGCATGCCCAAAACCTCTTGATACGCCCCCACCAAGAAGAAGCCCAAAAAATAATCCTCTTGGCGCACATCCACATCGTGCAAGAAAAGGGGTTTGTCTTTATCAAAGCTGATCTCGCCATCGCTATCGCAGGTGATGTCCCATAGGCTTGCACTCCTTGTGGGCTCTTCATCGAGTTTGTGTAGGGGCATTACAGGGAATGCCTGTCTTAAGCCCCAATAATCGGGCAAGCTTTGGAAAAACGAGCAGTTGAGTAAATAGCGCTCTTGCACCTGCTCTTGGATGCGGATGATGTCGTTATGGTCCTTGTGGCGCAAAAACCCGATCGCCTTTTTGATGATCAAATGCCCCAACACCTCAGCATTGCTGCGATCCTGCAAGTCGATGTAGCCCAAGTCAAAGAGCGTGAAAAGCGACTCCATATGATCTAGGCTGTCGTGCAGATACTCAATGGCATTCTTGCTATTGATGTTGTGGTATAAATCCTCCATCTCTGCCACTAGGGGGGGGTTAGATTTTTTCAGGCGCAAAGTGCTTTCATCGTAATCTTGGGAGAAGAGCTCGAGCACGGGCGTGATGAGCACGGCGTGGCTGGCACTGATGAAACGCCCCGACTCGATGAAAATATGCGGTTCAAGCTCTTTTTTATTTTTCACAATCTCCTTTAGCAAAAACACCACATCGCCGGCAAACTCCTCTAGAGTGTAGTTGCGCTCGCATTTATGCTTGTGCTGGGAGTATTCAATGGCAAGCCCCCCGCCGATGTTGATGCTGTTTAAATTGAATGCCCCCATTTTACGCAACTCGGCATAAATATTGCCCGCCTCTTTTAGGGCCTTTTTTAAGGGGGTGATGTCGCTGATTTGACTGCCGATGTGGAAGTGGATCATGGTAAGTTGACTTAGTAGACCATGCGTTTCTAGCAGGTGCATCGCCTCTAGAAGTTCGGTGCTAGCGAGCCCAAATTTGGCGTGGATGCCCGTGCTTTTTGCCCACACCCCCACCCCTGCACTGTGTAGGCGCACCCGGATACCGATTTTTGGGCAAAATTTGGTGTTCTCGCCAATGGTGTTGTTCTCTAGGGCGACTTCTAAAATGCTTTTAAGCTCACTTAGCCCCTCGATCGTTAGGGTGATGTCCGCACCCATGCTCGTGGCAATGAAGCCCAGTTCAATCATCTCCTTGTCTTTAAAGCCATTGACCGTGATCGGGGCACTCTCGTGAACATACGCCATGGCCAAAATCAACTCCGCCTTAGAGCCCGCCTCTAGCCCATATGCCCCATTAAACTGGCTAGAAATCTGGACAAGAGCATTGACGAAGTTTGGCATGTGATTGACCTTTAAGGGGAAGACCGCTTTAAACGCCCCGCTGTAATGGTATTGAGAAATGGCATGCGAAAAGATAGAAAAGAGCTTGTGTACTTGTTTGGCGATCAAATGGGGGAAGCGCAACAACAGGGGCCCCTTAAAGCCCTGCTCGCGCATGTCCAAGACCACATCTATCAGGCTTGGCTTGCTGCCCGCATTGACCTTCACAAGCCCACCCTCAATGATAAAATCCTCTCTGCCCCAATAATTCAAACCATAATTTTGCATGCCAACCCCTAAGTGTTAATGAGCCTTAGAGTATAACTAAAATATCACCAAAATGCCCCTTTTGTGTTACAATCCCCACTATGAAAACCCGCCCCCCCGCCATGCACGCTCTTTTAAACGCCCCCGCCCTCAAAGGCTACCCCAAAGCCCCCTTAAAAGCCCTAGCCACCTCTCTATTTAAAGCCCACCAAAAGACCCCATTTGCCTATGCCAGCTTAGATGCGTGGGTGGAGCTTGTAAGAGAACGATACACCGCTTTAATGTCTGCCCCCCTAAAGCCCCTTTACAACGCCACGGGGGTGTTGCTCTCCACGAATTTAGGGCGGGCTTGTTTAGAGCCAAGCCACCTTAAAGAACTAGAGCTTTTAAGCGGGTACATCAATTTAGAAGTGGATCACAGGGGCAAAAGGGCGGATCGTTGCGCTTTGGTACAAGAGCTCTTAAAAATGCTCTTTAGCGCAGAAGACGCTTTAGTGCTCAACAACAACGCCAGTGCCCTAGTATTGGTGGCAAGCGTCTTTGCCCCCAAAGCCCAAGGCTGTGAAACACTTTTATCCTATGGACAACTCGTGGAAATCGGCGGGCATTTTAGAGCGCATGAGCTTTTAGAGTGCGTAACCAACCTTAAATTTGTCGGCAGTACGAACAAGACCTATTTACAAGACTACCAACACGCCCTAAGTCCTAACACCACTCTCATCACCACCATCCACCTAAGTAACTTTGTACAACAAGGTTTTGTCGCCTCTGTGGGGACTAAAGAATTATATAAACTTGCCACAGAGCGGGGGGTGCTTTTTTATGAAGATTTAGGCAGTTTGCAAAGCATTATGCAGGTGCAAACGGCCTTGAAGCACGCCCATTTGCTGAGCTTTAGTACCGATAAACTCTTTGGCAGCGTGCAGGGTGGGGTGGTGCTGGGGGCTAAAGAGGCGATCTGCCAACTTGCCAAACACCCGCTGTATCGGGCTTTTAGAGCGGATAAAATCCAACTCTACATGCTTGCTCGAAGTTTGCAAGAGCACATAAGCGGACAGGCTAACCCTACGCAAAGATTTTTAGAGCAGGACAAAGACACGCTTTTAAATAAGGCGTTAAAACTCTTGCAACTTTTAAAAGGGGTGCAAGCCACGCTCATAGAAACCACTGCCTTGGTGGGCGGGGGGGTGGCAGATAGCGGCATGAAAAGTTTTGGCTTGCTTTTAAGCCCACCAAGCGATTTTCAAGAGCTGCACCACGCTTTGTACCAACAAGGGCTCGCCTGTGTGTTGCGCCATGACGGCGTGCTCTTAGACACCTTTGCGCTTTTTGACAAAGACCTACACGCCATTGCCAAAATCCTTAACAGCACCATAAATAGGCATCAGCCCCACCCCTAAGCTTAAAGAGCTAGAAAAGTTTGGGGGGTTCAAAGCACAGAAAAGATTTAAAAAGTGAGAAATTAGGGCGCACCCCAAAACCTCTTTCAAGGCTTTAGTCCCTTAAGTTTTGAACTGGTTAATCTCTGCATCCAGCTCAGAGGTGGAGACTTTGAGCGAGTCGGCCACGCTTAGGATTTCTTGGGCTTCATCTATAGTCTCGCTGGTGTCTTTGTCCACTTGGGTCAAGCGCTCGGCCATCGTGTGGATGCGCTCTCCGGTTTTGCTGTAATTGCCAATAAAGGCGTGGGTTCTCTCCACTACTGTGCCCACCTCTGCGCTCATGTTAGTGAAACGCTCTTGCACTTCGATGCTACCGGTGCTCAGCTCCTCGATCTTTCTAGAATTTAAATTCATTTGGCTGCTCACATCGTTGATTTCTTGCACAATCACCCCGATGGTGGAATTGATTTCTGCTAGGCTTTTTTGGGTTCTTGCCGCCAAATTGCGCACTTCATCAGCCACCACAGCAAAGCCCCGCCCGTGCTCGCCCGCTCTTGCTGCCTCGATGGCGGCGTTTAAGGCGAGTAAGTTCGTTTGGTCGGCGATGTCGTTGATGATGTGCAAAATGCTTTTCACGCTATCGGCATTCTTACTTAGGTGCTCGACCTTATTGGCCAGCTCTTCCTCCGTCTTTGCTCCGTCTAGGATTTGTGTGAGCATGGTACTTAAAGAAGCGTTGGAGTCTTCAATGGAGGCGCGCATTTGTCCTAACCGATCCCCTACTTCTTTGGCGGCTTGTACTGAGTGCGCCACCGTGGTGGTGAGGTCTTTGGATTCTTGACAAATGTCCTGGACAATGGCAGCGTTGCCCTTGGAGCGCTCATAGGTGTTGCCGATGATGACTTGCAACCGATCTGCCAAAGACTTATTGTGCACGCTGTTGTCTTTCATGGTTTGGATGCACTGATGGATCTTTTCCACAAAGGCGTTGATCCCCACAGCAACCTTATTCACATCGTCATTGCCTTTACGGACCTTCAAGCGTTTGGTCAAGTCCTTATCCCCCTGTCCAAAGTTATAGAGCCGATCCACCGTGTCTTTAAGCCGCTGGATCACGGTGAAATGGATCGAAATGCTAGAGAGCAAGATCATCACCAGCATCGTAGCGCTGATCCACAGCGTTAAAACATGCGTGTCTTCTAGAACCTTTCTTTTTGCTCCTCGCTCTACGGTGTTAAAGTCCTTTAAAATGTCGCTGTAGTAAGAAGTGGTGGCCAACACCATCCCACTCACGGGATCGTATTTGCTGTAAGCCACTTTTGGCTCAGGCTTGCCCCCGGCAAATTTGGGCATTTTATAGCGGGTGTAGCCCCCGCCTTTCTTGGCTGCTTCTAAATAACCACGCACATAGTAGACTCCATCCACGCTTTGTAAATCCAGCCCACTCTTGCCCACGGTGTTTGGATTCACCGGATCAAAGAGCACTTTGCCCTCCTTGTCCACCGCCACCATATACACCGAACTGCGGTCTTTATTGATCGCCCCTAGATAGTCTAGGGTGTATTTAAGAGCTAGTTCTTTAGAGGGCTGGATACGGTAGTAACGGTGGATGCCATGCTCGATCAAGGCGTACATGTCTCTTAGGGCATCTTCTTTCTTTTTAATGCCATCTTGTTCCGTGATGTGGATGAGCCCTTGCACGAGTTTATGCTGCTTGTAATTCGTGAGCAACACCACCAAAACACCCATCACGATCAGAGAAAGAAAAATATTCAACAAGATTTTTATCCCAACGCGCACGATTTCATCCTAGTAGTGTGATTGAACTTATAATATTTTCGAATTAAATTTAACTAAGTATAAACTTGCTTGGCACTTCCACAAAAAATCCCGCTGTAAATCACTTAAAAGCGGTAGTGAAAGCGCATCCCATAGCGGGCATAGCCTCGGTTGTCTACCCCGATCTCTGGATACAGCTCCCAGTTGCGGCGGTATTTGGAGGTAAAAAGATAGGCAAAACCCCAGCCGATCAAAGAGCCGACCACCACCTGCAAAATGGAGTGTTCTCTAGCGACCACCCGACTCGCATCGGTTAAAATGGCTAGGGCGATCACGGGCAGGGCGGGCTTCCAGCCATAGCGGTAATAGACAAACCCCGCCGCGCTCCACGCCCCTCCGGCGTGCCCACTTGGCATTCCCCGCCAACTATCACAACAAGGCCGCTTGGCAAAGGGCACTCTCTCCCCCCTTGCATGGGCATCATCAAAGATATTTTTCACCTCATAAATCACGCCCTGGGCGACCAAAGAGCCGATCGCCAACTCACCCATCCCCCGATAATCGCGTATCCCAAGGCTCACCACACCCACAAATATAGGCATCAACCGCAAAACATCCCCGATGTCCTCTAACACAACTGCATCGCGAGAAAGTTCTGCTCGTCCCAAGTTCGCACACAACAAAAGCACCAAGAACAATTTTTTAAGCATGGGGCGCATTATAACATTTTGTTAGGGTATAATGCCCTTTATGTTTGTGTACTTTTTGCTCAGTTTCATCTGTACTTTGGGCGTGATCATTTATGCCAAAAATACAGAGATTTTCACCGACAACGCTAACAAGCCCCAAGGTTTTCACATTAAAAAAACCCCTAGAGCAGGCGGGCTTGGCGTGTTTGTGGCCTTTGTCTTTTGCGGGGGGTTTTTAGGCGTGTGGGGTTTTTTAGGTGGGGTGCTCATTTTTATCAGTGGCTTTTTAGAGGATTTAAATTTCTCTTTAAGCCCCAAAATGCGTTTAATTTTACAAAGTCTAGGTGTGGCTTTGGTGGTGCTCCTTACCCCCCTAGTGCTCAAAGACTTTTCCCCACTATTTAGCCTACCTTGGCTTGTGGCTTTGCCCTTTAGTGTGTTTATGCTCGTGGGGGTGGCCAATGCCATGAACATCATTGACGGCTTTCACGGGCTAGCAGGGGGCTTTAGCTGTTTGGCGTTGGGATTTATCTACTTAGTGGCCCCAAACCCCTTCATTTTGGCGTTGTTTTGGGCCGTGTTGGGCTTTTTAGCACTCAATTTCCCTAAGGGACTGATTTTCTTAGGCGATGGGGGGGCGTATTTACTGGGCTTTATTTTGGGGGCTAGCTTGATGGATTTGTCGCTAAAGGGGGTGGTGAGCGCGTGGTTTGGGCTGGCTTTAATGGTTTATCCCGTCACAGAAGTTTTATTCTCCATTGCGCGGCGCAAATGGCAGAAGCAAAAGGCGACTCTGCCCGATGCCCTGCACCTACACACCCTGCTTTTTAAAACCTTGCAAAACAAACCCCGCTTTTTAAACCCCAATGCCTTAACAGGCTTGATGGTTGTTATAGCCAACACCCCTTTTATGTGGGCGAGCTTTTTATGCCGCAATCACCCCTACGCCCTGCTGTTTCTCATCGCTCTATTCGTGTGGGCGTATCTCAAGCTTTACTTTAAACTCAAAGCAGGACAGACATGCGCTTAGGCTTAAATATTGACCACATCGCCACCTTAAGAGAGGCTAGAAAAATCCATGAACCAGACCCCCTAGAGGCGGTATTCATTGCTAAAAATGCGGGCGTGGATTTGATCACCCTACATTTAAGGGAGGACCGCCGCCACATCCATGAGGACGATGTAAAAAGCATCGTCAAGCACGCCCCACTACCCATCAACGCCGAGTGTGCCATCGACCCTGAGATCACTAAGATTTTATGCACCTTAAAGCCCTTTAAAGCAACCCTAGTGCCAGAAAGGCGTGCCGAGATCACTACCGAGGGGGGGCTGAACTTACAACACCCCAAATTGCAAGACACCATCAAGGCTTACAGCGATTGTGGGATCGAAGTTGCTCTGTTTATTGACCCCAATTTAGAAAATTTAGAAAGGGCTTGGAAATTGGGTGTGAAGGTCGTGGAATTACACACGGGCAAGTTTAGCAATGTGTTCAATACCCTTTACACGGGCTTTAAACACCATAAAAACCACCTAGATTTGCCAGAGTCCAACGCCACCTTAAAAAACATGCTCGAGCAAAGCCTAGAGGAGCTTGCCCAAAGTGCCCTAAAAGGGCAAGAAATGGGGCTAGAAGTGTGCGCTGGGCATGGATTGAATTACGCCAGCGTGGGGTTAGTGGCGCGCCTAAAGGGCATTGCTGAGCTTAACATCGGACATGCCATCATCGCGCGGGCGGTGATTGTGGGACTAGAAAAAGCCATTATATCCATGCAGGAAGCCATCTGTGCGCCCTAAAATCGCTATTTCTATCGGGGACATCCAAGGCGTAGGGCCAGAAATTGCCCTAAAAGCGCACGCGCGCATCAGCCAAATTTGCCAGCCCCTCTACTGCGTACATCGCGATCTCTTAGTGCAAGCCAATGCCCTTTTAAACCATACCTACACCCACGCCCTAGAGAGCATGGAGTGCATTGCCCCAAATGCCTGCCAGCCTGCGATCAAGCCTGCTAGTATCGATCAAGAGAGCGGGTTTTACAGCCATGCAAGTTTTTTACACGCTTTGGATTTAGCCGACTTGGGGGTGGCAAGCGGGGTTTGTACCCTGCCCATCCACAAACACGCTTGGCAACTTGCCAGCATCACCACTCCCGGGCACACAGCCTTACTAAGAGAGCGCTACCAACAAGAGGCGATCATGGTACTTGGTTGTCCTAAGCTATGGGTGGCACTCTTTAGCGAGCACATCCCCTTAAGTGCCGTGAGCGCGAAGGTGCGCCTAGAGCCCTTAAAGAAGTTTTTATACACCTTAGCGCAGGTTTTAAACACAGACGAGCAGATCGTGGTTTTGGGGATTGATCCGCATTGTGGGGACAATGGCGCAATCGGCACGCAAGATATGGAAGTTAAAGAAGCCATAGAGCAGGCCAACGCTCTTTTAAACACGCCCAAATTTTTAGGACCTGTGCCCGCGGATAGTGCCTTTAGCCCCCACTTTAGGGCAAAACACCGCCATTTTGTGGCCCTTTATCACGATATAGGGTTAGCCCCCCTTAAGGCTCTTTATTTTGAAGAGAGCATCAATGTGTCTTTGGATCTACCCATTAAACGGGCATCAGTCGATCATGGTGTGGCCTTTGACATTGCTTACCAAAACAAAGCCAGTATTAAGAGTTATGAAAACGCGATTGGGTGGTTGGTACACACTTAGGCTGGCCTTTCGTCTTTTCACGCAAGCGACACTTAGCCCATAGGCGTTTGGCGACCCTTGGATTTTATATAGGATATGACCAAAGAGGAACTTTTTGTTAAAAGAAACTCGAAGTGTACAAAATTTGTCTGTGTGCTTTTGTCTCTAAGCTAGCTGTAATAATTGTCAAAGTAAAGAGGGACGAAGGGGGAGCACGCTATGGCATTGATCCAAACTTGAACAGTGTGGAAATTGCTGGGTTACCACGGCTTGTTGGGACCATAAAATACCACACCACCTCGTTGGGTTAGATGGCTTATTGTGGGTGATTATGGTGGGGGTTGGCGTTGTAAATATAGGGCAATTCTAAGATATTTTTGTGGTACAAGAGTGTGGTGGTGTTCGGGTGCAAAAAGCTTATATCCCCTTTTGTAAAAAACTCAACGCATTGGTCCTCTAAATTATGCACCCGCCACGCCTTGAGATTATAGACAGCAAACCCAATATTAAAGTGGTCGTTATAGATGTTGCTCCATTCTTCAAAAGACAAATCGCATAGAGGCATGTCGATGCTCAATGTAGCTCGTGGCTCAAATTCTAAATCCATAAACTCCACACTAGAAAACTTCCTAAAAGCTGATAAACCCTGCTCAATTTTGGATTTTTGGGTGGCATCCACCCCTTGTACTAGACAATGGATTTTATAAAACAAGGGGGTGCCTTCGTGTATGTGGCTAGCGTGGGTGAGAGCGGAGTGCAAAAGCCACACCGGCGGGCAGACAACAGTCTTGATTAAACGCCACCACAACGGGAATGATCAAGGGCTCGGACATGTAAAACCTCTAGCCGTAGGGTAAATCTCTTATGCTAATCCTCTTAGCTTAGTGCCAGCTTTTAATACCCCTCTTTTAAATACAAACTGTGCAGGATTTTCACCTCTTCAAGCTCCTTATTGCCATCGATCATGGAGTGCAAAGAGCCTTTAATGGCAAACAAGGACATGTACAAATGCACGATAAAAAAACCCACGAGTACCAGCCCAAAGAAGTTATGCACCAGCGCGCTTAAACGCAAGAGCGAAATTTGGTAAAGCCCGAAAAAGTTGGCAATTTTGCTTAAATCGTTGGTGTTGAAGTAAAGGAGCGCGCCGCTAGCGATCATCACAAACCCACCCAAAGTCGCCACCCAAAACCATGTCTTTTGCCCAGCGTTGAACTTATGCGCTGGCACGGGTTTATGCTCTTTGCTGAGATACCCGCCCATGATGAACAGCCATTTAAAATCCGCGAGACTCAAAATCATGGGTTTAAACCACATAAGAAACATAGGGATCACGGCAATGATAAAGACCACACAACCTATGCTGTGCGTGATGCGGCAAAAGCGCACAAACGCCCCACCCCCAAAGAACGAGCCAAAAATCATGATAAGTCCCGTGGGTACGAGCAAGATGAAAGACATCCCCGCAATCCAATGGACGATCCGATTAAATAGGCTAAAAAAGGGGACTTTTTGTCCGCTGTGGGGAAATTGTTTAGGCCCGATGACCAAGTAGTGCAAGAGAAACGCCAAAGCGACCCCCACCACCACCGCCAAAAAGAGCCATAAAAAATAATGCCCCTGCCAAAGCGTCCAAATTTCGCCCAGTTTGGTCGTGTCCATTTGGCCATAGGGCAGAATGCCTAAAATGCGCTCTTGATCTAGGGGGGTGCCGTTTAAGCCCGCCAAAAGCCCCATAAAAAGCAGCAATTTTTTCATGGGCTCTCCCTTAAGGTGTGGCACCCTCGAGCTGGTGCGCAGCTTTGGTCTTAAAATCTTGGGCGTTGGCGTATTTTGCCATGACCCTTCTTCTGTAAATGTCAGCAATGCTCAAGGCATCGCCCACTAAGAGGGCGTTAGTCGAGCAAGTTGCCGCACACATGGGCACTTGCCCGCTGGCAATGCGATTGACCCCATAAAGCTCCATTTCTTTTTTGGAGTGTGTGGGCGCGGGACCCCCAGCGCACATGGTGCACTTATCCATCACGCCGCGCACGCCGAAGGCCCCATCTCTAGGAAATTGCGGCGCGCCAAAGGGGCAGGCATAAAGGCAATAACCACAGCCAATACAAGTTTCTTTATTGTGCAACACAATGCCATCTTCTCTAATGTAGAAGCAATCCACGGGGCAGACCTGGGCGCAGGGCGCGTCTGTGCAGTGTTGGCAGGCGATCGAAATCGATTTTTCCTTGCCCTCCACACCTTCATAGAGTGTGATCACCTTGCGCCGGTTCAAACCCACCTCCAGTTCATTAGAGTGCGAGCACGCCACAGAGCAGGCAAAACAGCTGATACAGCGGTTGTCATCGCAATAAAACTTCATGCGATTGGCATTAGGGATTTGTTTTGCAGGTTGTAAATTTGCCATGTCAAGCCTTCTCAATGCGGCACAAGCCGGCATTAAATTCAGGGATTTGGGTTACGGGATCAAAGCCGTAGTTAGTGATCGTATTGGAGCTCTCACCAATGGTGTAGGGCTTGGTGCCCTCTGGGTAGCGGTGGGATAAATCCACGCCTTGTAAAATCCCCGCAAAGCTATAGGGCATGCAGATGCGATCGGGCGTTACGGCGTGGCTAAAGATCGCCTTGACTTTAATCTTAGTCCCCTCGGGAGAGTGTACCCACATCATTTCCCCGTCTTTAATGCCGTGGTTTAAGGCCAAATCGGGGTGGATATGGCAAAACATTTCGGGCGTGATGTGGGATAAATACTTACTGGTACGCTCCAACATGCCCGCTCCGCTCAAATTCACCAAGCGCATGGAGGCAAGTACAATGGGGAAGTCTTTGGCCCACACTTCTTTATTTTGCTCGCTGGCATAGCGCACATCGACTCTAAAATTATTGATCTGATCTTTGATGGCGGGGTATTTTTGCACCAAATCCGGGCGCGGGGAGTGCAAAGGCTCTCTATGTTTAGGGATTTGGTCTAAAAAGTTCCACACAATGGCGCGCGCCCTAGCATTCCCATAGACACAAACACCCTTTTCATCGCATTTTTGTTGGATGAGCCCGCTGGTGTCCACCTTCCAATTATCCCCCATGATCGCCTTTTCGTGATCGGTGAGCTTGATCCCTAGCACCTTTTCAATGTTAGCCTTGGTGATCTCAGGGTAACCGCCTTTAATGGCCGAGCCCTTGATTGTAACGCTTTTATCGGCCAGCAAGCTCTGCCCCTTATACTCCTCGCCAAAGCGCGCCCTAAAGCCCATGCCTCCCTCTTTAGTGGGGATGCTGGTATCATAGAGAATAGGCGTGCCGGGGTGCTGCGGTGTCCAAGATGGCCAAGGCAGGCCATAGTACTGCCCCTTCATTGGGCCATAGCCCTCTTGACTGATGTAATCAAACATGTGCCAATTTTCTTGTTGGGCTTTAAGCCGCTCTGGTGTCCAGCCCCCAAGACCAATCACCTTAATAGAGCGCGCCATTTCTCTAGTTGCATCTTCTGGCCACTGGAAGGTTTTGCGCACTTGCACCAGCTCTCCGTTCTTGTCAAAATCACAGAGTAGGGCTTTGGTGTACTCTTCATAAAAGCCAAATTTCTTTGCCATTTCAAACATGAGTTCGTGGTCTTGCTTGGCTTCATACAGGGGTTTGACCACTTGGCTGCGCCACTGGGCTGCGCGGTTGGTGGCGACCACGATCCCCTCGCATTCAAATTGGGTTGCCACGGGCAGGACATATACCCCATCGGGTCTATCTGTCAAAATTGCCGCCTCGTTTAAAAAGGGCTCGGCAATCACCATGAGGTCTAGCTTCTCAATCGCTTTAGCCATTTTGGTGTTGTGCGCCAGAGAGCTTACCCCATTACCCTGCACCCATAGCCCTTTGATGGGCGCGCTGGAGTGGGTTTTAGACTCTTGTAGTACGCCTTCAAACCAAAGCGACAGACTAAAGCCCTTTTTATGCATCCACTCGGGGGCAAAAAAGCGTTTTTGCAAATAGGTGTAATCCACGCCCCAGCATTTGGCGTAGTGCTTCCAGCTTGCTTCGCTTAGGCCATAGTAGCCGGGCAAATTGTCCGCCACACAGCACATATCCGTAGAGCCCTGCACATTGTCATGCCCTCTGATGATGTTGCAACCCCCGCCCTTTTTGCCCATGTTGCCTAGCACGAGTTGCAAAATAGACAGAATGCGCGTGTTGCCACTGCCCACTGTGTGCTGTGTGATCCCAAGAGACCACGCCAAAGTGGCGGGTTTAGCGTGCGCAAACACCCTTGTGGTTTGGATGAGCAGTTCTTTAGGCACGCCCGTAATGTCCTCGACCACTTCGGGCGTGTAGTGCAACGCCTCTTTTTTGATCGCATCGATGCCAAAGGCTTGATTTTTAATGACCTCCTTATCCTCCCAGCCATGCTTAAAGATCAAATGCAGCATGCCATAGACAAAGGCAATATCTGTACCGGAGCGGATGCGCACATAAATATCTGCCTTGGCCGCGCTCTTAGTAAACACGGGATCGATCACGATGAGCTTGGCATTATTGCGATCTTTAGCCTGCAAAAAGTGCTTAAAGCCGATCGGGTTACTCACGGCGGTGTTTAGCCCAATCATCAAAATTGCCCTAGAATGTCCGACTACATCCCCAAAGTGGTTTGTCATCGCACCATACCCCCATGTATTCGCCACACCGGCGACTGTGGTGCTGTGTCAAATGCGGGCTACATGATCGATGTTGTTCGTCCCATAAAAGGCAGCAAACTTACGCCAGTAGTAGGCCTGCTGGGAATTCATCTTAGCACTTCCTAGAAACATCATACTATCGGGTCCGTATTTTTCACGCATTTTGAGCATTTTATCGCTGATCTCGTTGATGGCTTGCTCGTAACTGATGCGCTTCCACTGCCCGCCCTCTCTTTTGAGCGGGTATTTTAAGCGCATTTTGGATTTGACGAGGTCAATTTGATCCACACCCTTACAACAGTGGCTACCCGCGCTGATGGGGTGATCCTGGGCCACATCTTGGCGGATCCACACTCCGTCTTTGACCTCAGCGATGATCCCACATCCGGCCGAACAGATACTGCAGATGGTTTTAACCCGTTTGACCCCCTCATTAGGGTCGATCACACTCTCTTCTTTACTGACTTTGGTGTTGGCAAAGGCTAGGCTTGCGCCTGCCCCCGCCCCGATTGCGCCCATTTTTAAGAACGAGCGCCGACTTAAATTACCCATGTTGTCTCCTTAAAACTACCACACACTTTTGTAAAAAATCTCCCAAGCGGGGGTTTTGTGGTAAAGAATTTCTTTTTTATTGCTCTTGCCCACCACCACGCCATTGCTATTAGCATCCGTATCCGGAAAACGCCTTTCAGGCATGGTCGCTAGCAAACTTTGGCTAGAGAGGGCCCCCACACCCAAGATCCCTAATTTCTTTAAAGCCCCACGTCTTGTTGGAGTTCCGTTTTCTACCTGCGCTTTACTTCCGTTCATTAAACCTCCTAGACCAGATTAAAAAATAATCTTTCGTGTTGGATAAATGCGCTGAGGATTATAGCACAATTTTTATAACACACGCTGCTTTTATGTGTGATGATTGTCTCAATAAAGGCATCGCTGAATAAATGGAAGAAGTCTTTAAAAAGCGTGGCGTGTAGCGCAAAGAAGTGCGGATTGGCTAGCATTTCCTTTAAAAAGGCGTTCATCATCAGGGTCAAAAACGCCAAATCGTCCTCAGCCACAGGCGCGCCGATCGTGTGGCTCTCAATGTGTAAGCCCGATTGTTTTAAAAGCGCGATCGCCTCTAGGCGTTTCTTGCCATTGTCCTGCCCCTCTAAATAATAAGATGCACTCAAGGGTACAAACTGCTCGCCGGGCGCAAACAACACGGCGTTTTGCTCAGACTTCAACGCCTCCAAACCCTGCCCCAAAAAACTCTCAATCTCCTGCCATGCCTGTGCAGTTTGGGCATTGAAGGGGTAGTCTTTTAAATGTGCCACCAGCGCACTAAGTTCCCCAAACAGCTCTTCATCGTGCACGAACACCACCAAATAATGCCACAGACGGTAGTAAAGTGCCCTTGCGTGGATCAAATCAATTTCCATGGGGGCTCTCTAAGTGGTTATAAATGGGGTTGACTTGCCGGCGCACCCGAATAAAAATCGCCCTCTTGGGTAGTTCCTCTAGATTGGTCGCACCCACATAAGCGCAAGTGGAGCGCAGTCCCCCTAAAATCTCTTGTAAACGCGCCGCCACCGCCCCCCTAAAGGGCAAATACACCTCCTTGCCCTCACTGGCCCGGTAAGAGCGCACCCCCCCGTGGTGCTCTTGGGCAGTGTAGGAACTCATGCCATAAAATAAAGCATAGGGCTTGCCCTCTTTTTCTACAATTTTGGCCTCAGATTCGGCATGCCCGGCTAAAAGCCCGCCCAACATCACAAAATCCGCCCCCCCCGCTAGTGCCTTGGCAATGTCGCCCACACAAGCACAGCCCCCATCCCCACACACCAGCCCACCTAAGGCGTGCGCCGCCTGGGCACACTCCACAATCGCCGAGAATTGCGGCACACCCACGCCCGTCATTTTGCGCGTGGTGCACACACTGCCCGGGCCAATGCCCACCTTGACAATGTCTGCCCCCGCTTGCACGAGTGCCTCGCTCATCTCTGCCCCCACCACATTGCCTGCCATAAGGACTTTGTTTGGAAACTTCTCGCGCACCCTAGCCACATGGGGCAAAAAATGCGCGCTGTAACCATTGGCGATGTCGATACAAATATTCGTCAAAACGGGGATGGCCTCTAAAATACGCTCCAATTTTTCTAATTCTGCTTGGCTTGAGCCAATCGTGGCAAAGACATAGGGCAGGACTTGCGGGTTTTCTTTGGCAAACGCCACCCACTGCTCTAGGGTGTAGAACTTGTGCAGGGCGGTAAACATTTTTTCTTGTGCTAGGGCCTTAGCCATGCTAAAAGTACCCACGCCGTCCATATTCGCCGCCACCACCCCCACCCCGCTTAAAACATGCCCGCTCTTGGTTTTAAAATTGCGGATTAAATCCACCTCTTGGCGGGAGTTAACGGGGCTACGCCTAGGCTTGATCAATACATCTTCGAAATCTAAATATTCATGTGCGTCCATGTGCATGGCAAATCCTTAATATTCTAAAAAATACCGCTGCAGGGTTTTTAAATCATGTGTTTTGGTGAGCCCCACCATTAAAAGGATTCTGGCTTTGGCGGGGTTTAAATTGTCGCTGGTTAAGAAGTGGTATTTGGCATCGTTGATTTCGCCAGGCTGGGTCACCTCCCCGCTACCCACGCGGCTCGAGCGCACCACCACCACGCCCTTTTTGGCCGCTTCTGCTAGGGCACTGAGCACGGAAGGGAAGAGATTGCCATTGCCCACGCCAGCACTCACAAGCCCCTCAGTCCCCCTAGCCAACGCCGCTTGAACAAATTCGGGGTTATCGTTCTCGTGCGCGTAGAGAATATCCACCCTAGGTAGACTTTTGATGTTGGCAATGTCGAACACGCTACTAAAGGTATGCTTTCTTAAGGGTTGCATGTAAAAGCGCACCTGCCCGTAGATCACAGATCCAATAGAGCCAGTGTTTAAAGATTTAAAGGTGTCGGTGTGGGTGGTGTTGGTTTTGCTCACTTCTCTAGCGGCGTGGATCGCATCGTCCATTACCACTAAGACTCCCTTATTGTAGGCCTGTTTGCTGGCCGCCACCGCCACGGCATTGTAAAGGTTTAAGGGTCCATCGGCACTAAGAGAGCTGGCGTTACGCATCGCCCCCACAAACACAATGGGCTTTTTGCTGTGCACCACAAGGTCTAAAAAATACGCACTCTCTTCCATTGTGTCCGTGCCATGCGTGATCACCACCCCCTGTACTTCTGGCTTGTCTAGCAGGGCTTGGGTGCGTTTAGCCAGCTTCAATAAAGTGGCGTTGTCCATCTCTTGCGAGCCGATGTTGCTGATCTGCTCACCCTTTAAGATGGCGAGCTCTTGCAACTGGGGCACGGCTTTTAAGAGCGCACTCACACCCACCACCCCCGCCTTGTAGGCACTGCTTAAATGGCTGTTAGAATTGCCCGCAATCGTCCCCCCTGTCGCCAAGACATAGATTAAGGGCTTGGCAAAGCACACCCCCACAAACAACAAAGACCAAAGAAAACGCATAAAAATCCTTTTAAAACACAGAATGCTCCGATTTTAGCGCAATTTTCTGCACACTTGGCAAATATTCCTAGCTTAAGCTAAAAACACGGCTTAGTTTGCTAAAATGGGCGGTTTAGATTTCACATAAGGACACGCATGCAAACCCTGTCTATCATCAAACCCGATGGTGTGAAAAAACACATCATCGGTAAAATCATCACCCGCTTTGAAGACGCGGGGCTCGAGGTGGTGAAAATCAAACGTCTACACTTAAGCCGAGAGCAGGCCGAGGAGTTCTACGCCATCCACCAAGACCGCCCCTTCTTCAACGATCTGATCGCGTTCATGACCAGTGGCGAGGTGGTGGTGATGGTGCTAGAGGGACCCAATGCTGTAGAGAAAAACCGCGAGCTGATGGGCGCGACCGACCCCAAAGCCGCTAAACCCGGCACCATTCGAGCGGATTTTGCCGAAAACATCGATGCGAATGTCGTGCATGGCAGCGACAGCGAAGAAAACGCCCATCGAGAAATCGCCTTTTTCTTCAGCAAATAGTGCGCCTAGAAATGCAAAAAATCGGGCATTCGGCGAAGTCTGTAGCGTGCACCTTTGAGGGCGTGCGCTTAGACGGGCAGGTGCGCCGAGTCGCCCCCAAGCTCTTTGTGCTCGAGGGGCGTTTGCACGGAGAGGTCGCCGTTGTGTGCGCTAGAAGTGCGCAAGTCTTTAACAAAACCATGTCCCAAGATTTAAAACTCCTGCTCTGCGATGGGATGTTTGACCCCAAGCAGGGTTTGGAGGGCCTGGGCGTGGATGCCCTAGACACCATTGAGTGTTTTGATGGCATTATTGATTTCGAGGATATTTTGCGCTCTGAAGTGCAGAGTATCCAAGCCGATTACCACTATTTAGACCAAGTATAAAGGATGAAAAATGGCAGTGCCTGATAGACGCGTGAGTAAAACGAGGGCGCGAAAACGCCGCACCCATTACACAGCTAAATTAGCCATGCCCGTGAAAGGCAAGGACGGTAGCTGGAAATTGCCCCATTTTGTCAATCGATTCACAGGCAATTACAAATAGGTAACGATGAAAATCGTTGTTGATATGATGGGGGCGGACCTTGGGGTCCTACCCATTATTGAGGGCGTTTCTAAGGCGTTGGCCAACAAGGCGTTCGAGCCCATTTTGGTGGGCGATGCCAAGAAGGCGAAGGCGTTCATTTCTAAGGACTTAGCTTCTAAGGTGGAAGTCATTGACTGCCCCGACTTTATCCGCATGGAGGAGCAGGCCACCGAGGCACTCAAGCGCAAAGAGGCTTCGATCTTCGTGGGGATGGACATTTTAAAAAACGGGGCAGATGCCTTAGTGTCTGCCGGGCACAGCGGGGCGACAATGGGGCTTGCCACGCTCAAACTCGGGCGCATTAAGGGTGTGAGCCGCCCCGCTTTATGCACGCTTATGCCCTCTGTGGGCAAGAGGGCGAGTTTGTGCCTAGATGTGGGCGCGAACACCGATTGCAAGGCGGAGTATCTGCTGGACTTTGCCATCTTGGGCTATGAGTACGCCAAAAGCGTGTTAGGCTACGGCAACCCCACGGTGGGGGTTTTAGCCAATGGCGAGGAGGACAGCAAGGGCGATAGCCTCACCAAGGAGGCGTTCAAACTGATTCACGACTACCCCCTCTTTGCAAATAATCCGTCCATTTTTAAGGGCAATGTGGAGGGCAACGACATTTTTATCAATAGCGTGGATGTCGTGGTGTGCGATGGCTTTGTGGGCAATATTGTGCTTAAGACCACCGAGGGGGTTGCCAGTGCGATTGGCAGCATCTTTAAAACCACAATCAAAGAGCATTTCAGTGCAAAAATCGGAGCGTTTCTCTTAAAAGAGGCCTTTGGCACGCTCAAGCAAAAAACTGACTACGCTGAGTATGGTGGCGCGCCGCTCTTGGGTGTGAATAAAGCAGTCATCATCAGCCATGGCAAGAGCAATGCACGGGCGATTGAATGCGCCATTTACCAAGCGATTCGAGCTAAGGAAAGCGGCGTGGCGGAGAAAATGGCGCAAGCCTTCAGCCATAAAAATGCGGGCGTACAAAGCCCCCCTGTTTCGTAAAGGAAGTCCATGCCCTATGCGATGTTGCGCTCTGTAGCGGCTTATGTCCCCCAAAATTGTGTCCCCAATACTGCCTTTGAGGAGCTATTGGACACAAGCGATGAGTGGATTCAAAAGCGCACAGGGATCAAAACCCGCTATTTTGCCAGCCCCAAGGAAAAGAGCAGCGATTTGGGCATGCAGGCAGCCAAGCTTGCCATTGAGCGGGCGGGCTTAAAAAAGGAGGACATTGATTTGGTGTTGGTGGGGACACTCAGCCCCGATTATGTCGCCATGCCCTCCACCGCCTGTGGCCTTAGCGCAAAATTAGGCCTAGAGAACACGCCCAGCATGGATTTGATCGCCGCGTGCAGTGGGTTTATTTATTTGCTCGCCACCGCTAAGGCGTTCGTGGAGAGTGGGGCGTATCAAAATGTGCTGATCGTGGGGGCGGAGAAGTGCAGCAGCATTTTAGACTTTAGCGACCGCTCCACTTGCGTGCTCTTTGGAGATGGGGCGGGGGCGTGTGTGATTTCACCCACTGAGGATGTTAAAAAGAGTATTTTAGATGTAAAAATCGCGGCCAATGGCAACTTTGGCGACTACCTTTACACCCCACGCAACATTAAGGCCAGTGCCTTTTGCCCCGGATATGAGGACATCCAAGCATTGCGCATGAAGGGCAATGAGGTGTTTAAACTTGCCATTAAAACCCTGCTAAAGGATGTAGAAGAAATCCTTCAAGCCAACGCCATTGCTCCTGAGCAAATCACCTATTTTATCCCCCACCAAGCGAATTTGCGCATCATCCAAGCCGTGCAAAATCAGCTCGCCTTCAAAGAGGAACAAGTGGTCTTGACTGTGCAAAAATACGGCAACACCTCCGCGGCCAGCATCCCTATGGCGATGAATGAAATTTACGAGCAAGGCAAGCTCAAAACGGGTGATTTAATGCTCTTAGATGCCTTTGGTGGTGGCCTCACCTGGGGTTCTGCATTGGTGTATTTTGGCGAAAAAGCGTAGCTTTTCCTTGAAGGCGTAGCCTTTTCTCGAAAGCATAGCTTTTTCTTAGAAAAAGATATAGCTTGTTCAAGAGGTGCTTAAAGCGATACACTCTATTAAATCTACCGCATGCATACGCGTGAGAACAAGCCCAGTCTTTGCCCCATCTTAAGCGAGAAGCATGGGTGCGGGCAGACATAATGCACCCATCATCAAGGATGTGCTCTTGATATCCACAGGTTGCCCTCTAAAGGGTGCCTTGATTTTTAGGATTATCCTAAGATTTTTAAACTCCCCGTTTTGGCAAGCTCCAAACTCTACAAGCAAGTGGGCAACTCCATCATCCCACTCCTAGCGCAAAAATCGCTAAAAATCTATCAAGTTAAAAGTGAGCTTCAAGACAGACAACCAGGCTTAAAACCACGCCCAATCTTTAAGTACCCTTACGCGCAGTTGGATAAAGTGGATTGATGGTTTGCGATTAGAGCAAAAAGGATAGACATGAATAGACATAAAAAGAGATTAAAGACAGGGGTAGAAAAAAGCAAGGGATTAGAATAAAACTTTAGTTCAGCTGTGCTTAGCGGTTGCTGTGGGAGATAAAAGGCTAGAAATATGCAATGCCCTAAAATCAAGTTAAAGCAATGCAGCGCACTAAAACTGGCATACTCCCCCATAACTAAAGCTAGGGGATTTAGGGCGCGAGCACTAAAGATGCATTGCATCGCATTTTTAAATTCAATCATGCTTATGTGGAGGGTATAAATTAACCCCTCTTGATCGCATGTAAATACTCGGTGGTGCTGGCTTTGATTTGTAAGCGTTTGGAGTCGGCTTTAAAACGGCTGTAATCTTGGCTTTTGAGATGATATGTGCCGTATTGGCTAAAAATGGACTTGATTTCCTCTAAACTGAGCAGCCCTTCATCGTTGTAGCTTAAGAACACAAAGCGCGCAGAGGTGCATTTAAGGACATGTTCTAAACTTTGAAGTGCCAAAGACTTTTTACACCAAGCCGACTTGTTATAATCCCTTAAGCCCGTTTTTCCCTTGGGAGTGAAGTCGTCATATAGGGCAATGCTGTTTAAGATATGGTAGTTTGCCCCGTATTCACGTTGGTTGTAGGGGGGGTCTAGGTATAAAATGTCGGTTTGCAGGCGGGGGATGATTTCTTTGGCATCCGTGTGGTAGGCATAGTGGGGGTTGGGGCTTAAGATCAAGGGAGCAGCAGTTAGGATCAACTCTTGTTGTGCGCTTTTTTTGAGCTTCTTTAAAAACGCCCCATAGACGCAGGCGGTGTTGGCAATTTTATCTGCCGCCTCTAAAAGCGAAGTGAGTAAAAAATAATGCTCGGCTAAGCTTGTCTCCCCCGTGGTGTGCCAGTGCTCAATTTGGGTGCGCATGGCATCGATTTTTAAGGCGTTGCCATCGCTAAAATACTGCCGCCCCTCCCCACCCCCTAGGGCGTAGTGTTGGTAGATTTTGCCCGCTAAAGGGGGCAAGTGGTTGAGCTCATCTATGAGCATTTTTGCTCTCTTTAGGGGTTTAGTGTTTTCGATGTAGTGCTTGGCAAGTACAAAACTATAAAACTCTTTGTCGTTGCTGATGATTTGTTTAGCGTAGTTCTTAAAGAGCCGCCCTACTGCCGCCGTGCCTGAAAACAAATCCGTAAAAACACAATCGGCTAAACAAACCCCATAGCCTTGCAACACCTCGTTGATGTTGCTCAACAAAAAATGGGAGAGTTTGTGTTTAGAACCTATGTAGTTCATTGGCTTAGTTGCTTTTATTGTGAGGGGTTTGGCTGTAAGTCCACTTGCGGTAAGTCTCAGGGTCGTAGAGATAACAGCCCACACAGCCCAAAACTTCATCGTAGTTTTCATCGCCTGCATAAAAAGGGTGGGGATTGCCTAGAGGTTGTGTTGCGTCCCATCGTTTCCCCATTTCTTTACACTGTTTACAAGCCTGCCTTTTCATGTCATTGGCGGCTTTACAAAGGGGTTGAAAATCCCCTAATTGTTGAGTCTTTTGGTTGGAAACACGCATATCGTCTTTACGCCCATCCTGTATGATCAATTTCTATTTTCATGTTCTTTCATGTTCTCACTTGTCCCCACAAAGCCCAACATAACACAGGGCTTTTTTCTAAAGCTTCTCTAATATCCTTTCTAATGCTTTGATTAAAAGAAACATTTTCATTGAACCCGGCCAAGCAGATGCGAATGGCGTTGCCCGGGGTTTGGCTTTTGTCCGTTTTTATGCGGTGTTTTTTTGCTAAGGAGCGGCTGCCAAGCTCCCAACTCAAACCATTGCCCAGCGCAAGACTCGCATACTGCCCTTTAAATTCGCTCACACGCACCCAATGGCTGATGTCTTGATCGTTAGGCTGTGCGAGCTCTATAAACAACTCGGCTTGTGTGGGTTTTTCTTTTGCCATAAACTTCTTTATTCATAGGGTAGGGAGTATTTTACCCAAAGTCCCTAAAAGCACAACGCCCCATTTTCAATAAAACAAGCTACAATGAGAGAAAAAAGAAGGATACATGTTAAGCATAGCGCACAGCTCCGATGCGGACGATATTTTTATGTTTTACGCCCTAGTCTTTGGCTGGGTGAGCTTTCCTAAGCCCTTTAGCCACCACGCCCTAGACATTGAAACTTTAAACCAAGAAGCTTTGAGGGGCACGCACGCCATTAGTGCCATTAGTTTTGGGCTTTACCCGCTCATTAAGGAGCATTACGCCCTATTGCAACCGGCCACAAGTTTTGGGCTAGGCTATGGGCCTAAGCTCATTAAGCGCAAGGACAAGCCTTTAAAAAAGAACTTTAAAGTGGCTTTAAGCGGACAATACACCACCAACGCGCTGTTGTTTCGACTCTACTACCCACACGCGCGGGTGGTGTATAAAAACTTTTTAGAGATCGAGGGGGCAGTTTTGAGCGGGGAGGTGGATGCGGGGGTGCTGATCCACGAGAGCATTTTAGATTTTCATAGCGATTTAGTAGTCGAAAAAGAGATTTGGGAGGTGTGGTGTGAGCTCACCAATAGTCAGTTGCCCCTGCCTTTGGGGGGGATGGCTTTGCGCCGCTCAATCCCGCTCACGCAAGCCATAAGCATGCAAAGGGCACTGAGCCAAGCAATCATTCTTGCCCTCAAACACCAAGATTTATTAGCAAGCATGCTTTTAGAGCGTCATTTGGTGCGGGTGCATAAGACGCATTTAGACACCTACCTAAAAATGTACGCCAATACCAGCTCTTGCGCGCTGAGTGAGGAGCAAATGGCGGGCATTGATGCTTTATTTGCCCTAGGCTTTAAACACGGGCTCTACCCTGAGCTGGTGGCGTGCAAGGACTGCTTAATCCCAGATGGCTATGAAAATCTGCGCTTTGCTTAAAGGATAGCTAGGTGGCTAAGAACGAGTACATTAACAGCTCCAACCCCCCTCATTTAAAACTTTATTTTGACCACTACGAGCCCACACAATCTAAGGGGGTGGTGGTACAGATCGCTACGGGCATGGTGGAGCATAAGGAGCATTATAGATGGGTGGCTACTGAGCTTTGCGCTAGGGGGTATGTGGTCTTTGTTGCCGATCACAGGGGGCATGGCTTGAGTGTGCTGGAGAGTGGGGAGATTGCTTGGGGACAGATGGGTGCTGAGGGCTTTGAGTGGGCGGCTAAGGACATGGCAAAACTAGCTACACACATTAAAACTCTATACCCCACGCATAAGTTGGTGGTCTTGGGCCATAGCATGGGTTCACTACTGGCTAGGCGGTGGGTACAACACGGCTACGCCCCTTTGGATGCCTTGATTTTGACCGGCACGCCCGCCCCCTTTTTGGGGCTTAGACTGTGCGCTTTTTTGCTAAAAATCTTAAGCCGTTTAAATATCCCCTTTAAGGGTGGGGTCAATGCACTCTTTAGTTTGCACCCCAGGGTGCGGGCGTATCAGGGTAATTGGGTGTGCCGCAATACGGGGGCGTTGCGCCTCTTAAGGGTCGATCCGG
The DNA here is from genome assembly GCF_001283065.1 of Helicobacter heilmannii. Taxonomy (GTDB): domain Bacteria; phylum Campylobacterota; class Campylobacteria; order Campylobacterales; family Helicobacteraceae; genus Helicobacter; species Helicobacter heilmannii. The sequence continues at coordinate 540,752 of NZ_CDMK01000001.1, read as the reverse complement.
CTTCGCGCTTTGTGTTTAGCACTAAAAGTTTTGCGCTCTTGGTGGAGGGGGCGGTGCGGGTGTTTCACACCCACGCCTATGGGCGCAAGGACTTACCCATTTTGTTTTTAAGCGGACTGGATGATGTGTGCGGGGGCTTTGGCGTGGGGGTGATTAAAGCGCACCACTGCCTAGAAAAGCAGGGCTTTAAAGACATTGAACTGCGCCTTTTTTCTAAGGACCGCCATAAAATCTTGGATGAGAGCGACAAACAGGCGGTGCTAGAGAGCCTTTTAAAGTGGCTGGAGAGCAAGGGGCTTTAGCGGTTTTTCATTTGTTGGATATGCGCCACTTGAGCGAACACAATCGCCACCGCCTCAAAGAGCACTTTAGGGATCACCTCATCAATATCCACATCTTGGTAGAGCTGGCGGGCGAGTTTAGGATTTTCAATGATTTCGATTTCATGCTCTCTTGCCACGCCTTTAATGCGGATGGCTAAATGGTCGATCCCCTTAGCCACCACAACGGGGGCGGGGTCGTTCTCCTCAAAGCGCAGAGCCACAGCATAGTGCGTGGGGTTGGTAACGACTACATTGGCACTAGGGATGGCTGCCATCATTTTGCTCATGGAATTTTTGAGCATGAGTTGCTTGATTTTGGCTTTAATTTCTGGGTTACCCTCTTGTTGTTTGTATTCGTCCTTAACTTCTTGTTTTGTCATTTTGAGCGAGTCTATGTATTGTCGGCGTTTTAACATAAAATCCAGCAAAGAAGCCACTAAAAATAAAAACAACAAACTGGCGATGACTTCTAAAGATTTGCTTTTAAACCACAGTAATTGGTCTTTGTAGTTGAATGCAGCCACACCCACCAGCTCATCTATAAACGAATATACCAAGACAAAGCCCAAAATGAAGGCGATAAAAACCTTTATGGTGATGAGTAGTCCGTCTAAGAGCCTTTTTAACCCAAAGAGGTTTTTAAAGCCCGTGATGGGGTTGATTTTGCTCCACTTGGGCGCGATGGCCTTAGGACTGAATAAGAAGCCAAATTGCAAGACATTGGCTAAAAATGCCACAAGCCCCACTAACAAAAGAAAGGGCAAGAGCACCCATAAAATGTCTTTGACAAGTTGCAAGCAGAGCACATACAGATTGTGGGGTGTGAAGTCTAGCTTGATCCATTGCAAGGACTGCCTAAACATGCTCTCAAAGCTCTGCAGCCAAAATTTAAAGAAGGCAAAAATCCCCCCAAAGCTCGCCACCAAACCCAAAAACCCCAACACCTCTAAGCTCTTGACAACATTGCCCTCTTCTCTGGCCTTTTCGATCTTTTTGGCCGAGGGCTGTTCGGTTTTTTCTTCTTCAGCCATTGAGTGCCCTTAAATAGTCGCTGTAGGTGTTTAGATTGCTGAACTCTTTACTTTCTGCCACTGCCACGCTAAAGCCTATTTTTTCAAACACCGCCCCCACTCTTTGTTCTCCACCCTCTAGGGCTTCTTGCAAGGGGTGTAGGGCACTTGGCTGGCATAAGCTAGGCAAGTAAAAAGTCTTGGGGCTTTTAAGATAAATTAGGGGGGCTTTTTCGCGGTTGTCATAGAGTTTTAAAAGGCTTTCTTGGCGGATAAAAGGCATATCCACAGGGATAAAGACCATCGGGGCTTTTAGGCTGCTTAAAGCGTGCGCCATGCCAAAGAGGGGGTTAAAATGCGTGCTAGGCTCCGTTAAATAGCGTGCCTGCAAGGGGTAGGGCTGTTTGCAAGAAATATAAACTTCTTTAAACCATTGTTGTAATCTCGTGTATTGATACTCTAAAAGCGTGGTGTATTTAAATGGTAATAGGGCTTTGTTGAATTGTTGCCCCTCTATTTGCATGCGCTTGCTTTGCCCTCCGCAAAGCAACACACAGCTTAAATCCTGCACTAGGCAATCCACTTAGAGATTTTTTGGTGCAATTCTTTAAAACGCAAATCCAAATCATGCTTGCGCTTGGTGGCTAGCTGGATAAACTCTAATTCCCGCTCAATCCCCACAAAATCACGCCCGAGTAAATTCGCCGCAATGCCTGTAGAGCCCGAGCCACTGAAAGGGTCACAAATTAAACTTTCTTCTGTGCTTGCCATTAAAATCAAACGGCTTAGTAGACTTAGGGGCTTTTGCGTGGGGTGCTTGCCTAGGCTTTTCTCCCACGGGGCGATGGCCGGCAATGTCCAAACATCGCGCATTTGCTTATTGCCGTTGATCTCCTTCATGTGTTGGTAGTTGAAAATATGGGCGTGCTTGGGGCTTTTGCGCGCCCATAGGATTTGCTCGCTGGCATGTGTTAGGGTGCGGCAAGAAAAATTAGGCGGGGGGTTGCTCTTATGCCATGTAATGATATTCAAGAGCTTAAAGCCTAGGGTTTGCAAGGCGAGTCCCAAAGAAAAAAGATTATGGTAAGTCGCGCTGATAAATAGCGAACCTGTAGGCTTTAGGGCATCTTTAGCCAGACTTAGCCACTCCACATTAAAGGCGTGCATGTGCTCTAGCCCCTGCGATCTGTCCCACTCTCCCTTATTGACACTCACAATCTGCCCGCTTTGGATACTAAGCCCCCCATTGGAGAGAAAATAGGGCGGATCGGCAAAGATCAAATCCACACTCTCTTTTAAATGGGGCAACACCTCCAAGCAATTCGCGTGGTAGAGGATGAATTTTTGATCCGCGCTCAAAAAGGCGGGGCTAAGCATGGCTTAGCTCCCCTAAGAGGCTATTTAATCGGCTTAGATTATAGACACGCACGCTTTTATAGGCCTCTTGTAATTTATTCTTAGCATCCATCCACCCCTGCCCGTCCGTGATCCAAATAAACTCTTTATGCGGGTGCTTGGCAAAGCGGGGGGTAAGCTCCAAATACGCCCGCGCGACCTCGTTTAACTTGCTCCCCCCACTGCTGTAAAAATTGCACTCGATAAAATAGGTTGTCTGTGCGCCATAGATCACAAAGTCAAATTTCTTAATGTCGTTGCCAAAGCTGGCGTGCAAGTCCTTAAATTCTGTAACACTCACCTGTGCTTTAAAATTAAGCTTGGCTTGTTTTAAAGCACTTTCTAAGTGTTTCTCCATCCACTTCCCGCTGCGGTTTTTACGCGCGTTGCTGTCTAGTCCAACTTCGATCCCAAAAACAAAATCATTAAGGTCGTGGAGATGCCCAGCACTCAAAATCTGCAAAAGCCCGCTTTCTTGAAGAAAGGTGCAAATGGCTTGTGGGCTTTCCCAGTAGTAACTTAAATATCTCTCTTCTTTTGTAGGGGTTAGCACAATCATCTCTGCCCTTTGCTTTTTGGCATCGTTAATGTTTATGGCGAGCAATAAAGGCAGGATTTGGAAGGCTCTAGGGTATTCTTGGAAAAGTAGATGAACTTTTGCAAACAAATCTTCTGCTCTAACACCCAGTAACAGATTTAAGTGGTTACAACAAATGCGAATCTTATCTTGATTTTCTAGGCACTTTTGCCAATCCACGAAAAAATCTAGTGTCCGGTTCGTCTTTTGGAGAGTGGCTAAAAATTCTGTAAAAGGCACGGGGTTTGTCATCAATTTCCTTAAAGGGTTTTAAATGGCGGCATTTCAGCCCAAATTCTTTATAGATTTGCTATTTTACCCATTTAGTCTAAAAAGTGGAGAAGTTTATGCTCGTGGATACCTTTGCAAGACAGATTGACTATTTGCGGGTGTCTGTTACCAAGCAATGTAATTTTAGGTGTCAGTATTGCATGCCCACCACGCCGATGGACTTTGTGGAGAGCGAGGAGCTTATACCCCTAGATAAAATGCTTGAGTTCATTAAAATCGCCATCGATGAGGGAGTGGCTAAAATTAGAATCACGGGTGGAGAGCCCTTGATCCGCAAGGACTTAGCCCCCTTCATCGCTAAAATCCATACCTACGCCCCGCATGTGAAGTTGGCTTTAACCACCAATGGGTTTTTGTTAAAAGCCCAAGCGCAGCAACTTAAAGAAGCTGGGCTAGAGCGGGTCAATGTGTCTTTAGATTCTCTAAAGCCTGAGAGGGTAGCTAAAATCTCACAAAAGGATGGCTTAGAGGCGATTTTAGAGGGTGTACAAGAGGCGTTAAGGGTGGGCTTGGGGCTCAAGTTCAACATGGTCGTGCTCAAGGGCATTAACGAGGATGAGATCATTGCTCTCTTGGAGTTTGCCAAAGGCAAAAACGCCCAAATCCGCTTCATTGAGTTTATGGAGAACACGCATGCCAACAGCCAATTAAAGGGGCTAAGCGAGGCGCAGATTTTAGAGGCAGTGCGCCAAAAATACCCCAATCTATGCCTGAAAAGCGAGGGGGTGAGCCCCTCTAAGATTTACGCCCTAGAGGATGGCTACGAATTTGGGATCATCGCCCCGCATAATGACGACTTTTGCAAGCACTGCAATAAAATCCGCTTGAGTGCCGATGGAACGATTTTCCCCTGCCTTTACTACCAAGATAGCGTGAGTGCCAAGAGCGCGATTTTACAAACCAACCCCGCCTTAATGCGCCAAGCCCTGCATCAAAGCGTGCACAACAAACCCGAAAAGAATTTATGGCAACCGGGCACGCAAAACCAAGTCTCCGAGCGCGCTTTTTACAAAACGGGGGGATAACCCTAAGAAGGACAACCATGGATTTATTAGAACAAGCCCTAAGCGGGCAATGCACTGAGGCGAGCGTTTTAGCCAGGCTTTATGATTACGATTTATTCGCCTTAGCCAAAGAGGCGCACGCCATCCGCACGCGAATGCACCAAGATAAAGTCTTTTTCAACACCAACCGGCATATTAACCCCAGCAATATCTGCACGGATAGTTGCAAGTTCTGCGCCTTTTCAGCCAGCCGCAAGAACCCCAACCCCTATGAGATGACCCAAGCGCAGATTTTAGAGCAGATTTCTAGCTCTTATGCGCGGGGCATTAAAGAGGTGCATGTGGTGAGTGCGCACAACCCCAATTACAGCTATGTATGGTATTTTGAGCTCTTTAGGGCGATCAAGGCGGCGTTTAAGGACTTGCATTTAAAGGCAATGACGGCCGCCGAGGTGCATTTTTTAAGCACGAAGTTTAACAAGCCCTACCAAGAGGTGCTAGAGGACATGCTACAAGCGGGGGTGGATAGCATGCCCGGGGGTGGGGCGGAGATTTTTGATGAAAAGGTGAGAAAACACATTTGCGCGGGCAAGGTGAGCTCTACTAGATGGCTTGAAATCCACCAGTATTGGCACTCTTTAGGCAAGATGAGCAACGCCACCATGCTTTTTGGGCATGTGGAGAGCAGGGAACATAGATTGGATCACATGTTGCGCTTGAAACACGCCCAAAGCCCGCAAGAGAGAGTAGAAGCCAAAGAGGGGGGCTTTAACGCCTTCATCCCCCTGCTCTATCAAAAAAACAATAACTTTTTAAAGGTGGAGCATAGCCCTAGCGCGGTGGAGATTTTAAAGACGATTGCTATCGCGCGCATCGTGCTCTCAAACATCCCCCACATCAAAGCCTATTGGGCAACCTTGGGGCTGAACTTAGCCCTAGTGGCACAAGAGTTTGGTGCGGATGATTTGGACGGTACGATCGAGGTGGAGATGATCCAATCAGCCGGGGGGGCCAAGAGCAAAAAAGGGGTGGGCAAAGAGGATTTGATCTACCAAATCAAGGATGCCCGTTTTCAAGCTATTGAAAGGGATAGTTTGTATAACCAGATTTGCGTATGGTGAAAAGTGTGTATTTTGGTTAATTTTTTGTTTACTAAAATGTTATTTTTGAGTATAATGTGCGGGTTGCAAAAGCAAAGTGCAAGGATTCCACATTAAAAAGTTTTTCACATTTTGCCTAGTTTGGCTTGGTCAATTTTTCTTACCCCTAGATGCCGCTGAGGAAAGAATCACCCAGGTCGAATATAAAAACCTATCTTACATGTCTGACATGCTCGCCAACGAGATTGTCAAAATCAAAGAAAATGATATTTTAGACCTCAAGGCGGTGGACGATGCCGTCTTGGCTCTATACAACCAAGGTTATTTCGAGGATGTCTACGCCACCTTTAAAAAGGGGAAGTTGACCTTCCACTTCAAAGAAAAACCCCGCATCGCCAGTATTGAAATTAAAGGCTATGGGACTGAGAAAGAAAAAGAAAACCTTTATAACCAAATGGGGATCAAAAAGGGCGACACCTACGATGAAACCAAGTTGGACAATGCCAAGTATATTTTAAAAACCGCCCTAGAGCAGCAGGGCTACTATGGTAGTGTGGTGGAGACCCGTACAGAAAACCTCGCTGGTGAGGGGGCGTATCGGATCATCTTTGATGTGAACCGCGGGAATAACATCTACATCACTAAGTCTGTCTACGAGGGGCGCAAACAACTCAAATCACGCTTAGTTGAATCTTTGAGTGCGAATAAACAGCGGGATTTCATGGGTTGGATGTGGGGCTTGAACTCGGGGAAATTGCGCTTGAATGAGTTGGAGTATGACTCTATGCGCATCCAAGATGTCTACCTGCGCCACGGGTTTTTGGATGTTAATGTATCCTCCCCTTTCTTGAACACCAACTTCGGCACACACAAGGCTAAGTTGTACTATAAGGTGAAAGAAGGGATTCAATACCGCATAGCCGGCATTGAGATCAAGATCAACAAACAAGTTGTGCCGATGGCTAAACTCTTGAAGGCAATCAAAATCCACAAGGGCGATGTTTTCAACATTGAACACATGCGCTCGGATGCCCAGATTTTAAAACGAGAGGTCGCCGACCAGGGCTATGCTTTTGCGGTGGTCAAGCCCGACCTAGATAAGGATGAAAAACACGGCAAGGTGAAGGTGATTTACCATATCGAAACGGGGGATGTGGTCTACATCAACGACATCATCATCTCGGGCAACCAGCGCACCAGCGACCGCGTGATCCGCCGCGAGGTGTGGCTAAGCCCCAAAGAGCGCTACAGCTTGAGTAAAGTCGCTGCTTCAGAGAACGCCTTGCGCCGCTTGGGTTTCTTCTCTAAGGTTAAAATTGAAGAGCGACGGGTCAACAGCCAGCTGATGGACTTGTTAGTGAATGTCCAAGAGGGGCGCACTGGACAGTTGCAATTTGGGCTAGGTTATGGCAGTTACGGGGGGCTTATGCTCAATGGCAGTGTGAGCGAGAAAAATCTCTTTGGCACAGGCCAAAGCATGAGTTTATACGCCAATATCGCCACAGGAGGGGGCAATAGAAACTACGGGATTCGAGGCAGTGGACGGATGTTCTCGGGCAACTTAACCCTAAGAAACCCCCGTATTTTTGACAGCCGCTACAGCTCGTCTATCAGCCTTTTTGCCGAATACATCATCAACTATAACTATATCCAACAAGGCGGGGGCTTTAGCATCAGCGCGGGGCGCATGCTCACTAACACGTTTAGCATGAACTTGGGTTACAACTACAACATCAATAAAATTTTGGGCTTCTCTAGTCCCTTGTATGAGATGTTTTACAGCAGTAAAAACACCGTAATTACATTCGATGGCGTGCCCTTTAAAGGACCCAATGGGCAGGTCTTGCATGGCTTATGGAACAGAGATTACAACACGCCCGCCACCAGCTCCTTCACTCTGAGCACGCATTTTGACAACACAGATGACTACTACTTCCCCAGAAATGGCTTTACTTTCACCAACTACACCACCATGTCCGGCCTGCCTTCAGACCACCCTCTCAACTCATGGAATGGGCTGGGCGGGAATGTGCGCAACACCAAAATCTACGGCAAGTTTGCCGCTTATAAAGACCTTAAAAAACTCTTGCTCATCGATCTCATCGCCCGCTTCAAGACCCAAGGAGGCTACATCTTCCGCTACAACACTGAGGACTACCTGCCCCTTAACTCCGTGTTCTATATGGGGGGTGTTACCACTATCCGGGGCTTTAGAAACAGCTCGATCACGCCCAAAACCAATTTAGGTATGTGGGTAGGGGGCGATGGTCTCTACACGGGTTCGGTGGAGCTGAGCTATGGGCTCTTAAAAGCGGCTAAAATGCGCTTGGCGTGGTTCTTTGACTGGGGCTTCTTGACCTTTAAAACCCCCAATAAAGCTGGGGGCTTTTGGGAACAAACCTATGCGACCGATGTGAGTTTTAAGGATTATGGCGTGGTGGGTGCGGGCTATGAGCACGGCACTTGGCGGGCTTCTACGGGCTTACAAATTGAGTGGATTTCACCCATGGGGCCCTTGGTCTTGATCTTCCCCATCGCCTTTTTCAACGATTGGAGCGACAAAAAGGGCTTGTGGTTCAACCCCAACATGCACGACTATACCCAACGCTTCGCCTTCTCAATGGGTACCCGTTTTTAGGAGAACACATGCGTTTGAGTAGAACAGAATTATTAGATTACATGGCAAACAAGCCCTTAAAAGAGTTGGGGCAAATGGCTTTGGCCAAAAAGCAAGAGTTGCACCCGGAAAACACCACAACTTTTATCGTGGACCGCAATATTAATTACACGAATATTTGTTTTGTGGATTGTAAATTTTGCGCCTTCAAGCGCACGCTCAAAGACAAAGATGCCTATGTCTTGGACTTTGAGACGATCGATCGCAAAATCGAAGAGCTCTTGGCGATTGGAGGGACACAAATTTTATTTCAAGGCGGCGTGCATCCACAGCTGAAGATCGACTACTATGAAAACCTCGTCAGCCATATCGCTAAGAAGTTCCCCACCATTACCATCCACGGCTTTTCAGCAGTGGAGATCGACTACATTGCTAAGGTGTCCAGGCTTTCTTTGCAAGAAGTGTTGGAGCGTTTAAAAGCAGCGGGGCTAAGCTCGATTCCTGGGGCTGGGGCAGAGATTTTAAGTGATCGGGTGCGCACAAAGATTGCACCCAAGAAATTAAGCGCGGATCGTTGGATCGAGGTGCATAAAGAAGCCCATAAGCTGGGCATCAAAAGCACAGCAACCATGATGTTTGGCACAACAGACACCGATGAGGATATTGCCGAGCACTTGGAGAGGGTGCGCAATTTGCAAGATGAAACAGGGGGCTTTAGGGCGTTCATTCTATGGAGCTTTCAGCCCGATTTCACACCCCTACAGCAAGAAATGCCTCACATCAAAAAGGCAAGTTCGAACCATTATCTGCGTTTGTTAGCTTGCAGTCGGTTATTTTTAGATAATGTTAGAAACATCCAAAGCTCTTGGGTTACACAAGGGGCACTCATCGGGCAGTTGGCCCTACTTTTTGGGGCCAATGATTTGGGGAGTGTGATGATGGAAGAAAATGTCGTTAAGGCGGCGGGGACAAGCTTTTGCTTGAACGAACAGGAGATGGTGCATTTGATCGAGGACATCGGCAGCAAGGCAGCCAAGCGCAACACGGCTTACGAAATCTTAAAACGCTACCATGTCTAATAAAGTCCGTAGCGCGCGCTACACCCTGCTCTTGGTTTTGGCCGTTGTGCTTCTTGCCGTGTTTGGAATTTATAAGGAAGGAAATATGCCAACAAAAACAAAGACACATGAAAAATCCGCACAAGTGATCAAACGGGATCAAGTTGGTAAGGGGATGCATTACTTTGAGGTCAAGGGAGTGAAAATCCCCGTGATTTATGAAGACAACCACATCTTGCCTATGGGGACCATCAAGCTGATGTTCATGGGTGGGGGCAATATCATGGACAAGGATAAATACGGCCTTTCAAAGCTCAGTGCCAGCATTTTAAACGAGGGGACTAAAGAGCTGGGTAGTGTGGCCTTTGCCGAGCAGTTGGAGCAATTAGCCATTACGCTAGATGCAGACATCCGCCTAGAGTCTTTACACATCGACCTAAGCTTTTTAAAAGAATATGAGGACAAGGCGATTGGCTATTTACACGACCTCTTGCTCTCGCCCAACCTCACTCCAAGCACTTTAGCTAAGGTCCAGCAGCGCATGGTCGCTGCTGCCTTGAATAAAGAGAGCAATTTTGACTATGTAGCACAACTGGGGCTCAATGAAATTTTATTTGCCGGCACGCCCCTAGCGCATCCGGCCACCGGTACACCCAAAAGCATTAAATCCATCTCTTTAGACGATGTCAAAAAACGCCTAGAGGATGCGCTAGACATTGAGCGCTTGATCATTGTCATGGGCGGGGATTTGGATATCAATAAAACCCTAAACTTTTTAAAGCCCACCCTAGAAGCCCTGCCCTCTAACAAGCCCTTTTTCACCCCATACTTTGACACCACCAATAAGCCCGAAACCAAAATCATTTACAAGGACAGCCAACAAGCTTACATCTATTTTGGCTCCCCCTTTATGATGAAGGACTTAGAAAAAGACCTACCTTTAGCCAAGGTGATGGGTTTTGTACTGGGTTCTAGCGGGTTTGGTTCACGCCTTATGGACATCATCCGCGTAAAAGAGGGTTTGGCTTACAGTGCATATATGCGTATCCAGCTCTCACGCATCATCAACTGTACCACGGGCTATTTACAAACCAAGCTGGAGAACCAAGACAAGAGTGTCGAGCTGGTTAAAAAGGTGATCGAGGAGTTTATTGCAAAAGGGATCACTCAAGAGGAGTTAGATGGGGCTAAAAAGTTCCTACTAGGTTCTGAGCCCCTGGCCAATGAAACAATCAGTAAGCGGCTTACCAGCAAGTTCCACAACTTCTACTTAGGGCTACCCCTAAACTACGATGCCATCATGCTCGAGCGCATCCGCAAGATGACCTTGAAAGAGATCAACGACTACATCAAGTCCCACACAGAGATCAACAATCTAAGCTTCAGCATCGTGACCATGGACCCCAAAAACCCTAAATACAATAAATTAGTGGGTAAAGAGGAGAAAAAAGAGGCTAACTAAGGTATTTATAATACGCCGCACAAGCCCCCTCAGTGCTCACCATACACGCACCCACGGGGTGGCTGGGTGTGCACGCCTTATTAAACAAGGTGCAATCTAAGGGTTTGGCTTGGCCTTTTAAAATCGCCCCGCAAAGACAATTTTTAGGCTCAAGCACGCTTGCCTTTGGCAGGAACTCAGCAAAGACCACTTCCGCATCAAACTCTCTAAACTCAGGGCGCAAACACATGGCAGAAAAGGCAATATGCCCTAGCCCCTGCCACTCAAAACTTTCTCTTACCTGCATGGTTTGAGCGATCAAGCTTTGCGCCTTTAAATTGCCTTCAAAGCTCACCACACGGCTATATTGTATCTCTAACAAGGCTTGTTCTCTAATGGCTTGGCGCACAATGCGTAAAATGCCATCTAAGACATCCACGGGCTCAAAACCTGCCACAACAATAGGGATTTTAAACAGATCAAGTAGGGGTTTATAAATCTTAGCCCCCGTGATCACGCTCACATGCGAGGGAGCGATCAGGGCATCGATCTTAGAGTTTTCTAGCACTGCTTGCACACTGGGGGGCACAAGCACATGGTTGTTATGTATGAAGAGGTTTTTTAACCCCTTTTCTTTGGCTTGCAACACAAGGCTAGCCGTCATGGGTGTGGTGGTTTCAAACCCGATCGCTACAAATACGACCTTTTTATCGGGGTTTTGTGCAGCCACTTCTAGGGCTTGCAGGGGGGCGTAGGCAAAGCGCACATCGGCCCCCTGTGCTCTTAGAGATTGTAGGTTACCCTTGCTGCCGGGCACACGCATTAAATCCGCTAGGGTGATTAAAATTGTATTTGGCATTTGGGCCAAAGCGATGGCTTCATCGATGCGCAGTTTGGGCATCACACACACGGGGCAGCCCGGGCCGTGCACGAAGTCTAGGGGTGTGTCTTGCAAGAGATTCAAGAGACCATAGCGCATCAAAACATGCGTGTGTCCTCCGCACACCTCCATGATTTTAAAGGGGGCTTTGAGCGAAGCACTCTCTTTTTTAATCTGCCCCACAAGGGCTAAAATGGCGTTCTTGTCCCTAAAAGAGTCGATGAGATCAGGCATCTTGCTCCATTTTGGCAATCATTTCTGCGTAAAGCTTTAGGGACTCTAGGGCTTCATTGGTGTCGATCTTGCCCACCACAAAGCCCACATGCAAGAGCACAAAATCCCCCACCTCCAAAGGCTCGTCCATTAAGTCTAAACTTGCCTCTCTTTGCACGCCCATCGTTTCTAACACCGCCACATTGCCCTGAAGGGCAACGACCTTAGAGGGGATCGCGAGGCACATTAAAAGGCGTGGGTGGATTGGTAATTCTCAGCCCGTCTTGAAACAATGAAATCTTTAAAAGCTTCTAGACTAGCCCGATCTTTAGAGCTTAGGGTAAAAATGGGGGTGTTTGGCTTTAACTTATCCATGTCCTCTTGCACCTGAGAAATCCTAAAGCCAAAGACGTCCATGAGATCCGCCTTGCTCACCACAACGGCATCAGCACATAAAAACATGCTTGGGTATTTGAGCACCTTGTCATCGCCCTCTGGTGTAGAGAGCAAGACGATGTTCATCGCCGCGCCCAAGTTGTAGCTGGAGGGGCAAACCAAGTTGCCGACATTTTCAATCACTAAGTAATCGCTAGCAGTGATTGCCCCCTTGTCTTTTAAAATGTCATACGCCCCCTCCAACATCGCTGCCTCCAAGTGGCAGGCCTCCCCTGTGGTGATCTGCTGGGCGGCGACATTTTTCTTAATCAAGCGGTCAGCGTCTCTGTTGGTCTGTAAATCCCCCTCAATCACACAGAATTTAAAATCTTCAAAGCTGGCTAAGTTTTCTAGCAGCGTGGTTTTGCCACTTCCGGGAGAACTCATGAAGTTGAGTACATACAGCCCATCGGCCATGTAGCGTTCTTTCATCTCAAGAGCTTTTAGGTCGTTCTTGCTTAAGATTTTCTCCACAACTTTGACATCTTTTTTACTCAAATTGGGGTTGTTATTAAGGCTTTGTTCTCTTGCCGTTGCTTCGATCATGTGTAGCTCCTAAATTTAAAAACTCCCCATGTTAACACAAAAGGTTTAATAATCTCTTTGCAAGCAAAAAAGATTAAAATATTTGGGTGTTACCCTTAATATTTTTTAGCAACAACACCCATAAATGTGCTGAGGTGCAAGTCATTTTAGGTCAAGAAATCTTGCCCTACACAAGCCTTTTAGGGCGTGTAGAAGTTGTAGAGGGTGGGCAGAGTTTTGAAGAAAACGCCCATTTAAAAGCGCAGACACTCTATCCCCTTTTGGCCGACAAATTTCAAGACTTTTGCGTGTTGGCGGAGGATAGTGGGCTGTGCGTGCAGGCTCTAGGCGGATATCCGGGCATTTACAGCGCACGCTTTGCAAGCATAAAGGAGAGCGCAAAAGCCATCATGGCGGGCAACTTCACACCCCCTAGTTTGCCCGCAAGCGACACAGAGAACAACAACAAACTCTTGGCGTGTTTAGATGCATTGGGGCTTTTAGAATCGCCCGCTTGTTTTGTGTGTGTGGCGGCTCTGTGTGGGTGTGTGGGCGGACAAGAGGTTAGCCAAGCCTTTAGAGGGGAGTGTTGGGGTAAGATCGTAAAAGCCTCCTTGAAATCTAATGCTTTTGGTTATGATCCCTTATTCATTCCCAAGGGCTATCACACCACCATGGACACCTTAAAAGAGAAGAACAGAATCTCGCACCGCTTTTTAGCGTTGCAGCAAGTACAAAACTTCTTGAAAGACTTAGTGCCTTAAACGCCACTCACACTTGGGCTTGCGACACTGCTGATCCTTGCAAAACCCGCTCTCTGTGTGTATCAAACTCGAGGCTAAATAAAGCGAATTGCGTAATCAGCAGTAGGCAGTAATTTGTTTATCTTTTTCATTTTTAACTTTTAGGTGGCTGCAGTCAATGTCTTAGAGGTGAATTTGGCTAAGAGTTAGGGAAGCGATCTTGATAGAGCAGGTGGCTGCCTATAAGGTGGAAAACAATGGGGGTTTAGCCCACAAATGTGGCCGCACCTTTGTATTAAACAAACACCCACATACCATCGGTGTTAAATGAATAAGTCCACAATGCCACCTTAAAGAGGCGGGGGAGCAACTCTGTTGCACTGCTGTTTCTTGCGGGGTATTGGTTGTCTAGCCAAAAGGTTTAAAGCTGTCATTAAACATTCTTTGGGGTATTGTCTTTTTGGCACATACAACCTCGGATCTGCTGGCTAGCCAATCCCCCTAAGGGGATTGCTACGAGAGCTACCATAACGGGCAAGAGCACGCACCAAGTTTCTTAAAGTATCCTTTTTAGCTTTTTAAGTGGACTGGATGCGCCACTCTAGAGGTATGAAATGGGGGATAATGAGATCGCCGTTTAAAAGAAAGTTTGGCAAGTTAGGCGGTTTTCTCTCCAAAGTGATGCTCTTTTGGGGTAGATCTGTTAGACCATAGATGCGCATTGCGTTCGTACTGATAAAATCCTGTAAATGCTCTAGGGCGTTATGCTGCTCAAAGAGGGTACAAAGCCCGCTTAAAAGTAAAGGCGCACTAAACACTCCAGCCGCACAGCTGTAGGTGTGCTTGGTGCCGGTTAAATGCGGCGCGCTGTCCGAGCCAAAGGAGACTTTTTTGTGGGCTGTCAGGGCAAGCTCTAGCAGGGCTTGCTGGTCTTTAGGGGTTTTTAAAAGGGGCTTACAAAAGAGATGGGGCAAGAGCGCGCCACCGGCCAAAGCGTCTAAGTTTAGGGCTAAGTGGTGCAGAGTCAGGGTGGCGTAAATATTGGGGTATTGTTCTAATAGGGCAATGCTACGCCGATCGCTCATGTGTTCTAGGATGATTTTTAGGTTCTTAAAGGTCGCGGCTAGGGTGTGGATGGTGGTGTGAAACTCAAATTCTCTTTCAAGTACAAAGCCCGTGCTCTCGGCATGCACGCACAAAATAAAGCCCAAGTCTTGTGCTACTTGCAAAATTTCTAGTATTTTGGGGCTTAAAATGTCGCCCACCCCTTGTACGGAGTTGGTGGTGGCGTTCTTGGGGTAGAGTTTGAGTAAAAACAGCCCCTGTTCTTTGGCAGATTGCAGGCTTTCTTTGTCTAGCTGGTCGTTTAAATACAAAGCCACGAGGGGTTTAAAGCGGGGGGCTAGGGTGGCAATTTGTGCTTGGTACTCTAGGGCTAGGGCGGGGGTACTTAAGGGGGTGCTTAAATTGGGCATCACCACCGCTGCGCTAAAGGGGACGGCACTAAAGGGCAGGATGGCTTTTAAAAGTGCACCTTCTCGTAGGTGCAGGTGCATGTCTAAAGGGTTATTTAAAGTGATTTGCATGGCTTGGCCTTAGCGGTAGATGAAGTAGCGCACGCGGATACGGATTAAAGTCGTGGTGGTGGGGCGGGGGGGGG
>NZ_CDMK01000001.1:483688-524777 GCF_001283065.1 Helicobacter heilmannii | reverse complement strand
AAACGGGCAGGGGCTTGGCGGTGGGGGTGGCTTGGGGCTGTGTGGTCTGTGTAACTTTGGGTTGGGTTTGTGTTTGTACCTGTGTCTGTGTGGCAAGGAGGGCGGGGGTTAAGGCGGCAAACAAGGGCACAAACTCTAGGCGCAAAAAGCGTTTGTCCTGCGAAAGTTTGGCATTGACTTTAAATAGGGCGTTGCTCTTGGGTACTATGTAGAGGGTGTTGTTTTGGTTATGCACTTCGAGTTGGTTTAAAATGGTGCTGCTGAAGTGCTCATAGCGGGGGGCAAAGGGAGCAATGTTTGCTAGGGTGATGGTCTGCGTGGGCGAGATTTTAGGCACTTGGTGTAGGGCTTCTTGAAAGAGCAACTCCAAAAGTACGCCCTTGTGATCGGGGGTGGGGGTGACTTGGATGTGGGTGAGCTGGTTAAAAGAGTTGCTCCACAACACGCCTAAGATGAAAAAGACACACGCAATGGCTCTCAAGGCTCACATATCCTTTGCAATGTAATACACAATAGCGTTCGAGTCTAACACCTCGTTTAAACGGATGGCCAGGTTCTTTTCATACACCATGACTTCGCCCTTGCCGATCACCCGCCCATTGACAAAGGTATCCACGCTCTCACCTGCGGGCTTTTGTAAATCGATCACAGAGCCCCTTTCAAAGCGCAAAACTTCTCTTAGCGGGATTTGTGTGGACCCCAGCTCTGCCATGAAAGTAACTTCCATGTCCAATAATCCCTTGTAGTCGTTGATGAGCTCTTCTAAGTAGGTGGTGAGCTCCAACTCCCTAGGGTTTAGGGCGGGTTGCTTCTTGAACTTGGGATTGACAGAGGGCAAATTGGCGAGGGTGGGGTTGGATTGGATATTCACCCCGCCATTGCCTTCTTTGTTCGTACTTGTGTTGTTCCCTTGGTTATCCATTACAAATCTCGCTTTCTCACGCTCAACTTAAAACCCACAAATAGAAAATGTACCATTATACTAGATTTACATTAGCGCGGTTTGAAATTCGCCCGGCTCCTACAAAAATCCTGTAAAAAACAGCTGTGGCATTTGGGTCTTAGTGCCATGCAGATACGCCGTCCAAAGAGGATGAGAGCGTGGTGCAGCGCGCTTAAATCGTGCACAAACAGCGCGCTTAGATCCTTCTCTGTCTGCTCTGCGCTTTTAGCTGTGCTAAGCCCTAAGCGATGTGCCACGCGGAAAACATGCGTATCTACAGCCAAGAGATTAGCCCCAAAGGCGACAGACATGACAACATTCGCGCTCTTTTGCCCGATGCCTGCCAAGCTTTTGAGTTCGGCTTGGGTTTGTGGGATTTGCCCTTGAAAATTTTGCACAACTTGATTAGCCATGGTGATTAAGTGCTTGGCCTTGGCGTTAGGATAGGAGATGCTTTTGATGCACTCTTGTACTTCGGGCAAGTTAGCGTTGGCTAGGCTTGACACATTAGGGTATTTGGCAAAAAAAGCAGGAGTGGTGAGATTTACCCGCTTGTCCGTGCATTGCGCCGACAAGAGCACCGCCACCAACAGCTCATAGGGGTTTTTGTACTCTAGCTCCGTGCTGGGGTGTTCAAAGTGGGCGAGCAGCCTTGCTTTAATGGCGCTTGCACTCATAGGGGGCGCACTAGAATGTGCTTGGCCTCGCTGGAGCGTAGGGCGACTTGGGCGCGCTCAATGGCGATGCTAAAGGTGGCTTTTCTTAAAGAGTGTTGCAATAGCTCAAACTCCACACCCGTGGCAATCCCAAAGGACATGAGGCGCTCTTTCAAGTCCAAATCGGGGGTGGTGATGTCAAGGATGGTGTATCGTTTGTTTTTTTGGCACTCGAGTAGGCTCATCTTTCATTCCTTTTCTAATTTCTTCAATAATAATATCAATGGGTGTGAAAATTCGCCTTAAAATTCTAAAGGGGGCTTGGAAAATGTCCTTAGCTAGGGTTACATTGGCCTTAGGGTTGTCTAAGCTGCCCTTTAAATTTACATGCGTGGAGATTTTGCCATCCCCGCCCAAAATCAAGTAATTGACGATGGGGATTTTATTGATGACATTGGCAAAGCCCTTGATCGTGGCGATGTTTAAGGACATGTCAATGCGACGCTTGGCAAGCTCGATGATCCCGCTGCCATCCACATCTAGGGTCGTGCCCGTGAGCTGGATATGCTCTAGCCCCAAGTAATCTGTATTGACTCCAAAAACCACCTTACCTCTAGAAATCTCATAGCCATTGGCCCCAAGGCGGGGGTTTCTAAACACGATGAGTGAGGGGATGGTGTTGATGAGATTGATCACATTTTGCAAGAGCTTGAAGTTCTTGATCGTGGTGTTTTGCAGCCTAAGCTCCCCGCTAAACACATTGTCCTTATAGCCCCCAATGAGGCTATAAAGCCCCCCTTGGATAATGTTTTGCGTGGCGATAGATTGCAGCACCATGTTTAAATAATCCCCGCTGAAATTATTGGCCTTGAGGGTGAGTTGGCCATGCGCCATGTCAAAAGCAAGCGAGGCGTGGTGGTAGCTTGCGTCCGCTCTAAAGC
Source organism: Helicobacter heilmannii (assembly GCF_001283065.1). Taxonomy (GTDB): domain Bacteria; phylum Campylobacterota; class Campylobacteria; order Campylobacterales; family Helicobacteraceae; genus Helicobacter; species Helicobacter heilmannii. The sequence goes on along the minus strand of NZ_CDMK01000001.1, from coordinate 522,237 downwards.
ACCCATCGCGCATGGTGGCTAGGATGTTCTCTAGGGCAAAGGGAAAGCCCTTAAAGGTGATGACAGCATTTTTGGCTTGGATGATGAGGCGGTTTAGGGAGATTTTATGTTCTTTTTCATAGCGTTGTTTTTCTCTGATAAAAATCGTTTCGTCCTTGATTTGCTCCTTGGTTGGGCGTTTACCGCTGGGGTTTAAGAGCTCTTTAATCGCGGGCACTTTGGCTTTTAAGAAGTCATCTATGTTGAAATTGATGTCATTGGCAAAGATGATTTTCTCCCCGCCACGGATGCGCCCCATAATGGCTTTATCGGGGGTGAAAAACTCCAAGCCCCTAGTCCCAAAAGTGCCCAGCACAGAAAAGCCGTTGAAGCGTCGCCCATCGTTGCGGTATAAAGGCAACTCAAGGTCTAAGTTTGTCCCAAAGAACTCAAAGTTTTTTAAATCCTTGGTGGTGATTTTAAGCGCGCCTTTTTTGATGGCAAAGTAGTGCGCAAGGGGCGAGATGGCAGCGAGTTTGGCAATGTTTTTTAAATGCAGGCTGTAGTCCTTGGCAATGCTTCCCTCAATCTCTAACTCCTTGATGTTAAAGGTGATGTGCTTTTCTTTAGAGAAGTCCAAATCACAGCTTAAAGTCGGTAGGTTGTCTTCAGTGGCGTAGATGATGTCCTGACTGAACACCTCAGCGTTTTGGGCTTGGATGATTTGGCGCAGTTTGTTTTTAAATGCGAGAGTATCCACGCCCTTAGCAAGCAAGCTTGGCAGGGTGCTTAGGCGCAAAATGGGGGTGCTCTTGGATAAAATGGTGCGCCTGGTTTCAAAGGGGCTGTTGTTGATGGCGGGGTTAGTGTTGATTTGGATTTTATGGATGATGGCTTGGCTTGTGAGGCTCTTGTGGGTGAAGTCTAGAGTAACGCGGTTGTCGGTGTCAGCCATGTTTTGAAAGCGGGTGTGGGTGGTGCTCACATAGACGACTTTATTCGTGGGACTGATGTCTAAGAACACCTGCGCACTTTGGTTGCTCAAGGGGATGTTGTAGAGCGCAAAGCTGCCCGCGGCAATATCCACACTGCCCTGTACGAATAAGAGGGGCTTGGCATGGGGGATGAATTGCATGGTGAGCAGAATATCCGCCCCGAAGGCGGGCTTGAAGTGGCTTAGGGGCAAATTGATGTTGTAGGCTTTTAAAATGTCTTTGACGGGGACAAAGGCGGGGCTTGGGGCATTTTTAATGCTCGCCACGAGTCTAGAGTTTGGCCCAAAGTGGCTCATAACCACCTGCGAGCCCTCTAGGCGCATGGATGGGTAGGTGATGTGCTTGGGCGTGATGACAAGCTGGCTATCCTTATACTCCAGTTCCACTTCCTTAGCCAAAATGGGGGGGAGTTTAGGATTGTAGATGACATGGGCGTTTTGCACCATGGCTTGCACACTCAGATTCTTTTGCAAGCTCTTTAAGATGTACTTATCCTTGAAGTTTAAGGAGAGTTTCGCGTCCTTGATGAAAAAGCCGCCAAAGGAGATGTTGCTAAAGAGCCATTTTTGCAGTGCTTGGTGCTTGTCGGGCTTGAAGTAGGGCTTTAAAAAATCGATGTGTTTGATGTTGTTGGAGCTAAGCCTAAGAGCCACGGACTTAAAATCGGTCAAACCCTGCACGGAAATTTTTAATTTTGAGGGTCTAATATTTGGGATGGGTGTTGGGGAGACTTGCAGCTTAAAGTTTAATTGTTCCGTGCGTTTAGCATAGGTTGCCTGCCCTATAAGATGTACATGGTAGGGCTCGGAGTCTAAGTAATTAATGTTTAGGTGCAATTCTTGGCGGCCTTTCTCTTGTAGGTCAAACTGCCCGCTCACCATGTCGGGGAAGGTAAATTCATAGCGGTGTCCGTTAAAAAAGACATGGGCTTTGATGTTGGGCTTGATGTCGATTTCTTGGATGGTGATGTTTTCAAAATAATCCACCGCCCACATGCCGTATTGGATGTAGCGCACAATGGTGGCGATGGTGGGGGGTCTTCTATTGGGCTTGTGCTTGACGAGTTCGATGATGTCTAACTGCCCCACCCTTAGCAAGAATTTATTATTCAGTTTTAGATAGAATCGCTCTATTTTGAGCCCACCAAAATGCATGGAGGAGATATAAATTCCGTTTTTTAACACAAGAAACAAAATGGCAAATAAAACAGCCACAAGCCCAACAGAAAAAAGGGGGCGTAGTATCCTCTTGGAGATGGCTTTTATCATTACGCTTTCATTGCTGTTTTACTTAAGTATACCCATAAAATCTTACGCAATTATTTACATACCCAAGGGTACGCTAAAAAGTGCTCTAAGCCATCTGCATGCCCTAGAAAACCCCACGCCCGCAGTCAATGGCCTAGATTTATGGATTTTACGCCTCATGTCTGTCTTGCACCTGTGGCACATGCCTAAAAAGGGATATGTGGCAATCCCTGTAAGCCCGAATAACACCATCGCCAAGGGGGACTTCTTGCACGCTTTAAGCTTGTCTAAGGCAGTGTATCAAGACATCACTTTAATCCCGGGAGAAACCTTATATTTTTTTCTAAGACACTTGGCGAAGACCTTTGCGCTCAAGGTGCAAGATTTAGAGCAGGTCTACAATGAAAAAGCCCTTTGGGCTGATGGGGCAATTGTCCCCGACACCTATAGATTCACCCTAGGCATTTCGGCGCAAACTCTCATAGACTATCTCATACAACACAGCCAAAAACACTACCAAGCTTTAAGCAAGCAATTACTTGGCAGTTACGACCCCAAGAAGTGGCAACAAACCCTAATTGTGGCCTCTATTATCCAAAAAGAGGCGGCCAATGCTGCAGAGATGCCCTTAATTGCTGGGGTGATTTACAACCGCTTGAAAAGGCGCATGCCCTTGCAAATGGATGGGACACTAAACTATGGGAAGTACTCCCATACCAAAATCACCCACGAGCGCATCGCCACCGACAACAGCCCCTACAACACCTACAAGCATAAGGGCTTGCCTAAAGAGCCGGTAGGCAGTGTGGGATTGGAGGCGATTAAGGCCGCCCTATTCCCGGCCAAAACGCCTTTTTTATACTTTGTCAAAACCAAAGAGGGGACACATAAATTCAGCGTGAATTACAAAGAGCATGTCCGGGCGATCCCAAAGTTTTAGCCTTAACTTAGTTTTGCTTTAGATATTTAATGCTAGTATCTTGGGCGGATTTCATTAAGGGTCTTTAAGGAGATGAAATGGCGAAAATGCAAGCCCCTGAGGGCGTGCCTGTTTGGGTCAACGAAGTCCGTTGTAAGGGTTGTGATTTATGCGTTTCGGTGTGTCCTGCGGGGGTTTTGGGGATGGGCTTGAAGCCCGCGCACATTTTGGGTAAAGTCGCCAAGGTAGCCTACCCTGAGAGTTGTATCGGGTGTTGCAAATGCGAACTGGGTTGCCCCGATTTTGCCATTTATGTGGCAGAGAAGAAGGAGTTTAAATTTGCAAAAGTGTCTAAAGAAGCTGAGGAGAGGGGGAACAGGGTGCGGGCGAACAACTATATGCTCTTAGAAGAAAGCGTGCAAGAGGGGAGGGGCAAATGAGAGAGGTGATCTCTGATGGCAATGAGTTAGTCGCAAAGGCGGCGATCGAGGCGGGTTGCCGCTTCTTTGGGGGTTATCCCATCACGCCAAGCTCGGACATTATGCATGCGATGAGTGGATTGTTGCCTGTCCATGGGGGGCATTTTATCCAAATGGAGGATGAGATCGGAGGCATTTCTGTGGCACTGGGCGCGAGCATGAGCGGGGTGAAGGCGATGACGGCAAGCTCAGGGCCGGGGATTTCGCTCAAAGTGGAGCAAATGGGCTATGCGTTTATGACGGAAACGCCTCTAGTGATTGTGGATGTGATGCGCTCAGGGCCTTCTACAGGAATGCCCACACGGGTGGCCCAGGGCGATGTCAATTTCTTAAAGCATCCCACGCATGGGGATTTTAAATCCGTGGCTTTGGCCCCGGGAAGTTTAGCCGAAGCCTACACCGAAACAATCCGGGCGTTCAACTTGGCGGAGAAATTGATGACTCCTGTTTTCTTGCTCTTGGATGAAACCGTGGGGCATATGTACGGCAAGGTGTCCCTACCCGACTTGCAGGATTTAGACATTGTCAATCGGCGGGTGTTTGAGGGCGATCCTAAGGACTACCAGCCCTATGGTGTGCCCGGTGACGAGCCCGCCATTTTAAACCCCTTCTTTAAAGGCTATCGCTACCATATCACGGGCTTGCACCACGGGCACATTGGTTTTCCCACTGAGGACGCAAAAATTGGAGGCGCATTGATGGACCGGCTCTTTAATAAAATCGACTCCAAGCTTGATGAGGTTTGTGTCAATGAGGAGATGGGTATTGAGGGGGCGGACTTGTTAGTGATCGCCTATGGCTCAAGCGCATTGGCAATTAAAGAGGCCTTAAGAGAGCTCAAGGTCGAGAATTATCCTAAAAAAGTGGCCTTTTTTAGGCCGCTCACCCTATGGCCTAGCCCCAAAAAACGCTTAGAGGAGCTGGGCAAGCAGTTTAAAAATATCTTGGTGGTGGAGCTTAACAAGGGGCAGTATCTGCAAGAAATCGAGCACATTTTAGGGCGCAGAGTTCCCGCCTTGCTGCAGGCCAATGGCCGCCCCTTCTCACCCAAGCAAATCATGGCTAAAATCAAGGAGTTTTGATGGCGTTTGACTACGACACTTATTTACGGGTAGATAAAACCCCCACTTTATGGTGTTGGGGCTGTGGAGATGGGGTGATTTTAAAATCCATTATCCGTGCCATTGACACTTTGGGTTGGGACATGGATGATGTGTGCTTTGTGAGTGGAATTGGCTGTAGCGGACGCATGAGTTCGTATGTGAATTGCAATACAGTGCACACCACGCATGGGCGGGCGTTGGCCTATGCTACGGGCATTAAAATGGCAAACCCCACTAAGCATGTCATTGTGGTGTCTGGGGATGGCGACAGCTTTGCCATTGGGGGTAACCACACGATCCACGCCTGCAGGCGCAACATCGATTTAAACCTAGTCTTGGTGGATAACTTTATCTACGGCTTGACAAATTCGCAAACTTCTCCCACCACACCCAATGGCATGTGGACCGTAACTGCCCAGGGAGGCAACATTGACAACAGCTTTGATCCTTGCGAAATCGCAATAGCGGCGGGGGCGAGCTTTGTAGGGCGTGAGAGTGTGCTAGAGCCTAAAAAATTAGAGCGCATCCTTGCCGATGCCTTTAGCCACAAGGGCTTTAGCTTCGTGGATGTGCACAGCAACTGCCACATTAACCTAGGGCGCAAAAACAAAATGGGCGAAGCGGCGCAGACCTTAAAATGGATCGAGTCGCGCTTGGTGAGCCGTCGCAAATATGAAGAAATGACCCTAGAGGAGCGGGTGGGCAAATTCCCCACGGGTATATTGAAACAAGATGCCTCCAAAATAGAGTATTGCCAAGCGTATCAGGGCGTGATCGACAGAGCCCAAGCGAAAAAAGCCTAAGGAGTCCCAATGCAGACACAATTACGATTTACAGGCGTGGGCGGTCAGGGTGTCCTTTTAGCGGGCGAAATCTTAGCCGAAGCGCAAATTGCGGCCGGGGGCTTTGGCACGAAAACCTCCACCTACACGAGCCAAGTGAGGGGCGGGCCCACCAAGGTGGACATTATCTTAAGCCCTACAGAAATCATTTACCCCTATGCCCAAGAGGGTGAGATTGATTTCATGCTCTCAGTGGCCCAGAGTAGTTACCAGCTCTTTAAAAAAGATATTAAAGAGGCGGGGGTTGTGGTGGTGGATCCTAATTTAGTCCAACCCACCCAAGAAGACATGGAGAAATTCCAGCTCTACCAACTTCCCATCATCACCATTGCCAAAGAAGAGGTCGGCAATATCATCACACAATCGGTGGTGGCGTTGGCGATCACGGTCGTTTTAACAGGCTGTGTGGCTAAGGAACAAGTCTTAAAAACCATGGCCTCTAAAGTCCCCGCTAAGGTGGTGGAGCTGAATAAAAAAGCCTTTGAAATCGGCGAAGCCCACGCATTAAAAGTACTTGCGGCAAGAAAAATCTCTTAGTGTTAGACTCCGCACAAATTGCCGCTTTGGCGGATAAAACCCCCTTTTATCTCTACGATTTAGACGGCGTACAAAGTGCCTTTTTGGCGTTTAAGGAGGCCTTTAGGGGGCGTAAATCGCTCATTTGCTACGCCCTTAAGGCCAATTCAAATCTTGCCCTTTTGGAGATTTTAGCTAAGGCGGGGGCGGGGGCAGATTGTGTGTCTATTTATGAAGTCCACCGTGCGCTTTTAGCGGGCATTGCTCCCTATAAAATCATCTTTAGTGGGGTTGGTAAGCTTGAGAGCGAGATACAAGAAGCCCTAGAGGAGGGGATTTTATTCTTAAATGTGGAGTCCTTTGAGGAGCTAAGGCTCATAGAGCAAATCGCAAAAGAGCAAAACACAAAAGCCCGCATCAGTGTGCGCGTCAATCCTAACATTGACCCGGCCACTCACCCCTATATCTCTACAGGGTTGTGGGAGAATAAATTTGGCGTAGAGGAAAAGGAGGCAGTGCAAATGTTCATGTTTGCCAAGCAATCCGCCTTTTTAGAGCCCATCGCCTTGCATTTTCATATTGGTTCGCAACTCTTGCAACTTGCTCCCCTAGAACAAGCCTTTGCAAAAATGGCGAGTTTTGCGCGCTTTTTAATCGCCAGCGGCATAGAGCTTAAATTCTTTGACATTGGTGGGGGGCTTGGCGTGGCTTACAATCCCACGCAAGAACCCATCGCCTTAGAGAGTTATGCCAGTGCCTTGTTTCAAGCCACAAAGGGGCTGGATTTAACCATCATTTGCGAGCCGGGACGGCGCATTGTAGCCGAGCATGGGATTTTGGTTACCAAGGTGCAATACACAAAGTCCAACAAGCGCAAGAATTTTGCCATTGTGGATTTGGGAATGAACGATTTTATGCGCCCCGCCCTCTACCAAGCCACCCACCCCGTGCGTCTACTCACGCCCAAGGAGGACGCGCTGGTGGCTTATGACTTGGTCGGGCCCATTTGCGAGAGCGCGGATTGTTTCATCAAGGGGGTGGAATTGCCCAAGCTGGAGCGGGGGGATTTATTGGTGTTTGAAAAGGTGGGGGCCTATGGGGCGAGCATGGCAAGCCACTACAACAGCCGCCCCAATCTTTTAGAGCTAGGCACTCAAGGGGGTAAAGTCCGCACACTCAAAGAGAGAGAAGACTTTTTTGACTTGATTAAACACGAAATGGGGCATTTAAAAGGGGAGGGCATCGTCTCCAAACGGGCGCAAATCGACCAAATCGACACGAGCCTAGTTCAACTTTTAAACGCCCGGTTAGCTTTAAGCGCGCAAATTGCTAAAAACAAACACCAAACCGGGCTTAGTATCTATAACCCCCTAAGAGAAGCCGAAATTTTTGCCAAAGTTGGGGGGCGGCTTGAGAGCGTCTATACTGAGATTTTGGGTGTGTCTAGGGGGCTGGTGTTCCCCGAACAAGTGGGCATCAGCACACATACGAACATTGCTAGGCGCATTTTAGGCCAGCAGGCAAAATTAAGCCTTTTTACCCCCCTAAAACTCTTTCAGGCAATTTTATCTAAGAGGGTGGATTATGGGCTTTTAGAGGTGCGTAAAACTTGCGCCTATGCTGAGGGGTTAAAAGCACTGGTTAAGCTCGTCAAGCAACAGGAATTAGAGGTCGCGCACAGCTTTAAAGTGGGGGGGGCGTGGTGCTTGCTTATAGGGCGTTTTGGCTTTTTGGTACAAACCAAGCCTACACGCAAGGCACTTTTCTTTGAGCCCGCACACACCCAAGAAGTGCAAGCCTTGTTAAAATCCTGCAATAACCCCCACTTTGTGGCGGCAAAATTGGGTTGCTTGCTGGAAGTGGATATGGCGCAAGAATTGCCCGCACACTTACAGCCCATGGTTTTAGGTACTTATTCCAACACACGGAGAGCATGTGGAGTTTAACCCCCTAAATTTGGCGCGAAAAGACCGCCTCGATGCCGCCCTAAAAGCGGACTATTTCCTTGTGAGCGATGTCAATTTTACGAATTTATATCTGTGGCAGAGCGCAAGAGAGATTAGCCTAGCCTTTGTGGAGGGCTGTGTGGTGATAAGAACCGCCTACCCCAAAGAAGCCCCCTTTTACTTCTACCCCATTGGTGCGGGCGATAAAAGGGCAGCACTCGAGCAACTCATCGCCCACGCCAAAGCGCAACAAGAAGTCTTGGAATTTAGAGCCCTACAAAGCACGCATAAAGAGGAGCTAGAGCAGTTTTATCCCAATGCCTTTAGTTATGAAGCTAAGCGGGATCGCTTTGACTATGTCTACAGTGTGGCTGAGCTTATTGCCCTAAGTGGCAAAAAGTTCCATAAAAAGAAAAACCACCTCAACGCTTTTTTAAAGCTCTACCCCCACTACAGCTACGAGCCCATCAGTCCTTTAAATATCCCCGAGCTCATACACGCCTTACAGGAGTGGCACAAGCTAGACGACCCTAGCGATTTAGGACTCACACACGAACATATGGGAATTTTAAGTGTGCTTAAAATTTATGAGAGCTTGCCCCTCTTTGGCGGGGTGATTAAGACTGAGGGGCGCATTGTGGCGATGAGCTTTGGGGAGAAGTTAAACCTAGACATGGCGGTAATTCACATTGAAAAGGCAGACCCGGGCGTTAGGGGAGCTTACCAAATGATCAACCAACAGCTCTTGGCTCACGCCTTTGCTGATTGTGTGCATGTGAATCGAGAAGAGGATCTAGGCATTGAGGGGTTAAGGCAGGCAAAAATGGGCTACCATCCCGTGTTTTTTGTGGAGAAGTACCACGCCCGTTTAGTCTAAAACTTTAGACTAAAATTACCATTGATTAGTTTTAGTATCCTAAAATAAGGCATTTCATTGGAAGGAGTCTCTCATGGATTTGCTGATACGGCAACTAAAACACGAAGACCTGCGGGAGTTCCAGCAAGTGGTGGCGAAATTTGGCGCAATTGTGACCGTTTTGCCCGGCATTAAAACCTCTCCTAAACCCGCCGTGTTGCAAAAATTGTCAGGCGAGCCCGTTGAAGTGAATATGCCCCTTGTGGATGGGGCGTTTGTGGCGACTTTAAACCGCGAGAAAAAAGAAGTCAATAAAACTTATGCTAGGCGTTACCAAGACTCCCTAAGCACTCAGAGGCATCGCCACGACCACCATAAGCTAGGCTGTGGGCGCACCCACCACGACACCGCCTTCACCAAACGTCCCATGCGCCACAGCGATGGGGATTCAGATTCGGGCTTTGGGATGGATATTTAAAGCCATTGTTCCAAGTCTTGCATGGCCTGGGTGTGCTTGTTCTCGAGTCCACCCTCTTGGTAGGTTTGGTAGTGCTTGATCGCTTCTGTGTAAAGCCCCCTGGCCTTCTTCTGGTCTTGCGCCACGCCCTGCCCCAATTCGTACATTCTGCCAAGAGCATAGAACTCATAGCCGAAGTCGTTTTCCTTGCGAGCGATTTTACAAAAGTACTCAAATGCTGTTAAATACTCTTGCACCATGTGGGGCGCACCGCACAGCTCCCCATTGTATTGGTTAAACAAATCTAACAAAGCATCATCACTCAAGTGCAAAGATAAATGGGACAAATCCTCTAGCATGGGCATCCTTATTTCAAGTTCAAAAAGAGAGTCTGCGCTTTGCTCTGGGATTGGGCTTTTTAAGGTAAAGGCGCAAATAGGACTTGGTAACCTCTAACTTCGCCTCGCTCAACTTGTTTTGGTAGTGCAGGGCTTTTTGCAAGTCCTGCTCCACGCCATCGCCCATCTCATAAGCCGCAATGAGTTTTGTTAGGGCGTGGATATAAATCCATTGCGTCTTCACCCCCACCTGCACCACGCCCTGATAGCACGACAGGGCTTTTTGTATGTCCTTAACCACGCCCTGCCCCTTTTCATACATTTGGGCTAGGCGATGGAAGACCTGCCCGTTGCGGCAATGGCCGAGCACAATCTGTTTATACAGGCTAAATGCCCTCAAATAGTCCTGCACGCTATGCGGGCAAAAGTGCATGTGCGCCACCCCCGCCGCCTGCCTCTTGCCGCATCCATTGTAAGCGTTGAACAACTCCAACAAGGCGGCATCACTCAAATTTAAATCCAATCCAGCGGACATGCAACTCCTTTTGCGAGGGGTGATTCTAGCATGCTATGTTAAATCCAAGGCCATGCCATAAAGCTTTTTGCGCTCGGTGGAGCTGGCGATATTTAAAAGCTTGCGGTACTTCGTAATCGTGCGGCGCACCATTTTAAGCCCAAATTGCTTTTCCACAAGCTCTAAAATCTTTAAATCGCTCATGGGGTGCTGCTTGTCCTCTTTGCTTATAAGCTCCAGTAAGAACTCTTTAATGGCGGCGTTAGATACATCCCCCTCTAAGGCGGTGGCAAAGAAGCTTTTAATCGCAAAGACCCCCCGATTGCACGCCAAATATTTATTAGAAATCGCGCGCGAAATGGTGCTGGCGGCGTAGCCAAATTCTTCGGCTAAATCCACCAAGCGCATAGGCTTGATCGTCCCGCCCTTGAAAAAATCGTATTGGTACTCCACGAGCATGAGCCCGATTTTTTGGATTGTTTGGTGGCGCATTTGCAACGCATCCACCAAGTCCCGTGCTTCTTTAAGCTTTTCTTTTAAATACCCATTGTCTGCGGCGATTTTGCCCTGCTCGAGCACGACTTTAGGGTAATAGCCCTCATTGAGCTGCACGCTAATGCCGCCGTCTTCCTCTAGTACCAAAATGTCCGGGACAATGGGGGGCAGACTTTCGGCAAAATCTAGGGCGGGGGGGTTTTTAAAAGAGGTGATCACTTGCATCGCCTTGGCATATAGAGGGTGTTGGCGGTGCTGTTGGTGTTGCTCTAAATCTTTGAGGATTTGAGCGCACAGCTCATAGGTGGGTATGTCTAGCTCCTCGTGCTGGGTGAGCTGAAAAGCAAAACTTTCTAGCAAATCGCGCGCAGCCACACCCGGGGGGTCTAAATAGGCAAAGCGTTGGCGCACCTTTTCATAGTCGGCAACTTCCACGCCTAGACTGAGTGCCTGCGCCTGTGTGTCGCCCTCAAAATACCCCTCTGGGCTCAAATTCTCGATGATGTCGCCGGCAATTTTTAAGGACATGGGGGTGGGAAAGAGGGGGGGTAAGAGCTGCTCGTTTAAGGTTTCGTGTAGGCTCTTTTGGCGGACACTCAGGCGCTCGATTTGATCGCCTAGGGCGTTTTTAGGAGGCTTATAGAACTTGTGGCTGCTAAAATCTGTGCTTATGCCGCTTTGCACCCGTACAAAGGGGTTGTCTTTGGCGCAGTTTAATAAAGTTTCTTCAATCTCTAAAGGGTCGCTTTGTAGAATAGGCAGCCAGCTTTTCAGGGTCGCTGAGAGTTTATTTTTGAGATTGGGGCGGGCGCGTAGCATTTTAAGCCTTAAAGTTCTCCCCTAAGTAGTATTTACGCACTAAAGGGTTGTCGTAAATTTGCGTGGCGCTCCCGCTAGCGAGCAAAGCCCCGCTTTTAATCACATACGCCCTGTGGCACACACTCAAGGTTTCGCGCACATTGTGGTCGGTGATCAGCACCCCGATATTCATCTCCACCAAATGCTCTATGATTTTTTGTATGTCTAAAACGGCGATGGGATCGACTCCGGCAAAGGGCTCGTCTAGCAAAATAAATTTGGGGTTTTTCACTAAAGCCCGTGCAATTTCCACACGCCGCCGCTCTCCCCCGCTTAAAGACATGCCCCGCCGTTCTCTTATGGCTTGGATATTAAAGGCGTTTAACATCTCTTCAATACGCTCAAGCGCCTCTTTATTGCTTTTAAAGGTCGTTTGCGCGGCGAGCATCAAATTATCCTGCACGCTCAAATCCTTAAAAATGCTCGATTCTTGGGGCAAATAACCGATCCCCATATTCGAGCGTTGGTGCAGGGGGTAGCTAGACAAATCAATATCGTTTAAATACACCTTGCCTCCGCTGGGTTGCAAAAGGCCACAAATCATATAAAAAGTCGTGGTCTTGCCCGCCCCATTGGGCCCTAAGAGCCCCACCACCTGTCCGCTCTCCACTTCTAAAGACACATCATGCACGATTTTGGTCTTTTTAATTTGTTTACTTAAGTTTTCGGCTTTGAGTTTATCCATGGGTAAGCTTGTAATGGCAGATTTCATCGCTACGCTCAAGGCTTAAGATTAGGGGGCTAAAGCCGCAGGATTTAAGCCAAGAGAGAAAATAACAATCCCCCCATTCAATGAAATGCACCCCCTCCTGCTCCAAGTTCTCCAACACCCCCAACGCGTGCAGCTCCTCAAAGCCTTTTAAGTAAAAATCATAGTGGTAAATGCAAAGCTTGGGGGTTTTGTAAAAGTGTAGTAAGCTAAAGGTGGGCGAAGTGGCGGGGGGGGCACTTAAGGTTTTACAAAAATACTGCACAAAAGTGGTCTTGCCACTGCCTAAATCCCCTTGCAAGCACACCAAAGCATGCGCGCTTAAATGCGCTTGCAGGGCTTGCACCACTTGGGGAATTTGTTCGAGCGTGGCGTGCATGTCTAGCATTTAGCAGTCCTCCACCTTGCCATCGGTGGTTCCCAGCTTGTCTTGCATCGCCTGCATTAAGGAGGGGTTGTTTTCTTTAAACTGCTCTAGGGGCCTTGGCTTAGATTTGTCGGTTTCTATGCGCGCGTTTGCCCCAAAGACTTTTTTTAAACAGGGCACAATCAAGGTTTTATAATGCTCGCGCAAGAGCAAACTTGCACTCTCATCAGCGTTAGAGTGCAGGGATAAAACGCCTTGATCAAAGGACTTAAACACCAAAAGCTCCCGAAACACCCTACCCAGTTTGGCATTTGCGCTCTCTATCTTGGCGGTGAGTTGTTGAAACAACTCCTTAGGGTCGGCTTGTGGGGGTTGCGTGGTTTGGGCCGGGCTTTTATGGGCGGTTTGGGGAGCTTGGGGGGTGCTTTTTAGCGTGGGGCTTTGAGTGGGAGCTAGACTTTGGGGCGTGCTCTGTTGCAAACTGGCTTGCATTTTGAGTGTACTCAATGTGAGCACAAAATCCCCATCCGCCCCATAGTTAAGCAGGGGTTGTGCCTGGGCGATCGCGCTCATAAAGGGCTCGAGCACACTTAAGGGCAACTTTTGGCCAAGCATGGCCTCTTTTAAAAAACGCGCCATCTCCTCTAAGACCATTGCGGTGTCATACTCGGCTAAAGTCTGTAGAAGGTTTTCTACACTTGCCCCGGCTACTAGGGCATTAAAAAACTCTTCTAAAACTTTTGTATCCACAAGTCCGAGCATTTGGCTTGTGGCTAGCGCGTCCACGCTTTGGTTACAGAAACTAATTGCTTGCTCGGCCAGGGTTAAAGTGTCGCGCAAACTCCCACCTCCACTGCGCCCAAGCATTTCTAAGGCAGCTTCTTCATAGCCCACACCCTCTTTTTCAAAAATAAACTTCAAATGTGCCACAACCGCCTTCATGGGGACTTTTTTAAAGTGGAATTGCTGCGTGCGGCTTAAAATGGTGGCGGGCAATTTGAAGGGGTCGGTGGTGGCTAAAATGAATTTAACATGAGCAGGGGGCTCTTCTAGGGTCTTTAATAGGGCATTGAAGGCCTCTTTGGTAAGCATGTGTACTTCATCAATGATAAAGATTTTAAAACGCCCCAACGAGGGTTTGTACTTGCTCTGCTCAATGATCCCGCGTACATCTTCAATGCGTCGATTAGACGCGCCGTCCATCTCTATGGTGTCTAAATGCGATCCTTGTAAACTCTGCTCACAAGAGGGGCAAGTATCGCAAGGCGTGGAACTAATCCCCTTGGCACACTGCAGAGCCCTAGCAAAAATGCGCGCACTGCTCGTCTTGCCACTACCCCTAAGCCCGCTAAACAAATAGGCGTGCGCCAAGTGCCCATTCTCCAGGGCAAGACTCAAGGTTTTAGCGACACTCTCTTGTCCCACCAACTCATTAAAATGCTTGGGGCGGTATTTCAGTGCAAGACTCAAGGGGCATCCTTTCAAATGGATACGCCATTATAGCCTAATTTGCATGAGGGCTTAGATCAAACAATCTATGCTAAAATGGCCGTTTTATTTTAACTCCTGGAGGCAAGCATGCATGTCTTTATGCGTTTATGCGCAGTTGCAATCGTCAATGTAAGTTTGGTTTTTGGGGCAGCCTACCCCCCCATTAAGGGGCGAGCGTTGGCTCTTACCAGCCACGCCTTAGCTGATAAGGTTGGGCAAAAGATTTTAGATGAGGGGGGCAATGCCATCGATGCGGCAGTGGCGATCGGTTATGCGCTGGCGGTGGTACACCCCTCTTCGGGCAATTTGGGGGGGGGGGGCTTTGCCGTGGTGCATTTAGCCAATGGGGAAAACATCACCCTAGACTTTAGAGAAAAAGCCCCTCTAAGAGCCACCAAGAACATGTATTTGGACAAAAAGGGCAATGTCGTACCCAATCTAAGCACCGATGGCTACTTGGCTGCGGGTGTGCCCGGCACCGTGGCGGGCTTGGAGGCGTTGCGTAAAAAATACGGCACGCGTAAACTTGCCACCCTTATCCAACCCGCCATTGACCTAGCCCAAAACGGCTTTAGGCTCACTCAAAGGCAGGGGCAAACCATGTTGGATAACAAGCCCCGCTTTGCCAAGTATGCCAGCAGCCGCAAATACTTTTTAAAAAAAGGCATGGTGGCCTACCAAGAGGGGGATTTGTTTGTACAAAAAGACCTTGCCAAGACCTTGACTCTCATTAAAAAGCAAGGGATAGATGCTTTTTATAAGGGTAAAATTGCAGATTTGATCGTGGAAGACATGCGCAAAAATGGCGGGATCATCACCAAAAAAGACCTTGCCACCTACAATGTTGTGTGGCGTAAGCCCGTAGTTGGCAGCTATAGAGGCTATAAAATCATCTCTATGGGTCCCCCTAGCTCAGGTGGCGCGCATGTGATTGAAATTTTAAACACCATAGAAAACGCCAACTTGCACAAACTCGGCTTTGGTTCTAGCCAAACCATCCACATCATGGCAGAAGCGATGCGCCAAGCCTACGCCGACCGCTCCGTGTATATGGGCGATCCCGACTTCATCACCATCCCCCTAGACAAGCTCACCAGCAAGGAATATGCCAAAGAAATTTATGCGCACATCCAGCCAGACAAAGCCACCCCAAGTAGCCAAATCGACCCCGGGCTCGGGCAGTTGCACGAGGGCAAGAACACCACGCATTATTCTGTAGCGGATAAATGGGGCAATGCGGTGAGCATCACCTACACCATCAACAACTACTACGGCAGTGCGGCTGCTGTCAATGGAGCGGGCTTCTTGTTGAATGATGAAATGGACGACTTCTCCATTAAACCGGGCACACCCAATCTTTACGGGCTTGTGGGCGGAGAGGCCAACGCCATCGAACCTAAAAAACGCCCACTAAGTTCCATGTCCCCCACCATTGTGCTTAAAAACAATAAAGTTTTTATGGTGGTGGGCAGCCCTGGGGGGGCGCGCATCATCACCACGGTGTTACAAGTCATCAGCAATGTCATCGATCATAAAATGGACATTTCTCAGGCTGTGAGCGCACCACGATTTCACATGCAATGGTTACCTGATGAAATCCGCACAGAACCTTATGGCATGGCTAAAGATGTGCAAGAGAATCTAGAAAAAATGGGCTACCACATTGTGGTCAAACCCGTGATGGGTGATGTAAACGCGATTGTCATCAATTCCACAAGCCACATGATGTATGGCGCACACGACCCCCGCAAGGAGTTTTAATGTTTGCACTTGAGCCAATCAAAACCCTAGAGAGCAAGAGTTGTAAAGCCACCTTTTACCATTCAACAATGGGGCAAATCGCCCACATTACGGGGCAACAGGGGGGACTGCTCTTGCAAGCCCACCCCCATTTGGAGGCCGAGCTTTTAGCACACATAGCGGGTTGCACGCATCCACGCCCTAGAGAAGCCTTGATTTTAGGGGGCTTTAACACCGAGATCGCCTTTGAGTTGTTGCGCCATGAAGGCTTAAAAGTGGATTTCGTGCAAGAAGAGGGGGAGCTCTTAGAGGGGCTAAAAGACTTCTTGCCCCACTTGGACACACTCAAAGCCAACCCCCACTTTAAGCAAGTTTCTAAAATCCTAGATCTGGAGGTGAAAAAATACGACTTGATTTTCTCTTTAAACCCCCTAAACGCCCACCAAATTGATGGTTTGCAGCGCATGCTCGGCGTTGAGGGGATTTTAATTGCGAGTGCACCAAATCCCCTTTTAGAGCCACAAGCCTTTAAACAGGGCGTGCAAGAACTTGCCCCCCACTTTAGCGTGTTAATGCCATTTTCTAGCCCCTACACACCCTTTAGCACGCATTATTTCTTTGCCTCCAAGCAGGCCCACCCTCTAGCGGATTTGATCTTGCAACGCGTGGATATGTTGGAGGGCCTTAGCCACTACAACGAGGACATCCACACCGCCGCCTTTGCCCAGCCTCAATGGCTACACCAAGACCATTTAGGACTGTTTAAAAATTGAGCCTCAAACACGCCTTTGTACTCACCGGGGGGATTGGCACGGGCAAAAGCACGGCCGCTAGCCTGCTTGCCTTGCACGGGCATACCATCATAGACGCAGACAAGAGTGCCCATGCCTTGTTAGAAAAGCACGCAAAGGAGTTGATTGAAATTTTTGGCGAGGGCATTAGCCAGGGGGGGCAAGTCTCACGCCCTAAGCTGGGTGCGCTTGTTTTTAGTGACCCGACACAGAGGGCAAAGCTTGAGGCGTTTTTGCACCCTAAGATCCGCCTAGATTTACTGCAACAAGCCCACAATCTAGAGACAAGCCAAAAGCCCTATTTCTTAGACATCCCGCTGTATTTTGAGATCGAGGGGCAAAAGACTTATGGCGTTGCGCAAATCGTCTTGGTCTATGCGCCCAAAGAGACACAAATCCAAAGAGTGGCTAAGAGGGACAAACTAAGCCACGAGCAAATTTTAAAGCGCCTAGATGCCCAAATGGATATTGAAACCAAGCGCGCCCTAAGCCCCTACATCTTAGACAACTCCAAGGATTTAAAGCACTTGCAAATCCAAGTAGAAGCCTTTTTAAACAATCTATGAGCCTTTATTTTAGCCACGAAAACATCTCTTTACACCACGCCAATGCCCTAGACACAAAAGCCCTAGAACAAGAAAGTCTAGATTGCACCATCACCTCCCCACCCTACAATGTGGGCATTGCCTATAGCAGCAATGAAGATAGCCAAAGCTATGTAGAGTATGTGGACTTCAACGCCGCGTGGCTAGAAAATGTCTATTTATGGAGCAAGGACAGTGCGCGGTTATGTTTAAACATCCCCTTAGACAAGAACAAGGGCGGACAGCAGAGCGTGGGGGCGGATTTAATCACTTTGGCTAAAAAAGTGGGGTGGAGCTACCACAGCACCATTATTTGGAACGAAGGCAATATCTCTAGGCGCACGGCGTGGGGCAGCTGGCTTAGCGCGTCCGCCCCCTATGTCATCGCCCCCGTGGAGCTCATCGTGCTTTTATACAAGCGCACATGGCGCAAGACGCATAAAGGGCTTAGCGACATTTCTAAAGAGGAATTTATGGCTTGGACAAATGGGCTTTGGCAGTTTAATGGGGAGTCTAAGAAGCGCATAGGGCATCCCGCCCCCTTCCCTAGGGAGTTGCCCCGCCGCTGCATCAAACTCTTTAGTTTTGTGGGCGACACCATTTGCGACCCCTTTAGCGGGAGCGGGACGACCATGCTAGAAGCTCATTTTAACAAACGCGCCTTTGTGGGTTTAGAGCTGGATCAAAGCTATTGTGCCCTAGCCAAAGAGCGGTTTTTAAGGGAAGTGGCTAAAGAGAGGAGTTTATGGGGCAATTAGATTTAATCATGGAGTTTTTTAAAGCGCACCCTAAGCAAGACATCGCCCACCCGCAAGTGGTGGATTGGGTGGTGCAAGAATATAAAAAGCGCACAGGCAAGGTGTTTAGGGACCCGGATCGAGGTATTAGAAGCTTGCACCAGCAGGGCAAACTCATCAAAGTTTCTAAGGGTGTGTATTGTTACGACCCTGATTTTGTGGCGTACCCACATTTGGAGGACTTTAGCCCCGCTTTAAAAAAGCAAATTTTAGAGCGGGACGGCTATGCTTGCGTGATCTGTGGAGCTGGGCAAAAGGAGGGCATGGAGTTGCATGTCGATCACATCAAACCCAAAGATTTAGGCGGGTTAGCCACTTTAGAAAATGGGCAAACCCTATGCGCCAAACATAATTTCTTAAAAAAGAACTTCAATCAAACAGAAACGGGCAAGAAAATGTTTTTACGCCTCTTAGAGAGCGCAAGAGAGGCGGGCGAGTTAGAGCTTGTCGCCTTTTTAGAGGAGGTGTTAAGCGTGTATGAAAAGCATGGCATGAATGGGCATGTGGTGTGGAAAAAAGAGCACAAAGATTAACATAGCTTACACTTTATAAAAGAAAATATCCTATTAAAAAGCGTGTGCTGTGTGGCAAGGGCTTAGCTTTAACTTTACTTAAATTCAAGTTTTCTTAAGTTTAAAAGGCTAGAATGGGCGTTTTTGATATTCGACAAGGAATACGGGATGCAACTGACTAAGTCCATGAAAAATACAGACATCAAGCGCGCATGGGTTGTGCTGGATGCAAAAAACCAAGTTTTTGGGCGGCTAATCACCAAAGCGGCGACCCTACTTAGGGGCAAACACCGCCCTTGCTTTACCCCCAATGTGGATTGCGGGGATTTTGTGGTGATTGTCAATGCTAGCCATGTGAGGTTCTCTAGCTTGAGTAAGCTCAAGGATAAAGAATACTTCACCCACTCCGGCTATTTTGGCAGCACCAAGAGTAAAACCCTAGAAGAAATGCTAGAGAAAAACCCCGAAAAACTCTTTTATCTAGCAGTGCGGGGCATGCTGCCTAAAACCAAACTCGGGCGCGCGATGATTAAAAAGCTGAAAGTCTATAAAGATGAAAAACACCCCCACACGGCTCAAGTGGGCAAAAAGGATTAAGTAGATGGCAAAAATTTACGCTACAGGCAAAAGAAAGAGCGCGATCGCCAAGGTTTGGCTCACGCATGGGGATGGGCAACTAGACATCAATGGCATGGATTTAAACACATGGCTAGGCGGACATGAGTCCATCAAAATGAAGGTCATGCAACCCTTGGTACTCACCAAACAAGAGGGCTTGGTGAGCGTGAAAGCGGTGGTCTTTGGGGGTGGCTACAGTGCCCAAGCTGAAGCTTTAAGGCATGGCATTTCTAAGGCGTTGAATCTTTACGACACGGCTTTTAGGGCTATTTTAAAACCCAAGGGGCTTTTGACTAGGGATTCTCGTGTTGTGGAGCGTAAAAAATATGGCAAACGCAAGGCGCGCCGTAGCCCACAATTCTCTAAACGCTAGGGAACACACAAGGGGGGCGTGTGGCTGTTGATCTAAAAACCACGCCGATCCCCAGGCTTTTTTTCTATTATTTTATCCCCCTCGCCTTTTCGATGATCTCGCTCTCCACCTACTCCATAATTGATGGCATGTTTGTGGGCAACAAGCTAGGCAAGAATGCTTTGGCTGCTGTGGGGGTGTGCTGGCCCATTTTCCCCACCCTGATTGCCTATGAATTGCTCTTTGGGCTGGGGGCGGCCTCGATCGCTTCGTATTTCTTAGGCAAGGACCACATTAAACGCGCCCGTTTGGTTTTTAGCTCGGTTTTTTATTTTGTTGCCATCAGCATTTTAATCGTCAGCTGGGCACTGGTGCCCTTTAGCGACAAAATTGCCAAAATGCTGGGCAGTTCAGACTTGCTCTTGCCAATGGTGTCCATTTATATCAAGGTGATCTTGATAGGAGCGGTTTTTATGGTCTTGCACCCGCTCGCCGATGTCTTTGTGGTGAACGACAAACGCCCCATTTTGGCGATGATCGCCATGCTGGTGGGCTCTCTCACCAATGTGCTCTTGAATTACCTCTTGCTCTATATCTTTGAAGTGGGTATATGCGGGAGCGCAATCGCCACGGTGCTCGGGCATGCAGTGGGATTCTTTGTCTTATTCTCGCATTTTCTTTTGAAAAAGGGGCAATTATACTTTGTGCGCCGTTTCAACTGGGCGAGCGTGATTTCCTCAGCCAAGAGTGGCCTGCCCCAAAGTGTATCTGAGCTCAGCGCGGCGATTGTGATGCTCTTGTTTAACCACACCATCATGCACACCACTAATGAACGGGATGTATCCATCTATGCGATCGTCGCCTACAATGGGATTGTGTTTTGGACAACCTTGCTCGCCATCGGGCAGGGGATTCAGCCCATCGCCAGCTTTAGCTACGGCGCGGGCCATATCGATCGCGTCAAAGCCGTGTTTCTCTTTGGACTCAAGGCTTCTCTTTGCGTGGCTTTGGGGTTGTATGTGATTTTTTATTTTGGGGACACTTATTTGATCCGCCTTTATGTGGGAGTGGAACAATTGGCCAATGATCCAAACTTTTTACAAGACACCAAGAGTGCGATGAATATTTTCTATGCTGGGCATATTTTCTTAGGAGTCAACCTCTTTTCTGCAATCTTTTTCCAGTCCATCCAGCGCACCAAGAGCTCCTTTCTCATCACCATTTGCGAAACGATCGTGTTCATCGCGCTCTTGTTGCCGATTCTCAGTCGTTTAATGGGCATTCAAGGCATTTGGATCGCCTACCCACTCTCGCAATTTTTGGCCTTGATTGTGGCAGCGTTTGTGGTGCGCTACGAGATCAAGCGTGGGACATTTCACGAAAACTACATTAAAAAAATATGTTATAATACACCATGCAAATCAAAACGAAGTTAGCAAAAACCCTATCCGCTCCCCAAAGAGCTACACCTGCTAATCAGTTCATCGAAGTGTGTCTAGACCCCTCCTTGTATGCCAAAACGAGCATTTACATTAAAAAACATTTCTCTGAGCATGTCAAATTTAAACACACCTTGATTTTGCTAGAACAAACAAGCCTCAAAAAAGCCTATTTATTAAACCGCCTCTTTTATGCCGAATACGCCATGCACCCCTTCAACTCCCCCGAAATGTTTAACCTCTTGCTTGAAAAAATCTTAAGCAACGCCCACTTACCCGTGGTGTTTAAAGAGAGCTATATCCCAAAAATCAGGACTAAACCCCTCTTGACCCTTGTGCCTAAAGTAGAAATCCAAACCATTTACATGCACTCTCGGCTGGTGTTTTACTACACGCATTTTTTGGCTAGAGAGTTCTTGCATAGCTTGTTCGCCCCCTTTATTTTGCTCGAAACTCCCTTTAAGGACAAGGGCAATAAAAGGGATTTCTTGCACGAAACCCACGCCCATTTGGACGCGTTGCAGGTGTTGATGGCGTTGAAAAACCCGCATTTCAAGCACGCTTATATTCAATTCATCTACCCCACACAGAAACTTTTTTTAACAAAACAAGAAGAATTGATCTTAAAAGCCTTGCGTACGCTAGGCTTAGGGGTGATGCACTCTAAAGAAGAAATCAAACACCGCTATTTAGAGCTAGCCAAACTCTACCACCCAGATACCACCCCCTCCAAAAAGCCCCAACACAACCTACGCAAGCAACGCTTCTTGGAAGTGATGGAAGCCTATAAAATCCTAAAGAACCTCTAGTTGGTGCCCTTGTGTTCTTGAATCATGCGGTAGATTTCATCTTTCAGATGCAACTTTTTCTTTTTGAGAGCAACGACTTTGAGCTCATCGGTGTTGTGCGCCTCTAAAGTGCTGATCTCATCGTCTAGAGCGTTGTGTTCCTCAAAAATCTTGTGGAAGTGGGGGTTTTTGTTGCTGAGCTCCTTGATTTCTTCCCGGTACTCGTGGAACATCCGTTTCTCCTTTCTAATAAAGTTAATCATTATAGTATAATGCGCCTTTTATCGGCTTAAAGGATTGCCATGTTCTCCCTAAAATCCCGCATTTTTTGGTTGTTTTACACTTTCCTGTGCTTTAGTCTGCATGCCTCTGGCATCGCTGAGCATTTGCGTTACAATTTGGGCTTTAATCTCTTCATCATGGACCACGAGGGTTACACGACCTATTGGCCAAACACCAACACCACGCTCAACACCCGTTTGACCCCTGAATTTGGTTTCGCCTTCAACACCAGGGGTGTGGAGCAAAAGCTCATGGTGGGGGCGTTCTTTTTTCAAAACATCCACACCTACCAAATGAATTTCCCCTCTAAATGGGGCCCCACACTCTACTACCAAGCAAGAGGGCATTCTTTTAACTTCTATGGGGGGATTTTCCCTAGAAAATACCTCAATGGACACTATCCCTTAAATGTCTTTGCGCCCTATTATTGGTTCATAGACCCGAATGCACGGGGCTTTTTGCTGCAATACCGTCCGCCCAAAAACCCCTTCAAATCCACCCACCTAGAAGCCGAGTTCATGCTCGATTGGTTTGGGGGCAACTGCTACACCTGTAAATTCGGGCACAACGCCCTAGGCAATGGCATGGACCGCTTTAGTTTTATGGGCTATAGCGAGTTAAAGACCTTAAAGGGGTTTTTGATCTTAGGGGGCAATGCCGAGTACTTCCATGTGGAAGACCAATTCTTGTTAAATTGGCCCAACACTTCGGGCAATATCCCCCGTGGCGGGCATTACCTGCTTGATCGCCTCTACTACCAATTCTACGCCAAGAGCGACCTTTTATACGCCGCCCCCTTCATGGATAAATTGGATTTTTCTATAGGGGTGCTTGCGAGTTTAGAGCGTTTACGTAAAATGGAGATGAACAGCGATTTTAGGATAAGCAATGGCTTTTTCACCCAAGCCAACATGCAATTTAAGGGCTTTGGAATCACTGATTTATTCTTTGCGAGTAAATACGGGCAGAACGCCTACGAACATATCTACAACAGCACCTACATAGACAACATTTGCATGGTCTCTAAAAACTACTGCCCCACGCCAATTTACCGCGGAGTCGCCTTTTTCCAAGCCCCCTTGTATAACCGCTTTGACATCTACTATGAATTTAGGAGCTCTTTTGCGAGCATTAAAACCCAATTTGTCTACAACACCATGAGCAACTACCACACCACGCAATCCTCCTACCAAGTGTATTTCACCGTATCTTTAGACAGCTACGATTTACTCAACTTCATCCTACGCAAAGTCCACCGCTAGAGCAAACTGCCGATATAAGGCTAGGCTTTAGCCAACTAGGTGTGGCCTAGTTAAAGGAGTTTGCATGCCTGTATCCATCCCGGGTAACCTCACCTACATCAACCAAAACGCCCCCTACAGCTCCATTGTCAATCAAAACGCCCTACCTAAAATCTCGCAGATTGACCAACAAGTCTTTTTGGAACGGCTACAAAAAGTCGAAGCCACCCGCGCTTTGGAAGAAAACAAGGCCGTGAGCCCAGATAAGGAAGAGCCCCCCCACCATCCCACCAATCAAGGGCAACAAGAATCGCAAGAGCAAGGCTCCCCCCAAGAGAACGCCGATGACCGTTGCCAACAAGGCAAGGACAAGAAACATTGCTACCACGGGCATTATTACAGCGACAGCGAGCTAGAAAGAGCGGTAGAGAACACCGAAGAACTCGAGCAACTTGTCGATCCCCATGTGCTAGATATTACAATTTAAGGGTTTTTAACAATATAGAAAGGGGGTGGACAAAAGCCTGGCTATTGTAATAAGCATGCTAGCATTGTAAAAACAAAGGAGCTTCGATGCAATTTGCATATGATTTAGTGGTGATCGGGTTTGGCAAAGGGGGCAAGACTCTAGCCGTCGCTGCCGCCAAGCTAGGCAAAAAAGTCGCCCTCGTGGAAGCCAATAAGGACATGTACGGCGGGACTTGCATCAATGTCGGGTGTATCCCCTCTAAAACCCTCTTGCATTTAGCCACCCACAAAAAGGGGCAAGCAGGCTACAAAGAAGCCATAGAAGCCAAGAACAAATTGACCGCCCTTTTGCGCCAAAAGAACTATGAAGCCCTGCTGGATGCGAAGGTGCAAGTCATTGACGGCATGGCAAGCTTCAAAGACAGCCACACCTTAATGCTTTATCATAACGACAGTTGTCAAGAAATCAGCGCACAGTACATTGTCATCAACACGGGCTCAATCTCAACCATCCCTAGAGTGCCCATCCACTCTGATAAAGTCTATGACAGCACCTCTTTAATGCAGCTGGCAAACTTACCCGCGCATTTAGTCGTGGTGGGCGGGGGTTATATTGGCTTGGAGTTTGCGAGCATGTTTAACTTATTTGGGCGCACCTCTAGCAAACACACCACCAAGGTGAGCGTGCTGGTGCGTGGCTCGGAATTTCTCCCCAAGGAAGACCCTATTTTTAGCCAAAGCATCCACCAATCCCTAAGCCAAAAGGGGGTGCAAATCATCACAAATACCACTTTAAACGCCATTGAAGACAATTGCGTGCATTACACCCAAGACAAGCAGGCAAAGACCCTTAAAGCCGATGCGATCTTGTTGGCCACGGGGCGCGTACCCAACACCGCCACTTTGCAGCTTGAGCGCGCGGACGTTGTTCTAGGCGATAAACAAGAGATTTTAACCAATGAGTTTTTGGTGGCAAACCCTCAAGGTGAAGGCAATATCTACGCTATCGGCGATGTCAAGGGTGGACCTATGTTCACTTATGTGAGCCTCGATGATTTCCGTATCGTTTATGACCACCTCTATGGTGCAAAAAGACGCTCCACCCAAAACCGCCATGTCCTGCCCGAAGTGCTTTACATTGAAACCCCCTACAGCCATGTAGGCTTAAGGGCGTACGAAGTGAAAGACAAGGTG
Source organism: Helicobacter heilmannii (assembly GCF_001283065.1). Taxonomy (GTDB): domain Bacteria; phylum Campylobacterota; class Campylobacteria; order Campylobacterales; family Helicobacteraceae; genus Helicobacter; species Helicobacter heilmannii. Next base: position 497,320 of record NZ_CDMK01000001.1, on the reverse strand, counting down.
TTTTCTACTCACAGCCTCAAAACGGCGGCCATCCCGGGAGCAAGGGTGCTAGAAGACACTACGGGGCTCTTGCAAGTCCTCGTAGAAGAACACACAGAGCGCATTTTGGGCGCGAGTTTACACTGCCCTTTATCTTACGAATACATCAACCTCTTTAGCCTTGCCATCAACCAAAACCTGCCCTTTTTCATCCTCAAAGACATGATCTATACCCACCCCTCCATCATGGAGAGCCTCAACACCCTCTAGTTTGGGGCTAAAGATTTACGCCGTGGATATAAAATGCCATATCCACGAGGCGTTTGGCATATGCCCACTCATTGTCGTACCACGCCATGATTTTAGCATGCTTGCCTAAGCTAAAAAGCATGTCCTCCACCACCACGCAGCTTGCTGCATTGCCGATAATGTCGCCACTCACTTGATAGTGGCTATCCACTTCTAAAATGCCCTTTAATTCCTGTTGACTCGCCTTCTTAAACAGGGTTATGAGTGCCTCCGTGCTCGCCTCCTCGTTTAATTGTACACTCAAATCCACCATGGACACATCCATGGTTGGCACGCGCACACTGCGCCCATGCATCTTACCCTCCAAATTCGGCAACACAAGGTACAAGGCTTTGGCCGCCCTCGTGGTGGTAGGGACAATATTGTGCGCGGCACGGCTGCGGCGTTTGTCGTTGCTTAGTGCGCCATCTACCAAGGCCTGCCCCTTGGTGTAACTGTGTATGGTGGTGAGAAGCGCGCTTTCAATACCAAAATGCCTATCTAAGAGCATACAAATGGGGGCTAGGGCATTCGTAGTACAAGAAGCGTTAGAAATGATGGACTGGTTTTGGTAGTTCTTGTGATTCACTCCTAAAACAAAAGTTGCCTCTCTAGCAAGAAAGGCGGTGTGTGGCTCAAAGGGTGCACCCAAAAGAACTTTTTTTGCCCCCTGCTGGCAAAACACCTCTAAAGCCTTTGGAGCGCAAAAATACCCCGAAGTTTCTAAAAGCACATCCACCCCAGACAAGTCTAAATCTTTGGGGTCTTTGCATGCCTTAAAGGCGATTTTCTGCGCGCCCACCAAGAGCCGTCCCTCCTGGTTTTGCACCTCTTTAGGGTAAATCCCATGTACGCTGTCGTATTTGAAAAGATAGGATAAGATGTCTAAATTTGCAGGGTCGTTGATCAGCACTAACGCCCCGGGATGCTTGTCGCATAAAATGCGCGCCACACAACGCCCAATCCGCCCAAACCCATTGATCGCAACCACCAAAGCAACGCCCCTTTTCGTAAGTTAAAGCCCTGTTTTTTGCTAGGACTTAAGCAAAACAGCCCCTATTTTAGCAATTTTTAGTACATTTTAAGAACACTGCCCCACCAAGCTGTCTTTAAGTTTGCTAAACCCCTTATTTGACACAGCCCACAAGTGACATTTTAAGCAAGGTATTAAGGGGATTTGGCTAGAATCTTGCCACTTTTTATAAAAGGAGATTTATATGGCTTCTCTGTACGATAGGTCGCAAGCGCATGAAAGTGCGCCCTCTTACGCCCAGCAAAGCGACACCGCTCTGGTCAATTTTGTCAAAACCACCTATAAATTCTTTGCAGCTAGTCTACTTCTAGCCACCATCGGTGCGCTCATTGGTATGATGCATTTTCAGGTGGTTGTACAATATAAGTGGGCGTTTTTCATCGGCGAAATCGCTGCCTTCTTTGGCTTGATGTTCACCCGTACCATGCCCACGGTGAATTTGCTCATGCTCTTTGCTTTTGCCTTTTTATCAGGCATCACCTTAGTGCCCTTGCTGGGCTTTGTGATCGCCAAATCAGGCGCAGCAGCCATTTGGCAAGCCCTTGGCATGACCACCATTGTTTTTGGTGTAATGAGCATTTATGCCATCAAAACTAAGAACGACCTTGCCAACATGGGCAAAATGCTTTTCATTGCCGTGATTGTGGTGATGGTGGCCTCCCTCATCAACCTCTTTTTGGGTTCACCCATGATGCAAGTAGCGATTGCGGGTGTATGCGTGGTGCTCTTTAGCCTCTTTGTGGCTTACGACACCCAAAACATTATCCGCGGGCTTTATGAAAGTCCTGTAGAAGCGGCGGTGGCGTTGTATGTGGATTTCTTAAACATTTTTGTGTCTCTCTTGCAAATCCTAGGCATTATGGGGGGGCGCAACGACTGAGCCAATCGGCCGTCTTTTAGACGCGAATTTAAACCGCTTTAAGGAGGGGGTGCGGGTGGTTGAAGACATCTTACGCTATCTATACAACCATCGAGATTTAGCCCTCCGTTTAAAACAAATCCGCCACCAAGCTACCGAGGTTTTCACCCAACACAACATTAATTTCTCATGGCTTTGTGCTGAGAGAGATAGCCAAAGCGATGTCTTAAAAGCCCACGATACCCCCCCCAAGGACCCCTCAAGCCTAAGCATGCTACAAGCCAACTTCAAGAGGGCGCAAGAGAGCGCACGGGTACTTGAAGAATGCTTTAAATACTTAATGCCCCCAAACCCCCAAACTCCAAGCTTTAAAACCCTACGTTATTCCCTTTACACTCTTGAAAAAGAGTGCATGGTGTTTTTGCGCGATTTACCAAAAAGTGGCTTTTCTAATGTAAAATGGAGCCACCTAGAGAGATCTAGAGTAATTTTATTTTTGGAGGATTTTATGGCCGACGAATGCTGTCATGATCACAATGAAGGTGGATGTTGCCACGATCACGAAGGGCATGGTGATCACCACCACCATCACCATCATCACTACTATGGTGGGCATCACCACCACCATCACCACCATCACGGCGGTGATCACCACCACCATCACCACCACGGGGACGAGCACCAAGGCTAACCCCCACCCCCGGCAAACACCGGGGCAACATCCATGAGCCCACAATTTTAGAGGCGATTCAGAATGTGGGTTTTGCTTCTATGATTTGTTGCGTTTTTTACGAAACAAAATCCAAAATCATACTTATTATTGTTGTTATTTGGAAAATATTTTTATTGACATTTTATTACTAAGTGAATATAATCCACATTTTTAAAACTTCCGTAAATAGGGGATTACATGATCTCAGGTTTATCTGTTAAATTGATTGGCGAATATGTGGATATTGGCATTTTTATGGCACTTGGAGTGATGAGTTTTGTGGCGATGTGGTTTACCATTGAGCGGATCATTTTTTATAGCAAGTTGGATTTTAGCCTATATGACGACCCAGACAAGCTTGATTTGGACTTGAGCAAGAATTTAACGACCCTTTATATTGTCTACTCCAACGCCCCCTATGTCGGGCTTTTGGGTACAGTGCTGGGCGTGATGGTTACATTTTATGATATGAGCACCAGCTCCACGGGACTAGATGCTAAAGCCATCACCCTAGGCTTATCCTTAGCTCTGAAGGCGACCGCTTTTGGGCTCGTTGTGGCGATCCCCACGCTTGTGGTTTACAACGCCATGTTACGCAAAAGCGATGTGCTGTCCGAAAAATTCCGCTTAAGCCTTAAAAAGAGTGCCTAATGCGTTCTAAACTAAGGAGGGGCGATGGGCTCAACATCGTGCCTTTCATCGATGTGATGTTGGTGTTGTTGGCGTTGGTGTTGAGCGTGTCTACCTTCATTGCCGAGGGCAAAATTAAGGTTAATTTACCCAGTGCGAGCAGCGCGCAAAAAGCTCCTCCCCAAGAGAAGAAAGTTACGATTGTGGTGGATAAAAACGATGGGATTTTTGTGGACGATAAGCCCAAAAGCGTGGAGGAGCTGCGCGCACTCATCAAATCACTGGATTCCAAAACTTTGGTGGATTTGCGCAGCGATAAAGACTCGAAGTTTGGCACCTTTATCGAAATCATCGACATTCTCAAAGACCTAAACCATGAAAATTTCTCCATCTCTACAGAAAAAAAGTAGGTCTTCCACCCGTGTAAGCTTTGTCATCACAAGCGTGGTCTACGCGCTGGGCTTTGGGATTTTCCTTGTGGGTTTCCCGGACCATATTGAAAACTTAGCTCAATCGGGCAATAGAAGCATCACAATGAGCCTTGCGAGTATCGACACGCACGCCGCCCATCTTGAACACACTCAGCAAGCCCCCACCCCACCCAAACAAACCCCCAAACAAGAACCTAAGCCAAAACCCCACCCCCACCATAGACCCAAGCCTAAACCAAAGCCAGAGCCTAAACCCAAACCCACTCCTAGGCCCGAGCCAAAACCAGAACCTAAACCTGAGCCCAAGCCCAAAGAAGAGCCCAAACCTGAACCCAAAAAAGAAGAGGCAAAGCCTGAACCCAAAAAAGAAGAGGCAAAGCCTGAACCCAAAAAAGAAGAGGCAAAGGCAAAAGACAAGGATTTAAACAAGAAAGAGCCTAAAAAGACCCAAGCGTCTAACCAAACTTCCCAAGGTGCAAAAACCAGCTCCATGGCATACAATCAAGGCGTGAGCGATGCCTTCTTGATGAAAATCCAAATGGCGATTTCCTCTAAGAACCGCTACCCACGCATGGCGATGATCAGAGGCATTGAGGGCGAGGTGCTGGTGGAATTTGTGCTCAATACCGATGGCACCACCACGGACATTAAAATCTCTAAGAGCTCAGGCTCGGACATCTTAAACCACGCTGCTCTGCAAGCTGTTAAAGAGGCTTCAAGGCTCTTTCCCATCCCCAAACAAAGCGTGCGCCTAAGAATCCCCATCGCCTACACGCTAAAGGATGAATAAAGCGGGGTTTTACCCGAGTACATAGCGTTTTTGTTGCGCTCTTCTGTTCTGTGTATGGGCGTAGAGCACTTTGTTTCTTCCATCCCTAAAACTTTTGGGCTAGGGGTTTTAATGGCTCTCGGGGACTATCTTGTCAAATATTTGGTTGTAGAACTTGACATGGCTTGCTAAAGGGGTTGGCTATAGGGGCTTGTGTAACTTATTATGGGGTTTTGGGCTTTACACAAGAGCTCTATTTCAAGCGTGGTTTGGTTTTAGCGGGACTTGCTAGGAAGATTGCTAGGGGGCTTATATCGTGCTTTAGGGGGTGTGCTTAGGGTTTTGGCTTAAAATCTGTCTAATTTTTATCTTTTGGGTATTAAATACCCAAAAAAGCGTATTATTTGGCAAAAAATCCCTTGAAACTTGACAAAAACATATATTTATTGTAGAATCGTGCCCGTGTTTTAAGCACCTAGCATGCGATAAACTAGAAGGCCTAAGCACTACGAAACGGGCTGTCTTCTTAGCTGTTGGAGAAGGCGACCTTTGCTGTTGCTGTTGTTTTGCTACTCTGCTCTTCCTTCAAAATTTGGAGACGCTTCGGGATGTTAATCTCAAGTGGTTAATCTAAGGTTAACCACTTTTGAGTTGCTAGCATCACGCGAGGCTAAAAGTGCCAAGCGTGCGAAATGAAGAACAAAAGATTCCTTTCAAAAGGGCTTTGGGGTTCGGGGTTTAAAAACACCTTCATGCCCACTTCCACATCCACAATGTGCCAAGTTACAATGGTGCGAAACTGCACCCCGAAAGTCCCCATTGCCCGAAAATATGCAGGCTTAAACGAAAAATCCTTAAATGAGTTCCAAGTGTTCTCAATCAAATCCGAAACCCTGTTGTTGGTCACCCACGAATTTGCCCCCAGTTGCAAGCCAAAAAAGATGGTCCATGAGTTGATAGGGTTTCTGTTATAAGATACCATCAATTCTCCACCCACGCCATAGGTGAATAAATTTGCCTGTTTGGAAGCCTGCCCAAGCAAGACATTGCCATAGTCTAGGAAAATATAATAACGGCTATAAAGCCACGAGTTTTTGGGATTGATCTCATAGCCCCAAGTGATGGAAGCTCCCTGCATGGGCTTGTTGGTGTTTAAGGGTTTGAGATAAACCATGCCAATTTCAAAAGCCGAAGACATGTAGCTTAAGTTCTTAGATTTAAGAGGAGTCATTGCCATGAAAAAGGCGCATGCGAGGGTACGCTTTTTGTGGATGCTAAAATATTTGAAAACCCGATTTGGCATGCCACATACTAGCATTTTAAAGCCAAAAAACGGGCATATGTGTTGCATATAAGCGTTGTCTAAGTTGTTTAAGATTAAAATTCTCGCTTGTTCTTGTGGGTAATCCACGCTTAAATCTTTGATGCAGAAGGACAGCCATGTTAGAAGGTGAAGCTAGGGGCGCGCTTAGTAAATCCGCCAAAAAAGCGTTGCGTAGAGAAGGTGTTTTGATGGCGAATTTATACGCCAAGGGCATGGAGAATGTCCACGCCACTTTTAAGATCAACGACTTTATCCGCTTTGTCAAACATAAACCCAATCTAGACTTTATGGTGAAAATCGGGCAAGCCAGTTACAATGTCGTGGTGCAGGCCTACCAAAAAGACCCCGTTACTAGCGCCTTGATCCATGTGGATTTATTGGTGCTCCAAAAGGGCTTGAAGTCTAAATTCTTGATCCCCGTTAAAACCACCGGCACCCCCGTGGGTTTAAAAAACAAGGGCATTTTAATGCTCTCCAAAGCCCGTGTGCAAGTGGAGTGCATGCCTGAGAATTTGCCCGCCCATTTTGAGCTGGATGTGTCCGCTTTGGATGTGGGGGATGCGATTTTAATCAGGGATTTACAAGTGCCCGCCCATGTGAAGGTGCTAGAAAACCCAAATAACGCCGTTGTCGGGGTCATTAAGGCGAAGTAATGCTCTTGGTGGGGCTAGGCAATCCCACAGCCACCTATGCCCATACCCGCCATAATGTGGGTTTTGATATTTTGGACTTGCTGGCGCAAAGCTTCCATGTAAACTTTAAACACTCCAAACTTTATCAAGGCAGTTACACCAAGATAGGTACAGCCTATTTATTAAAGCCCACCACCTACATGAACAACTCCGGGCAAGCCGTGCAAGCCTTTTTGTCTCAACACAGGGTCAAAAATATTTTAGTGGTGCATGACGACTTGGACTTGCCTTTGGGGGCGGTGCGCTTTAAAGCCAAGGGGAGCAGTGGGGGGCATAATGGGCTCAAGTCCATCATGGCGCATTGCACCCACCCCTTTTATAAAATGAAAATCGGGATCGGCCGGGGCAAGAGCGGAGTCATTGCGCATGTTTTGGAGCGTTTTAGCTTAGAAGAGCGGCCCCTTTTAAACGAAATTTTAGAACACGCCAAAGAAGCCCTGCTCTTTTACCTAGAAAAGGGCGATTTTTACGCCATGCAAAACCAATTCACCCGCAGAGCCTAGCCCATGCGCTTGTGGGTGTTTGTGGGCTCTTACTACCTCAAATATTTTGGCATCATTCTATGTGCCCTTGAGTTCTTTTTCATCGGCATCGACAGCCTGCAATACGCCGAAAAATTCCCCACCGCTGCTAACTTACTCTTGCTTTTTTTTGTCTATGACGGGCTATATGCACTCAACTACACTCTGCCCTTATCCCTGCTTCTAGCCCTTGTGCTCTTTTACACCGCCTTCATCCACTCCAACCAATACACCGCTCTGCTCTCCATTGGCTATCCCATCAAGCAAATCCTAAAACCCATGCTCGCCATCAACGCCCTTTTCATCATCATTTTCGTTGGACTGAGTGCTACGCCCTTTGTCTATATGCAGGAGAAAGCCGAAGCGATCATTTATAAAGACAATGCGGGCAACATCTCCCAAAATCTTTTGGTGAAATACAACAACGACTATGTCTATTTTGGTAAGATCAACCCTTTGTTGCAGAGCGCGAGCAATGTTAAAATCTTCACCCTGCAAAACAAGCAACTCAAAACCTTCGCCCAAGCCCCAAGTGCCAACTTTGAAGGCAAGTTTTGGGTTTTGCGTGGCGTGAGCTTTTTAACCCTGCCTAACCCCTTTGTGCTAGGTCCCAAGGGGCTTAAGGTACAAAAACTGCCCGTGCTAAAGACGCTTAAGGGCTTTCGCCCCAAAGTGCTTGACACAATTTATCAAAACAAACCCGCCGTGTCCATCACGGACGCACTGCGCTCCTTGCATGTGCTTTATCGCCAAAAGGCGGACACCAAGAAAATCCGGGGCTTTTTATATGTGTCGATCCTACTGCCCTTTTTCGTGCCCCTAACCGCGATTCTCATCGCTTACCACACGCCCAAACTCGCCCGCTATGAAAACCTCGCCCTGCTAAGTTTAAAATTCATCCTACTCTCGTTGGTACTGTGGGGGCTGTTCTTTGCCATGGGAAAGTTTAGCATCTCAGGGGTGTTCTTGCCCGAAGCGGGGGTACTAGGACCTTTTTTAACCCTAATGGCGATCGCCATGCACTACTATAAACGGCTCAACACGAAGCTTTAAAGCCCTGCACGAAGTCCATTAATTTGGCGTGCATTTGGGGGGGATTGTTTAAATCCTGCTCTAAGATTTGCACCACCGCTGAGCCACAAATGACTCCATTTGCCCCCATGTCTTGAGCCTCTTTGGCGTGGGCGGGCTTAGAAATGCCAAAGCCTAGCAAGCAAGGCACATCTTTAACGCACTTAAGCTGAGCGATCACGCCCTTTGCGTCCGTGCCTAAACTCTCGCCCGCTCCCGTAACGCCCGCGCGCGCCAGCACATAGACATAGGCATTGGTAAGATTGGCGATTTGCTCTAAATCCTTATGGCTTGTGTGCGGGGCAGCAATGAAAATGGGGGCAATGTTGTGCGCTTTTGCGCTTGCAATAAAAGGCGCGCTCTCGGCTAGGGGCAAATCGGCAACCAAGACGCTTGCCACCCCGCAATCCGCGCATTTGGCGTAAAAACTCTTCACGCCATAGCGGTGGATCAAGTTGGCATACAGCAAGAGTCCGAGGGGCGTTTGCGGACTGTAGCTGTGGATTTGCGCCAAGAGTTCAAAATTTGTTTGCATATTTGCGCCCGCCTTTAGGGCGCGTAAGTGGCTTGCCTGTATCGCCACGCCATCGGCCATAGGGTCGCTAAAGGCAAAGCCCAGCTCTAAAGCGTCCGCTCCCGCGTCTATGAGTGTTTTAACAATCCTAAAACTCTCTTCATAGCAAGGATCGCCCAGCACCACAAAAGGGACAAAGACTCCGTTTTTTTGAAACACGCTTTTATAGTCCATAGGGGCTAAATCGGCAAAGGGCGTAAATTTATAAGATTTTGGGCTAAAATAAGGGCATGCGTTGGTTGTTTTTGGTTTTTTTTGTGTTGTTTAGCGGGTGTGAAGAGCGCTTTGATACGGCTTACATGCCCAATTACATTGAAGAAAAGCGCACACAGGCGACTAGAAAGGGCGAAATCATTAAAAACCTGCGCCCCGTGGCAAGCGTCTTTATCACGCATTTAAACGATGTGGATCCAGTCACCTACCACCAAAGGGAGTTTTTCTTTGTGGAGCTGTTTGCCCAAGATAAAAGCGTGTATAAAAACGGGGGCATTAGCTATGTGCTGTATGGCTCGAACAACAAAGAATACACACCCATGTGGGTGCGCCCCATTGACAAGGACGAATACGACAAAATCCTTTACACCACGAACAAATACGCAAGGGGCTACCTGCTCGCGTTCAAAAAGCTGGATTATATCTCCGAGCAGGACGCAAAAATGGATATGGAGATAGACGGGCTTGGCGAAATGCACTTTAATTTTGCCACCCAAGTGCCTTTGCCTAAGTTTTAAAAAGAAATTCTGCTATAATGGCACCTTACCCCCGATTTAAATCACCCAAGGATGTTAATGGAGAAAATACTAGACATAGTCGAGCTGATTGCCTATGAAAAGGGCTTGGGCTTAGACACAATTAAAGATGTCGTCAAAAACAGCATTTTAAAAGTTGCCAAGGAGTGCTTGGACGCGCAGGCGCATTTTGTCATTGACGACTCGAACAAGGATTTAACGCTCTTGCATGTGGTGCAGGTATGTGCTGATGACGACCCGAGGCTAGAGACCGACCCTAAAAACACGCTCGCCCTTAGCCAAGCGCATAAGAGCGACCCGACTTTAAAGCCCGATGATTTGCTGCACTATGAAATCAGCCTTAAGGACATGAAACGGGGGGCGGTCAATGCCTTGTTTAAAGACCTTGAATACAACATACAAAAGAGCCTAGAAGACCAGTATTTTCAAAAATACAAGGCGATGTTAAACACCATTGTGAGTGGGGTGGTGCTGGATGTGGATAGCGAGCAAAACACCTACATAGAGATCGATGGCTTGCAGGCGATTTTGGCACTCAAAAACCGCATTAAGGGGGAGAGCTTTAAGGTGGGTGATAGCGTGCGGGCGGTGTTAAAGCATGTGCGCTTTAGCAAACAGGGTTTAATCTTAGAGCTTTCGCGCACCACGCCCAAATTCTTAGAGGCATTGTTGCGCCTAGAAGTGCCCGAGATCGCCGATGAAGAGATAGAGATCATGGGGATCGCGCGCATTCCGGGCGATCGCGCTAAGTTGGCTCTACGCTCACACAATAACCAAATCGACCCGATCGGCGCGACCGTGGGCGTGAAGGGGGTTAGGATCAACGCCATTAGTAAAGAGCTTTGCAACGAGAGCATCGACTGCGTGCATTATAATGAAATCCCCGAAATGTACATCGCCAATGCCCTCTCTCCTGCCCAAATCATTAAAATCAAACTGAGTGAAACCGAAGAGGGCAAGAAAAACGCTCAAGTTACCCTCTATGGCGATCAAAAGAGCAAGGCGATTGGGCGCAATGGGGTGAATGTGCGCTTGGCATGCATGCTCACAGGTTTTGATATAGATTTTGAAGTGCTTGAGCCCAAAGAGAACGCGCCTAGAGTACCCGAAAAAGTGGGCCTTAGCATGCTTGAATCGCTCTTTAGTAAGAAGCCCACCTCCGAAACCCCCAACAGCTAACCCCTTCACCAGCTACAGCCAAAGAGAGGTGAATAAAAACCCAAAGCCCACAGAAAAGGCGATGGCTAAGGTCCCGGGAATTAAAAAGGGGTGGTTAAACACATACTTGCCAATTTGCGTACTGCCCGTGTCGTCCATTTGCACCGCCCCTAGTAAAGTCGGGTAGGTGGGCAGCACGAAGAGGGCTGAGGTGGCGGCAAAGGAGGCGATGATGGTTGCCACGCCGTGCGGGTGTTCTGGGGTGAGTCCCATGGCTAAAATTACGCTGGGAATGAGTGCTTTTGTGGTTGCCGCCTGTGAGTATAAAAGCATACTTGTAAAAAACAGCCCTACTGCCAGCAAAAAGGGGTAATGCGTGATCCAAGCAGCGGCGTGGGTTTTGATCGGCTCAATGTAGGCTTTTACAAAGGTGTCGCCCAGCCACGCCACACCCAGCACGCACACACACGCGCTAAGCCCCGCTTTGAAGGTGCTTGTCTGCACGAGCGCATTGCATTTAAGCTTACAAAAAAAGACAATAAACGCGGCGATGGTGAGCATAAGCGCCATGATCGCGCCATTGCGGGGCAAATGCACAGGCGTGATCCAGCCCACATTTTTAGAAATCGCCGTGGCATAAAGCACCACCGCCACAATCCCCGTCACAAAAATCCACACCGACAAACGCGCGCCCCTTGGTAGCTCTTTATTTTCTGTAGAGCGCACCGCTACTGCTCCCTCTAAGTGGCTGGGAAAAAACGCGCTCACAAGGAATGCCGTGAGTGCACAACCTAGAAAAGTTGAGGGGATGATAAGGCCAAGTAGAAGCGGGTAAGACACGCCCAGGGGCTCTACAAAGGCACTCATGGTGATCACCGCTGCGGACACGGGGCTAGCCGTGATCGCCACTTGACTAGCCACCACCGCCAAAGATAAGGGACGGCAGGGGCGGATTTTCTGTCCCTTTGCCACCTCCACAATCACAGGCAGCACCGAAAACGAGGTGTGCCCCGTGCCCGCTAGAAGCGTGAGGGCGTAGGTGACAAAGGGAGCTAGGTAGTTGATGTATTTAGGGTTTGCCCGTAAAATCTTCTCTGCTACCAAGACCAAGTAATCCAAACCCCCCGCCAATTGCATGCACGAAATCGCCCCAATCACGGACATGATGATCAAAATCACATCCCATGGGATCGCCCCCGCGTCCATACCAAGTCCCAAAGTGAGCACCACCACGCCAAGCCCCCCCGCAAAGCCAATCCCCATCCCCCCTAGCCGCACGCCAAGGAACAGAGCCACCAACAAGACCAAAAACTGCAAAACAAAAAGACCCATACAAACTCCTTAATGTAATTCTAGCGTTTCTTAGCTAGGCTTTGCTAAAGTGGGTCAAAACCTTTAAGGACGCATATGCCAAACACCCTAAGCCTAGAGGATTTACAAGCCCTAAGCACCCATCTAAACCGTCCGCCTAGCGCACTCGAACGCGCCCTAGTGGCGGCTCTTTGGAGCGAGCATTGCAGCTACCGCTCTAGTAAAGCCCATTTAAAAGATTTTGGAGTGGATTTAGATAACAGCGGGGGGGTGGTGGATTTAGGCGGGGGGCTAGGCGCGGCGTTTAAAATCGAATCGCATAACCACCCGAGCTTTTTAAACCCCTATGAGGGCGCAGCTACAGGGCTAGGCGGCGTGCAGCGCGACCTTTTGAGCATGGGCGCAAGACCCCTAGCCTGCTTTGCCCTGCTGCGTTCTGCTAAGACCACCCCCCACCACCAAGAAGCCCTAGCGGGCTTTAATGACTACGCCAAGCACACCCACACGCAAAACTTAGGCTGTGAGGGCGGCTTTAGTGAGGGCTTTACGCACAATGTTTTGGTAAACGCCTTTTGTCTAGGGCTCGTGCCTTTAGCGCAACAAGTGGGGTCAAGCGCGCGCGCTGGTGGGGTGTTTGTGCTGCTTGGGCGCGTGGCTTGGGGCGTGGGCGTGGATGGGGCGTGCATGAGCAGCAAAGAACTTCAAAAAGAGCAAAGATCGAGCGTGCCCACAGGCAATCCGCACCTGCAAGCTAAGCTCATAGACACATGCTTAGAAATTTATACCGATATAGGCGTGCTCGGGGCGCAGGATTTGGGGGCGGGGGGGCTTGGTGTGGCGTGTGTGGAAATGGCAACGCGTGGGGGAGTTGGGGCGATTTTAGAGCTGGAGAATGCCCCAAGCGTGCAGGATTTAGATCCCCTAGAAATTTTACTCAACGAAACCCAAGAGCGCATGCTTTTATGCCTAGAGCCTGCCAAGCTAGAGCAAGCCCTGCAGGTGGCACAAAGGCACGGCTTAGAGGCGCAGGTGGTGGGCGTGGCGACTAAAGAGCGTGTGCTTAAAGCCTTGTATCAAAACCAAGAGCTTGCAACTTTGCCCCTGCCCTTAAAGCCCCCCACCACCCTACTAAGCACTAAACAAGAGCCCCGCCTAAGCCCCCACGAGGTAGAGCTATCCTCCCTGCCCCCTTTTAAAATTTGGCTGCCCCAAATCAACAAACATTTATGCCTTGCTTTGGCTAGCTCCACGCCTGCCGCCCTGCAAGAGCCCAAAGAGGACAGCAAAAATCTATGTTTGCAAGCCGCTAAAGAGCTACAAGGGTTGGGCGCAAAGGTGCTTGGCTTTAGCGATTCGATCAACTTGGGGGCGATGGATGGGCATGGGGCGTGGGTGTTGCAACAAATGTGTTTGGGACTCAAAGAAGCACGCCATGTGCTTGGTGTACCCTTTGTAAGTGGCAATGTGTCGCTCAACAACGCCACCGCCAACACCCCCCCCATCCCCCCCACCCTAGCTATTGTAGCCGTGG
>NZ_CDMK01000001.1:464779-483341 GCF_001283065.1 Helicobacter heilmannii | reverse complement strand
CAATTTTAGAGCCTTAAGGGATGTTCTTTATCCCTTGGGTTTATCCCTTGGGTTTATCCCTTGGGTTTAGGGGGGTTTGCTAGCGGGCACAAGGCCCGCATAATCCCCCCTATCTACAATACATCTCCACTTAATCCTCTAACTTTGCTCCCATTTTTTGATGTAAGGAAAACCTATGCGTTTACGCCCCTTTGTTTGTGCCCTCGGTCTTTTAAGTGTGTCTGCCCTTTATGCAGAGAACAGCGGAGCTTATGGAGAAGTGGGGTTTCAATACTCCAACATGACCAAAGCCTCCCAGCAAAGTGAGCAACAGCCCGCCCAGTCTCCACAGCCCCAAAATAACCCGCTTACAGCTGTGCAGCCCACTAATGGTGGTATCAGCCCAACCATCAGCAACAACACCATCCCCAACATGCCAAACAATCAATAAACCACAACTCTAAAGGACGAACTCATGAAAAAACCCAACTTTGTTAAAACAACCAAACCTGTTTTTAAAAAATGCTCCAAAGTCCCCCTAAGTTTAGCCTTAGCGGGGGTGTTCTTTGCACCGGGACTACAAGCCACAGAGGTCCAAAACCTTGATTTAGAAGAGATCGCTAAAAGTGGGCGTGGCCCCTTACTTGCCAGCCACGCTTTAGAGTTAGAGCCCATGATTTTTAAAGCTTCTGTTGCGGGTGTTAAGAGCACAAAAGATTCACAGACTTCACAGACGGACAATAAAGATGTAAAAGACGGGAATCAAGAAAATCAAAGCCAATCAGAGCAAGGTGAGGATCAGCAAGGAAGTAAAGGTCAACCACAAGCTCAAGGTCAACCACAAGCTAAAGGAGAGGGTCAAGGCGAACAAGGTCAACCCCAAAACAAGCCCCAACAACAGCTCACCCCCGCACAGCAAATGTAGCAAGACATCGCCACTTTAAGCAACAGCGCCGCCACAGCACAGGCTAAAGAGGCGGCTTACACCAACTATGTCAGCAGCCAAAACAGCTTTACAAGCCAAATCGAGAGCAACTTACTGGGCCAAGTGGGCAATGGCAACAATGTAGACAGCCAAATGTTGGTGAACCTTGTTTATGGGATGAATAGCTACTTCACAGGTTCGGTGAACAACAACGCCTCCATCATGCAAGATTTGCAAAGTGGCGGCTACATCAGCTCGAGCATTGCTAACAACTTCAATGCGGTGGTGTCTTCTCTTGACAGCCAACAAATCAACTTCTATCAAGTGCAACAAAGCCTAGATGGGCTCATCACGCAGGTGCAACAAGCCCGTGAAAATGTGCTTGCACAGCTTAACCCCAGCACCCCACTTGTGAGCACCGCTGCGGTGAGTGCCGAGTTGTCCAAAGCTGAAGCTTCGATACTCTTGGCGAAATTTGACTCGCCCAAAGCCGACTTGTCGGTGAATAACACCACCACAGCCAATCAAATCAACACGGCTGTGGGGCAATTAAACGCCTTGCTCGCCTACTTAAAAGCCACACGAACCAGCCTAGCCTCTTACATGAAGGACAATAAAGAGGTCACCACAGCTAGTGTACCTGCTAAGGGGGGCACTTACAACTTGCCCCCCAAAGCCAAAACGGCAACATGTATGGGGTGGACGCACAAATTGGGTATAAGCAGTTCTTTGGCAAAAGCAAACGCTGGGGCTTGCGCTACTACGGCACCTTTAGCTACCAGCACGGCTTGTTCTACTTGAACGACACCGCCGCTGTGGATAACTTCGTCTATGGGGCGGGGGTGGATGCTCTTTACAACTTCTATGAGAGCAAAGATGGCAAATACACCACAGGGCTCTTTGCAGGGTTGATGTTCACCGGCTCAACTTGGTTAGCTAAGGGGGCAGGCCAAACCATAGCAAGGATGCACGACTTTAACAACGCTGGGGGCAGCGCACACATGAACACCACCTACTTCCAGATCCCTTTAAACATTGGCTTTAGAACCAATGTCAGCAAACACCACGGGTTTGAGGTAGGTTTGCGTATCCCCCTTGCCACCAACTATTACTTTAAGGGCCATGTTGATGGCTACAGTGAAGCCATCACTTATAAACGCAATGTGTCTGTGTTCATCAACTATGTTTACAACTTCTAAAAGAGAAGTTGGTTTAAGGGCTTAAAGCTCTCGCCCCCAGCTGTGAGCCACGGGCTGGGGGTTTGTGAAAATGTGGCTTTTATCGGGGGGTTCGTGCCCTCCCCTCGCACACCACACCAAATTCCTTACACAAAAATTAAAAAAGGGCACACCACCCCTTTGTTTTCGTCTCCATCCTTTAAACCCCTTTTGGAGGTTGCTTTATAGGGAGGCCATAACCCCTATTTTTTTATACACGTTTAGTGGGTTGTTTGCCAAGTTTGGCTAGGATGAGGCTTTCAGTCTGTTATAAAGGTTACCATGCCTCCCATCTATATTTTGGACATCGAAACAGTGCCCAGTCTGCCCCTCATCGCCAAGCACTGCCCGGAGTGTGTCGCCAACATGCCTTTGCAGACTTGTGAAAATTTCTTTAACTGGTGTGAAAACAAGTATAAAACCCGCTTCCCGCCTTTATACATGCACCAAATTGTGAGCATTGCCTGTGTGATCGCCACGCCAGAGGGCTCGTTTAAAAGTGTGGGCAATTTTGGCAAGGGATGTAGCGATGAAAAAGCTTTGGTTGCTGACTTTTTGGCGTTTTTCAACAGACACCAGCCTAAACTGGTTACTTTTAACGGACGGGCGTTTGATCTACCCCTCTTGATGTTAAAAGCACTGGCATATAATCTCAATGCCCACACCTTTTACACCAGAGGGGACAAATGGGAGAACTACCGCTACCGCTACAGCGAAGAGTACCACACAGACTTGCTCGATAGCCTTGCACACTTTGGCCCGGCTAGAGGGCTTAATTTGGATGGGGTTTGTGCGGTGTGCAACTTACCGGGTAAGTTTGATGTGAGTGGGGATCAAGTCTACCAGCTTTACTACCAAGACCCCCCAGAACTTGAGCGCATCCATAGCTATTGCCAAAGCGATGTTTTGAACACTTATTGGCTCTATCTCAAATACCTCCTAAGCTGCGGCACTCTCTCAGAGGAGGGTTATTTAAGTACTCTACACGGGCTAAAAAGCAACCTGCCCGAGGGACAACCCTACACCCCCATTTTTTCTAAGGCCCTTGAGATCGAACTTACCCAAGAAATCCAAAAGGAAGACCATGTTTAAAAATTTACTCGCCTTAAGCCTTGTTGGTGCCCTTAGCACCTCTGCCCTTAGTGCCTCTGATTTGCAATTTAAAATCACCTACAAACCCCGCGGGGGCAAGGTGATCGGCAATATCCTAGACCGCACGATTTTAACGATCATTTCGCTTAACAGCGAAAGGGTGTTGATCAAAAAAGTGATCCCCAATCGGGGCGATTCGTGCGACATCGTGCGTAAGGTGGGGAATAACTTCAAGGAGAAGTTTGAAAAAGGCCCTCTTTTTAACCACACTTTAAAATATGGACAAAAGATCGCCTACCGCCTCAAATGCGACCCTTCGCAAGTTTTGGAAGTGCAGATTGTTACGGACAAGGGTACTTACGACAAGAAATTCACGAAGTAGTGTAAGTCTTTTAAGTTAGAAACAGCCTTTCGGGCTGTGAACAGCAAGCCTTTCGGGTTTGTGCCCCTTAGGACGCTCGGTTAGGAAGTTCCCTAACTTTAGAGGTGGTCCACTCTCAATCAGTATAAAGGGCTAAAACTCTTGATTGGGCACTAAAATGTTGCCATAGAAAAAGGTCTCATCGCTCCTTGTTTTAAGACATTAGGCAAATGCATAAAATTTTTTAGGTTTTTATGTGAAGCGTAGAGATATTTTGCATTTTTTATGCCATAACTCGCTCCGCCAATTTTAGAGCCTTAAGGGATGGTCTTTATCCCTTGGGTTTATCCCCTTGGGTTATAGGGGGTTTGTTGCGGGCTAAAGCCCACCAAACCCCCTATTCTACATACAACTCCGCTTGACCTCTGATTTTGCTCCATTTTATTTGTGAGAAGGTCTTGTGCGTTCATATCCCTTTATTTGTGCTTTCAGTCTTTTAAGTGTGTCTGCCCTTTTTGCAGAGAACAACGGCATTTATGGAGAAGTGGGATTTCAATATTCTAATATGACCCAAGCCACTAAAAGCCATGTAGGGCCACAAATGCAAAAAAATCCTTTTATCCTTACAAATGCGATAGCTCCCGTAGATGTGAATCAATATCTACCCCAAAACAATGGCAACAACAATAACAACGGCCAAAATCAAGGCAACTAGCAAGTCAGCTCATTAACTATCTACACTTTCATCACTCTAAGGAATACCAATGAAAAAACATGTAAAAAAACCTAGAACTTCTTTGAGTTCAGCTCTCTTGGCCAGCTTAAGTTTATCTAGCTTAAGTGGGGTGGATTTTGCCACAACAGGCTCTTCTGCAAGCGGATCAACATCTAATACAGCTAATGAAACCCAAGCCGCTGTTACTGTAAATTCTATTTCTAGATTGCTTGGCAGTTCTTATACGATCAATACCAGTGGTTATTCTTGGCAAAACACTGGCGCACCTGCCCCTATTTATAATAGTGTTAATGCCACAGCACCTTTAACTATTTCCAATACTCCTATAGGTGCAGGGACTTCTTTAAATCCTAATCTCACGAACTTTGCCCAAGATCTTGGTTGGACTATTGATTATAGTCTTTTTCCTAATCCAAGCCAGTTAACCCTTGGAGCAAAAAATAATCAACAGCTAGCCTATGGATTACTCTGTTCTCCTTTCAATTACACTTTTTTGTTCAACGCCTACACTACGCCACCATTTGCTTCTAGATCATCAGGGGTTTTTTATAGTAACTACACTATGGCTATCCAAGACATCATCCAGACCTACCAAAACCGCCTGAATTTTGATGGGGGGTAGGTACACCTGTTATACTCAATAAGAGTGTGGTTTTTGGTTCAAGCCCAACGACATTTTCTGTCCCCCAAACGCTTTATTTCAACCCCCCCTCATCCAACAATAACCAACCAACCGCCAATTTGACAACAGGTAAACTCAATACAAGTAGTCAAGGCGACCTGTCTCAAGCCAACAATGCTTTGAACGACATTTTTCAAGCTGTAAGTGGTCTGGTTAATTCTAGCCCTGCAACTTCTCTTTCTGCCAATAACAATCCTTTTTCAGCTTATTTAAAAGCTTTGCAACAAGATTTTCTTGGCACATCGACAACGAAAACCCAAACAGCACCTTCAGGGATCATCCAAACCATAGGCGAAACTCTAGCCACCGCTTATACGAATGCCACAAACAACACATTGAACGCCACAGGTTTAGGGGGTGCACTCTATAGCATTGATCAGTTGTTTAATTCCATCCATAACAAAACCTATACACAGAGCGGTTCACCAACCACAGACAACAATCCCCTTATTTATCAAAATGGCAATGGACAATACAAAGTTGATGCCAGTGACTTACAAGCTCTAAACACTCTAAGCAACATTAATGCAGATTTTGATTGCCAATTGGTGAGTAGTCAGGGCGTGCTTAACAAAAATTATACCGCCGCTGTTGATTTACTCACTGCTAATGCTAACCCAAGTGGGGTAGGCTCTCTTGTGCAAAAAAATGGAGTATATTGCCAACAGCATTCTCAACACCAGCACGAGTGCTATAGGCAACACACTCCCTCAAATACGGCTTCTTTAGATGTAGTTTTAACAGCTCTAGGCAAAATGTCGAGTGCTACAGACACATCGGGTTTACAGGGTTTAATCAACCCCAACAATTATGCCAATGTTTATCAAGACTACAAAAGTATTTCTTCTCAATTAAGCACCCTAGCAGATTATTTGGGGTTTTCAGGCTCCAATCATTTGGCCATGGCCTTTAATGCGGGTTTAGACTTGGGAATGCTTTCAGGAAAACTCCATACTTTAAATTCGGGTTATAACAATTTTAATGTAGGGGGTTTTGCAGGCAATAGTACATGGTACATTGTATAGTGACTTGCTTAATGGAAAGCTAAGCCAAATCCAACTCCAAGAACTCCACACCGCTTTAAATAACACAGGTAGCAAGCATGAAACCTTAGTACAAGTCATGGATAGCTTAAATTCTTTGTCTTTGGTTGCTGACAACTCTAGTAGCGTTGTCATCAATAATCCCACAGCAAGTATCTATGCTGGGACAAGTTCGTGGATCACACAAAGTCTTGCCAATCAACAAAGTTACAATCAACAAACTAATATGGGGAATTTAGTCCAAGCCCAAGCTTTGGGCAATGCCATCACTTATACAGCAAACGAACAAACTCTTTCTAGCATGGTTTCTAGCTCAACTTTGAGCTCTATTTTAAATGATGTGATCAATGAGACGGGGACAAACCATTGGTTTGGTAATAGTTATAGTGGGAATGGTGCGTCCACAAATTTGCAAGCTTTTTTCTCAATATTTTGCGTGCCACACAATATTCAGAAGGATCACTCAACAACTATCTAGGTAGCATCGGTCTAGGATCACAAGCAGCACAAAATCTAACCCCCACAGAAGCATTGGGGCTTTATTATTTTAACCAAGCCCTAACTTCAAGCAATGTATTGATCGCTGGGACACAAGCCGCATTGCAACAAGATTTAAGTACTGGTAATTACAATGGGGGCAATATCAATGCTTAATATCAATGCTTCAAGTTTAGACAATAAAGTGCAGACCAATTTATCAAGTGGCAGAAAACATCAACGCTCTACAAACCATAGATAGTGGTTCTAATGGAGAAAATACCCAATCGGGCAATAACTATAATAGTTCTCTCGCTTCTATGCTTGTAGGCAATGATGTCAGTATTCCCTAATATCTTAGTGCCGCCAATGCAGTTGTAAATAATCTCATGCAAGATTTTAGCCCTGTGATCAACGCTCAAGGTACAACCGTGGGTGGGACAATGACGAATAATGGGAATAATATCCTTAATAATTTTAGCACCCTTACAATATCAAATTTAAGCAAAATGGTGAGTGAATTAGGGACTTTTAATACCGCTGTGCAAGCTTTAGCTCAAACAGAAAACAATGGTGATGTTACAATCAATGGCAATAATGTGACTTGTGGTAGACAGCACATCAGCTTTAAGTCCTAATGGAATGAATCAAGCTAACCAACAGAATGCCACAGCTTATCTCAATACCCTTATTGGCGCAATAATACCACAATCTATAGTAGCAGTTCTTCTACAACAAATCCTGTCCAAACTGCAGCAAATGCTTTGAATACTTTAATGCAAAATCTAAACCCGAGCGATCAAAATGCCAGCGGAGCGATTGATCTCATTGAAGATTTAAACACCTACGCTCACAACAACACCTTGCTCGATACTTTAGTGGGTTCTAGCAACACCACCACCATTGACAACGATGTTCTTGCCTATGCCCAAAGTTTGCCCCTTTATCAAACCTTAATGGGATTAAAATCTGAGCAGGTGTCAGAACCGGGAGATGTACGCGTCCTGCAAAATCTTCTTAACCGCTACAACTACCTAACCACTCTGCAATCCAAAGCTAAATCCGTGCTTGCCAATAACCAACCCAGCCAAATCCCCACTGCTAGCTAGGGCATTAATGGATTTGTAAGACGAGGTGATCAAGGCACAAACGATTGCCTACCAACCAATATAACGAGGTGCTTCAACAGACACAATCGCAACTAGAAAACTACCAGTTTTCAATAGAAAGGATAAACATAATGAACTCCAAGAGAAAGCCAAGAAATTAGCCTTAACGATCGAGACTAAATTCAACTTTTGATTTCAAAGTTCGAAAATATACATGTCCCTGTTAATGGAGTGAGAGAAAAGAATGTGGCATTACAAACAGGATATAGGATGAGTAGTGGTGAAAGTTCTTGTTTTGATGGACCTCGTAGCGATTCGAGAGAAAACGATCACCAACTATCATGTTAATGTACTGAAGCTATGCGTTGAATGAATGATCATTTTAAAATGGTTTAACATAAGTTTAAACTTTCGTGTTAGTGTGTCTCGGTATTAAAAACAATGGATATGCGGTGGATATCGATTTCACAAGTTGCACGATAGACCCAGGCAAAGCTTGTGGCGGAGCAAATAGCAACAAGATCGCTATCGCTGGGCTTGGTTATGACCGGCTTTATATGTTAAAATTTCCACAAAAACCCACACTCGGTCGGTCTATTTCATTACACAAATGGATGCTTTAGCGAATTTGTTCCTACGCTCTATGTTGCGTGATAAGAGGGGTGAAAAACCTAATTATTTTTCGTTTCTCACCAACACGGACAACACGGATTGTTTAGAGGTAATCTTGCGTGTATGCCCTAAAATCAACATGGATACTATACAAGATATTGTCAATAAAACTTCATATACGACTTCATATACGACACACTTACACCAAGAGTTCTTGTCAAAGGTTTTAGAGGCACGAAAAACGAATATCTTGGATAAAGCCTATACACACGCACTCCAAATTTTGTTAGAAAAAGATGAAACAACCATCACCACAAAAGGACACCATAAATGACCCATCACACTCCAAAAGGAAAAATGACAAGAATGCGTTCCTGTATCTTTTTCTTATTGTTTGCTGTCCCTCTTGTTGCCGACCCTATGTTTTTCAAAAATTACACAGCTGACAATTTGCCACAAGCCCTTAATCTTAAGAAAAAACTCACAATCGATCCAAAGCCTTGTCGTGTTTTACAACCACAGAAAAAATATACACCCTATGGAGAAAGGAACATGAGTGGTTGTGCTCTAGCCTTCAAAAAGGACGCGCAACGAGCGTACGATTTATCTCTTGGATACAAGGTGACAGGGAAAAGGGACTATGTGGACAAAACAAAGGAAATCTTGCAAGCTTGGGCGACACATTTAAAAGATGTCACGACCCTACAAGGATCGGACGACATTAATTTTTATCTCCCCTTGATGCACATGGCGTTTTTGAATATTGCCGACAACAACAATGACCTTTCTTTCACAATGAGCTACAACGACTTCACAACACATATGTTAAATTTCTCTCAAGCTACCAAAAACACCAACCATGGGGCTTGGGGGATATTGTTGAACACGACAAGTGCCCTAGTGCTCCAAGACAACACCATTCTTAACACAAGTGCTGATCTGTGGCACAAATGGATCATGAACAATATTGACAAAGATGGGATCATCGGTAGTGTCATTGCGCGCAGTGATACAAGCAATTATACGGGGGGAGCACATAAAGGGATCAAAGGACTGGCCTATACAAACTTCACCCTTTTGGCGTTGAGTGTAGCAGGCGAATTGTTGCACGAACAAGGATTCAAGACATTCACAGACGATGAGATTAAAAATAGGTTGGGAGCAGCCTATCACCAAATCGCATCGTGGATCAATGACCCTACGACTTTTATTTATTACCAGCCTGGATTAAGGGGGGTTCACAACAATGCCTACTTTTTGTTATTATCCCTCTACTATGACGATCCCATTGCAAATTCTCTCATCAAAACAGGTCCACTTAAAGAAGATCCATTCAGACTGAAAGAGAGAAAGGACATCCGTCCAACAGAGTCATCAGAGTCGAGTCGTCAGAGTCTTTAGAATCTAGAGTCAGACTGAGTTTTTGTTTTTCTGATCATTTTTATATTTTTTTTGGACAAAAACATCAACTTTTCCAAATTCGGGATGGCAGTGATTATGGTGTCATTCCATAAGATTGTCTCCTTTGATCCCGTTTTTCTTGGCAATCCCTTCAAAACATTTTGTGCCACCAATATTTTTTCAAGGATTCGGATGAACATTGTGTCATTGATGGCAAAATCACCTTTAATATCGTTAAATAGTTCCAAAGACGAGGGAATCCTTAGGTGTGAACTAAAGGGCATGGTGTTGTTTAGAAAAACCGATTGGGGTTGGTGTGATGTCAAAAACTGGGCTAAAAAACCATTGGCAACTGTTCCGTCTTTGGATAAGCCATCCCCATCGATCCGGACCAATGTCTTTGAAACAGCCGTAAAGTTCTGTGAGGAATAGTGGGTGTTCTGTCAATGGCAAAATAGGGTTGATGCCAAAACCCTCTACCAGCCACTTAGGATCGTATTGGAATTGATAATTTTCCTTCACCCCCCGCGCCCAAATATCCAATGTTCCTACGGTTTTGTCCTCACAACAGATCAGGACTTTGTGAGGGGCGTGTTTGTTAGAATCTTGGGAGTCATATTTGTTTGTACTTTCTTGCACGCCCTGCCCCCACACCCTCATAGTAACAGGATTGTGTGCAATGCCTTTGAAAATAACCGCTGTCATTGATACCACCTAATGTTTTATCTTATACATTCTCACCATTTTTAAACTTCATTTAAAATCCCTTCTTTTTCTTTAAGGTTTCAAGCCTCTAAAACCCCCTCATTTTTTACTTAGAAATGACTTAAATTCAGCGATTTTTAAGTATTAAATCGAGTCGATTTTTGGCCAAAATCCGTGCAAAATGTCGTGTAAAATCTTCAAAAATGGGGGTTTTTTTAAGCAAAAATTGGATTTTACACAGCTTTTTGACATTTTACACGCCCTATTTTAGGGGCTTCGTGATGAGGCAACATACTTACAAGGCGTGTGCGCATGTGGTTTGGTGGGCTTCGCACGATTCGCCAAACGATTGGCGTGTGGTGGCGAAACTATGCATTTCGTTCGTCTGGTCGCTAACGCTGGGAGAAGACCACCACAAAGCACCGCCAGCACAACCATGAAACTTAAATTTAAAATTTTCAAAAATTCAAAAAATTTGAGAGTGAAAAATTGATAATAGTCATTATTTGCGTTTTCAATGGGTGTAAATCAACAACTTTAACTGAGTAGTGTGTATCCTATTTTCATAAAATTGCAGAATATGAGCCTTCTAAGTGGCAATGAGGTTTTGTGCTTTTTGTGTGGTTTCACACTGGGACAAAACCCCTTAAAGTCCCTTGTGGTAGTAGTTCGTGGTTGTTTGAGACATATATATTATCTTATTTATGTTGAGTGTCACACAATAAGGGGTTTTGAAGGGCGTTTTTTAAATATTTCTAAAAGCTTATAAATCGCCATATAGCTTAAGCCCTTAGAACGCAAGATAGGGATGTGGTCCAGGCGTGGATCAAATTGCGGGATTTCTTAACCGCCCCTTTTGCCAACCTAGCTTGACACCCTTAACCTTTAAGGCTTGCAGTCTAAGCCCTAGTGCGCTTGCTAATGAGTGTGTGCTTGGTCTCGGCTAAATAAGCATAAATGGCTAGAAGTGACTTGGAAGTGGCGAAATTAACATTAGAAAGCTAGGCTATCTAATGAAAGTAAAAGACACTTCCTTTTTGTCTAACTCTAAAAGCAAATGAATGATTTCTTGCATGGTGCGCCCGATACGGCTAATCTTAAGTGACAATGAGGGTGTCGCCCTTTTGTAGCTTGGCTTTCAATTCTTCAATGCGCCTTTTGGCTTGGGTTTTAGTACTGCTCATTTCAATGGCAATGGTTTCATCAATTTTTAGCTCAAGCTTTTTGGCATGCATTTCTATGGCGTGGCCTGGCTATGCATGTCCTGTTTGTCGGTAGAAACACGGATATAGGCAACAACCACCACTAAACCCCCTTAATCGTTTAATGATGTCTTGGCTTCTTTCTCTTAGCATGGTTTCGCCCGCTTGTAACCATTTTGTTCAGGGATATTATATTACGAGTGGCGTGTAAAAGTGAAGTTTTTTGGCCTTTCTAATGGGGCGATGTGGTGGGGGCGCGCCACTTATTTAATCTGTGTGTCAAAATTAATGTCTAAAGCACTATCCACACTTGCAAAGAAAGCGGGGATGTTGTCTAGCTCATTTGTGCTCATTTGCCCCAAAAACGCCATGTCATTGTCAAAAATCGGGGCGGGTTTAGTAAGTGTGTTTGTGGTGTTGTCTAGAGCAACATTCCAAAATTGCCTGAGTGACGGTCTGTGTTAAACACCAAGGCATCAAAGAGCAATAAATCTTCTATAAACTCTTGCCCCAACCTGGGCCAATATACAAGGCGAGCTTTGGGGTCGTGTTGCAAGTACTGGTATGTTGGGTAGTCATACACTCTAAGATAGGCACAAAGCCGATTTGCTCGCTTGTGAAAAGCTTGCAAGTGCAAACAATTTCGCTATATTGTTTATCTACACTTTTTAAGCATGCCATTTGTGGTGAGTTCTGGGGAGGGTTGTGGCCACTTGTTGCTAATTTGGTTTTTGCGCTTTGCCCTGTGAGTGCAGTTAAGCTTACAGCTGTATTAAGGGGTTATCGTAGAGATTAAAGTTTTGCCATAGGTAGTCGCTCCCACTTGGCACAATCTAAAAGTTGTCGTTGAGCGATAAAGCAAACCCCACTTTAGTGTAAGATAGGGTGTCGTTGATGTCAACGCCTAGGGTATTAAGGATTTCCCGGACATGGATTGGCGGTGTTTAGGGATTTGGCGTGCTTTAATCCATTTGATTAGGTGTTCTTTTAAATTTTGTTTGCTTGCACTTTGAAGGCTTATGGGGAGCAGGTGGGGGAACTAGCACTTCAAGCGTGGTGATGTCTAATTTTTTTATGCTTGATCCACATTAAATCTTAATATGTTGATGTTTTTGCTTTTTAGAATGGATTTTTACACCAAAAGTCTTTTTTGAATATGACTCTAAGATATTACTATAAGAGCATTAAGAGCATTTTAGCAATGGTTAAAGGCTGTTTAAAAGACAGATAACCGAGGTTTAGTGCCATAATATGCATATTATTAAATTTTCAATTTAAGTATTTTAAAAGTATATTATATATATAACATGAGAGATTTAATTTAAGAGGGTGTGCTGTGCTTTTAAATGCTGTTATAGAAAAAGATGAGGACGGGTATTTTGCTTTTGTTCCCTCTTTGCAAGGCTGTGTATCACAAGGGGGAAGCTACGAAGAAGCTCTAAGAAATATTAAAGAAGCCATAGAGCTTTATTTGGAAACTTTAGAGGCTGATGAGCTAGTCTTTCTCTCTAAGAAAAATTCCGTTATAGTGCCTATTGAGGTGGCTTTAAATGCCTGAACTGCCGCGCCTCACAGCAAAAGAAGCAGAAAAGCTATTATTGCAAAATTGGTTTATCTTTTCCAGGCAAAAAGGTAGCCATAGGATTTACTTAAAGGTAAGGTCAGGTAGGTTTTACCTTACCATGCGGGTGAAATTTTGCATCCTAAAATAGTGAAAGAAATTATGGAAAACATCCTTAAATGAAGTCAAAAGAAGTCTTAAAGATTTTAAAAATATCCCGTGTTACTCTTTGGAAGTATGTTAAAAGTGGTAAGATACGAGTCCAACAAGAGCCTAATGGTTACTACAAGTATAATGCCGAGGACGTTTATAAAATTGCTGGTATAGAGGACGGAAGGCTGAATGTGATTTATGCTAGAGTGAGCACTAAGAAGCAGAAACAGGACTTAAAGAATCAAATAGAAAACTGTATTTCTTTTCTAAATGCTAAAGGAATATCTGTAGATAATATCTATTCTGACATTAAAAGCGGAATGACTTTAGATCGCAAGGGATTTATGGAGCTCCTTAACGATGTGATGAGATTTAAAGTTAAGGCTGTCTATGTCTCTTATAAAGACCGATTAGCTAGACTGAGCTATGATTTAGTAGAAAAATTGTTTACTGACTATGGGACTAAAATCGTTGTCATTAACCAATGCGAATCTAAAAGTTTAGAACAGGAGCTATTTGAGGACATTATGCAGGTCATCCATTCTTTTTCTATGAAGATGTATTCTAAACGAAGGATTGCCAAGAAGCTTTTGATTGAAAGTAGGGCAAAGCAGGAACTCATAGACGCGATTAATGGGGATTTTGATGACTCTCACTGAACGCCATATCATCAAACCCGCACATCCAAGTTTTAAGCGTATTAAAGACTTTTGCCATCTATCCAAAAATCTTTATAACTACGCTAATTTCATTCTAAGAGAACATTACTTTGCAGGCTTTAAGTTGCCTACCGCTTATGATCTCATTAACCGCTTTGTCAAAGAAAACCAAAGAGATTACAGGGCTTTACCCGCCCAAAGTGCACAACAGGTGTTAATGCTTTTGTCCCAAAATTGGAAAAGCTACCTGCAAGCCATTAAGGCTTATAAGAAAAAACCCTCTAGTTTTTTTGCCCCTCCAAGAATCCCTAAATTCAAGCCTAAAGATGGCGTTGCTGTAGGGGTGTTTACAAACCAGCAAATCCAACTGACAAAAGGAGCTTTAAGTAAAATTAAATTCCCCCAAAAGGCTAATTTAAAAAGGCTCATCACAAAGATAAATCCCCAAACTTCTAGGCTAAAGCAAGTGCGCTTAATTCCTAAAACCACTTGCTTTATCGTGGAAGTTATCTACGAACAAACCACACAATTCCACTCCTTGTAGGCTATGTGCTGATTGGAGCAACTTTTAGGGTGTTGGTACAACAAGAGGGGTATAGCGTGTAGTTTGCATGGTATATTAGCGTGTTCATTTATGCTGGGCCGTGCAGTTTTTAGTGGTGGGATTGTTAGCAGCACATGTGAGTTGCTAAATGTCTTTTTAAGTTGTTTTGCTTAATGTCCCGCCAAGTCTGTTATGTGGTTTCAATGCTAGAGCCTTTTTCAGGTATGGGAAGACGGGTGTTTTGCATGATACACACCTTTGACGCTTGAATCTGATTTCACTGCCAACATAGGCAATATTACGATGAATGCATTGAAATAAAACATGAATTTTTAGATAAAACCCCTACCTAGTTGAAATCCAGGGATATTTTAATCGCAAAGGATACGCAATGACACACACACACTGATAAATGTTGCCACAATCACGAAGGGCATGCACAACACGAAGAAAACCACCATCACCATTGTTGTGGAAACTATCACCACCATCATGGGGATGAACATCACCATCACCATGGACATGAAGGACACCGAGACTAATTTCTATCTCCCGGCTATGCCGGGGCATCCTAAGCATCTGCAGTTTGTTGTCTATTGGAGTGGCGCGTGCAGTGGCCATGAATAATGATCCGCGTCGCAAAATAATGATACTAAAACTACCAAAACGCAATCATTTTAATAAAACTTTTTAACCACTATAAAATGGTCGACAGAATAATAATTTGTAATCGATTGGATACTATTTAAAGTATACCTTGATAAAAAGAAACGGGCTTTTCAACAAAGATGGGTAAAATAGTTTCAAATTAGTACACTTCACAAATAATCTTAAACAAGGTAAAAGGGATTTTAGTCTACCATTTCGCAGTGTTTCTAACTTGAGGAGTTAGTCATGTGTACCAAGCACATCCCTCTCATTATCTCCCCTCCCGGTGCCATTCTAAACGGTTTATCAGCTTCAGCAGTCAAAAGCAATAACACAAAAGTTAGGGCTTAATGCTACGGGGTAAAAAAATTGCCTCTACCAAAGTAAGCAATGCAAGATACAACTTCTTTTTCATTGGGCAAGTGAATTGTCGCGTTGTGGTTGCTCACCATCTTACTGATGTCAGCCACCTCTTGCTCTTTATATGTAACAGTAAGGAATCTGTCAGTGCATGGATGAATTAGTCAACAAAGGTCTGCGCGTAATGCTGAACGAAAAGCTTAAATTGTCTATAGATACGATGAGCTTTGTCCTCTCCAAATGCGATCAAAATGCCCCTACTCTAGAAGCTAAAAAGCAGATGATTGACCGCTTGCTCAAGGGCTTTCGCTTTGAGAAAGACCACTCGAGTTATTTTTTCGTCTATGATCTCTACACTACTGTCTCTACGGGCAACCCCAAGTTTCATGTGGGCGCAAATATGGAAATTTTTCATAATAAAAATGGGGTGTATAATGTGGGCATCTCCAATTTACGGGGCGGATTTTTACAGCCAGCCAACAATATCAACACTTTGCAAAAGAACATCGTAAACTCGCCCCAGCACTCCCTAGATGCCGCACACGCCCTCCACCAAGGGACCAACGCCCTTGATGAAACCACTTCTAGCCTTCAAGTGGTGGCTGATGACATGAGAAAACTAGCCGAGCGCACCCAAAAATCTTTGGACGAAATTGAGGCTAACACCTCCACACTCACAGAGTTCATCAACCGAACTGCCCTTGTGATCGAGGATTGGAGCGAAAACATCGCCCAAATCAACACGGCGATGGGTTCTTTAGAAAAAACGATGGCACACAACACCCAAATAGCCCAAACTTCCTCCACCATTAGTCAGAATGTCCAACGTATTTCCCAAAACATCTTAGAGAAGCTAACAGCAAGAAGTTCTCGAAATATCAATCACTATGGCTCAGGTCTATGCCCTTTAAAGCTTAGGCTGGGTTGTGTCTAGTGTTCGTATTGATGGCATATACCAAACCCGTAATTAACCTATGCAAAAACGGAGGACATTCATGTCGTTTCTTAAAAACCTCAAACTAGGCTCAAAAATAGCTTTAACCATTTCTTCGATTTTTGCTTTATCATTTGTGGTCTTAGGGGTGTACTGCATCAATGAGATCACAAATGTATTGATTAAGGGCGAAAACGACGCAGTGAAAGCCCGTGCCATAAACCAAGCCACAAATATCTCTTTAGAACTTAAAGGTGTTAAGGAAACTTTGAAGAATTATGCCAGTTATTTTTCAGGAGATGGCTATATGTTCATTAAAAACTCGAGTGGGACAGAAATTTTAGATAATGTCCGCAAGCTATGTGCCCATAGTGAATTTGTGCGCGGGGCGTTCTTGGTTTTGCTTAAAAACAATAAACCCGCATCCAGTTATGGAGTTGTCCAAAAACACGATCAAAGCTTAGTTGTGCAAACTAACAACCTAGCTGTTTTAAACTCTAATATCGTGTCTCAAGTGATTCAAACACAAACCATAAGCCGGACCAACAGTAATCTAACAACCTTGCCTGGGGAGAGTGTGTATTTTGGTTTTACCATAGCCGCCCCTATTTTTGACAACCAACACCACTTAAGAGCAATTGTTGCCCTCTTTGTGAGTCTTGATTATATCCAAGAACACTACTTCCCCCAAAATACAGAGGACAATGGATTTTTGGTGGGATCTGGCGATCGCGTTTTTGCCATTAACCGCGACCACAGCTTGCAAGGGCAATCCTTCACAAAAATCATGCAAGCCAAAGATGCACAAGTCGTTGTGGATTTTAGAAGAAATGGGCGGCCAGGGCAAAATCTTATCACCTCTTTTTACTCCGATGTTTTGCACAAAGACATCATCTTATCTTTGCATATCTTTAAACCTTATAGCCAACTCATGAAGCACAATTGGGTGGTGGGTTCAGTCATCACAAAAAAGGAGGTCTACAGCCGTGTGCGCCATGTACAGTTTGCAATCTTTGCCATTGCGTTTGTATCTCTCATCATAACCATTGTTGTTATCATTTTTTACATCCGTTCGCAAATCGTGGCTCGTATCAATAGAGTGGTGGCCACACTCAACAGCTTTTTTAGACTGCTCAATCACGAAGAAAATGTCCAGTTAGAAATCTATCACTCAACCCAAAAAGATGAAATTGGCCGGATGTTAGACTCCATAAATTTCAACATCACTAAGATACAACAAGTTTTCTACGAAGACAATGCCGCAGTTATAGAAACCACACAATTAGCCCTAGATGTCCAACAGGGCATCATTGTCGCCAAAGCGGCACAAAACAAGGCAAGCACGCCAAAACTCTCAGAGCTCATCAAGGTTACACACACGATGGTAAAGAGCCTAGAAAAGGGCGTGGGTTCGAATTTGAATCAAATCTTATCTGTGGTGCATGCCTACCAAAATTTAGACTTCACGCCCCAAATCACAAACCCCAATGGAGATATTGAAGTTTCCATTAACCAGCTAGGTTCTGAAATCATCAGCATGTTAAATACCTCCCTAGTCTTTGCCAACCAACTCAACACCAAAGCCCTAGATTTAAGACAAAGCATGGAAAAACTCTCCTCTAGCTCGACTAAACAATCTGCTGAAATAAAACAAGCCACGCAGAACATTGACGGCATCACGCAAAACATTGCCGATGTGAGCGCAAAGAGCGATGAGATGATCACCCAAAGCCAAGATATTAAGAGCATTATAGAGATTATAGGAGGTATTGCCGATCAAACGAACTTATTAGCCTTAAACGCCTCCATTGAAGCCGCACGGGCAGGTAAGCATGGACGGGGCTTTGCTGTGGTCGCCGATGAAGTGAGAAAACTAGCTGAGCGCACCCAAAAATCTTTGGGCGAAATTGAAAGTAACATCAATGTGTTGGTGCAAAGCATTGCCAACAACTCCCAAGCCATTAAGGCGCAAGCCTCCGCTGTGCTAGACATCAACAAAGCGATGGGGGAATTTGATGCAAACTTGACACACAATTTAAAAATCGCTCAGAATTGCTTAGGCATCAGTCAAGAGATCGAACACATTGCTAGCGATATTTTAAAAGACACGAGCAAGAAGAAGTTTTAGCGGGGACTAATGCTGTTGACCCCCCCCAAAAAAA
>NZ_CDMK01000001.1:444309-463964 GCF_001283065.1 Helicobacter heilmannii | reverse complement strand
GTTGCTCTTGTATTGGATAGTTTGCATGTTATGCGTTATACAAACATAAAATTAACTAATACTTTAAGATGATTGTCTTTTATTATGCTCTAAAGAGCATGCGCCTTAGAGGCCTTATCTTTACGGGCTCGCTTATCGATTTGAACAGAAGCTCCACCCGTCTTTAGCGGGTTGTGGTTCATTCAATCTCTCTTGCCAAATAGAGTTCACATACAATCTAAGCCGAACCAGCAATGTTGTCCTTTATAGCTGGTAAGAACATCTAGGTCTATTAAAACCTTAATTAATTGAAGGGGTTAAAGGGTTTTTATAGGGGTTCAATGCATAGGATAGAATACTCGAGGATAGCTGGCTTTGACTTGTTAATAAATAAAACAAAGGAGTTTTATCAATGCCATGCCCTTGTTTAAGGCATAGGACACAATCTAGCAGAGCTTAAAAACTAACAACAGTCCCAAAGGCCACAAACCGGAATCGCTGGGTTACTGGCAATGGTGGCATTCGATGGAGCGGTCAAAGACGCTTTTCTCCTCTAGGTGGGGGCTTTGGGTGCGTAGGTAGTAGGTGGATTTGAGTCCAAGTTTCCACGCTAGGTGGTAGATTTCGTGCAAGAGTTTGCCATTGGCTTTATCGGGACGCAAAAAGAGATTGAGGCTTTGGCCTTGATCGATCCATTTTTGGCGCACGGCAGCTAGGCGGATCATGTCTTTAGGGTCAATGTCGTAAGCCGAGGTGTAGTAGTTCCAAGTGTCAAGGTTAAGTTCAGGTGCCACTACGGGGATCATCCCGCTCAAATTCTCTTCAAACCATTTCTTTTGGTAAATGGGTTCAATGGTTTGGGTCGTGCCCACTAGAATAGAGATCGAGCTGGTGGGCGCAACCGCCATCAAATAGCCATTTCTAAGCCCCTGTTCTTGTACCTGCGCTTTTAGGCGATCCCACGCGCAAACACTCTTATGCGAGCTCAACTCTAGGGCTTCTCTTTTGGCTCTATCCATAGGAAAAATACCCCTACTCCACGCCGAGCCTTCAAAGCAGGTGTAACTCCCTCGCTCTTTGGCTAGATCACTGCTCGCCTTGATCGTTTCATAGCTGATTTTCTCCATCAACGCGTCTATTTTAGTCGCGTGCTCTTTGCTCCCCCATGCAATTTGCGCTTGAGCGAGCATTTGCGCCTCGCCCATCACGCCAAGACCAATGGCACGGCTTTTTAGATTGGTTTTTTTGGCTTTGGCGGTGGGGTAGAAGTTCAAATCAATCACATTGTCGAGCATGCGCACGGCGATGGGCACGACCCGCTCAATGTCCTCTGGGGTGTGGATTTTGCTTAAATTTAAGCTAGCAAGGTTACACACGGCAAGCGCGCCCTCTTCGGGCACTTTAGTCGCCATGAAAATCTTTTGCCCGCTTAAAGAGTCGTTGCTGGTGAGCTTGTTTGCCTTTTTGCGAATGCCCGCATCGGTACAAACAATCGCCTCTTCCTCAAAGAACATCCGCTCCCCATTCTTAAAATCCACCTGTATTTTGTAGTGGCTGGATTTGGTGTTTTGGTAAATCTCGGTGCAGAGGTTAGAAGAGCGGATCAGCCCCGCGTGACCGTTGGGGTTGGCGTGGTTGGCGTTGTCCTTAAAGCCTAAAAAGGGCAAACCGCTTTCAAAGTAGTTGGTTAAAATGCGCTTCCACAGCGCGCGTGCGCTGATCTTCTCTTTACTAATATGGGGGTTTTGCTCGTAAGATAGGTATTTCTCTTTAAATGTATCCCCATAGCACTCGGTTAAATCCTTGCACACATAGGGGTCAAAGAGAGTCCAAACCTCGTCTTTTTCCACCCGTTCCATGAATAAATCGCAGATCCACAGCGCGGGGAAGAGATCGTGCGCTCGGCGGCGTTCATCCCCGCTGTTTTTGCGTAAATCTATGAACTCCAAAACATCCATGTGCCAAATTTCTAAATACACGGCGATCGCACCCTTTCTGGTGCCGAGCTGATCGACCGCGATCGCCACATCATTAACGATCTTTAAGAAGGGGATCACGCCCGCGCTCGCGCTCTTATGCCCGTCAATGTAACTGCCCAAACAGCGCACCTGACTAAAATCCCAGCCAATGCCTCCGCCATATTTTGAGAGCAAAGCCATGTCTTTATAGCTGTCAAAAATCCCCTCAATATTGTCCGGGGTCGAGCCCACATAGCAGGAGCTCAGTTGGTGGTTGGGGGTGCGGGCATTGGAGAGGGTAGGCGTGGCGCACATCATCTCAAAACGACTCAACACCCCGTAAAACTCAAGGGCTTTTTCATTGGGGTGGATTTCATTTTGCGCCAAGAACATGGCAATCGCCATAAACATGTGCTGGGGCAATTCGATCGGGTGGTTGTATTCGTCTTTAAGCAAATAGCGATCGTATAGAGTTTTAATACCTAAATAATTGAACTGCAAGTCGCGCTTTTGCTCAATTGCCTTGTCTAAAAGGTCTAGATCAAACTTTTCTTTAAAGCCTCGGACAATGCGCCCCTTGCTCTCGCCCAGCTCCAAATATTTTTTAAGGGGCAAGTAGCCCTGAAACCCGCTCACCTTTTCGTATAAATCCTCTAAAAAGAGCCTTGCGGCTACAAAGCTCCAGTTGGGTACATCAATGTCGATTTTATCTACCGCCATGCGGACTAAAGTCTGTGCCATATCTTGTGTGCCTAGGCTGTCTTTAAAGTATAGCTCGGCTTGCATCTCTAGCTCGCTAGCATCGATCCCCTCTATGCCCTTGGTGGCTTCTTGAATGCTGTGGTGTATCTTGTCCATGTTTATCGAGTCTGTGCGCTCGTTGCGCTTGATTGCTGTCATTTCCATAAAATTGCCTTTAATCGGTCATTTTTTGACACGGCGACGCGCCGTGGGGTCTAAAACTTTTTTGCGTATCCGTAGATTGAGCGGGGTGATTTCTAAGAGCTCATCCTCTTCGATCCACTCTAACGCCCTCTCTAGTGCCATCAGCCTTGGGGGGGTAAGCTTGATCGCGTCATCGCTCCCACTGGCGCGCATGTTGGTTAAGTGCTTGGATTTAATGGGATTGACCTCTAAATCATTGTCTCGGCTGTGCTCGCCAATCACCATGCCGACATAGACTTTTGTTTGCGGATTGATAAAGAGCACGCCCCGCTCTTGGATATTAAAGAGAGAAAACGCGCTGGCCTGCCCATTTTCCATGCTCACCAGTGCCCCGTTTTTGCGCGACTCCACGCCTCCGCTAAAGGGGCGAAACTCCAAGAAAGAATGGTTCATCACGCCCTCGCCCTTTGTGTCGGTCAGAAACTCACTGCGATAGCCAATCAGCCCCCTAGCGGGGATTTCAAACTCTAAACGGCTGTAGCCATCGTTCATGGGGTTCATCGCCTTCATTTCCGCCTTGCGTCGCCCGAGTCTTTCAATGATCGCCCCACTGAAGTCTTGGGGGGTGTCGATCACCAAATGCTCAAAGGGCTCTAATTTCACACCATCTTGCACTTTTACGATCACTTCAGGGCGGGAGATGCTAAACTCAAAGCCCTCACGGCGTAAGTTCTCGGCTAAAATGGTGATCTGCAATTCGCCTCGCCCGCTCACTTTAAATTTGCCCTCACCCATTTCCTCGCACTTCATGGCGATGTTGGTTTGCATTTCTTTTAGAAGGCGATCTTTGAGCTTGTTGGCTGTAACATGCTTGCCCTCCGTGCCGGCCAGCGGGGAGTCGTTGATCGCAAAGACCACGCTCATGGTGGGCTCTTCAAGATGCATGGGATCGAGCGGTTGGGGGTTGCTGGGATCGACCACGCTATCGCCCACATCCATCGCATTAAAGCCAGCTATAGCGACAATGTCGCCCGCCTGCGCCTGCTCGATCTCCATTCTTGCTAGCCCTAAAAAACCAATGAGCTTTGTGATGCGCCCCACTTCCTTGCTCCCATCGCTCTTGTATAAAGCGACCATGTCGCCTTTTTTGATCTGCCCGTTAAACACCCGCACAATGCCGATCTTGCCGATATAATTGTCGTAATCTAGGGTGAAGATTTGCATTTGTAGGGGGTTATTTGCCTCCCCACTGGGTGCATTCACATGCGATACGATCGTTTCAAACAGCGATTCTAAATTTTTCTTTTCATCGCCCAAATCTTTAATGGCGTAGCCATCGCGCGCGGCCGCATAGACTACGGGGAAGTCTAGCTGCGCATCGCTGGCTCCCATCGCCACGAACAAGTCAAAGACTTCATCCACCACCCGATCGGGTTCAGCAGCGGGCTTGTCGATTTTATTCACCACCACAATCGGGCAAATGCCAAAGCTGAGTGCCTTTTTGACTACAAATTTGGTTTGGGGCATCACGCCTTCTTGGGCATCCACTAAGAGCAACACGCCATCGACCATTTTCAACACCCGCTCCACTTCGCCCCCAAAGTCAGCATGCCCGGGGGTGTCTATAATGTTGATTTTTGTGTCCTTGTAGTGGATCGCCGTGTTTTTAGAAAGGATGGTGATCCCCCTCTCCCTTTCTAAGTCGTTGCTGTCCATCATGCGCTCATCGACCTTGTCGTGCTCACCAAAAGTCCCCGATTGGGTCAACAAACCATCCACCAAAGTCGTTTTGCCATGGTCGACATGCGCGATGACAGCGATATTCCTAATCTGTTGCATCTAAGCCTCTTGATTGTGATAGATTTTTGAGTGGGCTAGTATAGCCTAACTTTACTTAGGGCAAACCCCACGAAAATCTTAGTCTTTGTTGCGGAAAATGAATTTATCGATTTTAAAAAAGATAAATGCCCCGATGGTCTGACCCAAAAAAAGGTTGAGCCAAAGGGGGGTGTGCATCCACTCAAATAAGAGCATGAAGGGCAACATCACCACCGCTGAAACCATCCAACGCACCCAATAAATGAAAAATAAGCGGGTTTTATACTCTCCAAAAAGTTTCATGGCCTCTCTCCCAAAATGATTTCACGAAAGATAGCAAGATTAGGCGTATGGCTGGCTACCCCTCCCCTAAAAAGGCTAGTGCTTTTGCAACAATTTTTGAATGCGTTGTCCGTAGTGTGCATCTGCCTTTTTGAAGTGCTCCAATTGACGGCTAACGATGTCATTAGGCACACCTTTCATAGCATCGGCAACATTTTGGCAAGTACGCTCTTGTTCATCTTTAGGCATCAATCTAAAGAGATCGCCAGGCTGAGTGTAGTAATCGTTGTCATAATCTCTGAAGTTGTAGGCATAGACGGCCATTTCATCGGCAAGTTTGGCTAGCTCAAGCTTGGGCTCTTTGGCGTGCGGGGCTTCTTTGTAGCCGGGCAGTGAGCTTGGATCATAATTGCGCATCGCGCCGTAGTGCCCGTTTGTCATGAAGCCGTCGCGTGAAGAGGTGGCAAAGGGGCATTTGGGGGCATTCACGGGTAATTGGCTGTGGTTGATCCCTAGGCGGTAGCGCTGCGTATCCCCATAAGCAAAGAGCCGCCCTTGTAGCATCCGATCGGGGCTATAACCCACGCCCGGGATCACATGGGCGGGGTTGAAAGCGGATTGCTCCACTTCGGCAAAGTAGTTTTCAGGGTTTTTATTCAGCTCCAAAATACCTACTTCGATCAAGGGATAGTCTTTATGGCTCCACACCTTGGTTACATCAAAGGGGTGGAATTGATAGTTCTTGGCATCGCTCTCTGGCATGATTTGCATGCAAAAACGCCATTTGGGGAAGTCTTTATTTTCAATGGCTTCAAATAAATCCCGTTGGTGCGAGTCCATGTCGTGCATGCGGATTTTAGCCGCCTCTTCGCTGGTGAGGTTTTTGATCCCTTGCAGAGTTTTAAAGTGGAATTTTGCCCAAAAACGTTCGTTTTTCTCATTGATCAAGCTAAAAGTATGGCTACCATAGCCGTTCATGTGGCGGTAGCTTTTGGGGATGCCACGATCGCTCATCAAAATTGTAACTTGGTGCAAGCTTTCAGGTACCAAGCTCCAAAAGTCCCATACCATCGTAGCATCTTTTAGATTGGTTTTGGGGTGGCGTTTTTGGGTGTGGATGAAGTCAGGGAATTTTAAAGGGTCACGGATGAAGAACACGGGAGTGTTGTTGCCCACAATGTCCCAGTTGCCCTCTTCAGTGTAGAGTTTGAGCGCAAAGCCCCTAGGGTCACGCTCGGCATCGGCTGAGCCCTTTTCGCCCGCCACGGTGGAGAAGCGCAAGAAACAAGGGGTTTGTTTGCCCACTTGGTTAAAGAGTTTAGCTTTACTGTACTTGGTGATTTCGGTGCTGGTGATGGTTAAAGTCCCATAAGCCCCGCTGCCCTTGGCATGCACAACCCGCTCGGGGATGCGCTCTCGATCAAAATGCGCTAATTTTTCTAAAAACCAAGTATTTTGCAATAACACAGGACCCCTAGGCCCAGCGGTTAAAACATCCTGGTTAGACCCAATGGGCGTACCCGCGGCATTGGTTAAGGTAACATCTTTCATAAAAATCCTTTCTTTGCACGATTGGGTCAACAAGACCTAGCAGAGAGCATAGCACAAAAAGAGGAAACGCACCCTAAAAGGATGGGGATGGGGCTAAGAAGCCCCAAAAAGCGTTACAGCCCGTAACTAATGGCTGGGTTTTGGAGGTTTGGGGGAGTTATGGGGATTGTGGTGTTCGCCGCAGTGGCAAGCAAAGGGGCCAAAGGGACCCATAGTACCCATGCCATGCCCGTGTGGACCCATACCAGGACCACCCCAAAACAAGCCACTTTCTTTAAACTGTGCCCTGGTCATCTTAGCAATCCTAGCCTTCATGGCGACGCGGATCGCTTCCATGCGTTTACCAAAGTCCTCCATGGTCATATTGGCAGTGTTTTTATCCGCTGAGGCAAAGACCTTGTCGTAAAACTTTTTGCGTTGGACGGGATTCATGTGCTTGGTACGCTTGTAAAGTTCCATGCGGTAATCAGGCACTTGTTCTGGTGCGACTTTACCCGCCATGTCGATGAGCTCTTTGTCGCTCTTGCTCTCAAAGGGCCCTTGGGCAGCAAACAAGCCACTACAAAGCCCAGACAACACCAAGGCACTAACCCCTAGTTTTAATTTTGCCAATGTCATGAAAATCCTTTATTTGGAGATTTAAGCCCTTAACGGACCAACCCCCTCTTCAAAATTATTCGTGAGAGGCTGCAGGTTTCGCGCCAGCGGGGTGTGCGTGTTCGGCTTTAGCACCGTGTTCTTCATGCTCTTCATGTTCGCCCTTGTATTCTTTTTTATGGGCATGGTGCTCACCTTTGTGGTGCTCACCTTTTTTAGCGTGTTTGGGGTGGCACCAAATTTTATGTTCTTCACCCTTACAAACTTCAACACCAGCCAAGCCCATTTTTTTGAGTTCTTGGGGTTTGTGTTCTTGTTTCATTTTGTTGAGCTCTTCGGCGACCTCTTCGCGCAATTTGTTGAAGTCAGCCGTGCTCATTTTGGCGAAGTTGGCTTTAGCGGTTTTCTTCACCTGGTGTTTGAACTCTGCTTTGGCTTTGGGAGACTTGATTTTGCTCATCCGTTTAGCCACCTCTAAGCGGTATTGGATCACATCTTCGGCATCGTGCATGGTGCCCGCTTTTTGGATAAACTCTTTATTGCTTAGTTTAGAAAAATCCTCTGCTGCGTGTGCAACACCTAAAGCCAATAAACCCATTACGAAAATTTTTGCGAATTGACGCATAGACTACCTTTATGGAATTTGTGAAATCAAAAACGATTTAGAGTCTATCAATTCTTAGTTAAATTCTAGCTTAATGGCGTGTATTGAGAGCTGTTTTAGTGTGAGAGTGTAGCTTTAATTAACCACAGCTCGCAATATCCTTAAAGAAAGCTTTGGGCGAGGGGGAGCGCATTTTAGCAGCATGGAAAAACATGCACCGCGTGTCGGCATTTTGTAAATGCCAACTACTCAAATCTTGGTTGAAGTTCTTGGCGTAGGCAAACATCTGGTACATGTTGCGCACACGGCGTGTGTCCCAATGGTTGAGGGGGTGGTTAAAACTCTTGGCATAGAAAAACATCTTGCGCATGTTGAGCACATGGCTGGTGTTCCACTCGTTTAAAGGTTGGTTGAAGTTGAAAGCCCCGTAAAAGAGGTAGGACATGTTTTGCACATGGCTCACATCCCAATTTTCAATGGGGCGGTTGAAGGCAGTGGCGTATTTAAACATGCCTTGTAAATTCGTAGCACTGGCAAGTTTCCAATGGGTGATGTCACCATTGAAGTCGTAGGTGAGACTGAACATATAGCTCATGTCGCGGACATGTTCCACATCCCAGTGGTTTAGGTTTTGATTAAACTCGCGGCATGCATAAAACATAAAGCTCGTGTCTTGCACCCTTTGCATCTCCCAGTCATCCAAGGGTTGGTTAAAGGACGCAAAGGCAAACATGCCCTTCATGTTGGTCGCTTGGCTGGTGTCCCAACCGCTTAAGGGCACATCCACAACTCGCCCCATGAACATCGCTTCCATGTTTTTGACATGGCTCACATTCCAAGTTTCAATGCCAGATAGGTCGGTGCGGTTGCTGCCCATTTGGCAGTTGTCAAAAAGTCTTAGGATTTGGTTGTACTCTTTATCCTGTTCTGCCCACAGTGTGCCATTTTTAATGGGAAGTTGTTTTAAGCGGGTGTAAGTGTTGCCTTTGTCACAGAACAAATAACTCATATCTTCAATGAGGCTGGTATCAATGCTGGCTAGAGAAATCCTGGGGTCGTTGATGAGGGTAATGAGCTCGGCCTTGGTTTGCGGATAGTGTAGATATTTCAAGACATTGGGCGGCGTGCGTGGTGCTTGGCTTTGTGTATCGACTTGTTTATCATCTTGCATGGTGCTTTGAGGGGTTTTGGAGGCTTGTGTGTTTTGGATTTTTGTGCCCTCGAGGGGCGTGCCTAAGAAAATCCCCTGTACATTGGCTTGCTCTAAGTGCCACTGGCTGATGTCTTGGTTAAAGGCGGTGGCGTTGGCGAACATATAGCTGAGGTTTTTTGGGAAATTGTGGCGTGTACGATTCCAATGCGATAAGGGCTGGTTAAAGATTTTAGCATGGTAAAACATATAACTAAAATCCACCCCGCTAGAGGTGTTCCAGCTGTTTAAAGGTTGGTTAAAACGGGTGGCGTTGGCGAACATATAACTAAAATCCACCCCGCTAGAGGTGTTCCAGCTGTTTAAAGGTTGGTTAAAACGGGTGGCGTTGGCGAACATATAACTGAAGTTTTTTACCCGTGCGGTGTTCCAGTGTTGCAAGGGTTCATTGAAGTGCATTTGGTTCATGAACATCCCCTCCATGTTCTCCACATGGCTCACATCCCACTTGCCAATCCCACTAAAATCCTCCCGATAGGGTGTACACACGCCCTTTTTAACTAAGGGGTCTTGTAAACAAAATAAGTAGCTCATGTCCTTGATGTAGCGAGTGTTAATTTGGGTAAGGAGGATATGGGGGTTGCGCAAGAGGATTTGCAAGGCGGCCTTGTCTCTAGGCGTAAAAATTTGCGCTTCCAAAGACCCCACTAAAAAAAAAAAAAAAACTAAGATAGAAAAAGGATTCAATACAGGCACCCCTACAGATAGACAGATAATAAAAGCCTTGCAGAGACAAAAAAGCTCCTTGATAGTAACATGGAAAATGTTAAAAAAATATAAACTACTATTTTTTTGGGGGATTAAGAGCACCCTGTACGCCTTGTGCTATAGTTTAAATGCCGATAACCGATATAAGGCAACCAATATAAAGGAGTCCACATGCGCTCTAAATACTCTTGGATGCTTCTACCCGCTCTGATGGGGTCTTTAAATGCCGAAGAAAATGGTATTTTTCTTGAGGGCGGTTACCAACAAGGCAAGGCGCAATACAGCACAAATAAAAATGGCAAAAATGCCACAACGGCTAATTTAAAGGGCTTTGGCTTGCAAATCGGTTACCAAATGTTTGCTAATAAATACTTTGGTTTTAAGGTTTATGGTTTTTTCGATTACGCCCACACACAGGGCATTGAGTTCGCCAATAAGAATGCTTCAGGTAACCCCATTAACTGCCAAATGCCCGGGGGAGGGTTGCCCGGAGGGGCTATACCGCCTCTTCCCGGTGGGGTGCGCCCGCCTGCAGGTGTGCCCGGGGGTGTAGGCATGCCCCAATGCTCTGTTAATGTCATGGGCATTTTGCAACAAGTCGTGGGGAGCAACAAACCCGTGCAACCCAATATGCTGACCTATGGCGGAGGGGTGGATTTGATCGTCAATGTCCTTAGTAGCAAAATGATCGCCCTAGGCGTGATTGGGGGGATACAACTTGCGGGCAACTCGTGGATTCTTGCCACGCCCAACATCACCGATGTTGCCATGAAATACATGGATGTTAGCAAAAAAGCCACGGGTTTTCAATTCCTCTTCAATGTGGGCGGGCGCTTGCGCATCCTCAAACACAGCAGTATCGAAGCGGGCATTAAGTTTCCCATGTTGCGCAACAACCCATTTTTGCAAACCAAGAACGATGGGACCGTTTATCTGCGCCGGCTCTACTCTTGGTATGTCAACTACGCCTTCACCTTTTAGAGTGCATGTCAACGCTAAATACGCCCTGTGGTTCGGGATTGCTTAAAATCTAGGGGTGGTGACGATCCCATAAGCCCGCAGACTTATAATAAGTTTTTCTAAGATGGTGTTGCCAAGTAAACACCGGTGTGAGGTGGGCACCCCCTAAGACCTATAAAACCCAGTAAGCTCTGATCCCATAAGCCCAAATTTCTGCTGTATTTCTGCTATATCCACGCCTTAAAAGCACTGCTTTTCTTGGTTAAAGCAAGCAAGTAAGTCCATGGCTTTTTGTATCGGTCTAATGGGGAAATGGGTGTTGGTTTGGCAGGCGGGCACTATACACCTCTTCTCACTCAAAACAAGAGTTGCTCTACACAATATTGGGAGTTTGCGGCAGCACCACCGGACCAAGCACTATCTGCTAAAAACTTATGTGGGGTTGCTGGTGGGATTATCCTGCCTTTTGCTCTTTTTTAGCACATTCTTTTAATCTAGCCCCTTTAGCTCTGCTTGCTTTATAGAGCACAATCTTGGGCTTTAGACTGGCCTTGTATTGCCATTCTCTTATCTCTTAATGTTGCTTTAACTTGGTGATCCTAACCTCGCAGTCTTTTACGGGCTCAATTCCCCCTAGCCCAGCCCTAGTGTTTCTTTAGAGACTGCGCCCAGCTTTGGAACCCACTATGCTGGGGGGGTAGCTATTTACACGCTTTAAAAAGTAAGAAATAGAAACACCTCTTTAGAAGTGGGTTTTAAGAAAATGAGCAAAATATAGATTTATGGATTTATAAAGCCAAGCTAGGATCTTGCGCGCTTAGGGCGTTTGTACTGCTGGGGCTACCCCAAACCATAAACCCCTAACGCACATAGGCAGGTTGGATTAGGGGGAGTTCTCCGCCTTGAAGATTCACCTTTATCATGATTTGGTAGTGCCCCTTTAGGGGGAGATTAAAGGGGGGCAATAAACAGGTGCTTTCCTTCTTTTGCGTGGTGCAAGCGATGTTACCAAGGTCTAGGGTTTTTTGTTTTGTCCTTAGTACCGCCACGCTAAAAGTGGGGGCTAGAGCTTTGTGGTCTTTGTGTTGCACTTGTAGGCTTAGAGTGTTGTGCCAATTGGAGAGCCAAAGCAGGGGGGTGTTTTGGTTGATGTAAAAAGGAAAGAGCGGTTCGACTTTTTGGTTGCCATTCACTAGCTCAAGGCTATAGGTCTGCCTAAAGGCGTTGTAAGTGGAGAGCATACCATTGATGTGGCTATCAGTGTAGGTGTGCTGGTGCAAGTAGGAATTATCGCTTTGGGGGGTGTATTTGATCGCCACAATCACTAGGGCCACAACTAGG
Source organism: Helicobacter heilmannii (assembly GCF_001283065.1). Taxonomy (GTDB): domain Bacteria; phylum Campylobacterota; class Campylobacteria; order Campylobacterales; family Helicobacteraceae; genus Helicobacter; species Helicobacter heilmannii. The sequence continues at coordinate 452,071 of NZ_CDMK01000001.1, read as the reverse complement.
CTTAAACCGATGAGCAAAATAGACAAAATCCCTAGGGGCCAATAATTTTTTTCTTCAGTTTCCATGTTTTCTTGCTCCAAAGAAGTAACCATAAAAGAAAAACGCCAAGAGCGAGCATAAGAGAATGTAGAGCGTGGTCTTTGTCACGCTGTTGGCGTACTCTTCTTTGATGTTGTTTTCTAGGGTGATGTGGTGCTTGCGGGCGATGGCATCTGCCATGTAGGTGTAGCCATTCAGCAGGGCAAAGGAAAAACGGGCGTTGTTTTTAGCCATGTCCTTGCCCCACTCTTTGGGTAAAAAGGGAGCGATGCGCTCAAAAAAAATCTGGTCTGTGGGGATTAAATCCTTGGGATTAGACACAATGTCGATTTTTTGTGCCCTAAAGTGGGCAAAAAGGGTGACAAAGGGGGGGTGCAGGGCTTTTAACTTAACTTGCTGGTAGGCTAAACGCCCAGCCTTATCTAGGGTGTCGGGGCTGTCTTTTAAAAACAATACAAAAGAAACTCCCGTTTTGTCAAACAATTCGCTAGACACCTTTTGCACGAGCCCCGCACTCTTGGCGACCAAATGCCCTACTTCGTTGTCGAGCACGAAACTTTGAGCGTGTAAAAAGCCGGCAAAGAGCAGGCAAGCTAAGAGTTTCACACAGCAAAGAGAAAAGGGCGGGCAAAGAACAGCACAACCGTGATGACGAATAAAATGATTAAGAACAACCCAAGCAGTTTCTCCATCCCTGTAAACATGCACTACTCCTTGTGTACTTGATAAAATTCATGTTTGTTGCCAAACATCTGTAAGCTTTTGGTGTCTAGCTTGTAGTAATGTGTGGACTCTTCTTGTTGGATATGCACGGCTTTTAAACCAAAGAACACAACTGCCACCAACAGCACCACCACCACGATGAGATTGCCTAAAATCCCGTTTAAGCCAAATAACCCGTTCATCATTCATCTCCTTGCAAGGATTGGATATAAGTTGCCAACGCTTTCACTTGTGTGGGGCTAAAGTGGCGGTAAGCAAAGCTAGGCATTTCACCGATGTGCCCCTTTTTGCCCTTTTCTAGCACTTCTTGTAAAAAGGCGGGGGTGCCATAGTGGGTTAAATCCGCTGCCATGCCTCCCTGTCCCTTGCCATCAGCTCCGTGGCAACTCGCACAAGTGCTTTGGAAAATGGCCTGCCCTTTTTGGACTAATTGGGGGTATTCGGTGTGGTGCACGGCTGAGATGTCTGCCATGACATAGCTAGCCACCGCTTTGGCATCCTCAGCACCTAAGCCCATAGGAGGCATCTCGCCCGCTTGATAACCTAGCCCCACTGAGCCCTGATTGATCACTTCCTCAATCCCCGCCTCTTTGCCCCATTTGACGAGGTTTCTTGCGGTGTTGTTTAGTCCCGTGGCCTCTAAACCGTGGCATTGCGAGCATTGCACCAAGAAAATACCCTGCCCCATTTGCTCTAGGTCTTTTTCTTTGAGATTCTGCCATTTAGCCTCAAAGTTTTTATTGTAGGTGGCGACCTCTTTATTGTACTCGCCAAGTTGTGAGTAACTGGACATAGGATAACCCATGAAGATGTACCACAGCCCCCACACGATGATGGCTAAAAAGCTCACCACCCAACCCATAGGAATGTCGTTTAAAAACTCCCCGATGCCATCGTAGTTGTGGTTCTCCCCACCATAAAGTTTGCCCTCCGCCTTGCTCTCGCGCATGGCCTTAAACAAAGAGGAGCTCACGCTGAGCGTGGCGATCAAAATCACAAGGGCGGCGCATAGAGCAAACAGATTAATGTGGTCCTTTAAAATATCCATCTTTAGCCTTTCTTATGGGATGCGTGCCGGGGTTCAATGGGCGTGTCGCTTAGCTCATCTTGCAGGGCGAGTTGGCTGTAGCGCTCGTAATCGGTGATGCCCTTTTTATCTTTGATGTACATGGATGCGATGTAAAAGTACAAAAAGAGCGTGAATAAGACCGTGAAAAAGGCGTAGGCAAAGCCTCTTAAAGTGTCGATGTCCATTTACTGCCCCTTTGCATTAACTTTGGGGACTTCAATGCGCCCTTGCCCCAAGCTGTTTAAATAGGCGATCAACGCCACGATCTCTTTGACCCTCCCCTCTTTTAAAGCGGCTTTAATATCTGGGTCTTGCATATGCTCTACAATACCCTTAGCCTCCTCTAAGAAAAGCTTTTTTGCCTTTTCTTTGTCGCCTAGCTGCACGCCGCCGGGTTTGTCGTAGGGCACATTAAAGACCTCTTTTTGGGTGTAGGCTTCGGCAAAGGCGGTGTTAAAGTCCGCATCTTTTTTAAAGAGGTGTTTGTAAGCGGGCATGATGCTGCCGGGCACCACGCTGGTGGGATCTAGCATGTGTTTTTCATGCCACGCAGTGGTGCGCACATCGCCCACGCGGTGCAAATCAGGACCAATGCGCCGAGACCCCCACAAGAAAGGGCGATCGTAGGCGTATTCTCCACTTAGGCTATAAGCCCCATAGCGTTGCACTTCAGCTTGAAAGGGGCGGATGAGTTGGGAGTGGCAGTTGTAGCACCCCTCATTGATATACACCTGCCGCCCGGCGGTTTCTAAAATACTGTAGGGTTTGAGCCCTTCAATGGGGCGGGCGGATTTAAAGAAGTTAGGCAAAATCTCCACCACACCTGCCACCGCAAAGGCAACTACAAAGGCGAGCGTGAAAAAGAATGGGTTTTTTTCTAAAAAAGTAAACATCTGCGCTCCTTATTGCATGCCCATGGGCGTGGCGTAGGCAGGTTCTTTTTCCAAAACGCGCCCCTTTTGGATCGTCATCACCACATTGTAAAGGAAGATGAAGAACCCAATGAGATATAAGCTACCACCAAAACCGCGGATCACATAGTAGGGGATCAACACCCGTACGGTGTCGACAAATTGATAGACCAAGTTGCCGTATTGATCCACATCGCGCCACATCATCCCTTGTGTGATCCCCGCAATCCACATGGAGGAGAAGTAAAGCACGATGCCTAAAGTCATGAGCCAAAACTGCACATCCATGAGTTTGCCGGAATAAATTTCTCGTTTAAACACACGGGGCACCATGTGATAAACCGCTGCAATGAGTGTAAAGCCCACCCATCCAAGCACGCCGTCATGCACATGCCCGATGATCCAATCGGTAAAATGCGCGAGGGCATTGACGGAGCGGATGGCCTGAATAGAGCCTTCTAAAGTGGAGAGCATGTAAAAGGTGCTTGCTAAAACCAAGAATTTAATGAGGGGTGATTCTTTGAGTTGGTGCCATTGCCCCCTTAAAGTCAAGAGCATGTTGATCGCCGTCCCCCAAGAAGGGATGATGAGAATCACAGAGAAGACAGAAGACAAGGTTTGCACCCAATCGGGCACTGTGGAGTAAATCAAGTGGTGTCCACCCGCCCAAATGTAGACAAACATCAAGCTCCAAAAGGAAAATAAAGTGAGCTTGTAAGAGAAAATGGGCTGTCCGCTCTCTTTAGGCAAAAAGTAGTAAATAGTGCCGATCACCCCGCTAGTAAATACAAACGCCACCGCATTGTGCCCCCACCACCATTGCACGAGGGCATCGTTGCTACCCGCATACATGGAAATGGAGTGCCAAAGGCTGCCGGTGTGGGCGACTAGGTAAGTGGGGATAGACAGGTTATTGAAGATGTAGAGCACGGCGATGCCTACATAGGTTGCAATGTAATACCAAAGCGAAACATAGATCGTGTTTTCGCGTCTAACGCCCATGCTGCCAAACATGCTAATGCCCCACAGCACCCACACCACCACGACCAAAATATCTAAAGGCCAAGCAAGTTCAGCGTATTCCTTGCTTTGGGTGATCCCACCTAGCAAGCTCACCACTGCCAAGATCAAAGTGATGATCCAAATCCAAAAGTGCAGGTAACCCACCGCTTTTAAAAATGGATAGTCGTGATAGGTAATTTTTAAGACCCTTTGTCCAAAATAATACCAGCTTGCCCAAATCCCACCCAAGGTGAAGCCGTAAATCACACCATTGGTGTGTACGGGGCGCAAACGCCCAAAAATGCCATATTCACCCAAAATATAGTTGAGCTTGGGAAAGGCTAGCTGAAACGCTAAAACCACCCCGATCAACATGCCAATGACCCCAAAGGCGATCATGGCAATGATGAAAAGTCGGGCGATTGAATAATCGTACTCAGTGGAAGTTTTAGCTGTAGCTGCCACTGAAGCACTGCTTGCATAGCCATGTTGCACGCTTACATCCATGCGTTCTCCTTCGTAAAAATATCACACAAACTGAAATTATAGCACAGATTAGGCGAATCGCGTTTAATTTAATATCCTTTTTGGCGTTTATTAAATTAAAAAAGGTTAAAAAAGGGCGCGTACTTTCTCCACAATGGACACATCCTGGCTCAAATCCAAGAAATGAAAAGCATCGCCACTCTGCTGTGTACCCTGCAGCAAGTCGCCCGAGTTGCGGTATTTTAAATCCAAATTGGCGATCTCAAAGCCATCTAAGGTTTGGCTAAAGTCGTGTAAACGGCGGTTAGTGGGCTGGTGGGTGAAAAGATAGCAATAGCCTTTGCCCCCAAGCCTTGCCACCCGTCCCCTTAATTGGTGCAAGGTCGCTAGTCCCAAGCGCTCGGGCCCCACCACCACGATGGTGGAGAGTTTAGGTAAGCTGATGCCCACTTCGATTAAAGTTGTGGCGAGCAAGAGCTGCCCCTCTTTGACAAAGCCCTCCATAATGTTCTCCTTGTCCTTGTCCTTGCCGCTCACCACAAAGACCTTTTCAAAGCGTTTTTGCCAATAGGGCGCGCCCTCTTTTAAAGAGAGATAATCCATTCTCTCGCTCTCTTCTACTAGGGGATAAATGACCGCCACTTGTTTATCCGCTCTGATCTCGGCTTTGATGTGGGTTAAGAGGGCGTTGAATTGGGGTTTATCCACGATGCGGGTTTGGATGTCCTTTTGGTGGGGCTTGTCTTTTAATAAGCTTGTGGCGACAAACTTAGAGCTCATCATGGCCAAAGTTCTTGGGATAGGCGTGGCAGAGAATTGCAGATAGTGGGGCTTGTTGCCCGCCTTGGTAGCTAGAGTTTGCAGGGTGTGGCGCTGTTTGGTGCCAAAGCGGTGCTGTTCATCGCTGATCACCAACGCCACCTTGGAAGTGTCTAAGGGGGCGTAGAGCAAGGCGGTGGTGCCAACAACGAAATCCGCCTCCTCAAAGGCCTCTTTTTGTTTATGCGCCATCCCGCCTAAGAGCAATAAGGGCTTGATGCTTTTAGGCAAGTATTTTAGGGCTTCGGTGTAAATTTGCTTGGCTAAAATGCTTGTGGGGGCCATAAGTAGGCTCTTATAGGGGGCACACAGAGCCACGCTGGCTAAGATCACCATTGTTTTGCCACAACCCACATCGCCCATCACTAGCCGTTTTGTAGCCTTAAAGCCTTGCATGTCCTGTTGGATGGCATTGATCGCCTTTTGCTGATCGTTAGTGAGCGTAAAGGGCAGGTTACTCACAAACTCGGCTAAGGCTTTTGTGTTGGCGTGTTGGCTAAATTTTGCTGGGAAGTCAAAAATCTTGGAGTTCAGGGCGCACATATATGTCAAGGCTTCTATATATTTTAGGGCTTGCAGATGGGGGGTGGCAAACCCCTTGTGTGCATTGTAGGCTAGGGCAAAGTCCATTGTGGGGTGGAAAATTTCATCTAAGTGTTGCACTACCTGCAAAGGCACACCTAAGTTGGTGAGCTTTTCTAAGTTTTGAGGGATGAGGGTGGCTAGACAAAAATCCAGGTAGGTTTTGTACTGGTCTTGTTTTAAAAAGGCGGGCAGCTTCTTGCAATCCTTGTCAAAGCGCAGAGCGATGGTATTTGGCTTGTTGATGGTTTTGGGGTTGAGCATTTGCAGGGCATTGGTGTAGGGGTTGGTGCTCAATTTGCCATAGACAAAGTAGCTTTTTTGAGTGAAGATTTTAAGGTGGTAGGGGGTGTGGTTGAAGAAGACCAAGTCTAGAGGCTGTTGGCTTGCCTTGACCATAGTTTGGATTTTTAGGGTTTTGCTCATGTGTGTGCCCATATACTCCACCTCCACACAACCAATGCTCCCCGGCTCTAGGGTGTCTAGCAAGTTGTAGGGGGTATAGGCTTTAGGGGGGTTTAAAATGATCTCTAAGAAATGGGCTAAAGGCAAACCCACGCCCAAATCCAAATTCGGATAAATCCCTCCCATTTTTGTTGACAACATGGCATTATCTTTAACTTAGATTTAATAAAGCATGGTTATTATAGCCCAAAAAGGAAGTGGATGAACTCCAAACTCTTACGCTTTTTAGGATTTTCAGTTTTAGCCGCGACTGGGGCATTCAGCTTGCAAGCCTGTAAAGACACGAGCAAAACATCTAGCCAACGCGCCAAGCCCGCAGATGCCAAGATCGTCAATCAGACCAAAAACGCTGACTCCAAAGCCCTTAATAAAATGACTTTGGTGAAATCCAGCAAAGCAAACAACATCGAATCGGGCTTAGACCACCAAATCGATGATGCCAAAACGACCAATAAGATCGACCGCATTGTAGATGAAGAAAACGCTATCCAAGAAGCCACGCAGGGTACAAGCCCCATCTACACCCCGCAAAACAGCAATATTCTCCAAAATTGGACCAACCACGAGGACAACCTCGCCTCGCCCTTAAACCACAATTATTAACCTAAGGACACCCATTTTAACACTGACACGCAAACTTGCCTTGATGGTGGGTGCTGTTGGTGCTTTGTTACCGCCACTGCAGGCTGCCAAGAGCCGGACATTTCTGCTTAGTCAATACCAAGTGGGGCAAATGCAGTTTTTCACCTACCAAAATGGCACCCCCGTGAAAAATGTCCGTACCATCGAGGGGGCAAGCATCGTCTATGGCTATGAATACAACCCTCTAGACCGTTGGCTTTACACCCGTTACTACGGCTTTTTGGACTATGGGTATGTGATCTTAGACCCTAGGGGTAAGATTGAAACAAACATGTTCACTTATGGGGTGGGGGCGGACATTGTGATCGAATACAATAAAAACCCACTCAATGTGTGGGGGCTCTTTTATGGGATGATGGTGGCGGGCAACACTTGGACCACCTCTAAGTTCTCACAAAACTTCTTTGTGGAAAACTACAACTCTTTCACGAGTTTTTCGTTTAAAGGGACTTATTTTAGACTCTTAGGGCAGGTGGGCATCCGTTTCCAGACCGTGATTCTCTACCACGATGTGTCTTTTGAATTTGGGATCAAGTTCCCCTTTGACACCGAGCTAGGCTCGCGATTTGTCCGTAATTACAGCATATTTGTGTCACACACTTGGTATTTTTAGGGAATGCCTAAAGCATCCTAATCCCCCACAGATAGGTATTTGGTGCTCTTGCAACCTAAATCATTTTTTATTAATGTGGCATTTGGCATCTGTCTTTGCTCTTGGGGGTAAGCCCCCAAACCCCCAAGAGAGTTCTAGAAGTAAAAAAATCAATTTGACTTTAGCTGTTTAACGCCACTGCAGTAAAAAGGGCTTTTGTGTTGGTCGTATGGAACATACAGCGTAAAGAAAAGGTGTAAAGAGACAGAAGTTAAGATTACAATGGATAATCTGCACCTTAACACGGCTAAAAAGTAGCTTTTAGAGACTTTGCACTCAAGACCTTAGAGTTTTGGAAGAGTAATGGGGGTTGCTTGTTTGGGTCTGTTTGGAAAGCCAAGTAAAGTAATAGCTTGACCCCCCCCAAAAAAA
>NZ_CDMK01000001.1:402812-443486 GCF_001283065.1 Helicobacter heilmannii | reverse complement strand
GTTGCTCTTGTATTGGATAGTGGCTGGTTTCCAAGCCACAATCAAGGGCAACACCTGGGTTGGGGTATTAACCTTTAGAATAGTGAGTATAAGACTCCAACATGGAGCTGGTTTGAAGCCACGATCCCCGCTAGAGTTAGAATCCGCTAACTCTAGTTATGGGGAGTGTGTGTCAAGCACCCATAGCTAATTTGGCTGTGGATTAAGGGAGCATGGCAGATAATTTAGGGGGTGGGGTGAGCAACAACCATTTAAAGTCATTTGGATCTATGTTAAACACCATCTACCCCTCCATTTGTGCCCTTATGATCCAATTTACATGGTTGTCCTCAATCTTAGAGAGATTGACAAGAGCCACTTGCCCATTAAATAGGTCAATGTGCATGGCTAAAGTTTCTTGCCCCTCTTTTTCAAAAACCCTTTTAGCTTCCCACACTTTATGTGCTTTAATATCATTAACACCCTGAAAACCGCTTTGGATTTCTAGCCTTGTTGTGCCAATTTGCAAATCCGCTTTAGGGGTGCGTTTAAACACTTCGAGATTAGAAAAGTCATCTGCGCCGATATTTTGGATTTCATCTAAGGGGACATCAAAAATAGTGGCTAAGGCCTCTTTAAAAAATGCACAAATCAAATACCCACGCATCCAACTAAAATACACCTCCTCCTTGCGTCTGCCTTGGTTGGTGAGTTTTTCTAAAATGCCTTGTTTTCTCATGATTTCATAGACCCTAAACAACGAGTCTTGCAAAAAGACTTCTATGTTGCGGGGCTTGTAGTAAATCCCATTGAGTCTGTTAAATATTTCACAAAGTCTAGCATTGAGCGCATCAATGTAGCTAAAATCAACTTGTGGCTTAATGTCCTTGGCACTCAAAAACGCCTTAAAATTTTGTTGGGATTTAAACCCCAAGCTTTCTCTGTATTGTTAAAATCTGTGTTCTCAAGCATTTACAACTCCTGTAAATAATCTCCAATTGTCTGGGCTAGCGAAATGCTCAAAAGTGGGGGAACAGCATTGCCAATTTGCAATCTCTTTGCGCTTGCATTGCCACAAAAAATATAGCTATCTGGGAAACTTTGTAGCCTTGCCCCCTCTCTAATGCTTAAAGCCCGAGAATCTCTAGGGTGTATGCATCTTGAGCTGCTGGGTGTGGCAAAATTTCTTGTGATTGTGGGGGCGGGTTGCTCCCAATGCATTTTGGCATAGGTGTTGGCGTAACCCGACTTTGGGCGTAGGGCTGGGGGTAAATCTCTCTTGTCTTGCCCATCTTGCAACGCCTCCATGATTTGGACAAGCCTAGGGTTGTTCTTGGGGCTTATGTGTTCGCTCAGTGTGGGGCTGTCTCGCACAAACTCCAAAAAGGGGTTATTGGCAGGGTGTCTATAACCCAAATGATCGCCGCTCTCACCGCTCTTAATTTGTGGCAAATCATCTAAAGCCAATCTAAGATTGATAAATTCTTTTTCATGGGTTGGTTTGGGGAACACAAAAGGTTTTTGATAGCTGTGATCAACGCCCACAAGGATCACTCTTTGCCTAATTTGGGGGACTCCAAAATGCATGGCGTTGAGAACTCTAGAATAAATTTGATAGCCCATTTGGGCAAAACAAGCACAGATAGAATGAAAAAGCTTGCCCCCTTGCATCGAGAGCAAACCCACGACATTTTCAAATAAAAAAATCTTAGGGTGTACTGCTGCCAAAATCTTTAAATACTCTTGGAATAAATGCGCCCTAGTGTCCATCTGTCTTTTGCCAAGTGTGGAGTAACTTTGGCACGGAGGGCCGCCCAACAACACATCAATCGAGCCATAACCCAAACACTCTTCTTTTGAAAATTGTGCAATGTCCTTACATATGGTCTTGGTGGTTTTGTGGTTGCTTTGGTAACTCGCAAGCGCGCTTGAATCGTGGTCTAAAGCCCACACCAAATCAAATAAAGGGTTTTGTGCAAAACCATAGCTCAATCCCCCCGCCCCACAAAAAATATCTGCCACGCTAAATTTCATCATCCATCCTCATATCCAACAAAACCCCGCTATTTTAGCACAGCAAGCCCGATTTACCCAGCGTTAAGAATCCAATCCTAACATGCCCGCGTGTTGCAAAGCACAGAAAAATAACAACAACAGCCAAAGGAGCACTTTATGGGAAGTATCGGTAGTATGGGTAAGCCCATTGAAGGTTTTTTAGTCGTTGCAATCCAATTTCCTGTCCCCATTGTCAATAGCCGCAAGGACATTGACCACAACATTGAAAGCATCATTAGAACCCTACATGCCACGAAGGCAGGCTACCCCGGGGTGGAGCTCATCATCTTCCCAGAGTACAGCACGCAAGGGTTAAACACCGCTAAATGGCTCAGCGAAGAGTTTTTATGTGATGTACCCGGCAAAGAGACAGAAATGTACGCCCAGGCGTGTAAAGAAGCGAAAGTGTATGGGGTCTTCTCTGTTATGGAGCGCAATCCAGACTCCAACAAAAACCCCTACAACACCGCCATCATCATCAACCCCCAAGGTGAAATCATCTTAAAATACCGCAAACTCTTCCCCTGGAACCCCATCGAGCCTTGGTATCCCGGAGATTTGGGCATGCCCGTATGCGATGGGCCCGGGGGTTCTAAACTTGCCGTGTGTATCTGCCACGATGGCATGATCCCCGAGCTTGCTCGAGAGGCTGCCTATAAAGGGTGCAATGTCTACATCCGCATTTCCGGCTACAGCACACAAGTGAACGACCAATGGATTTTAACCAACCGCTCCAACGCGTGGCATAACCTCATGTACACGGTGAGCGTGAATTTGGCTGGGTATGACAATGTCTTTTACTACTTTGGGGAAGGGCAAATTTGTAACTTTGATGGCACGACCTTAGTGCAAGGGCATAGAAACCCATGGGAGATCGTTACCGGCGAAATCTATCCCAAAATGGCAGACAACGCCCGCCTAAGTTGGGGCCTAGAAAACAATATTTACAACCTCGGCCACCGCGGTTATGTAGCTAAACCCGGTGGCGAAAGCGATGCGGGCTTGACCTACATTAAAGACTTGGCTGCGGGCAAATACAAACTGCCTTGGGAAGACCACATGAAAATTAAAGATGGCTCTATCTATGGCTACCCCACCACGGGCGGAAGGTTCGGCAAATAGTCCCTCTCTCAAACGCTCCATTCTCATCGGGGGCGTGGAAAGTTTTTCAAGCTTCGACCACATTCAAAGGAGCCCCCGTTTTTGGTTGGGGTGTTAAATCTGCTAAAATACCGTTTTTAATCTAAGGAGCACACATAAAAAAGTGGCTATTTTCGTGGATTGGGAGAATTTGCTAAAAGAGTTAAGCCCCCTCGTATCCAAGGCTAAGGAGGGGGTAGGCGGTGAAAATGCGGAAGATTTGGCGAAGTTCGCCCATATGTTTGGCTACAACGATCCGCATTGTGTTTTTGTCTTTCTCACCTTTTTTGTAAACACAAAACCTGTCTTCCAAGACCCTCAATTTGAGGAGCTTTACCGCATTTTCTTATATGTATCTAAACCCATCCACATAGACAATATAGAAGAATCGGTGTGTGGCAGTGGGGAATTCCATAAAATCTTGCAAAAATACAAGCGGATCGCAAGCTTCAATGAGAGGATTACTTGAGAGCAGTATTTTGCCTTGCATATGGGCGACCTTGACTATTTTACCGATGAGAACAACCACTTCAATATATGCCCATTTGTTTAATAAGCCAGTGGATTGTATCTTGATTTTTAGCAAAGACACGGACCTTGTCCGCGCTTTTGAAGTTAGCAAGGCACAGTGGCTTACAGGTGCTCTTTTAGGGCATCTAGAGGGGGGCAAGACATTTCCTAGTGCTCTCTTATAACACAGCGATATTTTAAGGATCAGGGGCTTTACATCCTAGAAAACTTAGAAAACACCCAGCTAAAAGGCCGTTTGCTAAAACCTGTGTCCGTGATGATCCACTTTGACAAGCATGGCTGTTTCACCGTCTTAAAACAACAGGGCGGGTCACCCCTTGTGCATGCCAAATTGAGCAATTTCATTGAATCCTTTGACAACGAACCCTATTTATGTAAATCTGCCGAGGAAGTGATCGAGGTATTTTTACTAAATTGAGCCAAAAGGTGGAACGATTAGACCTTAAGACCTGTGGTGGCACCTCGAAAACGCCGGTGCCCTCAATATCAAAATTAGAGTGAGGCCTAGCACCCATCCACACTGCATGCCCTAGTCCAATAAAAAATAGGGGGAATTGATGCCCAAGGCTTGACATAGGCACTTTAAATGCTCTAGAGTGTTTGTGGGTTGGATGTTTAAACCTATGCGCAGCAAGGGCTTTTCAGTTGTGGGGGGTCGGATCGCCCCGCAAATAAACCCCTTTTCTAATAGTTGTTCTTGGGTTGTTAGCAAGCTTTGGACATTGCCAAAAGGTAGGGTTAAAATATTGCTCTTGGTGTGCCAGCCAAAACTAGCCACACAGCCACGCATTTGTTCTAAGAGTGCCACAAAGGGGCTTGGGTCGTTGTAAATCTCTTGGACATTCACGAAGCTTAAAGCAGTGTCGAGCACGGATAAACTGGTGGTGTAAATGATGCTTTTAGCGCGGTTGCACAGAAAATCCACGATCTCGGCACTTGCCCCAATGAACGCCCCATAACTGCCGTAGGCTTTAGAAAAAGTACCCAAAACAATCGTTTTTTCTGTGGGTTTTAGATTGTAGTGTTCCAAGACCCCTTTTAAATTTGCCCCGATGCTGCCCAGGCTGTGCGCCTCATCTAAAATTAAATAGGCATTGTGCTCTCTAGCGTGCTTTAAAATCTCTAAAGGCGCAATATGACCATCCATGGAGTACACCCCCTCAATGGCGATCAACACCTGCCCCTTGGGTTTATGCTGTCCTAGCTTGGCTTGTAGATCCTTGGGGTCATTGTGCTTAAAAAAAATTGTGTTGTGAGATTTTTTAGCGATGAACTGTCCACTGGCATGGTAGTGTGCATCCATAAAGAGCAGGTCGTTTTTACGCACAAGTGCCTCGATCAAAGCCACATTGCCCAAAAATCCACTTCCCACCAACACGCACGCCTCAAAACCCAAAAGCTGGCATAAATAACTCTCTAACTCGTGGTGCAAAGAGTGGTAGCCATTCACTAACATGGACGCTTTGGGGGCGTGGGGGGGTTGTGCTTGCAAAAGCTCAAAAGTTTTTTGCAACAAATCCTTACGCCCGCTAAGCCCTAAGTAGTTGTTAGAAGCAAAGTCGGCTAGATGGGGGGGGTAGAGATGGCGTTTTCTGTACAAATGCGCCTTTTTTAAGGCATTGAGGGCGTGGGTGTACAACTACTGGTTGGTGCCCAAGAGATTGTCGATTTCTTTGCGCAATTCTGCTTGTTTTTCTTCAAACATTTTGTTGATAGCATCGCGGACATTTTTAGAGTGTTGTTCCACAGCACTGATGGACTTTTCAATCGCATCAGAGGTTATATGCATGCGGTCTTTGAGCATGGCGACTAGGTTGTTGGCATCCTCGTGTAGGGTGTTGTGGCAGGGCTCTAAAGAGCGGTAGCTTGGGGTGTTGCTGAAGTGTTCTTTACCATCGCCCTCGTAATACCATTTGCCCAAGCGACAATTGTGTCCATCCACGATTTTAAAGTTATTGGGGATGTCAAAGACCACACCGTATAAATTCGCCTTATAGACAACATGGTCGGTTTTAGCCAGTCCACAAAAAACTAGATTATTGAGGTTTTCGATGGAATATTTGGCGGCGGCGGCAGTGTTCACATTGGCTTGGGCAATGCCCCTGATATTCTCCACATCGGTTTTGATCACCTCGGCGATGGCATTAGTGTCGTGGGTGTTGCTTTGGATGTCGCTGGCCTCTTGTTGCATGGATTTGACCACCACGGCGATCTCTTTAGTCGCCTTTTGGGTTTTTTCAGCCAGTTTGCGCACCTCATCGGCCACCACAGCAAAGCCGCGGCCATGCTCGCCCGCGCGAGCAGCTTCAATGGCAGCATTGAGGGCAAGTAGGTTGGTTTGCTCAGCGATGTCATCGATCAAAGAAATCACCTGTGTAATTTCGCTGCTGCGTTGGTTGAGCGAGTCTGCCAAAGAGGTGGCGTTTTGCATTTTCTCATATAGACCATTGATGTTTTCGCTCGCCTTCACCACCTTATCAATGACGCTTTGAGAGTGCTCCCCCCCGCTCGTTGCGGCATGGGAAAGCTCATCTGTACCCTTAAAGATTTCTTGCATCGTGCCCTGCAAACCCTCCAGTCCCTCACGCATGCCCGTGTAATAGAGATTAAAAATGCCATTTCTGCCACACTCTGTGAGCAGGTCAACGGTTTCTGTGATGGAATGGTAAAGTGTGTCATCGATGCGCTTGCTCTTGGTCTTATAAAGACGGTTATTCAGACTAAAGTCTTGATTGGGGTTGCTAAGGTCGCTTGCCTTGGTGTCGATCCCGGCCAAATCCACCACATCGCCATTTTTAAACACGATCTTGTGATCCTTAATGCCAATAAAGCCCATGTGTCCGCATAAATCTACGAGTTGTTGGTAAAAATCTAACTTCTTTTCTAAGGTTTTGATTTCTGCATCCTTCTTTTCTAATTGTGCCGTCAGATCCTTATTGCCAAAAAACATACCACATCCTCTCAAGTAATAGTTTTTGATTATACCCTAAATCTTTAATTTTACACATTTAAGCGGGCAAGCTATATTCACCACATTTAGTGTATAATGGTGTGTTTGACTCTCTTTTTAGGGAGGGTGATATTATATAGGAGTTGGCATGGACCGGCTAGAAACTTTAGAGTCCATTTTAGAGCGCTTGCGCTTGGCGATCCGCAAAAATGGGCTGAAAAATTCTAAGCAGCGTGAGGAAGTGGTGAGCGTGCTTTATAAAAGTGGGACACATTTAAGTCCCGAAGAGATTACACAAAGCATCCGCCAAAATGACAAGAACACAAGCATCTCTTCGGTCTACCGCATCTTAAATTTTTTAGAAAAAGAAAACTTCATTTACACTCTAGAAACTAATAAAAACGGGAGGCGCTATGAGATCGCAGCTAAGGAGCACCACGACCACATCATTTGCCTACACTGCGGGGAGATTATTGAGTTTGTGGACCGCGAGATCGAGGAGCGGCAAAACCAAGTTGCTAAAAAACACCAGGCCAAATTAGTGAGCCATGATATGAAATTATTCGTGGTCTGCTCAAAGTGTTTAGCCGAGGGGGCGGAGTAGATCCTGCCAGCTTAAAGGATGCCCCACTTCTAAATCCCTGGTTGCCTTTTGGCCTAAAATTTGCTCTAAGAATTTAGGCGCAAGTCCGGCATTGGGGCGTAGGGCCTTAATGTGTTCTTTAGTGAGGGTCTCGCCCTTTTTAAGGGGTTTGATCACAAAAAGCGAGCGGGCAAATTGCGCTCCCTTGATTTCTTTTGTGGTGGGGTTAGCGCAGCCTAAAGCCTCTGTCGTTTCGCGCACGGCTTGCACAAGCGCGCTAAACTCCTTGGTGTCTAAACTAAAGGCGCGATCTGGGGTTCTTAAACTTTTATCGAGCATGAAGTGCTTTTCAATCACACTTGCGCCCAACGAGGTGGCGATGATTGCGCTGGTGTTCCCCAGGGTATGATCGCTTAGGCCATAGGGGGTGTGGTACAGCTCTTTAAGTTTGGGCATGGTTAACAAATTAGCATCCTTTAAGGGGGCTGGGTAGGCACTGGTGCATTTTAACAGCGTGATGTCTGTGTTGTCCGCCTTGTGGCACACCTCTAAAGCGTCTAAAATATTTTCATGCGTGGCGATGCCCGTAGAAATGATTAAAGGCTTTTTAGTGCTAGCCACTAAGCGTAGCAATTCTAAATCCGTGATCTCAAAGCTGGCGATTTTATAAAGGGGGCAATCTAGGCTCTCTAACAGCTCCAAACCCTTGAGACTAAACACCGAACTAAAGAGACATAAGTCTAAGCTCTTGGCAAGTTCAAAAAGGGGCTTATGCCACTCTAGTGGCATGGCAGCCTCTTGATAGAGCGCATACAAGCTTTGCTGATCCCAGAGCGTGCCTTCAATGATGAAGGGGGGCTTGTTGATGGGTAGGGTCAAACAATCTGGGGTGTAAGTTTGCAGTTTTGCCGCCCCAACACCCATGTTTTTGAGCACAATTAAAGATTTTTGTGCAGTGTCTAGGGAGTGGCCGTGGTTGGCACTCAATTCTGCCACAAGAAGAGGGGTCATTTTAAGCCTTTGTCTAGGGGGGAGATTTTGGAGAACAGCCACACATCGTAGTAGTTGTCTTGCCGTTGCACGAAGTCGCGTAAAAACCCACCTTTGCGGTAGGCATGCCGCTCGTAAAAGCCGATGGCGCGGGTGTTGTTAGCCATCACTTCTAAATGCAGGGCATGCAGGCCAAACTTAAAAAAGGCGATGAATTCCAGCCCATCTAAGATCAGTGCCCCCACGCGCTCTAGGCTGGGGTTTTTATAAATGCCTAAAAAGGCGTGGCTGTGGGCAAAATCTATGCGGGTGAGCGAGCCCACACCTAAGAGCTCTTGGCCTTGTTTAAAGAGGTAGTAGGCGGCGTTTTGGCTAAATTGCAACTGCTCGATGAAGTGCATGTGCGCTTCTTTAGAGATTTGCTGGGTGTACATCCACGCGGTGGTGGAGGGGTGGTTTCTAAAGGCAAGGATTTGGAGTTTCTCGTTTTTGGTGGCATGGCAGAAGTGGCAGGCGTGCAATGGGGGGTGGTCTTTAAAATCTTGGCTAGGGATTTCAAAGCTCTGGTTTAAGGGATTATGCATGGGCTAAAATCTTTTGCAAAGCGGGCAAGAGTTTAGTGCCAAGTTTTAACACCCTTTGGACGGCCTGCATGCGCTCTCTAGCTTGCAAATCTAAAAGGCTTTTTATAGCGTTTAAGAGGGTGTCTAAGCTAGCAGGCAGCAACACCCCTTCTTTAGCGAGCTCTTGCACTTGGGCAAGTTGGTTAGAGGCGATGGGCAGGCTCACTAAAGGGGTTTGGCTTAAAATGGCTTCATAAAGCATTTGCCCCCCACCAAAAAGGGCAAGGTCGGCTTGCTTTAAACGCGTGGCAAACTCCGTAGGGTTTAAAAGTGGCTCAAAGCTGAAGTTAGGGGCTCGTGGCAGGGCAGATAGCATGGATTTAGGGGCGAGGGTGTGGATGTGCAGGGGGGTGAGCTTTAAAAGCTCTAGAGTGCGCTTTAGAGGTGTTATGGCCAAATCGCTACCTCCAAAGCAGAGCAAAATTTCTTTAGATGTGGGCTTTAAAGGTTTTGCGTGGTAAAAGGCGGGGTCAATGGGGTGATATCCACTGCCTAAAAAATAATGCGGGTGGGCATGTAGCTCTTTAGGGTAGGCGTTGTGGGCATTGTGGCCGGGGTTAAAAATGTAAGTGGGGCAAGCGCGGCTTGTTGCGGTGGGCAGGTGTTCTTTGCAAAAAAAGTCTTCAAAGATCACCATGGGGGTTTGGATATTAGTGTAAAAGGAAAGCGGAGCTAAATAGCTGTCTATAATCGTTAAACTGGCCCCTGGGATGTTAGCATTTAGCCACTCTGTGGGTCGATCGGCTAGAGGGTGGGGGGCAAAGAGG
Organism: Helicobacter heilmannii; assembly: GCF_001283065.1. Lineage (GTDB taxonomy): Bacteria > Campylobacterota > Campylobacteria > Campylobacterales > Helicobacteraceae > Helicobacter > Helicobacter heilmannii. The sequence goes on along the minus strand of NZ_CDMK01000001.1, from coordinate 433,868 downwards.
TGCACTTTAGCGATGGGATCTAGCAGGGCTTTTAATTTTTGCATGCGCCTTAAGTGCCCAAGCCCGCTTTGTGGGTGCGCATCAGCAAAGAGGTGAATCGTTTTCATGGTAGGCAGTGTATTTCAAGGCAGCGAGTTTTAAATCTTCAAGGCTGTCTATGTCTTGCACGCAAGTTTGGGGCAAGATGAGCGGGTAAGAGTGGGGGGCCAGCAGGGGCTCTTTGGCGATGAAGTGTTTAGCTTGGCCTAAGTAGAAAAGCCCAGCATCGTGATAGAGGGGGGGCAAATCCTGCGAACGTTGTTGCATGCAGTCTTTAAAAAGCGGGGTGGGGGTGTTCTCTTGGATAGAAAAGCTGCGGTAAGGCGAGGTACTATAAGCACTGCAGACAAAGGCGTATTTTTTATGCTGGTGGGTTTGCAGGGCGTGCAGGGCGTTTTTAATGTATGCGGGCTTTAAAAGCACACTGGTGGCGTAAAGCACGCAAAGATAAGTTGTAGGCTCTAGTTTAAGCACCAGGGCGGCATCTTGTGCCACCTCTAGGGTGGTGTTAAAATCTCCCGCAAGGCGAGCGGGGCGCTCTAGCACGCTTGCACCACTATCCTTAGCCACCTTGGCGATTTTGGGGTGGTCGGTGGAGACAAAAACTTGGCGAAAAAGCGGGCAAGAGCGCGCCATTTGCACCACATAGCTTAAAAGGGGTTTGCCTAAAAAGGGGGCGATGTTTTTAAGCGGGATGCGCTTAGAGCCCCCGCGGGCTAGGATGAGGGCGATCATTAGTAGGGAAAGTTTGAGTCTAGAACATCTGCGCCCACCTTTTTCTTGTTGCTGGCACTCAAAGCCCCTAAATTCGTGTAAGAAATCTTGGCATCGGCGATGTATTTGGATTGGATGGTGTTGTCGCGGGCGATGTCAAAGGGGCGGATCACTCCGCTGATTTTAATGACTTGTTTTTCTCCATCCACCAAAACCTCACGGCTGCCATAAATGAAGTAGTTGCCATTTTCAAGGACTTTGACGATGCGGGCGGTTAAGGTGAGTTTTAAATCCTCACTTTTCTTTTGTGAGCCCCCGCCCTTAAAGGTGTTGTTGGTTGCCGATTGCGTGAGGCTGTAGTTGGCATTGTCGTCTAAAAATTGCGCTTGGTTGCGCTTATTAGGGTTTGTGCCATTGTAAGTGAGGCGCGGGGCTGTGGCGGTGCCATTGGAGGTACTGGCGTAGTTTTTGGCGGTGTTGTAATTCGCACTGGAGTTCTCTGCCACTATCACGGTGATGAGGTCATTTGGTTTCATTGCCCTTCTATCAGAAAATAGGGGGCGCTCGCCTTGCCCGAACAAGCTACCGGGTTTGGCGATTTGGGGGATGAAGTCTTTAGAGGGCATGTCCTCCACATAATCGGGGGGGTCAAATTTCATGCCCGGCTCGACCGCCCACACCAAAGAAACACAAAGCCCTAAAACCATTGCCACCATGCGAGCCATGAGCATCCTTTAAAAAATAACATAAACACTTTATCCCAAATTATACTATAATAAGTGCCTATTCATGCACCAAAGATTTTAGGGAGCGATATGGCAAAGCAGAAGGCATTGGGATGTATTTTGGGGATGACACTAGGGTTTACACTCGCGCATGCGCAGAGCAGCGATCAATTTAGGCATCACGATTCTTGGACCGATGGGCTCTTTGTGGGCGCGAGCTACCAAACAGGCACCGTTACGATTTTAACCAGCAATTCCAGCGCAATGAGCATCCGCCACCCCGGGCGCGATGACATGAATGTGGGGGCAAATGGGCTAGGTTTTAATATAGGCTACACGGGCTACTTTAGAAAAGACCAGATGTTTGGAGCGCGCTACTACGCCTTTTTAGACTGGCAGGGCTTTGGCGCGCGCTACCCAAGAACCCCCTATGGCGGAGGGCAGTACTATGGGGGCAATAACCTGCTCACTTATGGCGCAGCTGCGGACTTTTTCTATAACTTTTTTCAAGGGGCGTTTTACAGAAACGACATTTCGCTCGACTTAGGTGTTTATGTGGGGGTTGCCATTGCGGGGACATCATGGCTTGTGGGCACAGCCGGAAACAATGCGATGGGTCTACCCAGTTATGCTAACCCTAGCACAAGTGCGTTTCAGTTTCTTTTTAACATCGGGGTGAGGGCTCTAATTGTAGGCCAGCACGGCATCGATATTGGCTTTAAAATCCCCACCATCAACCACATTTACTACAGTGGGGGTGATTGTAGCGTTACCTTCCGCAGAACCTTTGCCTTTTATATTGGCTACAATTATCACTTTTAGCGGCACTCACTCCACATTTTTTTGTAATAACTTTGAGCTTTTTGGATAAGGGAGGGATCGTTGTCCTTTAGCAACAATTCGTAATTGTTCTCAAAGGCATTTTTGCTCCAATTGGCTGAGCCTAAAAAGATCGTGTTGTTGTCGATGATGGCAAGTTTTTGGTGCATGATCCCGCGGTATTCCTTGCCTTTGCCAAAGTAGCTGGCTTCTTTGCCGCTCAGCATGCAGGTGGAGATGCCACGATACTTGGCTAAGTAGCCCATGGTGGAGTATTTGCCGTGCGCCCCGCCTTGATCGTAAATGATGCGGATCTGCACACCCCGCGCAGCTGCATCTCTCAAGGCTTTGGCGATGTCTTTATGGGTGAAACTATAGATAGAAATGTTGATTTGGCTTTTAGCGGCATTGATCCCGCTAATGAGGCTCTTTAGTGCCTCGTGTTGCTCATAGGGAAGCATGTATAAAGTAGGGGCAGCCTGCAAAGTTGTGGCGAGCAAACAGGGGAGTAAAAAAGACTTCAAGTGGCCCATACATTTCCTTTAAACATTGTTGTTAAACCAAAACAAGGGAAGTTGTATTATAATCCACAGCTTAGGTAACCTGGCTTAAGGAGTGTCCTTGAAAATTCTGTTAGTGAACCAAAATAAAATGGTGGGCAAACTTTTTGAGAACATCGCCAAAAAGCTGGATCTGGAGCTTGTGGCTGAAGAACATGCCGAGGAGATTTTACCCGCCCTTGATGAAAGCAAGGAATGTTTTTTCTTTGCTGACGACACGGCGGTAGATGGCGAGGAATACGAGCGTCTAAAACCGCATTTAGATGGGGTGCCCTTAAGTGGGCTCTTGTTGCGTAAGGGCATTGAGGAATTTGGGGAGTTCACCCACTACATCAAAAAACCCTTTTTGCCCACAGACATTTTACACATCTTGCAAAGAAACATGGGCCCTTCCACGCCCGCTACTTGCCCTTCACTCCCGCAAGACCTTGGGGCGGTGTCTTCTGGCTCAGATGTGGATTTCTTTAAGGATATCGATTCAAACCTCAGCCAATTAGAAGGTTTGTTGGACACAAAAAACCTAGAATCCCCTTCTTTGGATGAGATTAATGCCAAAGAAGAACCCAAACAAGAAGAACCCCAATTTGAAGCGCAGAAAGAACCGATAACTTCCCAAAAAGAAGCAAAAACAGAAGTAGAGCAAAAAGAAGAAGTAGAAACAGAGGAAGTAAAACCCAAGTCCCCCAAAGAAGAGGAAGTTCAAGAGACCACTCCACTTGCACAAGAAGCGCATGATCCTTTAGCGTTAAATTTAGACGACTTGTTGCCCATAGACGACAGCGAGGATGAAACCCATGCCGGCTTAGAACACGATGAGATGCTAGAGGATTTGGTACAAGAGGACTCCTCTAAAGCGCAGGATTTGATGGATGGCATGCAAAACATAGATGAGCTCATGCAATCTGCCGGGCACGAGATTGAGCAGACTAAGGAGCCCGAATTGCAAACCCCCAAAGAACCTGATGCCCCTACAGCGAGCACAGATCAAGACCCCATGGATATACTAGGGGGACTAGAAACCCTAGAAGCAACCCAAGAAAACACTCCGACCCCACAAGAACCTGAAGTAGAAGCGACAATACAAGAAGTCCAAACCCCTAACGAGGCTCTAGAGGATGCACAAACCCTAGAGTTGGAAGGCTTAGAGGGGCTAGACGATTTAGCACCGCAAGAAACCAAAGAACAAACCCCACCAACCAAAGAGACCCCAAAAGAAGCCAAATTAGGACAAAAGTCCACAGAACTAGAAATACAAGACCAAGAAACCCCTCAAGTTGCACAACAAGCACTCCAAACAGGGAAAGATTTAGATAAACTAGGCTTAGAGGATTTAGAGGGGTTGGATGATTTAGAGCAAAAGCCAAAAATTAAAGAAGCCACAGAACCCCAGTCCACAGAGGTGCAGGGCCAAGAAGCCCAGGAGATACAAGAAGCGCGAGTGTCTGAGCTAGAGGGGCTAGGGGGTCTAGAGTTAGAACCCCAAGAAGACATAACACCAACAAAAGCAGAACAAAAACCTACAGAACTAGAAACACAAGCTCCACAAGAGCCTACAGAGCAAGAGCCCCAAGCCCAAAAAGGGGCGCAAGAATTAGAGCCACAAAATGTGGAAAACGCATTGAAAGGGCTGGAATTAGAGGAGGGCACCAAAACCCAAGACACCCCTAAAGAACTCCAAGAAAGCGCGCTAGAGGGAGCAGAGTTAGAGCCCCAAGAGGACATAGGGGGGCTAGAAGCGCAAGAGTTGGCAGAGCAACCGCCCATAAAAGGTGCACAAAAGGCGGGGGTGGACTTGGAGAAAGACCCGCAGGAGTACGAACACATTGAGGACATACCCGAACCCGTGATGTCTAGTGTGGTGGATGGCACGCCCCCGCCCCAAGCTATAAGCCCCGAAACCCCCAAAGAACAAACTCCTAAAACTCCTAAAGAGTTAGAAATCCCACAAGAGCTAGAAGCCCAAAGCCCTGAGGCATTAAAAGAGCAAGTTACAGCAAGCCCCAAAGAGCAAGAGGGTGCGCCCACAACAGAGCTAAAAGCCGTACCCTTGCATTTAAATTTGAACTTGCAAGATTTACTCAAAGACCTGCCCATTGACCCCAAACTCTTAGAGGGCAAAACTTTAAAAATCCAAGTCAATTTAGTGGATAAAGATGCCTAAATACGCCTACCGCATGTTGGTTTTAGCCGGGCCTAGTGGCTCGGGCAAGAGCACTTTAATCAGCCACTTACTCAAGCATTGCCCCGATATTTATTTTTCTATCTCCACCACCACCCGCCCTAAGCGTATAGGTGAAGTGGAGGGCAAGCATTACTACTTTGTGAGCCAAGAGGCGTTTATTGAGGGTATTGAAAATAAGCAGTTTTTGGAGTGGGCAAAGGTGCATGGGCACTATTACGGTACTTCAATCGCCCCTATTGAGAGAGCCCTCAAGGCAGGCAAGCTGGTTTTGTTTGACATTGATGTACAGGGACATCGCAGTGTGAAGGAGCTTTATCAAAAAGCGACTTCTATTTTCATCACCACGAAAAATATCCACATTTTAAAAGAACGGCTCGAGCAAAGACACACGGACAGCCACGAGGTGATCGCGCGGCGCTTGCGAACTGCCCTACAAGAAATCCAGGAGATCGAGCTGTTTGACTATGTGTTGATCAATGAGGATTTGGAGCTGTCTAAAAAAATAGTTTTAGAAGTCGCCCACACTTTAGGCTATAAACAGCAAATGTTCCCTAAAGAGGCGTTTTGTAAGGCGTGGGGCGCAAATTATTAGGCTTGTATTTCAAGAAAGGATAGAAATGGGTACTTTTAGTGTTTGGCATTGGTTGATTGTTTTAGCGGTGATTTTGCTTTTATTCGGGGCAAAGAAAATTCCAGAGCTGGCAAAGGGGCTAGGTAGCGGGATTAAGAATTTCAAAAAGGCGGTTAAAGAGGACGAGGAGGAGGGCAAGAAACCCGAGAGCGTGGGGATGCAATCTGCTCCCCAAACTCCCCAGCCCACCCCCCCAAAACAAGAACAACAAAGCTAGCCATGCACCGCAGAGTCAAGGATTTATTAGAACGGATGTTACAAACTGAAGTGGTGCTCGAGCACCCTAAGGATCGCTCTTTAGGGCATTACGCCAGCGTTGTGGCCTTCCCCCTAGCCAAGGTGCGTAAAAAAGCCCCTAAGCTCATTGCTGAGGAGTTGGCACAGAGCTTAAGCACCCACCCTGAGTGCCAAGAAGTGTTTAGCCAAATCGCTCCGCTCAATGGATATATCAACTTCACACTCAAAGAGGCGTTTTTAAACAACCTTTGCGATGAGGCTTTAACACTAGGAGAGGGTTTTGGTAAACAAGAGGATAAAGGGGAGAGTTATTATGTGGAGTTTGTGAGCGCAAACCCCACGGGGCCTTTACATATTGGGCATGCTAGGGGGGCGGTGTTTGGAGACAGCTTTTGCCGCTTAGCACGCTTTTTGGGCTATAAGGTACATAGCGAGTATTACATTAACGACCTAGGCGCGCAGATCAAAACTTTAGGGCTGTCCGTGTTTTTAAGGCTCAAAGAAAATTTTGGCTACAAAGTGGACTATCCCGAGAATTGCCACAGGGGTGAGTATATCTATGAGCTCGCCCAGGCCGCTAAAGAGCATTTTAAAGTAGAGAGTTTGGAGGGAGTGGATGAGGAAGCGTTAAGCGCAAAGTTTGGGGAGTTTTCCAAAGATTTAATGCTGGCAGAGATCCAAGAAACCCTGGCCGAGGTAAGCGTGCATATGGACGCGTATGTGAGCGAAAAGGCGGTATTTTCTAAGAGTGCAGAGGTGTTTAAACGCCTAGAGGCTGGCAAGGGAGTGTATGAAGAGGAAGGCAAGTTGTGGTTGCGCTCTAGTGCCTTTGGAGATGAGAAAGATCGTGTGGTGCGTAAAGCCGATGGGGATTTTACCTATTTAGCCCCAGACATCGTTTATCACGACTATAAGTTTCAGCAGGGCTACGACCACTACATCAATATCTTTGGGGCGGACCACCATGGCTATGTCCCCCGCATTAAAGCCTCCTTGCAGTTTTTAGGTTACGACTCGTCCAAGCTAGAAGTCTTGTTGGTGCAAATGGTCGCCTTGATTAAAGATGGGCAACCTTATAAAATGAGTAAGCGGGCGGGCAACTATGTTTTGGTTAAAGATGTCTTGCAAGACATGGGTAAGGACGCTTTACGTTTTATCTTCCTGTCTAAAAAGCTAGACACGCATTTAGACTTTGATGTAGCGAGCTTACAGAACACGGACAGTACAAACCCCATTTTTTATATCCATTACGCCAACGCCCGTATCCACACCATGCTAGAGAAGTTTATCAACAAGGGAGGGGATTTAGAAAAGGTGCGCCAAAGCCCACTATTGGACTTACCCCCTGCAGGGCAGAACTTGCTTTTCAACGCCCTCAACCTACCTAAAGTCTTGCAAGGAGCGTTCAACGACAGGGAATTGCAAAAAATTTGCGACTATTTAAAAGCCCTTGCAGCGGACTTACACAGCTTTTACAACGCTCACCGCATTTTAGACACGCCCCAAGAATTGCCCTATTTGAAGCTATGCCAAATGGTGAGCTTGAGTTTAACAATCGGGTTAAAACTACTAGGGATTGAAGCCAAAAAGAAAATGTAGGGTGGGCGGGGATAAGGAGGGGGAGGTTACCCCGCCCGTGCCCGGTTGGAAAACCAACCGAGATGCATTATATCTAAAAAACTTGTATCTTTCTCTTAAACTTTACAAGAGCTTAAAAACTTATGTTATAATCCTTTAAGTTTAAGTTTAAGGTAAAGGATTGAAATGCGTATCTTATTGGTAGAAAACGATGGGGACTTGAGTAAAGAGGTTAGCACCTTTCTCAACGAAAAGGGTTTTCAAGTTGATGTCGCCGAAAATCTTGAGGATGGGGAATATTATATCAGTATCCGCAACTATGATTTGGTGCTGATTGGGTTTGAACTCAAAGACGGCAATGGTTTAAGCTTAGTGCCTTACGCCAAAGCCAAACACCCCTCAATTGTTAGCATCATTTTAGCTGAACATAAATCCAGTGAGCAAGAGATCAAGGCGTTTAAAGAGGGCGTGGACGACTTCATCGCCAAGCCCTTTGACATGGGCGTGTTGGTGGCACGGATTGAGGCGCGCTTGCGTTTTTGGGGCTCTAGCATCATTGAGATTGAGGATTTAATCATTAATCCCGATGAAGAAAAGATCGTGTATAAGGGCAAGGAAATTGAAGTGAAGGGTAAACCCTTTGAAGTGTTGACACACCTTGCTAGGCACAGAGATCAAATCGTCTCCAAAGAACAGCTTTTAGATGCGATTTGGGAAGAGCCCGAACTCGTAACACCCAATGTCATTGAAGTCGCCATCAACCAAATCCGTCAAAAAATGGATAAACCCCTAGGCATCTCCACGGTAGAGACTGTGCGCCGTAGGGGCTATCGTTTTTGTTACCCTAAGGGCAGCGCAGATAACTAAGTCTTTAAGCCTTTTTGAGCGATGAGCTCCAAGAGTCTTAAGAAGACAAGGCTCAGTTTCTCAAGTTGGGCGATCTCTAAGTGTTCATCGATGGCGTGTATGCGCTCATTGGTGAGCCCAAACTCCACCACCTCCACCCCAAAAGCGTGTAAAAATCGTGCGTCGCTTGTCCCTCCGCTTGTGTTGAGTGTGGGTGTGGTGTTTAAAACTTCACCAATGGCTTGATCTAAACACCCCACCAACAGCGAGTTCTTAGACGAGAGAAAGGGCATGGAGTTTTGTTTTAAGCTCAAATCGTGGGGGATTTTGGCAAGCACAATTTCTAAAAAGTTTTCCAGGTCTTTGAGGGTGGTGGCGGGGGAGTTGCGGACATTAAAGGCAATGTCTAAAGTCTTGGGTATAACATTCTCTGCCAGCGAGTCGGTTTGCATGGAGGTGATGACAAGGCGGGAGGGCTCAAAGAAGGCATCGCCCTTATCTAAGAATGCCCCTGCAATCAAACTCAGCTTGTCGGCGATGATGTCTATAGGGTTTAAACAAGTCTTAGGGTAGGCAACATGCCCGGGCACGCCGTAAATGATGAGTCTGCCCGCAATCGAGCCACGCCTGCCGATTTTTACGCTATCTCCCAAATGTTGCACGCAAGTGGGCTCAGCCACAAGTGCAAAATCGGGCAATAGATTTTTCTCTTGCAACACCTCTAGCATGTATTTTGTGCCAAACTCCGCTGGGCCCTCCTCATCACTTGTGAGTAACACCGAGAGCTTTAAAGGTGTGTTGGGTGCAACTTTAGCGCAAAACTCTTGCAGAGCATAGATAAACGCCGCAATCCCGCCTTTCATGTCCTGCGCCCCACGCCCATACAAAAACCCTTCTAAAATCTCTCCCCCAAAGGGGTCAAAACGCCATCCCTGCCCTACGGGCACGACATCTACATGCCCCACAAAGCAAAAGTGCAGGGGGTTCGCCCCGCCAAAATCCCTAGAGAGAAAAAGATTTTTCACCCCATTTTTATCCGCCCTTAGGGGCGTGAAGTCGGGCAAAAGCGATTGTATGTAGTCATAAATCCCCTCCTCCTTGGGGGTGATGGTTTTGTAGCTTATAAGTCTTTGGGCGATTTCAACAGGGTTCATAGGGGGTTTTCTTCAATTTTTGGTGTAGGTGCAAGTAAAGCTGTAAAACTTCTAAATTTGCAGGGGTGATCCCACTGATTTGGGAGGCTTCAAAAAGGCTTTTGGGGCGGAATTTCTCTAATTTTTCGCACGCTTCTAGCCCCAAACCTGTAATGCTCTTGTAATCAAAATCTAGGGGGATTGGGGTGTTTAGCATTTGCGCCATTTTGGCAATGGATACGCTTTGTTTGGCAATGTAGTCGTGGTATTTGCACTCAATTTTAATCTGCTCTAAAATAAAAGGCTCAAGATCCATTAAAAAGCCCAAAAACGCGGGCAAAATGTCCGGGCTAAAGCCCTCCCGTCCCATTAAAAACATCCCATCACATTTGTCATTTAGGAGGGCTTGGTTGCCACTTTTGAGTTGTTTTAGCACCTCTTTAGTGGGCGTGATAGCAGTGTTTTTGAGCCTCTCTAGGGCACTTTGAATCTGCGCTTTTTGGGCGCAAAGTTCGTTGTATTCTGCGCCGTCCATCAGCCCCAAAGCGTGGGCATATGTGCCCAGTCTCAAGCGGGCGTTGTCCTCTCTTAAGAGCAAGCGGTACTCCGCCCTTGAGGTGAACATGCGGTAAGGCTCCTGGGTGCCCTTACTCACCAAGTCATCAATCATCACCCCGATATACGCCTCATCGCGGCGTAGGACGAGCTCGGGCTTGTTTTGTAGACTTAAAGTGGCGTTAATGCCCGCCATTAATCCTTGCGCTGCTGCCTCCTCATAGCCCGTGGTGCCGTTGATTTGCCCGGCTAAGTAGAGATGGGCCACCTGCCTTGTTTCTAGAGTGTATTTGAGCTGTGTGGGGGGAATGAAGTTGTATTCAATGGCGTAGCCGTAGCGGGTGATTTTGGCATGCTCTAGCCCCTTAATGGAGTGGATCACCTGCTCTTGTACATCAAAGGGTAAGGAAGTGCTTAAGCCATTTACATAATACTCGCTACAGCTCCTCGTTTGCGGCTCTAAAAAGAGTTGGTGGCGTTCTTTTTCGTGGAAGCGGTAAATTTTATCCTCAATGCTCGGGCAATAGCGCGGCCCCACGCTCTCAATCTGCCCGCTAAACATGGGGGCTAAATGGAAGTTTTGGCGGATAATCGCGTGCGTGTTGGCATTCGTGTAGGTGATGAAACAGGGCAGTTGCGTGGGATTAAAGTCCTTGGTGTAGTGGCTAAACTTGGGGGGGGTTAAATCGCCCCCGTGCACTTCTAATTGGCTAAAATCAATGCTTGGCCCGGCAAGCCTAGGGCAAGTGCCGGTTTTAAGCCGCCCCATTTCAAAGCCCAAATCCGCAAGGTTTAAAGACAGCGCCACCGCCGCGCTCTCGCCAAAGCGCCCATTTTGGCTTTGGTGGGTGCCGATATGCACCAGGCCTTGCAAAAAAGTTCCCGTGGTTAAAATGACCTTTTTAGCGCGATACTCTTTGCCTAGCGCGCTTTTCACGCCCACCACCGCCCCGTTTTCTACTAAAAGCCCCTCTACCATCTCCTGAGACACGCTCAAATTCGGGGTGTTTAGCACCAAATTGCGGGCATTAATGCGATAAGCATCCATGTCAATCTGTACCCGACTCCCTCTAACGGCAGGGCCTTTAGAGGCGTTTAGGGTGCGAAACTGCAACCCACTCATGTCCGTAAGCATCCCCATAACCCCGCCTAAAGCATCCACTTCCTTAACCAAGTGCCCCTTGCCAAGCCCGCCAATGGCGGGGTTACAACTGGCTAGCCCAATGTTTTCAATCAACAAGGTGAGTAAATGCACCCTTGCGCCCATCTTTGCCGCCACAATAGACGCTTCGATGCCGGCGTGCCCACCACCCACAACAACTACATCAAAATGACTCAACATGCCCCCATTTTATTGTGAAATATTTTAATGCTGACTTAACCTACAAGGGCTTTATGCTAGAATTGCTCCCATGTTAAACCCCATCAATGCACTCCAACAACTCGGCTTGCTCCAAGACCTCTTAAAAGACCACCCGCGGGTACAAAACTTCAACGGGACGCTGCCCCTGCTCTTAAAGGTTTTAGAAAAAAAGGGGGCGGATCAATACCTGTTGCAACTAGGCAACCAAGTGCTCGAGAGCAAGAGCCAAAAGAACCTTGTTTTAGGCAAAACCTATTGGGCGTTGGTGCATAAAAGCTCAGTGGGCGCGACCATGCTCTCTAATTTAATCCCCCAACCGCCCATCCTAGCAGAGCTCAAAAACGCCCCCCTAAAACTAGACTTGCAAGAATTACACAAGCTTTTAAGCCACGAGAGCAAGGAAGTCTTTAAAGACTACCACGAGCAGATTTTACAGCACTTCACCCACGCCCCCACCCGTCAAGACTTTTTATTCTTTGGCAATCTATTGTTATCTTTACAGCACGAGGTGGCGAGCTTTGTCATCACAGATGGGCATAAGGAATCGTTGGTGCAGTTTAAAAAGGGGGGCCAAAAGGAGAGGCTAGAGTTTTACGCCCTCTACCCACACTTAGGCCCCCTGCAGGGCGTGCTTTACAAGCAAGATGGGGGGGTGTGTCTGTCGCTCGGCGTGGCATATGAGAGCGTGGCAAACCTTTTAAGGGAACAAACAGGTAGCCTGAAGGGCTTTAGCCATATAGAAATTTACACCGCCAAAACCCTACCCGAACCGCTCTTTAACTTTGAAGAAAATTTATTAGACACAAGGGGCTAGTTAGGAAACCCATAGGCATTTAGGGGGGTGTGGGTGTTTAGGGGCGGGTTTAAAGGCGTGTTTGCACTCTTAGCCAAAACCCCCACCTGCATCGCCATCGTTTCGTTTAAAAAGGCTAAATGCCGCGTGAGCTCTAAAAGCAATTTGAGCTCTAAGCCCCGCGCTTGCTGGTTGTAGGCAGCATAAGCACTAGCCCTTGTGTTCGTGTCTTTGGCCTGCTTTAAATCAGTAGCAAGTTTTTTATTGAGGCTTTTAATTTGCTGCTCTAGGGGGTTTTTAGCAAACCTATGTTGCAATTCTGCTAGGCGTTGTTCTAGAGCGTGGATGGGAAGCTTTGGCGCATTTGCACTAAAACTAGCCAGCTCTTGAAAATCCTTCGCCTGCAGCTCTTCATAGTGGGTAAAATCCCCTCTAAGCAAGGCTTCTTGCATGCTTTTTAGCCGCTCTTGGTGCTGCTCTTGGGATTCTCTAGCCTGCATCTTTTGGCAAAGAAGGACGCTTAAGGGCTTGGGGGCTAGGGGCGGGTTTTGCTCTTTGAGCTGGTTTAAAAGCTCTTGGGCGTGTTTATTGGGGCTTTTGAGCGTTGCGGTGCCAAAATCTAGCCACGCACAGGCGTGTTTTAGGCGTGCAAGTTGGGCGTTTTGGGCGTGCTCATAGGCACTGAGGCGTGTTTGCAACTCCTGCTCTTGCTCTTTGGCGTGCTGCAACTCCTGTTCTAAATAGGCGCGCATGGGCTCTAGGGGGGCAATGTTGGCTTCACTCAGGGCTTGGCTTTGCTCTAGGGTGTGGCGCATGCTCTCTAGGGTGGCGGCCTGCTCTCTAGCGCGCATAAGCAACTGGCTAAAGAGGTGCAAATGCTCCTGGATTTTGGCAATCATCGTACCCTCATTGGCGTTAGAAGTGGCTAGCCTAGCGTTAGCCTGCACATCTAAAGTGATCACCGCCGCCGCGTGCAACAAGCCAAACAGGCAAAAGAATAAAAACTTCAGGCAAACTCCCCAAACAACGCCCCCAAATGCACCCCTTGTAAAAAAGTGCTTTGGCATTTTTGCTGGATTTTCTTTGCACCATGCACCAACACATCGCTTTTAATGCCATGCGCTATGGAGATTTTGGCTTCTAAAAAGGCACTTAGCTGGTCGCAAAACTTCAACAGCCGCCCACTCACCCCATTAAATTGGTCTTCATTAAAGCCCTCCCAAAGCGCGGTGGGGCTCTCTAAACTTTGCACTTCTTTTGTGGTGGGGTTTATGTAGCGGTCGTCAAATTCTCTTTCCGTGAAGTAGCGCAAATCCTTAGCCAAATTGGCATCCAAGTAGCGCCAAATGTGCTCTTGCATCGCCTCCGCCTCTAGAGTTTTTAAGTGGCTGTCTAGCCCCTTCACGCCGTGTTTTATGGGCGAAATTATGTCTCTAGTCAGCACTTCGGGCAGGTCGTGTAACAGTCCGCCTAAGAAGTGGTTTAAGCGCATTTGCTTACAGGCTTTTAAATCAAAGCTCAGCAAAAAGGCGCAAAAGGCGACAAAGAGCGCATGCCCTAGCACGCTGGTTGGCGGTACGCGGGGAGTTTGGCTCCAACGCTTTTGAAAACGCAGCTGTCCGAACATGGAAGTCAAGAGCTCTAAATGCGCCACTTTTTCTAAAAGGGGGGCGTGCGCCTTTAAAGACTTGTCTAAATGCGCTTTGATCTCTTGCACCCCATAGCCCTCGGGGTAAAAACGCTCAATGAAGCCAAACTCCCACGCCGACACATAGTCGTGGGCGGCTTTGAGTAATTGACTCTCTAAATCTTTAGGGGGGTTACAAAAATAATCTTGCAGGTGCTCAAAAATGCCATAGCCCTGCACTTCTGGGGAGAGCACCCCCCACACATAGGCGGCCAGATCCGCGCGGTGCTTTTCTAAAAGCTTGTAGTAAATGGGGGGCTTAATGTCGGTCAGCACCACACGGCTTAAAAACTCAAAGCAAAAATAAGTAAGCAACTTGTCCCAATCCACGCCCGCATGGTGTTTAGCCAACAAGATAACCACCACCGCCTTGTGGGCTTGTTTGTCTAATTCGCTAAACTCAATGGGGCAGGCCTGGTCGTTCCAGCGACGGATAGAGGCGGCCACAAAGAGCCGCTCTAACAACGCCTTGTTTAAGTGGGGGGTTATCATAGATATTTAGGCACGGATTTTAACAATAAATCCTCTAGTTTGGAGTCTGCGGTGGGCTCGCCGATTGCGCTAAATTTCCACTCCCCATTATGTAGGTAGAGCTTGCCTAAAATCATGGCCTCCTTGCCCGCAAAGGCAGCATCGTTGGCGGCGTTGTAGGTGGCAAAAATGGATTTGACTTGGCTGGGCGTGCCCTCATACAAGCGGATACTGGCAAAGGGGATCGCATCAAATTTAATGTGGGTGTAGGAACTGAGCACAAAGACCAATTGCGTGATTTCCGGTTGCAGGCTATCTAAGGCAATGCTAATGACTTCATTGTCTAGCCCGTCATCGCCACCCACATCGCCCGTGCGGTCATCCCCGCTGTGCTTGATTCCGCTAGCCGCCTGCTTGCCATAATACACGCAATCCACAAACTTCGTGTCTGCAAACAGCCCCACGCTCAAATCCAAATCCACGGCTTCCGTCTTGGTGTTGCCAAACCAGCCTTTTTTACTGAGTGCCCCCCAATTCGCCCCCACGCAAAAGGCACTCAGCTTCTCCCCGCTCTCTTTCTTCAGCGAGATTTTCTGCCCCTTGACTAGACTAACCGCCATTTAAGCCCCTTAAACATTCACGCCAAATTGTTTACAAAAGCCCGCCAAACCTTCTTTAAATCCCGTGCCTACAGCAGCAAATTTCCAATCCGCTCCATCGCGATACAACCTGCCAAACATCAAGGCGGTTTCTACTGAAAAATCCTCTTCTAAGTCGTAGCGCAAGATTTCTTGGTTGTCGCTCTCATCCACCACCCGCACGAAAGCGTGGCGCACCATGCCGAAGTTCTGCTTGCGCGTGTCTGCCTCGTGGATGGTAACCACGATATGGATTTCTTGCACCCCGCTATCCACTTTGGCTAAATCCACTTTGATTTGCTCGTCATCGCCCTCGCCTGCGCCCGTGCGGTTGTCGCCCGTATGTACCACCGCGCCGTCCTTGCTTTTAGGGTTGTTGTAAAACACAAAGTTTGCGTCATCGCTCACTTTGCCATTGCCCGCGGTCAAAAACACCGAAGCGTCTAGGTCAAAATCCGCACCCGTGTCCGTGTTATTCACATCCCAGCCCAAGCCCACAACGATTTTAGACAAGCCGGGTTTTTCCTTACTCAAAGACACCCGTCCCCCTTTGACTAAACTGACAGACATAAGCACTCCTTTATGAAAATAAAAGGCATTCTAGCAAATTTCGGCTAATGGGCGAGATAATCTAAGATTTGCTTTAGGATTTGGGGCGCAATCTCTAGGTGCAAATCCAAAAGGCTTAGAGGCAGGGAGCAGTTTGTAAGTTTCACCGCGTCTTTAGCCGTAACAAGCAGTGAAGTGGCACTGTGTTCTTGATAGGCGCATTCAAGGCGTTTGAAGTCAAAAGTGGCGTGATCTTTGAAGTAGAGCTTACCTACAAGGGGGGGCAAAAAGGGGTCTAGGCGGGTGGGGTTGGCAATGGCAGTTACTAAAAGCATACGCTGAGTGGGGTTTAAAAGCTGTGTATGTCTCGTGTAATCAATCCCCTCTTGCAGCACAAGGTCGGCTAGGGCATAGCATTTAGGGCTCTCTCTATAAATGCCACTGGGCAGACAAAAGTCAAAATAGGGCTTTAAGGCGGGCTTTAGCACAATGTTGAGCTTTTTAAAATTAAAGCGAAAGCCATCGTCTAAGAGCACCACCTGCGCACCCATCTTTTTGGCCTCAAGCACCCCCTCTTTGCGCTTTTCGCTCACCACCACGCCACAAGTGTTTAACTTGCTTGCGATCAAAAACGCCTCATCGCCGGCTCTCTCTTGCTCGACCAACACCCTGCCCCCCCGGCTCACCACCACAAGTCCCCTAGAAGCACGCCCATATCCCCGGCTCACCACCACCACTTTATAAAGCGGGGCTAACACCTGCACCAAAGCCAAAATAAAGGGGGTTTTGCCACTACCCCCGGCGACTAAATTACCCACGCTGATTATGGGAATATTTAAATCTTCAAAGGGTGCGCTTTGGCGTTTTATGGTGGCGATTGTCTCATAGATGAAAGAGAGGGGACTTAGGGTGTAGGCTAGGGCTTTTTGGCAGAGTGTGGGGGCGTAAAAATACCGCTCAAGCCAAGTCATAACGCGCAGATTGCGGGCATTTCTAGCTTGAAAGCGTTTTTTGCCATGCGCTCCTGCACGCTTGCAACCAAAGCGGGGGCAAAGCCTAGGGCAATGAGCCCCTTTGCGTCTAAATGCGGGTTTTGCTCTATGGCAAAAAGCAGGGGGTCGATTTGGACGTAGCTAAAACCAAGCTCAGCCTCATCGCTTTGCCCGGCGTAAAAGTCCGCACTTGGGGGCTTGCTTAGAATATTTTCAGGGACTTGTAAAAGGCGGGCAAGGGTGTAAATTTGGCTTTTGTATAGATCGCCTATGGGGTTAATCGCGCATGCCAAATCCCCAAAAATCGTGCCATAGCCTAGCAGCCGCTCGCTCTTGTTGCTCGTGCCAATCACCAAGGCGTGATATTGCAAAGCGTAGTCATACAGCGTGGCCATGCGTAAGCGCGCACAAAAATTGCCCTGCCTAATCAGGCTTGCGTCTTTGTGGCTATCTTGAAAAAGGGCGTGGTGGGGGGCGATGGGGCGTTGGCTGTAGGCAATGTTGAAGTGTTCGCAAAGTTCTTTGGCATGTTCTAGCGCGCTTGGTGGGGTGCTAAGAGAGGACATGAGCAAGGCGTGGGCGTTGTTTTCAAACGCCCTTTGGCACAGGAGTGCGACCACCGCGCTATCCACCCCCCCGCTAAGGCCATAAACCACCCGCTTAAAGCCCCTTTGGGCAACTTGGGTTTGCAAAAAACAAACAAGGGTGTGTAGTGCGGTGGGGGCTAGCCCCGCTAGGGGGGCGGCTTGGGGCTTAGTCCTCAATTTTATTGGTTTTGAGGCGTTTGGCGTAGATTTTGCGCAGTTTTCTGATGTCTTGTTGGACTTCAAAAACCCCATGCCAGTGAGAGTAGTCTGGCGCGCCCATGATGCCACCTTGGCGCATGCGGCGGCCTTCGTGGTGCCACATGTGGTACATGGTGTTTTGGAAGTCATCTGCCCACATGTCTTTGCCAAGCAGGTGTTTTTTAGCGAGCTCATCCTTCATTTTCACCGCTTCTTTCCAATACTCGTTGTAGAGCATGATGTTTTTATCCGCCATAATAAAGAAGTTGTCGATGTGTTGCTTGTTGTGGCAATCCACACAACCCGCCTCCATTTCCGCACGGGCGGCCTCAGGGCCTTTAGGGTTGCCTGCTAGAGGGTTGCCGATGGTGATTTTGTTTTCATATTTGTAATCATCGCTGGCGGTTTCATACCCTCCCGTGCGCAGTTTGCTAAGGGGCATGAATAAATTCCATTTCAAACGGCGGCTCACATTGTGGGTTACGGCACTTTTGGCGTTTCCGCTCATATGGCATGTGGCACAAGTGGGGGCTCTAAAGTCAGGGACTTTCCAAGTGCCAGGGGCTGCATTAAAGTTCCATTTTGCCCCCTCAGCGTTGAAGATGTGCCCGTGCATGGAGTTGTTGTAAATCTCAATGTCGGGATGATCTGGGCCTAGGTGGCAACTCGCACACGCGGCGGGTTTTCGTGCTTCTTCTAGACTAAATTTATGCGCACTGTGGCAGCTGGCACAATTGCCCACGGAGCCATCGGGAAAAGCAGTGCCAATACCATAGGTAGGCCAAGTTTCGGGAGTGGGGCGGTGGTTTTTATTCAGTTGGATGATGGAGCCGTGGCATTGTTGACAGCCCGTAGCTGCGGGGGCGTGTTTCAAATCGGGGTGGTTTCTACCCTCCACCATCACCATCAAATCGCGCATGTTTGCCTTAGCCCAAATTTGCACAGCACCTCTCACATGCCCGCTGTGGCGAAACTCGGTCACTTCCTTTTCGTGGCACTTAGCGCAGGTGTTGGTGGACACCAACACAGAGATGGGCACCTTAGAGCCTTCATGCCCATCCATGGTGAGCATGGGGCTGTCTTTGGTAACGCCGTGGCAATCGATACAGCTCACCCCTGCGTGGGCGTGTTGGCTCATTTTCCAGTCGGCCACGATCCCCGGATTTTTCTTGGCGTGGCACTCAATACAGCCCTTTGCCTCGGCTTGCATACCCCTAAAGGTCTTTAAGGGCAGTTGTGTGTCCATCGCATTGTCTACGCTCGTCCCTCCCTTGGGCGGGTGTGCGCTAAGCCACCCTAAACACAACACAAAGGCCAAGAATCCAGCCAAGCTAACACGCATGCTTTTCTCCTTCAAGTAAAATCAACATCTTCGCTCCTTCATTTTTGGATCGTGCCGATCAAGGCACGCACGGTTGGTTTGTAGTCTTCTTTTAAAAATTTCTTAAGATGGATACTCAGATTCTTATGCCCCACCTCGTCTAAGTGGCACTCCACGCAGTGCTTTTTGGTCAATTTTTCAAAGTAGTCTCTGTGAGGCAAGAAGGCCTTCATGTTCGATTGTGTGGCCTCTCTTAAATCAGTGTGGCAACGCAAGCAACCGGAGTCAAAAACATAGTTTTTTGCTTCGCGGCGGTTCATCTCCCAGTCGAATTTGCGGGGGTTTTTCATGGTGTTGCCATAAACATCTTCCATTCCAAGCAAGGTCTTTTCCACGAAATAATGGATGATATTATCGTGGGGTAGGTGGCAATCCACGCATTCGGCCTTCATCCCCACATGGTTATGGCCCCCGTGCTTGTCTAAATGGTAGGCGTCCAACTCTGGAGTCATGATGTGGCACATGCCACAAAATTTATCGTCCCCCGTCCACTCCACTGCTTGCACAGTAAAGACCGTCAGCACCACGCCCAACACACACCCCCCGCAAAAGAGCCAAAACAAAAAGAAACGCTTTTCTCGCAACGCACGCAAAAAACCCATCACGACCCGCTTAATAAATTGATCTGTTTTTAAGTCTAATCTCCCTTTTATAATGGCATAAAAAAGTTAACAAATCCCACCTTCTCTAGATAATATTAAATATTAAAGGTATGTAACACGCCCACAACACGCCCTAAAATCGTGAGCTCGTCTAGGTTATCCACCACAATGGGTTTATACACGGGGTTGTCGCTGAGCAAATAGACCTCGGGCCGTTTGCTTAAACGGCGGATGTAGTACTCCCCGCCCAAATTCACCACATACACTGCCCCCTCATAGCGCGTTCCATCGCTTTGAAAGAGTAAGAGATCGTTTTCTTTAATGCGTGGCTCCATAGAGTTGCCCACCGCCTGCACAAATCCCAAATGCTCGGTGGAAGAGAGTCCAAAACGCCGGACCAAGAACGACTTGCTTTGGGGCAAAAAGGTCATGGTTTCGGCGTTATAGGAGTCTTTATTCACGCTCACCTTAATGTCTTTAAGATAAGGCACCATAATGATGTCTTCCATTTCTTGGTGTGTTGAAGTGAAAAAGTGCAGATCGGTGTTTAAAGCACTGGCAAGCTTTTCTAGGGTGTCTAGGGTGATGTTGCTCTTTTGCTCGCTCTCGTAGCGCTTGATGCTCTGCAAACTCACGCCGCATTTGAGTGCCAGTTCTTCTTGGGTCAAGTTATTAGCGTTTCTTAGCTGTTTTAGTTTTTCTTTTAGCATCCAAGCTCCTTTTTTTGGATTTTAAATCCCATAAATGACTTTTACGGGGGGTCTATATACCATAATTTAGGTAAGATATGGCTAAACCAGCTTTTTGGGGCTTTGATAGGGTGCCCACCCCATTTTGGCACACCTTGACAATTAATATAAATTCAGCTAAAATATTCGCTTTTATGAAGTAGCGGGGCGTAGCGCAGCCTGGTTAGCGCACTTGGTTTGGGACCAAGGGGTCGAAGGTTCGAATCCTTTCGCCCCGACCAGCGAAAGTTTTTTATGGTGGGTGTAGCTCAGTTGGTTAGAGCACCAGATTGTGGTCCTGGGGGTCGTGGGTTCAAGCCCCATCACCCACCCCATTTCCCCATTACTTTATTTTACTGCATCGGTTTAGGCGCTTGTAGCTCAATTGGATAGAGCACCAGACTTCGGATCTGGGGGTTAGGGGTTCGACTCCCTTCAAGCGTACCATGCGCTTGTAGCTCAGCTGGATAGAGCAACGGCCTTCTAAGCCGTAGGCCACAGGTTCAAGTCCTGTCAAGCGCACCACTCTTGTCCTTTTTTTACGCTTTACTTACCTTAGTTTTGGCTCACCAGTCTCATTTTATTAACTTTATTGCTCTATACTGCGGGCTTATTTTAAGTTTTTCATGGAAAGGGGACTTGCATGCCAGCCCAACCAGATAAGGAAGTGATCCACTCCAGTCTAACCCTAGCCCGCACCTTGCAAAGCAAAATCAGCGACCACTTGAGCCTAGAAGAACGCTCGTTCCACGACAAGATGCAAAAGCTCTTGGCCAACGCAGAAAATAAGGTGATGTTGATCGAGCTTTTAGATCGCTCTTTTCGTTGCCAAGACAACCATGCCCGTTTTAATTTGATCGAGCACACGCTGAAAAAATACGGCATTGCCGACTTTTTTAGCGGTTTTGAAAAGTTCCTGCTTTTTGGTTTTTTAAGCGTGGGCAAATTAGCACCTTCTGTGAGTGTGCCTTTCTTTGTGCGTAAGATCCGCCAAGACACCCAAAGTTTGGTGCTTGATGAGAGCAGCGACAGTTTGAAAGACAAGATTGAAAAACGCCAGCAAGCCCAAATCACACTCAACATCAATTTAATCGGGGAGGAGGTGCTAGGCGAATCGGAAGCGTCTTACCGCATGCACAAATACGAGGAGGCGATCAAGTCTAGCTATATTGAATACATTTCTATCAAGATCACCACTATTTTCTCCCAAATTAATATCCTAGACTTCGAGCAGTCCAAAGAAGAGATCGTGAAAAGACTGGACAAACTCTATGGTCTCGCGCTGGAAGAAGAAGAAAAACAAGGCATGGGTAAATTCATCAACCTAGACATGGAGGAGTATAAGGATTTAGAGCTCACAGTGGCAGCGTTTAAAGAGTCCATCTCTAAATTCCCTATAAGGGCGGGTATTGTGTTGCAAGCTTATATCCCTGAGTCTTATGAGTACCTCAAAGAGTTGGTGGCGTTTTCTAAAGAACGGGTGCTAAGCAATTTGCCCCCCATTAAGATCCGCTTTGTTAAGGGCGCAAACATGGAGAGCGAGGAAACGATTGCATCCGTGCGCGGGTGGTCGCTACCTACCTTTAGCAGCAAGCAAGACACCGACTCCAACTACAATAAAATGTTAGATTATGTGCTTAGCGACGAAAATTACAAATACATCCACATCGGGATCGCTTCGCACAATCTCTTTGAGATCGCCTACGCTTACACCCGCATCCACACCCTAAACGACCCTGTAGCTTTGGAGCACTTCACCTTTGAAATGCTAGAGGGCATGAGCTTGCAAGCCAGCTTTGAGCTCAAAGAAATGCATAAACTCATCTTATACGCCCCCGTGTGTGATGAAAAACACTTCAACAACGCCATCGCCTATTTGGTGCGCCGCCTCGATGAAAACACGGCCGCAGACAACTTTATGAAGGCGTTTTTTAACCTTAAGGTGGACTCGCCTGCGTGGAAGGATCAAGAGGAGCGCTTTTTAAGAAGCATTGCGGGTATTGAAAGTATAGACAACAGCCCTAGACGCACCCAGGATCGCAACACCCACCAGCCCGCGCAAAGCACCTACCCCAACCACCCCTTTAAAAACGAAAGCGACACAGATTTTATTTTGCGGGCAAACCGCGCATGGGCGGATCAAATTGTCGACAAGACCAAGAACGCTGCCATTGTGGAGCTCTTCCCTGTGATCGGGCGCGATTACGACAAAGAGGGCTGTAAAACTTTGCAAGTCTTTGACAAAATTGCCCACCAAAAAATCGCCACCATTGCCCAAGCCAACGAAGCGGTGATGCAACAAGCCCTAGAGTCGGCCAAGGCGAGCACCTTTGGACATCAAAGCTTTAACCAAATCCACGCCATTTTAAGCAAGGTGGCGCAGAACTTTAGAGACAGACGGGGGGATTTGATCGGGCTTAGTGCGCTTGAAGTGGGCAAGACCTTTATGGAAAGCGATGCTGAGGTGAGCGAGGCAATTGACTTTTTGGAGTTTTACCCCCACAGCCTACAAAAACTTTTAGAACAGCACCCCGAAGTGCGCTTTAAGCCTAAAGGTGTGGGCGTGGTGATCGCCCCCTGGAACTTCCCCATCGGCATTTCCGTAGGCACGATCGCCGCCCCTTTAGCAGCGGGCAATAGCGTGATCTATAAGCCCTCTAGCCTTAGCGCAGTGGTGGGTTACCGCTTGTGTGAATGTTTTTGGGATGCGGGCGTGCCACGCGATGCCTTAATTTACTTGCCCTGCAAAGGTGAGGATGTCAGCAAATTCCTTTTAAAAAGCCCGGACATTAAATTTTCGGTGCTCACCGGCTCAGAGGATACGGCGCAACGCATGCTAGAAGCCAGCCCTACTTTGGCACTCAGTGCCGAGACGGGAGGCAAGAACGCCACTATTGTTACCAAAATGGCAGATAGAGATCAGGCGATCCGCAATGTCGTGCATTCGGCCTTTAGCAATTCTGGGCAAAAATGCTCGGCAACTTCGCTCTTGATTTTAGAAGAGGAAGTCTATAACGACCCTGAGTTTAAACGCACTCTTGTGGATGCAACCCAGTCCCTAAGCGTGGGTGATCCTTTGGTGTTATGGAATAAAATCGGGACACTCGCCGACACGCCCAGCCCCAAGGTGCAAAAGGCACTCAACAACATCGAGTCCCATGAGGAGTGGGCGATTAAACCAGAATTTTTGAATGAAAACGCCTATTTAATGAAGCCCTGTATCAAGTACGGGACTAGAAAGGGCGACTACACGCACATGACCGAGTTGTTTGTGCCTTATTTGTCTGTGATGAAAGCCAAAGACTTAAAAGAGGCCGTAGAGATCGCTAATGCTACGGGCTATGGCCTCACGGGGGCTTTGGAGTCTTTAGATGAGCGCGAGTGGGAGTATTACATTAACAACATTGAAGTGGGCAATCTCTACATCAACAAACCCACCACAGGGGCAATTGTCTTGCGCCAGCCCTTTGGCGGGATCAAAAAATCGGCGGTGGGTCTAGGGCGCAAGGTGGGGATTTACAACTACATCACACAATTTGTCCATATCGAGGAAATCCCTACAGAGAACACCCACAGAGGGAATACGCCCTTCATCCAAGCCCTAGAGTCTTTCAACCAACACCATAGCGACACACTCAAAGAGGTTGTGCAAATGGCACGCAACTACGCCCACTACCACGCCACCGAGTTCAGCCAAAAAAAAGACTTTGTGCAAATCCGCGGTGAGGAAAATTGGTTCACCTACACTAAGGTGTCTAGCATTGGCTACCGCATGCGTGCTGAGGATAGTCTCATTGACATTTTCAGCGTGCTGATGGCTGCGGCTGTGTGCCAAATCCCGCTCACCATTAGCCTCGTTAGCAAGAGCGACAACCCCCACACCCCGCTCTTATTAGAGTGCGTGGACTATCTAAAACACCACTTCAACCCCACCATTGTTTACGAGAGTTTAGAGGAGTTTAGCCAAAAACTTGGCAATTTTGGGCGGGTGCGCTACTTTAGCCAAGAGTTGGATGCGCTTTATGAAGCCAGCGGGGCTTTAGGGATTGTGGTGGCAAATGCTAAGGCTCTGTGCTGTGGGCGCTTTGAGCTCTTAAACTACCATTTAGAAAAGTCCATCAGCATTTCCTACCACCGCTACGGAAATTTGGGTGCAAGGGGGCTTAAAACTAAGGCACACGCAGAATAAAGGCCAAGATTGGGGGATTTGGCGGTTGTAATTTTGATTTTTTTTGCTTTTGTGACAGTTGAAATGCAGGGACTTAAAAAAATCAGGGAGATCCATGCAAATTAGTTACCAGATTGTGATTGTTTTTGTTCTTTACTCATTATTAATGCTCGCCATTGGGTTTTATTTTTACAAGAACAATGAAACGACAGAGGATTATTTTTTAGGTGATCGCTCGATGGGGCCTGTGGTGAGTGCCCTTAGTGCGGGGGCAAGCGATATGAGTGGATGGCTTTTAATGGGTTTGCCCGGTGCGCTGTATGTGGGCGGACTCATTAACAGCCACATCGCCATCGGTTTAACCATCGGGTCTACGATCAACTGGGTTTTGGTGGCAAAACGCTTGCGGGTGTACACCAGCGTGATCGACAACTCCATCACCATCCCCGATTACTTTGAAACCCGTTTTAGCGACGATAAGCACATTTTACGCTTGATCTCGGCGGTGGTGATTTTAATTTTCTTTACCTTTTATGTGTCCTCAGGCCTGGTGAGTGGGGCAAAGCTTTTTGAGGCGACCTTTGGGGTGAAGTATAACCACGCGCTCATCACGGGGACTTTAATCATCGTTACTTACACCTTTTTGGGTGGCTACAAGGCGGTGTGTTGGACGGACTTGATCCAAGGGCTCTTGATGATGGGAGCGTTGGTGGCGGTGCCTTGCATGATGCTCTATCACTTGGGCGGATTTAAAGAGAGTTTTAGCCTCATTTCCCAAGTCAAGCCTAGCAATTTAATTTTCCTTGAGGGCAGCTCGGTGGTGGCGGTGATCTCTAGTTTGGCGTGGGGGCTTGGCTACTTTGGGCAGCCGCACATTCTCGTGCGCTTCATGTCCATTCGCTCCATTAAAGAGATTCCGCAGGCCACCACCGTGGGTATTTCGTGGATGGCGATCAGCTTAGTTGGCTCGTGTTTGATCGGCTTACTTGGTGTGGCGTATGTGGCAAAGTTCCACTTAAATCTAGCCGACCCTGAAAAAATCTTTATCCACATGAGCGCAGATCTCTTCAATCCATGGATCAGTGGGGTTCTGCTGAGCGCGATCTTGGCTGCCGTAATGAGTACTGCCAGCTCACAACTTTTAGTGAGTTCTTCCACCATCGCCGAGGATTTTTACTCCAAGATTTTCAACAAAAATGCCCCAGTTAAAACGGTGATGTTGGTGAGCCGGGCTTCGGTGTTGGCAGTGGCACTCATTGCTTTTTTTATCTCCACCGACCGCGATGCCAGCGTGCTTAAAATCGTGTCCTATGCGTGGGCAGGCTTTGGAGCAAGCTTTGGCACCGTGATTTTATTCTCCCTCTTTTGGGCGCGCATGACTAGACTTGGGGCGATCACAGGGATGGTCTTTGGAGCGGGCACTGTGATTTTATATGACAAGTTTGGTCGAAGTATTTTAGACATTTATGAAATCGTGCCCGGCTTCATCACCAGTTCTTTAGCAATCATTATCTTTAGTTTACTTGGCTCCGTGCGTCCGGGCACCAAAGATGCCTTTGACTTAGTTATGAAGGAAGTACGCAGGGTTGATTAAAGCTCGGTTTTGCGCACCCGCCCGCTTCTAAGCGTGCTTTGGGTGATGATGCATTTAAACCCCGTGTACTCTTCCAAGTCAAAGCGCAGGGGCATTAAAATTTCATGTAGTTTTTGATCCAAGCCACTCATGCCAATGCCCTCATGTAGCGCGCTCTCCACCAACGCCCGTTTGGCGTTTTGGCTAAATTCTAACACGCTCCCATAGGCTTTAAATTCTTCCTCAAAGGGCTTTAAACGCCGATCTAAAAGCTCGGTGAGCATGTCTACATCCACTGGATCAAAGACAACCCGCACGGCAAAACGGCGTAAAAACTCCCGCTTCATGCCGCATTCGATTAAATCTTCACTGGTGAAGTGGGGGATTTGGGGGACTTTGCCAAAGAGTACATTGTCGGGTTCTTTGGGTGCGTTGTTGTGCCATAACTTTTCAAAATGCCCCAAGATGATGAAAAGCATGTTTTCGGTTTTAAGGGTGATTTTCTGCCCCGTGGCTCTATCTCCATAGTCAAAGGATACAAAGCCCTTTTCAATGACTTTTAAAAGTTCGTTTTGCACCCCCTGGCGCCATTCTTTGTCATGCCAGCTGCCCTGCCCGAGCTTATCCACTTCGTCTAAAACTAGCACCCCTTGCTCGGCTTTCTCTCTGTCATTGTCTGCATTGGCGTAGAGTGTGGCAAACATTTGGTTGGTTT
Source organism: Helicobacter heilmannii (assembly GCF_001283065.1). Lineage (GTDB taxonomy): Bacteria > Campylobacterota > Campylobacteria > Campylobacterales > Helicobacteraceae > Helicobacter > Helicobacter heilmannii. The sequence goes on along the minus strand of NZ_CDMK01000001.1, from coordinate 407,404 downwards.
CATTGCCGATGTAGCCGGTGGGAGTGAAGGCGGCGGCATTAGCGATGCAATAGGGGATGTCTAGATACTTGGTCGCCATTTCAATTAAGTAGGTCTTGCCACTGCCCGAGGGTCCGATACAAATGGCATTCGCCTTTTCTAGAGTAGATTGCCCATTGATGCGCTTGTAGTGGTCGCTAAAAACCAAACTCATGCCCTTTTTGGCGTTTTCTTGCCCGATGACAAATTGATCTAAATACGCCTTAATCGCCTTGGGGGAGTATTTGCTTGGGGTTGGGGTTTGTTTTAAGCTTGTTTGGGGGTTTGCTTTTTTGTGGATGAATTGCCATTGCATTTGAAGCATTTTTTGAAAAAATTTGATTCTATTGTCAAAAAACAGGGCTTCGGTGTTCTCGTCTATGTTGTTGTCATACCACTTCGCAAAGTCTTTTTCTAAGGCTTGTTTAGCTTGCTTGATTTCGGCTTGAAGGGCTTTTTCTTTGGCTTCCTTGGCTTCTTCTGGACTTAAAATTTTTGGCGTGCTGGGAATCAAGTTTTTCGTTAAAAACTGCTCTTGCATGTCAAGGATTATTTTAAGAAATTCCTCTCTATCGTCAAAAAATAAAACCTCTGTGTCTTCGTCTAGGCCGTCATTGCACCATTTGATAAACTCTGCTCTTAAAATTTCGGGGATGATAGGGAGCTTATGGCGCAAGGCGTAATCGGGGATTAAATGGCGTAAATTAGTTAATTCGTCTTGTTTCTCTTGGGGGCTTAGGCTATTAAAACTATAAAGCAGGCGTACCATTTCTCTATCATGTGGTTTTTTGTCTAAAAAGACATTTGGTTTAAAGTTGGGGTTGGGGGCGATGATTAAATGATCTTGATCTTTAAACACACTAAGGGGCAAGTGCAAATGGGAGATGAGATCCCATGAAACAGAGCCTTTTAAACACTTAATGGGATCGTTGCCAAAGGCTAATGTAAAATCTTCGGCTTGCTTGGGGCTTAAACGGCTCAATAACTCTTCTTCGATGCCCCGACTTTCTACAGAGCCGTTAAAAATTTGCAATAAACGCGCAGCCGTCCATAACCACAAGGCACTGTCTATGTAGTAGTGTTTTTGCCCTTGACACATAAAGGCGTGTTGTTCTAAGGGGCTGTTTTTGAGGGGGGTGTCTAGCCTAAACTCTGTAAAACGCTCAAGGGGCAGCACCCCATAAAATTTTTTAAGACAAATTTTAGCCAGCTGTTTGCGCGCCTTGCGTTTTAGTGTGGGCTCTCTCTCAGGGCGTACCAAACGATCGGCCATGCCGGCTAAACTCCCTTGCCACAACTTCAAGGCTTGGTTTAAAACACTGCGTAAGATTTGGCGATCAAAGGGGGGCAAATCCTTGGGGCTTTTGTATGTTTCTTTAAAAACATAGACATCGCCTTGGCGGTATTTCTCTAAGGCTAGGGCGGCTTCTTTAGGCAAAAAGGGTAAGTCTTTTAAAGGGAGTTTTACACACATGGGGTTGCCAAACAAATCTTCTTGGCTTTGCAAAATCTTTTCTAGTGTCGTGGCAAACTCTACCTCCCATATTTTGACAATCTCTAAATATAAACGCCTGCCAAAACGCTTAGTAGGGATATCCACGCTTTGCAAATTGTCGTGGGCTTTTTTGAGATGATAGACATGGTTTGGGTCTTGGAGGGCATAGGGCTTAAACAACTCTACTAGAAAGATGAAGACTTCTGTCTTGTCTTTAAAACTAATGGGGTTTTGGGCGGCCTGCCTTTGGGCGCAAATGCCCGCAAAGAAGTAATGGACTTCTTTGCCCTTATAAATTTGCCCTTATAAATTTGATCGTCTGTAATGTCCCCCCATGCGATGTGCGCGCCTTGGGCTTGGTGGAAGTGATCCAAGACCACCCAGCCAAAGTTTTGATATGCTTTTTCAGCGATCCATGAAAGACAGCCTGCTTTGTGCTTAATTAAATACGCCCTGAGATCGTAAAAGTCCATGGGTGTTTTAAAACGATCCATATAAACCCCCTTATACGCGTGGATTTCTAACTCCCTTGTTTTGCCTGTGATTGTAGCCTTATTTTCTGTGGGTTTGGCTTCTGTGCTCCCTTTAGAGGTGTAGGCGGGGATGTGATCGCTGTTAGTTTGGAGCAGGTCGCTTATGTCCTCTTCTTTCAACACCCTTCCAAAAAAGAATAAAATACGCAAAATATCGTTGTTATGCGCACTCTCTCTTAGAAACACAGCGGGGTTAAAAGCGGGGTTCTTGGCGATGATGAGCTGCTTCTCGTGTTGAAAAAGGGCAAGCGGGAAGGACAAGTGGCAGATGAGACACCACAAGGCTGTGTTTTGTTTCTCCTCAATATTTTTACTAAAAGCCTGTGTAAATTCTTGGGCTTGCTCTGGGCTTAAGCGGACTAAGAGTTGGGCGCGCACCTGCCTTGTTTCTAAAGAGCCGTTAAAAATCTCTAGCAAGCGTTGGTAGACCCACACCCATAATGCCTGCTCCATGTAGTAGTGCTTTTGCCCCTCCACGAAGAAACGCCACAAAGTAAAGTATGCATTCTCTTCAGAGATTTTAATTTTATCTTTAAAACTGGGTAGATTCTCTTCAATGAATTGTTTAGCAACTGCTTGAATCGCCTCGGAATCTTCGGGGTCGTGGAGTTTGAAATGTTTGGTGTATTCGGGTGTGATGAGACCGCAATGTTGCGCCAAGCAAAGCTTGGCGAGTTGTTGCCGTATTTCATGGGTGAGGAGGAGGTTTTTTAAGGGCGGGGCTAGGTTTTAGGCGCATTCCTCTAGGTGTTCTTGGAATGATTTGAGAGATTTAAGGAGGTGTGCGCGCAAAATCTCGGGGTCAAATTGGATTGTTTCTAAAGAGGTGTCGGTGATTTGAAAACGATAGAAATTTCCTTCACGATGCGTTTCTAAGGCTTGGGCGATGCATGGGGGAAAAATTGAAAAGACTTGTTCGTGGATTTGGAAGTGGGTAGCAGCACGCTCCAAACGCGAGATGAGCATGTTTTTAAAATGATACTTCCATTTTTCTAAGGCTTGGTGTGCGGCATAATCCTCGGGGTGTTCGCCCTGCAAGAGTTCCACCCTCTCCTCTTCCTCTAAGCCTTCAAGGTCTTTTTTAAGGGCGCGCTGGCACTCTAAATAATAGGGATCGTAAGAGGCAAAAGGGGTACATAAACCCACCAGGAAGTGTGCAATTTCATACATGCCATAAAAACCAAAGCGGGAGCAATCGTTCCTCCTTTGGGCGTGAATGCCTGCAAAAAAGTAATGGGTTTGGCTTTGCTCTTTGTGGCAAAACACTTGATTAGCGATTTGCTCCCACGCAAAACGATCGTATTGGAACAACCCGTCTAAGACGAGCCAGCCAAAATTGAGGTACGCCTGTTTGGGTGCCCATTGTGCTAAATCGTCTCTGCCTTGCAACAATAAAAAGCGTTTTAGCTCATAAATTCCCATGTTTTTAGAAGCTTCTAGCATGGGAGTCTCCTTTGTTGGGGCTTTAGACATGGCTTTCTCCTGTTTTGGTGGGGTGGTGTTTTCTATGTCTGTCTTTGTTGTTTGTGTGTCCACCTCTATATCCTGTGATTCTTGCTTGACATCGCTCAAATCGCCCTTCTTCGATTCTTCTAAATCTTGGAGCGTGATTTTACCATCAGTAGATTTGGGCTGTGGCTTGGGTTTTTTGGTTGCGATGGTAAGAAAGATGGCTTTCAAGATCGCAAAGACCACATGGAATGCCACAATTGCTAAGAACAACCCCACTTCCACACATAGCCAAATCAAAATATAGTGCATGCGACCCCTTTAACTTGCTCTATTAAATCGAATTTTTTTAAATCCGTTGCCACCCCCCAAAAATCCCCAACATTTAAGCCCCACTTAAGCTTAAAATCGCTAAAATTGCGTTTTGCTTCTAAGAAAGCTTACATTGAAAAGGTGAAAACTTTTTTCTAAGGCATCAATCTTAAAAGCGTGTTATTTGACTTTTTATTGTCAATAGCCTATGTAAAGGTAAAAACTACAAAGCCAAAAGAATTATACTCAATAAGGCGGTGTGGCTCTTATGCAACGCTCTATGCGGATATGCTAGAGTGGCAAGCAAGATATTAAGAGTGGATGGTGGATGCCTTGGGTAGTAGAGGCGATGAAGGACGCACTAGACTGCGATAAGCTACGGGGAGCTGTCAAGAAGCATTGATCCGTAGGTGTCCGAATGGGGCAACCCAATCCACAGCAATGTGGATTACTCTATTTATAGAGAGCGAACCTAGCGAAGTGAAACATCTCAGTAGCTAGAGGAAAAGAAATCAAGTGAGATTCCCTCAGTAGTGGCGAGCGAAAGGGGAAGAGGGCAAACCGGGTGCTTGCACTCGGGGTTGAGGACGGCAACATTCAAGGGGTTTTTCTAGCAAAGTTGTTTGGAAAGACAAGCCATAGAAGGTGATAGCCCTGTATGCGAAAGGAAAACCCTAGATAGCCGGATCCAGAGTAGGCCAGGACACGGGAAATCCGGGCTGAAGCCGGGGAGACCACTCTCCAACCCTAAATACTACTACTACACCGATAGCGCACAAGTACCG
>NZ_CDMK01000001.1:400706-401310 GCF_001283065.1 Helicobacter heilmannii | reverse complement strand
CAGCATGCAAGAGCGGGGGCTAAAAAGCTGAACTCTTTGTCTAAGATGCGTTCAGGTTTATAAGATAAATCGATAGGCCTCAAATCCTCTCGATAGAATGCCCCCACCACATGCCCTCTGCGCGCGCTCATAAGCTTTTCTAAGGCCTCTTTGGGCTTTAGGCAAATGCTTTATAGTTATTGTCATAGTATTTTTTCCCGTCATAAATGCTTGTCAAGTTGTTTAGCTCTTGCACTTGCTCTTGTGGGGATTTAAGGGGGGTTGTGGTATCTTGACTTTTAATCTTTGGGGTGGTAGGGCTAGTACTACTATCTAAAGGCTTGTCAATGTTTCCCTTACCTCCTGAAAAGCTTTCGTTTTGGTTTAACTCTGAATCGGGGTGCTTGTATACTTTATCTCCCTCTGAAAAAGCACGGTTTGAATATGACTTTAAGGGTGAATTTTGGGAATCGTTTAAATCTATGGAAGATTTCTTAACTAATACGGATTTCTCAGAAGTCGCCTTTGTATCTGAACTCACTACAAAAGAAGTAAAGTCGCTTATATCTAAATCTAAATCTTGAGCTAGGCGGTTGCTCTCTCTTACCCCTTAGATTACGCCATT
>NZ_CDMK01000001.1:397855-399787 GCF_001283065.1 Helicobacter heilmannii | reverse complement strand
ATACGCCTTTTGAGAAGTTGGGGAATGGGATTGAGGAGATTATAAAGAAAGGCGATATATTCGAGAATGCAGGGGTTTACACTATTAGACTTAACAACCAAGATGGCAGTTTTAGAGTCGGATTATCTAGAGGATGGAATGAACAAGGCAATAGCCATTGGGTAATCACGGCGTATAAAGATTCAAAAGGGGAAACTAAACCCCCTCGCACAGATTCCCGACCAAGCTACGACCCTAAAGGGGCTGAGTATGGAACCGATCTTACTCAGAGGGGCTTAGAATCTAACCCTACCACCCAAGAGGTTAAAAGTCAAGAGACACCTAAGGTGGAAGATCCCCAAGAGAAGCTAGCCACACAATGGGGAATCATCACGGGCGCAAAGGATTTAAACGCCCCCTTTAAACCCCAAATACCCAAAGACATAGAAGAAGCCCTTAAACCCGTCTTTAAAAAAGGGCTCAAGCTACCTCCCGCAAATGACCCTAGCAAGTGGTTCGTGTTTGCTAAAGATGCAGACTTAGCTTATGTGAAAACAACCCTTGAGAGCCCCGATCTTGTGTTTGATACGGGCAGCTCCATAGGCTTTTTAAAACGCATAGAACAATGGAGTGGGCAAGATATGGACTTCTTAGAAGTGAGGTTTTCGCGTCAGGGTTACATTGCCATCGAAAGAAACAACGCTTTAGGGCTAGAGCTAGCCAAACAAGAATATATCCCCATCAGCAAAGATCAAAAAGCCCTCACAGCTAAAGAGATTCGAGCATGGGAGAAGTCTAAAGAAGAGGCAGAGGCTAAGGCGATTGCGGAGTATGAAAAGCAAGAAGCAGAGAAGCAAGCTAGATATGAAGCATGGTTAGCGCAAGAAGAAGCTAAAAATGAGTTGCCCTTTATTAAGCCCACAGACCCCATTAACAAGAGCTTAGGGCGAAACTATCCTAGATACCGCAACAAAGGCAAAGAGGGCTTACTAGCCTTGATGTATGAGCGCACCATGTTAGATGGGCAAATTGCGCACGCCTATGAGCGCCCCGAAATTGGAGGCATTGATGTGTGGACACAACATTACAACATAGGGGTAGCAGACTCTGAATTTAAGGAGATTAGAATTTATCACGACAATTTAAAACTAGGCCTAGAAACCTTTAAAAACCAGCCCCAAGAGTTTTTAACACCAGTGGGCAGAGAGGCGCAGATACAGGCTAAGAGAGACTTTAAGAAGTGGCGCAACACGCATTTAGCTAACGCAATCGATCGCACCATTAAGCAGGGGGATTTTACCCGCCTTGATAGCAATAGTATCGAGCTTAGCCTAAGAGAGGACTATAACGGCAAAACTTGGGACTTTAAAGCCCGCATTGATTGGACTAACCACAATGATCCCAGCCAGCCTAAAAGATGGGTGTTAGAAAAGTTTAAAGTTACTGATATTGCAGAACCGCCTAAAAACCCCCCGCCTAAAGGGGATAAACCTAAAAACGATAAACCGCCTAAAACCCCAAAAGAGGACTTACCACCCCAAGAGTAAACTAACAAGAGAACATGGCGATGTCAAAACAGAGGCCAAGAGGGGGCAATTGCGATCACGCTAGAAGATATTGCACACTACCAAGAATACATTAAAGCCCCAGATTTAAGAATTGTTCAAGATAACGGGCGGATTGTGTATGGCAAACAGATTAATGGGCATGCGGTGGTGATTGAAGAGGCTTTAGAGGGGCAAGACAAACTAAGATTTTTTGATATGTGGAAGCTAAAGGGTGGGTTAAACGAGCAAGTCCTACTAGCCCATAGCCAACGCCCTAACACGACTTCAAGCCTTAATCTTGAAGGCCATATGCCTAGCAGTGATGCGAACTCTACCAAACCCCCCCTTAAGAAACAAGCAAAGCCCAAACCCACAGACCCCAATGACCCCATGGAGCGGGAGTAAA
>NZ_CDMK01000001.1:388793-396668 GCF_001283065.1 Helicobacter heilmannii | reverse complement strand
ACTTGGATGTTCTAAGCGCTCTTTGACTTAATGGATTTGTCCACTTGGGACGATGGGGCTTTTTGGGACGAAAATGTCCCCAAAAAAACCCTATGAAAGCCCTTTGAGCCAAACCAAAAACCCCTGTTTATGGGCGTTTCATGCTTTAAGCTGTGGAATGGGGGTAAATACCCACGATTTTCATTGTAACTGCGTCAAATTTAAAGATAAATGCTAAAATCATGAAAGAGTGTTTGTGAATTTTTTGCAATATTTTTAATAAAAATTCTTGTATAAGTTCTCTGTAATTTTCCTATATACTAGATACTGCTAGCTATGGGTCGTTGAAACAAGAAGCCCCTGTCTTCAGCGGGTGAGCGATACACCATCGATGCACTATCATAGTAATAAAAAACACGATCGGCTCAAAGCAATTTGGGCAATAAGAGTGCCTACAACAAGCACATTGCCGATACAGAGCGCAAATTGCAAAGGAAAATGTAATTGATTGAGCTAGACAGACACGAGGAACAAGAAGACTCTTTAAGAATTGTGAGCGAGATGTTTGAAACGACCGACCTTTTAACCAACCCCACAGCCTCTAAGACAGAAAATGCGTTTATGCGCCTAGCGGGTCTTCTAGGGCTTTATAACTTTCAAAACGAGGCGGGCGACTCAATCGGGGCTTTCTCTAGGCTTTTGATAAGCTTTGTCAAAAAAGAACACGGGATAAACATTGGTGAAGAGCTCCAAATGCCACCCCTTGCGCTTGTCAAGGCGGATCAAAGGCTCATGTTTCTCACATCCGAGCCTAACAACAAAAGCATTGATCCTAGCCACCACAAAAGCACCATCTGCTTTCGCCTTGAGAACAAAAAGGGCAAATACTATTACCGCCCACTTACAAGCAAAGATGAGATGCTTTTTAAAGGACTGATGGATAGTTTCAATGCCTATTGTTCCAACCCTAACTGCTCCATGAAAGTAGATAACACCATCATCTTTAATAGCAGGTGGCTTAATGCTCTAGAGCTAACCAATGAATATCTTTTAGAACGCCTGAAAAAGAAAGAGGCCATATTACTTTATAACGACTACGAAAATGGCAATATACGGATAACCTTTACCCCACGCGCACAATTTTACAACTTCTTGCAAAGCCCTGATTGGAGCAAACAAAGCTATACGCAAAGAATGCGTTCCCTAGAAAAAATTCTACACATCAAAGGGTTAGTGCCACCACCACTCCCAAGTCTTGGCGAAAAAGTGGCTAGTGGCATAGATTCGCTCAAAGTGGCGTTGGGATTAAAGCTCTATTGAGTGGCTTTGGGCTTAAAGTGTGAGTGGCCTTGATTGATTGCTTTTAGCTGGTGTTTGGGTTTGCTTTTTAGCCTTGAGGACACCTAAATAGTTTTGGATTTTTCCAAATTCAGCGTGGGCGTAATTGTGTTCCAACTCGGTTAAGTTGTTTTTGTTGATGCCATTTTTTCTTGCGATGGACTCAAAGTTTTCTTGGGCTATAAGCATAGCTGATAAAATTGTGGCAAACATCGTGTGATCCACATTAAAATACTCTTTGATTTGATTGAATAAATCCAAAGAGGGCAATGGCTCACCGGGTGCAAAAAGCAAAGCGTGTTGTTGTTTGTGCCAATCTGTGGGGGTGGGAGTTATATCAAAAGCAGGACTAAGAGCCCATTTGCCATTTTGATATAACAAGCCGTGGTTACGCAGATGGTCATCGCAATTCCCAAACAAACCATTAAACACCATGCGCCTAAATAGCTCTTGCCGATCTGGTATAGATAACTTTTGGGACAACTCGCAATAGTTATAAGTTTCCCCGTCCTTAGCCTCTAATAAAGTCATCGCAGACATATAGGGGATACGATCTGTAGAGATGCGATCAAAACGCTTGACTAAAAGAATTGCTTGGTCGCCTATATGGTGTAAATGGCTTTCGCAAACATTAATCCCGGCTAAGTGCGCTAAAAACAGCATCGTTTGTTCGCATTCGGGGATTTGGCTGTCTTTATCCTTAATTGATGGGAATTTAGCGATATAAAGCGCGCCTTGTTTTTCTACACCTGCTTTTGGTCTAGCCCCGCCCAAACTGCCTGATGGACTTAATAATTGTTTAATGTCTTTATCACAAGCTTCCCCTTGTTCTAACCGCGCTGAAGCCTCACTCAAGGCATTTAAATGAGCTAATTTGGGTATATCGGTCGTATCTGCAACAAATTTGCCCTCTGTGTATAGGCGCAATGCCCCCATTCTAAAATAATCACTCGTGCCGAGCATGTATTGGCTCTCGCTTAAAAGACCCTTATTCTTGCGCCTTTGAACCAAACGCCCCCACCTATCCGGGCTAATATCTTGGAAACAACCCCATAGCGTAGTGTCTGTGCAAGGATATTCACTCAAAGGTAACTGCGGATCAAGCGCAAAACCTTTTTTTAGCCACGATGAGGCATAAGTAAAACAATAAGTTTCTTTGAGTCCTTGAGCCCATATCTGTAGATCGCCCACTTTTACTTGATTACAAAACACTGATATTGCCATGTGCGTCCTTTAGCTTAATGTCTAACATTGACACGGATACGCTAAAATGTCAAATTCATTACGGTTTAGCGCAATTCTTCAAATTGTTGACTCTGCGGGCTTAAAACCCAAGCGATTTTAGAGCCGTTTAAAGCGTAAGAAACACTGTGTGCCTATTTTGCGCGTGTGTGAGATCAAACTCCTCGCCGTTTGCACCACTTGAGAAAACCGCCATATACGCCTTTGGTAGGCACATCCAACATCTTGTAGATAGCCATGTAGCCTAATCCTTTAGCGCGCAACACGCGGATGTAGTCTAGGTGTGGGTCGTATTGGGGGTGTTTGCGTAGCCGTCCTTTTTGCCAACCTAGCTTTTTGCCCTTAGCTTTGAGTGCTTGTAGTCCTGCCTTAGTGCGTTCGCTGATGAGCTCTCTTTCTGCTTCTGCCAGATAGGCGTAAATGGCTAGCAAGAGTTTAGAAGTGGCGTTGTTGCAATTTGAGAGTTCGGGTTGGCGTATGAATACAAACTTAACGCCCCGCTTATCCAGCTCTAGCAACAAGTTGATGATCTCGTGCATGGTGCGCCCTAATCGGCTGATCTCAGTGGCAATGAGTAAATCCCCCTTTTGGAGCTTGGCTTTCAGTTCCTCAATGCGTCTTTTAGCCTGTGTCTTGGTAGCGCTGATCTCAATGGCGATTTTCTCATCTATGCTAAGTCTGTGTTGTTGGGCGTAACACTCTATGGCGTGGTCTTGGCTATGCATGTCTTGCTTTTCTGTGGATACACGGATGTAGGCAAACACCCGACTAGCTGTCTTTTCTACTTTTCTACGCATTGCACTTTAACCCTTGTTTTAAGATATTTCTATGGTTGAAGTTAGGCAACCCTTTAAGTGTAATTTATAAGAAACATAAAACGGGCGTTAAAGGGGAGCTAATCCCTAAAGAGTGGTATGGCTATGGATACAAGCATATCTATATGAACCCCAAGTACAAACACCACGCCGCCCAAAAGCCTGTAGAAATATTAGAGCATTGCTTAGCCATTGTGCCTAGTGGGGCGTGGTGTTAGATTGTTTTTTGTGGGAGTGGGAGCACAGGGGTGGCGTGTGCACATTTGGGTTTAGATTTTATCAGCGTGCCAGAAGTCTAAAGAATATTATGAGATCGTTAAAAAGCAATTGAGCGAAGCTAAAGCCCAAGGGTGCTTAAGCTTTGCGCCCCCAAGAGGGGGGCAGGGGGGCAAACTTACAAGGATCAGGGCGCGCTTAGGCTCATCGCCACGGAAGACAACACGCTCTAGAAGCGCACACGCTTGGAAGAGCGCAAGAGCCATACAAGGGCACACACAACGCATTTGAGAGATAGTAGCGGGTGCACAGGGAGCACGGATACAACACCTATGGGCTTAAATGCCATTCAAGTTTATTTTAGACTAGAATCTGTTGCAACATCTGCCCCCTCTGTAATAGGTCTATAGCCTCACCAATACTCCTTAAAAGATCAATTTTTCATAGGTCATGAAAATCCCGATGTCTTTGGCATTTTGATCTAATTGCAGATGAGTAGAATCTACCTGCCAGTTGAGTTCATGGGGGATCAAAGGGATGTCAACTCCCCATTTGATGATATTTGTTGAAAACTGAAACCTAAAACCTAAGTCCACATCTAAATTGTAAGAGGCGCGCCATAGACTTTTATCCCCAGCACCTAACACAAAGTTGGTGCTACCTCCCTGCACACCTGCAAACATTCCATAAAACAAGGGAGATTGGTAGTTTTTAGGCACATTGAAGTCATAGATCAAATTCCCCCCGACATCTATTTGGATGTCTTGGAGGTTTTTGAAGAATGAGAGGCGGCTATAAATAGGGCTGCGTATATAGCCATAACCTAGGAAAGCATCTAAGGAAAACCCTAGATGTTGGCTAAAAAAGTGCTGGTAGCCAACTAGAAAATTCATGTGATAACCCACATTGGAAAAGAACCCCATCGATCGATTGATGCTCTTGGCTAGAGGGGCTAGGCTAGGTTTGATTTGCACAGGTTCTGTAATAGAAACATTGGGGATCGATTCGATTTTGTGGGTAGCGTCTTGGATTGGGGTGGAAAAATTTTTATAGTTAAAACGCAAGGTATCGGGTGTTTTAAATTCCGGTTCGTTGATTGCCTGTTGGGCTGTGGGGATTGTATCTGTGGCATTGCCAAGCGTGGCTTGCAGGACCTGAAAATCTGTGGCGTATAATCCTGATAAAATTTTCTCCAGTCCACTTGGATTGTTTGAGCCTTGAACGGCATGTTCTTGGGCGCGAAACCAAGCCATGAGCGCGATGAACTGGTTAAAATCCATTGTAGGAAAGCCTGGGTCGATCTTTTTGATTGCGTCTTGAAAGTCAGTCTCGCTGGCATTCTCTAAAGCCTTTCCCTGGACAACATTAGCAAACCCTTCCTCTATATCTTTCTGATATTGGGCTTGTCCTACCTTGGGATCTAAAGGTGCTAAGGTCCCTAAATCCTCATAAATGGTCTTAACACTCTCTGAAAAAGTCTGGGTTGGGAGCGGGTTAGTGCCAGATTTAGCAATGGCTTGTTGTAAGGAATTGATCGCATTTGCTAGGGAGTTTCTGGCATTTGTGTAGCGCTGCACTTCTGCATGGTAGATGTCCATGTCCTTTTCATACGCGTCCTTTTTGGTGTTGTATTCTTGCTCCTGAGATGTAAGTGCCTCATTATAGTTCTTCACCTCCAAAGCAAGCTCTTGTTGTAAACTTTTAAGCGTGGTGAAGACAGCGCTAAAAGCAGACATTGCCGCTTGGTTGTGGCTATCTAGGCCTGAAGTGTCAATGATGGTTTGGAGTTCTTGGATCGTCTCTGTGATTTTTGCTTGTAGGGCCGGCATGCCATTTAGATCAGAGAGATTCATAGAGGATAGCTTATCAAAGGACTGGTTAGCTTTGCTCACCCCAACGACCATGTGATTGAGATTTTGGAGCATTTGCAAGGCCTCTTGGAGATCTTTTTTGAGCCCCTTGCTCAAATCCATGACAGTAGCCGGGTTGTAGATGGGGCCCATCTGCTTGACCTCAGGTAATGGTGGCTTACTCTTAGAAGACAAACTTTCATTACTCACGCCAAACCCTCCCCCTACAAAAAACCCATCGCGCACATCAGCAAACACCACGCCTAAAACAAGGGGTATGGATAAAAATCTTTTAAGAGAGCACACACGCCACAACCTACCCCCCCCCCCCAATATTTTAACGGCAAGACCGCCACATGCGACCACCATATTGGCGTGCATCCTTCTTTTTACCATCTGGGCATTATAACAAGTCCATGTTAATACTATGCAAAATGGGGGTTAAAGGGGTTAATTTCTGCCTGTCTAATTCACATACAAAAAGACTTTCTAGGTGTGTTGTTCTCTGTTGGGCTGTTGTTGGTCTTTCTGTGGCTCTGTGGGCTTAGGGGTGGTTTGGGGCATTTTGCCCTTGCTTGGACTTTGGTCACTGATTTTGGGCTGTTTGGATTGCTCTTGTGCTCTTTGTTTCGCCCGTTTTTCTGCCTTGCTCCGTGCATACCAGCCTTTTGCGTGTTGTTGCCTTTTCTCTTTATGCGTGTCTCTAAGCTTTTGTCTGTTTAGGCTAGCGATGTAATCCATGGTTTCACGCATAAGCCCCCAGTCGTCTTTAAAAGCCACAACATCAATCTGCGGTAAATCTTTGCCTAAGAAGTCATAAAGGCGGATATTCAGCCCTCCTTCATAGCGGGGTTTATACCAAACGGGGGCTATTCTTGCTTGAAAAGCATGGAATGATGATGGTGGGTATCTTTCTGTTTTAAAAGATAAAGTACCAACACCCTTTATTTCTCTCTTTTCTTTCCAATGGGCTAATTTGTCGTGGTCATAGCACTCCATTATAGTGCTTGCTAAATCTGTTTTACCATCCACTTTTTAAACCATACTCACCTTTGTCCTCGTCTTTCTCAATAAGCTCTAGCCCACTCCTCCACCCCACTCCGTTTATCACATTATCTCCGTGTGCAAAATCTAGTAATTTGTTATAGTAGCGTTTAATGGTCTCTAATAGCAGGGCTTCGCAATCTAGTTTCTTGGGTTTCTCGCCATTAACCGACTCGTTTAATTCTCATGAAAAAGCATTGTTACCTAGATATTCCCACTCGGGGTTTTTCAAGGCAAAATAACAAATGTGCTTACCTACTAAAAAGCCCACAATAGGGTGTTCATGATCTCTAGCCATTGCAAAAACCACTCTTCAACTCTGCTATTAAAACGGCTGTTCATATAGACATCTACAACATACTGGTTACTCTTAAGCTTCTCGTTCTCTTTCTATAAACTGCTAACCTTTTGTTCTGCGTTTTGCTTTTGGGCTGTAAGCTCCTTGTTCTGTTGCGCAAGCTCTGCAATCCGTTTGTCCTTTAGCACGCTGTCTGTTTGGCTAGCTTCTAATGCGCTGTATTTGCTCTCTAACGCCTCGTGTTTGGTTGTCAAATCCTTAATTTCTTTGGCGCGGGTGGTCTCTAGGTTAGCATTGGTTGTTTTAAGAGTGGTGAGCTCTTGTTTGGAGTTTCAAGCTGTTGTGTGAGCCTTGTGATCTTGTTTTCCTGAAGGCTTTCAAGAAACAGTCTCATATTGTCTTTACTAAGCCATAACTTATCTTCTTTATGCGCTAGCATTCTGTCAAAACAGTCTAGTACCTTGCTAGCTATTTCTTTTGCTCCTTTCTCTAAATTATCAGCATCTAAAGCCCTAATAGCCGCATAGTCCTCCTTAGTAAATAGCTTGTCCTCACAAAAAAGGTTATTAACCACTATCATTTGTTGGCGGGCTTGTTCTTTCAACGCTTTAAGTTCTTTAGCGGTCTGCTTCTTGTCAGTGGATGCAATAATAGCTATGAGCTCCTCTAGTTGGGTGTTAAGCGCGGCGTTAGTGGTTTTGAGCTCGTTTAGTTGAGTGGTGAGCTCTGTGTTAGAAGTTTTAAGCTTTTGCTTCTCTTGGGTTAGGGTAGTCTCTCGATCTGCAAAACGCTTTGTAGCCCTATTAACCATCTCTTTCGCACTGCTCTCCACGCTATCGCAACCAAAAATAGATCTGCTGTGTTTTGCGGAGTGAATAGCTCGCTACTCCTAAGAATGTTAAACGCCTTGACAGCTCTATCAAGCGTTGTGTAACTAATCTCAAGCCTTTCAAGGGCGTTGTCTTTTTCTATTTTTAGTCTTTTCTTCTCTGTTTTCAGTTTTTTATTCTCTACTTCTAGCTCTTGCTTCTCTGCCTTATGTTTTTGTATAGTCTCATTCATCAACTTTCCATAAACTCTAGGCTCGATGCGT
>NZ_CDMK01000001.1:301162-388685 GCF_001283065.1 Helicobacter heilmannii | reverse complement strand
TAAACTCTAGGCTCGATGCGTTTCCTACCTGTCTTTCTAACATCCTCGCTTCTTTGCATGTCAAGAATGTTTGCGGTCTCGGTTTGGATTTGTCTTAAAACCTTTGGGGTTATCTTGTTTCTTTGGTAGTTATTCTTACCAGTCTGTTCATCAAGAGTAACAAACTCCAAATGTGCATGGTGATTAATGCGGGTGTTACCCTGTTCGTCTGTATAGCCCTCGTCTCTGTGAATAGCTATCTGGTAGCATTGAAAACCATACTTAGCTTTAAAGTGATCAGCTAAGCGTTCTAGCTCTTGCATAGTGGTTATGTCTTTGATATTGACTACTGCGCTCCAAAGATAACTCTTAGCTCTAAACTTCTGCCCTCTGTGTGCTTGGTAATCCTGCATGGCTTTAGAGATAATAGCATTCTTTAGGTTGTCTGCCTCTTCTGCTGATCCATTGACTTCAAAACCTCCCTTAACCTTTAAGATTTTCTCTTTGGGCAAGAGATAACTAGGCGGTAAGCTCCTGCGTTGTGATTGGTCTGCACTACATTTTTAGTCTTTTTAAAAGTGATACCCGATATGTTCCCCATGTCCCCTCTCTCATACTACTTCTTTGCCTCTTGTTCAGCTTTTTTTGCAAGAAGTAATAACATCTCCGCATGTTGTTTTTTCAAATCTTTTATTTCCTTGCTTTTTCGCTCAAGTTCTCTTTGTAAGGATTTAAGATTGTCCTCCTCTTTTACAATCTTTTCATCTAGTCTTTTTTCCATTTTGTGTAATTCACGCGTGCTTTTCTCATTTAAAGACTTGGGTTTTGTTTTTGTCTTTTTAACGCTTGCTTGTTGTTCTACAACATCTTGTAAAAGTTGATTGTTATTTTGCAAAATAACCATTTGCTACGCAAAAACACTTCGCAAGCTCGTTTGGTTATTTTGCCACTCAATCGCCGTGGAGGCTTCAAGGTATCAATCTTTAAAACGCTCTAGGATGGCTTTGGGCGTGTAAGGATATGGGTTTTGGTTTTGGTCGCTGTTGTGGGCGGTTTTAGCAGGGGGTTTTATGCTGTGTTGAGTCATCTAGTGGTGAAAGATTTGCTCGTTCTTGCGTTTGCATCTGTGTAGTCCGTGCAGTCTATATTTGAAGTCTTTCTACATTACTAGTTTACTAGTAGTGCTTTGGTTAGTGTAGCTAGATGTTTCTGCGCTCTTATCTCACTCCATATTTCTTAAACCACCTTCTAAAGTGCTTAGCGCTCTCCAAAATGAAAGGATCTAAGATTTTTCGTGGTTTGTCGGTGTCTTTAAGCTCCACCCTAACTTGGCCGTTTTCTATCTGTGTGATGTCTTTAATCTTAAGGACGGCAGGCACGCCATTGTGGCCCATGTAGATGTTTCTGTCTATGTATTCTATTAGGTCATTTTTAGGGTTTAGGGCTTGTGGTTGGTTTGACTGTTGTGGCTGTTGCTGCGTTTGCAAGTCCGCGATTTGATAACCTGCACTTGCCATAGTTGTTAAGAAAGTTTCTTTGTTAGGCAACACAGCACTCTTGGCCTGAAACTCTTTGCCCTCTTTATAGTATTTCACTAAGATTTCATAGCCATCCTTGGCAGGTTGTATGCCATCAACTACAAAAACAACGCTGGGGTCTTGGGGTTTGTAAAAAGCCATGCCTAAGACCTCTAGCATGCCTTTATCTAGCTTGGCCTGCTCTGCTTGCTGCATAGAGCGTTTGAGTTGTTTAACTGCCTTTTCACTTCTAATTTTCCAAACAATGGTTCTTATGTCTCTTTTGGCTTGTTCTCTGTCCTTGCTGGTCTTAGTAATGGGTTGGAAGTAGAATTGGATGTGTGTGATGCGGTTGCCTTGACCTTTGGTCTTGAATTTTTCATGACAGAGAGATTCAAAGGGTGCAATTTTGCTGAGCTCTTTAATGGCGGGTTTGAGCATGTCTCTCTCAATCACTTCAAGTAGCTTAACTTTTTCAGAAATCCCCATCAACTCTCTAAATTCCTCCCACTCCACCCTAGGAGGCACACCTGTGCTTTTCCATTGCTTGAGCAAGCGATAGAGAGTCTTGGCGTATTTGCCACTGATGTTTTGAAACTCTAGGAGCTCAAAGGAAGTGAAGTTGGCGTTGAGAAAGTTGAGCAAGTAGCCAAAATAGGGCGTATTCACTTGGATTTCTATGCTCTTGACTTGAGTCTTTTGCGTGTCGTGGTAGTTGATCCGAAACTTTCTAAAGAGCATGATGTTCTCTTTAGCGCGTGGGTAGAGTATCCAAAAGTTTGCCGCCCTAATGTTTTTCCAGTCTTTTGACAACGCTGCTTAGTTCGCTTTTGCTGATCTTGACCGCATGCACCATTGTCTTGATCTCATCACAATCAAACACCAAGAGCTCATCCTCTTTGTCTTTGAGCTTGTGAAAGATGACAAAGAGTAGATTCGCTTCTAATGTGCCTAGCTTACCCAGAGAGACAGAATTAACATCATTGTGAAAGCTGACATACTTCTTGGCAATGATATTAGGGATTGTGGGGGTGTCTTGTGTAATGACTTCGGTGGTTAGGGGTTGTTGCTGGGCTGTGGGCTGGTATTGGGTGGTTGTGGGCTGTGGAGTGGCTTGGGCTTGGGTTATTTGACTTGGGCTTGGGAGTTTGGGGGGTGGGGTTTGTGGAGCTAAGGTTAAGAGTTTCTCAAGCAATCGGCTTTTTCTTGCTCCAAAACGCCTTTAAGCGTGGTGTTGGTTTCGGCGTTGATCAAAGTTTGTAGCCCGTGTATCTGTTGTACCAAATATTGTTTTTCGGTGTTCTATACCCATAACTTTGCCCTTGCTGTTTTTTGCATTGTATATCTTTTAAACATTGTATATCTTTTAAACTGAGATAATACGATTAGTTAGTGCGGATTTTACTCCGTGTTACTCTCCGGGAGAGCGGCTCTACACAAGCCCCGCGGGAGGTCTAAACATGTTAAAAGAGCGAAGCTCTTTAAAGTGTTAAAAACCTGCGCGCGCTTGCACATGCGCTCGGGAACTAGGATCAGCCCAAAGTGGGCTGTGAAACTTATGAAAAAATGAAAATTTTTGAAAATTTTGGCGACTTGAATGCATGAGAGTGCATGAGAAGGTAAGCCAAGCTTACGCTTGGCATCTATTTTTGCTCTTGGGGGTAAGCCCCCAAACCCCCAAGAGAGGGTTTTGAAGTGAAAAATGAGTTTGTGTTGTGGCTGGGTTGTGCCCTTNCTTGCACATGCGCTCGGGAACTAGGATCAGCCCAAAGTGGGCTGTGAAACTTATGAAAAAATGAAAATTTTTGAAAATTTTGGCGACTTGAATGCATGAGAGTGCATGAGAAGGTAAGCCAAGCTTACGCTTGGCATCTATTTTTGCTCTTGGGGGTAAGCCCCCAAACCCCCAAGAGAGGGTTTTGAAGTGAAAAATGAGTTTGTGTTGTGGCTGTATTGCGCCATTGCAGTAAGGAAGGCTTTGGGGGGTTTAAAATGAGAATGAGTGTTAAAGGCTGTATAACGCCTTTAGAGTATTAAAGAGAACCCAAAATGGGTTAGGGTTGTTGTGTTGATTGTGAGGGCTTCTAGGGTGGTAGAAAGGGTATTTAAACAAGTTAGGTAAGACTGCAAAAGACAATCCACGCCTAAAAACAGCTCAAAAACGACTTTTTGGAGGCTGGACATTGGGGGTTTGTTTTGGGGTGTTGGGGCTTTGGAGTCTTTAGAGCTTTAGGGTGGTGAATGGAGTTAGGGTTACTTGTGTTGGTTTGAGGTGATTGCAGTTTTGGGGAGGGCGGGGCTATTTGGAGGTGTTTTTGCGGTTGTTTGGAGAGAATAGAGTAAAGCATTAAAGCAGAGATAGCGTTTAAAGGGCTTTAAGGGGTCATAGGGCGCAAGGTTAGGGGTGGATAGTGAAAAACTATGGTTTATGGGAGTATGGGGCTTGTGTGGGATTGTAGGCGTAAAATACAATGGATAAGTACAATGACTAGATTATCTAGTATGCTTGAAGTATGCTACAATCGCAACAATCAAAGATAACTCAAAGATAATCCACCAACGACAGAGTACGATGATCACCAAAAAACCAAACTCCCCCATCAATCTTGGAGACACCAGCTTTAGGCGTAAAGAGATTGCCAGCGATTATAAAATCCTACTTCAGGGTTTACAAGATTTGTCACTAAAGTGGGACATATACAATGGCTCGCAAGAGCTGTTTTACCGCTATGTGCTAGAAAGTGGTCTCATTAAGCCACCAGAAAGAGACATCGCTCCAGCAGAGCAAGCCAAACGAGCACGGACTTACAGCAATGCACTCGTTAAAATAGGCTTCATAGACGACAAACGGACATTAACCCCAGCAGGTTTAGTCTTTTTACAAAATAAAATTGAGCCAGACTTTTTAGAAAACTTGCTAGGTTTAAGAGCAGACAACCTTGCCTTTTTACGCCAGCTTTTCAAATTAGGGGTGTACCAGGGTGAATGTGCCCTTTATATTTACCGCTTAGCTCTTGCATTCTTACTAAGACACCCACAAATCCCCCAAGATCACTTTTGTAAGATTTTATTAAGCTTAGAGCCCACACAACACACAGAACAACTGAAAAACATCTTTGATGACTACCAAAGTGTTATAGAGAACAAGCAAGACATCGATGCTTTTATCAACACGCTATGCACAGATAGCCAAGAAGTGCGTTTTGCAAACACCCCCATCAAAAACACACAATTTAGCACCCACTTTAAAAACCGTAAAAGCCAAGAAACAACAGTCCTTTATTGGCAATTCTACCAAGCTTGTCTAGACTTTTATCACACCAAAACCCCCGAAAACCTAGAGAAGTTGCATACCATTAGCTCTGATCCAGCTGTTATTAAAGCCTTTGGTTTTGGCAAGCCCTTTTTCATAGAGTCGCTCATTAGTAAAGAAAACGCCCTATTTAACGCACCCAATCTACAAGAATTTAACCGCCAATTCTACGAGATGTATCGCCACTCCAAGCACCACGACCTTGTGCAAGAGTATAGCGATGTGTTGATCCGTGTCTTTAGGGTTACAGGGATCATCAGCTTTAGCAATGGCTTAGTGAGCCTTAAGCAAAGAGAAGTGATACAAGAAATTTTTAGCCCTGAAAACCCCATCATTTTAGGAGAGCGTTTAGACACGCGATTTTCGCCCACTAGGACAGCCACCAGCCTTCACCAAGACCTAAGCCTGATAGAAATCCTAAACCTAGATCAAAACGCCCTAGAGAGCCTTGAAAAGCGTATTAGAGCTAAATGCCAAATTGCCCCCCAAATTTCTACAAAAGATTTTTTCAAACACCAATACGATCGCCAATTTGAAGCCAAGCTTGCGAGTCGTTACACGGATAGCCAGCTTTGCACCCTTTTAGGGCTGTTTGGCGATAAAAAGCAACACCCCCAAATCCAAAAAGAAGTTACAGACAACGCCAGCGTGCCGACCATCTTTGAATACATCAGTGCCCTTGTGTGGCATAGGATCAGTGGCAAGGATTTCAATCTAGCAGACAGCATGAAATTGAGCCTAGATGCCGATGGACTGCCCTTGTCGCACGCCCCGGGTGGGGATGGCGACATCATCGCACGCCATACCACATTTGACACCATGCTAGAAGTTACCCTAATGGATCAAAACGCCCAAAAGCGGGGGGAGTTAGAACCAGTTATCAGGCATGGCACAAACCTAACCGCTCAAAACAACCAGCGTAAGCGAAACTCTTATATTTTTTTCATCGCCGACAAACTTGATGCCAATGTCATCAATCTTTTTAGAGCCAGTGCCTACATACAACTTCAGCACACACGCCATAAGTTCAGCACACAGGGGGTTAAAATCTTTGCTTTAGACACCAAACAACTCAGCTATCTTTTAGAGAAAAAGCCCGACTTTAAGGCGTTGATCGCCACGATTTTTAAAGACTACAGCTACGACAACCCCAAGCCCATCGCCCACACTTGGCACAAAGAAGTTTGGCAAGCGGTGCAAGCCCTATGTGCCCAATGAAAACCTTTAACATCTCTAACCGCCGTTATTTGGGGGGCAAGGCACACATGCTAGACTTGATCGCACAAGTGATACGCCAGCACACGCATGGGTGCAAGAGCTTTGCCGATCTCTTTGCGGGCACGGGAGTTGTCGCCCACCACTTCAACCCCAGCTTTGACATCGTGGTTAATGACCTTCTAGCGTGCAACCACCACGCCTATGTGTGCTTTTTCTCGCCTGTGCCTTACGATAAGGACTTGGTGTTACACCTACTCACCCACTACAACCAAGCCACCAACCTAGGCGACAACTACTACAGCCAAACCTTCGGCAACACCTACCTAAGCACCCAAAACCTGCAAAAAGTGGGCTTTATGAGAGACGACCTAGACAGAAAACTTAAAGAAAAAGAAATCAATGGGCGAGAGTATTCTATTTTGCTCACTTCTCTCCTTTATGCCATCGATCGGATCGCCAACACCGTGGGGCATTACGATGCCTACCGCAAAAATGGGGAGCTAGACACACCCCTAGAATTGCGTATGCCCCTAATTGGCAACACCCACAACGCCCGTAACCAAATTTTCAACATGGATGCCAATGCCCTTGCCAAGTGCCTAGTGGCTGACATTGTCTATCTTGACCCTCCCTATAACTCACGCCAATACGCCAACGCCTATCACTTCTTGGAGAACATTGCCCGCAACACCAAACCCCCCGTCTTTGGGAGTGCGGGCAAAATGGACTTGAGGGCACTAAGAAGCCAGTATTGCCTAAAAGATGCCAAAGTGCATTTTAAAGAGCTCATAGACAGCCTGCAAGCCCGCTACATTCTCTTTTCTTACAACAATACCCATAGTGCAAACCCTCGATCCAACACCAAGATCAGCGATGCTGACATTTTAGAGATTTTAGGGCAAAAAGGCATGGTGTCTGTTTTTAGCAAGGATTGTGCCCCCTTTAGCGCAGGCAAGTCCGCCATCGCCAACCACCAAGAACGGCTGTTTTTATGCGCCGTCCATCCCCATAAACTTAAAGCTAGTTTAAAAAACCCACAGGCTAAGACAGCACTTGATCCAATCACCCCTTAACTACACGGGGGGCAAGTTTAAACTTTTGCCCCAAATCCTGCCCAAACTCCCCCTCAATATCCACACCTTTTACGACATCTTTTGTGGGGGGTTTAATGTTGGGAGCAATGTTAGGGCACATCGGGTGGTGGGGGTGGATAAAAACCCAGCCTTGATTGAGCTGTTGGCATACATCCAAAGCACCCAAAATTTAGAACAACAAATCGATCAGATCATCGCCACGCATGGGCTCAGCCAGTCGCATCTATGGGGTTATAGCCACTACAACACCACTTCTAACGCAGGTTTAAGCACACACAACAAGCCGGCGTTTTTAAGGCTGAGAGAGAGTTATAACCAAAGCAAAGAGCCCTTATTGTTGCTGGTGTTGCTGATCTTTGCCTTCAACAACCAAATGCGTTTTAACGCTAGGGGGGACTTTAATTTGCCCGTAGGCAAGCGGGATTTCAATGCAAGGCTTAGACGCAAGTTAGAGCTTTTTCAAGCAAGAATACAGGGGAGCTCTTTTTTATGTACGGACTTTAGAGCGATGGATTTGAACGCCTTGAGTGCTAAGGATTTTCTCTATCTTGATCCGCCCTATCTCTTGGGCTGTGCGAGCTATAACGAAAATGGAGGGTGGTCTGTAGGCGATGAGCTAGACTTGTTGCGTTTTTTAGAGAGAGCCAGCCACAGGGGCATTAAATTTGCCCTTTCTAATGTGATCGCACACAAGGGGGCAGAGCACGGTTTGCTCTTAGAGTGGTGCAAGACACAAAGGTGGCACATCCACCCCTTAAAGCACAGCTACGCCAATTCCAGCTACCAAGCCAAGCACAAACACACCCCCAGCCAAGAAGTGTTGGTTACGAATTATGCGTTTTTAGGTTTGTTTAATGGCTAGTTCAATGCTCTTTGGGGATTATGGCAAAGGGCCAACAAGCGTTTAATGGGGATGGGGAATAGGGGTCTTAGTTGGGGCATGAGCTTGTATCTACCCCCCACATAAAAGAGCAAAGAGCGTAGGGTTAAGGAGGGTTCTTGGGCTTCAAATGGGGTCTTTGGGGTGGCTTTTGTGGCGGTTTTCATTTTGTCCTTGTGGGGTCTTGCATTTTAAAGCTGTTGTATTGAATTTAGCACACCAACACCTTATGCTCTTAGGGTGTTTAGATGATTTTGTTGCTAGCTATCCTTCTTAGGCTTGCTACAACTTGTCTTTGGGGCCTCTTTGGGGTTAGAGGACTTAGAAGTACCTAGCTCTTGCTGTTGCCCTGCTTGCGTGTCTTTCTCTGTTGTTCGGGCAGTGGGGGGAGGGGGATTTTAAAAATGGAATATTTGGTAATCCAATGGCGCATGTGGTCTCTAGGTCTGGGCTTAAAATCCATGCTAAGCATTGCATAGTAGGTGAATTTCAGGCTAACTAAGTTGCGTTTTGGCGTTAAAAGTTTAATGGCGGAGGACTTAACTTTAAAGGGAAAATCTACGCAATGAAAAGTCGTTGTAAAGTCGTCAAAAATGATAACGGGGTTTTCTTTAGAGGCTGGGTATATCCCTTCTGTTTCGTTCGTATATCCAAGTAAAAAGCCCTTGCCCGCCGTTAAAACGGGCGTTTTATAATGGGGCTTGTAGTGCTTATAGTCATCGCTTTTGACAAGGTATTTTGTGGGCTGTTCATAGTCTAGCAATCTCTTTAGCTCGGCTAGCTCCCACCCTGTTGGAATTTCCCCCAGCCAGTCTAAGCCGCTCTGTTTGGTGGGGGTGGCAGCTAGTCCTTTAGTGGCCACTTCGCTAATCAAGGCGTGTTTATAAGCTTTAAGGCTTTGCAGCAGGCAAGATTTTTTAGTGATGAGACGATCTAATTTAGAAGTCTTGTCGTCTAAAAACGCGGCGATGGCGTGTTGTTCTTTTAAGGGGGGGAGGGGGATTGTAAAATTCAATATGGCTTTTTTATCGCCTCTTGGCATTTTTACCCCCTTGATAAAGCGCATCATATAATCAAAAAATGCATCACGCCTTAAGACATAGTATAAAAATCTTGGAGCGACAACGCCCGCATTTCTCACACGCAAAACGACTACATCGCCATTTGTCCCCCCCTCTGTGTCCGCTAGCCAAATCTTTTTGAGATAGGGGCGTATGTTGCCGATTAAAATATCGTTTTGGGCATAGCCACTTGTTTTAGCGTTGCCTTTTGGGATAAAGGTCGCTTCTCTCTTGCCTTGCCCATTTTGCAACAAATTATCCACACCCACATAATTTTTTGGAGTGAGGTGGCTTATCCTTATCCTATCTTTGGGTTGAAAAGCCACATCATATAATCTCTTAACCCCCCACCCCGCTGGCAAATGCTCTAAGCCCTCCACTGACACCGCCTTAAAGAGCAAATCCTTCTAACTTTAATGCGCCCTAAAGGCTCTTGGCTGCAGTCTAGATTTTTTGTTGCCATGCTTATATGCGCATCCGTGTTGCGCACTACCCTACATCCACTCAATGATCTGCGACACATCTCTAGCCTCGTAGCAGGCAATGGGGGTTTTTAAGCTGGGTTTTTTAGGCACGATCGCTTTTAAAAAGCTATAATTCTCCATTTCTTTCAAGCGCACATTTAAGTTAGGCACTTCTTGCACCGAGCCGGTGAGCCCCACCTCCCCGATGAAGGCGGTTTTATTGCTGATAGGGCGGTTTCTAAAGCTAGATAAAATACTGGCAATCACGGCTAAATCCGCGCTGGTTTCGCTAATTTTAATCCCCCCCGAGACATTGATAAAGACATCATAGCGGTTTAGCGGGATCTCTAGCTTTTTTTCTAGCAGGGCTAAGAGCATGTGTAGGCGATTCGTGTCAAAGCTGGTGGCTAGTCTCTTAGGATTGGCTAAAGAGCTCTCACACACTAAGGCCTGTATCTCTAAAATGAGTGCCCTTGAGCCCTCTAGCACCACACTTAGCGCACTGCCAGCTAGGCTCTGCTTTTGGGAGAAAAAGAGCTTAGAAGCCTCTTTAGCGCTCATCAGCCCCTCTTGATGCATTTCAAAAATGCCCACTTCACTAGTTGCCCCAAAGCGGTTTTTAAAACTCCTTAAGATTCTCAGCTCTCGACTCGGATCGCCCTCAAAATAAAGCACGGCATCGACCATGTGCTCGAGCACGCGAGGGCCAGCAATCGAGCCCTCTTTAGTGATGTGCCCGATGATAAAAATGGCGATCTGCTCTTGTTTGGCTAGGCGCATTAAATCAAAGGTGATTTCGCGCACTTGAGAGATGGAGCCCGGAGCCGAGCTAATCGCGCTGGAATAAAGAGTTTGGATCGAGTCGATCACACAGATGGCGTAAGTTTGCCCCAATAAATGCGCCTTGATCGTGTCTAGATCGATTTCATTGAGCAAAAACAGCTTTTCTTGCACACAAGCAAGCCGATCGGCCCTTAAGCGGATTTGCCCCGCGCTCTCCTCCCCGCTCACATACAGCACGCTTAAACCCGTGCTAGCTAGCCCGCCCGCCATTTTTAATAGCAGCGTGGATTTACCCACGCCAGGAGCCCCCCCGATGAGATACAGCCCCCCGGGCACAATCCCCCCGCCTAGCACAAGGTCTAATTCTTTTTGCGTGGAGCTAAAGGTGCTCACACTCTCTTGCTTAACCTTAGCGATCGAAACGGCTAAGAGTTGGGGGCTCTTTTTAAGCGGCTTTAGGCTTTCTAGCTCTTTTTGGCTGATCTCAATAAAGCTTTCCCATTGGTTACAATTATTGCATTTGCCCAGCCACTTAGGGCTCACAAAGCCACAATGCTGGCACTCAAAAACCCTAGACTTCTTGCCCATCTTTAAAGATCGCATCTAAAAGGCTCTTAACATACTCCATTTCTTCAAAGGCAATTAAATCGTTTTCCTTCTCCCCCACGCCCAAATATAAAATGGGTAGTCGCAATTCGTAAAGAATGCTTAAAATGCACCCCCCCTTGCTGGTGCCATCCAGCTTAGTCACGATCACCCCATCTAGCTCTAAGCTTTCATGAAAAATTTTGGCCTGCTCCAAAGCAGAGCTGCCCTGGGTGCCATCTAGTATTAAAATTTTATAGTAGGGGGCGTTGTTTAGGGCCTTGCTGCACACCCTAGAGATTTTTAAAAGCTCGTTTTTTAGATTGGTTTGGTTGTGTAGCCTGCCGGCGGTGTCGATGATGATTTGATCTACCCCTCTTGCGATCCCTGCTTCAATGGTGTTGTAAGCCAGCGCGCTAGGATCGCTATTTTGCCCCGCGCTAATCACCTCTAATTGCAATTTCTCCCCCCAAAGCTGGAGTTGTTTCACGGCTGCCGCGCGGAAGGTGTCGCCTGCACCTAACAGAACTTTTTGTTTGTTTAGTAGGTGTTGTTTGGCGAGTTTGGCGATGGTGGTGGTCTTGCCCGCCCCATTGACCCCCAAAATGAGCGAAACTAAGGGCTTGGTGTCTAGGGGCTTTAGGCGCACCTTGTCGTAATAGCTCTCCTTGCGTAAAAAGCGCATCAAAGCCACCTCTAGGTGGTTGCGCTTGATTGGATCGGGCAGGTGCTCTAAGAGCTTTTCGACCAGGTCAAATTGCACATCAAAGCCGATTAAAATTTCTTCCATCTCTTCTTTGCTGAAGGTGGCATCCTTAGCTTTGAGCAGTGAGGCGACATTTTGGATTGTTTTTTTAAAGAAGTTAAACATTATTTTTTCTTTGTATCCATCAAATCTTGTAAATCTTTGGCGAGCATTTCTTCTAAAATCACACCACGGTAATTTTGCACCAAATGCCCCTGTTTGTCATAGAGCAGAAAATAGGGCAAGGGCCAAGAAGTGCTTTTTAGGGTTTTGAAAAAGTGAGTCTTGTCCATCGGGTTAAAAAGCGCAAAATGGGGTTGATTGGCCTTAGAGTAGGCATCGATTTGCTCTTGAGAATAAGCCTTATTGAGCAGGGCTAGAAAGCGCACACCTTTAAACTGGGCTTGCAAGTGCTCAAAAAGCGCAAGGTAGGCGGTGTTTTTGGGGTTTAAGTCCAACACCATGATCAAGGTAGGCATAGGGATTTTATTCAAGACCTCTAAAACCTTATCTGTACTTTTTAACTGCAATTCTTGGTGGTTTTGGTCCAAAAAGTGCCACACAAGTGGGACACTCTCCTTAGGCTTTTCGTGGCTTTTGGGGTCTGAACACCCCAAAGCTAACAACACGGCGATCCAAATAGAAAAACGCATACTAAACCTTAAATTTTCCTAATTCTTGATCGAGCACTTGAGCCACTTCATTTAAAGACTGGTTGGCCTTACCCACATCTTGCACACTTTGGTGGTTGAGCAGTGCTAGACGGTTGATTTCTTGGATGCTTTGCACAATCGTTTTTGTGGTGTTGGCAATCTCTTTGAACTCCTTGACATCCTCGCTTGTAGCGCTGATCACGCCTTGGATGTTCTGCACATTTGAATCGACCATCTCTTGCAAGGAATGGGTGAGCTCAGAGGTTTTTAAGATGTCTTGGGCGTTGGTGTGTAGGTCGCGGCTGATTGCCCTCACACTTTGCACCACTTCGTTGATGGTGCTGGCGATCTCGGTTAAACTGCGTTGCGTTTTTTCGGCGAGTTTGCGCACTTCATCGGCCACCACCGCAAAGCCCCGGCCGTGCTCGCCAGCCCTAGCCGCCTCGATCGCAGCGTTGAGAGCAAGTAAATTCGTTTGCTCGGCGATGTCAGAGATGAGTGTTAAAACCGCCTTGATGTTCTCGGTGTTTTTAGAGGTTTGGTCCAAGCGGCTAGAAAACTCCGTGCCTAATTTGGCTTTGTCTGCCAAATTCTTGCTAAAGGCTTGGATTTGGAGGCGGATTTCCTCAAGGGTGCTGTCTGTTTGCAAGAGGTTTTTGTTGTTTGCGTCTGCATTTTCCACTCCCCTTAAAATGTTGCCAATGACGCTATCACCGCTTTCTAGGGTGGTGTGGATGAGGTCTTTGCTCTCTTGGGTGTGTTGCTCCACAT
The DNA here is from genome assembly GCF_001283065.1 of Helicobacter heilmannii. GTDB lineage: Bacteria > Campylobacterota > Campylobacteria > Campylobacterales > Helicobacteraceae > Helicobacter > Helicobacter heilmannii. Next base: position 375,622 of record NZ_CDMK01000001.1, on the reverse strand, counting down.
TGTTGACGCTTGTGTAAAGGGTGTTGGCGATGTGGTGGTTCTGGGTACCTAGCTCCTTGATCTTAGACACCATGCCATGTATTTTCTCAAGCAAAAGATTGATATTAGAGGAGATCGAGGCAATCTCATCTGTACCTTTAACATGCAAGCGTTTGGTCAAATCTCCATTGTCAGACACCAACTGCACGATCAAATCGCGTAGCTGGATGAGCGGGCGGCACAAGAGCTCAATCACCCCAAAGAGGATGAAGGAGATCAAGATGAGCGCGATCACAGAGATGATAAACATCATTGTTTGGATTTCATTGAGGGCTTTCAATACATCTTTTTTAAAGACCACAGACACAACCTTCCAATTCAGTCCCTCTATGGTGTTGAAGACATAAAACTTCGTGCCCTCCTTGCCGTCTTTTTCAATGAAACCGCTCTTAGTGCCTAAGATCTTTTGGCGCAACTGGGGGTCTTCAGCGTGGTATTTGATCCCCTCGGGATACACAGACGAGCCCAAGACCACGCCCTGATCGTCTAGCAAATGCACCCTTTGTTTGGTGAAATAGGTACTGATCACAGAATCAAGGAACTTATCCAAATTCTCATCCACGGCCACGACCCCCCTAAACTCCCCATGTTGCTTGAGGGCGATGGAGTAGGTTATGACCATTTTCTTGGTGAATGCATCCATATAGGGTTGCGACACAAAAATGCCGTTGTTGACTTTGGCGTTTTTGTACCAAGTGCGCACTCTCGGGTCGTAACCAGCGGGGATGTGCCCATTGAGCTTGATGATTACCCCATTTTCAAAGGCAACATACAAGTCTGCCGCGGTCAAATTGTTGTGCACAAAGGTGATGATTTTCTTAAGTTGGTCTGTGTCTTTAAGGTCTATGCCTGCAAAGGAGTGGGCGGTTTGGAGCAAAACGGTGCGGATGTTGTTGTCCCACTCTTTGATCGTGGCAGATAAAATATTGGTGCTCGTGGCGAGCGAATCTTGCGCCTTTTGGGTTAAATTGGTGCGGATCCTCACCCCAATGATCACAATGGTGGAACCAAACACCAACACGAGCAACACCACCAACACCAAAACGATTTTTGTCTTAAAACCCAATCTCACACCAAAATCCATCGATTCTCCAAAAATGTATTACAAAATTGCAAGTTTGATTATAACATAACGCAAATTCACCTGCATTGTGGGATTAGACTTAGCACAAGAAATGCCCCACACCCTTAAACTGCCACACGCAAGCATAGGGCTTAAAAAACTCTAGTGCCTCCTTGGGCTCTAAAAGCGGATCAGCCAGTCCTAAAAACACTTCGATTTGCACGCCGCCAGCCTGTAAAAAGGCAAGTTTTTGCGCATCTAGGGGAGCATAAAGCAACTCTTCTAAATCTTTAGCACTGCCTAAATGCGTGCAGTTCTTAAAGCTTGGATCTTTAGCGAGCACATCCGCCCAACCGATGTTTTTCAAAAAGGTGTGCATGTAGCCCTGTGGGTCTTTTTTATAGCCTAAAACTTGCAGCCGTTTAAAGGCGGGGGGTTTGGATGCGAGCATGCAGGGCGAAATTAAAAGGAGTTTTTGCACCCTTTGGCTCTCTTTCACCTTCTCATAGGCGCGCTCTAGGGCTTTAAGCGCGCCATAGCTAAAGCCGGCAATGTCATACGCCCCCACATCTTTTAAAATCCAAGAAAACAAGCTCTGCTCCCCCCTAAAGCCAAACCCGCTAAAATAAACCATCACACAAACGAGCGCAAAATCTCTTGGATCTGGGTTTTGCTCAGCTTCTCTTTATCCAGTAAAGCCTGCGCCATCGCCTGCACTTGGGCTTTAAAATTGCCTAAAAACTCCCTTTGCTCCGTATAAAGCGCACTTAAGAGTGCCTCCACATCGCTTCGATCCCCGATAAACTTATGCCCCATGCCATACTCTTCGCACATCTTTTTAGCGGTTTCTAGGGCGTGCTTTAAGTCATCTTTAGCCAAAGTGTAGCTCTCTTTAAAGAATAAGTCCAGCACAATCATCCCACTCAAATGCACCTTAATGCTGTTGTTCATCTCGCTCTTGCTTAAAATCCGCCGATCGCTTGCTACCAAAAACTCCCCCACCAAGAGCACCTTATCAAATTCCACTTCCAGCCAATACGCGCTAAGAGCCTTTGCGCTTTGATACAGGGCGTATAAATTCTTTTCTTGCTCGCTCAAGGTTACATTTTTCTTTTTACCAAAGGCGATTTTGTCTTTGACCTCTAAAATGTCTTTCATGCTGATCTGTGCCGCGTTGCGCCTTAGGGCATTGAGTGCGCTTTCATTGACTAAAGAAGAGAGCATCGCCCCGCTAAAACCCACGCAAATTTTTGCCACCTCCAAACAATCTAAATTGTGTTGCTTGTCCTGCAAATAAGACTCTAAAATCTGTATACGCTCCTCTAAGTCGGGCAGAGAGATAAAAATGCGCCGATCAAAGCGCCCGCTCCTTAAAAGTGCCTCGTCCATCACATCAATTTTATTCGTAGCCCCGATCACGATCACCTGAGAGCTTTCCTCAAAGCCGTCCATCTCGGTTAAAAGCTGATTGAGCGTGGCCTCTCTTTCATCGTTGCGCTGGTGTCCCCTAGCCTTGCCCACCGCATCGATCTCATCAATGAAAACAATGGAGGGGCTAAAGGCCTTGGCCTTGGCAAAGAGCTCGCGCACCCGCTTAGCCCCCACGCCCACATAAATTTGTACAAACGCGCTCCCGCTGTGGTAAAAAAAGGGCACTTTCGCCTCCGCAGCTAGGGCTTTGGCGATCATCGTCTTACCCACTCCCGGGGGACCTACCAGCAATACCCCCTTAGGCAACTTGATTTTTAAATCCTGGTATTTTTTAGGGTTTTTCAAGTAATCCACAATTTCATACAATTCCTCTTTCACCTCTTTCGTGCCGGCCACATCTTTGAAACGCACGCTGGGAAGCGTAGCATGTAGGGTGGGCATGGGCGCGCTTGGGCGCGCTTGGGCGGCATCTATGGAGGGTTGCAACAGTGCCTTTTTGCTCCATGCCAAGCGCAAAATCACCGCCAAGAGCACCAAAAAGAAGAAGATGATCACCATGTCTAAGAGTTGTTGCGTGGTGTTGTCCTCAGATAGCACCTCAATGGGGATGTTCGTGGGAAATTGCATGGAGTCCGTCCAACCTAGCCGGGCGGTTTTGTACACCTTAAAGCGGGTTTTTAGGTAAATGTAGCGGCTGTCGATCTTGATGCTTTGGATTTTCTCGCTGCGCAGCAGGGCGTTGAAATCTTGGATGCTCACCAGCCTTGTGGGCTCTCTAAAGAAGAGAAACACTACAAAGACCACCCCCACCAAGAGCGCAAGGCCGCCGATGATCGCCTTTTTATACCGCCGCAATGTTGGCATCACGCTCCACCTCGTAATCGTTTAAAACCACCCACCGCCCGCGCAAATCCTCTTTTGAATTTAAGCGCACGGGGTTAAAAAACTGGTCATGCCCCACATACACCCCCCCCTTAAGCCCCTCCACGAGCACCTCTAATGCCACGCCCTGCGCTTTTAAAGCCTGCCTAAAGTTAAAATTATTTTCTTGCACCCGTTCTTTAATTTGTTTTAAGCGGGCTTTGGCAACGCGGCCATTGATGTGATGGGGCATTTTGCTTGAGGGTGTGCCATCACGCATGCTGTAGATGAAGGGGTGGATATGGGTTAGGGGGAGTTGTTTAAAGTTTTCTAGTGCCTCTTGCCAAATATTTTCGTCTTCATGCGGGTGGCCCACGATAAAATCCGTGCCAATGGCAAAGCCCTTAGAAGCGACTTTTTGTAAAAGGGTCAAATCGCTGTGTGTGCGGTTGCGCCGGCGCATCCAGCGCAGCATGGTGTCGTGGCTGTGCTGCAGGGCGATGTGTAAATGCTTTTCTAAAATGGGGTGATCTAGCAGCTCTAAAAACTCTCCATCCATTTGGGCGGGCTCTAGGCTGCCAATGCGCACCCGCTTGATGGGGGTTTTAGCGATCTCTTTTATGAGCTTGGCTAGGCTATCGCCTTTGTCTAATCCATAGCTGCCCACATTGGTACCCGTCAAAACCATCTCCAAAACCCCGCTATCTGCCAATAAATGAATTTGCTTTAAAATGTGGGTTCTGTCTAAACTGCGCGACTTGCCCCGAACTTGGGGGATGATGCAATAACTGCATTTAAAATCGCAACCCTCTTGGATTTTGACAAAGGCGCGGGTCTTACCCACGAAGCTTTTTAACAGCGTGCCCTCTAGCTCTTCTTGCTTGTCCTCGTAAAAAAACCCCTCTTGATGCAAAAGGTGGTTGATTTGGGTTTTGTGATCGTGCCCGAACACCCCGCTCACCTGCTTTGCCTCTAAGAGTTTGCGCCCCTCTTTATTCGCCCCGCAACCGGTGAAATAGACTTTTTTATCTAAAGCATGCATTTTCTTGGCATACGCCCGTGCGCTGTAATCCGCGTCATTGGTGACCGTGCAAGAGTTCAAAACCACAATGTCGGCCAAATCCTCGCTTGTGGTGCGCTCAAAGTCCTTTAAATGCGCAAGCATGACTTGTGTATCGAATAAATTGGTGCGGCAACCAAAGGTTTTAAAATAAACTTTTTGTTTCATAGGCGTAATTCCTTGCTCTCAAACACGCTGTTTTTGTTCCCAAACCCATCGCCCGCACTTTGCACGAATTTAGTCGTGCTATAGGCGATGAAAATGTCTGGTTCTTTTAAAAGTGCCTCGATAATATCACTAGAAATCTTAGATTTGAGTGCAAGCGTAGCGTAAGAGTTGGTTTGGTACCACACGCTGATGTGGATGCCCTCTTGCTCGAGCACCATAAACACCCGTGGGTTGGCACTGGTGTTGCGTAGGGAGTATTTGGTGCGCATGTTGTTCATTTGTTTGTAGGTCATTTCGGTGTATTGCTTGGCTTGGGTGTTGGCGATGTCTAGGGCAATTTGCATGGCTTTTTTGTAATTTGAGTCAAAGGTTACACAAAAGACGATCCCATCCCAAACGGTTTTCATGCCAAAGTGGCTGTAATTGCAAAGCAAATTGCTAAAGATGTAGTTGTTGGGGACAAAGATGATCCGCCCCGCCCGGCACTCGTTGTTTTTATAGCTGGTGAGTGTAACATCCTCTAGGATGGTGGTGTAGAGCGCGGAGATGTCGAGCACATCACCCACATAAGCGTGCCCGTCTTTGGTCACCTTCACGCGATCACCCACATGGATATTGCCCTCAATGAGGATCATAAACCACCCTAGCACGCTCATGAACAAATCGCGCATGGCGATGGCAATACCGGCACTGGCAAAGCCTAACACCGTTACAAGGTAGGACACATTTTCCAAGTAAGCAAAAAGAAAAATCAACACCACCACATTGGCATTGACAAAGTTGATCGCCTTGTTGATCGTGTAGGCGCGCTCATTGCTGTGGATGTATTTATGGCTAATGACTTTGAGCACCCACGCCAAAAAAATACTGACAAGAGCGATCAGTGCGACATAAATTAATTTAAAGATTTGGTCTTTGATTTGGGATTTGATGTTGGACTCCACCTCGTCAATGTCCTTGAGATAGACATCCATGCTCGTTTTTAAGAGGTTTTGCGCCCCTTGCAATTCGATCTTTTTAACCTGCTCTTGGTAGATTTTCTTGGCTAGGTGCTCTTCCTCTTGCCCACTTTCTCTTTGTAACTTCTCCAGCTGTGTCAGCACCTCTAATTCTTGATTAATCAAGTCCAGTACTTCGTGTAAGCTCTTTTTGTGGTGCTTCATGGTGGTGTACTTGGCTTTGATCTGCTTGATAAAGGAAATCCCCGTAACGATGGCAATGGGGTTGGTGATGCTTGGGATATTGGCGATGTTGGGCTTTTCCACCAACTCTTTAAAGGGATTCATTTTATATTCTTCAAGCAATTCCTCTTGGTATTTGAGGGCTTTTAAGGTGTGGTTTAAGGTGCTGATTTTCAAGGTGTCGCTGTTCTTTTTGTTTTTAAGGGTTTTGATTTGGCGTTGGATGGCTTGAATCTCTTCATAAATCTGCTCATAACTCTCGAAATTGCTAAACTTTTTTAACCAAATGTTATCGCTTGTTCGGATCTTGTGCTCTAAATGCGTGGCTTGTTCTTGCAAGCGTTGGATTTGTGTGCTCTCTTGTGCTAAAATTAAACCAACACAAGTCCACAACACCCACAACACCCTAAACACACAACCCCCATACAGTAAACTAAAAACATAGTCTAACACAAGAAACCCACACTTTAGCTATGTTGCTAAAGTCTAACAGTAAAGTGCTACAATAAGTAAAAAGGGCAGTATATGCAAACACAAATCGAAGAAATATCTAAGGTCAAAAAGTGGATCATCAAATGGAAAACCCGTTCCTTGGGCAAACGGCTCAACATCTATATCTTGATTTTATCGGTGTTGCTCTTTTCGGATCGGTGCAATTTACAAGCACAATTAGAGAAGGTAAAAGACTACCTAGAAGGTATAGTGAACGGGTGTTCGGTGGCTTGGGTGTTTGATCGTATTTGTGTCAATGTCGCCGACTACGCCACAGATGAGCATTTATATTTGAAAGACCGCATGCGCGTGTTTGAGCTCTTGGTGCAGAATATTCAACTTTACCAAATTGTGCTAGACATTTGGGATGATGACATGTATCAAGACCAAAAAGACATTTTAAAAATCGCCGTGCAAAACGCCTACGATAAACGCTACAGCTTAGACGCTGAGAGCCAAAGGGCACTCAGCTACCAAATGCGTTTATTCAAAAGGTGAGGTTAAAAAGTTTAAAATGGTGGCCACGATTGGACTCGAACCAACGGCCACTACCATGTCAAGGTAGTGCTCTACCAACTGAGCTACGCGACCACAACCCCGTAGGAATTATTGAAAAGGGCTTTTCTAATGAAAACGGCATTATACCTTACTTTGCTTGTCTTTTGCCTTAAAACTCTTTAAGATGAGTAACCCCACGCCCACATCGATCAACACATCAGCAAGGTTAAAAATCGCAAAGTCAAATTTATAGTGCCAATAAACATAATCGATCACATGCCCATGCACGAAGCGATCGAGCACATTCGAAGCCCCCGCCCCCAAGACGAGCCCAAAGGGCAAGGCGTTTTCTTGAAACAACGCCTTTTGCCGCCATAAAAGCACCCCAAGCCCTGCCAGCAACACCACTTGTAAATACTTCAGCCACGCCCCTAAAAAGTGCAACATAGAAAACGCCACACCTTCGTTGTAAGCAAGTACGATAGAGATCACGGGGCCCTCATAGCGCACGCCATGCAAAATAAATTGTTTCACGATTTGATCGGCGATCACAGCTAGCCCAAAGGCAAGCCCAAATTTCAAGGCGGGGGTCAATTCAAATGCTCTTTAAAAAACGCCTGCAACTCTTGGGCGCGCTTTTCTAACAAGGCTTGTTGCTTGCCCTCTAGCAGAATGCGTAAGATGTTTTCCGTGCCTGAGTAGCGGATCAAATGGCGCAAGCCCTCTTGCTCGAGGCTCTTTAATAAATCCTCAAAGCCGGGGATGTTCTCTAGGGGTTTTTTATGCTTGACGCGCACATTTTCTAGGATTTGCGGATGCAGTTCAAAAGGGCTTAGCACCTCGCTGCTGGGTTTGTTGTTCTCCAGCACACAAGCAGCCACCTGCAGCGCGCTCATGATCCCATCGCCCGTTTTGCCGTAATCGCCAAAGATGATGTGCCCGCTTTGCTCCCCCCCAAAGTTGATGTGGTGCTCTTGCATGCTTTTACGCACCAACTTATCACCCACCCCGCAGCGCACCAAGCCGATGTGTTGCTTTTCTAAATAGGCTTGCAGGGCTAAGTTGCTCATGGTGGTTACGACAATTTGGTTATGCGCCAGCTTGGCTTGTTGTTGCTGGTAGGTGGCTAAGACCCCAATGAGTTTATCCCCGTGCACCACTTCGCCCAAATTATCCACCACCACCAGCCGATCTGCGTCCCCATCTAAGGCGATGCCTAAATCCGCGCGGTAGCGCTTGACCTCTTGACTAAGCTCTAAGGGGTAGAGCGCACCGCACTGGGCATTGATGTTGCTCCCGCTGGGCTCATCGTGGATCACAATCACATCTGCCCCTAGTTCACTAAAGACAATGGGAGCGACCTTATAGCCCGCCCCGTTTGCCGTGTCGATGACGATGCGCATGCCCTGCAAACTTAAATGCTTAGGAAAGGAGTTTTTCAAATGCACGATATAACGCCCGATCACATCATCGATGCGCTTAGAGCTGCCAATCGCCACTCCACACTGGCAACTGCCCTCTAGCCGCCCAGTGTCGTTAAAGATTTTTTCAATCTCTTCTTCGCTCTGTTTTTGGAGTTTGTCGCCAAAGCGGTCGAAAAACTTAATGCCATTGTCCTCAAAGGGGTTGTGGCTCGCGCTAATCATCACTCCCGCATCGCAGCGCATGTTCTCAGTTAAAAAGGCGATGGCAGGCGTGGGCATGGGCCCAATTTGCATCACATCATAGCCCACAGAAGTTAGAGCACTCACAAGGGCGTTTTCAATCATATACCCGCTCTTGCGCGTGTCCTTACCCACTAAAATTCTATTGCTCGTGGCTTGCCCTTTAAAATAAAGCCCGGCGGCAATGCCAAGCCGCATCACAAACATGGGCGTGATCTCCACCCCTGCCTTGCCCCGCACCCCATCTGTGCCAAACACCATGCCCTGCCCCATTTAATCAGTCTTTAATGCTTTTTTAGATAAAATCTTGCCATATTATTTTTGATAAAAGGATTAAATAGTGGCTAACCATAAATCCGCCGAAAAAAGGATTCGCCAAACCATTAAGCGCACTGAGCGCAACCGCTTTTATAAAACCCGCATTAAAAACGTCGTAAAAGCCGTGAGAGAGGCCATCGCCAGCCACGATGTGCCTAAAGCCCAAGACGCTTTAAAAGTGGCGAATAAAGAATTGCATAAATTCGTGAGCAAAGGGGTTTTAAAGAAAAACACCGCTTCTAGGAAAGTGTCCCGCCTCAACGCCAGCGTGAAAAAAATCGCCCTAGCCAACGCCTAAGCTGTGCTCTCTAGCAAACTCCAAGCCATCGTGGATCGTTACGATGCGCTCGCCCACTCTCTTACCCAACCTGAAGTTTTAGCCGACATCAAGCAGCTCACCGCCCTAAGCAAAGAGCAAGCGGGGCTGGAGGAGTTGGCCCAAGCCGCCAAAGCCTATTTACAGATTTTAGAGGGCATCCAAGAAAATAGGGCGCTCCTAGAAGATAAGGAATTGGGCGAACTGGCTAAGGAGGAGCTTAAGGCTCTAGAGGAGGAGAAAAACGCCCTAGAGGAGCGCATTAAAGTTCTGCTTATCCCCAAAGACCCCAATGACAATAAAAACATTTACTTAGAGCTAAGAGCGGGCACAGGCGGCGATGAGGCGGGGATTTTCGTGGGCGACTTGTTTAAGGCCTATTGCCGTTACGCCGACTTGAAACGCTGGAAAGTGGAGATCGTAAGCTCGAGTGAAAACAGCGTGGGCGGGTATAAGGAGATGATCGCCTTGATCAAGGGGCAGGGGGTGTATTCAAGGCTCAAATTTGAAGCGGGCACGCACCGCGTGCAAAGGGTGCCTGAAACCGAGTCGCAAGGGCGTATCCACACCTCTGCCGTAACCGTGGCGATCATGCCCGAAGTGGACGATGTGGAGGTGAACATCAACCCCAGCGACTTGCGCATTGAGGTTTTTAGGGCAGGTGGGCATGGCGGGCAGTGTGTGAATACAACCGACTCGGCTGTGCGCATCACCCATGTCCCCACTGGGATCAGCGTGTCCATGCAAGATGAAAAATCGCAACACAAGAACCGCGACAAGGCACTTAAAATTTTAAAAGCCCGCTTGTATGAAAAACAGATCGAGGAGCAGCAAGAGGCCAACTCCGCCAGCCGTAAAATGCAGGTGGGCAGTGGAGATCGCAGCGAACGCATCCGCACTTACAACTACCCGCAAAATCGCTTAAGCGATCACCGCATTAATTTGACCCTATACAGCCTTGAGGAGTTGATGCTCTCGGGCAATTTAGATCCCGTGATCGAACCTCTAATCGCCCACGCACAGGCGCAGGGTTTAGAGCAACAAGGAGAGTAAGATGGTGGCACTTTTTGGCGGGCAAGGCTCGCAAACGATCGGCATGGGGCAGGACTTATGCGCTAATTTTAGTTTGGCTAAACAAATGTGTGAGCGGGCGAGCGATCAGCTACACACCGATGTGGCTAAGTTGCTTTGGAGCGAAAACCCCCTACTAAGCCAAAGTGCCTACACCCAAAGCGCGATTTTTTTAGTGTCCATGATGGCTTATGGGGTTTATAAGCACGAGGGGGGCAAAAGCCCACAGCTTGCCCTAGGGCATTCACTAGGAGAAATTAGTGCCAATGGAGCGAGTGGGGCCCTAGATTTAGAAAGTGGACTGAAGCTTGTCTTTGAGCGGGGGCGTTTGATGGAGGAGGTGTGCGCTAAAGTGGGCCAAGAGATGGGTATGCTCGCCGTGCTTGGCGCGGACATTGCCCTTTTAGAATCCTTTTGCTTGCAGGCTAGAGAGGCGGGGCACACACTTTATGTGGCAAATTTCAATGGCTCGCAGGTCGTGCTAGCCGGGGCGAAGGCGTATTTACAAAGCCTAGAGCCTAAGAGTTTTGGGGCAAAAAAATTAGTCTTGTTGTCCATGAATGTCGTGAGCCATTGCCCCATTTTAGAGCCAATGGTTGCCCCCTTTAAAGCCCTCTTAGAGCAACATTTAAAAGATTCTTACCACTTTGGTGTGGTGTCTAACGCCACGACCCAAGTCTATAAGGACAAGGCGGGAGCTTTAGAGTGCCTGGGCGTGCAACTCATAGAGCCCGTGCGCTACAGCGATTGCGTGGGCGTGTGTGAAAACGAAGATTCTATTTATGTGGAGTTTGGCACAAGCGTGTTGAAAAACTTGAATAAACGCCTAAGCTCTAAACCCACCTACAGCATCACCGACACCGCCACCCTAAAAGAAGCCCTAGCGGTTTAGAGTTTGTCCTTTGTTTAAGCTTTTTTGCTAGAATTATGCGTTAATTGAGATTTTGGAGAGACAATGGCTGTAGTTGGTAAATTGGACTCGTTGTCGGGTTTGTTTTCTAAAACCCAAGAGTTGGAAAACCTTTACACCTATTTAAAACAAATTTGCGACCCCAAGCACCCCTCTTGTCAAGCTCTATTGCAAAGGCAGGTTAGCTCCATGTTTAAAGAGCTTGGGAGCGGGATGTGCGCGATTGAGATCGTCTATAGCCCTGAGTTAGGCACGCTTGAAACACATAAGGAATGTGTGGATTTCTTGTTGGTGGTGATGGGGGGCGAGATTTTGCACCTAGGCGACAAGACCGATTTAAGCGTGCTTGCCCCCTACAACCCCGAGAAAGACCAAGAAACCTACCAGCACAACAGCCTATGCTATTCTGTGCCCTTGCATGCGGGCATGCTTGCGATTTTGTTTGAAAACGATGCCCACACCACCGAAGCCAAAAAACCCGGTCTTGTTTATAAGGTCGTGGTGAAAGTCCCCTCTAGTCTCGTTAAATTCAAGCTGTAGAGTTTTTATGAAGTATTTGTTTTGTATGGTAAGTGTCGGCCTGCCTTTGTTGGCCCAAGCCTTGGACGGTATTTATAAAACCCAAGCCTTTTTATACATGAAGAGCTCCTATGTGGAGTTTTTCAAATACGGGGATCATTACTACGCCTATGGGATCGCCAATGTGGATGGCTCGCCCGCTGGAAAGGACATTTACAATAAAGATCCGGCTTTAAGAGAACGCAGCGATAAGGGCGTGGTGTTCTTATATGGCCTCACCCGGGTGTGTGACGACACCTATAAAAACGGCAAGGCGTACAACTTCTACGATGGGCGCACCTATTATGTGCAGATCCACCAAGATAAAAACGGGGATTTGCGCTTTTTACCCAGCCTCGATCGGCGGGGTTTCTTTGGCAAGACTTTTATTTGGAAAAAAGTGAGCGAAGACTACCTAAAAGAAAAAGGCATTAAAAAGCCCGACTTCTCGGGAGTCTTGCAGACCCTTAAACAACTGCCTAGTGGCTCTTGATCCACTCCAGGGCGATCCTTACGGCGTTTGTCGCCGCACCCACCCTCAGCTGATCGGCGACACACCATAAATGCAAAGTGTGCGGATCGAAAAGATCGCCCCTCACCCTGCCTACGAAGGTTTGATCCGTGCTGGTGGCGGTGATGGGCATGGGGTAGAGTTTCTGCTCGGGGTTATCCACCAAGACAATATTGGGCGCGTCTTTTAACACTTCTTGGACTTGCTTCGCGCCCACCGGGGTTTTAAAGCGGATGCTGATGCTCTCGCTATGGCTTCTTAGCACGGGCACGCGCACGCAAGTGGCACTGATGGCAAAGTCGGTATGCATGATTTTATGGGTTTCATACACCATTTTAAGCTCTTCTTTGGTGTAGCCGCTTGGCATGAAAATATCGATTTGGGGGATCACATTGAGCGCGAGCGGGTGGGGGAAAACCTGGGCGTGGGTGCTGCCCGCCATTTGTGCCTTAAGCTCCTCTAAACCCCTTTTGCCCGCCCCGCTGGCAGCTTGATAGGTGCTCACCTCCACTCTGGCAATCCCAAAGGCTCTATGCAGGGGGTTTAACACCTGCACCATTTGGATCGTGGAGCAATTGGGGTTAGCGATGATATTTTTCGGGCAGTGCTCTAAATCATTAGGATTGACCTCGGGCACCACCAAGGGCACGCCCTCTTCAAGGCGAAAAAAGCTCGTGTTGTCGATCACCACTGCCCCCGCCTGTGCCGCCATAGGGGCTAGCTCTTGGCTCACCTTAGAACCTGCGCTAAAAAAGGCGATGTCGATGCCTTGAAAGCTCTTAGGTGTGGCTTGCTCTAGGGTGTATTCCTTGTTGAAAGCGTGGATTTTTTGCCCGGCACTGCGTGCGCTCACTAGGGGCAAAAAGTGCGCTAGGGGGAAATCGATCTCTTCTAAAATGCTGATGAGCTCCGCGCCCACCGCTCCGCTCGCGCCCACTAGGGCAATGTTATAGGCTTTCATTCGCTCACCATCGCCAAAGCCCTTAAAAAGCTCAAATGGTTAAATTGCATGCCCGTTGTCATGTTTTTCAGGGTCAAACTCTCCCTTTTTACTTCCTCTTCGCCCAGCACCACCACGAACTCATGCCCCTTGTGGTTGGCGTAGCTGAAGGGTTTTTTCAGTTTTTCGATCTCAGGGTATAACTCGGTGTTGATCTCGCTTTGGCGAAACTTTTGCGCGATTTGGCTCGCGTAGGCAAAGTGCTTGGCTTGCATGCACACCACTAAAACCCTTGCGCTCGTGGATTTATTCTCCACCAATTCCAACTCCTCCAGCGCGACTAACAAGCGATCAAGCCCAATAGAAGCCCCCACGCCGGGCAGGTTTTGATCACTAAAGCTCCTTGCCAAATTGTCGTAACGCCCGCCTGAGCACACACTGCCTAGGCTGGTGAGCTGGTTTAGCGTGGTTTCGTAGATGATGCCCGTGTAATAGCCAAGTCCCCTAGCAATGGAAAAATCCACCCTAAAATGCTCGGGGTCGATCTCTAGGCTTAAGAGCAAATCAAACAATGTCTCCAGCTCCTCTAGCCCCTCTCTCACTAAGGGGTGCAACTCTTTTAAATGCGCCACACTTTTAAAGAACTCCGCGCTCTCCTCCTCTTGCTTGGTGTTTAAAATCTGCAAAAGGGGCTTGAAGTCTTGGCTAAAGTGCTCGCTAAGCTCTAAGAGCACGCCCTGCTCGCCGATTTTGCTAAGTTTATCCACAATCCTTAAGAAGGTTACCACCTCTTCATTAGAACCTAAGCCAAAGTGGGCGCACAGCCCGTTTAGGATTTTGCGGTGGTTGATCCACACGCAAAACTCTTCTAAGTCTAGGGCTTTTAAGCTGGAGATGATGACTTGGATCACCTCGCTATCGCACAACAAACTATGGCTACCGATGAAGTCAAAATCGCATTGGGTAAATTCGCGATAACGCCCCCTTTGTGCCCGCTCTCCCCTAAAGACATTGCCAATCGCATAGCGTTTGAAGGGCAAGCCTAGGGCGTTGTGGTGCTGGGCGATGAAGCGGGCTAGGGGGATGGTTTGATCGAACCTTAGCCCCACTTCTCTTTTACCATGGTCTTTAAACAGATAGATTTCTTTTTGGATGTCGCTCTCCTCTTGGGTCAAGATGTAGGCGTATTCTAAATGCGGGGTTTCGATGGGTACAAATCCAAAGCTTTTAAACACGCGGGCGAGCTTTTCAAGCACAGCTTGCTTTGCCATCGCCTCTTTGGGGAGTCTGTCCTTAAAGCCACTCAAGGTCTTGGGGGTGATCATCGCTGTCCTTATGTCAAATAGAAGGGTTATTATGTTGCAAAAAACCTTTTAACCCTGTTAAAAAGGGGGCTTGCGGGCTTAAAATTGTGCGAAATTTTTTAACACCCACCTAAAGCCTGCTTAAAACCACCCCCATAAACTCTGATACCCTTACTAAAAATCTCATAACAGCTTTTATCTTTTGTTGAGGGTAAACCTATGAAATGAGCTAAGTTTGCCCTACATTGCGATGGGGAAAAATAACAAGTTTAGAACAGCTTAAAGAGCATTTTAATCTCTTAGATGTGTTTGGGCATCATAGAAGCAAGACTTTACACCGCTGGCTAAGCTCAAGAGTGAGCCAAACAAGCAAAGAGGGGAGGGCGTGTGCAGACCTGTTACAAGGCATAGAGGGGGTTAAGGCGACCACAGACGCAGAGATTTTAAGCGCGCTGTGTGGGGTGTTTGGGATTGAGCAGAGTAAAGAGAGCATTCAAGAAGTGCTCGAGGCGCAAAAAAGGCAGAGGATAAACAAGCCTTAGAGGCAGAGAAAGAGGCACTAAAGGCAGAGATTGCAAAACTTAAGGCGCAGTTGCAAGAGTTGCAAGTTACTCCCCCACAAGCCCCACGCAGCCTAGCAAAACATTAGCCAGCCACTATAAAACACTTGAGGAAAGAGATTACACAATCCTTAAAGAAAAACTTCTTAGACCCAAAAATTTAGCCACGGGCAAGTGGGCTTTAAAAGAGTTGCTTAAAGATTACGGCGACTTCTTGGAAAAAGATAAAAATGAAATCGCAGACAATTTAAATACATTTGGCTATCCTACAGGGCTCGAAAACGAAATATTGTATAGCGTAGATGACAATTCCTTCTTTCCCACAGAAAGGTTATTGCGTATGGCTACAGGCAAGTGTGGCAACCCAAAAGTTTTTACGGCTCTGCTGTTTTATCTCTTGACTGGCCCCATTTTTAAAACCTATGAGGTCAAACAACATAGCAACTTTTGCCCCCACGACCTAAACGATTTAGCACACCTGCTAGGCAAAAACACCCACCACCTTAACTTGAATTTTAACACCCCATAAACACAAGTCCATGACTTCGGCAAGTTGGTTTGTTTTCGCTTCCATGAAAGCTACTTAGTGAGAGAGGCTAGAGCCTTGCTCGATGAAAACGACAAACTGCTGAAGCAAATAGGCGATGGGCTGTATATCACCCGCACTTTAAAAGTTAATAAAGACATTAGTGGCACACAAAGCCTATCCTACCTAGACATAGACCTTTAAGGAAGACCCCCAGACCTCCACCAATTTAGCCCAACAACTCCAATAACTCATAGGCACGCATGACCCCCCATTTTATACCTGCCCTGCCAAGATAAGGCACTTCAGATTTTCTCATAGCGCAGGTGAGGGAGCAAGGAGCTTGTTTAGAATTTGACAACGCTTTAGGCGCGCTTGATTTTCAAAGCAAGAGACCCCTAGATTTAAAACCTCCAAGATTTAGCAGGGTTTTTAAAAGCTAATTACGACCGCCCTTGTGGAGAGGAGCTCTTTTTGGTGCTTAAAGACATTGAGGAGTAGCTAGAGCAAAGCCCTAAAGCTGTGGCACTTGTAAGCGCATGGCGCGCTTTATCTTAAACAATGCAATGTACAACGCCATGATTTTTATTTTCTCTAACCATTTAGACACGCCTGCTATCCCTAAAGA
Source organism: Helicobacter heilmannii (assembly GCF_001283065.1). Taxonomy (GTDB): domain Bacteria; phylum Campylobacterota; class Campylobacteria; order Campylobacterales; family Helicobacteraceae; genus Helicobacter; species Helicobacter heilmannii. Next base: position 359,523 of record NZ_CDMK01000001.1, on the reverse strand, counting down.
GCTAGAGATTTACACGCGCATTTTTGATGTGCCCCCGCCGGACAAAACCCAAATCCTAGAAACCTTAAAGAAATTTGCTAAGGCGAACTAAATCGAGTTAGAGGCAATGCTTTTAAAATACCCTTTAGTTTATAAACTTCTTAAAGTATGCGTCAATTTCACCGCGCATTTGCACGCCAACTTCCTCAAAACACTCTAAGAGCATGGCATAGCTTCCCTCCCCTCCCACAAAATTCCAAAAATCCTCCCCCACCATGAGTTCACATTTTAAGTCCAGCATTCCCGTGAGAGTCCAACGCTCATAGGGTTTTGGTGCATAAGGGTTGTAGGGGATGGCAATGAGCGTGTGTATGTCTGTGATGTGTGGATGATCGTAAGCAAAAGCAGCCATCCAAGTTAAAAGCGTGCGCTTAAACCCCTTAAACTCCCCTACATTGGGCTTGGCTGTTTTAAGGTCGATCAAATAAACACTTTGATTTTTTTCTAGACGCAAATCCACCCTTGTAGGCTTAATGGTGATTGGGTTTGCACGGCTCTCCCCGCGCACCGCCTCAAGGATTCTAGTCATTTCATGCATTTTATCCGGTTTGTTGGCTGTGGTTTCTAGGCAATTCATGATATCTTGAATCACCTCTTGAGCCTCTAGGGTGATTTTATCCCCTGATTTGGTTTGCAGCTCTGCACGATCAAAATTTGCACGCCCCAACTCCTTTGCTACGGGTTCAAATATGCTTGAGCCAAAGTTTGTACTTAAGCTATGGATAAAGCTATACAACGCCATTTTGTCCTTGCCTAAAAGTCTTGTGTGGAAGGGCATGTCACTTGTTTCTGGCTGGTAGCTTTGAAACTTTTTATATAAGACAGCGGTTAAAAGGTTTTTTGATGCGCTGTTTGACTTCTTGTTGCGCTAACATTTTTGACTGTCTTTCAAATGAAATATACTTTCTTGATAACCCCTTGTGTCCTTTTCGCTGCGGTTAATCACAGGTCTGTGGTAGCATTTGACAATACGCATGCCCGCAAGTTCAGCAATGCGTGGGTAGAGATTGAATTTATCATTGGCGACCAAGAAAACATTGTAATTTGGCTTTAAAAATCTTTTGGTGTTTTTAAGTACATTGGCGATGCCCTGTATATATTGCTCCCTAGCACTCTTGCCCTGCCCGGCTTGCATCGCCCCGATTTCTAGGTGATCTTGGCGTTCTAGGGAAAAAAGTTCATAGGCATAGGCATGCTGTTCGTGATAATCGATGAGCCCCACATAGGGGGGTGAGCTGAAAATACCGGCGATTCTTTGCGTATCGATCAAGCGGGCGAAGCTCTCATTGTGCTTAGAAACTTCCGCACTTAAATCCACACTGCAAGCATCGGCCTGCAGACATAAAGAAAAGCAACCACTCCGCAATGTTTGAAATTCCCTTAAACGCTTCAAAGTGTCTTTAGCGTAATGGGAAAACCATTTTCTCAAGCTAAACAGGGGCCTGCAAATCTTGCCGTGCTTTTTGCAATAATAAGTTGTCGTTACGGGATCTTTCAAGGTGGCTAAGTCTGCATGCGTGGTGGCTCTGCAACTTCTTGCTGTGCGGCTTAAGACAATGTATAAAATATCACGCATGCCCTCGTGCCTCTTGTCTATTTCCTCTTTTAGAAACAACAATTCTTGTTTAATGGGGCTGATATACCATTTTTGGATAAAACCCGTTGGCGTGCCATCTAAAAGGTGGATTGCAAAGCGTTGCAGCAATTCTTCATAAATCCCTAAAAACTCTTTGGCCTTTTCCGCGCCATAGGTGCGATCATCTACCTGCCCTAAAACAACCTTGCGTTTAAAGTCTTTAGGAAAATGCCTGTTGTTAAAGTTTTGTAAGTGTGTGTCTAGGGCGTTTTCAAACTCTTTAATGGGGCTCTTTTCATGCAAAGACTCTACTTTATCGATTAAGCCTTCAAACACACGGGTTAAAGCCTCCAAATTGTATTGTCCCACTTTGGCATTACTCAACATGGCATTAAAGCAAGAAATATCCACACCTAAAGCGTGTATATTAAGGGTGTTAGCCACCGCTAAAGTGGTCCCACTCCCACAAAATGGATCAAGGACAATATCCCCATCACTAAACCATTGTTTGCTCTTCAAGCTATCTATGTGTGAATCTAGAAAGAACTCCACGAGCTGGGGGATAAACTTTCCCTTATAGGGATGCAGGCGGTGGACATGTTTTGTGGTTTCAGCCTCTTTAAAATGCGCAAAAGAAAGGGGTTCTTGTGTGTCTTGTTGTTGCAGGCGATCGTAATAGAGTTTCAACTCTTCTATGTCAATGAGATTTTGCTTAGAATCTTTGGCGTGGTTGGCAATCCTGCCATAGTTGATGAGATAAGCAATATTGCTAGCACTCACATGTTTGCCCAAATAGTGACTCGCCCACACGCTGGCTTCTTTGGTGTTGAGAAGTTCTTTTGGAGCGCAAAAAAGCTGTTTAAACATGGATATTAAAAACCCCATTATTGTCAAGATTAAGGGGTGATACTATCACAAAGCGGTTAAAAGGAATGTTATAGACAGCAGGCGATCGCTGCTCCATAGAAACTCTTTATCCACCCTTGCGGGCATTGTGGGCGTGGCTGCGGGCAAGAGTGTGCTTATGGTTATCGGCTCAATCTTTGGACCAGTGGGCATGGCTGTGGGTGGCTAGGCTACATGGGAGGCTAAAGCTGTGGGGCAAAAACTTGCCCAAACATCTTAAGTTTTTTGAGCGTGGTAAGTGGCTTAAAGTCGACTTGTCAAGCCATGGGCAGTGCGATTAAATCAGCGGTAAGTTCTGTTGTCAGTGGGGCTAGAAACAGCAAGATGAAATCTATAAAATTCTATAAAACTATGCAAATTTTTTATATAATTATCACCGCCAAAAACACCCCAAAATTTGCTAAAATAACCGCAATGTTTGCCCTAAGCCACAAGATTGAATTACAACCCAACAACAAAGCAAAGACCCACTTTAAAAAGGCGTTTGGGTGTGCTAGACTTGCCTATAATTGGGGACTAGCCAAGTGGAAGGAAACTACGAAAAGGGCATAAAATCTAACCACTTTGCCCTAAAGAAAGAATTTAACGCTTGCAAAAAAGAGAAGTTTCCCTTTGTCTATGAAGTGTCCAAATACGCTACAGCACAGCCATTTAACCACTTAAACCTAGCGTTTCAAAAGTTCTTTAAAGATTTAAAATTGGGTAAAGTCAGTTACCCCCGTTTTAAACGCAAAAGAGAATATCAGGGGAGCTTTTACATTGGGGGCAACCAAATAAAAATCATTCAAGGCAGCACAAAAGACTATCTTAAAATCCCCAACCTGCCCAAAATCAAAATGACTGAAAGGCTAAGATTGCAAGGCAAAATCAATGGGGCGACCATCACGCAAAGAGGCAATAAATTCTATGTTTCAATCCAAACAGACACCACACAAGAGGAGTTTCACCGCACCCATAAGCCCATAGCAAACAACCACACTCTAGGTATTGACACAGGAATAAAGGCTTTTGCTAGTCTATCTAATGGCTTACAGATTTTCGCCCCCAAGCCCTTAAATAGGCTCGCAAGACGGCTTAAAAGACTTAGCAGACAACTTAGCAAAAAACGGCATTCGAAAACCAAGAATGACGGGATTAAGAAGTCCGCTAATTTTCTTAAAGCCAGCTTGCGGCTGAATCGATTGCATACCCGTATAGCCAACACCCGTAATAACTTTTTACACAAACTTAAGCACCGCCCTAGTGCGGCACGCTAAAACCCTTTGTTTAGAGAGTTTAAAAGTCAAAAATATGCTTAAAAACTCTAAACTAGCTAAAGCCCTAAGTGATGTCAGCATATCTGCCTTTAACACGCTTTTAGACTACAAGGCAAAGTATTATGGGCGGGAAATTTTACGGGCGGACACTTTTTACCCGAGCTCTAAGACTTGTTCCAGCTGTGGCAGTGTCAAAAAAGACTTAAGCCTAAATGATAGAGTTTATAAGTGCGGTGTTTGCGGTGTTGTGGTGGATAGAGATTTTAACGCTAGTGTCAATCTAGTGAAGCATTTAGTAAGTGGAGTTCCCACTGAATTTACGCCTGCGGACATGACAGCTCTATTAGGTTGTTTTGCAAAGAATGGCTTAGTAACCAGCATGGTGGAAACAGGAATACAACAAAAACCGCTAAAATTTTTTTCTATTGATAGGATTTTATAGGATTTTATGCGGTTTTATAGGTTTGTAAGAACGGTTAAATCTCTCTGCAACACAGCAGCCGGGTTTAGGCAGAGAAAATGCCCCCACACCCATAGAAACATGTGCTAGAATACGCCATTCTTTGTATGTGGAGTTGGTATGGATCATTTGCTTTTTATCGGTGGTTTAAAAGGGCGTTCTTTTAAAATCCCGGCTTATCAGAAGGGGTATCGCTGGGGGGATAAAGAGGTGACAACTCTACTTAGCGACATTGTAGATTTCATGGAGGAAAACAAGGACCAAGAGGAATTTTATAGCCTGCAACCCATTGTGGTTAAAAAGTCTAAAGAGTCCAAAGAGTTATATAATGTCATCGATGGACAACAACGGCTCACCACGATTTTCTTAATCGTAAAATACCTCAGTAATACCAATTTGTTTAGCCTTGATTATGCAACAAGGGCAAAGAGCTCCGAGTTTTTACAAAATATCCACAAGCCGTCTCTACAAAATGAAAGTCTTAACATTGATTTTCACCATTTCAAGAAAGCTTATTGTAGCATTGAAAAGTTTTTTGAAAACAAGAGCGAAGATGAGAAACAAAATTTTTTAAACACCTTGCTTGGGTGCTGTCAGGTGCTTTGGCATGAAAGCATCGATGAGGAAAAGGAAGTCTTCGTGCGCTTAAATAGCGGGAAAATCCCCCTAGCAGAAGCCGAGAACATCAAAGCCTTGTTTTTAGCACAACCCAAAGGGGCACAGACAGAAAGAGAGGTAGAGAAGCGGGCTAAGAAGTGGTATGAGGCTGAGAAGGAGGCTAGGAATGAGGGAGATTTTATTTATTGTGTGCTAGAGCGCATCGAGGCTAAGGACATCATGGAGGAAGTGGAGGAGGTGGAGCCAAACAAAGAGGGGGCTAAAGTCAAAAAAATTAAAAAATATTCTCTCTCTGATGACTTGCAAAGAATTAGGGTTTATCTTAAAGCCATTGTGCCTAGCACAGAAAAATGCACACTCTTTGATTATTTCTACACCAAATACAAAAATAAAGAGATGGCAGAGGAGTGGTCTAAGCTTGAGAAAGCGATCGATAATTTGAAAGGTTTTGCGTCAAGGAAAGAAAAGAATGGTAAGAAGGAGGATAAACAAATTTTTCACTACCTAGGGTTTTTGGTCCAAAGAGGGTTTCCTATCTCTGAGCTATACGCTGTGTGGAATCTGCATAAAAAGAAAAATGAGTTTGCTGCAGAACTTTTGAACACCATCAAGACAAACATGCGTTCTGCGATCGACAAGATGGATGAATTGAGCTATAGCAATACGGGCGATAGATTAAATTTATTTGCCCTCCTCTTGCTCTTTAATATAGAGTATTCCATTGAAAAGAATTTTGGTTATTTCCAGTTTAACCGCTTTGTTTTGGAGCAATGGAGTTTAGAGCACATTTATGCCCAAAACTCAGAAAGTGTTGTGTCTAAAAAGGAATTAGAGCATTTAGATGAGGCTAAGCAGCAAGAGATCATCGATTGGCTCAAAGAGATAAGAAAACACCTTGATGAGGGCAAACTCAAGACAAACATTGACAATTTTTTTAAAAAACCGCCCTCTTTGGAGAAATTTGCAAGAACATTAGAAAAAAGGCGGTTGTTAGACGACATAGACGATGCATTTCTTGCAGATGAGGATTTACATGGTTTGCAAAACCTCACTTTGTTGGATAAAAATTCAAACAGTGCTCTAGGCAACCTCATTTTTAAAAACAAACAAGCCGCGATTGCCAAACTCGATGATGAACAAAAACTCATCCCCATTGGTACAAGAGAGGTGTTTAGAAAGGAATTTTCCAAGGAAAAGCGCGAGACTTCTATTTTTACAAAAAAAGATCAAGAGGACTACCTAGAGGAGATGAAAAAATATTTGCATAAGGTTGCCCCTGATGGGCATAGCGAGGAGGAACAATGAAAGCACCGATCACCTTCTTAGAATTTTTGGATTTCAAATTTTTGGAGTCTGAAGACTTGCAAAAGATCAAATGCATAGAAGTACCCATGCTCCAGCGAGATTATGCACAAGGGAGAAAATCGCAAAAAGACATTGCCACAAAGTTTTTAAATGCGCTGTTTCAAGTTTTAGAAGACAAAAAGCAGACCCTGCATCTTGATTTGGTCTATGGGTATCAAGATGCAGAGGTGTTTAAGCTCATCGATGGGCAACAGCGCATCACCACGCTATGGCTTTTACATTTTCTCTTGTTTAAGAAAGCGGGACGGTTAGAAGACATTAAAGAAGTGCTAAGCCATTTCACCTACCACACCAGGGAAAGCTCTAAAGAATTTTGTGAAAAACTTTTGGCAGAAGAGGAGGAATTTAGTCTAGAGATCAAGCCTAGCGAAATGATTGAGGACAAGGAAGGCACTTTTGGGGATGCCAAAGATCGCGAAAACGACCCCACCATCAAAGCCATTGTCCACATGCTCGATCTGCTCTACGATGCTTTGGATCAAAAAAGCCCACAAGTCCTAGAAAATTATATTGAGAAACTGAGGGGCATTTCTTTTAGTGTGATCAACATGAAGAAATTTGGTTTGGGCGATGATCTGTACATCAAGCTCAATGCGAGGGGAAAATTACTCAGCAAGTTTGAACAACTCAAAGCTTTTATAGAGCAAGCCCCTATCGATCAACAATGGCTCAATGTGCTTGACAACGATTGGAGCGATTATTTTTTTGATTCCAAAAAACCCGATCGATTTGACCAGCGTTTTTTTCATTTTTTGCATTACGCAAATGCCTTTTTTGCTCTAGAGAAGCTAGAAAAAGAAGAGGGAACCATAGAACAATTTTTGGATACAGAGCGCACCATTGACCACACATATCGGTTTTTACAAAATGAGGAAAATTTAAAGGTGTTGGATTGCACGATTCAAGAGCTGTTGCCACAATGCCAAGAATTGGGTTTCTTGTCCATCAATGGTCCTAGTTTTTTTGAAGTACAAAGAAAGGATAGCAAAGATCGATGTGCCCAAGAAACCAAATTAGAACATAAAAAGGTTGCCTATTTCTTTGCCCTCTTAGCCTTGGCTCAAATCGACAAGCAGGCGTGCTTGGAGGCAAACTTGCAAGAATATGCCCGTGTGTGTAAGCATTTTGTCGAAAACCATCTTTTAGACAGCAATGACGATCTGCACGGATTCTTCGACTTGTTTAAAGCCATCGCTGTAGGGGTTTCTTGCAAGGAGGGTTTCTATGCCTTCTTGTCTCAAACTAAACCTTTAGACACCTTCTTTCACCAAAAAGTCTTTACACTCGAGCAAAGGAAAGCTCGTCTGATTTGTACAGATAGGGCGTGGGAGGGGATTTTAAATAAAACAAGCAAACATGCGTATTTGGTGGGCTATGTGGGCTTTTTGCTAGACTTTAGCCGGGTGGATGGCAAAGACAACCTACAAAAATTTACAGATTACGCCACGCTGACAATGGAAATTTTTAACGAGTTTTTTACTAAGAAGGCATGCCCGTTGAGCTTATTGCAAAGGGCGTTGTTGTGTTTTGGGGATTACAGCATCGATGCCACCAATCAGTTTTTTGGCAACCGCCATAGAATGGGGATGTTCCGCCACCGCCAAATTGTCTTTAGATTATTTGAAAAAGAACCCTTTGAGCCCCAAAAATACCCTAAAAATGCCCTCCATAAACTCTTAGACAATCTCTTGAGTGTGCCAAAAGGTGATTTAGCCCATAAAATGCAGGGCATCATTAAGAATTACACATCAAATCGGGAACAACAACTGGTGGAGATTTCTTGGACGCTGACAGAGAGGGCGTGGTGGGAGCAACTCTTGCTCCAACAAAAAGATTTATTTGATTGGATCAACAAAGAAGAGGGTAAAGAGTGTGGGCGGATTTATTTTTTAAAAGATAAGGATACACAACAAGTGTTGCAAGCCCACCTCTTGCCCACGAAAAAATATTCAGAAAAAGCCTTTGATCTTTTGGGCTATGCCTTGTATTGTTGTTGCAAGCAAAACATGGATATGTCCTTGTATCAAATCAGCGAGGAATACGAAAATGGCAAACAAGTACGCCAATTTTCGATCAATGGTTTTGCAATTTTTGCAGACAGCCAAACGGCGACAATCACCTTAGAACACGCTGAAAACGAACAAGCACCCGAAAAATTCCCCATCAACCTCAAACATGGCACAGATGTTTTTAAAGAATTGCAAAAGGCAGTAACAAGAATCAAAAAGACGATCAAAGGCTAGTACTTAGATTTTTATGCTTTAAAAGGCAGTGTGTCCACAGCCCTTTACCTTAAACTGCTATAATCTCTTGTTTGAAACCAATAATGGAGGTCTTTATGGTGAAGGGTTTTGCGATGTTAGGCATTGGTAAGGTGGGGATCATTGAGAAAGAATCTTTGGAGTGTGTGGTGCCCGTGCGTCAAAAGCTGGAGTTGGGGCCACACGATGCCTTTGTGCGCCCGCTGGCGGTTGCGCCCTGCACTTCGGATTTACATACCTGCTATGAGGGGGGCATTGGCGAGCGTGTTGACATGTTCTTAGGGCATGAGGGTGTGGGGGAGGTCTTGCAGGTGGGGCATTTGGTGCAGGATTTTAAAGAAGGAGACTTAGTCATTATCCCGGCAATCACGCCCGATTGGAGCTCTTTAGGGGCACAAAGGGGTTACGCCCAACACGACCACGGCGCGCTTTCTGGCTGGAAGTTTTCTAACTTTAAAGACGGGGTGTTTGCCGAGAAAATCCACATCAATGACGCGGACGGCAATTTGGGGCATTTGCCAGAGGGGGTGGAGATCACCGATGCAGTGATGCTTAGTGACATGATCACCACGGGCTTTCATTGCGCCGAGCAAGCTGAGATTAAACCGGGCGATCGGGTGGCGGTGGTGGGACTAGGTCCTGTGGGATTGATGGCACTAGCGGGGGCAAATCTCATGGGGGCGAGCGAGATTTACGCCGTGGATTGCGTGCCTTTTAGATACGAAGTGGCGCACAAGCACTATGGGGCGACTCATTTTGTGGACTTTAGCAAAGCCCCGATGGCAGAGCAAATCTTAGAGCTCACTAAGGGTGTGGGGGCGGATAAAATTTTGATCGCTGGGGGGGGCACGGGCATTTTAAGCGAGGCGTGCGCTTGTTTGATTAATGGCGGGGTGGTGTCTAATGTTAATTATTTTGGCAGTGGGGAGGTCTTGCCTATCGCACGCGTGGCGTGGAATGTGGGCATGGGGCATAAGACGATTAAAGGCGGCTTAACCCCCGGGGGGCGTTATCGCATGGAAAAGCTTGCCAGATTGCTCCAAACCCAAAAACTGAGCGTCAAACCCATCATCACACACCATTTAGAGGGCAAGTTTGAGGAGATCGCCCAAGCTCTCGCGTGGATGAAAGACAAGCCCGCCAACTTCATTAAACCCGTTGTCAAGATCAAATGGTAGGGGTGTCGGGTGCAAGAGATTTTAATTTTGGGGGCTGGGTATGCGAGTTTAGCGTTTATCAAGGCCTTGCCTAAGGAGGTTTTGCAAGCCCACTCTTTCACGCTCGTGTCTAAGACCTACCAGCACAGCGTGCAGGTCTTGTTGCACGATGTTGTGGCGGGCATGCCCGGTTGCCATGTCCTGAACCTCACGGAGATCTTGCCAAAAGAGGTGCGCCTTGTGCAAGATGAGGTGCTAGAGATCAAAGAGGGGGTGGTGGTGGGGCGCAAACAAGAATACGCCTACACCAAATTGGTGATAGGGCTGGGCTTTGCGCCTGAGAGCTTTGGCGTGCCGGGAGTCAAAGAGCACACGCATAGCCTCAACAACTACCAACAATGCCATGCCCTGCACCAACAACTGCAAAGTGCTCTGTCAAGCAAGAAGCCCTTGGAGATTGTGGTGTGCGGGGCTGGCTTTAGCGGGGTGGAGCTGGTTGGGGCCTTGGCGGATGCCTTTAAAGGCAGGGTCAATCTCACCTGCCTAGAGGCGATGCCTAAGATTTTACCCATGTTCTCGCCTAAACTCGCCAACAAGGCACAAGAATATTTGCAACAGCTGGGGGTGCGCCTAAAAGTGGGGGCAAAAATCCTAAAGTGTTTAGAAAAAGGGGTCATTGTGGAGGCGGGGGGGCAACAAGAGCAAGTAGAGGCGGATTTCATCTTTTGGACTTGTGGGGTGAGGGGCAGTGCAGTGATAGAAAACTCGCCCTTGTTTCAAAGTGTGCGTAGCCGTGTGGAGGTGAATAGCTTTTTAGAGCCTGTGGGGTTAGAAAAGCGGGGGGTGTTTGTGCTGGGCGATTGTGCGCTTTTTAAGGATACACACAACCGCCCCACTCCGCCCACAGCGCAACTGGCAACACAAATGGGGACATATTTGGGAAGGCATTTTAAGAGCATGGTTGCAAATAAACTCCCCACAACTCCCTTTATTTACAAGTCAAAGGGGACCATTTGCTCTTTGGGCACTCGTTATGCCATCGGACAGATTGGGTGCTTTTGCATCACGGGCAGGCCGGCATTGTGGCTCAAAAGTGCCATTGAGTGCAGACATAAAAGGGCTTTAAAAAATTAAAAATATTTTTGGGCTGACCTATTGACAAGTCCTAAAAAAAATGCTAGAATAAGGTTTTTATTATTTAAGTTATTTAAATTGTTCCAGATTAGCTCAGCGGTAGAGTAGGCGGCTGTTAACCGCTTGGTCGTAGGTTCGAATCCTACATCTGGAGCCATCCGCTTTTCCGTCCAAGCTTTTCTAAAGTCCTCCGTAGCATTTAAAAAAAACTTGTTTACTCAATATTTACCGTTTTTACCGATTCTAGCCCCGCTTGTTTTTGGAGCAAAAGTGGAACACTCTTAGCTTGTGTGTCCGCATTAACTTTTATAAGGAGTTCTTATGGTTTCTGGTTTCAAACGCACGATGAAGGGATTAGCTCTCTCTAGCTTGATGGCTACTAGTGCGGTGTCTGTCGCCCAAGCAGATGAAAAAAATGGCTTTTTCATGGGTCTTGGTTACCAACAAGGCAAGTATACAGTGAGCAACGACATTTATAAAGATGGGCTAACCACCGGTTCACCTCTTTATGGTTTGGGTATCCAACTTGGGGGCGTGGGCTTTGCCAATAAATGGTTTGGGGGTCAGGTCTATGGTTTTTTTGATTGGAACAACAGCGCACAATACGGCACTAGCAACAGGGATAAAGATAACCTTTACACCTACGGCGGTGCTGCAGATATGATTGTGAACTTGATCGCCACCAGCCCCTTCTCTTTTGGTCTTGTGGGCGGTATCCAACTTGCGGGCAACACTTGGCAATTTGGCAACATGGGCTCGCACACTGGCTTTCAATTCCTCTTTAATGCGGGCGGACGCGTGAGAATCGGCACACACTCAGCGATCCAAGCGGGCATCAAATTCCCCATGATCCCTCAAAAACTTGGACCACATATCGCCATCATGCGCCACTACTCATGGTATATTAACTATGTGTTTACTTTCTAGGGTCTAGCGCGCTCTAGCGTTGGCTCATCTCGCGCACCAAGCGCACGAGCTGGGTGGCGTGAGCGCGGGGCAAGTCGGGCAACATCCCATGCCCCAAATTAAAAATAAAGCCCACTTTTTTACCCATCACCTTGAAAATGCGCTTCACGCCCTCACACATCGCTCCTTGACTATAGAGCCTTGCGGGTTCTAAGTTGCCCTGCAGAACATAGCGATCGCCTAGCACCTCTTTAGCTAAGGATAAAGGCACGCCCCAACCACACCCAAAGACCTCAAAATCTCCCCTTAAATACCCCAAATACGCCCCCACGCCCTTAGGAAAAACAATCAAGGGGATTTTAGGGTGCTTGGCTTTAAGGGCTTTGGTGATTTTTTCTATATAGCTCCATCCAAATTCCAAATACGCCTCCAACTCCAACGCCCCCGCCCACGAGTCAAAGAGCATGAGCGCATTAGCCCCCGCTTGTGCTTGCATATCCAAATAAGCAATGATTTCAACACTCAATGCTTCTAGCAAGGCGTGCGCTACTGCGGACTGACTATAAAGGATTTTTTTAGAGAGGCTGTAGGTCTTGCTCCCCTGCCCCTCTAACATATAGGTCGCTAAAGTCCAAGGCGCGCCGCTAAAACCAATCAGTGCTTTAGATTTGTCAAGCCGTGAGCGCACACTAGCGACAATCTCATAAACAAAGCCCAAATCCTTATAAGCCTGTGCTTTTAGGGCTTTAACATCCTCTAGGCTTTGGATGGTTTGGGTGAATTTGGGGCCAAAGCTAGGGATAAACTCTAGGGGCAAGCCCATTTTATGGGGCAAGAGCAAAATATCGCTAAAGAGTATGGCGGCATCCACATCTAAAATCTCAATGGGTTGCAGGGTAACCTCTGTGGCTAATTTGACATCGGCGCATAAATCTAAGAAGTTTTTGGCTTTTTTGCGCACCTCTTGGTATTCGCTTAAATACCGCCCCGCTTGGCGCATCATCCAAATGGGGGTGTAGGGGGTTTCTTTTCTAAAACATGCATCAATAAAGATCATCGCAATCCTTTAAGTAGGGTTTAAGCGCAATTTTTGCTTGCATGCAAGCCACAATCTTGCCATGCAATCTTGCGTAAATGCTCGCTAGCTCTAGTTTGTTCTCATAAAGTGCTAAAACTTGGGGCAGGTCCTGCTCTAGCCCTTTTGTAAAAAACTCTTGCAAGGCGTGGTAGTCCTCCATCTCTAGCCCTAGAGTGGCTAAGAGTTTATGCGTGTAGGCATCCACGACAAAGACGGGGCGCAAGCAGGCATAATTTAAAATACTATCAGCACTCTCAAAACCCACGCCCTTTTGGGCTAACAGCCACTCCCGGCTCACCTCGGCTTTAAAGGTTTCAAAGCTGTTGAAGTCCTTTAGGATATTTTGGCTAAGGGTGTTTAAGTACCCTGCCTTTTGGTTGTAAAACCCGCTAGGAGCAATGAGTGGAGCAAGCGTGGTGGGGGGGGTGTGGGCTAGATTTTCTAGACTCTTAGTGGGGTCTTGCTCTAAAAGTCCTGCGCTTTTAAGCTGTTCTAAACTCTTTTGGACATGGCTAAATTTGGTGCGTTGGGTGAGGATTGCGCCTAGCACAATCTCAACACTCCCGGCATTTGGCCACCATAAAGGCGGGGCGTTGTCTATGAGTTTTAAGGCTTTTAATGTTTTAAGGATACAAAAGGCAAGGGTCATAAAAAGCGCGCTAACATCATGCCGCTGAAGGCATTGCCCTTATAAAACTCAATGCGGAAAATGTGCCCCTCTGTGTCTATAGAATAGCGTTTGTCTAGGTCTTTATGGGTGATTTTAAAGCCGGCTTCATCTTTTGCCCCCCTATGTGTGTAACCGATCACATTCACCCGATAGCCCTCTTGTGGCATGATTTTAAAGGATTTACGCACCTCTACCATTTTAGCCGGTGCACTCTCTTGTAACTTGCCATCAATTTCTAGCTTGACACTCTTTAAGCTATCATCAAAGGGCAAATACAGGGGGTGTAGGCGGGTCATCAATTTATTGCCGTATTTGAGCCACACTTGCTTATGGCGGGGGAGCAAGCCTAAAATATAGCTTTTAGAGCTTAGAGGGATTTGCTCTAAGGGGGTGTTTTTGGGCAGGGGGAAGAAGTTTAAATGCCCTCTTAGGCCATATAGTGGCAATAGGGTGTTGTTGTTGAGCACCACGCTTAGACTTGGGTCATTGATGAGTTTATAAAGGCTCTCGGGGCTCAAATCAAAATCCTTGCTGTAGTTGATGCCCAGCTCTTTTAATAAGCCCTCAATGGCAAGCAAGTGGTAATACACCCGTGTAGGCAGGGGCAGCTCTTTGCTCGCCTCGTTGGCAAAGGCGGGCTTTTTATGCTTGATGGCAAAGTAAGTCAGTGCCTTCTCCATTTCTATATTGCCCTGTGCGGTGTGGGTGTTGCGGATATAGTAGCGGTGGATGGGTTTTAGCAAGGATTTATTGATATTGGCAATGATGGCTTGCGATACTTTTTTTAAATGCCCAAATGGCACGGCGGGCAGTTCGTCTTGATCGATAATGGACGAGTTGCCCCAACGTCTTGGGTTAAGCAGGGGGCTGATGTAGCGGGGGCGGTAAAAGCCACTGCCATCGTGCAGGTGCAAAATCACATCCACTTTTTTGGCAGTGATGGTTTTTTTAATAGACTGGATTAAGGGGTATTCTGGGTCTTTGCGGCTCAAGTAGGCAAACTTGCGGTTTAAATCCCCATACACCCCTCGATGGTTGCGCAGCATGGAGTAGCGGTTAAGCACGGGCACCACCCACACATTCCCAGACAAAATCTTGTAGTGCATTAAAAAAATGTCCGTGGCGTTAAACCCCCCCGGCTCATCGCCTTGGATGCCCCCCATTAAAAGCAGGGTGGGGGCGGATTTGGAGCTTTCTTTCTTAACGATTTGGATAGAAGCGGCATTTAAAGACACATATAAGAGCAACAGTAAAATCAATCTCATCGACAATCCTATTTAAAATGACCCGCATTATACCTAAAAACCCCCCAAGTGTTAAGGAATAAAAAATGCTTGTAGGATGTATCTTGCTACAAAGGATGGACATGTTAAAACAAGACATTTTACAGACTCTGCAAAAACACTTAGGGGAGATAGACACGCAGTCTTTAGACATGCTAGACACCCAGCACAAGGCGTATAAAATTGAGAAGTTTAACCACGAAATCAAGGGGATCAATGAGGGCATAGGGGCGTTGCAAACCCTGCAAATCGCTTGCCAAAAAATCCTAAAGTTAGAGACATTGAGCGTTGAAAGCGTGCAAGAAGTGGTGCAAAAGGCGCAATTCATGGGCAAAGCCCTTTTTAACAGCATCCTTAGCATCAATCTAGGCGAAAGCGTGCTTGAGCTAAGTGCCCCAAGCCCCCTAGATTTGCTAGAAGAGGGAGCAGATTTAAAAGCAGCCTTGCAAGAGAGCACTGAGCAAATCAAGCAAGCCCTAGGCACAATCCAAGAGAGTGTGAGCCAAAAACAAGTCTTCAAAAAACCCCCCACCTTAAACACCCCAAGCTTCAGCAAAGATGCGTTGCTGGATTTGATGAAGAGCTCTTAAGGGGGAAAATGGGAGGGGGCAAGTACCAAAACCTGCAAGTTTCTTTTGGCTTCGACTTTAACGGTAGTAGAGTGTATGGAGGCTTGACTTTATGGCGGTCTTGTTTCTTATACTTGATAAACGCATCTCTAGGAAGTTTGTATGGGCATTGTAGGCACACGCAAAATTGTGTTTGAAAATTTTAGGAATTTAGGAGTCTATGGCTCCAAAGCAGCAGAGACAAGGCACAAACTGGGGATACCACTATAACCCTTAAACACCACCACAACTGCCTACCCACCCTTGAAAATGGGATGCAGGCCTTCTCTAGTAATTCAGGTAATTTAGGCTCCAGTTTAGGGGAGTAGACTCTAATGCGATGGCTTGGGGGGGGAGTGGGTTTACAAGGGCTTAGCATTGGTTTGGGGCTAGCTAATTTAGATGTGGGCATTTGGGCGACTGACAAACAGCTCCAACAAGCCGACAAACAAATGAAACTCGCCCAAAGGCAATTTGAAGAAGTGTGCCACTACAATGCTCGCGAGAATGAGTGCTTAAGCGCAAATAAGACTATTGGTGAAAGTGTACAGCTTTACAACCTTAACCCTATGGAGAGGGCTTAAGATGGGCTCTAAACGATGGGTGCACTTTGACAAGCCCATGGTTGTTGAGCTGCATAATAAATTTGATGCCATCAAAGCGCATTGGGAACTTTAACCCGAATACAATGGCACTCATTTGCAATTAGAGCTTGAGATTAATGCCCCGGGGATTTCTACACCTTCAACACAGATGAGAAGTTTAGCGTTTGTCCGGGTGAAGGCGTGCTTTACTACAAGGATTACCCCAAACAAGTTGACTTTAACGATCTAGATATCCGGCTTTTAGATCAGTATTTAACCACCTTCAAAATGCCTAAAGAAGCTTCTAAAAAGCAAGAAGAATTAATCTTTGAGTTCTTGTGCATCGCTGAGTTCAACAGCGTGCACAGCGTGCACTCTAGCCCCCCTTATTTCGAATTTGTAGAGGGGGAATTGGTGGGTTGGAGTTTTTAAATATTTAGCGTCAATTCTGTGTTAAAGGATATCCGCTCTAGACTCAAAGACCAAAATTACTAGAATTTGCGCTTTAGCGATGCTGAGATCATCGACACCATCAACACCATAGTGGCCCAACTCATCGTAGAGTTTAAACTAAACAAAGCCCAACAACCAGAGACATCACCCCTAATAAGTGCTTCTCATGAAGTGCCCTTATTTGCTCTCTGTGCTGGAGACTAAGTTTAACAATCCTGTTTAACCGCGTGGACCTAGATAATGCGACAGAGCTTAGCTTGTTGGTGCCAGGGCAATTTAATCAGCATAAGCCCAGCAAGCCAGGGGGTCTTAAGCGTGGTCTACTGCGCTTATGAACCTGTGCACTCTGTAGATGAGTTTTTGCCCCTGCCCTTCATTGCTAGTCAAGCTGTGGTTTATGGGGTTCTCTCTTTGCTCTTAGAAATCTCCACAGATGAGAGCAATTGTAGTAAAATCGGGGTCTTAAAGAATCTCTACCACGAAGCTAAACATCTTTTAGCCATGTATTAAACGGCCTTTACTCTCGGGTCCAAAATTGCCAAAGCAGAGTTGTTCGTGTGTAGCTTCACTTTAGATTTAAAGAGAGTTGGATACCCAAAAGCGAAAAAAGAGTTCCGACACTGTCCAGTGCCCCTCTTATAGCAAGCTTGGGGTTGGTCTATGAATTTCAACCGCTTTATCCGAAACTTCTTAGGCCTAAGAGAAGCTTTGCAAACCCAAAACTTCAGTAGCAAAGAGCTCAATGACCTTTGTATGCAAGGGGCAATTAAGTATGAAAAGTTATATTTGCAAGAATTGCAAATCAATTTAGAACAAGCCAAATTAAGCCTTGAAAATGCCCAACTTAAAGCCAAACTAGAGATCGATGCGATCAATGCTAAACACCAACTAGAAGCCACTGAAGCCCAAATGCTAAACACCCTAATCCGATGTGAGAGCACATGCTAAAAAGCCTCAAGGACAATGCCACTATCAACCGTGCTAATGCCTATGTCAGCTTTTTACAGGTGGTGGGCAATCAAGCAATGAATCCGCCATTGCTGCACATTCTGCCAATATCATTAGCACCATCAACCGCATTGATTTGAACCACGGCACTAGCCCCTTAGAAAACGAATTAGCCAAATAGGCCAAGAGTTGCAAAATTTAGTGCCCTTTAATGGCATGGCTTTAGAAGTACAAATTTATGCGCAAAGTTTGGAGACCTTGCCCGAGCACCCTATTAGGATTTGGGCTACAAGCACAATCGCTAATGTGCATAGTAGCTTTGAGTGCAATGGGCGCGTTTATGCCGGTAATTGCATGCTCTTTAAAGAGTCTAGTCCGGGTACTTACCGCGTAACTTTCCGCTCTCAAGGTCAAAATGGATCGGCTAGCCAAAGTCTAGACATCTTGGTTAGCCTTGAGAAAGTCTTTAATCTTAAGCAAGGAGTTTGCATGCTAAATGATGATGAACAACAAGTCCCAGCCCCACAAGAAGAAGCAGAGTCTACAGAAGAAGTAGCAGAAGCAGAAGATACACAAGAAATAGCAGAGTTTACAGCAGAGCAACAAGAGAACATCAATAAGGCTAAAGAAGCCCTGCACACAAGTAAAGAAGTGTTGAAGCGGGCTAAAGAAGTTGCCTTGCGGGCTAAATTGGTGCTGGATTTAAACCTAGAGAGGACTTACAAGAGCTGCCCCCAACCCCACAGCCAGCAGAGATTGAAGAGGCCGCCCCAAAAGTCGGGCCTAGCCCAGTGCTGAATTTAGATACTGGCTTGTTAGCGCAACTAGAAGAAGCGTTAAACAAGGATGACAACTGGAAAGAGCAAATCTATTTGAGTTTACAGGGCATTTCTAGGGTCTTTCTAGCTTTCAGGCCGTGAAGAATTATTATGATAATCTAAGCATCATGGACAGCTCAGTGCGCGCCCAGGCCACCTATATCAAAGCCCAAATCACAACCATTAAAAACCTAGTTGCCGACTATAACAACTACTTTAACGACTTTAATGCCGTGGTGATCCGCAACAATAACCAAATTGGGCAAAGCTTCCAATTGGCTTTAAAACAAATCGATTTGATCTAACAGCTCATCAGCAAGGCTAAACAGGAGGCCGATAGGGTCTTGGTGTTTAAAGGGCAAGTGCAAGTGTTGCTAGACAAACTAAAAGGCCTAGACCCGCTTAAAACCACTCTGCTTGAAACAATGAGCAAAGCCCTAAGCCATAATCCAAGAGCTCAGAGAGTTGGCCGCAGATAGTTTGGGCACGCTTAGAGAAAATTTGCAAACGGCTTTAAACAGCCTAAACACCAGAGAAAGGGATATTAGCACCGATTTAGCGCATTTGCAAGAGAAGATCACAGTTGAGATTGAAGCGATCCAAACCCACATTGAGCAGACCACCACAGCTCAACTGCTACAAGCTCAACAAAACATCGACAGCTTCACCAACGACATGGGCTTAAAGCTAAGCAGTATGGAGCACCAGTTGAAAGAGATGGTGAAAATCCGTGATCTCTTGCAGGCTCTAGCTAGAAGCACCATAGCCACCACAGATGCCAAGCTTTTAGACTTGAGCAAGCTTTACAAGCCACTAAGAGCAATTTAGAGCATAATTTACAAGCCTATAACCAAAACTACGAAGAGAAACTAGATGTTTACGACAACAACGCCACAGAAAAACTACAAGCCTACGATGCTAACGATGTGGCTAAGCTAGATAGCTATAACCAAAATGTCTAAGAAAAGCTAGAAGCTTACAATGCCAACAACACACTAAACTTGCCACCTATAACCAAAACCGCCAAGAGAAGCTGCAAGCCTATAATGAAGCAGCCATGGCCAAATTAGAACAAGTGGAAATCGAAGTAAGAAGCAGATATGGCGACATCCCCACCCAATTACAAAACGCTAGAGAAGACCTTAGGACATTTAAAGTCACATTGCTTGGTGAGCTGGTGGGCGAATCTAACCCAACTGGGCAAGAGATCGCCGCACTTAAAACCCAAATGGCGTGCATTGAGAAACGACAGAATGATTACGGATTTGACTTTCAAAACCGCACCTTCACAACTAGTAGAGTCTTTACCCCCCCTTTGCTGATGTGTATTACTTTGTGTTTGCGCAAGGCTGGGTAGGCCAAGATAGTGGCCCTAATCGGGGGGGTGTAACGAGTTTTGGGGGTTATTTAAGTGTGAATGGGGGAGATGGGGGTGTAGATGGCCCGGGGCGTATGGGTTTCACGCACTCGGGCTGGTATTTGATCAGAAGCACCAATAACATTCAAGTTACCGTAGGGGCTGGGGGCGTGTGTGTGATCTCTTGGTCCACTCCCCCCCCAAAGCCTAAAGAAGTTCAATGCGAGAAGATATAGGCACTGGGCGGGGGCTTTAGCTTTGATGATGCAAGCGGGCCAAGCCCATACAAATCGCACAACACCCTACAAAACACCTTCTTGAGTGCACAAAACAGCGTGAATAGTACTTTTAGCGGTATAAGTGCCCTAGGCCCAACAAGCCCTAGCTAAAGAGCACTTCAGAGAGCAAATGCAGGCACAGGCTAGAGAATCTGCCAAACAACAAGCCCAATTTGATGCAACTTTAGCAACCGCGCCCTAAACCTCCTAGCTTTAGCTAGGCGGATTAAGGCGCATGCTCTCAAATATCACTGATGTTGTGTATAATATCCTCATGTTAATCGCCTACAAGCAGNNTGAAGTGGCGTGCTTGATAACCGCCTAAAAGCTAGATGAAGGCTTGCTAGGTTGCTATAGAAAAATCAAAAATCTGAGAACAGACTTTTTCTACAAGCTTGCCCATGGTTTAGCTAGTACACCACTACTTTCATTGAAGATTTAAACCTGAAGGCTATGGCTAGACTTTGGGACGCAAGATCAATGATTTGGCTTTTGGTGAGTTTGTGGCTCTCTTGGAGAGAAAAACCCAAGTGGTTAAGATAGGCTTCATCAAAAGCAATGCTTTGTTCCCAGCTCTAAGACCTGTTCTAGCTTAGAAGCGCTTAAAAGGATTTGAGCCAAGATAGGGAGCGGGCGTATAGTGCCCGCCAAAATTGCCCTCATTTTCATCGCTCCACCATGAGCACTCATCAAAATTTGAACTTTAAGTGTGGAATGTGGAGCTTAAAACCCCTTGACCTACACCTGCAAGAGCTGCTCGATGATGCGCTCGTAGGTGTACTCTTGGATTCTTGTGTGCAGCTCTTTTGCGGTGGCATTGTAGTGGGTAGGATCGCTTAGAAGAGCATCGATTTTCTCTGCCATTTCTTGGGGGGTGCGCACGATTAATTGGGCGCATAGCTCCCGCACATTGCCCACATCGGTGCACAGGAAGGGCACACCATATTGCATGCTCTCTAAAATCACCATCGGGAAGCACTCTTCAAGACTGGCGTGCAAAAACAGCGTGGCGTTTTTAAACAGCTCCAACACACGGGCGCGCTCCACTTGGTAGAGAAAATGCACTTCTTTAGCCCCATAGGTGCGATCTAGCTGATCTTTGAGTTGCTTTAAATCGCTTAAAGTGGTCCCCTGCTCTAAAGAGCCGACAAAGACAAGGGGGATTGTTGTTTGGCTAAGGTAGTAGGCTTGAAGCACAAAGTCCTGCCCCTTTTCTTGGTAGTAATTGGAAACATTGAGCAAGTAAGGAGAGTTCAAAAGGGTGGGTTGTGGGTTGTGGGTTGTGGGTTGTGGGTTGTGGGTTGTGGGTTGTGGGTTGTGGGTTGTGGGTTGTGGGTTGTGGGTTGTGGGTTGTGGGATTTTAGCGCGCTTTCCAGGGTTTTTGGCGGGCAAATGTCCTTTTCAAACACCCCATTGGGCAACATTTCCACCCGCTTGCAATAGGGCAGTAGAAAGTCGTGGGCGTGGCTACGCTTATGCAAGAAAAACACACAATCGTAGATCTTGATCTGTTGCTTGAGTTTGGCTCTAAGCCACGGGATATAGGAATACATCTTGTAATGCTCGGGGCTGTAGCATAAACGCCTGATCCAATCTTTGAGGGCAAATTTGAGCGATTTAGGATAGCCTTGCATCAAGTCCCGCTCGCCATGCAATCTTAAAATTTTCTTTTTGGCGTGGCATTGGGAGAGCAGGTCAAAGACACAGTCGCTTGTCCAAGTCAAGATCGCCGAAGTGATGAGTAGATCACACGCAAAATTTTTCACGAAGTCTTGGTAGTCTTGCACTTCGCCCTCCCACGCCCCGTAAAATTTGCCCGGGACAATTGCAAATTCGAGGACAAAGAGATTTGGAGCGATTTCTAGGGCCATGCGCTCTAATGCCCCGCTTTTAACCTTGTGCTTTGCCCCGTTTCTATGGATGGGCTTGTCCCTATAAATGTTACTGGTGATGCAATAGACCTTATGCCCCGCCTTGGCTAGGGCGTAGGTGAGCCCGTAATCTGCGCTGGCAAGCCCCGTTTGCAAGGGGTGGTATTGCTCGGTGCTGTAAAGAATCAACATTTTCTGCCTTGTATTGCCTTTAAGCCGTATTGTAAAGTAAAATGGGGCAAAATGCGCTTTGATTTCTATTTTTATATTCTACAAGCTTTAGGGTTTCTTAGTGTATAATGTGGGCTTAATTCTTAGGTTTTGGAGGATGGCATGCCCATTGATTTAGCCGAGGTTACGGGGCAAAAGGCGGCGATGGAGAAAAAAAAGCACGAGTCTAAGATCGCCAATGGCTTAGACAAAGATGCTTTCATGAAACTCTTTTTGGAGCAACTCAAAAACCAAGACCCGACCGCCCCGATGGAAACGGATAAAATCATCAGCCAAACCGCCCAACTCTCGCAAGTGGAGATGCAAGAGGAGAACCAAAAGGCGATGAAAGAAGTCGCCGATGCCATGCAATCTACGAGGGACACCAACAAATCCTTAAAGGACTTTCAAGGCAAGCTCAAAGACACTCTAGACCACCTAGATCAGGGCGTGGACAACACTCTAAAGAGCAACCTAGCGATGACACAGGCGAGTGGGTTTAATAGCGTGTCCATGATTGGCAAGATCGCCGAAACCGATGTCAAGGGCATCAATGTTACTAAGGGCAAGGTGGAGTTTTCGCTCTACTTTGATGAACCCATTAAAAACAGCGAGGGCAACACGGGGGTGCAAATCTTTGACAAGAACAAGCAATTAGTCCGCACCCTCTCACTCAAAAGCAAGGAGGGGCAGGGGGGGTATGTGCGCTTTGAGTGGGACGGCTTAAACGATCAGGGCAAGCCAGTCGCCCCGGGTACTTATGAGGTCTTTGCTGAATACAATTTAGATCCCACAAGCAACAAATATCTACACACCCGCATCGGCAGGGGCGAGGTGCAAAGCGTGGTGTTTGAAAAGGGCAAACCGATGTTGCGCATGGGCGAAATGGTCTTGCCCATGGATAGTGCCCTAGAGTTTTACGACAAGAACACCACCAGACGGGAGAAAGAACAAAGAGAAAACGCCGTGCATTTTGTGCCCGAAAAAGCCACCCCCAAGCCCACCGCCCCCACACAAGCGGCCAAACCCACAAATTTAAACCTGCCCGGTCTTGCTAAAACCGCCACTGCCAGCCAGACCCAAAGTTCACACAGCCCACAGCTAAACACCCAGAACCTAAAGCACAGCCCACTAAACGCCCCCCACGCAGCACAAAACGCAACACAAAATCACGGGCTAAACCAAGCGCACAGCCCGCTAAATACGCAAAGCCACCCGACCATGCCACAAGCCACCGCCCAAACCCACAGCCCAAACACCGCCCACGCGCCAAATGGGTTTCATAGCCCACACACAGCGCAAAATAGCGGGCTAAACCACCCCCTAAGTTCTATGCCCCACAGCACCAATAACAGTCCGCTAAATGTGCCCGCCACCCACACCCAAGGGCCACGCCCCAGCCTAGCCAGCACAACTAACGCGGCCAGCATTGCGCCACACACGCACCGCCCTAATCCTTTAGAGCAAGCCAGTACGCACACTAACCCAACTTCTAAGAGTTTTGCATGAACGACACCTTACTCAATGCCTATTCCGGCATCAAGACACACCAATTTGGCATAGATAGCCTGTCTAACAACATCGCCAACATCAACACCGTGGGCTATCGAGAGAACATCCCTGAGTTTAAATCTCTTTTTTCTGCCCATTTAGACACTTTGGGCTCGACCAATGTAACCGCCGATGATCGCAACTTTGGAGTGACTAAGGGGAGCAACGCCATTTTAGACAAGGATGGCGAGTATATGCCCAGCGACAGCGAGTTTAACATGGCCTATCAGGGGAGCGGGTGGTTCATCGTGGGTCCGAATAAAAACGGAAGCTTAGAGATCAATAAGGATGGCTATAAACAAGCGCAAGAGAACTTTTTTACAAGGGATGGCAACTTCTTAAGGGATGCAGATGGCTACATTGTCAATGCGCATGGTTACTATGTCTATGGGGTGGATTTACACAAGATTAAAAATGGGGTGTTGGTGGCGGGCAACCCCGATGAAGAGGCTAAAATTTTAAAAAGCGGGAAGCTTAGCACCCTATATCTGCCCAGAGATGTGCAATACCAACCCGTGTTGACCACGAAGGTAGACATGAGCATCAATTTAAACGCCAAAAACCATGTCCGCCCCGCTGAAGAGTATTTTTTAAACAAAGACGGCGAAATCATCAACGAACGGTTTTTAAACCAAGACGCGAACGCTTTGGCCAATGACGACAATGAGCCGCTGGATTTAGCCATGCACCGCAATTTGGAGATCATGATGGTCAAGGGCGACATGGCGCAGGATCTGACCTTCAAATACGGCACGGGCGGGCCTGAAAAAAACGAGTTTCATACTTTGGGCGATCTAAAAAATCTCTTAAAAACCAAAGCCAACTTAGATTTAACGATCGCCAAGAGCAAGCCAGATCAGCTCAAATCCCCCCTCATGCTACAGATTAAAAACCCCACAGACCCCGAAGCCACGCTTTTTATCGGAGGACCTATGGCGGACAAATTGGGCTGGACAGCCAGCGGGATGATCCTTAAAAAAGGCGAAACCCGCGATTCTGTGGGCATCCGCATCCCCTTTTACAGCACCACCGCCGAGATTTACGATAAGGGTGGGGATAAGTATTTGCTTAAAAGCGATTTTTTTATGACCAATTCCAAAGACCCGATGGCAACCCCCCCCACCACAGAAAAATGGGATGTAGAGAGTTCGATTTTAGAAATGCGCTCAAAACTCCCCATCACCCCGCAAAGCGTGCGCCAAACGATCACCTTTGACAAAGACGGCAAAATGCAAGCCAAGCCCATTACCCTAAATTTTAAGGGCAGTCCCTTGACCTACAACCTTGCCAAGAGCGAGGACTACCAATCCAGCGATGTACCCTATGAAGACTCTAAAATCTACCAAATCTCCCAAGATGGCAAACCTAAAGGCTTGTTGCAAAACATGCGCATCGATGACAATGGGGTGATCCACTTGGCCTTTAGCAATGGGGCGATTGAAACCATGGGGAGGGTGGGCATCGCGGCGTTCACCAATGATCAGGGCTTGCGTAAAGTGGGGAGCAATCTTTTTGACATCACCAATGTTACAAGGAATGGGCGGGCTTCCCCTTTGAGCGGTAACCCCATTTTAGGCTGGGACCGCGATGATGGCAAGTTGAAATTCGGCAAGGTCATGCACAAATATCTAGAAACGAGCAATGTCAATGCCGGACGCTCCCTTACAAATTTAATTTTAATGCAGAGGGGTTATTCTATGAACGCCAAAGCCTTCACTACAGGCGATGACTTGGTGAAAGAAGCGATCAATTTAAAGAAGTAGGGCATGCTAAATTGTGAAGATTTTTTTTGCAACTACAGCGAAAAAGATTGCCACGAATTGATCCATTGTTTGCTTGAGGGGGAGTACAAAATCCCCCATTTCCAAAGGGATTTTGTGTGGAAAAAAGAGCAGGTGGCTAAGTTTATTGATAGTCTTGTTCGGGGTTTTCCTACGGGGAGTTTCTTGGTGTGGAAGACAAAAGAACGGCTACAAGCAAGTAAGGAGATTGGGAATATTTTTTTAAGGGAACCCAAGTCTGGAGAAATTTGCTATGTGCTGGATGGACAACAGCGCATGAGTGCTTTATTTGTAGTGTATCAGGGCTTGCAAGTGCGGCGTAACCCACGGGTGATGGACGATTACCAAGAAATCATGATAAGGCTAGAGGCGGACGAGGATAAAGACTTTTGTTTTGTACGCGATTCAAAAGCTGCAACTGGCGAAGTGGCGGTGAGCGTGTATGATTTGATCAGCTTAAGTATTGTGGGTGTGCAACAAAAATACAAGCTCAGTGCCAAAGCCACAGAGTACTTTGAGGAATTTAAAAAGAAAATTGTTAAATACCGCTTGCCCGTGATTGAAGTGACCAACGCCCCACTGGATACGGCCATTGAAATGTTTGCAAGGGTCAATACGGGAGGGACAAAGTTTTCCATTTTTGCCATGATATGCGCCAAATTTTACATAGCCCCCACAGCAGATGAAAGCCAAACCATCATCACCGATCCCGGCTTTGATTTGCAAGAGTCCATGAAGGGTTTGCGTGCTGACTTGGGCCGTTTAAATTATGACTTTGATCAACCCATGGCGGTGATGCAATTGATGTCCTATTTTTTACACCAGAACAGTCCAACCCCTAAAAAAAGGATTGCAAAAACCACAATTTTAAAATTGGATGCTAAAAAGGTGTGGGAAAATTGGGAGTCTTTAGCCTCCGCTTTTGCCCACGCCGCCCATTTGCTTAAGCACGATTTTAAAATCCCCTCTTTTGACTTCTTGCCCTCCATCCATTCTTTTTTGCTCATGGCTTGTTTTTATGCCTTGAGTGGGAGTAAAAGCCCCAACGCTACGCAACTCAAACATCTAAGGCAGCTCTTATTTAGGGGGATGTTTTTTGGCAGCAACAAAAGCACCGACTTGCTGAAACAATTAGACTTTGTGGCAGACATTTATGCCCAAAAGCCCCTTAACTTAGCCAAGGAATTGCCCCTAAGCCTTGCACCTGATTTCTTAGTGGTTGAGAAATTTAGCTCCCGTAACACTTTACATAAGGCGGTTTTATGCGTTTTGGCAAGCCTTGAGCCTTGCAACTTTGACAACAATAGTAAAGTGATGTTGGATAATTTTTTTGCAAGCGAGGACATGGAGCGCACTAAAAAGCGCAACTTACACCACTTCTTCCCCAAAAACCATTTAAGGCACACTGCTCCCAAGCAAAACCCCGACGCAATCGCCAACATGGCATTTTTAAGCGCACAGCTTAACCAAGAGATCAAAGACAAACCCCCAAAAATCTATATCCCCGAGTTTCAAGCCAAGAACCCCCACTTGCAAGACAGTCTCAAAACCCATTTAATCGACATAAGCGACCCTAAAGTACTGGAGAGTTACCAAGACTTCTTAAAGCTACGCGCTACAGCAATTTTAGACAAAATCAAAGAGCTGACTTAGTGGGTTTAAACGCAGAGCAACTGCAAGCCACCAAAGCCCCCCTAGGGGCGAATCTCGTCATCGCCTCGGCGGGCACGGGCAAGACTTCCACCATTGTGGGGCGGATTTTACATTTGCTTGAAAGCGGCGTTGATCCTAAGCAAATCCTCTTACTTACCTTCACCAACAAAGCTAGCCAAGAGATGAAGGCCAGACTTGCTAAGCACACCAGCAAAGCCGCAGACATTGAAGCCGGGACTTTCCATGCCGTAGCCTACCGCTACTTAAAAGCCACTGACCCCACCTTATGCCTCAAGCAACCTAGAGAAATGCAAACTCTGCTCAAAAGCATTTTAGAGCAGGACCACAAAATCAAAGAAGACGATGCCTATGGAGCAAACCATTTATACGACCTGCATTCTTATTACATCAACGCCCAAAGTCAAGAGAGTTTTGCCCAGTGGCTGACACAGCGCAACGCCAAACAAGCCGACTACATTGAGCGTTACGAATGCGCCCTAGAGCTTTTTAACGAACTCAAGCGCGAACAAAACTACCTAGATTACAACGACTTGTTGTTGCGCTACAAGGACACGATGGCAAACAAGCCGCCCGCCTTTATAGAGGTGCTGTGCGATGAGTACCAAGACACTAACCCTTTACAAGATGCGGTTTTAGATGCTTTGCGCCCCCAAAGCTTATTTTGTGTGGGCGATTACGATCAAAGCATTTACGCCTTCAATGGGGCGGACATCTCTATCATCAGCAACTTCACCACTAAGTACCAACAAGCCCAAGTCTTCACCCTGCAAAAAAACTACCGCTCTAGCCGGGCGATTTTAAGCCTTGCCAATAAAGTGATCGCGAACAATCCGCGTATTTACCCCAAGCAATTAGAAGTGGTGAAGGCCACCAACCCCTCCATCCCCACTTTATTGCAATATAGCGAGCTGTTTGCGCAATACAAGGGCATCGCGGCGCACATCGCCAAGCGCGGAGGGTTTGAAGATGTGGCGATTTTGTTTAGAAACAACTCCAGTGCTGAGGGGTGTGAAGCCGCCTTAAGAGAGTTAGGTGTGCCCTCAAGGCGCAAGGGGGGGGTGGGGTTTTTTGACACCAAAGAGGTGAAATTGCTCTTAGACACCTGCGCTTTTTTGAGCTACTCTAAGGACATGATGGCGACCATGCAAGTGCTAAGCTATGGCAGCGGGATTGGAAACGCTTTGGCTAGAGACCTTTATTTGGCCCTGCAAATTTTAGGCGATGGCAACAGCTTGCAGGGCTTGCTAAAGCCCAACAACAAAAACCCCTACCCACAGGCTAAACGCCCCCAAATGGGCTTGTTTGCATCCATTCTGCCCCTAGCCACCCCCACCCATCAAGTGAGCCCTGCCTTTAAAGGCCACCCCCTTTTAACCCACCCCAAGCTCAGCCAAGCCGCTGCCAGCTTTTTGGACCAGCTCTACACGCTGTGCAAAACCCATAGTCCAAGGCTGCCCGCGCATAGCCTCGCGCACATCGCCAGGTCAGCGTGGTTTGGTGCAATCGCTAAGAGCCTAGCTAGAGAGCGCGCTAAACTTAAGGATGGGCGGGTGGATGAAAAGCTATGCGAGAGTGCCCTAGCCAAGATCAAGCAAAGGGTGGATTTGTTGGTGCAGCTTGCCGCAAGTTATAAGGGTTTGCGCGACTTCTTGCACGCGATGGTGCTAGGCTCTAAAGAGATGGCTAGTGGCAGCGGGGTGCAGCT
Source organism: Helicobacter heilmannii (assembly GCF_001283065.1). Classification (GTDB taxonomy): domain Bacteria; phylum Campylobacterota; class Campylobacteria; order Campylobacterales; family Helicobacteraceae; genus Helicobacter; species Helicobacter heilmannii. Next base: position 330,976 of record NZ_CDMK01000001.1, on the reverse strand, counting down.
TTTAAGCGTACATGCGAGTAAGGGGCTGGAGTTTAACACGGTGTATGTGATCGACCTAATGGAGGGGCGCTTTCCTAACACCAAGCTGGCCAAACAAGGCGGGAGCTTAGAGGAGGAGCGGCGGCTGTTTTATGTGGCGGTCACCCGTGCCAAAGACCATTTATATTTGTCCTACGCCAAGGAGGATAAAATCAAAAAGGCCGTCTATGAACCTTCGCGGTTTTTAGTGGAGGGGGGGTTGTTAAAACCTAACGATAATCAATTTTAGATAGAATCAATGTTAGAATATTAATGTTTTAGTTTAATGTTACATTTTTTGAAAGGGGAGTTATGGAGAAGTTGGTCGATAAAGATTATTTCTTAGTGACTAAAACAGACACGAAGAGCAACATCACCTACGCCAATAAACCTTTTTTAGAAATTTTGAACTGCCGTGAAAAGGATATTTTACACAAGCCGCATAACATTGTCCGCCACCCAGACATGCCCGCCTTGATCTTTAAACTCATGTGGAAAACCATCATCAAACAAAGAGAGCTTTTTGCCTATATCAAAAACAAGACCTTTGATGGGCATTTTTACTGGGTCTTTGCCAATGTCACCGCTTCCATCGATGAACAAAACAACACCATCGGCTATTATTCCGTGCGCCGCGCCCCCAATAAAAAAGCCCTAGAGGTGGTCATCCCTCTTTATGTCCGCTTGCTAGAAGCTGAACATAAGGGCGGAGTGAGGGAGAGCGAACGGGTGTTTCAAGAGTTTTTAGCCGCCCAACATTGCAATTATGACCAGTGGGTCAACCAACTCCAGCACCTCTAAAGGATGCATGTATGTGTAAATGGTTCAAAAGTCAGGACACCTCTTTAGACAAGCTCAAAGAATTTACTGCCAAGATTAGAGATGGTTATTTGGAGTGCCGCTTGACTGGCATTGATGAAGAAAGCCCCTGTAGCCAGGCCATGCACGACTTAAACGACTTTTTAGACCAGGTAGAGTCGGTGTTTAGAGAAATGGATGCGTGTGTAGAGGCGGCCAAAGAGGGTAAGGATTATCGAAATGTTTTTGAGGAGGGGTATCGGGGGATTTTCAAGCAATACGCCGCCCATGCCAAATCCCATGTGGAAGGGATCATTAAAACAAATAATAGTGAAATTGTGCTGCATTTGGCAGAAATGGGTGGGGGGGCTAAGGGCATTTTGGAGGTACTCGCTGAGCTATCCAATCGGGTCAAGCAATGCGTAGAGAACAAAGAGCTTGCCCAAAATATCGAGCAAAGCTCTTTAAAAAGCCAAAAGGAGATCCATGGTATCCACACCGATTTAGACAACTTTAACGCCAGCTGTGAAAACATCAATACAGCCATGGACGAGCTCAAAAATAACATGGACTTCATCATGCAAGTGACCAATGTCATCAGCGACATCGCTGAGCAGACTAACATGCTCTCACTCAATGCGGCCATTGAGGCGGCCAGAAGTGGGGAACATGGACGGGGCTTTGCCGTGGTCGCCGATGAAATCCGCAAACTCGCCGAAAGGGTGGCTAAAGAGGTGAGCAACATTAAAAGCGGCTTTAGCGGGTTTGAAGAAGAAATCAACAATCTCGCCACCGCCTTCGTGGAGGTGACCCGTTTGAGTATGGACATCAACACGCATTTTGCGGAGTTTTTAAAGGTGCTTGAAGAGTTTGTGAAGGACAGCCATAAAAGTGCGGACAACAACCAAGAGTTAGAGGTGGGCTTAAACCATGTGATGCGCCACATTGAGTGGATTGTGCTCAAAATGCATGTCCACCGCAGTGTGTTGACCAATAAGACGGACAACATCTCCCTAGAAAAAGTCCCTGCTGAAAATTTACCCCTTGTTCAAGAGATTGTCAAACATATCAAAGACCACTACAGCCTAGAAGAGGTGGAGCAAATTACAAAGCAACTTAAAAGTTTAGATGAGGTCCAAATCTCTCAAAAGTAAAGGAAAAAAATGAGGTATATCAAAGGTACATTAATTGTTGTGTTTTTTCTAGCCGTGTTCATTGGTGGCCTTAGTTTTGAACGCTTCATTTTAGGCCAGCATCATAAAAGAGAAGAGAGCAGTATCAGCATGCAAATCAAAAGTACACAGGTCTTGACCCCCAAAACCTACAGCGCGCATTTTGTCTTTGGCGCAAGCCAAGAGCTGTTAAAAAGCCAAACCCTAAGCCCTGAGCAAGATAAGGCAATCAAAGAGGGCTTTCAGGAGATCAATGCACTTGCCCAAAAGAGCCATTTATGCCAACAAGCCACTTACAGTGTGCACCCCTACTATGCCTTTGGGTCTAAGCAAGAGATCAGCGGATATAGTCTGCAGGGCGTGATGGATTGCAAAATCCCCGCCAACAAACGCAGCGATTACGACACCCTCAAGGAAGAAATCTTTAAAACCACCAATAAAAGCGGGCTGATTTTACCCAGCACCCCTGCCCTTTACCCTCAAATTGAAGAGATCGACTGGGGCGCATTGCGCCAAGACTTGATTAAAAAAGCCCAAGAACAAGCAAGCTGGATGGGCAAACAATTCAAGAAAGAATGCCATATCCAGCATTTAGACTTTTACCCCAGCCCCGTCCCCACCCGCTTTAAAACCCAAGGCACCCCAGCCAAAGAGGACTTCATGCTCTCTGCCCGCCTAAGCATTGGCTGTTAGGCCTTGCGGGCTAAAAATGAAAAGAGCAAGTGTTGCACAAAGAGCCGACACTTGAGCGCGTAGTTGCACACACGCACAAGATAGGAGAAGAGTTTTAGTTTGCCCTTGAAATAATCGATGCTAGCGTGTGGGACTTGCGAGGCAAGTTCATCCACAAAGAGGGCGGGGCCTTTTAAAGTGAGGCAGGGCACTTTATGTGTGTAGTAGGCATCAATATAGGTATCCACGGGCAAAACCCACTGCTTGGGGCAACTCTTTAAGAGTTTTTGCGCCCCAAGAGGGCTTAAGATATAGCCCTGGGTGCCCATGCCCCCCACAGGGCTAAAGAGCTGATCAAAGTAATGCCCCTTAGATTTTTTCAGGCGGTGGCGTTTAAAGTAGAGGGCAAAAAGGCGCACCATTTGGGTTTTATTGCCTTGCAGACTCTCTAAAGCCAGCGCGCATTTTTCAAAAAAGTCAAAGGTGGGGAGTACATCGTCTTCAAGCACAATAATGGGTTTTTGCAATCTCACGCACTCTTGCCATAGCAAATAATGGCTGGCAAAGCAACCCAACTGCCCGAAACTCTGAAAATTCACCCGGCTTTTTAAGGCAAGGCGCATGAGGCTTAAACCCTCTTTGAAGTCGGGTAAATGCGGGCTAAAGTCGTTGAAGACGGGGTGGGTGTGGGTGTGGGTGATGCCCTTGTTTTGGTAGTCGGTGTGCCCGTGGATGGCGTTAAACACCTTGATAGAAAAGCCCTTATGCGGGGTTTTTTCTAAAAGATAGTTTAAGTGCCACAGCAAGGGCGCAATGTCTCTAGAGGAGCTTTCTAAATGGATGATGTAAATGGGGATATTTTCACTCAACGGTGACACTTTTAGCTAAATTGCGAGGCTTATCTACATCCAGCCCCTTAAGTTGCGCCATCTCTAGGGCAAAGAGCTGTAAGAGCACCAGCATGTAGAAAAACTCGTTCATGTAATGCGGGTAGGGCGGGGTTCTTAAGTAAAAGGTGGCGGGCGCGACCTCTAGGGGGCTTAGGGCGAAGATGAGCGAATCGCGGGCACTTAACTCCTCCACATTGCTTAAATTCTTGGCAAAGAGCAGGTTTTTAGGCAGTAGAGTCGTGCTTAGCAGGGTACTATCAGCCAAAGCGATGGGCCCGTGTTTCATCTCTGCGCTTGCATACCCCTGGGCATGCACATAGGCGATCTCTTTGAGCTTGAGCGCGCCCTCTAACACAAGCGGGTAAAACACCCCCCGCCCTATGAAAAAATACCCCTTTAAATCCCGTTTAGTGATTTCTTGGCTCAGTTTCTTCACTTGGGCATGTGCCTTTAGGGCTTCTTGCATCGCCCCTAAACTGGTGTTTAGGGCTTGTAGGTGCGCCTCTTGCTCCTTGGGCTCTAAAGTCCCCCTTAAGTGGGCAAGTTCTAAAGCCAAGAGCCACAGCACCAAGACTTGGCTAGCAAATGCTTTCGTGGAGGCCACAGAGCGCTCTAACCCCGCGTGGGTTAAGAGCATGGCCTCAACAAGCGCGCCCATGCTCGAGCTTTGGGTGTTGCAAATGCCTAGTGTCTTTAAGCCTAGAGCCTTGGCAAGTTTGAGTGCTTCTAGGGTGTCCGCACTCTCCCCGCTTTGTGAGATAGCGATGAAGAGCTCGCCCTTTAGCGTGGCGGGCTGGGCGTAGCGGTATTCACTGGCTAGCTCCACCTGCACCTTTAGCCCGGCTAAACTCTCAATCAAGTATTTACCCACAAGTCCAGCGTGGTAACTCGTCCCGCACGCGCTGATGCTCACACAGCTCACACCCTCTAAAAACCCTTCTGGCAACTCTAGGCTAACGCCCTTGGGGCTTAAGCGCCCAAGCAGGGTTAAAACCTTGCCCTGCTCGTAAATCTCTTTCTCCATATAGGTTTTAAAGCCCTCTTTATCGCCCTGCTGGCTGTTTGTGGGGACTTCGTCTAATTTGCCCAGCTTTTCTAAGCACAGGGGTTTATCCGCCTGAAGCACCCCAAGTGCTCCATCGGTTAAACGCACCATGTGGCTAGCTTTACCCACTAATGCGCTGGGCGCGCTGGCTAGATAAATCCCATTTTCACCTGTGGCAATGAGCAGAGGCGAGCCTTGTTTGGCGTAAAAAATGCAGGTGGGGAGTTTATCGCAGATGAGCAAGATCGCATACGCCCCCTCCAACTGGGCGATGGTGCTTTTAAAGGCTTTGAGCGCACTTTTAGCGTTGATGGTTGTTTCGTGGCTTAGTGCGTCCTCAAACAAATGGGCGACAACCTCGCTATCGGTTTGGCTAGAAAAAATATGCCCCTTGGCTTGCAACTGGGCTTTTAAGGGGGCGAAGTTTTCAATGATGCCATTATGCACCACAGCACTTGAGTGGTAAGCATGCGGGTGGGCGTTGGCCTCTGTGGGTTTGCCATGCGTTGCCCAACGGGTGTGCGCGATGCCCACACCTAACCCGCTGGATTTAAAATCGCGCGCCTTTTCTTGCAGGGCCTGCACCTTACCGCTCACTTTAAAGAGATGCAAGATGGGCTTATGAGCACTGAGCACCGCTAGCCCCGCGCTGTCATAGCCCCGATATTCCAACTCCTCCAAGCCATGGATCAACAGCTCTTTTTTCTCACCAAGCCCCAAGTAGCCCACAATTCCGCACATAAAATTCCTTTAAAAAACCAACATTTCTCGTTTGTATTTGTTGAGGGCGTTGATGGCATCTTTTAGTTCCTCCACTCTTTCGCCAATCTGTGTATAAAATGCCATGTCCAAAGTGGGGGGGATGTCCAAACTCCCCCGCTTCATCAAAATAAAATCGCTCAAACTCAAATGGGCGATCCTTAGCAAGAGCTCCACTTCCTCTTTGGCATTTTCGATGTCTTTGATGATGAGTTCTAACTTCTCAAACACTTTAGCTCCCTAAACCTAGACTCAGTAGAGTGTGTAGGTGCAAAACCCCCAAGACTTGATTTTTACTATCACACACCACTAAGAGTGAGATTTGGGTTTGCTCAATGAGCTCTAGTGCCTCCACCACAAGCATGTCTAAGTCGGTGGTGGTTTTGGGCTTTAAGGTGGCGTAGTTTTTGGCTGGGGCATTGAGATCAAAACCCTCTGGGTGTAACAAGGCGCGGCGGATGTCCCCATCGCTTAAAACCCCCACCAAATGCCCCCCTCCATCCACCAAAAGCGCATTGCCCAGCCCCTTAGCGGTTGCCTCCAACAAGGCCTCATGCAAGCAACAATTGGCATTAACTAGAGGTAAGTTAGTGGTGCGGTAAATGTCTTTCACCCTTAAATGCATTTTTTTACCCAGTAACCCCCCCGGGTGGCTCTTGGCAAAATCCTCTTTGCTAAAATTTTTATACGCCATCAAACACACCGCCAAGACATCACCTAGGGCTAGGCTTAGGGTGGTGGAGGTGGTTGGGACTAAATTAAACCCGCAAGCTTCTTTGCTAATTTTAAGCTCCAAGTGGTGGTCTGCCCTCTTGGCTAATGAGCTATTTTTATGTTTACTCATCGCCACCACCCCCGTGCATTTAATATAGCGCAGGGCCTCTAAGAGCTCCACGCTCTCCCCTCCATAGCTGATCGCTAAGATCGCGTCTTTTTCGCCCACAATGCCCATGTCCCCATGCACGGCCTCTGTGGGGTGCAAGAACACCGCCTTGGTGCCTGTACTGGTGAGCGTAGCAGCGATTTTGCGCCCAATGTGTGCGCTCTTACCCACCCCCATCACCACCACAAGAGGGGCGTTGCCCAGTAGCTTGACAATGGGTAAAAGCCGCTCTTGGCTTAAGCCACTCTTGGCGTTTTGCAGCGCCTCAATGGCTAAATCTAGGCTCTGGGTGGCAAGGCGGGCGTAGTCCATTATTGACGCACCTCTTTTTTTAGCAGGGCTTTTTTAAGCACGGGGATTAAAGCCCCATAGCCCTCTTTTTCCATGTCCTCTAGGGGGATGAACTTTAAGGCTGCGCTGTTAATGCAATAGCGCAGTCCCCCTAGCTCTTTGGGTCCATCTTCAAAGACATGCCCTAAATGTGCGTGCCCCACGCGGCTTTTCACCTCCATGCGCAGCATGTCATGGCTCGTGTCCTTGGCATAGTTCACGACATCCTTTGCAATGGGTTTAGAGAAGGCGGGCCATCCGCAACCACTATCAAATTTATCTGTGGAGAGAAACAAGGGCTCGCCGGTGGTGATGTCCACATAAATGCCCGGCTTGTCGAGCTTGTTGTATGCATTGTCAAAGGGGTGTTCGGTGTGGCTCTCCTGGGTAACTTTATATTGTAGGTCGGTAAGCCTCTTTTTAAGTTGCTCTTGTGTGGGCTTGTGGTAATCGTTGGGGTCGATGATCACTTCATCGGCTTTTTTTAGATCGATGTGGCAATAGCCCCTGGGGTTTTTCTTCAAGTAATCTTGGTGGTATTCCTCTGCCACCACGAAGTTTTTTAAAGGCTCTAACTCGATCCTGATTTTCTCTTTGTAATTGCTTTGCAAATGCGCTAAAGCCTTGGCGATCACGGGCTCATCGGCCTTGTCTATGTAGTAAATGCCCGTGCGGTATTGCCGCCCCTTGTCGTTGCCCTGCTGGTTTAAACTCGTGGGATCGACCACTTTAAAGTAGTAGAGCAAGAGTTTATCTAAACTGATTTTAGAGGGGTCAAACTCCACCTTTACGGTTTCAGCGTGGTCGGTGTTGTGTAGTTCTTGGTAGTTGGTGGTCTCGCTTTTGCCATTGGCATAGCCCACCACCGCGTCCTTCACCCCATAAATGCGCTCCATATACGCCTCCAAACCCCAAAAACACCCCCCCGCTAAGTAAATTGTGTGCATTTTCATCTCCGCCGCGCTCAAACTGGCCGTCACCACTAAGCCCAAAACCCATGCCTTCATCTTTAGCTCACAAACACATGGCTTACGATCGCCGGGTATTTCTTGGTGTGCTTGAATAGGGCTTTTCTTAAAAAGTTGCGGACATTTTCATCGAGGTATTTATGATTACTCAAAGTGTCTTGGCGCAAGGCCTTGATGTGAAGACTCAGCGACCCGTGCAACTCTTTTAAAAACGCCCTTTCCTCTTGCATATCCACAATCCCAAGGCTTGTGAGCTTGGAAGCGGGCATTAAATCCTGCCCCTCTTTGGAGATGAAAAGCACCGCGCTTAATAGTCCCGCGCTGGCGATTTCTTGGCGCTCTTGCACGATCTTTTCGGCGATGCTGGTGTTGTTCGTGTTGTCCACATAGCTTTTCCCGCTTTTAATGCTCTTGGTCTTGCGCATGAAATTAGGGTTCACCTCCACTTGGTCGCCATCCTCCATGAGATAGATGTTCTTTTCAGGGATGCCACAAGAGATTGCCGTTTCCTTGTGCCTAGCGACATGGTTGTACTCACCGTGTACGGGCAAAAAAAATTTAGGTTTGATGAGGCGCAGCATGAGCTTTTGTTCCTCTTGAGCAGCGTGTCCGCTCACATGCACATCAAAGGCGTGGTGCACGACCTGTGCGTCCTTTTTCATTAAAAGGTTTAAAATGCTTGAAACGCTCGCCTCGTTGCCCGGGATCGCTTTAGCCGAGATGATGATGAGGTCGCTAGGCTTAATGCTGATGTGGCGGTGCTCATCTGTGGCCATGCGATAAAGCGCGCTCATCGTTTCTCCCTGCGAGCCGGTCGTAACAATAAACACCTCATGGTCGGGGTGTTTCTCCACCTCGTGCGCTTCAATGAAGGTTTTTGAAGGCAAATGGATATAGCCTAGTTCTCTGGCGATGTCTAGGTTTTTCTCCATAGAGCGGCCGATCACGGCAACCTTGCGGTTGTGGTTTAGGGCATGTTGGATGGCTTGATACACGCGGTGGATGTTTGAAGAGAAGGTGCTCATGATCACCCGCCCCTTGGCGTTTTTAAAGAGGTTTTCAAACACGGGCCCCACACTGCTTTCACTGGGCGTAATGCCCGGCTTATAAGAGTTGGTGCTATCACTCAAAAGCAGCATGACCCCCTGCTCGCCATAGTGCGCTAATCGGTAGAGATCGGTGGGGATGTTGTCTACGGGGGTGTGGTCAATCTTAAAATCGCCTGTGTGGATGATCGTACCCACCTTGGTTTGGATTGCGAGCGCACTCGCGTCTATGATGGAGTGTGTGATGTGAATCCACTCCACGAGAAACTCCCCAATTTGGATCGGCTGGCGTTTCTGCACGATTTTAAAATAGCTTTTGAATTTTTTTAGCCCATGTTCATCAAATTTATTGCCAATCATGCCAAGGCTTAGGGGCGTGCCATAAAGGGGAAATTGCAATTCTTTGAAGAGATAAGGCACTGCCCCGATGTGGTCCTCGTGAGCGTGGGTGATCAAAACCCCTACGATCTTCTCCTTAATGCTGTGTAAATAGCTAAAGTCTGGGATCAAAATGTCCACACCATACATGTCCTCGCTAGGAAAGCTCATCCCGACATCAATGATGATGGCTTGGTTCATGGTTTCAATCACCATCATATTGCCCCCGATCTCACCAAGGCCACCAAGAGGCGTGATTTTCACCCGCGCCTTGACATTTAAATCTAGTTTATAGTGGGGGTTTAGGTGGTTGATATGAATTTTATGGTTGGCCTCCACACCCTGTTTGAGCTCTTTATGAAAACCCAAATTGCCCCGCTCGTTGGCTTTGGTGATGCTTTTTGCCCCGCTTTGCTCTTGTTGGGGGTTATTGTTTTTACTCAGCGCGCCCCTGCCCTGCTTGATGCGGTTGTTGAAGCGGTTTTTATGGGGCTTTTTATGGTTTTGGGGCGCATGACCTTGGGGGGGTTCCTGGGTTTCTTTGTGTTCGTTGGGAGGAGTTTCGTTTTGGTGATTCTGATGATTTTGCTTGTTTTCGTGATGGCCCTCTGCTGGGTTGTCTTTAAAGGGATTATTCTCCATGGGTTGTCCTGTGTGTAAAATTGTGAAAGAATTGCGCCAAACTGACATAGTGAGCTAAAGCCACTTGGTGGGGGCGGGCGGAAAGCTCAAGCCCTCTTTGGGTGAAAAACTCTTGGATTTGCGCCACGGGGTAGGTTTTTTTAAGGTTGTTAAAAAGGGTTTTTCGATTCGCTTGAAAACAGATTTTAAGCACGCTCTCTAAAAAAGCAAGTGGCATGGACCCTCTCTTGGCCTGGCTGGCGGGGGCTTTGAGCAGGCGCATCACGGCAGATTGCACCTTTGGGGGCGGGTTGAAGGCATGCGGGGGGACTTCAAACAACAATGTGCGCTCAAGGCACACGCTAGAAGCTAAAACGCTCAAAGCCCCGTAATCGCTCTCATTTGTCGTGGCGCAAAATTTCAACGCCACTTCCTTTTGCACCATCACCACCATCCCCATGCAAAGGGCATCTCTAAGACATTTTGTGATGATCGGTGTGGCGATGTAGTAGGGTAAGTTGGAGACCAAAAAATAGGGCTTGGGGTGTAAAAAAGCGCATTGAGAAACCTCAAGCCCCCCAATTTGTTTCTTTTCTCCATTCGTAAACCCTTTGTTTTGCATCACATCGCCCACAACCAAGTCTAAACGCCCCGCCAGTACCCCTAAAACCGGTCTTAACCTTTGGGCTAAACGGGTATCCACCTCGTAGGCTAACAAACTTTTGGGTGGCTCTAACCTGCTAAGCAGTCGGCTTGTCAAATCTCCCAAGCCAACCCCTATTTCCACGACTTGCACGGTATCGGCAAAGTGGGCGTGGGGGATGGATTGCAAGATCTGCTCTAAATAGTGTGGGTCGTGCAGAAAATGCTGCCCCAAAAGTGCCATAATTTCACTTTAAAAACTTTTAGCTATTTTAACATGGGCTAGCTTAAGGGCTCGATTTCATTAAAAAGGGGTTTGTGTGTTTGTGTGTGCTGGTAACACAGAGAGTTTTGCTTGGGCTAAGAGTGTGGGTGTGGGTTTAGTGCAAAGTGCGCTCAATTTAAGCCGTCTGTGCTTGCTTGAAAAGCCTGAAGTGCTTGTATTTGTAGGTACGGCTGGCAGTTATGACCCCAAAACCCCTTTTTTAAGTCTATTTGCAAGCCACCAAGCCACGCAGATTGAAGAGAGTTTCACCCTAGAGCACAGCTACACTCCCTTAAACAATGGCGTGCAAGCGCAAGAGATGCCAACCTTAAACCTGCCTAAAGCCCTTGTCAATAGCAGCAATTATATACATACAGACCGTGGATTTTCTCATGCCATGTGCCACGCGGGCATTCTCTTAGAAAACATGGAGTTTTTTAGCGTGTTGTGCGTGGCCAAGGCTTACCAAATCCCCAGTTTTGGCATCTTCTGCGTTACAAACCACACGAACGAACACGCTCACAAGGATTTTATGGCTAACCACAACACAGCCAAAGAACGACTAGAAGCGATCAGCAAACAATTAAAGGATTTTTATGACGAATGAGCCGGAAAGTACCCCGCGTTTTTATGCGTTGATCCCCTTTGGGATTTTCATTGGGATTTATCTAGGCACAGGGTTTTATTTGGAGCTTAGCGGGGTGAAAATGGGCTTTTATAAGTTGCCCGGGCCCGTGGCGGCGATGGTAGGCGTGGCGGCCGCCTTTGCGCTCTTTAAAGGAAGTTTAGATAAAAAATTCAACGATTTTTTAACCGGCTGTGGGGATAAGAACATCATGACCATGTGCGTGATTTACCTACTGGCCGGGGCGTTTGCCGTGGTGAGCAAGGCGATGGGCGGGGTAGAGGCGAGTGTGAATTTAGGCATCACCTACATCCCCGCGCAGTTTCTAGCCGCCGGGATTTTTGCCATGGCATCCTTCATTTCTTTAGCCATTGGCACGAGCGTGGGGGCGATTGTGGCACTCGGGCCCATTGCCGTAGGGTTAGCTGAGGAAGGGCATTTGTCTTTGGCGTTAGTGTTGGCAGCTTTAATGGGAGGGGCGATGTTTGGTGACAATTTGTCTATCATCTCCGACACCACGATCGCGAGTACCCGTACGCAAGATGTGAATATGCAGGACAAGTTTAAAATCAATCTCTACATCGCCCTGCCCGCTAGCGCACTGACCTTGATTTTGCTGTTGTTTCAACCCACCCACCCCGCGCCCATCCACCCCCACAGCTACGAAATCATCAAAACCCTGCCCTATGTTTTTGTGTTGGTGTTGGCACTCTTGGGGGTCAATGTCTTCTTAGTACTCTTTAGCGGGATCGCGCTTTCAGGCGGGATCGGGCTGTATGCAGGGCATTTTACTTGGCTCTCTTTAGGGCAAGAAGTTTATAAGGGTTTTTCAAGCATGCAAGAGATTTTTTTGCTCTCTTTGCTTACGGGCGGGCTTGCTTACATGGTGGATAAAGAGGGCGGGGTGGCGTGGATCATCTCCAAGATCGAGGGTTATATCAAGAGCCCAAAGAGCGCGAAGGTGGGCATCGCGGCGTTGGTGAGCTTGGTGGATGTAGCGGTGGCAAACAACACCGTGGCGATTGTGATTGTGGGGGAAATTAGCAAGAAAATTAGCCTAAAATTTGGAGTAGATCGGCGCGAGAGCGCGGTGGTCTTAGATATTTTCTCATGTGTGTTTCAAGGGTTGATCCCCTATGGGGCGCAAATGCTGATTTTGCTCAACTTTGCCAACGATCAAGTCGGCTTTTTGGAGGTGCTGGGCTTCTTGTGGTATCAGGGCTTGCTAGGGCTCTTCACCCTAGTTTATATTTTTTGGGGGGGCTATAGCCGAGCAGTCCTAAACAAACTGCCTGCACCCTAGACTACTTGCCGGCCGCTTTATGGTAGTCATAGATGAAGGGCACGCCCTTGACTAACTTGGTGTCCTCAATTGTTTTAGTAACCTTTTCCACCTCTTGGACTTTGTCATCGGGGACATCGGAGGGTTTGTAATTGTAGGCATAGACTTTTTGCAACAAGCTCACTTTCTCCTTGGTGTTGCGGGCTTTTTTGACTTGTTTTAAAATGTCGGCGGCTTTGAGCATGGCTTCATGCCCTAAAAAGCCCACAAGCACCATATGCACATTGGCTTCTTTCAAGCGTTTGTCGATCTGCTCCAATTCGTGGTGGCAGTGCGGGCACATGGGATCGGAGATGATGTAGAGGTTCTTTTTCACCCCGGGGGTGGTGGATTTTAGATCGATGGCGTAGCCCTTGGGCAAGCCTTCAAAAAGGGCATTTAAAGCCGCGCTGTTTTGTTGGGCGAAGTTGTAGCTTTGAGTGTTGTGGTAAAGCTCTTGAATAAATTCGGTGTCTTGTTTGCTCTTACTAAAAAAGATATTGGTCAGACCAATCACCAAGTCCCCGTTTTTATTCACCAACAAGGGGATTTTATATTTCGTGTCGGGGTCTTCGACCACCACCACCTGAAAGTCTTTATTAGACTTCAAGGACTTCACCTCCAAAACATTGACTTTTTTGTGGATCTGTTTGTCAATGAGGTCTGCCACCGCCTGCCCCGCCTTACTCTCAACCGCCCCCACAAACCCCACACACAAACTCAAAGCACAGAACAATCTACGCATAGCAATCCTTCTTTTTTCTATCAACTAAAATTTAAAACGCCCATTCTAGCATTAAAAGCCTAATAAAAATCTTGCTGCGCTATAATGCCGCCTATGTTGGATTGGTTAGCCTATATGAGCGATCGCCATGTGCAGGGTTTTTTACTGCTCTTTTTGCGCTTAAGCGGGGTGGTTGCGCTCTTTCCCTTTTTTGACAATAATTTGATCCCGGTGTCTGTGCGTGGGGCTTTGAGCTTTTTTTTAACTCTGGTCTTTTACCCCTCCATGCCCCCTAGTCCCGTATTTTTGGGGGCCGAGGATTTTTTAATCGCCTGCTGTGCAGAGGCATTTTTGGGGCTGTGTGCCTCTTTCTTTTTGCATGTCATCTTTAACGCCATCGCCTTTGCCACGGACACAATCAGCTTTTCTATGGGGCTAACCATGGCCAGTGCCTACGACCCCGTCTCGGGGGCCCAAAAGGCGGTGGTGGGACAAGTAGTCTTGCTTCTAGCTATTTTAACCATGCTGCAAACCTCCATGCACCACTTGGTGATCTTATGGGTGCAGCACAGCCTAGAGCAAGTCCCTTTAGGTGGCTTTGTACTCACCAACCACATCGTCAAGGCGAGCGTGCAAGCCCTAGGGCATTTGTTTGTCGTGGGCTTTAGCATGGCCTTTCCCGTGTTGGCCGTGGTGATGTTTAGCGACATTGTCTTTGGCATGATCATGAAAACCCACCCGCAGTTTAACTTGCTTGCCGTGGGCTTTCCGCTTAAGATCGCCATCGCCTTAGCGGGGCTGATCTTGGTTTTAGGCGCGCTCATGCACCGCTTCAAGGATGAACTTTTAAAAGCCTTTGAGGCGATCACAACTTTATTTTAGAAGGTGTTTCATGGATTTAATTTCTTTTCAAGAGGCCTTAGAGATTGGTTTGAATTTGCCCCAAATCCCCCTGAAAGTGCAAGAGGTGGCGTTGTCTCTAGCGCACGGGCGCATTTTAGCCCAAGATTTTTACGCCAAAGACCCTTTGCCCAAAGCCACGAATTCGGCGATGGATGGCTTTGGTTTTCGTTTGGAGGATTTAGGCAAAAGCGTGCCCATTGCCAAGAGCATTTATGCGGGCAGCCCCCTAGAGACTTTGCCCGCTGGAGTGTGTGTGAAAATCATGACCGGTGCACTGGTGCCTACTGGCATAGATGTGGTGGTGCCCATTGAGCAAATGCAAGAATACAGTGCCACCCACGCATACGCTCCGCTGGGCTTTAACAAGGGCGCGAATATCCGCTATGAGGGAGAAAATATCAAGGCGGGGGATTTGCTCTTAAAACAAGGCACGCGCTTAAAAATCGGGGACATCGCTCTGCTCGCCTCTCAAGGGGCCACCACCCTTAGCGTGTATCAACAATTAAAAGTGGGGGTTTTTAGCAGTGGGGATGAGGTTGTGCCTTTAGGCAGCGCAGCTCACAAGCACCAAGTTTATGACACAAACGGCGTTGTGTTGGTGGCACTTTTGCGCCATTTGGGTTTTGAGGCTGTGCATTTGGGGCATTTGCAAGACGACTTGCAAGCACAAGTGACTCGCCTGAAAAACGCCTTAGCTTACGATGTGCTCCTTAGCAGCGCGGGGGTGAGTGTGGGTGATAAGGACCATTTTAAAGAGTCGTTGACCCAAATAGGCGCAAAAATCCACTACCACGGGGTGGATGTCAAGCCGGGCAAACCCCTTTTATGTGCCAGTGTGGGGGATCAGCGCATCTTTGGCATGCCAGGCAACCCTTTAAGCTGTGTGCTGACCTTTCTAGCCCTGGTGCGCCCCGCTCTTTTAAAACAAGCGGGCTCTGCCACGCAAGAACCCCTCATCAAAGTGCAGTTAAACAGCCCCTTAAAGCTTAAGGGCAAACGAACGCATTTAGTCTTAGGGTGGTTAGAAAACGGCATCTTCACGCCCTACAAAAACAACGCCTACGGGGCGGGGGCGATCGAGGCCTTGAGCTACTCCAATGCCATGGCTTATGTCAGTGAAACACCAGATCTTTTAGTGTCTTTACTGCCTTAGAGGAGCTGAAACCCGTAGGTAACAGTGAACATCAAGTGGCTACGGTCTGAGTCGATGTTGCGGGTCAGACGAGGGGCGAAGTTGTTGGTCGCGGGGTCCCATGATCCACAAGTATTGGGCGTGGGACCATAGCCAAAACCAAGACAATAGCCTTTTTTGGTAATGTTGTTGTAATACTCCAGTTTCAAATCAAATTTTAAGTTGTAGCGGCTCAAAAAATAACTTAGAAAAAGTGCCACGCTTTGCTCGTTGGCCCGAGGCGAGCCCGTTAAACGGCCTAGAACCTTCCAAGTAAAGCCGTGGAAGTGCGAACCGAAGTATAAAAACCCATTGAGCGCGTCTTTGCCCACAATGTTGTTGATCTCGGCATCGTAGATCGTATTGGTCCACATGTTGTAACCCAAAGGGTCGCCGTAAATCCCAATGTCGCCATTGGCATTGCCGATATTTTTATAAATGCTACCGCCAAAGATCCATTTATTGTAATAAAAACGAGAGCGGAAAAAGAGGGTCTGGCCCGCCTTGCCCATTTTTTCTTGCCCAAACAAAATCATGTCATAGCCCCGGCCAGAGGGGGGGAAGAAGGGGAAGAACCCTACAAAAGTGCCCACCCAGCGAAAACCCTTATCCCTAAAATGGGGGTTGGTGTCGTAGGTGATGTTGATCCCGGGGGCATTCATGCGCCCAAAGATAGAGTAAAAATAGGGGTTGACCTTCCAGTGGCCTTTTTGGTATCTAAACTCGGCGATCATCAGGGGCTTGCCGCTGGTGTAGTAACGCCCAAAAGGCCAAAACCAGTCGCTAGACGCAGATGCCCTTGCATCCGAGTAGAGCACCCGCAGTTTATAGTCCTTGTATTTGACATAGCCTTCCACGCCTTGGCTAAAGGAGGTGAACCAATCGTAATCGGAAAGCTCATAACGCCCCCCCTTGATGCCAAAAATGCCCTTATAGTCGTAACTGATGTAGGCGTTGTTTACCATCGCGTAGCGCGGTTTTTGCACATGCAAACCGCTATGGCCGGCATACCACCCGATGTATTCCCAATAAATCCCGCCATCGTGGTTATAAAAATCTCCTGGACCGCCGGGTTGTCCGGGTTGGATGTCGTTGCCTTGATAGGCAGTGGAGTCGTAGGGCAGGGCGGAGAGCATGCCACCCACCTCGGCGTGCAAACCCTTATAAAGGTCCATGCTGACATTCATTTCGGCTAAAAGCGAGGTGTAGCTACCGGTCGGGTAAATGAACTTGGAGGGGTCGTAGCGTTTGTTGTTGAAGCCATAGAGTGTATAACTGCTCAGCTTCCCACTGATGCTCATGTCAAAGGCTAAAACGCGTTCTAAAACAAGGAGCATGCAAACAAGCCACTTATGGGCGGTGCGGTTCCCTCTAAATTGAACTTGCATGGCGACCTGCTCGAGATAGATTTATGAAAACTAAGGCGGGGTATTATAACAAGAATACCTTAAGGGGACACCCCTTAAGGCAAAAAATAAGACTTAGAAGCTGTAGCTGATGTGGGTCATCAAGTGGCTTCGATCTTGCCAAACAGTGTGGGCAATGCCCCCTGTGTTTTGCGGACCTTGCGCAAAGCCCGCGGCTGAGAACACACCTGTGTTCAAGCTCAAAGGTTGCCCCATGTAGCTCAAAAAGCCCACACCTGGGTTGTAGCCTGCGCGGATGACTTGGAAGAACCATTCAAGTTTGATCCCGGCTTTGATGTGTTTGCCAAACTGGTAGTCAAGATAGAGGGCTAGAGCCTGACCGTCCGCACGAGGAGCTGTGGTGTACCTTTCGGCCAATTCCCAGTCAAACTTGCCATACACCGCGCCGGTTTTCGCATAAACTGTGAAAGCATCGGCGTCGGTGATGTTGTTGATAGACGCAAACCCTAGTGAGTAGATACCACCCGTCCATTGTTCGACACCATCGATCGCCACGGGGTTACCATAGGTACCGATGTTGGGGTTCGGGTTACCGATGTTGTCGTAGATACCAAAACCCACATTGTAGTTGTTAAAGTCTAGGCGCTCTTTAATCAAGATGGTCGCCCCGCCAGGACCTTGTAAACCGCGCCATTTACCGCCATCTAGGAAGGGGTCCCAGGTGTTATACCTTGCGGGGGCATAACGGCCGTACATAGCGTTATTCCACTGGTAAACATACATCCCGTAGAAAGTGGTTTGTGAGCGGAAACCGCGGCCACTAAATTCGGGGTTGGTGTCGTAATACATTTTGATCTCAGGAGCGGTGAAAACTTCTGGTGCAAACCACACATGGGGGTGGATGGAGAAGTGTTTGTTCACTTGGTAAATGAACCCGACTTTATGTTCGCCCCAAGGTTTTTCACGATAGATGGGGAACATCCATTGGCCGTCAGCAATACCACGGCCCCAGGAGCTGAACACTTGGAAGGTCAGCTTATTCGTGAGTTTAAACATGCCGTAGAAACCTTGAGTCAATTGGTAAAACCAGTCGATGTCTTTGACCTGTGTGGTGTCGTAGCGCCCGGCGATGATCCAAATTTTGTCGCTTTTGTACTGGACATTCGCCTTATAGATTTCATACCTACGAGACTGCCCGGGGGTGTAGGCACTGGCCGGGTAGTAGTTAGGGAAGAGCCCGTTCCACTCACCCATAAACATATACCCGATACCGCGAGGGTCGGCTACGCCGCCATGATCCATCGCCCATTGGTAGGAACCGTATGCGGGGTTCTTACCTGGATCCCAAAAAGGCACACAAAAGCCGTTGGCACTATCTGGACCATTGTAATTAGCACCACAACCATTTTTCCACGCCTGAGGAATTTCAGAAGCGGGGATTTTGGCGTATGTGTCGTAACGGGTGTTGTCATAGGGCATGCCCCCTAGCGCCCCGCCTAAACTCACACTCCAGCCCTTGCCTAAATGCACGGTGCTTTCTAATTTACCCGTCAACTCCACAAAGGTACCGGTTGGGTAAAGCCCCTTGATTGGGTTAATGGGGGAGTTGTTGAACCCCACTTTTGAGAAGTTGATCAGATCCCCGTGCACTTCGTAGGTGATCGCGTCCAAACCGCAAATCCCCAAAGAAGAGGAAGCCAGCAGGGCAGGTGTGAGCGTGTTGCGCAGTTTACGCACCCCCTTTACCAGCTTACCCCATTTGGTGTCTTTGATCTTTTTCATGCCTCGTAACCTTTTTTGTTGTTTTTCTTCATTCATTGGTGTCGCCTTCAATATCGCAGGTATCTAGTAACCCTAAAGTGTTAGAGAACTACACAGAACACGTCCGTAAAACTCTAGCCGAGCCATGCCCGAGACCATGATTGTGTAGGCGCATTTTAATATAGTTTGTGTATTTTTTTTCTTAAACAGACACAATTTAGCTTAAATTTTTGGGTAATACATAGAATATTATTACAAATATTTTATTCACACTAAGTCTAAAATTTTAAAGTGATGTTGGTCATGATGTGGCTGCGGTCTTGATAATTCGCCCTAAAGTCGGGATTGTTAAATTGGGGGGCGCCAAAGTAGCCCACTTGGTAGCCCTGATGCATTTGCACCCCGTAGTATTCGATCTTGAAGTGCAAGAACACCGAACGGGTGAAAGCGTAGTCTAAACTTAGGGCTGCGGAGTATTCGTTGCTGCGCCCAATGTGCCCTTGAACGTTGTGGTTGGCGTTGCTCACGCGTCCAAAGATGTGCCATGCGAATTTTTTATAAATGCTGCCCACGGAGCCGTAGACGGTCGTGGTGTTGGCGTTGGTGACGGCATCAGCCAGCCCGTCATAAGCCGTGTTGTCCCAAAAGTCAAACCCGATGATGCTCGAGCTCACATAGTCGTTAACATAAGAGGTGTTGTTCCCCATAGGCATGGTGTGGCTTCCTAAATAAGCGTCTGGGTTGCCAAAGGTGTTATAAAGCCCTAAAATAACCGCCCAGCGGTCCCACCAAAAGGCTTGGCGGATGTTTAGAGTGACTCCATATTTACCCACGAGCGAGCCGTGTTGTGCTGCGTCCCAAATGCTGTAGGTTTTAGTGAGCGGGTTGTACCAGCCCGAATCGTAAACGGGAATTGTAACCATTAAAAATGTTTGGGAGCGAAAACCCACAAGTTGGAAGTTTTTGTTTGTGTCGTAGATGAGCTTAAAACCCGGAGCGTTGTAGGTCTTGGGCGAGAAGTAAAAAAACGCCTGCGCGCTTAGTTTCTTATAATCATAAGTGGCGGTGATCCCATGCCAGCCAAAGTTAGCCCACTGCCCATTTCGTTTTTCATAGGCGGTTGAAGCGTAGAACTGATAAATCCACGAGTTAAACGCCAAACCCCGCCCATAAGAGCTCCACCACCAAAATTTGAGATTTTTAATCGGGCGGTAGTAAAACTCAAAGCCCTGGTTGGACCCGCTCATAAAATCAATATTCGCCTCATAGCGCCCGATTTTAAAGCCAAACTTGTGTTTATAATCGTATTGCAAAAAAGCGGTGTCGAGCACATAGGGGCGGGCGTGGTAAGCCCCGGATAATTGGGTGAGGTATTTGTTAAAAAAATACCCATGCCAGCCCCCGATGAAATTGTGCACCACAGAGCCATAAACTTGCCCGTCTTGATCCCTCAAATATTTGGTGGAATCGTAGGGAATGCCCGCCATCGCTCCGCCTAAACTGAAACTGAGCTCGTGATCTGTGGTGTGTTTGGGCAGTAGCCCCACTTTCATTTGGGCAAAGCCCACGACATCCACAAAGCTCTCTGTGGGGAAGATGCCATACTTGGTGTTGATCTTGGAATTGTTGAAACCTATCTTAGAAAAGCTGTCTAAACGTCCCGAGAATTTAATGTCAAAGGCTTTGAGGGGATTTGTGAGCAAAGCCAAAAAAGAGAGGAGATGGCTTAATTTGCGTGTAGTCAAGCGTGTAGTCAAGGCAACCCTTTAGATTTAGTCTCTAAAGCTTTTAGCACAGCTTTGAGCGATGTCACACCCATTTTTAGACAGAGTGTGCAGAGTATCTTTATAAATGTTACAAATTTTCACTAAAATTGCGCTTTAATGGCGGTCATTAAGTAACTGCGGTCTTGGTGCGTGGCTGGCGTGCTCGGGTCTCTTGTGTACCAGTCGGTAATGTTGTAGCCCTTATGGGTGTCGACTTCGTTGTATTCCAGCTTAATGTTAGTAGAAAAGTAACGATTCCACTTGATTCCTAGGTTCCACGCCACGCTTTGCTCATTCGCCCTAGGCGAGAAGGTCAAGCGCCCCACAAGCCCCCAAAAGAGCTTTTTATACACCCCCCCCATAAAGACAAAACCCGTCACCGCATTAGGTGAAATCATGTTATCCATGAGCCCACCGTAAACGCTGTTGTCGCGGTAGTCGATGCCAATCGGGCTACCATACCAGTTGATTCGAGCATTGGCGTTACCAATATTTTGGAAATACCCTGCGCCAAAGTTATACTGGTTATAGTCAAAGCGTTGGCGGACATATAAACTCGCCCCGCCCCGCCCCAGCTTAGAGCCACGGTACCAGGTGTTGTAAAGGTGGGGGGCGTAAATAGGGAAGATAAGGGTCATTTCAGTTAGGGATTTAAAGCCTAGACCATCAAAGTCGGGGTTGGTGTTGTAATGCAGCTTCACACCCGGGGTGGTGTAGGTATTTGGAGAGAAATACACAAAGCCCACGGCTGAAAACTTCTTGGTGTCAAAGTTTAGCCCCACCGCGTGGATGCCCAAATCCACCACCTTGCCCTGCTTGTTCTTAGTCGTGATGGGGGCGTACCATGGGCGGATGAACTCGCCCACCGCCAAAGCCCTACCAAAGGAGCTAAACCAGCGCAACTTAAAATAAGGGCGGAATTTATAGGAGGCCTCAAAGCCTTCGGTGTAGCCACTCAAAAAAATCGTTTTAGACAAGTAGCGTCCGGCGATGATGGTCAGGGCGTGGTTGTAGTCGTAGCGCAAATAAGCGTTGTAGAGTACATAGGGGCGGGCGCGCCGGGTGGATTCAATGTTGGACTTCACCCATGGGGCATTGTCTAAAAAACCCCAATAGCGTCCAAAGTAGAAAAACATTTTAGAGCCGTAAAGTTGCCCCGTGCTCTGGTCGATCAAAGTCTTGGTCGAATCGTAGGCCAGCCCGCCGATTCCCCCGCCGATCCCGGTACTGATTTTATTCCTTTCGTTTTCCCATAAACTCGCGTCCACCTGGGCTTTAAGCGTGAGTGTTACAAAACTCTCTGTGGGGAAGATGCCCTTTTTAGAATTGATCGGCGCGTGGTTAAAGCCCACCTTAGAGACCGACTCGCTCGTCCCACTGAATTTATAGTCAAAAGCCTCCAAGGGGCACACACAGCACACATAAAAGAGCAAGCCTGTACGGCTCATCTGGCTCATCTGTCATACCTCAACTTGGCTCAAAACTTCGCAAAACCAAAAACTGCACCTAGCGGGATTAAATCTTCACTTTAATCTCAGTAAAGATATGGCTTCTGTCTTGGTCAGTGGCGGGCTGATCGGGTAAGAAAGGCCCGTTCCAACCAATTTTATAACCTCGATGCATGATTTGGTTATAGTATTCTATTTTAATGTCGGCATAAAAATGCTTAGAAAACTCGTAACCGAGGTTAAACGCAAAAACCTGTTCATCCGCACGGGGACCATAGGTCAAACGGCCGATCAAACCCCAAAGCCATTTTTTATACACACCCCCACCAAAGAGAAAAGCGGTGAAGGCATTCGAGTCCATCATGTAAGAGAGGGAGTTGATGGTGTTGGCGTAGACCGTGTTATCCCAAAAGTCAAAGCCCAAGCGGTTCCCGTGGTAGCCGATCATCCAGTTGGCGTTGCCAAAGTTTTTGTAAATCCCGCCTCCAAAGTTATAGTTATTGTAATCAAAACGCTGCTTGATCATCAAGCTGTGCGCGGTCTCGTGCGCAATCATCCCAAATTGGTAGGTGTTCCAAAAGCGTTTAGCGTAGATGGGGTTGAGCACCGTGATATCGGTCTGTGAACGCCAGCCAATCCCCTGAAACTTGGGATTACTGTCATACATGAGGGTAAAGCACGGGCTGTATTCGTTGTTGGGTGAAAAATAAACAAAGGGCACAACACTAAAACCCTTATACTCCCAAGTGATGTAAAAGGCATGCACCCCGGGGTTGATCTTTTTACCATTGGCGAGAGTGTAGGTTTTGGGCGAGTAGAAGTTATACAGCCACTCGTTGTAAGCAAAGCCCCGCCCAAAGGAGCTAAACCACCAAAACTTAAAATGGTTTAGATTTAAGGTCATGTCCAGCCCCTGGGTGTAACCACTCATGTAGTCGGCTGGCGATTCATAACGTCCGCCTCTGAATCTAAAAATGTTCTTGT
Organism: Helicobacter heilmannii; assembly: GCF_001283065.1. Taxonomy (GTDB): domain Bacteria; phylum Campylobacterota; class Campylobacteria; order Campylobacterales; family Helicobacteraceae; genus Helicobacter; species Helicobacter heilmannii. Next base: position 308,419 of record NZ_CDMK01000001.1, on the reverse strand, counting down.
AGGAGTAGTCGATGTAGGCGTTGTAGATCACATAGTTACGGGCATTATTGGCATAGCCTTGCACACAATCTGCCGTGTTTACCCCCCCAATGCTTGTGGCATTCGACATGGCTTGTAACTGGGCTGCACTTTTGCCTGCGTAGGATGCTTGGCTTCCTCCCCCTGCCCCATACCAGCACTGCGCCCAAGGCTTTTGCCCCACGAGCCCACCCCAGTAACCAAAGTAGTTCCACGCCATGCTCCCATAGGGTTTGCCTGTTGCTTCGTTGATGAGGTCTTTAGTGCCATCATAAAGCAAACCGCCCCCAAAGCCCCCTAGACTCCCTGACATATGGTGGCCATTTGCCCGAGCCAGCTTAGGCATCATTTCAGGAAGGTCCATTTGCAAATACCCCACAATGGTTACAAAGGTTTCTGTCGGATAAAGGCCCTTATTGGTGTTGATAGGTTTGTTATTGAACCCAATCTTAGAAAACGACTCGACCCCGGCCTTGAACTTGGCAAACTGCTCTAATTGCCGTAGGTCAAAATGTTTCCAATCCATGGAGGAAGCTTGGGACAGAAGACCAAAATAGGCCACTAAACTCTTAGAGAGTAACACAACTTTTTTCATTTTAAATCCTTTTGCTATCGTGAAGTCCTTGGATAGAGCACACCCAAGAACCCTCGTTGTAGAAACTTGTGAGACCAACTCGGTGGGGTTATTGTGTTACCCTGAAGGTACGCCTCGCGCAAAAGAGCATTGCGCGCATCATCCTCCTTCCGCAAAGAATGACCATGATTAGAGAAGAAAGGCTTTGTGGGGATTTTGTCAAGGTTATTGTTATTTTATCCATCAACTCTCCTCAAATCTAAAATTTTCAAGCAAATATCTAAGAATATTTACCCTTGTACGCTAAGGATAGCAAAAATTTGCTTAAGCCCCCCCGATCTCAAACCTCCGTATCCCCTTTGCTTGTCCGTCTAAAACGAAACCATGATGTTTGTGTAAAGGGCACTTCTATCCTGATAGCCACCGCTACAATAAGTTATACAGATTTGATTGTTCAAGCCGGCTTGGTAGCCCTTGTTGGTGTGCACCCCATAGTATGCAAGGTCGACCGTTGCTTTGAGGTATTGGTTGAAGTTGTAGCCTAGGGTGAGCATGTAGCGGCCCTCCCATGCCACGGGTGCGCTTGTCCACTGCCATTGCATCCGCCATGTGAACTTTTTATTAAAATGCGTGGCTCCATAGGCGATCGCCCCTGTTACAGCATTGGCTTTTAAAGCCGTACCCGCCGTGCCCACATAGATGCTATTACCCCCCAAAAGCACACCCGCCGGGTTACCCATGTTGCCCACATAGGTGTTGGGGTTGCCAAAGTTCTTGTAAAAAGTCCCCACAAGGTAGAAGTTATTGTAGTCGAAGCGTTGGCGCAAGATGAGGCTTTGGCCGGTTTGGGTGATGGGCGTGCCGTATTTATACTTCACCGCCCCCGTTGAACCAAAGACCATCCAAGGCTCATATACGGGAAAGATCGCCGTGATGTGGGTGTCTGATTTAAAACCCTTGCCGTCAAAATTAGGGTTGGTGTCCCAGCCGAGCGTAAAGCCCGGGGCGTTGAAAGTCTTGGGCGAGAAGTAGTAGAAGAACTCCGCCAATAATTTATGTTGGTTGTAAATGAGTCTCACAGCATGTGTACCGTAAGAGAGCTTGTAGCCTACAGGGGTCCAACCCCCTTGGGCGTTTTTCACATAGCCCCCGCTGTAAGAGGTTCTAGGGGCATACCAGTTGATTAGAAATCCACCGCTGGCGATCGCACGCCCCCACGAGCTAAACCACACCAAGCGGGCGTGTTTGTATTGCCCAAAGACCTCAAAGCCTTGGGTTTTCCCACTTCTGTAGGGCATTGTAGAGGTGTAGCGGCCACCCTTGATCCCAAAGTAATTCTTGTATTGGTACTCCAAAAATGCATCGCTCCAAATGTAGGTGCGCGAGTTTTTTCGAATGAAGCTGTCCTTTAGGTTGTCGTCATCGGTGGCGATGGAGTTGTGGTTGCCGTCTAGATATCCATTGTAGTAACCAAAATAGTTGAAGATTTGGCTGCCCCGATCGAGGTTTTTGGTGCTGTCGTAGAAAACGCCCCCGACCATGCCCCCGATCCCACCTTTCAGCACATGGGCGGATTTCTTGGGCAAAAAGCTCATGCTTAAATCCAAATACCCGGACACGGTGGCGTATTGTTGCATGGGATAAAGCCCTCTTCTGCGGTCCATCGCCCGTTCATTAAACCCAATTTGTGAGGTTTGCTCGGCGCGCCCGCCAAACCTATATTCGAATGCATCCATAGAGGTCGCAAACAACATCAATGGCCCGCAAACATAGGTCAGAACAGAGAAATTGGACCTAATGCCAAAATTTTGGTCTTGTTGTAGTTCGTATCTGTCTTGCATATTGCCTCCTTGACTTGTCTGCAATCGAGTAAAACCCTGCCTAGCCCTTGCTAGGATCTGCTCTACCACTAGAGATTATAATTGTAAATCCCGCTAGAGTGGTGCTAAGGGCGCAGCAGAACCCTAGAAAAAACAAGAACGCTACACAAAGTAACCAACCACAGCAGGCTTTAAGTTTGGACTAAACCTACCAGTTTAGGATGTTTTAGAGGTGTTTTATTTGTTTATGTCTATATTTTAGTAAAATTGTCTGTTTTTCGATAAAATGGGACTTTTTAATGTGAATGAAAAACAAGGGGCATGATGAATAAGTATTTTTTAACGGGACTTGTGTCGTCTATTCTAGGCATGTGGTTGGTGGCGCACAACCTACCACAAGATGAAGTGGCGCAAAACGGCTCCCATGGCAAAATCTTTAAAAAGAACAACAAACCCACCACCCAGGAGCGGCTCAATGCCTTAAAAAAATTCTCGAATGTGGTGGAAGAGGTGGAGCACTATTATGTGGATCAGGTCAGCATCAATGACATTGTGGACAAGGCCATCGATGGATTGATGACAAATTTAGACGCGCACTCCTCCTATTTGACACCCAAAAAGTTTAGGGATTTTCGTGCCCAAACCGAGGGTGAGTTTGGCGGACTTGGCATCACGGTGGGCATCCGTGATGGCGCGCTCACCGTGATCGCGCCGCTGGACGACACCCCCGCCTTTAAGGCTGGGATCAAGGCTGGGGATGTGATCTTAAAAATCAACCAAGAGAGTACGCTCAACATGAGCATCGACAATGCCGTCAATCTCATGCGTGGTAAACCAAAAACCCCCATTGAGCTCACTTTGGTGCGCAAAAACGAATCTAAACCCATTGTGGTGAAAATGCTGCGCGACATCATCAAAATCAAATCCGTACACGCCAAAAAGATCGAGGGTACACACTACTTGTATGTACGGGTCAATTCCTTTGACCGCAATGTGGTCAAAGGCGTGCTTACAGAGCTTAGCAAAGCCAAAAACCTACAGGGTATCGTGCTCGATCTGCGCTCCAATCCGGGCGGTCTTTTAAACCAAGCCATCGACTTGTCTAATCTCTTTATCAAGCACGGCATCATCGTGTCGCAAAAAGGGCGGGTCAAAGCCGAGGACATCGAGTACCGCGCCAATGGCAAGGCCCCCTACCCCAATCTGCCCATTGCTGTGTTGGTCAATGCCGGCACGGCTAGTGCGAGTGAGATCGTTTCGGGGGCTCTGCAAGACCATAAACGGGCGGTCATCATCGGGGAAAGCACCTTTGGCAAGGGCAGCGTGCAAACCACCTTCCCCGTGGGCAGAGACGAGGCGATCAAGATCACCATCGCCCGTTATTACTTGCCCAGTGGGCGTACCATCCAGGCCGTAGGCATCAAACCAGACATTGTGGTTTACCCCGGCAATGTTCCCCAAGATGAGAGCAAGTTCAGCATCAAAGAAGCGGACCTAAAACACCACTTGCAACAAGAGTTGCAGTCGCTGAGCAGCAAGTCCGAGAGTAAAAAACATGAGCATGGCAAAAAGGTGGAGGACAAAGAGAGCAAGCCCATCACCCAAAAGGACATCAACGCCGACATCCAGCTTAAAACCGCCATAGATACCCTAAAAGTTTGGGATATCCTGACCGCCCCCAACAAAGAGAGCGCACATAAGTAGATGCTTGTGAGGGCCCGGTTAGCGCATTATCTTCTAGGCCTTCTATTTTTCCTAGTGGGTCTGCAGGGCGAGGATGTGCGGGCCAAGGTCGTGTATGTCAAAGTAACAAACCTACAGGATTTAGCCAGCAAACCCGTGTATGTTGGGCAAAAAATCAGTGTGCAATACAATTTAATACTCTTTTCTGGAGCAAAGTTCTTAGGCGCAGAGCTGGAGAGCCTGCCCGATCCAAAAGAGCTCAAGCGGTTAAATTTCACCCCAAACTGGATTGCTTCGGGCACAGACAGCTACAGCGTGGCCTATGAGTATAAAGTCTTGGGCACAAAAGCAACCATCCCTGCCCTGAAAGTGAGTGCCTTTGTACAAGATCAAGGCTACTTGGATAAATCCAGTGCACCGGCGATCCCTTTACAGGTGGTGGATCTTTCAGCACACCCCAATTACACGGGCGTGGTGGCAACAGACTTTGGCATCACTGGCTACAAGGTCAAGGAATACGACACTGCCCACAATATTTTAGTCTTTGAATTGCAAGCCAAGGGGGCGAATTTAGAAGACTTTAAAATCCCCGGGGGCTTCAAGCAAGGCTTTGAGAGCAGCCATTTGGGCGAGGATGCCAGCGGAGTGTATTACTGCATTTTGCCAAAGAGCATGCAAAACATTTCCTTCAACTACTTTTCTTTGCAGGAGGCGCAGTTTAAAGAGCTGCATTTTTCGCTCATCCCCATTGAGGAGAGCGTGAGTACCCAGAGCAATTTAAAACCCAAGAATAATCTACTGCTCTTTTCCAATATCTTTTTAATGGGCTTGGTGGTGGTGGCTTTAGTGTGCTATTTTTTCACCCGCTACAAAAACATGGCCTTAGTCGTGGCAGTGGTGCTCTTGGGGGTCTTGTTATGGAATGTGCTTTCCACCTACCGCACAGGGGTTCTAAGGGCAGGGGCGGCGATCAAAATCTTGCCCACACAAAATTCCACTTTATTGGCAAGCCCCGCAAACGCCTTGCATATCAAAATCATAGGCGAGCATGCCAAATATTACAAAATCATGACAGATGATGAAAAAATCGGTTGGGTGAGGAAGGAAGATGTGGAGTAGAATTCGGGGTATTTATGCGCTTTTGGTCGTGGGCTTGGGGCTGGGATTCATCATTTTGATGAACTTTTTAACCCGTAAACACAACAACTCTAGACAGACGCGTAAATGGTGCCGCTCTTTCTTTTCGCTCATGGGCTCTCCCCTAGAGAAGATCGGGGAGTTTGACTTGAGTGCCAATTTAATCGTCTTAAACCACCAAAGCATCATCGACATCATTTGCCTAGAAGCCTACCACCCCCGCAACATCTGCTGGGTAGCTAAGAAAGAATTAGGCGACATCCCCTACTACGGCTATGCGCTCAAAACCCCCGAAATGATTTTAATCGACAGAGAAGACCGCCGTGGACTTGCATCCTTGCTTAAAATTGCCAAAGAAAAATTAGATCAAGACCGCCCCCTGGTGATCTTTCCAGAGGGGACGCGGGGGCGGGGGAATGAAAAGTTTTTGCCCTTCAAGCCGGGGGCTAGAGTGTTGGCGGAGAAATTGTATTTGAAAATACAGCCCATACTCTTACTCAATACCCGCAAGATTTTCAACACTAAGCCCATCGAATCGCACACCACACATCTGCGTATGGTGCTCATGCCCGCCTTCACCCCCGATTTAAGTACCGATTGGTACACCAAATTAGAACAGGACATGCAAGCCGAGTACCAAAAACACTACAAAGAACTCAATGGCTAGACTTGCATTTTTATAAAAGTTGTGCTAGAATGCCTGCTTTTGGGGTGTTAGCTCAGCTGGGAGAGCGCAACGCTGGCAGCGTTGAGGTCAGGGGTTCGATCCCCCTACACTCCACCACTCCTTAAAATCTAAGGACTTTGGTTATTTGCTTAAGAAATCAGCGATCGCTGTAGCTTTGTCGGTCTTTTCCCAACTAAATTCTTCGCGTCCAAAGTGCCCGTAAGTGGCGGTTTTGCGATAAATAGGGCGCAGTAAACCCAAACTTTCGATGATCCCTTTTGGGGTGAGTTTAAAGAGGGCACGCACACATGCCTCGAGGGCTTGGGGGCTATGGATGCTGGTGTGCTGAGCGTCGATGTAGACCGACACGGGGTCCACAATACCGATCGCATAGGCTAATTGCACTGTGGCGCGTTTGCACACCCCGCTAGCCACCAAGTTTTTGGCAATGTAGCGTGCCATGTAGGCGGCACTGCGATCCACCTTGGAGGGGTCTTTGCCGCTAAACGCCCCCCCCCCATGTGGGCAAGAACCCCCATAGGTGTCCACGATGATCTTACGCCCTGTAAGCCCTGCATCTCCCTGGGGTCCGCCGATGACAAACTTACCGGTGGGGTTGATGTGGTATTTGATGTTGTTGTTTAAAAACTCTTTGGGTAGGACCTTATAAACGACCTCTTCGATCACCGCTTCTCGTAAGTGCTTTTGGTCAATCTCGGGGGAGTGTTGGGTGGAAACTACAATTGTGTCGATGCCCACGGGCTCATAGCCCTCGTAACGGATGGTAACCTGCGCCTTGCCATCAGGGCGTAAAAAGGGCAGGACTGCGCTTTTCCTGGCATTGGCAAGCCCTAAAGTGATGGCGTGCGCTAAGCTAATGGCCAGGGGCATGTGCTGTGGGGTCTCATCGCAGGCATAACCAAACATGATCCCCTGATCGCCCGCTCCCACTTCGCCATCCAAGCGGTCCACACCCTGATTAATGTCCGGACTTTGTTCGCCAATCCCATTGAGCACCGCTGCGCTGCGGTAATCAAAGCCATAGAGCGCATCGGTGTAGCCAATGTCTTTAACCACTCCTCTTGCAATCTCTTGCATGGGGGCGTAGATATTGGTTTTTAGCTCGCCCGTGATGACACAAAACCCGTTGGCCAACAAGGTTTCACATGCCACACGGGCGTTTTTGTCCCGCTCAATGATGTAATCCAAGACGGCATCGCTGATTTGATCGGCCATTTTGTCCGGATGCCCCTCTGTAACCGACTCAGAGGTGAAAAGATAAGAGCTCATGAGTCTCCTTATTGTGTGATCGCATTGCTGCGTTTATTTCATTTGTGCCGCCACTTCAGCCGCAAAGT
>NZ_CDMK01000001.1:136090-300243 GCF_001283065.1 Helicobacter heilmannii | reverse complement strand
CGTTTTAGTTTGGTGATATGCTTTTACAAGGTATAAAGCTTTAAATGCTTTTTAAAAGCCTATAATACCGCTTATGCAAAGCGATACAATGGTTATAGCAAATGCCATAGAGTCGTAGAAGTTTGCTGATGTGCTTATTTTGCTTGTGCTGCAAAAGCTTCTGCTTGTAGGCGATTAACATGAGGATATTATACACAACATCAGTGATATTTGAGAGCATGCGCCTTAATCCGCCTAGCTAAAGCTAGGAGGTTTTTTTGGGGTAAACTAATTGTCTAAATTTAACAAATCAATAAAAAAGTCGTTGCACTCGGCACTTTATTACAGAATTAAGTCTCCATCTATACACAAAAATCCCTAAAGCTTGTGGCATATCTAGGGTTCTTGTCCTCGTCTTTTTTCTCCTTTTTCTGCTGCACTTCCATGCTATCTCAATACAAAGGATCAAAATGCAACAAGTATACAATGGTCTTAGTCAAGATCTAAAGGCCACCAAGCGCACCCACAAACGCTTTATTGGTGCTTGAGGATTTAAGGTAGGGGATTTAGCACGATTAAAGAGGAGTTAAAACCATGAAGAGCAATTTTTACAAGCTCTTAGACATGTCGGCAATTTTAACATCACCCTAGAGAATGTCTATGGCCAAAGTGAAGAAAACGATACAGAGCTAAAAAAAGCTCTCGTGCATTTTAAAAGAGTGAAAGTGAGAGAAAACATCCATCTAAACGCCTTAGAGCGCGTCCCTGAGGGCGTACAAGCAGTCAAAATATCCACAGATTGTCTCAATCCTTGGAGGATTTAGAAGGCTTGCTAAACACTCTTGAAGAGAAGCACACCCATTTATTGCAAACCGAATGTCCAAATAAACAAGATGAAAAGGCAAGTCAAGAGGCGGGTGCTATACACCCTTCCCCACAAGCCACCAAAATCGCCAAAAACGCAAACGCCCCCGAGGTCAAACCCCTATGAAATACGGGACAAACACTCTGCAAGTCTTTAAAGACTACATGAAAGCCAAAGACCTACAGTGCAAAAGCGTGGCTAGAGCTAGACAAAATGGCCATAGAGGGGGTTGTACTTCACCTAGATCACAATGTGGCGATCCGTTGTCTTTCAAAAGCCGTAGAGTTAGGCTCTGTGGAGGCTTTGGTGGAACTAGCCAGGATTGCAAAAGCAAATTATTGTGGAATTTGGATGTTAGAACACGAAGGTGGAAAGGCCATCAGTGGACAAGAGTTGATCGATTCATTTTAACTCCTCAGTATTTATGACCATTACGCCATTTAGAGCATTGCAAAGTGTTTAAAGACAAAACCCTCACACTCGAGAACAGTTATCATAAGGCTGCTGTAGAAATTATACCTGTGTGATTATAAGTGCTTGGGCGAAATGCGTAAAGAGGGCAAAAAAAGCGACGGAATATTGTAAGCAGGCGATCCCTCTCTTAGGGGCGTAGGCTGAAAAAGGCAATGGGAAGGCTTATACCCTGTGTGAGGAGGTGCTGGCGTATGTCTTTCAAGAGGAAGCAGAGTGCCCAATAAAAAGCAGAGAGGAAAGGATACCAAGCGGTCATACAGCTTTTGAACAAGCTAGTGATTTGGACTGCGCTAATGCGTTTTGCTCTATAGCGCATTTTAATTTTGATTGGGTTGATGGGATGGATGTTAAAGAAGGATAAAATCGATCGGTGCATCGCTTACTTGCAACAGGGGATGGATCTAGGTAGGCAGAAGTGTGTGTGCACTCGAAGAGATAGCGATGCACCATGCATCCAATGTTGGTTTACCCCATATAAACAAGAAGGATTTAAACAACTACCCAATTCTAGTCGAGCAGGCGATGGCGTTTGTGGATCGCTTAGTCAAACGCATTAAACTTTTAGAATTTGTCGCTCTCAAGTGCCGGCACCATAAAGCACTCCCTGTGCCTTTAATGTATCCGCGCAGTGCAAAAAAGATCATTGAACGCTTGGACTTGGAAAATATGGAGCGTTATAAAAAGCTCTTAGACGCGCATAATTGAGTACAAACACTAAGCCAGCCATCTTGCCTGCCGCTGCCACGAACTGTGGGATTTGGCCAAAGCGAGTGGTACCGATATTTTGGGCGAACACAGCTTACGCGCGTTTAAAATACCCACAAAGAGTCACTATAAAATCACGCTCGATGGGAGTGTGAAGAAAAAATCAAAGTAAGACGACAAAATCCCAAGTCTCTGCCACCCTAAGCACAGAGTGGGTGATCTTTCTAGGCGTACCTTTAAGCCTTGCTCTAAAAGATTTTTATCATCTCTGTGGTGTGAAAGCCCACAGCAAGCCCATTTTATTGAAAAACCTTATATTTTGCTAACATGTCTCTTTTTGGATTGGAAATAAAAGAATGAATCGAAAACAAGGAAAAACATGAAAATCGAATCGGTGAAGGCGTATGAGGTGCTGGATAGTCGGGGCAACCCCACGCTCAAGGCGCAAATTGCGCTTAGCGGGGGCTTTTTAGGACACGCGATCGTGCCCAGCGGGGCAAGCACGGGCAAAAGAGAAGCCCTAGAGCTGCGCGATAAAGATCCAGGGCGTTTTTTAGGCAAGGGGGTTTTAAAGGCATGTGGCTTTGTCAATGGGGCAATACAAGAGGCTTTAATTGGGCAAGACCCCTACAACCAAGCCAAAATAGACCACCTATTACAAAGTTTAGACAACACCCATAACTACAGCCAATTAGGGGCAAATGCCGTGCTTGGCGTGTCTATGGCTTTGGCTCGAGTGGCGGCACGCTCTTTAAATCTGCCCCTTTACACCTACCTAGGCGGGCTCAACGCCCATATTTTGCCCGCCCCCATGCTCAACATCATCAACGGCGGGGCGCATGCCAACAACCGCCTAGACTTCCAAGAGTATATGGTGATGCCCCTAGGTTTTGAGAGTTTTAAAGAGGCGCTAAGGGCAAGCGTGGAGGTGTATCACATCCTAAAAGCCATGCTTGCCGATGCCAAGCAGCCCACAAGTGTAGGCGATGAGGGTGGGTTTGCCCCGGATTTTAAGGACAATGCCGAGCCTTTGGAATGGATTTTAAAAGCCATTGAAAAGGCAGGCTACAAACCCGGCGAGCAGATCGCCCTAGCCCTAGACATCGCCAGCAGCGAACTTATCAACATAGCCGGACATTATGTGCTCGCAGGCGAGAATAAAGAGCTTGAATCTAGTGAGCTTATTGAGTATTACACTACACTGATAGACAAATACCCCATTGTGTCCATTGAGGATGCGCTGGGCGAAGAGGATTACAATGGATGGGCTGAGCTTACCAAAAAGCTAGGCACTAAGGTGCAGTTAGTGGGCGATGATTTATTTGTAACCAACGAATTGTTGTTAAGAGAGGGCATAGAAAAGGGGCTAGCCAATGCGGTTTTAATCAAGCCTAATCAAATCGGCAGTCTAAGCCAAACCATGCAAACCATGCGCTTGGCGCAAAAATCGGGCTATGCCTGTGTGATGAGCCACAGAAGCGGGGAGAGCGAGGATAGTTTCATCGCTGATTTTAGCGTGGCACTCAACACGGGGCAGATCAAAACCGGCGCGCCCATAAGGGGCGAGCGCACGGCCAAATACAACCGCCTGCTAGAGATTGAAATGGCACTTGAGGGCGTGTATGCTGGACCCACTCTCTTTAAATAAAATTTGGCTCATTGGGTTTATGGGCTGTGGCAAAAGCACTTTAGGGGCCAAGCTTGCCAGGGTGCTTAGTTATAAACTCTTAGACACAGATTTACAGATCGCTGCCCAGGAGAATTTGAGCATTGAGCGTATTTTTCAAGAAAAGGGGGAAATGTATTTTAGGGATTTAGAAAGGGGGCTTGTCAAGCAATTAGAGCAAGTGGCTAGCCCCTTGGTGATCGCCACAGGAGGTGGACTGCCCCTGCACACCCCCCTAAAGGGCACCATCGTTTATCTCAATTTAGACTTTGAAAGCTTGCACGCTAGACTCTTAAACGATCCCAACCCCCGCCCGCTCTTTAAAGATAAAAAGAGCCTGCGCGCCCTTTATGAACAACGCGCCCCGCTCTATAAAAAGATGGCGACTTTAAGCTTAGATGCCAAAGGCGCGCCTAAAGAGTTGGCATTACAGCTTGTAACCCTTCTTAGGGAGCAAACCCCTCACAATAGGGCTCATTAACATGTGTGGGTTATAATGTCTCTTTTGCAAAGGAGAAACATGGCAAAAGGAATTTTAGTCGCCGCCCCCAAGGACCTAGAAAACCCAACATTAGAGTTTTTACAAAACTTGCTAAAACACCATGGCAAGAGTGTTTGTGTTTTTGACCCTCAAGAAAAACTAGGTGACTCGTACCTGGAGCTGTTGGCAGAGAATAAAGAGGCATTTTTTACCCAGCTTCTAAACTTCTACACCGCTTTAAACACTGCACACGGATATGTTTTAGTGAGGGGTTTAAACGCCTTGCAAGGGCTTTACACCCATGCTAATGAAGACTTGGCACGGCATTTAAATTTAGCCGTGGTGCAAGCTTTAAAAGACCCCAAAGAGGCCAAAATCGCTACCCGCTCTTGGGAGCATTTGGGTATAACCCCCCTATTTCTCACCAAAGAAACAATAGGGCATGCCCTGGATTTAAACACCCCCTCCAAGCAAGCCGAGCAAGCCTTTGAAGCCCTTGAGGGCGTAAGGCCAGCTAGCCTAAGCCCGTTAGCCTTCCAGCACCAAATCCTAGAGCGGGCCAAGAGCAGTTTAAAAACCATTGTGTTGCCCGAAAGTGGCGATGCACGGATTTTAAAAGCGGCGCATGCGATCTTGCAATTACAGGCAGCTAAGCTTGTTTTGCTGGGCGACAAAAACAAAGTCCACAAGGACACCAAGGATTTGGGATTGGATTTAAAAGACACCTTAGTGTTAGACCCAGAGACTTCCCCCTATTTAGATGGGTTTGCTAACACTTTATACGAACTGCGCAAAAACAAGGGTTTAAGCCTAGAAGAAGCCCAAAAACTCGTCAAAACCCCGACTTATTTTGGCACTATGTTGGTCTACAGTGGGCAAGCTGATGGGATGGTCTCAGGGGCGACCCACACCACCGCCGATACCGTGCGCCCCGCCCTACAAATCATCAAACTCTCCCCGGGCAATACTTTAGTGTCTAGCGTGTTTTTCATGTGTCTTGATACAAAGGTCTATGTCTTTGGCGACTGCGCGATCAACCCCAATCCAAGCAGCGAAGAACTTGCCCAAATCGCGCTGGCCTCTGTCAAAACGGCCAAGGCCTTTGGTTTTGAGCCCAAAGTGGCCATGCTCTCCTACTCCACAGGCACTTCAGGCAAGGGCCCGGATGTGGATAAAGTCGCTAAGGCTGTGCAAGTGGCTAGGGAGCTGGACAACACGACCGCTCTAGATGGCCCAATGCAATTTGATGCGAGTGTGGATGCGCTCACCGGCAAACGCAAAATGCCAGGCAGCCTCGTGGCTGGGCACGCCAATGTCTTTATTTTTCCCGATTTGGATGCGGGCAACATTGCCTACAAGGCTGTACAACGTTGCGCGAATACTTTGGCGATCGGTCCCGTACTGCAAGGGCTTAAAAAACCGGTCAATGACTTAAGCCGTGGCTGTTTGGTTGAAGATGTGATCAACACGATCATCATCACCGCCATCCAGGCACAGGAGCTGTAAATGCGTATCCTCGTTTTAAATTTAGGCAGTTCATCTATCAAGTTCCAGCTCTTCAACATGGACAAGCGTATGGTGCTGGCTAAAGGACTTGTGGAGCAAATAGGCGAGAAAGAGGGTAGGATCAGCATCAGCACCAGTGCCAAGGCCTTTCAAAGCGAGAGCCTACACATCACCGACCATGCCCACGGGCTGTTAAAAATGCAAGAAAAATTGCAAGCGATGGGGGTTTTAAAAAGTCTAGACTACATCGATGGCGTGGGGCATCGGGTCGTGCAGGGGGGGGATTTGTTCATTAAGCCCACCCTCATCACGCCAGAGGTCATCGGGCATTTAGAAGACCTTTGCCCCCTAGCTCCCTTGCATAACCCCGCCCACCTAGCTGGGATCAAGGCGATGCAAAAACAAGTACCCAATCTGCCCCAAGTGGCCGTGTTTGACACCGCCTACCACCAGAGCATCCCCCCCCACGCCTTCATGTATGCTCTGCCCTATGAGCTCTACCAACAGCACAAACTGCGTCGCTATGGCTTTCATGGTACTTCACACAACTTTGTTGCCCAAGAGGCCGCTCGTTTTTTACACATCCCTTATAGAAACTTCAATGCCATCTCTTTGCACTTGGGAAATGGGGCGAGTGTGTGCGCCATTAAAGATGGCAAGAGTGTAGAAACTTCTATGGGGCTCACCCCCTTAGAGGGGTTGGTGATGGGCACACGCTCGGGGGATTTGGACCCGGCTTTGCTTGGCTATATCGGGCAGCTCACTAATAAGGACACCGCCGGCGTGGTGCACATGCTCAATCACGAAAGCGGGCTTAGAGGGCTTTGTGGGGACAACGACATGCGCTCCATTGAAAAGCGCATGGCAAATAAAGACGAGAAGGCCAAGCTTGCCTTTGACATCTATACGCACCGCATTAGAAAATACATCGGGGCTTACGCCTTTGTGCTGGGGGCCTTGGATGCGATCATTTTCACCGCTGGCGTGGGTGAAAACAGTGCCAAGGTGCGCCATGCTGTGTGCAGTGGGCTTGAAAACTTTGGGATTTTCCTAGATGAAGAAGCCAATGCCAACCCCCGCCCGGGGATTGCGCTTTTAAGCCAAGCGCGTAAACTTCCTATTTTAAGGGTGCCTACCAATGAAGAACTGGCAATCGCCAAGGCGACCGTGCAGGTGGTTAAGGGGCTTTAAGTTGCCTTCCAGCCCCCCGCCTACGCCCTTGCATTTGGCTACGCTTGTCTAGCATGGGCATTTTATTCGAAGTCAAATTAAAATCCATGTCTTAAGCAAATGATGCGCATGCTGGGCAGATGGGCGTAGCGGATAAGGATGTTTAAATATTTGCTTATAAGCCCCACCATAAAGCCTTTAATGCGGTAAGCCACGCCTAAGTCCAGCCCAAAGTGGCTTTAACGCACCTTCTGCATGCTGTGAGGAAAAGTTGAAATCAAGTTTTCGGCTTTGGGGATGAAGGTCGTACCACTGGTCGCCACCCAACCGAAGAGTTACGCCCACAGAAAGACACCCCGCCTTTTTAAGATCAAAACCCTTCGCATAAGCCACATGGATCGAGAGAGCAAAGAGGAGTTTAAATACGCACTTTGCGTACTTTGCTGGAAGGCAGTGCTCCTAGGGTTTACTTGCGCCCCGGCGTAGATGTTTTGCCAGTTTATGGATAGGGGCAAGATGAGCTGGTTGTAGTGCGGGTTGGTAACCGCGCTTGCGCTGGCAAACACACTGGCAAAAATGCCGATACTAAAAGCCCCAATCCCGTCCTTAATCTTTTTAACTTTGGGGCTAAATTGCACCAAAATGCCATTTTGTGAGTCTACATGCAAGCCATTAAGCTTTAAAAAGCTTTTAAGGGCGTTACCAGTGCTTACGATCGTTTGGGCTTTTGAACCTTGGTTGGTGTCTATGCTAATCGCCCTGCCTTGATTTTGGTCGATGTGGGCATTGGCCGGCGTGCTGTTGGCATCTGCCAAACCCATGCCCTGCAAGGCACTAGAGACTAGGGGCAACATGTTTTTCTCTCTCACTCCAATGCCAAAGCTATAACCCAGCTTGGCTTTGCTTTTCTCGTCCATGTCTAGTAGGGCGGGGTTGTAGTAAGTGCCCCAAGCGGAGTTTTCAAGAGCCACGCCCGCCCCACCCATGCCAAAGCTGGTGTTGCCCATTTCGCCAAACTCCAAGCCCTCCACGCCGCTATAAGCCAGCGCACACAAGAAAAGTGTTTTTTTCACCGCTATCGCTCCATTCATAAAAAATAAAGGGACATCTTAGCATATTTTCTTTTTGTTTGCAAAACTATTCTAAAATTTTAAATTCTAACTTTGTGGATTTTTAAGAAGTTGCCACAACTCTAGCATGGCTTGGGGCAAGTAGCTTTTATTCCATTTTTTTGGGTCAAAAAGGTTGATGTGCATGTCTTGCACCTTTGTTTTGAACCCCTCCAAATCCGCCACCTCTAGATTCTCTAGGGGCTCAAATTTGAGGTTCTCAAAGCCCTCGTAAAGCTGGTTAAAATCCGCGTTCTCTAGCCCCAAATACGCCCCGATGTCTAGTAGGGCTTCTTTCTCTGCGTCCCCAAGTGCCCCATCGCTGTAGGCAAGCACAAACAAGAGCTCTACCCACTTCACCCGCTTTTTATACTCTCCGTGCGCAAGACTAGAGAGCGCATTGCACAGATCTTCTAGAGTTCGATCGGCCTCTTTGTAAATCTGGGTGAGTGGCTCTAAATCCTTGTGGAACTCTTGGCTCAAATCCTGTAAAAACACTTGGCTTAAGGCTTGGCTTAAGGGGGTTTCTTGGATGTGTTTGCTAAACACCCCCATTAGGGCGGCAAACAAGCCCGCTTCGCTGCTTTTGAGTGTTTCTTGGGGGGTGGGCAGGGCGTGGGGCTCTAGCGGGCTAAACTCTTGCTTTTTAGGCTCTGGGGGGTTTTTGAGCGGGTTTTTTAAATACTCCTGCAAGGTGTAGTACAAATAGATCAACACCACCGCCACTCCCACAATCAACACCACTTCCAACATTAGAGCAAACTCGTGTTACTGTCGCGTTTTTTAAAATCCCGCTCATTGGCCGCTTGGTTTAAGCGCTGTTTCTCTTCCTTCTCTTTCTTTTTTAAATCCATTTTACGCTCGTAGCTCCTTTTAAGTTGTTCGATGTAATCCTCCCTCTTTTCTGGGGGCTGGAAGGATATGGGCTTGATGAGTAGCAAAAACGCCACAAAAAAGAAAATCATTAGGGCTATGTCCCCAGAAGTTTCGCCATTGACAAGGTACCACGCCATGCCCAGCACCATCGCAAAGAGGAGTTTTAGCCCTGTTGTCATCAAAATCCTTTATCCTTTATAAGAAGTGAAAGGCGTTTTTGTGGCTATCTAACCCTAGTGCCTTGGCGTTTCTTTCCCCTAGAGCGAGCAACACCACTTGAGACAAAAACAAAACGCTCGTGTGATCATGGTCGCGCTGGTAAGCATCTGAGCCTTGCTTGGCAAGCGTGTCAAACATATGAAACTGGCTGAGCGCATTAACCATGATAAAATCCACACCTAAATCAATGCCCGCATAGCGGATACGCGCTGACTCTTTAAGTGCCATTTTGCGGTCAATATCTAGCAAGTGGGCATAAGACTCCTTGCTAAAAAGGGGGCTATGTATGTGTAGGTCTAGCCATTTTAAGAGAGTGGGGTGTTCCTGTGCGCTCTCTTTAAACCACACCGCACTAAAGCCCTTAAAGGGGGTTAGGGGCTCAAGCTGCAAGATCTCTTTTGCCAACAAGTCGTTTAAAAAGACCACTTGTGCCTGCTGGCTATAGCTCAATTCATAGGCGGCAAGGTTGTTATTCACTGCTTCTAATAGGCTAGGCTCGCTATCTAGCAAGGCTTTGGCGTAGGTGGCGTTTGTGTAAGCGTCCTCGTCAGCGCACAGCAAAACCCCCCCGACTTTATGCGCTAGGGCAAGGTTATAGGCGTTGGCGGTTAAAAATTTTTCTAAATCCGCCAAACGCCCCCAATGCCCACCATCAAAGACACAGGGCAACTCCACGAAGCGTACCTTTAGTTTTTGTAAAAGGAGGCGCGTGCTTGTGAGTAGGGGAACAACATTGTAGTTTTGCGGGTAGGCTGTGTAGAGCAAGTAGGGAGCTTGCTTGCTTGTATCGGGCTTAGAGAAGTTATAGGCAATGTTGCCTAAATGCGCCCACGGGTTGCTAGCTAGCGGGCATTTAGAGCCACTTAAGAGCATTTGCTGCAAGCTGTAAATCTCTATGTCTAGTGCCTCGCTCTCAGGGTAGAGGCGATACTTTAAGGGTACAAAGTACATCACACCATGCCTCTTGTCAGCAATACTGCTTAAAATCTCAGGGCTTCGGTGTGGATAACGCTCCATCAGCCACTTGGCATACAAGAAAAATCCATCCCCAAAGTAGCCCGCATGCTCTTTAGGTGTTAGGGTGTTGATGTTCGTGTATTTGGCCAGCTCTGCCCTCTCCTCTGCTGTCAAAAAGGGCGCGCTTTTAAAGAAGTTGGCATAAGGCTCTAGCAGGGCTTCTTCATTTAAGAGCAAATCCTGTTTGGCATAGGGGATGGCTAAAGGCTCTAGCACCCACTCCTTACCAAAATGCGCGATTAAATTAGAAATTTCTAAGTCCTCAAACACGGCGATTTGGTTGATCTTTAGCCCCAAGTGCATGGAGTCGTAGACAAGATTGGGAATCTTGGAAAGCACCTCGCTTAAACGCCCCTTGGGGTTGTAATCCACGCTGTAGAGCACATAGGCGGGGTTGTAATCAATCTTAGGGTTGAATTTAAACACACGAAGTTTTAAGGTGAGTAGGCTCATTTAAGGTTCTCTTTGTAAAGTGGCGATGGTTTCTTGATTTCTAGGGTCGGATAAAATTGCGTCCTTAGAGCTTTGCAGGGCTTCGGCCGTGCTGTCGACAAACATGCTGTGCGGGTCACAGCGGTTGAAGAGTACCACATTGGAGTCGTTTCTGTCCTTAACGATGATTTGCACGACCCCTTCAAGCGCGATTCTCACGGTGGTTTCAAAGTTGTCCCCTAGCCCCGCTTCAAAGCTGATGTGTAGGGGGTCTCTAGCGATTTTCAAGCTCTCAAAGGTGTAGCCGGCCAGCACAAAGAGCACAAAAGAGCCAAAGTCGGCGATTTGCTCCTCGGGGATGGGTGGGTCAAAGTGCACATGCTCTAGGGCGCAGAAGACACTAAAATGCGTGTGGGTTTCGTGCAAAAAGATCAGGCAATCCAAACAATGTTGGTTTGTCATCGCCTTGTATCTTTGCAAAATATCCATTAAAGCAGGTCCTCAAATTCTTTCAGCATTTTCTCCACCTCGCCCATGCCAATTTTCCAAAACTCTTTATCAGCGATGTTAAAGCCAAACATCCCAACCAATTCTTCAGGGCTTTGGCTACCTCCTTTGCTTAAAAATGTGGTGTAGGTGTCGACAAATTCTTGTTTTTCTTTCTGTGTTTTTTTGGAGCGGTAAAGCCCAAAGAGTGCTAGGACTAATAACTGCCCATAGCTGTAAGAGTAGCAGTAAAAGGGCGAGTGGATGAAGTGGGGGATGTAGCTCCACCAGCGGGCGTAGTTTTTGCTAAGCTTCAAACTCTTGCCAAACATCTTTTCATTTTCCTCTTGCCAAATTTTGTCAAAGTCCTTGGTCTTGAGCTCCTCAAAATGCTCCCCACATTGGTGGATGCGCCTCTCAAAGTTTGTCATCACCACCTGCCTAAACATCGTAGAGAAAATGTCTTCCAACTTGCCCGCATAAATGCCCTTGAGTTCCTTTTTGTCTAGGTCTTTTTTGAGGTTCTCAAACAAAAGCATTTCGCCAAAGACAGAGGCGGTTTCGCTCGTGGTTAGGGGGGTGTTGGTGTTTAAATAGCCCACTTGACGGCTTAGGCTTTGGTGGATCATATGCCCAAACTCGTGGGCAATGGTGAAGGCAGAGCGGCGGTTACCCGTGAAGTTTAAGAGCACAAAGGGGTGTGCACTTGGCACCGTGCTGTCGCTAAACGCCCCGCCTCGTTTGTCCGCCCTAGGGTGTGAATCCACCCATCCCTCCTCAATGCCTTGTTGCACGATCTCATAGAACTTGGGTGAAAACTCCCGATACGCCTTACACACCAAATCTAGGGCTTCTTTATAGCTTAGAGGGGCTTCTTTGGATTCAATGGGGGCGTAGCGGTCGTGGTCTTTGAGCTTATACCCTAGGATTTTTGCCTTGTTTTTGTAGTAGCGGTGCACCAAAGGGTAGTGCTCCTCTACAATCTCGATCATGCTATCCACGCTGGCCTGTGAGATTTGGTTGCCCAAATGCCGAAAGGTTTCGGGCTTTTCGTAATTCCTTAATTTGGTATCGATGTGTAGGTCTTTACGCACCATGTTTAAGACATAAGTGAGCACCAACTCCTGCTTTTTTAAAGACTTAGTAAGCCGTTTTTGTGCCTGCTTGCGTAATTTGCGATCGGGGTTGTGCAACTCGGATAAAATCTCCTCTTCGCTCAGCATTTTGTTTTGAAAAGGCATTTTCAAGGAAGTGATGATCTGGTCAAACAAATTCGAAAACGCCTCCACGCCCACGCCACAAGTGGCCAAAAGCACCTTTTCTTCAGGTAGGCTCAACATATGGGGTTTTTGGCGCAAGAGCAGGCGCAAGAAATAGGCGTATTTGGGTGTGGCACTGATCAATGCTTCTTGTTTTTCGCTCTCTAGCGCGCAAAACTCATTTTCCACAAAGAGCAAATGCTTGCCCATATCCGCACATAGCAACTGGTATTTGGCGTAAAGATCGCTCCTTTTTGCGTCTACACAGAAAATTAAAAAGACATAACTCATCGCCCTTGAGATGCCCTCGCTCAAGGTCTCATACTCGGCCAAAATGCCCTCAAACTTCTCAGGCTCGACCTTGGCAAAGTGGCCCGCGTACTTTTTCTCAAAGCTGACAACCTTTTTATCCAAAGTGGCTAGGTGCTTGTCTAGCGCATCTTGGTCTTTAAAAAGCGCGCTTAAATCCCATCGGTGTTCTAAATCTTTTGTGTCTTTGCTTCCCATAAAATACTCCTTTCAAAAATAACCCCTATTCTAGCATGTTTTAGTCTGTGCTATAATGCTTCCGTTATACTTTCTATACTTTGAAGTTAAGGAGACACTTTGTCAACAAGAGCGATTTTAGCGGGGGTGTTGTTTGGGTCTATATTTTTGGGTTGCAGTGTATACCAAAGCTCAGATCCCGACACCACCCCCCCACCCCCCAAGAAAGCAAAATACAAAGAGCAGGCCAAAGAAACCCACGCTTTAGAGCAACAAATTGAGCAACTCAAAAACGCTGTGGCTGCCAATGAGCGCAAAATGGATGCTTTAGACCATAGGCTCAAACCCCCCCCAAGCCTTAAGCCCAAAGTAGAGCCCAAGCCCGAACCCAAGTCCCAAGCCCACATACAGACCCCACCCCCAGCCCCTAAAGCGAAGAGTGCTCCCATACACACCAGCGGACACTTCTTGGTGGGCTATGGGGTGAGCGATGTCGGCACTAAAACCCCCGAAGATGCGCGTGAGAGTGCCTATTTCAACGCTAGACGTCAACTCACCTTCACTCTTTATAACCGCCTAAGCCAGTCTTTGAGCGCATACCATTTGAAATCCGAGCACCTACGCAATGTCTTGCTCTTCGCCATTGACAAGGCTATAGACAGCCCTCAAATCTACAAAGAAAAAACCCTAGTCCCCCTTGCCCGCTATGGCAAAACCTTTATGGTCTTGCTCGTGGATGGCGCGGTTTTTGACCGTATCCGCCAACTTGTCCACACGCAATACCATTTTTCCGCCTCGCATTGGCGCCTATTCGATCATCTGCTCTACACCATACAAACGGAGTTATTGCACTAGGAGGGCTAAAGGCACTGCCTCAAGATGTCCTCTTCGACTTGTACATTCCCCAAAGTAGGGGTCATCAAAGCGGGTACAGCCACCTCAAAAAAGCTCTAAGAACTCCTCCGGTTTCTTGGTTGGCAAATGCAAGTAAAAATCTTCCAACCCACATGTCAGCAAACACCCTTTGAATGTAGGTTCTAACCAAATCTTCTTTGATCAACTCATTGACTCTAGACTCTACAAAGTCCGCCACAATGTTCTCTAGCAATCCAAATGACCTAAATAATGATGGCAAAGATTGAGCTGACAAAGACCCTAGAATAAATACAATCTAGACACACCCTATTTTTGCCATGCTTTAGCGGTTAACGCTACTTTTTGCAATAAGTGGACAGCCCAAAAGCCCCCCAATTCCCAAGATGGCGGTGCTAGATGGATTAAGGCGCATGCTCTTAGAGATAATTAGAGCATACAAGGCTGTATTTTGTAAAAAAGTATTGATTTTTTAAGGAGTTTTGATGAAGGAAAATCGATCACTGCTCTACATCACTCTTCGATGTTAATCACCACACTCAATCCACATGTATATTTAGTGTTGACAATTCAAGTATAGAAAACATCATTGTGATTTTTTAAATCATCAACTATATTTAAAAATTCCCATTGTTTGGTGATGGCACTTTTAACCTTTTTTGTGATTTGTTCTAGCTGACTGGCATCTTTAGGGATAGGGATTTTTAGCTCTCTCCATCTATCAGCAATATTTGGTAAAGTTGTGTCTATAAAAATTTTGTTTTCAAGTTGTTTATAAGTGATTATATGAGACATCGCATATAACAAATATTCGGGTGTTATCCCATATTGCTTTGCAGCATTTTGTGTATTCACTCTTAGGACTAATATTTCTCTTGTCAGTATGACATCCGTGTCATTTTTAGAAACCATTGCTACGCTGCCTATTCTATAACTCCCCCGTTTGACAAATAATATATCCTTTGGCTTGAGTTGTTTAGCCTTAGAAAAAAGCCTATCGTATTCGTCTGAAGGGATCATAGCGGTGGGGTCTTTGTAAATCTGCCAATTCACAATGTCCTTAACTCTTATGTAGGGGATTGAACCCTCACCCTTTAGCTCTCCCCTAGGCGATCCATGCCCATCAAAAAAACTAATAGACGCATGATCGATCAACTCTTGCAAAGAAACCATGTTTAGATTTTTTCTATGGGCAATGTCTGCAATTTCAAACTCTTTACTTTTCCAAAAGTATCTAGGAATTAAGATATCGCTCTTAATCACCTTGTTCGCCTCTACTTCAAAGGTGTATTTCTTTTCATCTACCCTTCCCTTCACTTCATCAATAATTGTCAGCGTGTCGTCTTTGACACTACCATCAACATTATAAATCACTTTGCCATTATGATCGTGTCCTGCAAATTCAGCCACAGCCATATGGATAAATTTCTGTTGTTTGGTGTCCTTTTGGAGGATTAAGATAATACATTTAGCGTTGTTGTGCGGTCTAAAAGTGTTGTGGGGAATGTCAATGAGCCACTCGATATTGTGTTTGTATAAAAACTCTCTGACATATCTTGTGCTGGGGGCGTGGAAGTAGGTTTCAGGCAAAATGATCGCCAATCTGCCCCCCTTTTTTAAAAGTTGTAAATTCCTTTCTAAAAACAGCGTTGAAACATTGCCTTCCTTTTTATTTAAATTCAACGCATATTGGGCTAGTTTATCCTTGCCCGTTACTCTTATATCTTTTCCAAAGGGCGGATTTGAAAAGGAGATGTCAAAGCTTTCTAATTTTATTTGGCTTTTTGTGAGCTCGCCCCAATTTTTGGGCAATTCCAAGCTGTCTTCACAAAAGATACCCCCCTTGCCATCGCCTAAAATGGTCATATAGGCCTTGCCCACTTTTGTTAAAAAGCTGTCTTTTTCAATTCCCCTAATGTTCTTGATCGCCAAAGCCATCTTTTCTTCGGCTCTGGAAATTTCGTTTTCAATGGTTTCATCTAGGGTATGCCAAAGGTATTTTAACGACTCAACTAAAAACCCACAACTCCCACACGCTGGATCGATGATGGTGTGCTTTTTGTCTGGCGCGACAATTTCCACCATTAATCTCACTACATTTTTGGGCGTAAAAAACTGCCCTTGAGAACCTTTTAACGAGTATCCTATAAAAACCTCAAACGCATCCCCTACGCTGTCTCTGTCGGTTTCAGTAATACAAATATTTTGGAGCTTGCCCACCACTAATTTAAGAGTTTTGCCATCAAAGGTTATGGCATCTTGTTTATTTAAAACATCGTCATACTTCTGCTGTATGTCCGCAAAAAGTCCATTAATTCTACTGCTGACTTCTTCATCACTCTCATCTATCGATGCTCTAAATCTCACCATTTGATCGTGAGCAGTAAAACGCTCATCGTAAATTTTGCAAAGGATCAATAAAATCATCTCTTTGGCGATTTGTTCATCTCGATTCACGCCTGTGCTGTTGGCGACAATCCGCCCCCTAATCTCTTTAAAAATTTCTTTTAAGTTGTGCGTGGGATTTAAATCCCTTCTTAGATACTTTCCTATCTCGCTTAATTTTTCATTGTGCTTGGGAAAGGCGGTGATTTCTTCAAAAGCGATATTTCCAGACTTCTCTATCTTTTGGATATAAACACTCTCCTTACCATTAAACCAAATGCCTATGTGCGCTTCACAAAACCTAAGATAGTCTTTTAGTTGCTCTATTCCATCTTTTCTATCTTTTTTCTTGCACTCTACGACAATTTTTAGCTTTTTCTCGTTCTGTATTGTTTCAAAAACAGCAATGTCAATGGGATAACCTTTTTTATCAGATGGACTTGCCTTGACCCTGTATTGTGGGTGTGCTTGTATGAGATTTTTGGGATAACCATAGTCTTCGTGGAGTATCTTTAAAAATGGTTGCACCGCCTCTTTCTCTTCAGGGCTTTCTCTAATTTCTTGACCAGAGATAAAATCCCTCAATTTATTTATGGTTTGCTCGTCCATAATCTCCACCTAAAAATTTTTGTTAATCGCTGTTGACATACTACAAAAACTCCGTATATGATTGTCCAAGAATATCAAAATGTTCTTGGTTTTCAACTACACTCTCTGTTTTTCGCTCGTTTGCTCAAGCTGATATATCCACTACTTTGTATATGTCCAAATAAAGTTATTTCTCTATAATTATCTTTAACAAAATTTACAAAGTTGTGATAAACCTAAAAGGCTTAGCAACAGATTTTCCATCTAAGTTGACCCCGCTTTTCACATAAACTTATTCTTTGGATAACCCACACTCGGTAGCTTACATATCTCATTTTTTAGCCATGTGTGGTCACTTAAAGTTTTTGTGATGGCCTAAACAAGTGGGGAAACAAGTTTCATCAGCTTCTATGATGCCACTTAATTTCACTCTATCTTGTATTCTTTGCGGAACATCTAAAATCTTGTGTTGCCAATGAAACGCCGTTGTTAGATCAACATGACAAATCTTAGCGGTTTTTCTTAGAGAATATTTTTTAACCATACAATGAATGAATTTTTGCCAAACCTTAATGTCAATGTCTTTTTTAGTGCTAAAAAGTGCTAGAAAGAATAGTGTTGTTAGTGTAGGTGAAGGTTTTTTGCATGCCTTTCACAAAACCTTTGTTTAATCTTTTTGCCATTTTTAACAAATTCAGTAGATTTACAGCAAGGACACCCTTTAATTTCTTGTTGAGTAGGTGTGGCAGGTTGAGAACTTTCTTTGTCGTTTATAGTCCTTTAAAAAGCTTTTATCATGATTGTTAGAATATAAAGAGCTGGTTAATAATCTCTAATTCAGCATTTCTAGACATTTAAAAGCCCTTGTTTAAGGTATTTAACAAAAACAAACCAATCCAAAACCCCCACACCCTTCCACTTGCTAAACTGCGCTACAATACCCTTTGATTTTGTTTCATCCAACAACAAGAGGCACATCCCACACAAGAGCCATTGACCCTAATCCAAGCCCTACCAACCCCAAGCCACTTTTTATCACCAACACACTTCACCACGCCAAACTCTAGAGTGTTTGCTCCAGATTTACCAATTTGAAAAGCACAAGAAAGCCATGCAAGCGCGCTTAAAAAATACAAGAGTTAAACCTTAGCTAGAGCAGGCAAAGAAAACCAACAACGAACACCAATTCAACGCCCATTTTTCTAAACCTCGCTACAGGGTGCTCAAAAGCGATTAGAAAATAGGCTAGAGAGCAAAGAAGCGCACAGAGCCAGCGGGCTATGCGGGAAAGACCACTCATGAGCATCGCTATTTTCGGCTAGGCTACCACAAAATCGTATACAGACGAGCGCGGTTTTATAGTGGCACTTATGCCACAAAATTATGCTATCATCAGAGCATTCATTTTTGTGTACCCTATCGCTACACACAGGTGGGACTAAAACCACCACAAACATTAGGATTACAGCAATTGGTGCGCCTTTAGGCGTACCGGCGCACAACAGCCAACAAATCTAGACAGCACTATGCTCACAGACCGCGGGATTGGTTCCAAGCCCCAACTCTATCCAAGACCACCCTTTGACGCAGATAAAACGCATGATAACCCTTGTTGCCAAAACCCCATGTGTTCAATGTGTGGTTTTTCTAGCTTGTGGAAAAACCACTTTCAGGCACATGGCAGCACAAAAATCTAACATTTCTCCCGATGCGCCCTATACACCCCCCTTTGGGCGTGTTGGGTTAATAAATTTTCTAAAAGCCCCATGCACTCCAAATAACCCCTATAGACTAAGCTACTTAAAGGGTCAAAGACGGCTTTGGCTTTGCGAACAATAAAAGTAAACCTAAGCTTTGTAATTTAGAGGTTGATGCAGGTGGTTAGGAGATTCTTGCTATCTACAAACAGCCCATTATGGCATTAAACACAAGCCCGCTTCCCCTGCAGATGAACTAATGACCTCCCCCTTGTTTGAGGTTAGTGCCTACTCAGATTTTCGTGGTATAGCCCTCAAAACCGCCCATAGATCACAACCTGACATCGCTCCTCTTGACCCCCAATTCTTTAAGAATAGTGTACCTAAAAGCATAAAATCAAACCCGTGCACTACACCCTACTCGACAAAGACCGCCTGTTTTTAGAGTTTGAAGTTTTAAACGAGGGCAAAAACCTACGCTTTTAAGTTCTCAATGATCGTCTACTGCCACACTATCTGCACCTTAATGGAGTGGGTGAAAACCGCTTATTGGCGTGAATTATAGAGCGTAAATCCATAAATCCGCTGTTACTCTATACTTAAAAAAAATAGTTTTGTGTGGTCCACACCAACAGCGCACCTTTATGCGTGGGCTCGTGTCAATCTCTACGAAACCCCTTTAACCCCGTTGACATGCCCAAGAAATATTTGTGCAAGAGTGCCAAGAGCATTGAAGCGAGTCAAGGGGGTGTGGAGTGGATGAACCGTAGGGGGCAACTTATGCGAACACTATATGCCGCAAGTGGCTAAGGCTTTGGACTTAGATTGTGTGGCCTATGCGTTAGAGCAACTAATGAAGAAAGGTTTGGTGCCTGTGGGCTCTTTACAAGCCAAGAAGTGTGGTTTTTAGCCATTTGTGAGTATTTGCTCGCAAGTCTGTAAACAAGGCTTTATCTATGCACAAGCACAAGAGAGCGTAGAGAAGGTGATGGGTAAGCAGACCCTAAGTGATTTGATGCTCTTTGATGCCATTACTGGCAATGTGGATCGGTATTTGGGCAATTTTGGAATATTGATAGATAATGACACAAGAACGACTACAAATCTAAGCACAACAAGAAGAATGACACAACAAACTTGACCAAACGGTATTTAAGGTGCCCCCTTTTAGAGGAAGTCCGAACCACCGGTGCAGATGACTTTCTCATATCAAGGCGTTTAAACGCACCTCTAGAATAGAGCTAGCTTGAAGCCGCGATCCCCCTTCAAAGTCAAAAACTCGCATTGAGGACAACCACACGAAATGGATCGCAGAGGTACAAACGGAGGAGCAGATGGTTTTAAACATAGAGCAAGGATGATTTCAAGCATTTGCCACTTAACCCGCGTCCTAAATCATCTGCCATGCTCTCTTGACCCACAGCCAACATTGGCCATGGGGGGCGCACGCCTTATTTTTTTACAATGTTGCGGATGTACTGGTCGGCAAGATACAAGCCATGCCCACTCTCGCCCATGAGCTTGATTTTGTCGAGGATATTTTTAAACAAGACTTCTTCTTCGTGCTGTTCGGCGACATACCATTGCAAGAAGTTGAAGGTGGCGTAGTCTTTGTGGGCAAGCATGTGATCCACCAAGTTGTTGATGGAGTGGGTGATGTGTTGTTCGTGCTTATAAGCCTTTTCAAAGATTTCAAAAAGGTCTTTAAACTCGTGTTCGGGGGCTTTGACTTCCTTTAAATGCACGCCCACTTCGTTTTCATTGAGATAGGTGATGATCTTGGTGGCGTGCGCGTATTCATCGCTGGCATGGTCAAATAAGAATAACCCCGCCCCATCAAAGCCGTGGGTGTAGCACCAAGAGCTCATGCTCATGTAAAGGTTTGCAGAGTAGAACTCATCCATCACTTGTCCGTTAAGTAATTTTACAGTTTCTTGAGGCAACATAAAAACTCCTTTCCCTAGTTTGTATCATTATTATAGCCTAAATGAGAAAATAAAGTCAAGGTTTTTAGTCTCTATTTTCTCAAAATATCCAATATTTTAAGAAACAAACAAACTTGTTACCCCATAAGCAATGAGAGAGAACACATACGCCACTGCGGTGGTGAAAACGAAGAGATACACCACGAATTTAAAGCCCCCCGCCTCCTTGCCAAAGGTGATGGTTGCTGCAAAACAAGGGATGTAAAACATGACAAACACGATAAAGGCGATCGCTGAAGGCAGACGCACACTCTGTCTTAGGGCGTGTGGCTCTTTTTGCCCCGCATACAACACCGCCAAAGTGGAAACCACCACTTCCTTAGCCATAAAGCCCGTAACAAGGGACACGCTCAAACGCCAATCAAAATCCATAGGCTGAAATACCCCATCAATGCCCCGTCCAATGCGCCCCACGAAGCTATTTTCTAAAATCTCTCGATCTTGTTTGTCCTGCAAATCCCGCAGGACTTGCTCTTTGGCTTTAGGGCTTAGGGAGTTTTTTTGAATCTGCGCCCTTGTGGCTTCATAGGGGGCTAAATCTGGCTTGGGGTATTGCGAGGCAAACCAAATTAAAAGCGAACCGCCCAAAATATAAGTCCCCGCCTTTTTGATGTAAGAAAGGCTCTTGGTGTAAATGCCAAAGAAAAGCACTTTCGCGCTTGGTAGGCGGTATTTTGGCATTTCCATCACAAAAGACTCTTGCTTGCCCCTAAAAACACTCAAATTTAAAAACTTTGCCATCAGTAACGCCACCAAAGCCCCCAAAATGTAAATGGCAAAGAGTATAAAACTGGCGTATTTTTGGGGGAAGAACGAGCCGATGAAGAGGACATAAATGGGCAGTCTTGCACTGCAACTCATAAACCCAATGACAAATAAAGTGATTAACTTTTCGTGTTGATTTTGCAGGGTGCGGGTTGCCATGTAGGCTGGCACGGAACAGCCAAAGCCCGTCACAAGAGGGATAAAACTCTTGCCATGCAGGCCAAACTTACGCAAAATTCCATCGAGCAAGAAGGCAACACGGCTCATATACCCCGTGCCCTCCAAAAGCCCGATACCTAGATACAAGACGACAATGAGGGGTAAGAAAGAGAGCACCGCCCCCACGCCCGCCACCACGCCATCGCTAAGCATTGAGGCGATTTGGGCATTAGGAATGTATTCTTTTAGACTTTGGCTTAAAAAGGCAAAGAGGTTATCCACCAAATCCTGCCCGAGCCCACCCACAAAGAAGCTTAAAGCAAAAACGAGGAACATGAGGCCTAAGAAAATCGGCAGGCCATAGTACTCGTGCAAAAAGAGACGATCAAGCTTGCGCGTGGGGGTGGGCTTGGTCTGCTTGCTCACTTCTTTGGCAAGTTGTCTGCAAAAATGTAGGTCGGCTTGGGTGGACCTTAGCTCGGGGTTTGGAGATTTGTGGGTGGGCTGGGGGGCGTTGTGTAGGGCAATGATCGCGTCTAATAGGGCGTTGATGTTGATGTGCTTGTAGGCGGAGGTGGGGATGCAGGGGGCATTTAATTTATACGCTAGGGTCTTGGTGTCTATCTCTAGCCCCTCTTGTTGAGCCTCATCAAACATATTCAAGGCAAGCAGGGTTTTATGGGATAGTTTGAGTAATTGGGCACTTAGGGCCAAATTGCGCTCCAAATTTGTGCAATCCAAGACATTCAAGATTAAATCATAGTTTTGGGTGTCTAAAAACTTCCTGGTGAGCTTTTCTTCTAGGGTGAAGCCGTTTAGGGCGTAAATACCGGGCAGATCTATGATGGTGATTTGTGTATCTTTATAGATGGTTTGTACTTGGGTTTTTTCCACCGTAACGCCTGCAAAATTGCCGACTTTTAAATGCGCCCCGCTTAGGGCATTGATGAGCGAACTTTTGCCGACATTGGGTTGCCCCACGAGGGCGACAGTGATTGTTTGCATGGCCTGTTAAACCTTAAATGATTATGAAAATTAAAACTTAAATTATATCCAAAGTTTTGTTAAAATAGGGGTGAAAGGATAACATGGAGCAGGAATTATGCGTCAGAGAGGCGGGGCGTTTGGACCGCTTTTTAGCCACGCAGTTGGGCGTGGCAACCAATCAAGCCCTGCGGTGCATCAAGGCAGGCTGTGTGCAGGTGAATGCCAAGGTTTGCAACAAGGGGGGGCTAAAGCTCAAAGTGGGGGATTTGGTGGTTTTCACGCCTCCAAAGGCAGCAGAATTGCCCGTTTGTGCACCCTTAGATTTTGAGGTGATTTATGAGGATGCGGATTTGTTGGTGCTGAATAAACCGCCGTATTTGGTGGTGCATCCGGCCCGTGGAGTGTATGAACTGACTTTAATGGAGCATTTACAAGCCAAGGGCTATACTTTGTCTAGCCTTAGTGGGGAGCTGCGCTGTGGGATTGTGCATCGCCTTGATAAGGACACGAGCGGGGCGATCGTCATTGCCAAAACCAACCATGCCCACGCTCACCTAGCTGCACAACTTAAAAGCAAAGAGATGGGGCGTTATTATCTAGCCATTTTAAGTACGCCTTTAAACGCGCCCATTAAAGTAGAGTGCCATTTAGGCCGTCATCCTAAGAACCGCTTAAAAATGACAAATTTAGACGCTTTGCGCCAAGAAATCAATGGGGGCAAGTGGTCTAAAAGTGCATTTATGCCTCTTATCACCAACGCCAAAGGGCAACAACTCATAGCCATAAAGCTTTATAGCGGGCGTACGCACCAAATCCGCGCCCATTTGGAGAGTTTAAACCGCCATATTGTGGGCGACCCTTTATATGGGCAAGCCAACAGCTACAATGGGCGGATTTTGCTCCACGCTTATTTGCTGTATTGTACCCACCCGAGTACAGGGCAGAGCCTGTTTTTTAAAGCCCAAATTTTACCTGATATGCTAGAATATCTGCAAAATAATTTTCAAGAGGTTTCGTGGGATGGGTTTTTACAGGAACGCCGTATTTTTGATTTGTTTGGGGCTGATTTTTAGCAGTTGTGCCCACCCCCGTAAGAACGACACGCTCTCTTTCAGCCAACAGCAAGAGGCGACTAACGCTAACCTGCCTGTGGTGCAGGGCATTAGAACCATTAATGATGTGGAGTCGGTGGGCTTTGAGTGGCAGGCGATTGACAAGCCTTGGCTCATTGAAGGCTTTGCGATTTATCGCATGCAAAAAGACCAAACCTACCGGCGGGTTGCCACCATTAAAAACCCCCTAGCCACGCATTACTACGATGATGGGTTGACCCCGCAAACCGACTACACCTACCAAATCGCCACCATTGGTAAAAATGGGGGTATTTCGCAAATGTCAGCGACCATCCCCGTGCACACTTCTTATATCAACCCCGTAGAAAGAGTTTTTGCAAGTCAAGCAAGCTCCCAAGAGATTAAAATCTTTTGGAGTCCGCACCCCAACCCCAGTATTGCCCGCTACATTGTACAACGGCAGAACCCTGATGGCAAGTTTTCTAATATCGGAGTGGTGAAAAACCGCTTGTATGTGGAGTATTTTGACAAGAATTTACCCAATGGGGTGAAGCAACGCTACCGGGTGATTGCCGAGAACTTTGATGGGGCAAAATCTCTGCCTAGCGCGGTGGTGGAGGGGCAAACCAAGCCCCTGCCTCTGCCCCTTACAAATTTGCAGGCGAGCACCAACTTAACACGCAAGGTGGAGATCTCGTGGACTCCTTCAAACCAAAGTGATGTGGTTGCTTACCGCGTGTATGCCACAAACCACATAGATGGGCATTTTAAGAGTATTGCCGAAACAAAGGTCCCTCACTACACCGATGAGGTGGATATGGACGGGGCACAACGCTTTTATAAAGTTGTGGCGGTGGATAGCGGTGGCTTGGAGGGGGCGATGCCCGCTGAAGCCACTAGGGGCATGACTTTGCCACGCCCTGCCACGCCCATCATCACCAAGGGCACGATTGAGGATGGGCAGGCAATCATTGAGTGGCAGGGAGTGAGCGATGGGCGAGTGAAATCCTATGCCGTTTACCGCTTTGATGGTAATTCCAATTCTAGCCCTCTGCGTTTTGGCAACTTAACCACCACGCAATTCATTGACAAGCACATGGAAAATGGACAGAAATACCGCTACCAAGTGGTGAGTATCGACTCTGCTGGACTGGAGTCGCGCCCGAGCAAAGAAGTGGAACTACGCTTGGATCGCTAGCATGCCCCATTTCTATGCCAAAGAGCTCGCCACACCGCCCATGCCCTTTGAAGAGGGGGGCTTTAAATTTTGCTATGAAGCCAAGAGTTTAAGAGACTCTAAAGTGAGCCTGATACGGGTGCAACACCCCTCCAGTGATTTTTGTTTGCTCAAAATTACACAAGAGGGAGGGGTTTTATGCAAGGGAGAGAAATCCAGTCGCCCCATCCCCGTGGGGCTCTTGCAACACGCCCTAGAGATTTTAAGCCATTATGGCAAGCAGGTTAGAGGCAATTTAGCCCTAAGCTACTGCCCCAATCGGGCGTTTTTGATGGATTTTAAGCGTTTTGACTTCGAGAAATTTTATTTAGAAATTGGCTTTGGCTCGGGGCGTTTCTTGCTTAAAAAAGCGCGGGCAAACCCTGAAAATATCTATCTTGGCTTAGAGGTGCATACCCCCTCTATAGAGCAGGTGTTGCGCCAAATCGAGCTCTTGGGGCTCACAAACCTTTATATCGCCCACGCCGATGCACGGACACTTTTAGAGGTGTTGCCCCCAAATTGCGAGAGGTTAGACATACACTTTCCCATGCCATGGCCCAAGCAACCTAATCGGCGCATTTTCACCCCCCACACTTTAAAGAACATGCTCGCCATTTTGCGCCCACATGGGGAGATTTGGCTAAGAACAGATAGTTTGGAGTATTTTAAGTCCAGCCTAGAGCTCGCCTTGGATGCGCCCACTTGCCACGCCACCATTGCCAAGAACGCTCCCCAAGAGGTGGTGAGTAAATACGAAGCCCGTTGGGTACGCCAAGAAAAGGACATTTACGACTTGCGCTTGAAATCTAGCACGAAATCCACGCGCCCTAGCTTGCCTTTGTTGTTGCCAATAACCCAAAATGTCAAATCAAAGGGGGCAAAAGCAGCGCGTTTATGGCAGGAAAAACCCCAAATGGGGGAAGATCACTTCCTAAATATCCAAGATGTGCTAGAATACAAGGAACTATGGTTACTCGCGGTGAGTTTAGGCGATGTGCGCTCCCCCTTGAATAAAATCCTTTGTTGGGATCGTGGGGGTGGGGGCGTGGAGTATGTGGGGGGTGCACCTTTTAATACGAGGGCGCAGTGCCACGCCCACGAAGCGTTGTGCGCTCTTTTACAGGAGGTTTAAAGTTGGGAAGCATCATTTTTGCGCGGGACTTGTCTTTGGGCTATAAAAGAGATGAGTGGGTGATCAAGGGGGCGCATTTTAAGATAGAACAAAAGGACTTTGTGTTCATCTCTGGGGCGAGCGGGAGCGGGAAGAGCACGCTTTTACGCTCCTTATACGGGGATTTACCCATTTTGGGGGGGGATTTAGAGGTGTGTAATATCAGCGTGAACCGGGCTTCTAAGGGTTTTATCAACGAGCTTAGACGCAATATCGGGGTGGTGTTTCAAGATTATAAACTCATTGAAGAGTGGACGGTGGAGCAGAACATTAAATTGCCCATGATCATTAATGGCTACAAAAAAGAGGAGTGCAATATCCAAGCCGAAAAGCTTTTAGCGCATGTGGATTTGCTCTACAAGTCTAACCGCTACCCTTTGGAGCTGAGCGGTGGAGAGCAACAGAGGGTGGCGATGGCTAGGGCGATCGCCCACAAGCCTTTTTTAATCCTAGCCGACGAGCCCACGGGCAATTTGGACGACTACTCAAGCGACATGATTTGGAGTTTGCTAAAGGGGGCAAACAAACAATTAGACATCACCATTGTGGTGGTGACGCACAGAATCCCTAGCAATCTTAACATCCCTTACCGCAAGCTTTATATCAAGGATGGAGAGGTGCATGAATACACTTAAGGAGCATTTGGCTTTTTTACTGCCCTTAATCGCTCTTTTATTCAGTTTGGAGAGCATTTTGTTTATCCAGCGGGCGGTGCATATCCGTGAGGAAAAGCTGTCTAAGAATTACGCCATCACCATCGTGAGCCACCAAAAGATCTCCCTACAATTCATTCGCCAGAACATC
The DNA here is from genome assembly GCF_001283065.1 of Helicobacter heilmannii. Classification (GTDB taxonomy): domain Bacteria; phylum Campylobacterota; class Campylobacteria; order Campylobacterales; family Helicobacteraceae; genus Helicobacter; species Helicobacter heilmannii. Next base: position 273,807 of record NZ_CDMK01000001.1, on the reverse strand, counting down.
CCAAGCAGCATATCCTTAGACCTTATCAGCCCCGATACGCTTTTAGAACACTTGAAGCAGAATTTAAATGCGACGAGCATTGCCAATCTTAAAAAGAACCTGCCTTTCTTTTATTCGCTCAAATTGTCCTTATTCCCCACCTTAGAGCAACTAAACCAAATCAACCAACGGCTTTTAAAAATCCCGGGTGTGGAGAAGGTGGAGGTCTTTAGCAAGACCCATGACCAAGAATACCGCCTATTGCTTTTGCTCAAAAAAAATACGCTTATTTTTGCATCCATTGTGGGCGTGCTATCCATTCTCTTGCTTGTCAAGCAAATCAGTGTGTGGCATTTGCAATACGCCAAGCGCATCGAGATCATGGACTTGTTGGGCGCACCCATGCGGATCAAAAATGGCTTTTTGTTTAGGCTTGCCTTGATCGACTCGGCGATCGCTAGCGGGGTGGTGTTTGTGGGGAGCTTGTATCTGTCCTTGCAGGATCGCTTCCAAACCATTGCTCAAGTGTTGGAGATCAACGGCCGTTTATTTGTGTGGCAAGAGGACACCTTGATCTTTTTATTCATCTCAGTGGTTGTGTCCTTGTTTTGTGTATGGATCGTTGTCATCCGAAGGAGAGTTGTGGCATGAAAAAAAGAGCGGTACTCTTGGTGTGTTGTTTAGCGTTGGGAGCACTAAACAGCCAATCGGTCGCAGACATTGATAAGAACATCACTTTGAGTCAAAATAAACTCAAAGCCACAGCCCTAGAAAAGAGCAAGATCAGCAATCGTCTCAACCTCTTAGGTAGTGCCATTAACCAAAAATATCGCCAAAGCCAGGAGCTCTCTAGACAAATACAAGACATCCAAAGGGACATTGACAAGAACCAAGTCCAAAACCAAGCCCAAGAAAAATCTTTGGAGGAAAATCGCCTCTTTTTGGAGAATCTACAAAAGAGCCGCAGTAAAATCCAAGACTCAGTAACGAGCATTCTCTTAAAGGACATTTTATTTGTGATGATCCTAGATAAACAGGATTTGGCCACCACTGAGGACATCATGCTCCAAACCGCCTTTAAGTATTTGAACCGCAACTCACGCACACGCCTTGCCAACTTGAATGCTAAAGAGGAGCAGATCAATGCCCGTATCGCCCAAATTACAAAAAACATCAGTCAAATGGGCGCGACCATCGCCGCCCAAAAAGAGCGCAAACACAATCTACAAGACATGGTTGCTAAGCAACAGAATGTGATCGCTAAAATGCAAGAGGAACTCGCCCTTTACAATAAAAAGCTAGAAAATTTAGACAAGGAACGCAAGGGGTTAGACAAACTCTTAGCCTCTCTAAATATTGTCAAGCAAAAAGAGCTCGAGCACCAAAAACACCCCCAAGAGCAAGTCCACACCACTGCAGGACTGCAAGCCCCCCTAGAGGTGCGCCAAGTGGCGAGCTCTTACAGGGACATCAGCACCACCGCCTACAATGGGCCAAAAACCATCGCCCCTTTAGCTAGCTATAAAATTGTGCAAAAATTTGGGCCCTACTTTGACCCCGTGTATAAACTCAAGGTCTTTAACGAATCGGTCACTTTGGTGTCCACCAAGCCCAACGCAGTGGTGCGCAACATCCTTGATGGGCGGGTGGTGTATGCCAAGGAAGTACCAATCTTAAAAAAGGTCATCATCATTGAGCATAAAGACGGCATGCACACCATTTACTCCCAGCTGGACAAAATCGCCCCCACCATTCGGCACGGTCTGCGGGTGCAAAAGGGTTATGTGATCGGGCGCATCGACCAACGCTTGAGCTTTGAGGTTACCCTCAAAGACAAACACATTAATCCTTTGGAGATCATTGCCCGCACCCAGTAGCCTAAAACCCCCGCTCCAATAACGCCAAAACATAAATAAAAACAACGCTGTGCCGATTTAGGGCTTAAAGGAGTGTCTATGTCTACAGAGATTGCAAGCATCACCCCACACATCAACACCACACAATTAGATTTACCCCACACACATGCAATGAATTTAAAAACCCCACAGCAGGTGTCTTCTATTGATAGGAGCAAATCCGAACACACCAAAGATGAAGAATCTCACTTGAAGGAACAGGATTTGCAGGCGTTGACAAAAGAGCTCAATGAGAAGATGAAGCGCATGGAGTCGAATTTGACCTTTAGTTATAACGAGGTCTTGCGTAGCTTGGTCGTAACGATCAAGGATAGCAATGGGGATCGGATCATCCGTGAAATCCCCTCCAAAGAGGCCATCAAATTAACCGAGAAAATGCGCGATATTTTAGGGATCATTTTTGACAAAAAAGGCTAGAGCGCACCGGAGCAACACATGGGAATTGGAAAACTTAGTTCATTAGGGATTGGCAGCAAGGTTTTAAACTACGATGTGATCGATAAACTCAAAAAAGCCGATGAGCAGATGATGGTCGCCCCCATTGAAAAGAAAATGGAGGCGAATGTTGAAAAACAAAAAGCCCTTATTGAAATCAAAACCCTTATCTCCAATCTCAAAGCTCCCGTAAATGCGCTCACTGACTACTCCACCTACACGAGCCGCACCAGCAGTGTGAGCGGTGGAGCCATTAAAGCCACGGTGAGTCCGGGTATCCCCGTGCAAAATATTAAAGTCGAGGTGGAAGACTTGGCGCAGGGTGACATCAACGAGGTCGCCACCCACTTTAGGGATCGAGACGATGCCTTCAGCCAAGCCAACACCAAGTTGCACTTTTACACCAATGGCAAGAACTACACTATCAACATCAAGGCCGGGATGAGCCTGGGCGATGTGGCGCAGGCGATCACGGATACAACCGATGGCAATGTCTTAGGCATTGTGATGAAAACAGGGGGGGACAAGCCCTACCAACTCATGCTTAACAGCAAAAATCAAGGAGCCAATAGCCGCATTTACTTCGGCACCAGCGTGATCTCGCATTTAAGTAGCGATGCCCCCATCACCTTGACAGCAGGCGGCACAGACCCAGCCACGGGCAAGAACACGGAGGACGATTTTTTCATCAAAGTAAAAGACGCACAGGGCCAAGAGGTGAAAATCCCCATCACCTTGAATATCAACACCAAAACCCCTGTGCAGAACAAAAACCAAGCCCTGCAAGAGGCGATCAAAAAGGCTTTAGAAGCCAACCCTGAAACAAAATCTCTCTTAGAGAGCGGACAGCTCAATGTAGGTTTAATCAACGATGGCAAGTCTTTGATCCTCAATGATAGCAGGGGGTTTGGCATAGAAGTGGGTGGGGCTAAGATGGCTGAGCTGGGCTTTGCTAACACCACTTCGAGCACCGATGATTTAGTCAAGGGCACCACAGGCATCCCCTCCGGGAAAATGAAGGGGGTGGTGAACTTCAATGGGCACGCCATCGACCTTTCCAAGATCACCTCTGTAGCCAGCTCGAGCGATGACAATGGCAGGGCGATTGTCCAGGCCATCAATACTATCGATGGTCTACATGCCACCCTAGGCGCAGATGGGAAGTTGGTCTTAAACAGCGACAGCGGAGAGTTACGCATTACAGGCGTGGGGGTGGCGGGCAAGGCGGCGGTGTCTAACTTGGGCTTGAGCGAGGGCTTGAGTCAGTCCTACGCCAAAATCCATGGTCTTTTTGGATTTAAAAACTTGCAAAGAGCAAAAGATGCCAAATTCACCTACAACGGCGCAACCATCACCCGCCCCACCAATGAGGTCAACGATGTGATCAATGGGGTGTCTTTGACCTTACTTTCCAAAACCGATCCGGGCAAACCCGCTATTGTGAGCATCACTAGAGACAGCAAGGCAATCGTGGACAACATTAAGGCCTTTGTCAAAGCCTACAACGAATTGATGCCAAAATTAGATGAAACCACCCGCTACGATCCGGACACCCATATCGCCGGGGTCTTTAATGGGGTGAGCGACATCCGCACCATCCGCTCTTCGATCAACAACGCCATCGCTTTCAGCATCACGAGTGCAAAAGGGGTGGATAGCTTGATGAAGTACGGCATTAGCCTAGATGAGCATGGAAAAATGAGTTTGGATGAGGCTAGGCTTACAAACGCAATTGAAACCGACCCCCAGGCCACCCAAGACTTCTTTTATGGGAGCGATGTAAAAAGCATGGGGGGTAAAGAGACCCACCAAGACGGGATTTTTATCCGTTTAGATAAAGTTTTAGCCGGTTTGGTCGATGGTGGAAGTGCGCGTTTGAAATTATACGAAGATTCGCTCGAGCAAGATGCTAAAGATCTGAGAAAGGATAAGGAGAGCGCAATGGAAACGCTCAAAACCCGTTACGACATCATGGCAGAACGCTTCGCCGCCTACGATGAGCGTATTTCAAAAGCGAATAAATCCTTTAACACGGTACAGATGATGATCGACCAAGCGGCCGCGAAAAAGAACTAAGAAAGGGAAAGAATGTTTAAAGCCAGTGCCTATAACCTGTATCAACAAAACGCCGTAACCGTAGAATCGCCCGCAAAGCTCATTGAAATGCTCTATGAGGGGATTTTAAAATTTGCTGCCCAAGCCAAACGGCACATGGAGGCGGAGGATATTGAAAGGAAAATCACCTATATCAACAAGGTGACCGACATCTTTACCGAGTTGCTCAATATCTTAGACTACGAGCGGGGTGGGGAGGTCGCTGTGTATCTCACCGGGCTTTATACCCACCAAATCAAACTACTCACCCAAGCCAATGTGGATAATGACAGTACAAAAATTGATCTCATCATGCGTGTGGCGCGTGGACTCTTAGAGGCTTGGAGAGAGATACACCCCAATGAATTGGGTCGATGATCTGAAAATCGCGCTCTTGGAGAACAATCTAGAGCGCGCGTCCTTGTTGATCGAGACTTGCCCTTTCTTAAGCGAACCTTGCACTGATTTAGAGGTTTTGCAGAGCGCAAAAACCCTCATCGCCACTACCATCGAACGGCTACAAGCAGAGCAGCGTACTTTAGGTGTACAAATGCGCCAACTCAAAGCCGCCCAAAAATTCTTAGAAATCTCTTAGCGGTTAAACACCATTAAATTTAAAGCGTTACAATGCTCTGAAAAAGGGGTTTTCGTGGATAAAATCATGGTTTTAGCGACAGGAGGAACAATTGCGGGCACAGGAGAGGGGGGGGCGTATGTCAGCGGACAAGTGGGCGTGGGCGATTTATTAAAGGGCATTGTGCCCAGGGGCATAGAAATAGAGAGCGTGCAGGTGGCCAATGTCGGCTCACAGGATATGGATTCAGCTATTTGGCTTAAACTTTTAGAGTACATCCACACTTTAAGCGCAAGGGAGGACATCAAGGGCTTTACCATCACGCATGGCACAGACACGATGGAAGAGAGTGCGTACTTCTTGCATTTAAGTGCACAAACCCATAAGCCCATTGTATTCACGGGGGCGATGCGTAACTCTACGAGCATCAGCCCCGATGGGCCCATGAACCTGCACAATGCCCTAGCCGTGTGTACCCACCCTGAGAGTGCAGGGCTTGGAGTTTTGGTGGCGATGGATGAAAACATTTACAGCGCACGCCATGCCAGCAAAACGCACACTAGCCACTTAGATGCGTTTAAAGCTCCCGATGCGGGGCCCATCGGGCATGTCTACTATGGCCAAGTGTCTTTTCACGCCAAGCCCATAACAAAGCACACCTTGCAAAGCCAACTGGCCTTAAGCGAACCCATAAAGCCCCTACCCCAGGTGGCAGTCATTTACACCCATGTGGATTGTGAGGATTTTCTCTTGAAGGCAGCTTTGCAGGCGGGCGTGCAGGGCGTAGTGGTGGCGGGTATGGGTAATGGCAATGCGAGCCACACACTCTTAGAGGCGATGGCGCAGGCGGTTAAACGGGGTGTGGTGGTGGTGCGCTCGAGCCGGGTGGGTAGTGGGGGTGTGCAACTTGGCGAAGTGGACGATGCACATTATCGCTTCGTGCGTGCCGGGGATTTAAACCCTCAAAAAGCCCGAATACTCTTGCAACTAGCCCTACTCAAAACCACAGACCCTAAGGCTATCCAAGAATTCTTTAACACCCACTAGGGACAAGAATGCCAAGAAGAGCTCTTGGTGAAAGACCCTTATAGAATATTGTAAGGTGTTTTTAGCAACTGGCGTGTTTGGCAGAGTTAAGCCTTACTGTTCTTTAAGCGTAGGTGGTGGCGGACTGGGCGGGGGGTTGTATCCACGCTACGCGTAAAACTCTGCCCTTACTGTTGGGCGATCGTGTAATGCAAGAGTTTGCAAGGAGGGACGAAATTTGTGGATTGCCTTAAACTGAAAAACACTTAAAAGGTCCACAGAAATCCAATGCAAGATTGGGCTGGGGAACCAAGCACTGCACCCCTAGCCTTGCAAGGAAGGCAGTTTCCAAAAAAGTGGGGTTTTAGCAGCTTCGAAAAATACACACTGCTTTATAACACTAGGTTTTGTGGTAGACCATCGCCACTTACCCCCTACAAACACTCGATTGTAAATCTATGGCTGTTGTTGACTAAGGGGTCATATGAGCCTCTCTCATCCATGCCATACCCGACTTGCGCATTTACGCGCTGCGACACTTAAAGGACCCGATGGGTTCTTGTGCCCTGGAAACATAAATGCTCAAGGCTAAATCCCCACCCCCTTGCAAAAACGCTTTTAGATTACATTTTTCAACATGGCCATTTTGCTCCAGTGGACGATTTGGTTGTGCCCATATAAATGCCCGTATGCTCCAAGCCCCCGTAGTGCCACACCACACCGCCGCAAGTTCGCCCACTTTGTCGCGGATCAGATGGTTGGTGGCACTTGTAGCCAAATCCCCTGCATACGATGCGGTGGTAACTGCTGCGCCACATCCACAGTCCCCACAACGACCCCGACGGTTATCACCATTGCTTTTTAAAACCTTGGTATAGCACCCCTAATCTTCCAACAACTTGGCCGCTTCTTTGCCGCTCCTTTATAGAGCATGGAGTTTTTCACCACCCAATCTTTGAACTGGTTCCTTTTCATTCTCATGCCACCGTCTGCACCAACTCTAAAAGCGTGGCGCATTTTGTGTAATTTGTGTCAAATACAAGAACACTTGTTGTTCTGTGTTTAATCTTGGATAAACATGTAGACTCCTTTGCAAAAATGAAATATAGGGCTATCTTAACGAGAGAGAGTCAAGAGGGTTTGACCCACACAAGATAAAAATCAAAAAAGGGAAATATGTGTAACAACCCCCCAAGAACCCCCCAAGCTAGCTAAAAAGGCTAAAAGCTGTAGACATAGTTGAAGAACACCGAGATATTGCGCTTGTAGGTAACATCGAGGCTATTGCCATCGATGCTTGTACCCTTGAAGTAGTAGTTCGTGCTTAAGGGGATGCGTAGACCGATTTCAAAGCCTTGGTGCTTGGTAACATTGGCTCTAAAGCCCACATTGATGGGGATTTGAAAATAGGTCGTGTTCATCTGTGCATGCCCGCCATGCGTGTTTAAATCGACCATGTAGGCTTTATAATTGCTCGCTCCCTTGGCTAGCCAAGTCGAGCCGGTAAGCATCAAGCCCAAGAACACGCCCGAGGTGTGTTTACCGTCCTTGCTCTCATAGAAGTTATAGAGCGCGTCCACACCTGCCCCATAGGTGAAATTATCCACCGCCTGCTTGTCGTCTAGATAAAAAGTGCCATGCTGGTAGCTAAAGGTCCCATAGTAGCGCAACCCCCAGCGTCTTTCCTTGCCAAAGAATTGTTTGTACCCGATTTGCGCATCCACGCCGTACATGTTGCCTGTTTGGCTTTGCAAGAGGTTTTGGGTGGCGAATTTAGGCGCGGTGGCACTGGGTTGGTGTGCGGTGCTTAAGTATTGCTTTAAGTCAGCTTTGGTGGTGTTGAGATAGGCGAGCAAGACATTAAGCTCTTGGATGGTTGCCCCCATGCTCTTAGCCACGGGCAAAGCGTCCACTGCAAGGTTGAGCTTGGGTAAGTTGAAGTTGCTCTTGCTTAGTAGCGTGGCCACTTTTGGGGGCAGTTTCACGCCCACAATGGGGGTATCTGGGTTGAGGTCATTGAACAAATTTTGGCGGACATTGGCCACCTCTGTGATGAGGTTGTTCAAGCTCTCTTGCACTACATAAAAACTGATGTTGGGGTTGTCGAGCACTGCATTATAAAAGTGGTTGTAGTGCTCGATGAGGGCTGCACTGATGTAGTTTTCTTGGTTCTGTCCTAAATTTTGTCCCACGCTTTGTTGCATGCCCGCCATGAGGTTCACTAAGGTTTGGGCAAGGTCCATGCCCTGGGCTTTGGCCTGGGCTTCAAGCTCTGTTTGGATGCTCTCCATGATGTGGTTTTGGGTTTGGACATAGAGTGCCCACGCGTTTTCGCGCTGGTTCATGGGGTCTGTGGGGTCGGAGAGGATTTGCAAGGGGTTGTTGCTGTTGCTAGGGCCGCCAATGGTGGGCAGTGGGGTGTAAGCGGGGTTGTTTGGGCTGGTCTTGTTGCCGTCTTGATGGTCGGAGCCTAAAGGCTGATGCCCGCCTGCGATTTTGTTTGGGTTGGTTGCGGGGTTTTTTTCGTGCGCGGTGTGTGGAGGGTTGGCTGGTGGGGGCGGGGGGTGTGGTGGGGTTTTTAGAGCATTTTGGTAGCCGGTAAGGGCCTGTTCGATCTCTTTGATGAGTGCTTGAGCCTTAGCAAATTCTTGTTGGCTGGCGGTGGTGTCGCCCTGGGCCATTGGGAGGAGGTAGCGGGTAATGGTGCCGTAATTATTTGCTGCATTTGCTAGGGTGTCGGTGGCGTTTTTATAATTTTGTTGCGCTGTGTGCACGAGAGCATTGGCATTGGCTTGTTGCAGGGTTTGGGTGATGTCTTGGTCTGTGAGGGTTTTGATGAAGTTTTGTAGGTCTTGCGTGGTGGTGTTCAGAGCGTTGCTGATGGCAACGGGTAGGTGGATGAAGAAGTTTGTGTCCGCACAAGCGGTTTGGATGGCGGTTTGAGCGTGTTGGTATTGGATGTAGGCCTGCTGAACCTGTACAACTGCTAGCGGCATCATCTCAGCAAGGAATCCAAGAGCGTTCTCTGACCCGTTCTTTAGTGCACTTTTGACTGGTAACAATAATGTTTCTAAAAAAATCATTATATGATCATAAGTGTTTGCCGATTGGTTCAAAGCACCATCGGGTTGGTCTAGGGAGTTGATCTGCGTTTGAATCGTATCTGCACCTTTTTGAGCATTGATCGTATGCAAGACATCTTGAACGCCTTCTATGGCTTGGATGGTGTTTTTTAAATCTAAGCTTGTGGCGGTGTTGCCGGAGGTGTTAATGGTTTGCATGTCCCTTAGGGCGGTGCTGATATTTTGTAGAGAAGTTAGGTTGCCAATAAGTTTAGTGAGGGTTTTACCTACATCATTGGCATTAAAACCCGTTAAGCTTGTGTTGGTTCGTAAGTTTTGAGAGATGGTTTGTAAACCCGCGACATCTCTTCGGTTTGTTGGACTGTTGATAACGCTCTCAAGAGCCTTGATGGCACCGTTCAAACAAGCACTGGTTGAGGCGCAAAGGGCCAAATCGCCCTCCTTGGTTTTTCCCGTTGGGTATGCGTAGTTGTAGGCCTGGGTGATTTCTTGGCTAATGTTTTGGATGCTAGTGCCGATCCCCTTGAAGGTGGAGCTGTAGCGGTCGTATTGCTTGGTGTATTCTTGTAAAACCCCGTTGATGCTTTGCGCTTCTTTGGCGACATTGTTAGCCTCTGCCTCCAACCCTTGTAAATTTTTTAAATTTGCCACAATGCCGCCCACTTGTTTTAAAAGTGCCACTTGGCCCGTTGCTTGTGCTGCGGTGTTTTGTGCTTGTTTTAGGGCACTTTGGGCATCTTGGTAATCGCTGATCATTTTTTTTAGCGTGGTGGTGATGCCCGTGGCAAGGGTTTGGGCAAGGTCTGGGGCACCAGCACTATTGATGCCCCATAGCGTGTCTGCAACACCCTTAAGCGCATTTAAATCCCCCAGTGCTTTGGCTAAATCTTGTTGCGCTTGCTGGCTTGGGTGGAGGGTTGGGGTAGATTGGCTCGCGTCGGTAGCGAGGGCATTTAGAGCCTTTAGGATGTTGTCCACGCTCTTGGTGATGGTTGTGTTGGTCCACGCGCCCCCTGTGGGAAACAAACCCTTCAAGGTGTTTAATTTTTGTGTAAGGTTATTGGAGTTTTGCTCCAGCTCGTGCTCTGTAGCCAATAGGCTTTTTGTGGTGGGCTGTAAAATGTTGTTGATGTTATCTAGGGGTTGCTTAAGATTTTGTTGCAGATTTTGTAGGGACGCTGTGGGGTCTAGAGCTTTAGAGGGGTTGCTTAGGGCATTTTGCAAAGCACCTTGCAGGGCTTTGAGAGTATTGGGGTAGTCTTGGAGTGCTTGGAATGCTTGCCTAAAGTCCTGTCCTATCTGCACTGTTTGTAGACCTCCATTGAGGCTGTTTGGAACTTGGGGCACGCTACTTCCCACTTGTGATAGGGCTTGACCCAGACCCTCCACGGCACTGCTGGCACTTCCGAAATTGATCCCCAGCGTTTGTAAATCTTGCAGGATCTGGTCCACACCCCCTTGTAGGTTCCCCAAAAGAGCCTTGGTGATGCTTTGCGCACTTTCAGTAGTGCTTAAAAACATGCCAAAGCCCACTTGTGCCTGTACCCTAGAAGGCATAGGTTCGGCTTTTAGAGGACACAGAAAGGTGCTGGCTAAGAAAAGGCCTAGCGGGCAGGCGCACTTGGCGCATTTTCTGAAGAGTGGTTTCGTTTTTTTAATAAAAGTGGGTCTCCTCATCAAATCCCCTTACCTTCGTTGGATCATGTGCCACATATAAAGCGGGTCATTTATTCGGCTGCGGAGGTACCAAGATGGGCTTTGTTGCCACAATGCCTTTTAAAGGATTTCTTTGTTGCAGGGGAGTTGTGAGCATTTGTTGCCCCTCCTTAGATGCCTTTGTCATGTTGGAGTACTGAAACCCCACTTCCCCATAGACTCCGTTGTTCTCAGCTAGAAGTACTGGAGCGATCAGGAAAGGCAAGAATATTACGGATTGTAAGCGCATAGGAACTCCTTGCTGTTGGATTTAGGACAAGCAGAGAGTGAGCGCAGATGGGGGTTTGCGGGCCTTGTGCTCGCCAGCAAGCCCCCCCAAACCCAAGGGATAAACCCCGAGACTCAAGCGGTGGCTCAACTCTCAAGGCCGTGCCGTCTAATGGCTCTCATTCTAGCATAAAAAATCAACTTTGTATTAATTTTACACAGTAATATGGCAACAAACCAATCCCACTGTGCTATAATGATTTATTTCTAGTTACAGCTTTACAGCTAGCATAGGCGGTGGGCACTTGCGTAAAGTCTTTGGTATGATCGTGGGTAGCTATGCACTTTTAGCTCTCGTAGGGGCACTTGTGCTGGATTTAGGCCCCATGCACACCAAGCCCATCGCCTTTTTGGACTTGTTTTTCACCGCCACCTCCGCGGTGTGTCTAACCGGTCTCATCACGGCAAACCCGGCAACGGATTTTACCCACTATGGGCAAGCGGTGCTTTTAGGGCTCATACAGGCTGGTGGATTTGGCTACATGGGGCTGGCGGGCTTGTTGTTCTTGCTCCTGGGTAAGAAAATGGACTTTCAGGGGCGTTTGATGCTTAAAGAGTCGCTAGATTACCCTAGCATGCAGGGTGTGCTTTTATACCTCAAACAAATCCTGCTTTTCACTCTAGCGATTGAAGGCGTTGGAGTACTGCTTTTAAGCGCGTGTTTTGCTATGCGCTTGCCCTTCAAACAAGCCCTTTGGGCGGGGCTGTTTCACTCCATTTCTGCCTTTAACAACGCCGGCTTTAGCATTTTTGCCTCTAATTTGATGGATTACCAACAAAACGCCCCGATCAACTTTGTTGTTTGTGCCCTCATCATTCTGGGGGGGCTGGGTTTTTTAGTCCTTAGCGAGTGTGCTAACTACCGTAAAAATACCCGCTTAAGTGTGCACACGCGTATTGTGCTGTGGGCGACATTGGGTTGTTTGGTCCTTGGCGTGGCGGTGGTGTTGCTCTTTGAATGGGACAACCCTAAGAGCATAGGGAGTTTGAGTACATGGGCCAAAGTGATGGCAGCGTTTTTTCTCTCAGTCAATTTACGCACAGCGGGCTTTAACACTATAGACATGACAAATTTGCACGATGAGAGCCTGTTTTTCTCATCTTTGTTGATGGTGATTGGCGCGGCACCGGGCAGCACAGCGGGGGGGATTAAAATCACCACCTTAACCATCCTTTTGGCCTACGCCTACCACGCCCTAAAGGGACAAGAAGTCGTGCTCTTTAAGCGTACCATCCCCCAAAGTACGGTGAAAAAATCCTTTTTGATTTTCATTGTTGCTTTGTTTTACATTGTCATTTCTGCCATGCTTTTAAGCGCGACTGAAGACCACCAAAATAAATTCTTCTTGCATTTGTTCTTTGAGATTTGTTCGGCATTCGGCACGGTAGGCGTGAGCACAGGCAATGGGGGTGATCTCTCTTTGGTGGCAAAGTTTAGTAGCTTTGGCAAGTTGTATTTAATGCTTTTAATGTTCATGGGGCGGGTGGGGGTGCTGGTCTTTAGTTTGGCTTTGGTGGGCAAGAGCAAGACGCGCCATGTGCACTACCCTGAAGAAGAGGTGGTTTTATGAAAATGTACGCGGTTTTAGGTTTAGGTAAATTTGGGGCACATGTCGCACGAGGTTTGATTGACAATGGGGAGCAGATCATTGCCGTCGATGTCAATGAGGAACGGGTGAAGCTCTTTAAAAGCCTATGCGATAATTTATTTATTTTAGACACCACCGACAGCATAGCCCTTAAAGAAACAGGCATCAGCGAAGTGGACATCGCGATTGTGAGCATCGGGCAAAGTGTAGAGGCTTCCATTTTAACTGTGATGGCACTCAAAGAGAGCGGGGTTAAGGAGGTCATCGCCAAGGCCTCTACACTCATCCATGGCAAAATCCTCTCAAAAATCGGCACGGATCGGGTGATTTACCCCGAAAGAGATGCGGCTAAACGGCTTGTACGCGGACTTAGCCTCAACACTCATCTAGACATCATAGAGATCACCACGCATATGCGCCTTGTACGTTTTCTCATCACCTCCGAACACGCCCAAAGGTCGTTGCAAGATTTCTTAGATATCTTTAAGGCGGATTTAAAGGTGGTAGCTCTAAAACACGGGGCGCAGTGGGATTACCAAATCTCTATGGGCACGCTCCTAGTCGAGGGGGACATTTTGCTTTTAATGGGCATGGCTAAGGAAGTGGATATCTTCTTAGCCAATAAGCCTAAAGGCTGATGCGCTCTAAAATCTCCAGCGCGCCCTTTTCTATAAAGCACTCTAAGAGCAGCTGCAAGAGTTCATCCGCCTCTTGTACATGCCCGCTCACCCGCTCCTCCACAACATGGCTTGCATCCACATCCCCCACAACAGCGCGCATGTCTAGCACATCCCCCTTCAAGGATGCATGCACACCCAGTGGCACTTGACAACCCCCATTGAGTTTAGTAATAAAAATCCTCTCCAGCCCGCATAAAAACGCGCTCCTCGGGTCATTTAATTGTGTGATGGTGGCAAAGAGCGGATGGTCGCTACACATTTCTACGCCCAGTGCTCCCTGCCCCATGCACGGGAGCATTTGTTTAAAGCTTAAGGGTACACAGTAGGGCATCTGGATTTGCAGCCGCTCCACCCCCGCATAGGCTAGAATGATCGCATCAAACGCCCCCTCTTGCAGGCGTTGTAAGCGGGTTTGGATATTGCCCCTAAGGCTCAAGGTGTCTAAATCGGGGCGCAGGCGTTTGAGTTGCATGCAGCGGCGCAGGGAAGTCGTGCCCACCTTTGCGCCTAGGGGCAAATCCTCCAAAGAGGGGTAATGCACACTTAAAAAGCAATCTCTAGAATCCGCTCTTTTGCTCACACAGGCTAGGGCTAAAGGGGGGGTCAAATCAACAGGGACATCTTTAAGTGAATGCACGGCTAAATCCAGTGCCCCCACCAATAAGAGCTCTTCAAGCTCTTTGGTGAAAAGCCCCTTGCCCCCGATTTTGGCTAGGGGGACATCTAAGATTTTATCCCCCTTGGTTTTGACAACCTCAATGCGGCTTTTTAAACCCAAATTGTCTAATTGTGTTTGTATGTGGCGGGCTTGCCACAGGGCTAACTGGCTACCCCGACTGCCGATCACCAATTCCTTCATTTCTTCTTATCGCTCACTTCCACATCTATGATTTCGGGTTCATTGGGGTCTTGCAAGGACTCTTTCTTGCGCACACTCGCCACCAAGAGCAAGAGCAAGCCGAAAATGTCGCACAGCACCCCGGGTAAGAGTAGCAACACCCCGCCCACAGAGCGCAAAAACATCCCCTGTGCCCACGATAAGGGGTTTAACCGCTCATTAACAAGCTCGCTTAGGTTATGAAACGGGCTTCTTAAGAGCACCATGCCCCCCAAGAGAGCACTTGCCGCTACTTCAAACAAAAAGGCGAAAACCCCAAAGCGGTCCACCACCTGCACCACTAAATAAATTTCAAAGGCCAAGTAACCAAGTCCAAGCAGGAATACAAAGGGCACTACACGCCTTTAAAGAAGTCTAGGACATCTTGTTTTGTCATCTCAAGCTTGCTCAAACCTTGTCTTTTTACAAGTTCAAACACCCCCTCTTTGGCCTTGTTGCCCACAATGAGCGCATAAGTACAACCAATCAGCTCAAAATCCGCCATTTTTGCCCCAAAGCGTTCAGCCCTATCGTCTAAGAGCACTTCGACATGGGCATCTAAAAGGGCGGTGTATAACTCCTCGCCTAGGGTATTTAGTGTGCTGTCTTTCGTGTTCGCCACAATCAACACCACCTTAAAGGGGGCGACAGCCTCGCTCCACACACAGCCCTTTTCATCAGCATTTTGCTCCAAAATAGCGGCGAGCAGGCGACTCACCCCGATCCCATAGCAACCCATTTCAAAGCAACCCGCCCGCCCCTCTTGGTCTAAAAACTGCGCCCCCAAACTTTTAGAGTATTTGTCCCCGAGTTTAAAAATATGCCCCACCTCTATGCTCTTGTGGTGTTCGAGCACTCCGCCACACAGAGCGCATGCCTGCCCTGATTTGGCCGTGGCGATGTCTTTATAATCGAGTCCGCTGAAGGTGGATAAATCCACACCCACAAAATGCATCCCCTCTTCATTAGCCCCGCACACCAAACTATCCGCCTCATACAAGTCCGTGTCAAAGAACACTAAAGCATTTGGCACAAGGTGTTTAAGCCCATAGGGCCCGATGTAACCGGCAAAGAGCCCGTATTTTTGCAACTCTCCTTCCTCTATGTCCTCTAAACTCAAGGCAGGCACTTGGCTTTTGCAGGCGTTTATGGCTTTGGTTTCCTCTAGGCTGTCATCGCCACGCACGAAAAACACGGCAAGTTGGCTCTCGTTATTTTCTAAGGAAACTTTTTTTACCACGGCCTTTAAAATAAAAAAGGGCTCAACTTTTAAATACGCGCTCAGTGCCTCAATGTTGGGGGTGTTTGGGGTGGGGAACTTGGCAAAGGTGGCCTTGGGGACATTGTCCGGCTCCTTCCTCTTAGCCCTTTTAGCCACCTCCACATTAGCTACATAGGTGCAATTTACGCAGGCCACTAAAGTGTCCTCTCCACAGGGGGCTAGTAGCACAAACTCTTTGCTCTTATTGCCCCCAATCGCCCCGCTGTCCGCCTCTACCGAGCGCACTCTAAGCCCTAGCCGCCTAAAAATCTCGCTGTACGCCTCTTGCATGTTGGTAAACTCTCTATCCAAGTCGGCACTGTTAGCGTGGAAACTGTAGCCGTCCTTCATAATAAACTCTCTAGCGCGCATGAGCCCAAAGCGGGGACGGATCTCATCTCTAAATTTGGTGTGGATTTGGTAAAGGTGCAGGGGGAGTTGTTTATAGCTTTTGATGTGGGCTTTGGCGATGGCAACCGCCACTTCCTCGTGTGTAGGGCCGAGCACAAAATCGTTGTCCTTGCGATCTTTAAAGGCCAAAAGCTCCTTGCCATATTTGCTAAAACGCCCGCTCTCTTGCCATAAAACAGCCGGGGTTACCAAGTTAAACAAACAGCTTTGCGCCCCATGCGCTTGCATGACTTCATCTATAATCTTGATAATTTTTTGCAACACTCTCTGCCCCAAGGGCAAAAAGCTATACACTCCGCTGCCTATTTGTTGGATGTAGCCGGCTTGCACTAAAAATTGGTGGCTTTTGAGCACTGCGTCCCTGGGGGGTTCTTTTAAAGTGGGCACAAAGAGTTTGGAGTAACGCATTAAAGTCCTTTGGAGTGTTCGCAACGATAAGCGTTTAAGAACAGCGGGTCGCCCCCTAGGCTAAAAAGGGTTTTTAGTGCCTCGCCTAGCATGTCGCCCTCTTCCTTGTGGGCGTTTTTCTTTAAAGTGGCGGTGGGTTGGTGTAAAAAGGTGTTGAAGGCGTTGTGCAGGATTTTGGCGACATTGTCTTGCAGCTCTTGGGGGATGTAGCCCTTTTTCACCGCTTTATTCAGCTCTCTTAGAGAAGCTTGTTTGGCCTGTTCTCTAAGCCCCTTGATGAGCGGGTCTAGCTCCAAGGTCTGCAGCCACGCAAAGAATTGCGCTACCTCCTCGGCGATGAGGGCGTGCGCTTTGTTAGTGTCCTTTTGCCGTTTTTCTAAATTGTCGGTGATGACTCCTTTCAAGTCGTCCACGCTATAAAGCCAAATGTTCGGGTCTCTGGGGTCTTGTATATCTCTTGGTACGGCCAAATCAAACCAAAAGCGCCTAAAGGGAGTTTGTTCTAGCATGTCGGGGGTGATTAAGGGGTTTGGGGAGTGGGTTGCACTAAAACAAAAGGGGTGGCTATTGATGTGTTCCTTTAAATTCTCTAGGCTATCCATGTGGATGTTGGGCTCGTTTAAGGTGGTTATAAAATTTTGGACATTTTCTAAATGGCGGTTACATAAAAGCACTTCAAAGCCTTTAGAAAGCAGGTGCTTACACACAAGTTGCCCCATTTGCCCCACACCCACCACCACCGCCTTTTTGGGTAGATTTTCACTCTCTAGCACCTCTAAAGCCTGCTTAACCGCCATAGACGCGATGGACACAACTTGCGAAGAGATGGCCGTAACGCTCCTTACCCGCCCCGCACATTTAAAGGCAAAATGCACCAAGCGGCTTAAATGCTTGCCGCAGAGTTTTGCCTCAAAACACGCCTTATACGCCTCTTTGAGCTGCCCCGTGATTTGTGTTTCGCCCACCACGAGGCTATCTAAACTGCTCGCCACGCTAAAGCTGTGATACACCGCCTCCGTATGGGTATAGTGCATGCTCTTTTCTTGCAAGAGGGCTAGAGGTAGGCTCTTGGCGTGCGTGAGTGCCTCTAAAAGTGCAGTGCTCTCCAGCGTGCCGTAACAATAAAACTCCACCCGGTTACAGGTGCAAAGCCCGATGATTTCTTTTAAGCTGGGGTAGCGGTGCTTCAAATCTTGCAAAAAGCGCAACAGGGTGGCGTTGTCCTTAAAGGCTAACTGCTCGCGCAACTCAATGGATAGCCGTTTGTGCGTGAAACTGAGAACGCTGTAATACGAATCCACTCTAGCCCCCTAAAATTGTCTTTCTAAAACCCGTAAAGCCATCGCCTCCAGGGCTTGGTTGTTCTCGCCCCTAATCGCCTCTAGGGCTTTTTGGGTGTAGCCTTTGGCTTCTTGAAGTGTGGCTTGGATGATATTATGTTCTTTAAATTTTTCGCTGCACCACAGCCTTGCCTCTTCTTTGGGACTTTTAAAATACCCCTTTAAAATACCCTGCTCTACAGGGCTTAGGCATTGGTGCAGAAGGATGTAGGGCAGGGTGCTCTTACCCTCTTTAAAGTCGCTGAAGGCGGGCTTGCCCAGCACCTCTTTAGACTGGGTGATGTCGAGTAAGTCGTCAATGATTTGAAAGGCGATGCCAAAGTTACGCCCAAAGGTGGTGTACTTCTCAAAGTCCAAGCCCGCTAACAAAGCCGCCCCTCCACTGCTTGCGGCAATCAGGGCTGCGCTTTTGTCGGCAACCATGTCTATGTAAAAATCTTGGCTGGGGTTAAACGCCTCAGCCATTTGGGTGTCTTTAATTTCACCCCTAGAGAGGGCCACCACGCTTTGGGCAACCACCTCTATGATAGGTTTGGCAAAGTTAGCTAAAACCAAAAAGGCTTTGGAGTAGAAAATATCACCAAGCATGATGGCATTAGTGTTGCCAAAGGCGTGGTTTAACGACTCGTGCCCGCGCCTTGTAGTGGCGTTGTCAATGACATCATCGTGGAGCAAAGAGGCGGTTTGGATCATTTCTATGATGGCGCAAAAATCCACCAGCTGCGGGTGCCTGGCGCAGATGGCCAAGATTAAACGGCTTCTTAGCATTTTGCCCATGCCTAGACTTTGTGCCATGTGTAGGGTCTGTGGACTATCCACTTCCTTTAAATACAACCCGATTTTTTCTTGTATGCGCTCTAACATTAGGGCTCAATCCATGTCAAGTTTGGGGATGCCTTCACCTTGAGCGTGGCTGTACCCTCTTGGGCGTTGAAGTCTTTAAAGGTGATTAAAAAATAGGGGTGTTCGTAATTGCTGCTACTCTCTTGCGTCACACTGCTCTCTTTGAAAATGTCCGCCCTAAAGCTGTTGCGCCGAAAATCTTTATATAAAATGAATTGATAGGGGAAGCGGTTGATGTTTAAATGCACCACCAACCCGTGGTCTTTAAACAAGGTCCAACGCAAACTTAAGGGCTTTTTAATCTTACCTAGGCGCAATTTCCCGCTAAAAGTTTCATCTTTTTTAAGTGCGAGGGTGCGCTCCAAAGGTTTAGTAAACAACATAGGGGCTAAGAGCAACACGAGCCAAAGCCCCCTACTCATGCCCGCTTAGGACAGCCGTCATGGATTGCACGGCTAAATCTATTTTTCTAGCATGTACTTTTTCTTGCAAAGCAGGGTCAAATTTGAGCTGTTTTAACAAGGTTTCAAACTTGTCCTCCAAGCCCTCTTGTTCCAAAAAGAGCATACCCAAAGCCCGCCACTCCAAAAACCGCTCTAATTCTTCCAAAGAACGCTTGGGACTAGCGTGTAGCAGGATTTCTCCCCATTTGGCAAGGGGGTCACCCTCCAAAACCTCCAAATCCTGTTCCATTAGGCGAGGCTGGCCTTGAGCATCCACACAGATTTTTGCAATTTGGCGAGCTGTTCATCGGCGTAGGCGGCAGTAATCTTATCGCCCGCTTCATCAGCAAACTCCGAGAGTTGGCTAAAGTGCTTTTCCAAATGCTCGTAATCGTGCAAAATTGCCTCAAAGATTTCTTTAGAGTGGAAGCTGTGCTTGCTCTCCTCCTTAATGTGGGCAACTTTTAATGCCTCAGCAAGTGTCACGACGGGGACATGCCCTAATTGCACCACCCTTTCGGCCAAGTCATCAAACATGTCGGCAAACTCTTCATACACGGCTTGCGTGAATTTATGCACGACATGGAAGTCATGCCCTTTTACATTCCAATGGAAATTGTGTAACTTCATGAACAATACGATGCTATCGGCTTGGAGCTGTTTTAGCAAGTCAAGTGTTTTTGTCTTCATAAACTCCCTTTTTTACAATTTTTTACCGACCGGCTCTAAAAACCGGTAGCTGATTCTAACCTAAAAATAGTTAATGCAAACTTTTAGCCCTCCTCAGCACTAAGGATTTTTAAATGAAATTAGTTTAAAATGGCGACTTTACACGCTTTAGTGCTTTAGCAGATTTCTTGAAGTACGGGTATAAGGTTTTAAAAATGCTCTCTAAATTTCTTCTCAAGTCCATGTTTAAAAAATGGCAAAATGGGGACTACCGCGTGGTGTTTTGGGACAAGGAAGTTTATCAAAACGGTACCAAAACACCGCAATTCACTATAAAAATCAACCGCCCTCTAAAAATGAGCGACATTAAAAAGGACATGTCCTTAACCATTGCTGAAGCCTATATGGACAGACTGATCGACATTGAGGGCTCGATGGACGCGGTGATGCGGGTGCTGTATTTGCAGACCAATTATGAACACCTACACAAACACGACAACGCCACGCCCCTCCAACCCCCTGACAAAGAAAAAACCAATATCCAAAGCCATTATGACTTAGGCAACGACTTTTACTCCCTATGGCTGGATGAAACCTTAAGCTACTCTTGTGCCTACTTTAAAAAAGAGAGCGACACTCTGCACCAAGCCCAACTGCAAAAGCTCGACCACACCCTAAAAAAGCTTGACTTAAAACCAGGCGAAAAACTCCTTGACATTGGTTGTGGGTGGGGCTATCTCTCCATTAGAGCAGCGCAAGAGTATAATGTAGAAGTGATGGGGATCACCATTTCAGAAGAGCAGTTTAAGCAGGCGAGCCAAAGAGTGAAGGATTTGGGGCTAGATGATAGAGTTAGCATTAAGTTGTTGAACTACCAAGATTTGGACGGCTTGCATTACCGCTTTGATAAGGTGGTGAGTGTGGGCATGTTCGAACATGTCGGCAAGGCAAACCTACCCTTTTACTTTAAGAAAGTCAAAGAAGTGCTGAAAGTGGGGGGTATGTTCTTGTTGCACTCCATTTTATGTTGCTTTGAGGGCACCACCAATGCGTGGATCGATAAATATATCTTCCCCGGGGGCTATCTGCCCTCCTTGCGTGAGGTGATTTCTATCGCAAGCGAGAGCGATTTTCATTTGGTACTTGGCGAGAGTTTGCGCCTGCACTACGCCAAAACCCTAGACTTGTGGTATAAAAACTTCTGTAGCAAACAAGAGCAAATCTCCCAAATGTACGATGCCCGCTTTATCCGCATGTGGTCGCTTTATTTAAACAGTTGCGCTTCCGCCTTTCGTGTGGGCAGTGTGGATCTCTACCAACTGCTCTTAACCAACAGCGTGGACAACACCATCCCTTGGACCCACGCCTACATTTACGAGTGAGGATAGCCATGCACTTAGATCCGAGCATTTTTAGGGAATATGACATTAGAGGGATTTTCAACAAGAACTTAAACGAGCCTTGCGTGCGCCAAATTGGGCTAGAGCTGGGCAAAATCATGGCAAAAACCTGTCCTAAAGTGGCTTTAGGCTACGATGCCCGCACCCACTCGCCTAATTTATTTGCGTGGCTTAAAAGCGGGCTTGAAAATTTTGTCGAAGTCTATGACATGGGGCTTATCCCCACTCCTGTGGCTTACTTTGCCACCTTCAATGCCATTAAGAACACCCACACCCCCCACTCGATCATGATCACCGGCTCACACAACCCCCCCGAGTACAATGGCTTTAAAATCACCATAGACCAAAAGCCCTTTTACGGGCAGGCGATCCAAGAGCTAAAAGACACCATGCTAAACGCCCCCACGCCTTTTACCCCCAAGAGCACCCCCGCCCACCCCCTGAACGCTAAAGAGGCCTACCACGCCTATTTAACCCACGCCTTCGCCCATTTAAAAGATTTCCCCTATAAAATTGCGCTGGATTTTGGCAATGGAGTGGGAGCAATCGGTTTAGAGCCCGTGCTAAGGGCACTCAACATTAAGTTTGACAGCCTATATCCTAACCCTGATGGGACTTTCCCCAATCACCACCCCGACCCTAGCGAGGCGAAGAATTTAAAAGACCTGCAAGTACACATGCAAGTGCACCAAATCCCCATTGGTATTGCCTTTGACGGAGATGCGGATCGGGTGGCGTTGTTGACCCCTGATCATATCTATGCGGGCGATGAATTAGCGATTTTATTTGCCAAAAACCTAGCTAAAAAGGGTATTAAGCCTTTGGTAATTGGCGAGGTTAAATGTTCGCAGGTCATGTACAATGCCATTAATACAATCGGACAGGCTATTATGTATAAAACGGGGCACAGCAATTTAAAAGTCAAGCTCAAGGAAACAAACGCCCACTTTGCTGCTGAGATGAGCGGGCATTTGTTCTTCAACGACCGCTATTTTGGTTATGACGACGCGCTTTACGCCTGCTTGCGCCTCTTAGAGTTATTTTTGGAGCAAACCCCCATAGCCCTAGAGGCGAGTTTAAAAACCCTGCCCTACTCCTACAAAACCCCTGAAGAAAAAATCGCCGTCAAAGAAGAGGAGAAGTTTAAAATCATTGACAAACTCAAAGTGAGTTTAAAGAGGCAATTACCGCCCCACTTCCCCCCCATCGTGGATTTGATCGACATTGACGGGGTTCGGGTGGTTTTTAAAGACGGCTTTGCGCTTGTTAGGGCGAGCAACACCACCCCCACGCTTGTAACGCGCTTTGAGGGCAAGAATGAAAAGAGTGCGCAACGCTACAAACAAGCGGTGTTAGGCCTACTTGGCTTGTAAGCCGCTCACCTTTATAGGCTCTCCATTCATACCAAAGGGCGCAAGATCAACACTTTGGTTGCCACTCGCGCCCTAAAGCCCCTAGCTTTGGCTAGATGGATTAAGGCTAGCATTGATCCGTTTTGCAATTAAGGGGTATACCCTTGGGGTTGAGACATTAACCTTTTAAATAGGGAAATAAGACTCCAAATGAAGCTGGCTTGAAGCCGCGATCTCCACTCAAGTTAGAATCCCCTAACTTTAGTTATGGGGAGTGTGTCAAAATGCTAGTGCTGAACTTGCTTTAGACCTCTCGGACTTAGGTTTTTTGGGGGTTTAGCAGGGTGACAGGGACTTGTGCTTTTGCTGAGCATGAGCGTTTAAAAGCTTGTCTTAGTTCTTTAGTCGTAGAGGGAATTTGTTTTCATAGTTAACTAAAATTTTTAAAAACCCTGCACTTTATTAAAAACACAGACGCTCACAAAAAAAACTGGCGTTTAGATTACGGTCAAATTCTTCGAAATTTGGACCTCCGATGACCCTAACCTTCCTAGACATTCGATAAAAACTCTAAGAGGTTGGAATCTCCCCTCCCCCGTAAGGGGAGAGGCGCAAGAACAACTTAGTCTTGGTTGTTGCTATTGTTGCTATTGTTGCTGTTATTACTATTGTTGCGGTTGCTGCTGTTGCTGTTATTGCTGTTGCTGCTGTTCCTGCTGTTGCTGCTGTTGCTACTGTTGCTGCTCATAACACTCTCCTTCCGTAAATTTGAAAACTCTCTAGGGCTAGACCCTCGCCTAGCCCCTTGGCTTTCATGTCGCAGACTATACCAAAACTTTTGTTTACTTTGGTAAATAAAAATTTTATCCATCCACATATGTGCTTAAAGTCCCTCTAAGAGGAGTTTCAAGTTTATCAAATCTAGCATAAAATCCACAGGCTAAAGATTACCCCAACTCTAGGGCGAGGTATTTGCCCGTGCAACTGCCCGTCTTGGCGTGGTTCTTGGCTAAAGTGGAGGGGCTGCCAACCGCGACCACCTGCCCCCCGCCGCTGCCCCCCTCAGGCCCCATGTCGATGACATAATCCGCGTTTTTGATGATGTCTAAATTATGTTCGATCACAATCATGGAATTGCCGAGCACCACCAACGAATGCAAGACATTGAGCAAAAGCTGGATGTCTTCAAAGTGCAGCCCCGTGGTGGGCTCATCTAAAATATATAAAGTCTTGCCTGTGTCTTTGCGGCCAAGCTCCTTGGCGAGTTTAATGCGCTGCGCCTCCCCCCCGCTTAAAGTCGTGGCGTTTTGCCCGAGCGTGATGTAGCCCAGCCCCACGGCACTTAAAGTCTGCAATTTGGTGGCGATTTTAGGGATTTTAGAGAAAAACTCCAACGCCTCCTCCACGCTCATGTGCAGCACATCGGCAATGGATTTGCCCTTGATTTTCACTGCCAAAGTCTGCTCGTTGTACTTGCTGCCCTTGCAGCTGCCACACTGCACCAGCACATCGGGCAAAAAGTGCATTTCAATTTTAATCTCCCCCTCCCCATGGCACTTCTCACATCTGCCCCCCCGCACATTGAAGCTAAAGCGGCTCGCGCTGTATCCGAGCACCTTCGCATCCTTGCTTTGGGCGAACAACTCTCGAATGTCGTCCATCACGCCCGTGTAGGTGGCGGGGTTGCTCCTTGGTGTCTTGCCTATGGGGGCTTGGTCTAAATAAATCACCTTATCCAAATGCTCCAAGCCCTGCACCACCCCCACCCCGCCCCCGCTCTTTTTGGCGTGGTTTAGCTTCTCTTGGGCGATGGGCAACAGGGTTTGTAAAATGAGAGAGCTTTTTCCGCTCCCGCTCACCCCTGTAACACACACAAATTGTTTGAGCGGGATTTTCACCTGCAAGTTTTTAATGTTGTGGATAGAAACGCCCTTTAAGTGCAAACAAGGCGGGCTTTTAGGCGGGGGGTATTTGTCCCTTGTGATGTTCTTTAGCCCTTGTAGATATAAAGCCGTGGGGTGTTTGCTTTGCAAGAGCTTGTCTATGCTGCCGCTAAAAACAACCTGCCCCCCGTGCTTGCCTGCCTTGGGGCCAATATCCACGATGAAATCAGCTTGTTTGATCGTCTCTTTATCGTGCTCGACCACGATCAAGGTGTTGCCCTTTTGTTGTAAATTCTTGAGGGTTCTTATGAGTTTGGCCGTGTCGCGCTCGTGTAATCCAATGCTGGGCTCATCGAGCACATACAACACCCCAGTAAGCCCGCTACCAATTTGGCTAGCAATTCTTATGCGCTGACTTTCGCCCCCGCTTAAAGTCCTCGCATCCCGCCCCAAAGTGAGATAGCCCAAGCCCACATCCACCAAGAAAAACAGCCTCTCGCTGATTTCTTTTAAAATCGGGGCGGCGATGTACTGCTCTTGGGGGCTTAAATAGGCAAAGTGCTTAGGGTCTTGGAAAAAAGCGTACACGGCACTTATGGGCATGTCAATCAAATTGGAAATGCTAAGCCCGGCCACTTGCACCGCTAAGGATTTTGGGTTGAGGCGCTGGCCCTTGCAACTCGGGCATGGCTTTTCACTCATATATTGGTTGAGATCGCGTGTGTCTTTAAAAATATCGTAGGCGATTTGGATCACTCCACTCCAAGGGCGTTTTAAATCACTCTTACGCCATGAAAAGCTGATTTCTGTCCCATTACCATACAATAACGCCTCTTGCTGGAGCGTACTCAAATCCTTAAAGCACACATTGGGGTCGATCTGATGGGCCACACAAAAGCCGTCAAAGAGCGCGCTGTAATAGTTATGATTCCAAAAAAACGCCTTTTTAATGTGGTTGGTGGGCGCATTGGGGTCTAAGATTTTTTGGGCATCTAAACTCACTTTTGCCCCAAGCCCCGCACACTCAGGGCACGCTCCCTTAGGCGAGTTAAACGAAAAACTCACGGGCTCTAAAGGCTCAAAGCTTACTTTACAAGCAAAGCAGGCCAAATGTTCGCTGTAGTGGCGGATTTGGTTCGTGTCTAAGTCCAACACCTCCACCCGCCCATAGCCTTCAGAGAGTGCCCGCTCTAGCGCACTGGCAAGCCTTGCTTGGTTTTGTGCACTCACTTCAAGCCGGTCAGCCACGACTTTAATGCTATGTTTTTTATTCTTAGCCAACTCCAAAGGCTCATCAAGGCGGGTTAAAACCCCGTCAATTTGCGCACGCACAAAGCCCTTTTGGCGCAAGCCCTGCAAAATGTCGTTGAAATGCCCTTTTTTGTTATCTACGAGGGGGGCTAGGATCAACACCTTACACCCTGCGCACTCTTGCAAGACTTGGGCAATGATGTCGCTAGGCTGCATGGAGGCGATGGGTGCGCCACACAGGTGGCAGTGTTGCCGCCCCACGCGGGCAAATAGCAGGCGCAGATAGTCGTAAATCTCTGTGGTCGTACCCACCGTGGAGCGGGGGTTTTTGGAAGTTGTTTTTTGATCGATCGCGATGGCGGGGATCAGCCCCTCGATTTTATCCACCGCCGGTTTACCCACCTTGTCTAAGAATTGTCTGGCGTAGCTGGAGAGCGACTCTAAATAGCGCCGTTGCCCCTCGGCATAGAGCGTGTCGAAGGCGAGCGTGGACTTGCCCGAACCGCTAAGTCCTGTGAAAACGATGAATTGGTTTTTGGGGATTTCTAGGTTAATATTTTTTAAATTGTTCTCTTTGGCCCCGTAGATTTTAATGCTGTCTGGCAAATATAACTCTTTTTTGGTAAGATAGCGGGCTATTATACTTAAATTCTAGGAGGGGCGTGCAATAAAAAAATATAAATTTCTTGTTTTATGAGATGAAACATGCTATGATTGCGGTCTATTTTCACTATTTATGATGAACTTTAAAGGATTATGATGAGAAAGTTTCTACTGGGTGTGCCCTTAGCCCTTGGGGTGGTGGGGAGTTTAGCAGCCGAAGAGAATGGGGTTTTTGTCGGGGCAGGTTACCAGATCGGGCAAGGGAGGATGAACACCAATGTTTACAACCAAACCATAGATGGGATGAGCTACCCTCCCGGTACAGGTCCCGATTATAAGAACTGGCAAGGCACAAACATCAGCTGGCATGCCAAATACGGCCAAGCGGCGATGAACGGTTTTGGAGTTTTGATCGGGCAAAAGTTCTTCTTTAAGCTTCCCCATGCTAGAACCAAATGGTTGGGTGTGCGCTACTATGGCTTTTTAGACTATGGTTTTAGCGACCTAGGTCCTCAGTACAGCCTTGTGGGTTATAACCAAAATGTCCGCTTGAGTATGGTCGCCTACGGGATCGGTGCGGACATTATGGGCAACTTCATTGACCGCAAAAATGTCAATGTGGGTGTGTTCGGAGGCTTTGCTATCGGTGGAAACGCGTGGCAGGTCAACGCCGCCACCTTGCATGCTTGGAAGGATGCCATTTTGGCTAAGGACCCCAGTGCCAACCTTTCTGGTTTACCCCACCATGGCAACTTCAATGTGTGGTTGAACTTCGGCTTTAGGACCAACATCTACAAACACAATGGGCTAGAGTTGGGTGTGAAAATCCCCATGTTGGTCAACCCCTTCTTCCCCTCTAAGAGCGCAAATACCAATGGGTATTACTACAGCTTGAAGCGCGATTACTCCGTGTATGTGCGCTACCTTTACACCTTCTAGTTTCTTTTAACGGGGGGTTTTTGCAAGGCCTTGATCGAGGTGGTGAAGAGCATCCCCTCGATCACCGCCGCTAACAAAAACGCGTAGTAGGTCTCTTCGTTAATTGCTCCTACTCTTAGTCCTACGCTCGCCGTAGTAACCAAGAAGGTTAAGGGCATGGATGCGCTCATGGCAAACATAGCGGTGTTTTTTACGCTTTTTAGCTCTCCTTTAAACACGATGAAGCTACTTATAAGGTGCAAACTTGCCATGCCCGCAACGACTAGGATGGCGTGGGTGATGAATTCGGGATGCACCAAGATCAAGCGCAGATCCAAGGTCGAGCCGACATGGATAAAAAATAAAGGTACAAAAAAACCAAAGCCGATGTCGTTGAGCTTGTCAAAGAGTTCATGCTTGTGGGGGAAAAAGGTCGAAATGAGCGTGCCGGCTAAAAATGCCCCTAGGACCAGCTCTAGCTTCAGCCACGCTACAATCCCCACCAAAAGAAAAAAGAGCATGAGCGCAAAACGCATGTCTTGATTCGCCTCGTTGCTTGGCATGATGAAGGCTTTTAGTCTTGGAAACCACCAAAACAAGACCCTGAAGGTACGCACTAGACGCGCCGTGATAAGCAAGAAAGCGAGTAAAATCCCCAAAGCCTTTGCTAGATCTGCCCCAAGTCCGTGCAAGTAAATTCCATCCACAACCACCAGTAAAATGATGCTAGTAAGTTCGCCTAGCACCCCCACTTTCAGCACCAAAGAGAGCCACGGCTTGTCCTTACCATAGTCGCGCACTAAAGTCATGATCATCCCCAAGCTCACAATGGGTAGGGCAATGATGTAAAGAGCGGGCAGATGGCAGCTTAGGGTGATGGTGCTGGCTAAGGCATAGATCATGCCAAAATAACTTAGGATTTTTTGCAGTAGGGGGCGCTCCATTTGTTTGAACACATACAAATCCACCTCCATACCGCATAAAAACATCAAGAACAAAAACCCCACCTCAGCCAGCGCACTAAAACTCTCATTGGGTGTTAACAGCCCAAAGTAAACCCCCAACGCGCCTAAAATGATCTCCAGCACCGCCACGGGCATTTTCAGCACACGGCTCGTGTAGGGGGCAATCACAATCAGGGGTGTGATGGCGACTAAGATAAACAAATCATGCATAGGGGCGTAACTTTAGGGCTTTTAACACCGCTTGTGGGTAGAGTCGATGCTCTAGGGCATGCAGCCTTTTTTCATAACTCTCTAGACTCTCTTGCGGGTTTAAGCTCAAACGCTCTTGTAAAATGAGATCTCCACTATCTAGCTCATCACTCACCCAATGCACACTCACACCGAGAGCACTTTGGCTATTAAAACTCCTTTCTAGGGCCCTTGCCCCCTTGTGCTTTGGCAGTAAAGAGGGGTGGATATTTAGGGCTTTGTAGTGGGCAAGAAACACAGGGCTTAGGATTTTATTATAACCGGCACAAAGGAGCAGGGCGCAGCCCCTAAAGGCAGGAATAAAATCGTCTTCTGTGCCGACAATAAAGGGCATGTTGAGCTTTTGACAGTGATCAATCCCTCCTGCCCTTGGGTTGTTTGTGGCACACAGCACTACTTCTAACACCACTTCTAATTTTAGGGGCGTGTTTTGTTGTAAAAAGACTTTTTGGTGTAACTTCTCGATGAGATTTTGCATATTTGAGCCAGTGCCACTAAATAAAATGCCTAATGTTAAAGTCTGCATAGCGGGCATGTTAGCATGTTTTCTTAAGGGGGCAAAAGCCCCATTCTGCTATACTAAGGGTTTATTTTCAAAATGGAGTTTTAATGCCGTCCACAACACACACCTTCCAAACAGAGATCAACCAGCTTTTGGATTTGATGATCCACTCCCTTTATTCCAATAAAGAAATCTTTTTGCGAGAACTCATCTCGAATGCCTCCGATGCTCTCGACAAACTTAATTACATGGTCATCAGCGATGAGGTTTATAAATCCCTAGAGTTTTGCCCCCAAATCCATTTGAGTTTCGACGAAAAAGCCAAAAGCCTAACCATTGCCGACAATGGCATTGGCATGAGTAGGGAAGAGCTCATCTCAAATCTTGGCACCATTGCCAAATCCGGTACCAAGAGTTTTTTATCCAATTTAAGCGGAGATCAAAAGAAAGACAGCGCGCTCATTGGGCAGTTTGGCGTGGGCTTTTACTCTAGCTTTATGGTGGCGAGTAAAGTCGTGGTGCAAAGCAAAAAGGCGCTTAGCGATGAGGCCTTTGCTTGGGTGAGCGATGGCAAGGGCTCTTATGAAATCAGTCCTTGCGTCAAAGAAGGTTTTGGCACAGAGATCACGCTGTATCTCAAAGACGAGGAGGCACAATTTGCCAACCGCTGGGAGATCGAGCACATCGTAAAAAAATACTCCGAGCATATCCCCTTTCCTATTTTCTTAAGCTACACCGAGACCAAGAGCCAGGGTGAGGGCGAAAATAAAAAGGAAGTGACGGAGGACAAATGCACTCAAATCAACAGTGCTAAAGCCCTTTGGCGCATGCCAAAAAATGAACTCAAAGACGAGGACTACAAAGAGTTTTATAAAAGTTTGGCGCATGACAACAACGCCCCGCTGGCGTGGATACATAGCCGCGCTGAGGGGGTGTTAGAATACAACACGCTCTTTTACATTCCAAGCCAAGCCCCCTTTGATCTCTTCAGGGTAGATTACCAATCAGGCGTGAAACTCTATGTCAAGCGGGTGTTCATCACCGACAACGATAAAGAGCTTTTGCCTCAATATTTGCGCTTTGTGCGCGGGATCATCGACAGCGAGGACTTGCCCTTGAATGTGAGCCGTGAGATTTTGCAACAAAACAAAATCTTAGCCAACATCAAAAGCGCGTCCACCAAGAAAATCCTGGCCGAGATTGAGAAACTGAGCCAAAATAGCGAAATTTATGAGAAGTTTTATAGCCAATTTGGGCGGGTCTTAAAAGAGGGCTTGCACAGCGACTTTGAAAATAAAGATAAGATTTTAGACTTGTTGCGCTTTGCAAGCTCCAAAAGCGAAAAACCCCTATCGCTCAAAGAGTATAAAGCCAGCATGCCCACTGAGCAAAAGAGCATTTACTACATGGTCGGCGAGAGTTTAGACCTGCTTAAAGCCTCCCCCATTTTAGAGAAATACGCCCAAAAGGGCTTTGATGTGCTCTTGATGGGCGATGAGGTGGATGCCTTTGTGATGCCCGGGGTGAGTGAGTACGACAAAACCCCCTTTAAGGATGCGAGCAGCAGTGAAACCTTAAAAGAATTAGGGCTGGCAGAAATTAGCGAGGCAGAGAAAGAGGAATTTAAGGGTGTTTTAGAGGCGTTTAAAGAGGCGTTGAAAGATGAGGTCAAGGAGGTTGCGCTGTCTAAAGATTTAAATTCGGCGGTGGCTCTTGTGGGCGATGAGCAAAACGCCATGATGGCAAATCTCATGCGCCAAATGGGCCAGAGTGTGCAAGAGCAGCCCAAGACTTTAGAGCTCAACATCGGGCATGCCATTATCCAAAAGCTTAAAGGTGTGGAAGACAGTGCCCTTTTAGCCGATGTGGCGCATTTGTTGTTTGATAGTGCCAAACTCTTAGAAAATGGGGCACTGAAAAACGCTAAAGCCTTCAATGACCGGCTCAGTGCCACGATTTTACGCGCCTTTTAATGCGCCTGGCTCCCCTGTTTTTGTGCTTGCCCCTATGCGCTAAACCCTTGAGTATCGCCAGCGACATCGGTAACCAAGAGGGGTTTTTGGATTTTTTGAGTTTAGCGTTTCAAGAAGAGGCGGGGGTCAAGGTCCTTTGGCAACCTTTAAGGGACACCAAACGCCTTTGTGGGGTGTCTGCCTATTTGGTTTCTAAAAGTGCGCTGGGCACGAGGCATTTTTTTAAAAACAAGAAAGCCATCCCCCTTTTTAAAGAAAACTTCATTTTACTAGGCGACCCTGAACTCGCCACACTCTTTCAAGGCAAGAGCCCCAAAGCGGTGCTTTTAGAGCTTGCCCGTCCCGCCCTAGCCAAAAAGCTAAGGATTGTCCGTACGCATTTAACCCCTTATAAAAACACGGATTTGGTGTTGATGAGCCAGAGGCTGTATGTGCAACAGTCTCCTGCCCTAAGCGTACTTTACACGCCCTTGAATATGCACTATTTTTGGCTAAACCCCTGCCACTCGGCTAGAGCCCATGAGCTCTTTAAGTGGCTTGGGGGGCATAAGGGTATTTTTGCAAATTTTAGAATCAACTACCAACGCATTTTCACCCCGATAGAGGATACATATGGCAATTGATATTCTTGTTTTAGACTTTGGGAGTCAATACACCCAGCTTGTCGCAAGGCGTTTGCGGGAAGTAGGCGTTTATACCGAAATTTACCCCTACTTTACCCCAGCCAAGGACTTATTGGCCAAGAAACCCAAGGGGTTCATTTTAAGCGGGGGGCCGGCCAGTGTATATACTAAGGACGCTTACTGTTGCGATCCCGCGCTCTTTCAAAGCAACCTGCCCCTGCTTGGTATTTGCTATGGCATGCAACTGTTGGTGAATACTTTCGGCGGACAGGTCAAACCCGCCAGCCATCAAGAGTTTGGCAAGGCGCATTTAGAGATCATAGAAAAACACCCCCTCTTAGAGGGTGTAGAAAATTTTAGCGTGGTGTGGATGAGCCATGCCGATCGGGTGGAGAGTTTGCCCGCTGAGTTTATCGCCCTAGCTAAAAGCCAGAACGCCCCCTTTTGCGCCATCGCGCATGCCAACAAGTCCATTTTTGGCCTGCAGTTCCACCCCGAGGTGGTGCACAGCGCACAGGGTATGCAAATCTTAAAGAACTTTGCACTCAACATTTGCCAGTGTAGTCCGACATGGGGCATGCAGGCCTTTGCCACTCACGAGATTGCCAAGATCAAAGCCAAGGTGGGGGCGGATCGCATTTTATGCGCCGTGAGCGGAGGTGTGGATTCAAGCGTGGTCGCCAGCTTGTGCTATAAAGCAGTGGGGAAACAAACGGAGGTAGTGTTTGTGGATCACGGATTGTTGCGCCTTGGAGAAAAAGAGCAGGTCGTTAAAATGTTTAAAGGTTTAAACATTCCCTTGCATGTGGTGGACGCATCTGATCTATTCTTGGAGAGATTGAGGGGGGTGAGTGAGCCAGAGGAAAAGCGCAAAATCATCGGCTGGACTTTTATCGAGGTCTTTGAAAAAAAGGCAAAAGAATTAGAGCAAGGGGGTAAGATCAAGTATTTGGCGCAAGGGACTTTGTACCCCGATGTGATCGAGTCGGTGAGCGTGAAGGGTCCCTCTAAGGTCATCAAGTCGCACCACAATGTCGGGGGCTTGCCTGAGACAATGGACTTTGTGCTCTTAGAGCCTTTAAGAGAGTTATTTAAAGATGAGGTTAGGGCACTTGGCGCACAATTAGGGCTGCCTGAAAACATGCTAAAGCGCCACCCTTTCCCCGGGCCCGGTTTGGCGATCCGCATTTTAGGGGCTGTCGGATATGACAGTCTAGAACTCGTGCGTCAAGCAGATCAAATCTTGATCCAAGCCCTGCACGATGCCAAGCTGTACGACTCGGTGTGGCAGGCGTTTTGTGTGCTCTTAAATGTACGCTCGGTGGGGGTGATGGGCGATAACCGCACTTACGACAACACCCTAGCCATTCGGGCGGTGTGTGCCAGCGATGGGATGAGCGCGCATTTTGCGCCCCTGCCTTTTGACTTCTTGGAGAGTGTGGCGCATAAAATCATTAATGAGGTGAAGGGGATCAACCGCGTGGTCTATGACATCACCTCTAAGCCCCCGGGGACGATTGAGTGGGAATAGCCCTTAGGGGGGTCTATGCGCTTAGCGATGAGGTTTTAACCCCCTATGACAAATTGCCCCACATGCTTTGGCTGGCGATACAGGGGGGGATTAGCCTTTTTCAATTGAGAGATAAAACCCATAACGATGAAGACTTGTTGCCCCTAGCCAAGGATTTAGCCAAGTTGTGTGCTAGGCATGGGGTAGGCTTCATCATCAACGACCGCCTAGAGCTTGCCCTAGCATGTCAGGCTTACGGTCTGCACTTAGGACAAGAGGACATGCCTTTAAAAGCAGCCCGTAAGCATTTTAAGGGCGTGGTTGGGGTGTCGTGCTATGGGGATTTAAACAAGGCCAAAGAGGCGCAGGATTTGGGAGCAGACTATGTCGCCTTTGGGGCGTGCTTTGCCTCTCCCACCAAACCACATGCCTCCACCATCACCAAAGAGATTTTAACGCAGGCAAGGGCGGGGCTAAACCTACCTTTTTGTGCCATCGGGGGGCTCACCGCCCAAAACATTCCCACTTTGCCCCCTCTTGATATGGCCGCCGTGATCTCTAGCCTATGGCTAGGCGACATAGCCCAAAACGCCATGGCCTTAAAGACAGCTCTAGGACTCTAATTTTAAGTTTGCTACAAAAGCCAGTCAGCTCCTACTCAAAACCCCCTTCATTCACATTTTAGTGCAAAAGCACTTTCAATTCTACCTTTGGCTTTTCACCAATAGAGACTTACAGACAACCCTTATAGATAAATCTGTTTATAAAAAACGGGCGGGATTAGTTAAGTCCAAACCCTCAGCACTCTAGGGTAAACGCTTTTTTAAGACATCTTTGCTCTTTAATGATCAAGAGTTCATGCACCATTGCACTCGCCCCTATTTTGTTTAACTAGCTTGGGATTTCTTGCATGTGCTGCATTTTTTGATTCAACTTTTGGGAGTTTTGGATTCTTTTTAAACCACTCTTGCACTTCATTCTGACCACTCACTTTAACCCCTTGTCTCATTATTGTGGATTCGTGAACCACCCCTTCCTAAAGGGAGAAACTTCCTGATAATAGAAACTAGCGTTTCTAAACTTGAAAGGCTTTGTTATTTATAGTTTCCAAGGCTAGTTCCTAACCCAAGAGACCCTTTAAGTCACACTGATAAGGACGAAGTTTATGCGTAGTTGGATATTGGATAAAGGCTTTTATTTTAGTTTTTATTTATTTTAATGTTAAAGAGAGCGGTATAAATAAAGCAGAAATCAAGGACACAGGTGGATCTAGGAACATATGAGTACAGAGTTTTGAACAGAGAAAACCCACATACAACACCATATGGGGAATTTGAAGCAATTAGGGAATTTTATTTAATAATTGTCCGAGTTTGGCATTCAAGTCGGCGATTTCTTGGATTTTATTTAGATGGAGCTTAAAGAGCTCGATGGGAGCAATTTCTTTATTGTGAAAACTCTCTTTGATCTGCGCCCTTGTTTGGGTGTTGAAGCGCTCATTTAGGGTGATTTTATAGCGTTTACCCCCAATGCTCACTTCAATTAGCTCGACAGAGTTCATCTTTCTTAAGAATCTTTGGTGATGATCTCGTAAATGTCTTGTATGCGCTTGTCTTTGGCGGCAATGTCTTCATAGAGGCTGGCGATTTGGCGGTCGCGCTCCTCGTTTTGCGTGGCGATTGTGGCGTTCTCAAGCCGCAGGTTTTTGTTCTCTTCTTCTAGGAGTGTTAAGCGTAAAATCAACTCTTCTACTTTCTCCTGCAGTTTGTCTAAAATCTCGGCCCCCATGTGCATCCTTGAAACAAAATTAAGTGCCTATTATAGCAAAGTTTAAATGTCTTGCGGGTCAATGTCTATTTTAAACACCCCCTTGGCATGCTCTTGCAAATGTCTCAACACAAGGTGTAGTTCTTTGGTGGAAGTGGCGCTTAAGAGGATTTGTAAACGCTCTTGCCCGGCGATCTTAGTCACCCGCGCCTGCCCCGCGCCCAAAACCTCCACGCTCCTATGCTGCTCTAAAAGCGGTTTTAACAAGTCCAACCCCGCTTGCATATGCGCCGTGGCTGCTTCTAGCTCTTTATCCCTAAACTCAATGCGCGCCAAACGCCTAAGCGGGGGAAAGCAGGGCGTTCGCATCTGCAGCTCCTCTTTTAAAAACTCTTCAAAATCGGCGGTGTAACGCTCTAAAAAATGGGCGTTGAGGCTTTGGATCAACACCCGCCCTTTTTTTTTGCGCCCGCTGCGCCCGGCAATTTGGTGCATTAAAGCCACCCCCTCTTCATAACTGCGGTAGCTCCCATTGTTTAACACCTCATCCAAGCCCAAAACCACCGCCAAGCCCACCCTATGGTAGTCATGCCCCTTAGCCAGCATTTGCGTGCCAATTAAAATGTCTATTTGGTGGGCGTTGAAGTCATCTAAAATGGTTTGTATTTGCTTGTTCGTGTGGGTGTGGTCCTTGTCTAAAATCCCTATGCGTGCGCTTGGCAAGAGTTTTTCTAGCTCGCTTTTTAATTGCTGTGTGCCGATGCGCTTGCCCGCTAGGCTGTCTTGCTTGCAGGCGGGGCAAACCTTGGGGATAGGCTCTTCGTGTTGGCAATAATGGCAGCGCATGCGCTTGTCCTTGAGGTGTAGGCTCATATTTACGCTGCAAAAGGGGCATTTAACCCCGCCCCCGCAAGCCAAGCACAGCAGTTTTTTAAACGAAGCCCTAGTAGGTAAAAATATAATGCTCTGCTCTTTGGCGTGCAGGCTTTGGCTTAAATGCTCAAGTAAAAGCGGGGTGAGGACGGTTTTGCTCTCTTCAAAGATGATTTCTTGGGGGCTTGCAAAGTAGCGCCCCCTTAGCCGCACAAGGCTTTGATTTTTTTTGGCGCGGTAGTAGCTGCGTAAATTGGGGGTTGCTGAGCCCAAAATGACTTGGATGGGCAATTTGCTAGCAAGATAAAGGGCACAATCTCTAGCGTTGTAATAGGGCGCGAGGCTGGCTTTATAGGCTTGGTCGTGCTCTTCATCCACGAGCACCAGCCCCAAATTTGGCATGGGTAAGAATAAGGCACTTCGTGTGCCGACAACGATTTTTATTTGCCCGCTGGCGATGTGTGCTAGGGTTTGCTTTTTTTGCGCGGGGCTTAGCTTGCTATGCCACAGCCCAACCTGCGCACCAAAGAGGCTTAAAAGCAGTTGCTTGGTCTGTGAGGTGAGCCCAATTTCAGGCACAAGCACCACCACGCTTTGGTTGTTTTGCAACTTCTCTAAAATCAAATGGCTATAAATGTGCGTCTTGCCACTGCCCGTGTCCCCAAAGAGCAGGGCGCTTTTTAAGGGCTTTAGGACATTTAGGGCAGCTTGTTGCGCACCGCTTAGCGGGCTTAAGTTTGGGGCTTTAAAGGCGAACTTTGTGGGTTTAGCCTTGCTAAAGGGGGTAAAAAGCGTGGCCGCTAGGGAGGGCGGGCAGCAGTAATAGGTGGCGATAAACTCTAGTAGCAGCATTTGGGGGGCGTTTAAATAAAACTCTGTGGGAGTTGCGTCTTTGCACTCAAAATTAGGTGTGGCGCACTCACTTAGCACCACACCTTTGCAGGCGCGCCCATTTAAGGGTACTTGCACCACATCGCCCACCCGCAGAAGGTGTTGGCTTTGATAAGTCAAAGGCTTTAGCTTGTGTTTAAGCACAGCCACGCTGTAGTGCTTTAACATAAAATCCTTCCAATTTTTAGCTATGATAAGCCCTGATTCTAGCAAAAAGTGAGCCAAATGGACTTTATCCTACAAGCCCCCTACCAACCAAGCCTAGAGCAAGAAAAGGCGGTAACCAAACTAGCCCGTGGCGTGGCTGATGGGGTGGCTTATCAAACCTTATTAGGCGTTACGGGCAGCGGCAAGACCTTTAGCATGGCCTATCTCATTTCTAAATTGCAAATGCCCACCTTAGTCATGTCGCATAACAAGACCCTTTGCGCCCAGCTTTACAGCGAGTTTAAAAGCTTTTTCCCTAAAAACCATGTGGAGTATTTTATCTCCTACTTTGACTACTACCAGCCCGAGTCCTATATCCCAAGACGGGATTTATTCATTGAAAAGGACAGCGCGATCAATGAAGATTTAGAGCGCTTGCGCCTAAGTGCCATCACTTCGCTTTTAGGCTATGACGATGTGGTGGTGGTGGCGAGCGTGTCGGCAAACTATGGCTTTGGCGACCCTGTGGAGTATTTAAGCATGCTCACCAAATTAGAGGTGGGGCAGAGCCTACCCTACAGCGAGTTTTTACATAAGCTGGTGGAGATGGGCTATGAGCGGCAAGAAATCCTAGAGCGGGGGCGGTTTCGAGTGGTGGGCGAGAGTGTTGATATTTTCCCCGCCTACAACGACACCAACTTTATCCGCGTGGAGTTCTTTGGCGATGAGATCGAGCGCATTTATAGTTTTGACGCGCTGGAGAACAAGCCGCTCAAAGCCCTAGAAAGCTATGTGCTTTACGCCGCCAACGCCTTCATTGTGAGCCAAAGCCGCCTTAAACGCGCGCTAAAGAGCATTGAAATCGAGCTAAACGCCCGTTTAAAATTCTTTAAAGACCATAACAAACCCCTAGAATATGAGCGGCTCAAAACCCGTACAGAATTTGACTTAGAGATGATGGCAGCCACGGGCATTTGTAAGGGGATTGAAAACTACTCACGGCATTTCACCGACAAAAAGGCGGGCGACACGCCCTACACCCTGCTAGACTACTTCGCCCAAAAAAAACGCCCCTTTTTAGTCATCGTGGACGAATCGCATGTGAGTTTGCCTCAATTTAAGGGCATGTATGCGGGCGATCACAGCCGTAAGCAAGTGTTAGTGGATTATGGCTTTAGGCTGCCCTCTGCACTAGACAACCGCCCCCTCAAATACGAAGAGTTTATCACCAAGCCCCCCCATTTTCTCTTTGTCTCTGCCACCCCAAACCCCCTAGAGCTAGAGCTCTCTAAAGAGCACATTGCCGAGCAAATCATCCGCCCCACGGGGCTACTAGACCCCGAGTATGAAATCCGCCCCACGCAAAATCAGGTGCAAGATTTATACAACACGATTAAAGAGGTCGTGGCGCGTAAAGAGCGGGTGTTGGTAACGACCCTTACCAAAAAAATGTCTGAAGAGCTGTGTAAGCACTATTTAGAGGGGGGGCTAAAGGTGCAATACCTACACAGCGACATAGACGCGATTGAGCGCAACCACCTAATCCGCTCCTTTAGGCTGGGCGAATTTGATGTTTTGATTGGCATTAACCTGCTTAGAGAGGGGCTAGACCTGCCCGAGGTGTCTTTGGTGGCGATTTTGGACGCGGATAAGGAGGGGTTTTTACGAAGCGCGACCGCTTTAATCCAAACCATGGGGCGGGTGGCGCGCCATATCCACGGCAAGGTGATTTTCTACGCCGATAAAATCACCGCGAGCATGCAAGAGGCGATGACCACCACCGATAGCAGGCGCGCCAAACAAATTGCCTTCAATAAAGCCCACCATATCACGCCCAAAAGCACGGCACGCCCCCTAGAAGAGGAGCTTAAAGACTACACCCCGCCCAAACCCAAAGCCACGGACAAAATGCCTAAAAAAGAAAAAGAGCAGTTGATTAAAAAGTTGCGCGCCCAAATGCAAGAGCGGGCGCGGGTGCTTGACTTTGAAGCGGCGGCAAAATTGCGCGATGAAATTGCCCGAATTAGAGGGCTGTAGTGGATTGGCACAGCTTTGCGCCCTTTATGCGCGCGTGGCTGTATGGAAAAAACGGCTATTATCGCCACGCACATATTGGCACTAGGGGGGACTTTTACACTTCTGTGAGCGCAAGCGGCTTTTTAGGCGGGTCGTTGGCGTTTTATCTCTTGCAGTTGCTGGAGAAGGGCGCGTTAGAGCTGCCCTTAAGCGTGGTGGAGATTGGGGCGGGTTCTGGGCGTTTAATGGCGGATTTGGCAAGCTTTTTAAAGGATTTAAGCGTGAAGGAGGTCTTAGAAGGTGTGCGCTTTATCTGTGTCGAGCCCTTAGAGGAGTTAGCGGCTTTACAAAAAGTGCGGCTAGAAAAAGAGGGCATAGAAATAGAGCATATAGAAAGCGTAGCGGGGTTAAGCGGGCTAAAGAACGCGTTTTTATACTGCAATGAGCTTTGGGATAGCTTTGCGTGTGAGGTGGTGCAAGAGGGGCGGATTTTAAGCGTTAAGGATTTTAAACCCCTTTGGCGGGCTTTAGAAGACAGCGAGCACAAACGCCTTGAGGGCTTTTACCCCCTTGGGGGGTGCGTGCCCTTTTCATGGGAGGGGTTTATCGCCCATTTGTGCCAAAATTTAGAGGGGGCAAACTGGCATTTTGTGAGCCTAGATTACGGGCAATACGGCTTTGAGCCCATCAGCCTTAGGGGATACAGGGCGCATCAAGTTTTGGGGTTAGAGGAGATTTTAAGCGATCTAAAGGGGCTGTATCAAAAGATTGATTTGACCTATGACATAGATTTTAAATTGCTGGAGGGCTTGTTTCAAGCACAGGGGGCACGCTCTGTTTTTTATGGCACGCAATGTGCCACGCTTTTAGAAATGGGCTTTGCTAAGCTTTTAGACTTATTCGCTAAGAATGTGCCCTATGCCACTTACCAAAAAGAGGCGTTTAAAGCCCACGCCTTGATCAGCCCAGATGGGCTGGGCGAAAAGTTTAAGGGCTTGGTTGTGGCAAGTGCTTAAGGCGTGGGAAGTGCCTTTTGCAAAGAGAAGAAAGCTCTAGCCCAAAGCTCTAAGCACTATCGCCAAGAGGACCAAGCCCCTTAAAACCTAAAAGTGTTAGAACACACATATAAACGCAAAACATGTGTAAAACTTAAATTTAAGCATGTTGGGCGCAACCCCATAACCCCATAAGCACACAGCACAAAGGTTCCAAGCCATTTAAGCGCGTCACAAAGCCCTAATCTTTACAAGGTCAAACCCTCAAGCTTAAAGGGGGCATAGGCACTAGGGCTTTTTAAATAAAATCAATTCGTAAGAGGTTTTTGTGATTTGCTTGGTCTCGGTTTTGTTTTGGGCGTTTTGTTGCATGTGGGCTTGCAGCTGTTCGTTGAGGCGGTCTAATTCATCAAGCCTTTCTTTCAGGCGTAAGATAATATCCACGCCCGCTAAATTCACACCCATATCTCTAGTCAGGCGCAAAATGGTTTTAATTTTGTCTAAATCCCTTTGTGAGTACAGGCGCATTTTGCCCCCCGTGCGCTTAGGTTCTACAAGCCCCTCTTTTTCATATTGGCGCAGGGTTTGCGGGTGCACGCCTAGGATTTTTGCCACCACGCTGATCAAATAAAGGGGCGCATCGTAATCCACCATCACGCCCTCCTTAAGGCAACTGCTCTTGTAAGGTTTGCTTGAAGGGCGCGCTTAAAGTATCTGTGTGGGGCAAAATGACATTTGCCATTAAGTATAAATCCCCCACGCCCCCCGTTTTGCGGTTTTTCACCCCCAATTCTTTTAAGCGAAACTTTTGGGCATTCTTGGTGTTGGGCGGGATTTTTAAGGCAACTTCCTTTTGCAGCGTCTCCACCTGCACCCGCCCACCAAAGAGGGCGGTTTTTAAGGGCAAATCAAAGTTTCTATATAAATCATCTCCCTTTTGAGTGTAAATGCTATCTTCAAGCACCCGCACTTTTAAGAGCACATCGCCCACCATCCCACCTTGCCTGCGCCCCCGCCCCTTGGCTCTTAGCACCTCGCCATCACGCACACCGGCAGGGATTTTAATATCAAAGCTGTCATGGCTTAATTGCACCCGCCTTTTGCCCCCCAAAACGGCTTCTTGTAAGGTGATTTGTAGCTCCACAGACAAGTCCAAATCGGGGGCAAAGCCAAAGCCATTAAATCCGCCCATGCCCCCCATATTGCCATAAGCCCCCCCGCCCATGAAATCGCTCTTAAAGCCCCCCCGCCCAAAAATCGAAGCCAAAATGTCATCCAAGCTCGCCCCCCGCCCCTGCGCGCGGGCAAAGTCGCTAAAGTTTTGCCCGCCGAACATATTGTCCCCGAACTGGTCGTATTGCGCCCGTTTTTGCGGGTCGCTTAGGATTTCATAGGCGGCGTTGATCTCCTTAAACTTCCCTTCGGCTTCCTTGCCCTTGTTCAGGTCAGGGTGGTATTTTCTAGCCAGCCTGCGGTAGGATTTTTTGATCTCTTCTTGGCTTGCCCCCTCGGCGACTTCTAAAGTGCTGTATAAACTCTTGCTCATAAACGCTCCACTGATAAAATAGAGCTCATTATAGCATAAAACTTTAGTCTTTTGCTATCAATTTTGTTTATAGTGCTCTAAAAATTCTTGATACGCCTCTTGGCGTAGGCAACAGGCCGGGCAAGCCCCACAGCCATGCCCATAGGCGTGGCGCACGCCCCGCTCCCCCTCATAACAAGTGTGCGTGTGCTCTAAAATAAGCTCTAGTCCGCCTAAATCCTGCGCTAGGGCGAATTCTTGCGCTTTAGACATATCCATAAAGGGGGCTAAAAAATCAATGCCCTTTGGCGCGCCAAAGGCCCCCAAATTTAAAGAAGTTTGCAAACTCTCTATAAACTCTTTACGACAATCAAAATACCCGCTGTAGTCTGCTTGCGACACCCCTACCAGCACAAAATCCGCCCCTAAGTTGAAGGCATAGGCGTGGGCTAGGGTGAAAAACAGGGCATTCCTGTCGGGCACAAAGGAGGCGGGTAGGTTCGGGTTTTTGGGGTGGGGGGCGTTGGAGCTTTGCGAGTTACTCGCAAACAGGGCGGAGAAGGTGATTTCTTGTAAAAAAGCTAAATCTAGAATTTTTAATGGCAGGTCTAGCAGGGTGGCGATTTTTTGCGCTTGTTTCAGCTCTATAGCGTGCTTTTGGGCGTAGTTAAAGGTGAGCAAATGCGTTTTTTTAAAGGCTTTTTTCGCCCACAGGGCCAAAGTGGTGCTGTCTTGCCCCCCGCTAAAGCAGAGGACACAAGAACCGTTAGTGGTTTGTTCTAAAATCATCTTTGTATCTTTTGCTAAAATAATGCCCATTATAGCAAAAGGCTTGGCGTGCTTTGGGATCGCAACTATCATTTTGACCTGCCCCGCCCGATTTTGCGCCTTTTAGACATCCTAGAGGCGGGGGGGTTTGAGGCGGTGGTGGTGGGGGGCTGTGTGCGCGATTTTCTCTTAGGGCGCATCCCCAAAGATTGCGATTTAGCCACCAGTGCCACCACACAAGAGCTTGCTCCTTTGCTTAAGGCGCATAAAATCCCCACCATTCCCCTAGGGCTTGCCTTTGGCACGCTAGGCGCGCTTTTTGGTAAAAAAGTCTTTGAAATCACCACTTATCGCAAAGAGAGCGGCTACAC
Organism: Helicobacter heilmannii; assembly: GCF_001283065.1. Taxonomy (GTDB): domain Bacteria; phylum Campylobacterota; class Campylobacteria; order Campylobacterales; family Helicobacteraceae; genus Helicobacter; species Helicobacter heilmannii. The sequence continues at coordinate 231,614 of NZ_CDMK01000001.1, read as the reverse complement.
CGACCACCGCCACCCGCAAGTGTGCTTTAACGCCACTTTAGAAACCGATTTAAAAAGGCGGGATTTTACAATCAACGCCCTAGCTTGCCACCCTAAAAAGGGGCTTTTAGACTTGCACGGGGGAGTGAAAGACTTGCGCTTAAAACGCCTGCGCTTTGTGGGTGTGGCAAGCGCGCGGGTGAGCGAGGACGCTTTGCGGATTTTACGGGCTTTGCGTTTTGCGAGCGTTTTAGGTTTTAAGCTAGAGCCCGTCAGCGCACAGGCCGTGCTAGAACACGCCCCCCTACTCAAACACATCAGCAAAGAGCGCATTTTTGCCGAGCTGTGTAAAATTTTAATGGGAGCAAATGCGGGGACGGTGTGTGCCACCTATACAAAAGTGCTTGAGTGCGCCCTAAATGCCCCTTTAAAGCCGCACATTTTAAAGAGGCTTAGCCAAATGCCTTTAAATTTAACCACCCGTTTTTTAGCCCTGCTTACCGCTTGCAGCACCCCCCTAGAGACCCTAGCACAGCTAAAGCCCCCAAAAAAGCTTTTTAAAAATATAGAAAAACTGCTCCCCTACACCCGCCAAAGCCCCCCCACCTCTAAAATATGGCTCAAAACCCAAATGCAAAGCTTAAGCCTCTCTCAAGTTAGGGCGTGGCTAGGCTGGCTTAAAGCCTATGAGCCCTCTAAGTGGGCGATTTTAAGGGCGCATTTTAAAGAGATTGGGGCGCAAAGGGAGGTTTATAGCTTGGGCTTTTTAGCCATTGATGGGCGCAGTTTAAGGGGCGTGGGCTTGAAAAAGGCAGAGATTGGGGCGGGTTTGCTGGCGTGCTTAAATGAAGTGGTGCAAGAGAGGCTAGAAAATCGACCACGGGTTTTGCTAGATTTTGCCAAGGGGTGGGCGAAAAACTTAAGAGAACATGCGTTAAAATAAGATTTATGGTGAAATTAAATTTTGAGAATTTATTGTTTTTAGCCCCTCTAGCCGGCTATACGGATTTACCCTTTAGAAGCGTGGTGAAACGCTTTGGCGTGGATGTAACAGTGAGCGAAATGATCAGCAGCCACGCCCTAGTGCATGCCTTCTCTAAGACCGCCAAAATGCTCGAAAGGTCGCCCGAGGAAAAGCCCTTTAGCGTGCAAATCGCCGGCTCTAAAGAGCAAATCGTGGCTGAGGCGGTGGAGAAAATCAACGCCCTTGAGGGCATTGACATTATAGACTTTAATTGCGGTTGCCCCGCCCCAAAGGTGGCAAACCATGGCAATGGCAGCGGGCTTTTAAAGGATTTAAACCATTTAGTCAAACTCTTGCGCCTCATTAAAGACAAGAGCAACAAGCCCTATAGCAGTGTGAAGGTGAGGCTGGGCTTTGAGAGCAAAATCCCCTTAGAAATCGCGCATGCCCTAAACGATGCGCCCGTGGATTTTGTGGTGGTGCATGCGCGCACAAGAGCCGATCGCTATAAAAAAGAACGCATAGACTATGAGAGTGTCCGTTTAATGCGCCAAGTGTTGAATAAACCCCTCATCGCCAATGGCGAGATCGACAGCCCCAAAAAGGCTAAAGAGGTGCTCGCTTACACGGGGGCAAATGGGGTGATGATTGGGCGCTCCAGCCTCACACAGCCGTGGATTTTTTGGCAGATTAAAAACAACACCGAGGACCTGCCCGCCGTGCTGAAAAAAGATTTAGTCTTGGAGCATTTTGATAAAATGGTGTCTTTTTATGGAGAGCGGGGGGTGGTGATGTTTCGCAAGAACTTACACGCTTATGCTAAGGGGCATGCCAACGCCAGTGTGTTTAAAACGGCGGTCAATAATATGAAAGAATCTACAGAGGCGCGGGCGCAAATTGAAGAGTTTTTCAGCACGCCCACACCCCTAAGCCCCCTGCCCCAACTTGTAACCCTAAACAACAAGAGCATTTAATGTTAAAGAAATTCCTTTTAGTGGGGCTTGCTATGCACCCCTTGTGTGCGGTGAAAAACCATATTTTCACAGGTGCGCGCTTTGGCATGGCACAAAACTTTAAGAGCACCTTTGCCAACCAGCTGAGCATGAGTAACCCCAGCACTTTGCCGGACAATAATAGCGTCTATGCCTGTCCGGACAATCTGTGTAAAAACAACGAAATTGTGGGCTTTTATAAGCCTAGTAGCAATAAAAGCGCGAATTTTGCCTTCACCTACACGCTAGGCGATGAGCTATTTTTTGACAAGTTTGGGATCAGCGGGATCCGTTTTTATGGGGACATTGAATACGCCAACGCGAATCTAGGCAGGCGTTACAAGGTGCAAAATAAAGGCGGGCTAAACTACAACCCGCAAAACATTAAAGCGATCGACTCTGCCACGGGGCAGGTGATCCCCACGACCACCACCGACCCCACCACGGGGCAAGTAACTTATAGCACCCCACAAGGCTACAGCTCGCCATGTGCTGCCCTTACAAGTGCAAACCCCCTAGGGCTATGCCCCACCCCCACCCCCCAAGAGGTGTTGCTCTCCCGCCCCGCGCACATGGTAACTTTAGGGCTTAATGTGGATGTGTTCTTAAACCTGCCCATTGACATTTGGCTAAGAAAGCGCCACCCGAAAATGATGTTCTTTAAAATGGGGATTTTTGTGGGCGGGGGTGTGGAGTATGCGATGCTTTGGAGCGACAATTTCAACAACCAAGCCCTAAGTGCGCTTGGGGGCAACTCTTTAGGCAAGGGGCACATTGACAAGACCCGCTTTTTTGCCGCGGGCAATGGTTTTTATGTAAATGTGGGCTACCAACTTTATCTAGGGCAACACAACCGTTTTAACTTGGGCTGGAAATTGCCCTACTACTCTATCACCGCCCACAACTGGTACAACTACGGTAACACCAACCCAGGCACCCAACAAACCATTAAACAGACTCTTAGCATCACCCGCCAAAGCCAATTTTATGTGAGCTATGCGTATTTATTTTAACTCCCCTTAACTCCCCAAATATAAACCCATCAACAGATATACACACAACTTACTCCATTCCTTCTTTAGAATCTAACCACGCTAGAGATATGATAAAATCCCACCCACCTTTCCACTTTTTGCACTCTATGGATTCTAAACCATACCAAAGGCGTAACTCCTGTATCCCTAGCCTTCCAATAAACACCCCTCCTTAAGGTTGCAACACCCGCGCACAATACCCATGGCTAAGGTGTTACCGTGGGTGATAAAGGTGTTTAACAGAGATGTAGGGGGTGTAGCCAAAATTTTTCCATGCCTTAATGATAATACAAAAAATGCACTCTTTTTTTGGATTTGTAGGTTTTTGAAGTTTCTAAGAACAGGACTTAGAGGCGGTGCTTTCTAGCGATGTTGGCCATCTCAACCAAGCAAGTCCTCCTTGTATCGACAAGCCAATTTGGTGTCTCTACTAAATTCTAACATCCTCTTACTATCTATCATCAATGAGATGTCAGTAAATCCTGCATAGGTATTGAAAAATTGTATGCACTCCTGAAGTAGTTGGCTTGCGCATTACCCATTAGAGAGACTGCCACCTACCTCACCGCAACAAACCGCACATATTTTCCATAGGCATGAGAGCGTATCTAGCCGTACACCACAAATGTGATCCAGTCTTTAGTAGAACATACGCTAAGTGGCTTGTTGCTTTGTGGTCAAAGGATTAGGGTTTTATGTTTAAGGGTGTAAGAGAGGGTCTTGAAGTTTATTGTTTGTCTTGTGGATTGCCTTTTTTAGCATAGCAAAACCTCTTAGTAAAGAATGGCTTGAGAATGCCGGCAAACAACAAGGGCTTTAACCCACTACTTGCCAAATACTCTCCATAACTGCCTTTAAAATCGATCACTTTTACGCCATTGTTGGGGTCGGAACAAGCTCAATGATGTGATGAGCATGTGTCCCGATGAGTTTGTGCCCGTGATTGAAATAAAATAAAGCCAAAAGACACCTTGCATCTGAACACTAGACTTGATTTGCAGGCTCTAGATGGATGGACACGATTTCGCTCTTGGTTAGTATCCTCACAGGCGGACCCCAAAAGCCACAACCACTACTCACAATCATTTGGCAATCTTTGAAATGATAATGCCCATAGATGTATTTTTGATCCAGCCACACCAAGAGGCTAAAGGGGAATATCTGCCCGGCATGGGTATGCCCGCACAAGAGCAAATCGGGTTTTTGTTCCAAATACCTTAAGGATTTAGGTTGGTGAGAGAGTAAAATACTGGGCAGATTAGGGTTGGCCCTAGCAAAGATAGCCTTAAAATCAGGTTCAAAGCGTTTGAAGCGATACCCTATCAGGTCATTCACCCCCATTAGATTAAACCCCGCTACTTGAACACTCTCATTTTGCAGTACGCGTAAATGATTCTTTTTAAACACTTTAATAAGCGCATCCACCCCGTGGTAATATTCATGGTTACCCAGCACACAATACACGCCGTATTGAGATTGGATACTTTTAAGCGGGGTTAAATCCTTTTGTACCAACTGAGCCTTTAAATCCGCCAAATCCCCCACAATCACGACGATATCTGGCTGAAGCGCGTTGATACGATCTACAATCTCTTGCAAGTAATCCTTTTTAAGATACGCGCCTATGTGTGCATCGCTGATCATCACAAGGTGGCACGCTTCTTTTAAATTCTTGAGCTTGACGCTGCGCCTTGTGATCACAAGATTGGTGGCATTGTAAAAGCCTTTTGCCATAGAGGGAAAGAAAACCCCTAATAGACCTATATCTAAGAGTTTTTTAAGGCTTTGACGTCTGTGTGTGTCTATGCTTTGAGGAAGTGTTTTAAGCGCGATGAGGTGCAACAATAACAGGCAGAACAGAATAAAACTTGCGGCCATACTCAGCCCGCCTAGGGCATACAAGAAAGTCTGTAATGTCTCCAAATGGGCAAAAGTTTTCATTTGCACGACCCGATAGAGAATGTTTAAACCATACAGAAAAATAGGCAGAAAGCGCAAAAAGGGATAGGCAAACTTCCTTAGCCTCATATAGCTAAAGAGATTCATGCAAAAGAAGACAAGAAGAAAAACTAGGGTAAAAGTTCTTACGCCCATTAGAAATTTTACCATGTTTATCTTAAAAGTGGCGGGCTGTGCGCACCAGCCCACCTTAATTTTTCTTAGAAATTGATCACATAGTTAGCATAAATGGCGATATTGCGCCTAAATCTCATGTTGATAGAATCGCCCTTTTTAACCCCATACTCTTCATAGTCTTGTGTGCGCGTGAGGGTTAGGTAAGGGTCATTGATTGTGGGGATACGCACGCCTAACTCAAAGCCCTGATGTTTGCTCAAATTTGCTCGTATGCCCAGATTGACAAGAACTTGTACATGGGTGGGTGAAAGGCTACCCTTAAAACCATCGCCACTAAAATTTTTTACCCTATCTTTAAAATAACTCTCCATACCCACGCATTGCCCATCATCATTGCTATAGGCACATTGCCCATTGTTAATGTAGCCCCTGCCCATTAACCACGAGCTTCCGCCCACCATTACGCCCGCAAACACTCCAAAGCTGTGTTGCTTTTTCTCATAGAAATTAAAGAGCGCATCGAGCCCCACACCATAGAATAAATTTGCGGCTTGTTGGGTGATAGTTGCCCAATAGGTAGTGCCAGCATCGTTAGATTGTTGTATTTTATACGAACCTCTCCCGCCCTGTCCGCTAAAAAAGCCATAGTAGCGCAAACCAAAGCGCTTTTTAGCCCCAAAGAATTGCTTATAGCCAATCTGAATATCCGCCCCAAAGAGATTGCCATTCATAGGTTTTTCTTTGCCTAGCACCTGTTCTAAAGCGGGGTTGCTCACCGTCAGTGTCCCGCCAAAGTTAGAATACGAAAAATCCCCCTCTATAAACGCGCCATTTTTTTCGGCACTTAAAGGGACTAAAGAGAAAAGGCTAAGAGCACCGGCTAAAAAGGTCTTAAGAGAATTTTGAAGGCTTGCAGAAGCAAACGCTACGCGTTTGCTGTTTGCTGTTTGCTGTTTGCTGTTTGCTGTTTGCTGTTTGCTGTTTGCTGTTTGCTAACTACCATACCAAAACTCCTTAAATACAAAAATAAAAATGTTGCTATTGTAGTGCTACTTGACTGATTTGTCAAGGGTTTTTAGACTCTAAATACTCCTCATAACTGCCTTTAAAATCGATCACTTTTGCGCCCTTATTGGTGGGGACAAGCTCAATGATACGGTTGGCATAAGCGCCAATGAGCTCGCGATCGTGGCTCACACAGATGAGCGCCCCCTCAAATTTATACAGCGCTTCGCCTAAGGCGATGATGGCTTCTAAATCTAAATGGTTGGTGGGCTCATCGAGTACTAAAAAATTGCCCCGCTCTAGCATCAGCTTAGATAAAACCATGCGGTGTTTTTCCCCCCCACTTAAGGCACTCACACTCTTTTCTTGCTCGGCCCCGCTAAAGAGCATGCGCCCTAAAGCATTGCGCACCTCGCTGCTTTCAATCTTTTTGTTGAAATTAAAGAGCCACTGATACAAACTCTCCTGTCCCTCTATGCTCTCGCTCACATCTTGGGGGAAGTAACCTCTCTGCACGGTCGCGCCCCATTTGACAGCGCCGCTATCTGGGGTGAGTTCCTCTACCAAGATTTTACACAGCGTGCTCTTGCCCACCCCATTAGGTCCAATAAGCGCGATCTTATCTTTGGGCGCAATTTTAAGGCTCACCTTGTTGAGCACCACTAAATCTCCATAAGATTTAGAAATGTGGTGGCACTCTAGGGCTTCATTGCCAATCGGGCGGTTTGGCTTAAAGACAATACTTGGATCGCGCCGGCTTGAGATTTCAATGCTCTGGATGTCTAGCTTTTCTAATTGCTTTTGGCGGCTAGTAGCTTGGCGCGCCTTGCTAGCATTGGCCGAAAAGCGCGCGATGAAGCGCTCTAGCTCCTCTTTTTCCTTGAGCTTTTTATTGCGCTCGGCTTCCTTTTGTTTGGCGATCAAAGTGGAAGCGATATACCAATCATCGTAGTTTCCGCTAAACTCTCTTAAGCTGTTAAAGTCTAAATCTAAAATATGGGTACAGATCGCATTGAGAAAGTGGCGATCGTGGCTGATGATCACCATCGTACCCTCATGGCGTTTTAAATTCTCCTCTAGCCACGCGATGGCGTTTAAATCTAGGTTGTTGGTGGGCTCGTCTAGGAGCAAAATATCGGGCTTGGGGAAGAGCACTTGGGCTAAGAGGATTTTAAATTTATCGCTGCTAGGCAAACTTTTCATCAAATCGTTATGCCGGTGTGCTGGGATACCCAAATCCTCCAAAATCTTTTCAACCACCACTTCGCACTCATACAAGGGATCTTCTTGCACACAGATCATTTCTAGCTCGGCTAGGCGGGCGTTGGTTTTATCATCGCTCAAATCCGCTTTTGCGTAGAGATTTTCTTTTTCTTTGAGCGCATCATAGAGAATTTTATTTCCCATTAAAACGGCATCTTTGAGACTGAACTCTTCAAAGGCGTATTGATCTTGGCCCAAAACCCCTAATTTGAGCCCCGAGCCTATACTAATTTCTCCACTACTTGGCTCGAGCGCACCGGCTAAAATTCTTAAAAAGGTGCTTTTGCCCGCGCCATTAGCTCCAATGAGTCCATAGCGTTTGTGGGCATCTAACTTGAGATTCACATTTTCAAAGAGTTTTTTGGTCGCATAACGCATGCTTAAGTTGGTGATTTGTAACATCGTGATCCTGTGTTTTTGGGCTGAGTATAGCTATTTTTGGTGAAAATAGGCTTTTTTAAGCCCTAATAGACTAATTTAACATCCTCTCCACGACCTTTATCTGTTTTCGCATGCTCTCTTTAAAGTCAAAGAGTTTAGAACGCTTTAAGCCTTTGGCGATACACTCTTGGCGTAAAGCTTCATCGGTGTGAGGGCAATTTCTAATCGCTTGGCGATGTCTATGGGGTTGTAGGGGTCGCAATAAATCCCCGCATCACCTAAAATCTCGGGCATACAAAAGACATTGCTGGCCAAGACCACACAAGAGGCGCGCATGGCTTCTACCATGGGCAAGCCAAACCCCTCTGCTAAACTCCCCACCACAGCAAGCTGGCATGGGAACACAGTGCCTGTAACAAACCATCGCTTACATAGCCTAAATTGATGATGAATGGTTGGTTGAGCTTGGCTTCTAGGACTCAAATCAAAATCTGCCCCCGTGAGCACAATTTTAAAGCGTTCTTGCAAGGGCTCATCTAAGAGTTTAAAGGCTTCGATCAAGCCCGCCACATTTTTACGCTTTGTCTTGGCCCCGACAACCAAAATAAACTCTCCCAAGTTGGGTGGTAGGGGAGCCCGCTTTCACCCATTCAGCGAAACAAATCAGCTCGTCGTATTCTAGCAGGCGTTGTGCCGTGTAGTGAGCAAAGAGCACTTGGTGCTCGCCCTTGGTGCAGCAACTCTGCTCATCGCATAGGGGCACATCGTGTACACAGTCTAAAACCTTGCGGGCTTTTAAAGGAGGCCCCATGAAAAATAGGTCCACATAAAGATCAAAGAGAGGCAATTTTAGGCACTCTAGGTGGCGGCGCATCAAAAAAGGCTAGACAAGGCGGTATTTGAGCCACAGATACCCTTTTTTGGGTGCACAACTGCTTGAATAAACTTAAAACCCCCCTTAAGCCGACCAACTAAAGCCGACCAACTAAAACATGAAAAAAGAGAAGGTCTAGAGGAGGGAGGGGCTTTTATGTGCAAGTCTTGCAAGCTGCAGAGCTTGCCATTGGCGTATAGTTTGATTTCGATGTCTTTTCTATCTTTGAAGTGCTCTTCGAGGGCTTGGAGCACGGCTAGGGTGTAAACCCCAACCCCGGTTTTTAGTGAGGATAGAAGCGTTTGCGATGATTCTTTTCAAATCGACTCCCTGACACTTTTAGTGCCTTTGCAAATAGGCTTGTTTGAGCCCAAAACTCAAAAAGCTAAAGGCACTCAAAGCAAAGAGAGAAGCGCAAATACCATTCACATCAACACTAATGTAGTGCGCCACGAGCCCGCCGGTTAAAGACGCAAAAGTGATCCCTAGATTGAATGAACTTTCATTGAGTGCGATGGTACTGTTGGTTGTGTCTGGTGTGAAGGCACGGGCTAAGTAACTGCTCAGCATTTTCAATGGGGCGATGCACGCAAAGCCAAAGAAGCCAAAAGCCATGGTGTTGATCACCACAAAGGGCTTGGGCAAGTGATGACTAAAGCTCATGGCAAACAAGGCGAGCACTTGCATGCTAAGCAGAAGGCGCAGTGCCCAAAATGAGCCCCTTAAGTCTGTGAGCTTACCCCCAAAGAGGTTGCCAAGCATCGCCGCCAAGCCATAGTAAAGGTAAATGTTGGTGATGCTTTCAGCACTAAAGTCATGTTTTTCAAGCAAAACCCGCAGATAGATATAGACCACAAACATCGATCCACACGAAAAGGCAGTTACCAAAAAGCCCTGCCACACAGGTCTGAAGTGAAACGCCACACCCAAATTTTTAAAGCTGGCTTGTTTGCTGGTGAATTTGGGCAAGATGAACAACGCCAAGAAAGTCGCCAAACACGCCATGCACGCCACCAAGAGAAAAGGGGCTAAAAGCCCGAAATGTTTTGCCACCAAAATCCCCAAGGGCACACCTGTGACCAGTGCCACGGTGAGACCACTTGCCATGAGGCTAAGTGCCATACTGGTTTTGGACTTGGGGGCGACCTTAATGCTCACAATGGTGGCGATTACAAAGAATAAACCGTGCATGAGCCCCCCGATGAAGCGGGCGATGAGCGCACTTAAAAGGCTGTGGCTCAAGAACATCAAGGCATTGGAGAGAGCAAACAGACCCAAAGTGAACATGAACTGGTTGCGGTAATTAAGACGGGAGATGGGTACACTAATTAGGGGTGCACACACCACGCCTAAAGCATACATTGTGGCCAAATTACCCGCCTCGCCCACCGACACCCCATAAAACTCCCCAAGTCTAGGCAAAATTCCAGAGACCAAGAACTCGGCCACGCCCAAACAAAAGCTCGAAAAAGCCAAAAGGACAATGATGCGCATGTAATGCCGCATGGCGTACCTCCCAAAAAAATCAGTGGATAAGTATTAAGAATGGATGGAATACATTCTAACACAATCTAGCTAATCTTAAGAAATCCCTCAAAATATTTAACCATCCTTAAACAATCTTCGCTACCATGCACCCATCACTCCGACAAGGATTTTCATACAATGGTTTTACAAAACCCAATAAAAGGGGCGGATAAAGACCATTATTTCCGCCAGTCTTTTCGTTTAAAACGCTACATAGCAGCGGTTGCGATCACGATTTTTGCGATCAGTGTGCCCTTCATCCACATGGGCGAAGGGCAGGTGTTCTTGCTCTCCTTTGAGCATAGACAAATCCACCTCTTTGGCAAAATCTACAGTGCCCAAGAAATGTACCTTCTACCCTTCTTGGTGATCTTCCTCTTCATTTTTATCTTCTTTATCACCTCCATGCTCGGGCGGGTGTGGTGCGGATGGGGCTGCCCGCAAACAATTTTTAGAGCAATCCACAGAGATTTGATCGAAACCAAGCTTTTAGGCTTGCATGCTAAGATCAGTAATAAACAACGCCCCACGCCCAAAACCCCCAGCAACCAGCTTAAAAAGATCATTGGACTCATCCTTTTTGCCCCCGTGCCCGTTGTGTCGATGGCGGTGTTGCTGTTCTACTTTGTCCCCCCCCATGAGTTCTTTAACCACCTAGCCCACCCAGCAGACAATATCTTGCTCATTGGTATTTGGGCGGTTTTAAGCGCGGTGGTGTTCTTTGACATCGTGGTGGCAAAAGAGCATTTTTGTATCTACCTATGTCCCTATGCACGGGTGCAAAGCGTGCTTTTTGATGACAATACACTAAATCCCATTTATGATAACGCAAGGGGAGGGGTGATCTATGATGAGAACAATGTCAAAATCCCCAGCCTGCCCCAAAAGCGTAACAAGGCCAATGAATGCGTGAGTTGCAACCATTGCGTGCTGGTCTGCCCCACTCACATCGACATCAGAAAGGGCATGCAATTAGAGTGCATCAACTGCCTAGAGTGTGTGGACGCTTGCACGGTGACGATGGGCAAATTAAACAAGCCAAGTTTGATCCAATGGTCTTCGACCAACGCCACGAACACACACAGCAAGGTGAAGTTATGGCGCTCAAAGACGATCGCCTATGTGGGGGTGCTCTTGGTGGTCATGGGAGCACTCATTATCGGCTCACTTAAAAAGGCTTCCATGCTCTTGGACATCACGCATGGGGGGCAACTCTATGCCATCCATAACGATTTTGTAGACAACAGCTATGTCTTTTTGTTCCAAAACACAAGCAACAGTCCACACGCCTACACCTTTAATGTGGACGAGCCGCACATCAGCATTGTACGCCCTAAAAACACGCTCAGCATCGACCCACAAGGCAAGCTTAAGGTTGTAGTGATCTTGCGCATGCCTTTAAAGATCGCCAAAGAAGCCTATGAGAAACACGATGTAACCCATGCCAAAAAAGAAATTCTGCCAATTGTGGTAAAGGCTTACAGCGTGGATAACCCCAAAATCTCTGTACAACAAGAAACGATTTTTATCGTACCTAGCCAAGATAGCAAAAAGGCGCACTAGGTACAAGTTTGGGGGCTAGAAACAGTAAGATGGAACCTATAAGAATCAATAAAACTATACAAGTTTTTAATAGATTTATTTTTGTCTCACAAACTCCAATTTTTGCTAGAACAGGCATTGCCTTTAGTAGGCAGAGTTCCAGTCGAATTAACGCTTGCTACCCCCAATGGGGACTCCATGCGAAAAGCTGTAAGCTTTGCTTGCCTCCCGAAAATCAAAGGACAAAAGCGGAGCTTTTTGATAAGAGCGGGCATGGATGAAACAAGAACACAGTAGAAATTCTGGTTTTGTAGGATTTTGCAAAGTTTTATAGAATTTTGTAGGTCTGTGAGAAGGGCAGAGTATAAACCTCAAAAGCAGTTGATGAAAACCCCCTAGGTACCCCCTTAAAAGAGCTCTTTCAAGTTGGCTAACCTTGAAACTTCCCATGCCCTCCAACCCTATTGAAGGGGTTGGCTAAACAAAATCTTGTACCCCTAAATTCCGTAAGTGAGCAATGCACCTAGGGTTAGCACTAATTCACCAAGCTAGGACTTGTCCTCTTTCTCACCCTCTAGGCTGTTTTTTAAAGATTCTTTGGTGTCCCAAGGTAGGCCTGTGTTTTCAAATTGTTCTTGATAGCCCAAGATCAAATTGCGTTGGCTTTGGATGTGGTAGTTCTGTGCCTTGATGGTCTGCTCCAAGTGGGCGATGCGCTCCTGCAGTTCTAGAAGATTGGGGGCACTGCCCTCCTCAGCCTCCACACCCTCGTCCTCTAGCCCCGCTTGTTTTAAACGGGCCTTGAGTTTATCGATGCATCTTTGTTGGTTCTCGATGGCAACTCTTAAGCCCGCCATTTTGGGGCTCTCATTTCTTTGTTTCTCGTTGTTTTGCTGTTGTTTGAGCTGCCCTAGCTCGGTTTTCACCGCCTTTAATTTGGTCGTGGTGTCGAAGAGGGCTTTCTGCTGGTTGGCGATCTTTTTATCTTTCTCTTGCAACCTTGTGGCAAATTGTTTTTCAATCTGGAGTTTTTCTTTTTCGAGCAGAGTGTTGAAGTGGGCTTCAAAGCTGGAGGCTAAAACCCCTTTGATGTCGGTCAAAGCCTTTTCCAAGATCGCTTGTAGTTGCTGTGTCTCTGGCATTTTACCCCTTCTGTTCTAGGGGTATCCTCGCATTAAAAGTTGTAGCGGTAGCCCACATACAAGCTGTACTGACGGCGGTAAGTGAACGCCAAAGCCTTTTTATTGAAGTAGTAGTCGTTGATGGTGGGGATTTTGATCCCGAAGTCAAACTCTTGGTGTTTGCCGATGGTGGTGCGCATCCCTAAATTAAAGAGAAACTGGAACATGGCGGGGTCTAGGACCTGCTCGGATTTAGCGGGGTAGGTAATGCCCAAGAGCGTGCCACCTGTGGTGTTACCCCAAGAGTTACCCGCAATCGCTGCGCCCAAAAAGAAGCCGAAAGTAACATCTTTTTTATTGATGACATCATAAAGCGTGTCGATGCCCCCGCCGTAGGTGAACATGTCGGTCAAGTTGGCAAAAGGGCGCGTTCCGGGGACGAGCTCATTTGCCCCAAAGACCGCGTGTCCGTAGTCCATGAAGCCATAGTAACGCAATCCAAACCACTTCTTCTTGCCAAAAAATTGTTTGTACCCCACGCTGATGCCCAAACCTTGCATCACGGCCAAGTTGCTGTAATGCCCTGTAGGCAACAATGGGAAGTTGTAGGTGTCTGGATCATCGGGTTTGGGGTTGTTTACAGTTTGCCCCACTTGCCCGACTTCGTAACTTGCACCTACATACCAGGCGTTCCTCTCAGCCTGCAAACCTGTCGCACCAAAAACCATGGCACTCGATAAAAAGGCGTAAAGTCTTCTATTCATTGTAATCCTCTTCTTTAAGTTAAATGATTCTTGCTATTCTAGCATAATTTTTTTAACATGTGTTGTTATAAAAAAGAAAGCTACACCCCACTTAGACTTTTTTCCAGCAATTCTAGGGGGTGCAAGAATTGCACGGGGGCATGGATCTGCTCTAAGATGTTGTTTAACTGCATCCGACACGCCGAACACTCTGCGCTCACCACCTGCGCTTTCGTGCCGACAATGTCTAGGGCTTTGGGCGCGCCCGCCTTTAAACTGAGTTTGTAATGCTCACTTTGCATGGTAACCCCGCCAAAACCACAACAGCGGTCACTCTCTTGCATTTCCAAAATTTGGTAGTTGATCTTAAGCAAACTTCTAGGTTCTTTGTAGATGCCAAGCACTTTTTTCGCGTGGCATGGATCGTGGTAGGTTACACTGATGGGGTTTTGCGCTTTGCTTTCTAAATACTTGCTTAAGGGCGTTTGTGTGGCTAAAAAATGCGATGCCATTTGTAACTTGACTTGGACTTTTTCAAATTTTTCAGTCCAAAGGACACGCTCTTGGCTATCTTTCAAGCTTTCGATCAAATGCTGGTAGTCCTTTTTAAGCATGCTAATGCAAGTCGCTTCAGGCACTAAAATTGCCTCCACCTCAGTAGCTAAAGTGGCTAGGCTCTGTATATTTTGTTTAGCTAAAAACCAAGCGGTGGTAAAATCCCCCGTGAAATACGCCGGCGCGCCACAGCAAACTTGTTTGGGGATCGCCACGCTAAAATTGAGCTTGTCGAGCAAAGCTAAAAGGCTTTTACCCACCTGGGGGTAATTGTAATTACCCAAACAACCAATGAACAGCCCGACTTTTCTTAAAGGCTCCTTGGGCTCTAGGGGAGCTTTAGGGGCGATGGTGCCTTGATAAGTTTGTAAAAAACTCTTAGCCACAAAAGGGAAAAACGCGCGCTTTTGCCACGAAAAAGAGCCCTTAAAACGCCACTTTAACTTATCTCCCTCTTGTTTAAAGGCGCAGGGGGCCAGGGCGTAGCAGAGCCTAAAGACGATGTCCATGAGCCTTGGATGTCTTAGCAAGTAAAAATAAACCCTTTTATGCAAAGCGATCCCGTGTTTGTGCGTGCTCTCTAGGCGGATTTTTTCAATCATCGAGTCTATGGGCAAATGGAAGGGGCATGTTTGCACACAAGTGGTGCATAAAAAACAGCTTTCAAAGATTTTTTTAAGGCTCTTATCGAGCTCTAGGCTCTCTTGTTTTACCTGTGCTATGAGGTCTAAAAAGCCTCTAGGCGAAGTGCTCTCATCCTTATGCACCCGGTAAATGGTACAACTGGGCACGCATTTAGCGCATTTCACGCATTTCTGCGTAACTTCTTGAATCGAGGCATTGATATCAAAAGGACTAGAGTGTTTGGCTAAATCGGCGTGCGCCACTTTGTGCTCCCAAATACGCGTCAAACACCATGGCTAAATTGCGCACCAGCATCGCCCCCGTGGGGCTGGTCTTTAGCCTCCCCTCACTGATCGTCACCAAGCCCTCTTGCTCGTAGGGTTTGAGGGCACTGAGTGCGTCTTTAAAATGTGTTTTAAAGTCAATGTTAAACGCCTTTTCAATGCTGTGAAAATCCAGCTCTAGGTTATTCATAAGGTGCATGATCACCTCTTTTCTTAGGCGATCTTCACTACTCAGCCTAACCCCCCTCTCCACGGGCAAATGCCCACCATCTAGGACCTGCTCGTAGCGTTTCAGGTCTTTAAAGTTTTGCGTGTAGTAGTCTTGCCCCTCGCCAATGCTAGTAACCCCCACGCCGATGGTTTGGGAGAATTTTTTCGTGGTGTAGCCTTGGAAGTTGCGCCTGAGTTGCTTGTTTTGCAGGGCCAAATACAGCTCGTTGTCTTTCTTAGCGAAGTGATCCATGCCAATCATTTCATAGCCATGCTCTTTTAAAAACCCGATCAAAAATTGCAACAAGGCTAATTTTTCTTGTGGGCTGGGTAAGGTTTTGGGGTCGATTTTCATGGTGTGTTTCACCCAGGGGACATGGGCGTAGTTGAAGACCGCCAAGCGATCGGGATTGAGCTTTAACACCTCCAATAGGGTGGTTTCAAAGCTTTGGATCGTCTGTAAGGGCAGGCCATAAATCAAGTCAAAGTTAATAGAGTTGATCCCAAAATCCCGCGCGATTTGCACTTTTTCGTGCACTAAATCCACGCCTTGCAAGCGGTTGATCGCCACTTGTACCCGTGGGTCAAAGTCTTGTACCCCAAAGCTTAAGCGGTTAAAGCCGTGCTTTTTTAACACCTGCATTTGTTCTAGACTAAAATGCCTCGGGTCGATTTCACAAGAGAGCTCCGCCTCTTTAGAAAAATTAGGGAAGGTGGCTTTAATGTTTATGATGATGCGATCTAACTGCTCGGCGTTGTAAAAAGTGGGCGTGCCCCCGCCAAAGTGCAGTTGCACCACCTCCCTATGCGTGTCTAGATGGAATTTTAACAGCTCCAGCTCTTTAGCCAAATACCCAATGTAGCGTTCTTTCTTGCTTTGGCTGTTCGTGTAGATCACACTGCAAGCGCAAAAATAGCATGCGCTTTTGCAAAAGGGCAAATGGAAATACAAAGACAAGGGGATTTTTTGGTCCGCCCGCTTAAACGCCTCTAAGAGTTCTGCCTCTTGAAAGCTTGGGTTAAACTCCACAGCGGTGGGGTAGCTTGTGTAGCGCGGACCGGGCTTAGAGTAAGAGGCGTATTTGTGAAAGTCTAATTCTTGCACGACTAAAAGGGCAGAGCTAAACTATCAAGGTCCAGCTCTTGGCGTTTGCTCTCTAAAAACTCGGGCAGATTAAAAAACAAATTGGGGTGCTGCTTTTTAATTTGTTTGACAAAGTCAAGCGAGCTGATTTTTGGCAAACTCCCATCCTTGCCCCGCAAACCCTCTAACTTCTTAAACACCACCGCCATCGCATCCGCAAAGTCAATGGGCGTTAAGGTCGCCATGTCGCGCTCCAACTCCACCATGATTTTGTCCTCGTACGCTCTTTGGATCACCCGCACAATGTGCTGCAACAGCACTTCGGGGATCACCACGAATTTTTGATCCTGCTCGTCCCTGACAAACCATGCCTCTTTGGTATTGAAGCTCCCCTCTTCTAGCTCCAAAAGCACTTCTTTAGCAGAAATCTGTTTGGCTTGGATTTTATTTTGTCCGGATTCTAAACTTTTGTAAATGTCTTGCATGCCCGTCTCAGTGGCTTTTTTGCTTTTTGCTCTTGCCATGCGCACCTCTCTTTTTCGGACTATTCTAGCATAAAATCACCTTTGCCGATAAAAAGCCTGCACACTTGAGAGCTTGGTGGGCATGTTTAAAAGCGCAAAATCCGCCACCACCAACGCCAAAAGGCTTTCACAAACCACACTCCCTCTAAGAGCAATGCACGGATCGTGTCTGCCTTTGAGCTCTAGGCTGATGGGCTCGTTGGCGGCATTGATGGTGTTTTGGGTTTTGGCGATGCTTGCCGTGGGCTTGAAATGCACCCACACGATCAAGTCCGCTCCGCTTCCAATCCCGCCTAGCACCCCCCCGGCGTGGTTGCTCTTAAAGCCTGTAGGGCTTAATGGATCGTTGTAGCCACTGCCCCTTAAACTCGCTGCATTAGGCGCGCCGATAAACACCCCCTTGACCCCATTTAGCCCCATGAACACGCTGCCAAGCCGCGCATCTAATTTATCATACAAGGGCTCGCCAAGTCCGAGCAAATGCGCCCCGCTGGCCTGTACCAAAACAACGCCCCCTACGCTATCGCCTAGAGTCTTCGCCTTTAAAATTGCCTCTTGTTGTACGGGCTCTATGTCTTTATCTAAACTGAAAATGGGGCTAGTTTTGGCGTGGCTAAAGTCTATCTTTTGCGCCTCAATGCCACCCACACTAAAAACCCCGCTAAACACCTCAATGCCCAGTTCCTTTAAAAGCATTTTGGCGATCGCCCCCCCCGCAACCCGTGCCACGCTCTCCCTGGCTGAAGTGCGCCCCCCGCCTCTGTAGTCGCGCACGCCATACTTCGCCCAAGTGGTGAAGTCCGCGTGCCCGGGCCTAAAGGCTTCTTTAATATTGCTATAGTCCTTGCTTTTAACATTGCGGTTATAGATGAGTAGGCCAATGGGCGCGCCCGTGCTGACCCCCTCAAAAACCCCGCTCACCACCTCCACCATGTCCTCTTCTCTTCTAGGCGTGGTGTAGGCGTTTGTGCTCTTGCGCCGATTCACCTCAGCCTGCAAAGCACTCAAATCAATTTTTAGCCCCGCGGGCACGCCCTCTAAAACGCCCCCAATCAGCACCCCGTGCGACTCGCCAAAGGTGCTTAAACGCAAACAACGCCCAAACATGTTCATTCTGCCCCCCTAGAAAGTTGCGCTAACGCCTCTTTGGCGCAGAGTTGTTGCGCCTCCTTTTTACTCTTAGCTGTGCAGGTGGCGTACAACTTGCTCAAAATGAAAATTTGCATTTCAAATTGCTTGGCGTGGTCGGGCCCACTTTCGCTTTTGAGCACATAGGTGGGGATGGTTTTAAAGCGTTCTTGGGTGAGCTCTTGCAGGGCACTTTTATAGTCAGTAAATAGAGCTTGCAGGGACAAATCTGGGTAGACCAAATCCAATAAATCCTGCATCAAAGCACGCACCACCTCTAGCCCACTCTCTAAATAGATCACCCCCATTAGGGCCTCAAAGGCACTTGAGAGAATAGACGGCTTGCTTTGCCCTTGGTTATGCGCTTCAGCGGGGGAAACCACAATGTGCTTTTGCAAGTCTAAGAGCAGAGCCAATTTATGAAACGCCTTTTCATTGACTAAAGACGCACGCATTTTAGACAAGTCCCCCTCTTGCAAGTCTTTAAAGCGTTCAAAAAGAATCTCGGCCACTGCTAAATCTAAGACGGCATCGCCCAAAAACTCTAGCCTCTCGTTGTTCGTAGGCGATTGTGTGCTTCTGTGGGTTAAGGCCTGTTGCAAGAGCCCGTCGTTTTTGAAATGATAGTTGAGGTTTGTAAACTTCAGCACGCTTTAGCCTTTTGTTTGTAGCTTAGGGCTTCTTCTTTGGCGAGTTTATCGCAACGCTCGTTTTCGGCGTGTCCGTCATGTCCTTTGATCCAATGCGTGGTGATGGTGTGCGCCCCCTTAAGCGTTAAAAACTCTTGCCACAAGTCCACATTTTTCACCTTGGCAAACTTCTTGGCCACCCACATTTTCAACCACTCGCTGATGCCCTTACAAACATAAATGGAGTCGCTGTAAAGATGGATATTGCAGGGCTCTTTTAAGACTTTGAGTGCTTCTATGACTGCCCTTAGTTCCATGCGGTTGTTCGTGGTGTAAAGTTCCCCTCCTTTAATGATTTTCTCCACACCCTTGTAGCGCAAAATGGAGCAGTAACCCCCATAGCCCGGATTGCCTAAAGCCGAGCCATCGCAAAAAATTTCAATGCTTTTCATAGAGCCTCCTAGTTTAAATTGCTTGCCTTATGGTCACTGGTACGCTTGTCTAGACTCAAAACCACCTCCTTGGGTCCGATTTTAGCGCACACTAAACAGCGGTAGCTCTCAAAGGGCGACACACTCTTGCACGCCATGCACTGGTAGCTAAAGTTTAAATCCAAATGGTAATCAGCATGCAAGGTGCGAAACACCTCTAGCTCTAAGGTTTCACACCGCCCCCTAGCATAACCCTTGGCGATGAATACCTCCAATACGCTTGGGTGCAACTCGGCCAAATAAGGGGCGATTTCGCCCTCTTCCATATCCCAAAGTAAATCCACCAACGCCCTGCCCTCTGTGACCTGGGCGATTTCTTGTAAAAAAAGGGCTTTGTGGTAGGTTTTTAAATGTTTTAACGCACTTTTATAAAGTTTATGCTGCTCTCTGCCCAGCTTTAAAATCGCCCGACTTTGGTCTTTCAAGCCCAAATCTTCTTGCATGAGGATTTGCATTTGTAGGTAGTGGTAATTGTCTAACAGCCCACTTTCGCCTAAAGCGTCCAAACACTCCAAAGTCTCTAGGGCTTTTTGCGGTTCACACATGGTTTCGTAGACTTGCACCATTGAGTGCAAGGCGTGGGTGTTGCGCGGGTCGATACGCAACACCTCGGTCAAAATGTCCCTGGCCTTTTGCACATAGCCTAAATCAATGTACGCCTTAGCCAGGCTCTCTAACAAGGCAATGCGCTCGTTTTGGTATTTAGGCAACAGGGCTAGGTAAATTTTAATTGCCTGCTCGCTGTTGCCATGTTTGGCGTAGTGTTTGGCCAAAAAGAGCCAAGTTTTAAAGCCCAGCACCTCTAGGGGGTTTTCCTGCTCCTTTTGCAAAAGTTGTTGCACCTCAAAGGCCAACTCCACTTGGGCGTAAGAGTGAGACAGCGCATTCAAGGCTTTCAAATTGCGTCTATGGGCGAGGGTGGAGCGCAAATAGTCGATCAAAATCACCCCCCCGATGATAAACGCCAAAACTGCAGCACTAAAGAGCGAGTCCTTATAGATAAAGGCTAGTTGCTCCACAGCCCATAAGCCCTAGCGCAAAAATTTAATCTTGGCTTTGACGCGTAATTTTTCATAATATTCGGCAAGGATTTTGTCCTGTTGCTCTTCAATCAACTTATTGGCGATGAAGCCACGGGCTTGGCTGAAAGACACTTCCTCTTTGCCGAGTTTTTGCTGGATATAAAAGGACACATAATTACCCCCACCTGCATTCAAGATGGGCGTGAAGGTGTGTTCTTTGGTAGATAAGAACATTTGGGCGATCTGCGGGTTTAGGGCTTTTAAATTGATCTTTTCTTCGCCCTTAGACACTCCGGGGATATCAATGTTCTTGTTCTCTAAGGCTTGGGTTAGGATTTTGGTGTCCTTAGCGGTGTAGCGGGTGGTTAGAATCTCGCTAGGCACGCTAAATTCATCCCTGTGGGCGTTGTAGTACTCGCGCATTTTGGTTTCGCTATTCGTATTGACATTAAACAGCAAAATGTTGCGTAAAAGCTCTCTGGTTTCCAGCTGTTTTTTAAGCTGTTTTCTGTAGTGTATGGGGTCGATCCCCTCATTGGCAAGCGTGCGCATAAAATCGTTCACGCTCATCCCATTGTGTTTAGCGATCTCTTCAATCTGCGCATCGATCTTGTCGTCCTCAATATCGATTTTCAAGCGTTTGATCTCCTGGGCTTGGATGCGCTGGATGATGAGCGCATTGATCGCCTGCTGGCGGCTGATGTGGTTTGTCTTCTCCAACATTTCAATTTGGTAAAGTGTGATCGGGTCGTTGTTCACCGTTACAGCGATCCCACCCACGATGCCGTCTTTACGCTCTTCAACCAAATCCTCGGAGGGGGGTTTTCTAAAGGGCTGGAGGGGCTTGGATGCCTCTTGCTTTTGTTCTTCTAGGGTTTTTTGGGATTCTTGGGGGGCTTGGCCGGGTTTTCTTAACGCCTTCTTGATCTGCTCATCTAGGCTCTTAGCGTTGTGTTTAGCACCACCCACGCCCTTGCCCGTAACCGACTCCACATTCGATCCCGAACTTACGGCGTGCAGACTTAAAAAAACAAGGCATAGGCACACGAAAACCCGTCTCAAGAGTCTGAAGATCCGTTTATTGTGCAAAAGGGTCAAATTGTTCTCTTTATTTTTTATGATAGGGGTAAGTATAGTGTAGTGGGGCTAAGAGCAAGATTAAGATTTAGGCGCAAAATTACCCAAGGGCGTTATAATAAACACGATTAAAAAGAAAGGACAGCTATGCCTACAAATGTGTTTGAGAAACTTACCAACCACTTAAAGGAGAGCCTAGATCAAGCCCTCTCTTTGGCTTTGCATGCCAAAAACCCCGAGATTGAGCCGATCCATCTGTTTTGGGCACTGCTCACCAACACCCACTCGCTCTTAAGCCAAGCCCTTTTAAAAATGGGTGTGGAAAAATCCCCCCTAGAGCTAGAGGCTAGAAGTCTTGCCGACAAGTTGCCCAAAAGCTCGAGCGTGAGTGCCCAGGGCCTAGGCGTGAGCAAGGCGTTATTAGATGCGTTGCACGCGGGGCTGGGGCTTGCCGTGCAAAGGGGGGATAGTTATGTGGCGATCGACACCTTCATCGAGGCCAACCAAGAGCTGTTTAAAAGCTATTTTGGCAATTTTATAGATGTGCACGAACTCATTAAGACTTTTGAAAGCTTGCGCAAAGGGGCGAAAATCGAGCAACCGGGCGATGACGCGACCCTTGAAGCCCTAGAAACCTATGGGATTGATTTAACCGCTAAAGCCCTGGATAACGCCCTAGACCCTGTGATCGGGCGGGATGAAGAGATTTTAAGGATGATGCAGATTTTAATCAGAAAGAGCAAGAACAACCCGATTTTGCTCGGCGAGCCGGGTGTAGGTAAAACCGCAGTGGTGGAAGGGCTAGCGCAAAGAATCGCCAAAAAAGAAGTCCCCCTATCTTTGCAACACAAACGGGTGGTGGTTTTGGATATGGGGATGCTTATTGCCGGGGCGAAGTATCGGGGCGAATTTGAAGAGCGCTTAAAAAAAGTCGTGGAAGAGGTCAAAAAGGCGGGCAATGTGATCTTGTTCATTGATGAAATCCACACCTTGGTAGGTGCAGGGGCGAGCGAGGGGAGCATGGACGCGGCCAATATCTTAAAGCCCGCCCTAGCTAGAGGCGAGCTACACACCATCGGGGCGACCACGCTCAAGGAATATAGAAAATACTTCGAAAAAGACAGCGCGCTCACACGGCGCTTCCAGCCCATCCCCCTAGATGAGCCCAGCATCAACGAAACCTTGCAAATTCTAAGGGGAATTAAAGAAACCCTAGAGGCGCACCACAATGTCAGCATTACAGACGGTGCCTTAGTGGCAAGTGCTAAGCTCTCCAGCCGCTACATCACGGATCGTTTTTTGCCCGATAAAGCCATTGACTTGATCGACGAAGCGGCGGCAGCACTGAAAATGCAAATCGAATCCGAGCCCTACGCCCTAGCCCACACCAAGCGGCTTATACAGCAATTAGAGGTGGAGAAACAAGCCCTTTTGATGGAGGAGAGCAGTGCTAATTCTGAGCGTTTAAAAGTGGTTCAAAAGGAATTGCAAAACGCTCTAGAGGAAAAGCAACGCCTGGAGGTGCAATTTAGCAATGAGCAAAAGGTCTTTAAGGACATCGCCGCGAGCAAGAACAGCATTGAAAATTTAAAACGCGAGTCGCTCCTGGCCAAGCAGCAGGCGGATTTTAGAAAGGCCGCCGAGATCGACCACGACAAAATCCCCACTTTAGAAAGGGAAGTTGTAGCCCTAGAGCAAAAGCTAGCCCAAATGCAGACCAATGGCAGCCTGCTAGAGTCGGCAGTAACTAAGGAGGGCATTGCGCGGGTGGTGAGCCAATGGACGCAAATCCCCGTGTCTAAAATGTTGCAAGAGGAAAAGGAAAAGATTTTACACATTGAGGACGAATTGTCTAAAAGCGTGGTGGGGCAGGCGGATGCGATCAGGGCCATTGCCCGGGCGATCAAGCGCAACAAAGCGGGGCTTAGCGACCCAAATAAACCCATCGGTAGCTTTTTGTTCCTAGGCCCTACTGGGGTGGGCAAGACTGAGAGTGCCAAGACCTTAGCCAAGTTTCTTTTTGACAGCCAAAAGAATTTGATCCGTTTAGACATGAGCGAATACATGGAAAAGCATGCGGTGAGCCGTTTGGTGGGCGCGCCCCCCGGGTATGTGGGCTATGAAGAGGGCGGGCAACTCACCGAAGCTGTGAGACGGAGTCCCTATAGCGTGGTGTTGTTTGATGAGATCGAAAAGGCGCATCCAGAGGTGTTTAACATGCTCTTGCAGGTGCTCGATGATGGCCGTTTAACCGACAACAAGGGCGTGGTGGTGGATTTTAAAAACACGATCATCATTTTAACCAGCAACATCGCCAGCGACAAAATCCTAGAGCAACAGAGCACACACGCTAAAAAGAAAGAACAACAAGAGGTGCTTAGAGCCAATGGTGTGGAGAGTGCGGACATCTTAGAGCTGGGCGAGGCTTACGATTTGCAGCAGGTGGTACAAGAGGCACTAAGGGCGTATTTTAAGCCAGAGTTTTTAAACCGCTTAGACGATATTGTGATCTTCAACCCGTTAGGTATAGAAAGCATTGTAAAAATTGTGGATTTGCTCTTTGACCAAATTGCCCAGCGGCTCAAAGAAAGAGAGATTTCTATTAGCTTAAGTCCTGAAGCAAAGGAGCACATCGCCAAGAGCGGGTTCGACCCCATTTATGGGGCGCGTCCGCTCAAAAGGACACTGTATGAGGAGGTGGAGGACAAGTTAGCGGCGTTTCTTTTAGAAACGGACAGCACCCATTTAGCGGGCACAAACCTCATGTTTGTGGTGGAAAATGGCACAATTGAGGTTAAGGAATATTAATGGGCTCATTTTCTTTAGGTAAACAAATCATTTCTTTATGGTCGCTCACCATAGTAGCAGTGGTTATCACGGTGTTGTTGTTCGTGTACGGCAATAGCCAGTCAATCAAACGGACGAACCAACTCGTGGGGCAGGACTTAAGGGCCCTTTTGGGCGAACAGATCAAACTTGCCACGAATGCGATGGCACACACTCTTGCCAAAGCGATCGAGGATGCGAAAGGAGATGAGAGCAAAAAAGCCATCATCGCCCACATCCTCGATGGTTTCCGCTATGAAGACGACAAGTCGGGGTATTTTTTCATCTATGATAAAGACAAGGATTTTTACAACCCCAATACAAAGGGCACTTTAGGGGAAAGTAAGTGGTATTTGAGGGACAAAAATGGAGTCTATTATGTGCAAGAATTATACAAGGTGGCGATGAATGGGGGCGGGTTTGTAAACTATATTTACCCTAAACGACTAGGCAATGGGCAGATGAAAGATATAGATAAGATCGCCTACGCCCAAAAGATCAAGGGAGAGAAGGATTGGTGGATCGGCACGGGGCTGTATATGGATAACATCCAGCACCGCACAGAAACAATCGCCCGCGACATCGCTAGTAGCATGAAGCGCAATTCTTACATTTATGCGGCCATTGTGGTGTTGTTTTTACTGCTGGTGGTGGTCCCTATTTACTACATTTTCTATAGTAAAATCACGCGCAGCATCCGCACCCTCAATAAGGGGTTGAACGACTTTTTTGCCTTTGTGAACCACAAGGACAAACAAGTCCCTCAAGTGGTGGTGTTGCACTCTAAGGATGAACTGGGTCAAATGACGCACGCCTTGCAAGCCAATGTGGATGAGGCCATCACCCACTTTCAGGCCGATCAAGTCTTTTCTAAAGATGCGCTCAAACTTCTAGAGAGCATGCAAACCGGGAATTTTCAACAGGCCATTAAGGCCAGTGCCGCTAACCCAGAACTGCAGAATTTGGGCACCAATCTCAACAACTTTGCCCAATTCGTGGAGCAAATCTTCCGCCAAATCAGCATGGCAATCCAAACCTATTCCAACAATGACTTTACAGAGGGGGTAGATACGCAGGGCATACAGGGTGGGTTTTTGCAATTAGCCAAGGACATCAATACCTTGCAACAAGACATCGTGGACTCTTTAAAACACTCTTTAGAGATCGCCCATGCGCTGAGTGCAGAGACCCAAAACTTAAACGAAACCTCCCATAGATTGCAAAATGCATCTAAACAACAAACCCAGTCTTTAGGACAAGCTGCTCGTACCTTAGAGAGTATCAGCGATTCCATGCAGAGTGTGAACCATAAAAGCCATGAAGTGATCGAACAATCCAATGGGATTAAAAATATCGTGGTAACCATTAACGAAATTGCCGATCAAATCGGGCTTTTAGCACTCAATGCTGCCATTGAAGCGGCAAGAGCAGGCGAGCATGGCCGGGGCTTTGCGGTGGTGGCCGATGAAGTGAGAAAACTGGCTGAACGCACCCAAAAATCTTTGAGCGAAATTGAGGCCAACACCCAATCGCTCATACAGGTGATCAACGAGTCGGCCAGTGCCATTGAAGAGCAAACGGCAAGCATTGCCCAGATCAACCAAACCATGGAGACTCTAGAAGAAACTATGAATCAAAATACCCAAATCGCCACCACCTCCCTAGAAATCAGCAAGAATGTTCAAAGCATTGCCCAAACCATCTTAGACGAGGCCAATAGCAAGAAGTTTTAGGCGTAATCGAGCAAATCTTGCGTGGTACACACATAAGCGGGCAGACAGCGCAAGCACACCTCAAACACCTTTAAAGAGCCCAGTGCATCGGCGGCGGCGCGGTGTGCCGTGGGGATGTTGATCCCCAAAAAAGTGTTTAAAAAGCCCAGCCCGTGCTTGGGGCTTAAAATGCTCTTGCGGCTAAGACTCAAGGTGCAAAGCTTGGGGTTTAAGAGCCCTGCACCCAAGTTGTGGGCGCAACACTCGCTTAGATAGGGGAAGTCAAAATCCGCATTGTGCGCCACAAACACGCTATCGCCCAAGAACTCTCTAAATTTTTTCAGTACTTGTTTAAGAGGGGGAGCGTGGCGCAGGTGCTGCGCGCTAAGCCCTGTGAGCTCGGCGATTTTAGGGGGGACATGCTCGCAATAAATCAAGCTAGAAAAGCTTTTTACCACCATGCCAGAGATAAATGGGTCTTTAGCAGGCTTGTAAAGCAGAGCGGCAATTTCGATGACTTGGGAGGTCTTTGGATCGGAGCCATTGGTTTCGATGTCGATGAAGCAGTAGAGCGAGTCTTGGTAGGGGACATTGGTGCTTAGCTCTAACTGGTGGGTGTAGGCGATGGGAAAACCGCAGGCCTTGAGATATTCGTAAGAGAGTAGGGGGTCTTGGCAAAAGGACAGGTTTAGGGCTTCTAGGGGCAGGGGGGCTTGTTTTAAAGAGGTGTAGAGGTCTTCTGGGCTCATGCCTTTTTCAATTCTTGCAAAGCTAGGGTGGGGTTTTTGTGGCTGAAAAGATAACTACCCACCACTAATAAATTTGCCCCCACGGAGGCGAGTAGGGGGGCGTTGGCGGCGTTGATGCCCCCATCCACTTCGATTTTACCGCTGTAGGTGGGGAATTTTTGTTTAAAATGCGTGATTTTATCCAGCACCAAGGGCAAGAACTTTTGCCCCCCAAAACCCGGATTCACGCTCATAAAGAGCACCAAATCCAAATCCGCGAGAACATACTCCAGCCCATTTAAGGGCGTGGCGGGGTTCAAGCTCACCCCTGCTTTAAAACCTAGGTTTTTGATGTGGTGGATGAGCTTATGCAGGTGGGGGGTGCTCTCTAGGTGGATGGTGATGTAAGCGGGGCTTAACTCTCTAAACAGCTCAATGCCAAAGAGGGGGTTATCCACCATTAAATGGATGTCTAGGGGGGTGCTTGTGTGCTTCTTTAAATTTTGCAAGACACAGGGGCCAAAGGTGAGGTTAGGCACAAAATGCCCGTCCATGATATCTATGTGTAAGAAATCCACGCCAGCCACCTGTGCTAGGCTGTGCTTTAAATCCATGAAGTCCGCGCTTAAAATGCTCGCTGCTACCTGCATCGACCCTTGCCACTCCTTGAATAGGGGGTATTCTAGTTGTTTCAGGCTTAGTTGTCAAACCCCGCAGGGCTTAAAGTGGTGGATTCTGTAGGACTTGAACCTACGACCAATCGGTTATGAGCCGAATGCTCTAACCAGCTGAGCTAAGAATCCCCCTCTGCGGTAAGAAGGGGGATTATAACCAAATCCAAACTTAAATGCAAGTAAGTTTTCAAACACTGCAAACAAGACAATGAAGGTGAGAAAACTGCTCCCCCCATAGCTAAAAAGGGGCAGAGGCAAGCCCACTACAGGGGCTAAGCCCAAAGTCATGGCGACATTGACGCTGGTATAGACGAAGAGTAAAATCGCAATACCCCCCGTGATGGTCTGTAAAAAGCGGTCATGTGGGTCGCTGTTAAAATAGGAGAGAAAATGCAAAATGAAGCCCATATAAAACACCAATAGAAAGAACGCCCCCAAGAAGCCAAAGCGCTCCACGAAGTAGGCAAAGATAAAATCGCTTGTGGCAATCGGCAAAAACTTTAACTTCGCCTGCGTGGATTCTTCTTTGGATTTGCCGAGTAACCCGCCAGAGCCGATGGCGATGATGGATTGGCGGACATGGTAGTTGGGCTTTTCGGCAATGAAGTCGTGCAGGCGTTTTTTTTGATAATCGTGCAGGGAACTGTAGATGAGCGGAGAAGCCACGGCAAAGACAAGGCCTATTGTGATCCAAATCTTAGGATGCACGCCCACTAAAAAGAGCACTCCAAAGCCCATGATGAGCACCACCAAAGCCGTGCCTAAATCCGGTTGCTTTAAGATGAGGCCCGCGGGGATAGTGATGTAAAGGGCAAGCTTGCCAAAGGTTTTCCAGCCGTAACCTCCTGGGGGGATGGGGTGTGTGCTGATAAGGTGGGCTAGAAGCAATAAAATAGCGATTTTTACGGGCTCGCTGGGTTGCAGGGAAAAAGAGGTGCCCGGGATGGTGAGCCAGCGTTTTGCACCCAGCTTCACCGAGCCAAAGAAAATCACCAGCACCAACAAGAACACACAAAACCAATAAAAGAAATGGAAAAGGCGATCAAATTGCCGAAAGGGGATGAAGAAAATCACCCAAAACACCACAAACCCCACACTGAAATACAGGATTTGTTTGAAGCTTAAGGCGGTGTTGGCCTCATAAATCAAAAAGAAAGACAGCCCCATAAGAGGGACAATAAAAAAAAGCAATAAAAAATCAAAGTGTGTTAAAATCCTTCTATTAACCATAGCACCAGCACCTGCTTTTTTGTAGTAGGTTATTTTAGCACAAACTTAAGGGTTAGAGATGGATATTGTGTTGCATGCGTTGTTTTTATTGCTCGGGGGCGTTACGGGGGTGATGGCGGGCTTCTTTGGCATTGGGGGGGGGATGGTGATCGTGCCGGCCATGCTCGTGGCGGGTTATGGCTACGACAGTGCGGTGGGGATCTCCATTTTGCAAATGGCGTGTTCGTCCGTGGTGGGGAGCGTGGCGAACTTCAAAAAAGGGCTCTTGGATTTAAGCGTGGGTTTTTGGGTGGGGCTTGGTGGACTTATTGGGGCGGGCTTTAGCGGGGTGATTTTAACCCACATTCCGCATAAAATCCTGCTCGGGCTCTTTATTTTGATGACTTTTTACTCCCTCTTGCGCTTTTTTCTCAAGTCCAAAAAATCCAAAGAGGCGAACAAACAGACAAAGGCCTTTGTGATGAACCTCAAAAGCAAGTGCATTTTAGTGGCGATCGGGGCACTGACGGGTATTTTTGCTATTTCTCTTGGCATTGGCGGAGGGGTACTGATGGTCTCTCTCTTGTCCTATTACTTGGGGCTAAGCCCTAAACAAAGCGTGCCTTTGAGCCTGTTTTTCGTGGTGTTCTCCTCCATCAGCGGGGTGGCCTCGCTCTACCAAAGCCACATTTTGGAGTGGCAGCATTTGCAATGGGGGCTGTTGGTGGGGGCGGGCAGTGTGCTGGGCGTGCTTGTTGGTGTGAAGTTGGTTACCAAGGTAAGCGCGCAATTACACCACTACTTGCTCATCAGTGCCTATGCTCTGGCTTTAGCCGTGTCCATCTATAAGTGGATTTTAACTTGAAGCTGTAGCGGTGGGCTGGGCTGTAGCCATGCTTAGCTAAAGCCACAACATGCGTGTGTGTGCCATACCCGCAGTTCGTGGCAAAGCCGTATGCTGGGTAGAGTTTGTCCAGCTCGATCATTTCTTGATCCTTATGCGCCTTAGCTAGAACAGAAGCCATGGCAATTTGGGGGATTTTATCATCGCCCTTGATCACCGCTTGAAAGCTCTTTAAATGGGGGAAATGCAATTTAAAAAGCGTGTTGCCATCGATACAAACGCTTAAGACTTGTGGCAGGCCCAGCACAATCTCTTTAATGGCCTCTTGCAAACACACGCTTAAGCCCTTGCTGTCTATCTCCTCAGCACTCTTAGCCACCACCACGCTTTGTATGTCCTTGTGCGCTTGGATTTTTTGCGCCCAACTAAAACGCTTGGCACGGCTTAACTGCTTGCTCTCTTTTAAGCCCTGTGCTGCAAACTCTTGAGCTAAATGATTGGCACAGGCCACGCCTGCCACAAACAACGCCCCCGCCAAGCATCCTCGCCCCGCTTCATCAATGCCCAGTAACATAGAAAACCCCTTTAAACATGCTATCATAGCACTTTATAACAAAAAGGACAGCCATGCAAAAACCTTTCAGAAAGATTTCGGATTACGCCATTGTGGGCGGACTTAGCGCGCTCGTGGTGGTGACCTTAGCCGGCTGCAATGGCTCGGATCACAACCAAGAGCAGAAGCCGCAAAGCAGCAATAACACGCCCATTAAAAAAGGCGCGTTTGTGATCTTGCAAGAACAAGCCGACAAGAGTTATAAGGTCGCTGAAGAATACCCAAGCGATAAAACCCGTGTGGTGGTGCGCGACTTGCAGGGCAAGGAGCGGATGCTAAGCGATGAGGAGATTCAAAAACTCATTAAAGATGAAGAAGTAAAAATTGATAAGGGCACGAGCCAGCTCACCAAACCCCCCACTGAGGGTGGGGGCTCGGGGCTTGGCATCGGGGCGGCGATCTTAGGCAGCGCGGCCGGGGCAATTTTAGGCAGCTACATTGGCAACAAGCTTTTCAACAACCCCAACTACAACCAAAATGCCCAACGAAACTACACCTCTCCGCAGGCTTACCAAAGAAGCCAAAACAGCTTTAGATCCCCCCCGCCGGCTAGCCCCACTAGAAGCGGGTTTTTTAGCCCACAAAACCAAAGCGCGCCCGCGAGCACGAGCCCAAGCTCAAACAGACCCCTAGCCACCCACACCACCCCACAAGCCGTCCCCTCCACCACCACACACGGGCAAAGCGGGTTTTTTGGCGCACACCGCGGCTCTAGTATCTCTTAAGGATAACCATGCAGATCAAGACTTTAAACCCCCTAAGCAAACAAGCCCTAGAAGAAATTGGGCTAGAGTGGCACACTGATCCGGACAACACGGATTATATCAGCACGGATTTAATCAGCATCAACCAAGAGCAGGCGGACGCTTACTACGCCGCGTGCAACGAGCTTTACGACATGTGTGTAGAGACGGCGCAAATGGTGATCGATCAAGAACGCTTTTTTGAGTTGGATATTCCTAATAGCATTGTGCCCATGATTAAACAGAGTTGGGAAAATGACATCCATTGGCATATTTATGGGCGTTTTGATTTAGCCGGCGGGCTAGATGGGCAGCCCATTAAACTTTTGGAGTTTAACGCCGACACCCCGAGCTTGCTTTATGAGAGTGCTCTAGTGCAATGGGCACTGCTCAAACACAATGGTTATAACGCCGAGTTGCAATTTAACAATATCTTTGAGGCTTTGGGGGAGAATTTTAAACGCTTGGTAACCTTGCAAGAGGACACGAGCGTGTTTAACCAAGAATATGAGGGCTGGAAAATTTTATTCTCTTGCGTGCAGGGCAGCAGTGAAGAGGAGCGCACCACGCGGTTTTTACAAGAGTGCGCCAAGAGCGCGGGCTTTAACACGCATTTTGCTTACATCGATCAAGTAGAGTTCAACGCCGAAACGGGGGTGTTTTACGAGGGCATTAATTACGAGTT
This sequence comes from Helicobacter heilmannii, assembly GCF_001283065.1. Classification (GTDB taxonomy): domain Bacteria; phylum Campylobacterota; class Campylobacteria; order Campylobacterales; family Helicobacteraceae; genus Helicobacter; species Helicobacter heilmannii. The sequence goes on along the minus strand of NZ_CDMK01000001.1, from coordinate 200,451 downwards.
TCTTTTTAAGCTCATCCCTTGGGAGAACATCGCCATAGACGAGCCAGAACTTGCCATGCTCATGCAGGGCATGATGGAGAATGAAAACACCATCTTTTTAAACCCTGCCTACACCTTGATTTTTCAAAGCAAGCGGTTTTTAAAACTGCTTTGGGAGCACTTCCCCAACCACCCCCTGCTTTTAGAAACGAGCTACGAACCCTTACGCAATAAAAAACAGGTGCGTAAAGTTGCCTTTGGCAGAGAGGGGGCGAACACACAGATTTTAAACCCCGATTTGAGCGTGATCTATGAAACCGGGGGCATTTATGGCAACCACAAACCCATTTACCAAGAGTTTGCGCCCCTAAATAAAGTCGGGGAGTTCTACTACCAACCCAATGTCTTTTACGCTTACGAGGCATGTGGACTGGGCTTTAGAAAGGGCGGGCTGGTGATGGACAATTACTCTAAGTTTGTCAGCCACATCATCCAATGATGCGTCCGCAGAGTGTTTATAAATTCCATGCCTTAACGAGCGTGTTTTTCTTGCCATTTGCGCTGTTGTTTGTCTTAAGCGGGGTAGCGTTTTTGCTCGGCTTTAATTCCAACAGCGGGGCGAAGATTCGTAAATGGCAGGTGAAAAAAAAGGCGGGGGAGGATTTGGATTTTTTGCTTAAGTTTTTAAAGGCGCACGACATCGCACAGTCCAAAAAAATTAGAACCAAGCCATCATAAGGGAGATTTGATCATCGGCACACCCGCTTATGGAATCGAGTTTAACCCCAAGAAGGGGGAGGTTGCCGTGATTGAGTGCTCCTTTTTGGGGGTGCTGATGCAGATACATAAGGGCAGGGCGGGGGTGGCTTTGCAGACTATGGGAGTGGCCTTTGGGGTGTTTTTGTGTTTCTTTTACATCAGCGGGCTCTTGATGGACTTTAAGCGCAAGAACACTGCCCAAATCCTTAGCGCGTTCTTGCTAGGCATAGCGGTGCTGGGTGGGTTTCTAGCCCTAGCCCTTTAGAGCCAACCCTTCTTTTTAAAGTACAGGATGGGCAGGATTGTGGAGACAATCATGGCAAACACCGCTATCGGGTAGCCAAACTCCCAACGCAGTTCTGGCATCACTTCAAAGTTCATGCCATAAATTGTACCGATCAAGGTGGGGGGCATCATCGCTAAGTTCGCCACGGTGAAAAGCTTGATGATCTTGTTTTGCTCCACATTGACTTGTGAAGTGAAGAGGTTTTGGATATTGTCTAGGGCATTGAGGTTTGCGGTGCTAAACTCCACTAATGAACTAAAATCCTTGATGATAATGTTAAAATCTTTTTTAGTTTCACTATCCACTTTATTGCTTTTAAGCAATGCCGTGATGATCCGCCGTTTGTCAAAGAGCGAGTCGCGCAGCTCCATATTAAACTCTTGCAAAAAAGACAGAGAGATTAAGATTTCTTCGTGCGTGCAGGCTTCCAAGTCAAAGACAATTTGCTTTCTAAGCACACTGGTTTCGCGATTGACCTCCTCTAAACAATCCGCCCCCTTTTCAAAATATAGCTCTAAAATCTTTGCCAAAATATCAAAGCCGTCGTAGAACTTCTTAGGGCTAGCCAGCACCCGCCCCTGTACTTCTCTAAAAATAGGGAAATCCCCATAATAGAGCGTGAATAGAATGTTGTTGGCAATGAAATAGGTTACCGCTTCTGTGTGGAAGGCTAGGGGGGTGTCTTTATAGATAAAGTAGGTGTTGATGGTGATGGAAGTGCTGTTCTCCCAGTACTTCACCACCGCGCTTTTTTCGGGATCTTCGTAGAGGTTTAAATTGTAGTTTTGAGCAATGCAGTAGAGCTCGGCAAAGGTGGGATTGATGAGCTCAAACCATAAGATGTTTCTCTCTTCAAAGGGAAAGCTGGCAAAATCGCTAAAGGCAAAAACCTCCACCAGTTCAGCATTTTTTGTAAAGACATTGATCATGCCCACTCCTGTAACCCGATGGGCATGGTGCGCTCTTGTGGCTCATGGGTGCCGATCCAAGACTTCAAAGGCGACTAAAATCTTGCCCTCAAGAAGCTCCAAACTCGCCCCCCCGCCCGTAGAAATGAAGCTCACGCTATCCTTATAGCCTGCCCTCGTGAGCACATCGATCGTGTCTCCCCCGCCAATGAGCGAAAAGGCATAGGTATTGGAGATGCTGTGCGCGATTTGACTGGAGCCCCGGCTAAATAGGGGCACTTCATACACCCCAAGCGGTCCGTTCCAAATGATCGTTTGGCTGCTTTGGATCACCAAGGAAAAGAGTTTAGAAGTGGCCGGGCCAATATCCACCGCCATATAATTTAGGGGAATGTCTTGTGCGGGGGTGATCTGCACTTGGTCGGTGTGCTCTAAATGCGGGCTGCTCACCACATCCACGGGCAGATATACATGCACACCCTTTTGCTTGGCCTTGTTAAGAATATCTAGCGCGTCTTGGATCAAATCCTCCTCCACTAGGGAGGCTTGCATGTTGTAGCCCAGTGCCTTTAAAAAGGTGTTACTCATCGCCCCCCCGATGATCACCTTGTCCACCCGCTCTAAAATGTTGCTAAGCAAAGTGAGTTTAGAACTCACCTTAGCCCCGCCCACCACTAAGAGCACGGGGCGTAGGGGGTTAGCCAAAGCTTTGGCAAAAGAATTGATCTCTTTTTTAAGCAAGAAACCGGCCACTTTCACGGGCACGAAGCTGGCGATCCCATAGGTACTGGCGTGCTTTCTATGGCTCGTGCCAAATGCATCATTGACATACACATCGCACAAATCGGCTAAGCACTTGGCAAACTCAGGGTTGTTCTCTTTCTCGCCCTTATAAAAGCGCAAGTTTTCCACTAAAATGATGGGGTTTTCTTGGTTCTCCTGCAAGCTCTTAGCCATTTGCGGGGAGCTAGCAAACAAGACCTCTTTGTTTAAGAGTCTTTCAAGCCTTTTTAACAAATGCCTAAAAGAGTATTTTTCTTCTCTTTGCCCCTCGATTTGTGGCTGCGGGCGGCCTAAATGCCCCACCAAGACCACAGATTTCGCCCCATTATCGATGCAATAGTTGATCGTGGGGATGCTCTCACGCATGCGTGTGTCTTCTGTAATGTTAAAATCCTTATCCAGGGGGACATTGAAATCCACGCGGATCAACACCCGCTTGTCTTTCACGCCGACATCTTGTATCCCCACAACCTCTTGCATGCGCTTGATCCCTGCTAGCATGTTAATCCTTTTGGCAAATATAAACCGCCATATCCACCAAGCGGTGGCTATAGCCCATCTCGTTGTCATACCAAGCCAACACTTTCGCATGGTGCGCGTCTAAAACCACGCTCTGATCCTCAATGTAAATGGCACTCAAAGACGATCCAATAAAATCGCTAGACACCCGCTTGTCTTTGTCTATGCCTAAAATACCTTGAAGTTCGTGCTGACTGGCCTGCTCCATGCACGCGTGCAGGGCTTCTAGTCCTAGGGGTTTTGCCACATCGAAGCTCAAATCCACCAAACTCACATCGGGGGTGGGCACCCTTAAAGCAAGGCCACTCACTTTACCCGCCAAATGGGGCAACACTAGAGCGATCGCCTTATTCACCCCAGTGCTTGTGGGGATCACATTAAGCGCAGCGGCTCTAGCGCGGCGCAGGTCTTTATGCTTGGAGTCTAGGAGGTTTTGGTCATTCGTGTAGCTGTGGATCGTGGTCATCAAGACATGCTGCACAACAAAGTTTTCATCGAGTACTTTTAAGATCGGGGCTAGGGCGTTGGTGGTACAAGAGGCGTTGGAAATGACGGGTTCACCCTTGTAGTGGGTGTGGTTCACCCCATAGACAAAGGTCGGGGTGTTTTTGGCCGGAGCCGAGATCACCACCCTTTGCACACTCCCCTTAAGATGCGCCTTGGCTAAAGCGGCTTCGTTGAACTTACCTGTGCATTCTAAAACCACCTGTGCAGGGCTAAAATCCAATTTAGCGGGGTCGCGCTCGCTGAACACTTTAACTTTTGGGCTGTGCCCGATGCGTAAATGCTCCTGATCTAAAATCTCAATGGCTAGATCGTGTTTGTGCAGTGAATCGTGGCGCAAGAGATGCGCTAGGGTTTCGATCCCATAAGTGGCATTGATCGCCACTAATTCTAAATCTTCTCTTGCCCCCACAACGCGGCATGCACACAACCCAATCCGCCCAACCCCATTCACAGCAACACGCAACACAAACCCTTTCTTTTCATCAATCGACTTCTATCATACAAGTAGCTAGCTTGAATCGCTCTTAAGGGGGCGTAAAATGGAGGGTTTTAAGCGCATAAAACGCAAAATAGGGCGCAGATTGAGAATTTTTGTAGTATAATGGTCGCCTTATGCGCCACATTTGGAGCAAAATTTGGAAAGGGTACCTAATGAAGAAAGCGGAATTTGTGGAGTTGATGAAAGAAGAGGGGGGCTTTGAGAGCCGTAAAGACGCGGAATTTGCCTTAGATGGCTTTGTAAAAGCCGTGCAACAAGCCCTGGCCAAACACGAGAGTGTAGAGCTCGTGGGCTTTGGCAAATTTGAAGTGGCGTTGCAAAAAGGTAAGAGCGGTAAGGTGCCCGGCAGCGATAAGACCTACGCCACAGAGGATAAAATGGTGCCCAAGTTTAAACCCGGCAAGGTTTTAAAAGATTTAGTGGTTAAAGACAAAGCCAAAGGCAAAGCCACCAAATCCAGCAAGAAAAAGTAGTTTAAGTCCTTTTTTCTTTAGAGTTGTGCTACACAACTCGAACCTTCTCAGGTTTTAGTTTTTTCAGTGTCCTTGTAGCTCAGTTGGATAGAGCGCATGATTCCTAATCGTGAGGCCGTGGGTTCAAATCCCGCCAAGGACACCACGCTTTTTTAAGCACGGAGTTTTGACATGCACTTTTTACGAAAGAAACAATTTTTCTTATTTAGTTTTACATTTTTTTTGGGAATCGGTTTACAAGCTTTGGAGTTACAAGAATATGCTCCAGCCACCGACGATGATGATTTTAGTCTAAATTTAAAGAGATTAGAGCGGCTCGAGGACAATGGGAATGATACGCAAGGACATGCCCTGGGTTTAGCGGATTTGATCAGGAATGCGGACAATAACTACTCATTGCAGGCCGCGCGCTTGCAAGTCGCTCAAGCCTTAAAAAACCACAGCATTGCTAAGGCAAAGTTCTTGCCCTCTATGACGAGTACTTACACCTTTAATCGTAGGGATAGGGACACGCCTTTTTATCCAAACTACAACATGCAAATGCTCAACACGAATTTAAAACTCAATGTTTTCAACGGCTTTAGCGATATCAACAATGTGCGCGAAAAAGCAGCGAGTTACCGCTCCAACAGCGCAAACATGGAGTACACCAAGCAAAACATCTACTTGCAAGTGGTGCAACAATATTATCAGTACTTCAATAACATGGCGCAGTTAGTCGCTTTGCAAAAGAAGCTGGCTGAACTGCGCTCTAACATCAAGCGCATCCGGGACCTTTACAACGAAGGCTTAACCACGATTGACGACTTAGAGAGCGCAAAGGCGCAGGGGGCACTTAGTGAAAACGACATCACAGACATGCAATTTTCCATTGAACAAAACCGCTTGACTTTGGAATACCTCACTAACTCTAAAATCCCCTCCTTAAAGCGTACAACCATTCTACCCCCCACGCTTTCCTTAAAAGAGCGGGCGGATATTCGGTCTTTGAGGGAGCAAATCACTGCCATCCACTACCAAAACAAAGAGCTCAATTACTACCCTACAGTAGACATCAACGATGATTGGCAATACTACATCCAAAAACCTGCCTACGCAATGGGTAAAGACAACCGCTTTGGCAACCTCTATCCCGACCAACAAAACACTGTAGGTGTGGTCGTGACTTTAAACATCTTAAACGACATAGGCATTAATTTACAAAAGCAGTATTTGCGCCTAAACCAACTCTCCCAAGAAAAAAACTTAATGTATAAAAGGATGGAGCAAGCCAAAGACGAGCAGCTTTACCGCAAGTCTTTAGACATGGCGCGGGCCAAAATTAGAAGCTCAGAGGCAAGCCTTAAATCAGCGACCATCTCTTATGAGAGCATTAAGAAAAAATACGCCGCTAACTTAGTGGACTTCACCACTTATTTACGGGCACTACGCACCCGCTTTGACGCTGAAGTTGTTTATAACCAATCGCTCAACAACTACGAAATGCAAAAGGCAAACTACATTTTTTACAGCGGGCACCATATCCAAGACTATGTACGCTAAAGGACGATGATGAAATATCTTTTATGTGCCCTGCTTCTTGTAGCGGGGCTCTCAGCCAAAGAAGTTTATGCTATTTTTAATGTCAGGGCTTTACAAGACGCAAATTTGACTTTAGACTCCGCCGGGATCGTGGATGCGATCTATGTGGATGTGGGCAGCAAGGTCAAAAAGGGCGAAGTCCTTTTAAGCCTTTATAACAAGGACAAAAAATCACAGGTAGATTCGATCAACCAACAATACGACTTCAGCCGCAAGCAATACGAGCGCTACAGCAAAATCGGGCGGGCGATCGATAGAAACACCCTAGACAAATACTACTCAGATTATAGGAAGCTAGAGTATGATCGTAATTACTCCCAAGCGGTGGTGGATAAAACCATTTTACGCGCCCCCTTTGATGGGGTGATTGCGAGCAAGAACATCGAGCTAGGCGATGGGATGAGCGCGAATAGCACCGTGTTGTTTCGGTTGGTGAGCAAAGGGAGAAAAATGGTGATCGAGTTTGACTCCAAATACCTGCCCGTTGTCAAGGTGGGCGACACCTTCCTTTACAGCATCGATGGCAAACCCGAGAAACAAAAAGTCAAAATCACCAAAATCTACCCCACCATCGATGAGAGCACCCGCAAAGTGAGCGCAGAGGCTCTACTGCCCGCTAATAGCCCCCTAGTCCCCGGTGTCTTTGGGGATGGCTTCATCCAGTAGGGGGCATTGGTGTATAAGTTTGCGATCCAAAGGCCCATCACGACTTTAATGTTCGCGTGCATGATCGTTTTCTTTGGGACGATGGCGCTGAAAAAAATCAGCGTGGCACTCTTTCCTAACATCGATTTCCCCATCATCGTGGTGAAAACCAGTTACCCCGGGGCAAGCGCGGACATCGTGGAGAGTAAGGTCACCGACAAAATCGAGGAAGCCGTGATGAGTGTGGATGGGATCAAAAAAGTAACCTCCAACAGCGCACGCAATGTCAGCATTGTGGTGGTGGAGTTTGTGCTTGAAAAGCCCATCATGACCGCTTTAAACGACATCATCAATAAGGTGTCTTCGGTGAGCTTTAACGACCCCAACATCCGCCGCCCCGCCATTGACAAGGTGGACACCAGTGGCCAGGCGATCCTCTCAATTTTCTTAACCAGCAAAACCAAGACCCCAGCGGAGTTAAACGACCACGCCAAAAACATCATTAAGCCCATGCTGCAAAAGGTGGAGGGTGTGGGTAATGTCCAGCTGCAGGGCTATGAAGAAAAGCAAATCCGCATTTACGCCGACCCAAGCTTGATGAATAAATACGGCCTCACCTACAACGACCTTTACAACACCCTTAAAACCCAAAATCTCGAAATGGACGGGGGCAAGATCATCAGCCCTAAGAAAAACTATGCGATCTTGGTGGACGGCAACAGCTACACGCTTAAAGAGCTGGGCGACATCCAAATCGGTAACCATGTCCGCCTAAGAGACATTGCCACGATTGAAAAGGGCATCGACCCAGACATCACTTATGCCAGCTATGGGCACGATCAGGGCATTGTTTTAGAAGTGCAAAAGATCGCCGGGGCTAATGAGATCAAAATTGTGGACGCGATCTATAAGGAATTAGATGCCATGCGCGCAGTGAGCCCGGGCTATGAGTTGCGTCCCTTTTTAGACACCACAGACTACACCCGCCACTCCATTAAAGATGTCAAGTTTGACTTGATTTTGGGGGGGATTTTGGCGGTGTCGGTGGTTTTTGTGTTCTTGCGTAGCCTATCCATCACCTTTGTATCTGCGATGAGCATTCCTATCTCTATTATGGGGACTTTTGCGCTCATTAAGTGGATCGGCTTCTCTTTGAACATGATGACCATGGTCGCGCTCACTCTGTCCATTGGGATCATCATCGACGATGCGATCGTGGTGATCGAAAACATCCACAAGAAATTAGAGGCGGGCATGGATAAGAGGACCGCCAGCTATGAGGGTGTGCATGAAATCGCCTTTGCAATCATCGCGATTTCGGCAATGCTCTTGTCGGTGTTCATCCCTGTGGGTAATATGAGCGGGGTGGTGGGGCGGTGGTTTCAGAGTTTTGGGATCACCGTCGCCCTTGCCATCACGATCTCTTACTTTGTGGTCGTAACCGTGGTGCCCATGTTAAGCTCACTCATCGTGTCTGCTAAACCCTCTAAATTCTACAGCCGCACTGAGCCCTTTTTCCAAAGAATGGAGAAGGCCTACGCCCGTTTGCTCAGCTGGCTCTTAAACCATAAATTGCTCGTGGGGCTGGTGGTGGCGGTCATTTTTGGCGTTTCCATGCACATTGCGGGTAAACTGGGCATGGAGTTTTTACTCAAAGAGGATCGAGGCAAGTTCTATGTCTATATTAAGGCGCAAACCGATATCAGTCTAAAGGCGATGTTGGCGAAAATGAAAGCCCTGCAAGCGGTGATTGAAAAAGACCCCGATGTGGAGTTTGACTCCATGCAAGTGGGTTATGGCAACATCCAAAGCACCTTTAAGGGCAAGTTCTATGTCAAGCTGAAGAAGAACCACAAAAAGAACCAGTTTGTACTCATGGAGGAGATGCGCCATAAATTAAGAGCCATCCCCGAAGCCAAAGACCTGCAATCCATCAACCTCGCCGAAGTGCCTCTAATCGGGGGGGGAGACAACTCGGCGTTTCAGGTGTTTGTCTACGCCCCCACCCAAAAGCTCGTGGATGAGAGCGTAGCGAAGCTACGACATTTCCTGCTTGAAAGCCCTGAGATGAAGGGCAGGGTGGCGGGCTACCACACCAACACCTCCGACTACCAAACGCAGTACCAACTGCGCATTTTGAGAGCAGCCACGGTGAAATACGGTGTCACTGCAGAGGCCCTCGCCAATGTCGTGACCAATGCCTTCTCTGGGGAAAATCGCGTGAGCTACTTTAAAGAGGAAGGCAAAGAATACGACATCATCATTAGAGTTCCCTCCGACAAAAAAATGAGCATGGACGACATCAAGCGCTTGCAGATCAGAAATATCAATGGTAAGTTGATGTTCTTAGACGGCTTGATCGAAGTGATCGAGCGTAAAGTCCCCTCCAACATCACCCGTTACAACCGCCAAAGAAGTGTGACCGTGCTGGCACGCCCGGCTAAGGGTACAAGTTTGGGCGAACTTTTAAGCCAAGTACAGAAGCATCAAGGCGAGTGGCTCGTCAAAGGTGCGGCATTTCGCTTCACGGGCGAATCTGATCGTCTTAAAGAGAGCAATGATGCTTTTGGTGTGGCGATCGCGACCGCCTTCATCCTCATTTACATGATTCTAGCCGCACTTTACGAGTCGCTCTTAGAGCCCTTGATCATCATGGTTACGATGCCCTTAAGCTTCTCGGGGGCGTTCTTTGCTCTAGGGATGGTGCACCAGTCCATGAGTTTGTTCTCTTTAATGGGGCTCATCTTGCTGATTGGGATGGTGGGCAAAAACGCCACCCTTATTATTGACATCGCCAACGACCGCCGCAAAGAGGGGCATAGCATTGAAGAAGCGATCGTACTGGCGGGCGAATCGCGCTTAAGGCCTATTTTGATGACCACTATCGCGATGGTGTGTGGCATGCTGCCCTTGGCCATCGCCGTGGGGCAGGGCTCGGCGATGAAATCGCCCATTGGCATTGCCATGAGCGGGGGGCTCTTGGTGTCTATGGTGCTTAGCTTGTTGGTCGTACCTATTTTTTACCGCCTGCTTGCCCCCCTGGATGATAAGCTGAAAAAATTCTATCGGAATGATAAATGAGAAAATGGCTTTTAGGGGTTTTAGTGCTTTCTACTTTGGCTTTAGCTAAGCAACAAGCCCTGCCAAAGAACCATATTTTTATCGGAGTTACCACGGGCTTTTCCACCCTCAATGTGGTGAAACAGCCCTATAACAACGCTTTTTTATGGGGCTTGAAGGCGGGTTATCAGTACGACATTAACCGCTTTGTGGCTTTAAGGGGGCAGATAGACTACATCCAAACCATCAAACCCACCGCTTTTAACACTAATGTCTATTCCTTGTTCAACATCCACATGGATATGGTGAACGACTTTTACCACAGCAAGAAATTTAATTTTGGCACTTATGTAGGTTTGGGCTTTGGCTACTTCCAAAGCGCGATGACTTTACACAGCTATGTAGGCGATCGCTCTTTTATGGGCTATAATGGAGTGCTTGATTTGGGTGTGGGCAGCACCATCGCACAAAAACAACGCGTGGAGCTAGGCGTGAAAATCCCCTTTGGCAAAATCCAATCCATCCGCCACAAAAACCTCGCCATGGATTTTTACTATTGGATCGTGTCTTATGCTTATTTGTTCTAGACATTTTAAAAATTCTATAAAATTCTATAAAATTTTGTAGCCTCTGCAAGACTGGGATTTTTGTTAACCCCTATGCTCTCCTCAGCCGTTTTGGATTTTTGCATGTTTTGCGTCGACAGACCCACTCGATTAACAGGCAGGCAGTGAGTGCTCCTGCTAAAAGAGGTGGCCTGGTAAAATCTAGGGGTTTTTGTGGCAAGAGTAGCCCTATAAAAACTTGCCAGCTTTTTTAGAATCCGACAGATTGCTTATTATTCTTTCTAGCTCTGTATAAACTCTAAACTTTGTTGCAACAACTGCGTCCCCTTGAGCGTTAAAATGCTCTCGGGGTGGAATTGGTAGGCTAAGGCCTTGTCCTCTTTGTGGTAAATGCCCATCGCGAGCCCACCACTATGGGCGATGACTTGCAAACACTCGGGCAAATTCGTAGCCACTAAAGAGTGGTAACGCCCCACTTGTAAAGAGTTGCCAAGCCCCCTAAACGCCTCAAAAGGCTCTAGTTGGATGGTGGAGCTTTTACCATGCACGATGCTAGGGCTTCGAACAATTTGTGCCCCATAGCTTTGCGCCAACGCCTGCAAGCCCAAACACACCCCAAAAATAGGGTATTTGCCCCGCACAAGTCGAATCATCTCTAAAAGTTGCCCCGAATGGTTAGGATCGCCCGGCCCCGGAGAGATGAACAATAGGGGCTTTTCTTTTTCTGCTTGCAACCACTCTAAGAGCAGGGGGGCAGGGGTGGTGTTGCGCAACACCAAGACAGAATGCCCCAGCCCCTCTAAATCATACACGAGGTTATAGGTGAAGGAGTCGAAATTGTCAATGAAGTAAATTTTCATGTGTGGGTTTTTAAAATGGCAGAAATCACGGACTTGGCCTTGGCCTTGGTTTCAGCAATCTCTGCCTGGGCAACGCTATCAAGCACAATCCCCGCCCCTGTTTGCACCACAGCCCGCCCTTTTTGTACGAAAGCCGAGCGGATAATGATGCAACTATCCATTGATCCATCGGCACATAAATAGCCCATAGAGCCCCCATAAGAGCCTCGCCTCTTGCCCTCCAACGCGGCGATGAGCTTTAAAGCGGCGATTTTGGGTGCGCCACTTAAAGTCCCCGCGTTCATAAAGCTTTGGTAGGCGTGCAGCGCGTCTAGCCCTTCTTTGAGCTCCCCTTGCACGGCGGAAGTTAAATGCATCACATGGGCGTATTTTTCTACCTTTAGCAGCTTAGACACCACGCGGCTTAAGGGTTTAGCCACCCTAGCAATGTCGTTGCGGGCCAAATCCACGAGCATGATATGCTCTGCCCGCTCTTTGGGGTCGTTTTGCAGGTCTAACTCTAGGCGGTTGTCTAAATCCAAATCTAGGCTACCATCGGGATTTTTACCCCTTGGGCGGGTGCCGGCAATGGGATAGATTTGGACTAAATTGGTAGGCGCGTCATACTTTAGCGCGCTTTCAGGGCTTGCACCAAAGAGGGTAAAGTCCGCGGTTTGCATGTAAAACATGTAGGGGCTGGGGTTTTGTTCTTTTAAGTGGTGGTAGGCACTTAAAGGCTCTTTACACTCCATGTAAAAACTTCTAGAGGGCACGGCTTGGAAAATCTCGCCCTGTTTGATCTGCTCTTTGGTGGCAAGCACCATTTTAGCAAAGCCCTCATCGCTGCAATTCGTATCTAATGCGCTGTCTTGGGGGCTTGTCTTGGGGCTAAAGGGGGGGGGATTTAGGCGGGCTAGTGCCTCGATCTCGGCTTGGATTTGCGCTTTTAGGCTGGGCTTAAAACACGCACCAAAAATTTGCGTGCTCTTGGCTTGGTGGTCGATTAAAATCAAATTTTGCGCCACCAAAAAGATAAAATCGGGGGCTGTGTTGTCGGTAGCTTCTAAATGCGGCAGGTCCTCAAACGCCCCAACAAACTCAAAACCAAAATACCCTCCGCAAAATAGTCCAAAAGGGGGCACACCAGCAGTCTCCACGCTCGCAAACACCGCCCTTAGAGTGTCTAGCGGACTGGCTCTTTTAAGCTTGCTAAACTCATCGCTTAAAGTGCAGTCTTTGGGGTAGTACTTTTCTAACACCCCCTCTTTAGGCTCTAACTCTAACACCTTTGCCATTTTTTCTAAGAGAGCCTGCCCGTTAGGGTTTAAAGCTTCAAGGCGCACCTTGGCACCTTGGCACACAAGCTTTAAACACGCCCTGGCTAGGATGATGGATTTGGTGTGTTTTTTATTCTCCACCTGCGCGCTTTCTAATAAGAGCGTGTTGGCCCCCTGCAAGTGGGTATAGAGGGTGAGCGGGTGGAGGATGTAGGGGGCTGTTGTTTGTAGGCTTAACATGCTTTGCTGTTGTAGTTGGCTAGGGCTTTCTTAAAGATTTCTTCTGCGTGTGCTTTGTTGCCAAAGTCTTTCACCTTTACCCATTTTTCTGGCTCTAAATCCTTGTAAGTTTCAAAGAAATGTTTGATTTTTTTGAGCACAATGGGGGGTAGGTCGTGCAGGTCTTTAACATTGTCATACCTGGGGTCAATCTTGCCAAGGGGCATGGCCAAGAGTTTTTCATCCATCCCGCTCTCATCCTCCATTACCAACACCCCGATTAAACGGCATTTAATCACACTACCGGGCATTAAGGGGTCTTCGTTTAACACCAAAATATCCGCCGGGTCGCCATCCGCGCTTAGAGTGTGGGGCACAAAGCCGTAATTAGCAGGGTACACCATAGAAGGGTACATGATGCGATCGACTAGCACCGCTCCGCTGTCCTTATCCACCTCGTATTTCACCTTAGATTGGTAGGGGATTTCAATCACGGCATTTAGGGCTTGTGGTGTGCCGGCTTTGATTTTATTTAAGTCCATTGCTATCCTTTTAAGTGATTTTTGATGTAGCTTTCAATGTCGGCGACAATCTCTTCAATGCTGCGCTCGCCATTGATTTGTTGGTGCACCTCTAGGGCTTTGTAAAACTCTACAATGCTCTCTAGGGGCTTTAAATACACTTGCATGCGGTTGTTGAAAACTTCGATATTGTCATCATCGCCCCTTGAGCGCCCGAGCACGCGCTCTCTAGCCACAGCTTCGCTCACACTCACCTCCACAACGCCCCTAAGTTTGACTTCCTCTTGGGCTTTTAAAACCCGGTCTAGGGTGTGCATTTGCTCCAAAGAGCGGGGGTAGCCATCAATGATAATGACTTCTTTAGGGGCGTTTTTAATCGCCGTGATGATGGTGTCAATGACAATTTCTAAAGGCACCAACTCCCCCTTACTTGTAAAGCTTGCGATGAGTTGTCCGCGCTCGCTCCCTTTGGCAATCTCGGCCCTTAGTAAATCCCCCGTAGAGTAATGCACTATACAATCGCTGTTGCGTTCAGCAATCAGCTGTGCGTCCGTGGTCTTGCCACTCCCGGGCGCGCCGATGATTAAAAATAACGCTTTCATGTCTGTTTATGTCCTTTAATGGTTTGGTCAGTGTTTGGGGTTTCTTAAGCGGATATGCAGTTCTCTTAATTGCTCTTCGCTGGCAGGGCTTGGGGCTTTGCTGAGTAAGCAAGTCGCCTTTTGGGTTTTTGGAAAGGCGATAACTTCGCGGATGCTAGGGGCTTTGGCTAAGAGCATGATCAAGCGATCAAAGCCGATCGCAAAACCGCCATGAGGGGGTGCGCCATAACGCAAGGCCTCGAGTAAAAAGCCAAATTTCTCTATAGCCTCTTGCTCGCTAATACCAAGCAGGGCAAAGACTTTTTTCTGCAAAGCTTCTTGGTGCATGCGCAAGCTCCCCCCTCCCAGCTCTACGCCATTAAGCACAATGTCGTAGGCGATGGATTGCATGTCCTCAGGGTCGGTGTTGTCGATGTCTTTTGGCATGGTAAAGGGATGGTGCATGGCACTAAGTTTTCCCTCCACCCTCTCAAACATGGGAAAATCCACCACCCACAAAAAGTTAAATGCATCGGGGTTGATTAAATTTAAATCCTGCCCGAGTTTCAAGCGCAAACGCCCCATGTAATCTAACACAACCGCCTTCTCTCCCGCACCAAAAAAGAGTAAGTCTCCCTCTTTGGCCTCTGTGCGCTCCAAGAGTTCATTGAGTGCGCTAGGCTCTAAAAACTTCACTAAAGGCCCCTTGGGCCCCTCATGCTTAATTTGGATATAGGCAAGCCCCTTTGCGCCAAATTGGCGCACAAACGCTTCAAGCTCGGCTAAGTCTTTACGGCTTAGTAGCGTGTCGCCTTTTTCGACTTTTAATGCCTTAAAGCGGTTGCGTTTAGGGTCGCTAGCGATGGTCTTAAAAATCTCATTGCTCGAATTTACAAACAAATCCCCCACCTCCACAAGGGGCATGCCAAAGCGCAAGTCTGGTTTGTCGCTGCCATAGCTTTCGGTGGCTTCTTTGTAGGACATGTGCCTAAAGGGGAGGTTAATGTCCACACCCACCACCTTAAAAACCGCTTTGATCAAGGTTTCAGCCACCTCCATCACATCTTCTTGTGTACAAAAGCTCATCTCCACATCTATTTGGGTAAACTCAGGTTGGCGGTCGGCGCGCAGATCCTCGTCTCTAAAGCATTTGACAATTTGGTAATAGCGGTCCATCCCTGCCACCATTAAAATTTGTTTAAAAAGTTGGGGGCTTTGGGGCAGGGCGAAAAACTCCCCATCGTGGATACGGCTGGGGATCAAAAAGTCGCGTGCTCCCTCGGGCGTGGTCTTAGAGAGCATGGGGGTTTCAATCTCTAGAAAGTCTAGGCTATCTAAGCAGTCGCGTACCGCCTTAGCCACCTTGCTGCGCATTTTAAAAATGCTGTGGGATTTAGCCGAGCGCAGGTCTAAAAAGCGGTATTGTAGGCGTAAGTCCTCATTCACACTAGGATCGCCGATTGCAATAGGCGGGGTTAGACTCTTGTTCTCCAGGCGCAAGTCCTCTAAAACTACCTCAATTGCCCCTGTAGCAAGTTTGGGGTTTTCTAAGCCCTTTCCTCTAGGGCGTACCACGCCCTCCACGATCAACACATCCTCGTGCCTAACTAAGCTGGCCTGTTCGTAAGCCTTAGAAGTGGGGTCGCACACAAGTTGCACCAACCCGCTTTTATCCCTCAAATCAATGAAGATCACGCCTCCATGATCGCGGTAGTTGTGGCACCATCCACAGAGCTTCACTTTCTTTTGCACATCACATAGCCCGACCTGGGCACATAATTGCGTTCTTAACATGTTTTGCCCTTAATTTTTTAGATATTCTTGCAATAATTCTTGAATCTCATCAGGGTGTGATTTGATCACAAACCCATCGGCATGCAACGAATCAGCAAGTTGCCTGTTTGACTCGCTGCTCATAGATGAATTGACGATTACGGGCAAATGCTTGGTTCTTGCATCCGCTTTGATGCGCTTTAAGACCTCAAAGCCCGACACCATGGGCATTTCTAGATCCGTGATCACCGCCCCGACCTCATCGATCATGTTCTCATTAAAAAGCCTCTTCAGTAACGCATCTCCATTTGGGAAGGCTTCGTATTTGAGCTTCAAGCTGTCTATGATACGCTCTAAATTATGCATTGCTACCTGCGAATCTTCGGCGATAAAAATGAGCTTGTCGCTTCGAATGGCCTCCACAAACTGCTCTTTAAGTTGGTCTAACTCCTGCATGGTGGGAAAGGTTTCAGCGAGCATACGCTCCACATCTAGGATTTGGATCACCCGATCCTGCTCGAATCTGGTGATCGCGTTGACCTTGCCTCCCGCACTAAAGCCCTGCTTGCCCCCCACGCTGATCTCGCCCCAATGTTTATGCACGATCCGCTTAATGGAAAAAATCTTAAGCCCCACGACACAGCTAGAAAACTCGCACACAACGACTAAATTTTGATCGCTCCTGATGGACGCTTCGCTTAAATCCCTTTCGGGGTTGTTGGGGTCAAAGTAGATCCACCGGTTCACATCAATCAAGGGCACAGACTCGCCCCTTATGGTGAGAAAACCTAGCATCATGCTGTCATTGCCCCCCACGGTTTCAGTTACATCGCCATCGTAGTGGATGATCTCACGGATTTTAAAGATATTGATCCCATACAGCTCGGCATCGTTGTTTTCATCGCTACTCAAGGTGAAGCATAAAAACTGCACTTCGTTGTTAAGGTGTAAGGAAATGGTACTGTCAATGTCGCTAATCAATCACGCCCCTTATCTTAAGCTCATCTACTATAAAATCCGCATAATTTTTCATTATAGCAAAGACTGGCTAATGATACAAACCCGGCAAGACTATTACAACCTCGTGGAGAAGCTTGGCAACCTAGCCCACCACTACTATGTGTTGGCTCAACCTTTGGTGAGCGATGAGATTTACGACCAACTCTACCGCGAAGTTGTGGCCTATGAAGAGGCGCACCCCGCGGACATTTTAGCCCACTCTCCCACCCAACGCGTGGGTGGCAAAGTCGTGCCCTTCTTACCAAAGCAAGAGCATAAAACCCGCATGTGGAGCTTAGACAATGTGTTTAATTTTCAAGATCTCCTAGGGTGGCTTAAGCGTCTGAGCGATTTTGCCAAAGTCCGCCTAGAGTCTTTTATTTGTTCGCCCAAACTAGACGGCGCATCACTCAATCTCTACTACGAGGGGGGCAAGTTAGTGAGTGCCAGCATGCGGGGCAATGGGGTGGTGGGTGAGCTGGTGACCCACAATGCTAAAACCATCCACTCCATCCCGCTCAAAATCCCCTACCAAAAACCCATTGAAATTCGAGGTGAAGTGCTCTTACTCAAAAAAGACTTTGATGCCCTGAATGCCGACAGACTTGCGCAAAACCTAGCCCCCTTTGCCAATGCTAGAAATGCGAGCGTGGGCAGCTTGCGCCAACTCAATTCCAGCATCAGCGCACAAAGAAAACTCACCTTCTACCCATGGGGGCTCGGGTTTTGCGATGAAGAATTTACAAGCTTTAAGCAAGCCATGCAGGCAGTGCGTGAGTGGGGCTTTTTGGGTTTGGACTTTATAGCGTGTAAAAATGCGGCAGAGATACAAGAAGCCTTCAACACCCTCAGCACAAAACGCCCTAACTTGCCCTTTGAGGCCGATGGCATGGTTGCCATGTTGGATAATTTAGAACTCCAACGAACCCTAGGTTTCACCATCAAAGCCCCCCGCTTTGCCATTGCCTACAAATTCGCCACCGCCCAAAAATGCACAAAACTTCTAAAAATTATCAACCAAGTAGGGCGTAGCGGGACCATAACGCCCGTAGGGGTGCTTGAGCCGGTGTTGGTGCAAGGGGCGTTGGTGTCTAGGGCGACTTTAGACAATTACACCCAAATAGAACAACAAGATTTACAATTAAACGACATCGTAGTGGTGATAAGAAGCGGGGAGGTTATCCCTAAAATCCTACGCCCTCTAAAAGAGCTAAGAGACCATAGCCAGGCAAAAATCACTCCCCCCACCCACTGCCCCGCCTGTGCTACTGCTTTGAGCCCTCAAGCCCTCAATATCTGCCCTGTCTGTAACAACGCTCTCCTACTTAAAAATAAGCCCAACTTCTGCTCCAAATGCGCCAAGTTCTTTAAAAAGCCCACCCACTGCCCCGCCTGTGCCACGCCCCTAAGCTCCCAACAACAAAAATGCCCCAAGTGTACCCACAAGGTCGGCATGCCCCTTGTGTGTTTAGATTGCGGGGGGGATTTGGTTTACAGGGAATATTGCACCCGCTGCGATTTGGATTTAAGCAAGCGGGCTAGAGGACTCATTTGTCCCAATCACAAATGCCCCGCGAGGATTCAAGAGAGCATCGTCTATTTTGCCTCCAAACAGGGCTTAGAAATCAAGGGACTAGGTGATAAAGTCGTGGCGCAACTCTTGCAAGTGGGGCTAATCCAAGGCGTGGCGGATTTATACACATTACAAAAGCAGGATTTATTAAAACTTGAAGGGTGGCAAGAAAAAAGAGCAGACAATCTCATTAAATCTATTTTTCACACCAAGCACACCTCGCTGTGGCGCTTTCTTTGTGCTTTAGGCATTGAGCATGTTGGCAAGGGGACAAGCCAAACACTAGCCAATGCCTTTGGACTAGAGGTCTTTAGTGCCACTCTTGAACAAATCGTCAAGCTTAAGGGCTTTGAGAGCACCATCGCTTCCGCCTTTGTGAACTTCTTGCAAGAAAACAAAGAGCTGATCGCTACACTTTTAAGCCACATTGCCCCCACCCCACCCTCTATCCAAAGCCTTAAAGCACCAAATATAAATGGGTTTTTTGCGGGCAAAAATGTGGTACTGACGGGCACTTTAAGCCAGCCTAGGGCCAAGATTTGCCAAGAACTCGAGCAACAAGGCGCGCACATCCAAACAAGCATTGCCAAGAGTACCGACTACCTCATTTGTGGCGAAAACCCCGGCTCAAAGCTAGTAAAGGCGCAAAGTCTGGGCGTGCAAATCTTAGACGAAAAAGCCCTCTTAAGCCACTTAAGCTAAGTTAGATTACAGGGTTTGCTTAGAAATGGTTTTGTGGGTTTGCTAGCATCGCTGGGGTCGGGGTTTAGCCAAACAAAACCCTTAGAGGCAGAGGTTTTTGGCTTGCTCTATGTGTGGCTAGGCTATGCGGGCAGTGGCTGAGGTTTGGCATTATATGGGCGTGAACCTTAAGGGGTGCAACCCCTGCACAGGCACGAGACCTTAAGGGGCGGGGCTTTGCCAAATGAAGTGAGGTGCTGGTGCAAGCCACAACCTACACCGGCCTCGTGTGGCTAATCTAGCTTTAAAGCACTCTAATGCGAGCAACCACATCCGCCTCCACAACATTGTTTGGCAGGGGCTTGGCCTTTAAGAACCTCTTGCTCTGTGGCTTCTCTTAAATCCAAAAGAGTGAATTGGAAACTGAGCTTTTTGCCGGCTAGAGGGTGGTTGTAATCCAGCATCACCATGTGCTCGCTAAAGTCCTTCACACTCACTTGCACGCTTTCATTGTTTTCGCCTTGCCCAAACAAGGTCATACCTCTTTTAAGCTCAATCCCTTCAAACTGATCCCTGGGCACTTCTTGGAGGTAGTCGGTGCGGTAGGTGCCATAGGCATCGTGGGGAGGGATCACGATATTTAGGGTTTGACCCACCTCTGCTTGTTGTACGGCCTTTTCAAGTCCCGCAATCACCTGCCCCGCTCCGATCAAAAACTCTAGGGGTTTTTGGCCTATATTGGAGTCCAATACCTCTTGCGTGGCGTGGTCGCGTACTTCGTATTCAATGATGGCAACTTGGTTTTGCATGTCGATCCTTTCTTCTTAAGCTGAGGGGTTATTTTAGCGTTTTTTTAGGCTTTTGCCCTAAAAGATTCTTAGCCTTTTTGCCTTGTTCGCTCTCAGGGTAGAGCCTAGAAAGGGTCTGCAAGAACTTTTTATAGTTGGTGTGGTCTTTGAGGTGCTTGAAAGCTATGGCGGTGTGGTAAAGCAGGGTGGGCATATAGGCCGCCTTATCATCGAGCATGGCACTCTTTTTAAAAGCGTTGACGGCACCTTGATAGGCATTGTTGAAGTAAGCTGCCTCGCCTGCCATATAGTTGGTGTAGGCACTTTTATAGGGCAAGCTGGCCAGCCACACAAAGCGTGCTTGCGCCTCTTTGTAGTGTTTTTCTTTAAAAAGCGTGTGTGCCTCTTTTTCGATGGTTTCCTTTTGAGCGGGGTCTTTGTGGAAGCTAGGTTCTTGCTTGGCTTGCAACATCTGGGCTTGTAGGGCGACGAGTTCTTTGAGCTTTTTATTGTTGGCATTGGCCTGGCGTTCAATCGATTGTTGCAAATCTTGTAATTTCTTAGCGAAATCGGCGCGCATGTTCTCTAAGAGTTGCTGGGTCTCTTGATTCTTTTTTTCAAAATTGGCTAAGGCATCTTGGTTAGTTTGGATCTGGGTTTTTAAGGTGTGGATGAGATCGGCCTGCTGTTTGATAAGATCAGCTTGGGCATCTTGAGTGCTTTTTAAGGCTTTGAGTTCATCGCTATGGGCATTTAAGGCATCTGTGGCTTTCTTAAGTCTGATCCCCTGCCCCTCCACAAGGCTTCTTAACCCCTCTTGTCCTTGCAACAAACCATTAGTCTGCCCTTTGAGCGCGGTTAAGATGTCACCTAGGTTTTTATTGCTGCTTTTTAGGGTACTTAACTCTTGCTTGGTCGCCCCACTTTGCAGTTCAAAAGCGGAGGGCTCAGCGCACAAGAGCCCCCCCACAAGCAAGCCTAAAAACCGCACTTAGTCCACAACTTTGATGTCAACACGGCGGTTTTTACGGTAGCACTCTGGAGTTTTTTCCTGGCAAATGGGTTTGGTTTCTCCAAAACTCACCACTTTAATACTGTCCGCACTGATGCCCTTGACAGTTAAAACATCTTTCACACTAAGGCCGCGTTTGTTGCCTAGGGCAAAATTATATTCGCCTGTACCAAACTCATCGGTGTTGCCCTCCAAGAGTACTTTCATACCGTATTCTTGGACTTTTTTCACGGCTTCATCGATTGCGCTTTGCATGTCTGCACGCACATTGTATTTGTCAAAATCAAAATACACTTGCCCGACAATCGTGCCACTTTCTACATGGGGCTTGGGTTTTTCTACGGGCTTGGCCTGGGCCTCTTCTTTGGGCACGGTGTGTTCTTCAGGTTTGGGGGCGGGTTTGGGGGCGGGGGTGGCTTCTTTAGCCTGGGGGGGGGCTTGGTGGGTCGCCTCATCCTCGTGGCTACCTGCACACCCTGTCATCAACACACACGCCACAACTGCGGCGGCTAAAAACCACTTTTTCATAACACTCCTTCAATTTTGGTAGACAAAACAAAGCTTAATTATACACCCCAGTCTTTTAACAAGACTTAAAACACTACCAATCAAAGGACTGGATGTTAAGATTTTTAAGGGGAAATAAGTAACTTTGGTTGGTTTCCAGTAAAATCACACCCAACGCATTTTGCGCCGCCGCCTTCTTTAAAAACATCACTGCCTTGCCGTCTTTGGAAAATCTAGGCATTTGGTTCACCCCACTAGCGGTCAAGCGGCGTACATAATTGCTTTTTAGGCTGATTAAATGCAAATTAAAGGGGCTTTGCCCGTTGGCATCGCTCTCTTCGCGGCTCACATAGACCAAGTAATCCCCAAAGGTGGCCACCGAGTCGTTGTTTTTGGAGTAAAAGACCACCTGCTCCACAGGAGCATTTAGGCTCAACTTTTTAAGGTAGATATTAGGATAACCCGAGCGATCTGACACAAAAACCATCGCTTTTTCATTTTGCACGAAGTTGCCCAAGACATCGATCCCACTGTAGGAAGTGAGTTGTTTGAGCTCTTTATCCTTGGTGTCGTAAAGGTAGATGTCGGTTTGGCCCTTGGGGGCCAAAGAAAGCAGCAACCTACGCCCATCTGTGCTCACACTAGACACAGCCGCCATGCCTTGGCTCTGGGTGATGACCTCACTTGCCCCTGTGCGGACATTGTATTTAACGATGGTGGGTTGGCGCAAATACTGGGTGTAGTAAATCGCGCTCTGATCGGTATTCGCCCACTTAGGGAAGACATTGAGCAGATTATTTTTGATGATCTCTTGCTGGTAGGTCAGCGTATAATCGGCAACCACAATGCTGGTAACCCCGGGCCTTAAAAATTTAGAGAACACCACCATGCGCGCCATCCAATCAATGGGGGCGGCTTTGGCTAGGTTGTTCGCGTCTATAGCGATTTTATGGGCGATGAAGGGGTAGAGCTCTTTAGTGTTGAACTGGTAATCTTTATTGCCCTGTACTTCCTTTGTGCTGGCGTTGTAAATCTTGGCATTGATGACATTTGGCTGGCTTGCTTGTAGTTGCACCAGGAGCTGGGCCCCTTGGGTTTCATTGGCAGGGGCATTGAGCCCTAAAGCGTTGAAATGCCCGCTCACTTTAAAATCCGCCACCAACAAATCCGCGATCTTTCGTAAATAGGGGTCGTTGCCTGTGGTGGTTACAAGAACTTTAGGCAAGCTTTCAATGGTTTTGACAATGTCTAGGGTCGCGTCCGCCGCCCTTGAAAATCCCAAGATCAAGCATAAAAGCCACACAATCCGCATCATTTGTCCTTTGTTTTAAAATTAACCTTTAGAGTGATCGCGCGCCCCTGTGGGTATGGGGGGAAGCGTTGTTGTTGTAAATGCGTGAGTAGATTTTCAATTTGCTGGTTGTACTCTCTAAAGGGCGAGAAATCCACAAGACTAAAATGCATTTGTCCATCGGGGTAAATGGTGATGAGCGCCCCCACGGAAGTTTTTTGATCAAAGCTCAACTTCCACTGGGAGTACAAAATTTGATAAATGGCGCTAAACCACGCCTTGTCTTCTTTTAAGGTGTTTTGCTCTTCTTTGGGGACTTGCACTTCCATTTTTTTGGCCTGCAGGGTTTTAATATCCTCGAGCTTGGCTAGGCTCTCTTGCAGGTCCTTAAATGCGTTGGCATCCATTTTGTTGAATTTGATGTTTTTGAACAAATCTTGAGCTTTTTGAAAATCCTTGGCCTCTTGGAGGCTGGTCTTGAGGGCTTGTGTATTTGGAATGGCACTAAACATGTCCTTCACCCCCGGACCACTCTCAGCTGGAGCGGGGCTAGAAGGAGGTAGACTGATCAAATCCACCTCAATGGGGGGCAGAGCCAAGGGGGGGGTGCTCTTAGTGGATTGAAAAAGTAGTGAACTTAAAAGCAGGCTATAGCACAAAAGGGCTAACAAGCCACAGCCTACAAATAGACCCGCACGCATCAGGCACTTGTAACTAGAGAAACCTTGTAAAACCCCGCTTCTCTAAGGCTCTTGAGAAGATAAATGATTTTGTCGTAGGTGAGGCGTTTGTCTGCACGCACATGCACGGCCATGCTCTTGTCTAGGTGTTTGGCCCACAGATGGAAAGAGTCGGCAAAATTGGCGAGCGAATAGATGCGCTCATTGACATAAATCTTACCCGCCAAGTCCATGCGCACCTCTAAAAACTGGGTTTGGGGGGCTTTAGCACTCCTAGAACCGTGCGGAAGTTGGATGTTTTCTTTGTAGGTGATGGTGGGGGTGGTGGTCATTAAAATAGCTAAAAGCACCAGCATGATGTCCACTAAGGGGGTGATGTTCAGTTCAGGTTTATCGGCATCCCAAACTTCAAAATCCATCATGTTCTTTTGCCATGAGAAAATCGATCTGCATTTGGGCGTATACAGACAGATCGTAAACCTTGCGCTTTAAGATCAAAAAGAACGAGTAGGCGGGGATGGCGGTCAAAATCCCCGCAGCGGTGGCGACCAGAGCCTTAGAGATCACGGGGGCGATCACATCAAAACTCACCTGCCCGCTCAAACGGCCAAAAGCCTCTAAAATCTCCACCACCGTGCCAAAAAGCCCCACAAAGGGGGCGGTGCTGGCAATGATGCTAAGGATCACCAAACCCGTGGTGTTCTCTTTTAAAAGCTGGTTTTTCCACACCGCCAGCCACTCTTTGGTGGGCCTTTCAGGTGTACTGCCATAGGGCGCGCCACGCAAACGCAATTCCTTGCGCGCGCCCGCCATGACCGCCTCTAAGGATTGTTGCTCTTTAACGGCATGGCCTTTAATAGAGACATACTTATAGAAAAAAACCCAAAAGGTCAGGATTAAATACAAAGAGAGCCAGCTGAGTACAAACAAGGGGATAAACCCGCTCGTGGCTAGGAAGTTTTGGAGTACTGCCACGCCTACCTCAAGCCATGTGCCTCGATGCGCGCGATCACACTAGAGATTGCTAACCGATCCGAGCTGGCATCCTCTAAGAGCTTTTTCGCCTCATACACGGTGTCATCGCCTTTGATGAACACCGCCCCATCGGCGAGGATATCCACACTGCTGCTACGCACCTCCACATAGCCCCAACTGATAGCAATGAGGCTCACCTGCCCCTCCCTAATGATCTCAATCACCCCACTTTTGAGCAAGGACACCATATTGCTATGCCCCTTGAGTACCCCAAATTCGCCCTGGCCTCCGGGCAGAGTGATCCGATCCACCTGCCCTGAAAAAATCAAGCCCTGTGGGACCACAATATTCACCGCTAATTCCATCTGCGATCCTTAAGAAGCGTTCTTTTTGCCCTCTGTTTTCATTTTCTCGTATTTTTCCACGACCTCTTGGATGTTGCCGACCATGTAAAAGGCGTTCTCGGGGATGTGGTCGTATTTGCCCTCTAAAATCCCCGCAAAACCCTCCAGGGTTTCTTTGAGCGTCACATACTTGCCCGGACTGCCCGTGAAGACCTCCGCCACAAAGAAGGGTTGGGAGAGGAATTTTTCTACTTTACGGGCGCGTTCCACGATCTTTTTATCCTCTTCAGAGAGTTCATCCATGCCCAAAATAGCAATGATGTCTTGCAAGTCTTTATATTTTTGCAAGATTTGTTGGATGCCGGTTGCCACCCTATAGTGCTCGTCCCCGATCACTTGCGGGTCTAAAATGCGTGAAGTGGAGTCGAGCGGATCGACCGCGGGGTAAATGCCCTTTTCGGCGATCTTGCGGTTTAAAACCGTGGTCGCGTCCAAGTGGGCAAACACAGAGGCGGGCGCGGGGTCGGTTAAGTCGTCCGCGGGCACATACACGGCTTGTACGGAGGTGATGGAGCCATTTTTTGTGGAAGTGATGCGCTCTTGCAGTTTGCCCATTTCGCTAGCCAAAGTGGGCTGGTAACCCACGGCTGAAGGGATACGCCCTAAAAGCGCGGACATCTCCGCCCCTGACTGGGCGTATCTAAAGATATTGTCAATAAACATGAGAATATCCAAGCCCTTTTCATCCCTAAAATACTCGGCCATCGTTAGCCCGGTGAAGGCGATGCGGTTTCTTGCCCCCGGAGGCTCGTTCATTTGCCCATAGCACAGGGCGACTTTATCCAAAACGCCCCCCTCCTTCATTTCGTGGTAAAGGTCGTTGCCCTCCCGAGTGCGTTCCCCCACACCCGCAAACACAGAGTAACCGCTGTGCTTGTAAGCTACATTGTGGATGAGCTCCATGATGATGACAGTCTTGCCCACACCCGCACCCCCAAAGAGCCCCACTTTACCGCCTTTAGAGTAAGGGGCCAATAAATCCACGACTTTAATGCCCGTTTCAAACATTTCGGTTTTGGTGCTTTGTTGCTCGAAAGCGGGGGCGTGGCGGTGGATGGGCCACTTTTGGGTGTTTTCCTCTAGGGGGGGTTGGTTATCAATGGGCTCACCGATCACATTAAAAATGCGCCCCAAAACCCCCTCACCTACGGGCACTTCAATCATGTTGCCCCGCGCCACAACTTTTTGCCCTCTAGTTAAGCCCTCTGTCATGTCCATCGCGATGGTGCGTACACGGTTGTCGCCTAGATGCGCGGCGACTTCGAGCACCAAATGCTTTGCCTCCCCATCAAAGTCATAATGCACATCCAAAGCTTCGTAAATGGCAGGCAGATAGTTTTTAAAATCCACATCCACTACAGGCCCTGTAACCTGAATGATTTTACCTTCCATAGTTCTCCTTTATTTGATCGCTTCCACGCCGGCGTTGATCTCCACAAGCTCGGTGGTGATCGCCTCTTGGCGGGCTTTATTGTAAGAAATGGTGAGCGTGCGGACCAAATCCGCCGCGTTGTTGGTCGCCGTGTCCATTGCCTGCATGCGCGCGCTGTGCTCAGCGGCGAGTGAATCGAGCAGGGCGTAATACATGTTAAAGTGTATGAATTTGCGTGCCAAAGAGTCTAAAATCACGCCCTCCTCATCTTCAGGCTCAACCACAATCCCCTCGCTCTCGCTCTTGGCATGCTCAAGGTGGGCACTGAAATCTATGGGCAAAATCGTTTGCACCTTCATCTCTTGAGAGATCATGTTTTTAAAGCCATTATGTACGATGATAACGCTATCAGTGAGCCCATTTAAGTAGTCTTGCACGGCATTATCCACAAACGCCGCTGCCCTGTCGGCATCAGGTGAGGAGCTCAAATCCGCCGCCTTGTCTAATAGGTCAATCCCATTATAGGTGAAGAAAGCAATGCCCTTTTTGCCCACGCCCCTTAAACGCACCTTGACATTCTTAGTTTTGTAGCGGTTGATGAGGCGCACCACCTCTTTAATGGTAGCGGCGTTAAAGCCCCCACAAAGCCCCTTGTCTGCCGTAACAAAGATGATGTCGATCTTTTGCACTTCGGGCTGTTCAAGCTTTAAGAAATACTGGCTCTCAATGCTCTTAAGCCCTCTTGTTTTGATTTTGGCGCAAATGTCGGCAAAAACCTCGTTGAGCTTGGTCGCAAAAACTTTCGATCGGCGCGCCACTTCCTCAGTTTTTTTGAGCTTAGACGTGGAGACGAGCTTCATGGCCCTGGTGGTTTTTTGCGTGTTTTTGACACTGGCGATTTTTTTGCGGATTTCTTTGAGACTTCTACCCATGTGCTTCCCTAGAGTGAAAAGCCTAGCTTAAATTCTTCAATGGCACTTTTAAGCATGGCTTCTAAATCCTTGTCAAGGGCTTTTTTTGTGCGGATGTCCTCTAGGATATTAGGGTATTTAGACTCCAAGAAAGGATAAAGGCTGGATTCAAAATCCACGACTTTTTTTGCCGGCACATCGTCTAAAAAGCCCTTGACTCCCGTGTAAATCATCACAATTTGTTTTTCAATGGGTAGGGGCGAATAGGGGGGTTGTTTCAACACTTCCACCATGCGCTGTCCCCGCTCTAACTGTTTGCGGCTGGCTTCATCTAAGTCGCTGGCAAATTGCGAGAAGGCTTGCAATTCGCGATATTGTGCTAGGTCTAGGCGTAAAGTGCCCGCGACTTGCTTCGTGCCTTTAATTTGTGCCGCCCCACCCACACGCGACACCGACAAGCCGACATTGATCGCCGGGCGGATACCGGAGTAAAAAAGGTCGGTTTCTAAGAAGATTTGCCCGTCTGTGATCGAGATCACATTGGTGGGGATGTAGGCGGACACATCGCCGGCTTGGGTTTCAATGATAGGAAGTGCTGTGAGCGACCCGGCCCCTTTGTCATCGCTCATTTTAGCGGCACGCTCTAACAATCTAGAGTGGATATAAAAGACATCGCCGGGGAAGGCTTCACGCCCGGGGGGGCGGCGTAAAATCAAGGAGATTTCGCGATAAGCCACAGCATGCTTACTCAAGTCGTCATAAATGATTAAAGCGTGCCGCCCTTGATCTCTAAAATATTCCCCGATGGTAACGCCGGCATAAGGGGCGAGGTATTGCATGGCCGGCGAGTCGGAGGCTGGGGCATTGACGACCACGCTGTATTCCATCGCGCCGTATTCCTCTAATTTACGCACCACTTGCGCCACGGTGGATTCTTTCTGCCCGATGGCCACATAGATGCAGATCACATTTTGATCTTTTTGGTTGATGATCGTGTCGATCGCCACGGTCGTTTTGCCGGTTTGTTTGTCCCCAATGATGAGCTCCCTTTGCCCGCGCCCGATGGGCACGAGCGCATCGATGGCCTTAATGCCTGTTTGCAAAGGCTCATGCACAGATTTGCGATCCATAATGCCCGGGGCTTTCTGCTCCACGAATCTAAAGGTGTCGGCTTCAATCGCTCCCCGCCCGTCAATGGGTTCGCCCAAAGTGTTGATGACCCGCCCCACCACAGCATCGCCCACGGGGACTTTCATGAGTTGTTTAGTGCGTTTAACCGAAGTGCCTTCTTTAATGTTCTTGCCTCCACCTAGCACGATCACCCCGATACAGCCCTCTTCAAGGTTGGAGGCAAGTCCGCGATCGCCCGTGTCAAATTCCACGACTTCGTAAGACATCACATCTTTCAACCCATAGACTTTTGCCACTCCATCGGCGTAGGCGATGACCCGCCCCACTTGGGTGATGTTGATGTCTGGGGTAAAGTTTTCGATCCGCTCTTTAATGATCGCGCTGATTTCTTCGGCTTTGAGTTTTAGCATTTTATCTCCTTTTTTGTATTTTACACCGCTTGCAAGATGTGTTGTCTAAGCTGGTTAAAGTAATTCTCTTTGTAAAAGGCAATCTCCACTTCTAAATCAGGGATCACCAAACGCACGCCTTCCTTGTCTTGGTGTAGAGCCTTGAGTTTTAAAGTGATGTTGAAGTGGGCAGACACTTGTCCAGCGAGCTGTTGTACCTGCTCCAAAGACAACTCTTGATTGCTGTAGAGATAGCCTTGGTAAATGTTTTCCTCTCTTTGGGCCTGGGCTTTTAGGGTATTGTAAATGAGGGGCAACAATTCTAGTCGTTTATGTAAAACGAGTAAGCGCAACAAATTATGTAATTTGCCCCCCTTGTCCTCCAAAAAGCACTCCAAAATTTCTTGCTTTAGACTGTCGGGGTAGTGGGGGGAGTGGATCACCGCTAAAAAGTCGGGGTGGCTATACAGAGCGCATAAGGCTTCTAGTGCCTCCATGGCTTGATTCAACTCCTCGGGACTTAGGGCATGTTTTAGGGCTTGGGTATATTTGGCAACGATCAACTCTATCATTGGGCAACTTTTTGTTGGATTAAATGCATGTAATTGGGGGTGTTAAGCTCCGCCTTAGCCCCTTCAAAGAGATCGCCCAGCACTTCGGCGATCGCCTCGGCTTGCATGCGCTCGTCCTCTTTTTCTTGCGTTGCTTGGTGGTTTTTGATCAACTTTTCAATCGTGGCTTTGGATTGCTGGTCAAACTTTTGGGTGAGTAAATACGCTTCTTGTTTGGCGTTGGAGACAATTTGGGTGGCTTGGGCTTTGGCTTCCTCTAGGGCTTTGAGTGCCTGTTCCTTCTGTTCTTTGGCAGCTTGGCGTTCCTCTTGGAGCTGTTCTAGGCTTTTAGAAATTTTTGCCCGCCTTGTAGCTAGGATATTCTTAAAGGTGTTGGCGGTGCAATACCATAAAATCCCCATAAACAAAAGGAAATTGAGGATTCGCATCACAATGTCTGTATGCCCCAAAGGCGCAGCACTGGCGACACCTCCAAAAACCAAAACCCCAAGAAAAATGCGCTGTAACAAATTCAACCTTAAATTTGAGATATTTTTAGTTTCAACAAAGCCTCTAAAGCGGGCAAATCACGGGCTAATTGTAATTTCAAATTACTTTTACTTTCCTTTAATGCTAGGGCGACTTGCTCGGCTTGTTTCTCTAGCTCCTCCTCCTTTTGTGCCACGACCGACTCATAGTTCGACCTTGCGTTGTAAAGCGCGTCCTGCATGATTTTATCCGCTTGCAAACGAGCTTCTTTTAGGATATTTTGGGCTTCCTGTTGGTAGCCTTGCACTTCTTGGTGCAGTTGCTCGATGTTACGCCTGTCTTTAAGCATGGAATCCTCCCTTGCATCCATGTTGGCAAGCAGGGGCTTATACACCCCGCCACTCAGCGACACTAAAAGAGTGATGAAGGTGATGAAAACCACCGCCATTAAATAGACATTGATTGTAATGCTCATGCGCCAAATCCTTTACCGATAAAAACTCTTATTCTAGCACGCTTAAGCTTGTTAGTGGCTTTAGCGCCGGGAGTAATAGACTTGCCCGGCAATCTCTAACCCGCCATCGGAGCGCATGGTGGCTTGAGATAGGGGGATTAATCCGCTTTCGTGTTTAAAGAATTGCCCAGAGTTGGTGCGCTCAAAGTCGATTTTATAGGCTTTAAAAATGTCCGCCCAAGTGGGGGGGGGTTGAAGGCTCTCTAAAAAGGCGTGTAGAGCCTCTTTAGGGGGCAGGGCAACGCTGGCATGCGCGCGCGCGTGGATATTCAGCCCAATCCCGCAAATGACTATGTCCTTGTATATTTGGCTCATCACCCCACCCACTTTCGCATCCCCGACATACAAATCATTGGGCCACTTGAGCCACACCTCTGTATGTCCCAAGCTGTGTAGGGCTTGTTTAAATAGATAACCAAAGTATAGGCTTAGACTCTGTTTAGGGATGTGGGTATCTATGTTGAGCGCAAAGGAAAAAGTGAGAGCCTTATCCACGCTCTCCCACGCCTGCCCGCGACTGCCTATGCCCGCGCTTTGTTTGTGCGCCCACACGCAAATAGGGGACTTGAGGCTCTTGTTTCTAATCTGCTCGGCCAAATACACTTGCGTGGAGGGCAGGCTCCCAAACTCTAAAATTTGCATCAACTTAAGATATCCCCGACTTTCAAACGCTTGCCACTCAAGTACGCCCTTGTTGCGACTTTTTGTTTGCCCGGGGCCTGCACTTTAGCGATCTTTAGCACCCCCCTAGCGCACCCCACGAGTACTCCCTCGCCATCTATCGTTAAAATCTTGCCCTCTTGGTGTTTCTCTGCTGTGCTTAGCAGCTCAATACTAAGGAGTTTTAGCCCGCTTCTTAAAAACACTCCAGGCCATGGGTAGTAGGCCAGATATTTTAAATAGAGCCCTTTAGCCTCACTAAAATCCACCAAGCCATCGATTTTGCTGATTTTCTTGCAATAGGTGGCTTGGCTGTGATCTTGCGCCACAGGTGTGATGTTTTCAAAGTTTTTAAGCACGCCTGCCATAAGCTCCGCGCCCAAGATGGCCAGCCTTGTGCCCAAGTCTTGCAAATTATAATCTTTGTCTTTTTTAAATGAAGCCACGCCCAAGATGTCCCCCGTGTCCATGTGTGCGTCCATTAAAATCACGCTCACGCCATAGGCGGGCAAATCGTGTAAAATCATTTCTTGCAAAGGGCTAGCCCCCCTAAATTGAGGTAGGATCGAGCCGTGCAAATTTAAACATGGGGCTAAATCTAGCAAGGCTTGGGGTAAAATCTTGCCATAGGCCACAACTACGATTTTGTCGGGCTCTAAAGTGGCAATGGCCTGCAAGGCCTCTTCGTCAATTTTATTTGGCTCTAAAATAGGAATGTATGGGTGATTTTCTAAAATAAAGGTCTTGGTTGCGCTGTCTTTCAACTGGTATTGCCGCCCAAAGGGTTTGCTAGGCTGGGTTACAAGCCCGACAATGTCAAAGCCCTCTAAAAAGAGCTGTTGCAACACCACACGGGCAAAATGGGGAGTTCCCATGAACAAAACACGCATGTTTAAAACTTAAATGTGGTTTAAAGCCCCTTCTCAGATGGCTAAGGCACACAAGATACCTAAATGCTCTGCTGTGTTCCCACCCTGAAGCGTTGTTTAAATACCCCATTGCATAGGTCTAAGAAAAGGCAAACTAAATTATCTTATAGGTTTGCTTACATTTTGATAAAATGGCAAAAAGGTTTAAGGGTGTTGATGCAGAGAATAACAGCTTGGATTTTTGTGGTGGTGGTGTTGGGCTTTTTGGCGGGTTGCACGGGCAATCGAGAGCAGTTGCAGCGCTTCAACCAAATTTATTACAACGGCGCGCAGTTTAAAGAGGCCTATGCTTTTTCTAAAAAAATGGCACACAAAGACCACAGCAATGCCTTATTGTGGGACTTGCAACAGGGCATGAGCGCTTTAATGGCCGATCAATACCCGCAATCCATTAGAGCTTTAAACCTCGCCGAGTTGCGCTACGACCACCACCATAACCTCTTTAGCCGCTCTTTAGGTACTGTGGGGGCGGTGTTGGTGAATGACAATGTTAGGGCCTACACGGGCAATGTCTACGAGGGGGTACTTTTAAACTACTATAAGGCGATAGATTACCTTTTGATGGGCAATCCTAAAGATGCACGGGTGGAGTTTAATAGGGCAAATGACCGCCAAAGACGGGCTAAGGAGTTTTACAATAAAGAGATCCGCAAGGCAGTTGAGAAAATGCAACAACAAGGCTCTGGCCACCTTAGTGCCCGTCAATCCAACGCCCAGGTACAAGAAATCCTAAACAATGAATACACCAACCTCAACGACTTCTATGCCTACAATGACCTCATCAACCCCGTGGTGTCCTACCTATCTGGGTTGTTTTTTGTGGAGAACAACGACCTAAACAAGGGACTAGACTATCTCAAAGAAGCCTATGGAATCAGCCACTCCACCACCATAGGCGAGGATTTGTTGTTCTTCCAATACCCCTCCAAGCAACGCTTCACATGGATTTTTATTGAGGACGGACAGCAGGCGACCAAACAAGAGTTTAAAATCAATGTTCCCTTGCCCCTGCCCAATGGGATTTATGATGCTAGCCTAGCTCTCCCGCAACTTAAGGACGGCATGGACTTTAGAAGCTCCTTTAGTGTGCAAGTGGGACAAAGGCAAGAAATCTTTGAAAATCTATTACTCTTAGACGCGCTCATTGCCAGCGAGTTTAAAAAACAACTGCCCTATATCCTCACCCGTGCACTCACATCCACCGCCCTAAAAGTGGGGCTAGAGGCGGTATCCAATCAATACTTGGGCGTGTTGGGCGGGTTGTTTTCCTCTATTTATGCGGCAGCGAGCACCTCGGCAGACATCCGCTCCCCCGCCCTTTTCCCCCATAAGTTTTACATCCTACGCTTAAAAAACAGCTACAGACAACCCATCCATGTCTTAGCCGATGGGCAAGAAATCTTTAGATTTAAGTTTGTGTCCTGCCAAGTAAGCACCCCCCCGCCCGAGTCTAAAGACTTTTGCGCTGGCAAAGACCATGTTTTGTACATTCGCAGCTTTGAAACTTCGGGGCGGGTGTGGAGATTGTGGTAAATTGGTTATCTTGTGTTAAAATGGATTTTTTGATGAAGGAGTTTTGCATGGTTTCTAAAAAATCTTGGATTGCAGTGCTTAGCTTACCCCTTTGTTTGCAAGCCATCCCCCACTGGTATGAGCACACCCCAAATAAACCTCAGTTTTTCTACGGCAGTGGTTCAGGCAACAGCAAAGAAGCCGCCAAGGAAAAGGCGTTGAACGATTTAGCCAGCAGCATCTCAGTGCATGTATCCTCTAAAACCACCAGTACCACCACTAGACACAACAAGACACTGGATAAAAAATCCAGCCAAAACATCAAACTTGTGGTCGATTCGCTTAAATTGGTGCATGTAGACACCGACAAACAAGAGTGCCATAGGGACAAGTGCTACACCCGTGTGCGCATGGATAAAAACATGTTCTTAAACCTGCTCTCTAAACGCTACGCCGACCTTTACAACACCCTGAGCCCTTTTAAGCCCGCCCAAGGTTGCAAGGGGATATTCATCAAAGAAAAGCAGCAAATCCAAAGCCTCTTAGACAAAATGACCCCCATGCAAGAGATTTTGAGTGCCTATGGACGCGCCTCAGCCTCTCTAACCTCCTATCAAGAACTCATCAAGGCCAACAGCCCCAAACCCAAGGCACAAATTATTTTTGCTAATGGAGCAGACCCTGAAATCGCCAATGCCCTCACCGGCCAATACGCACGCTTTGTGGACCAAACCACAGCCCCAGGCTTTTATACCATCAACAATAAGCTTTACACCAGCGAGGGTAATGGGCTGTTTCATATCGGGTTAGACATCAACATCAAAAACTGCCAAGGGGATGTTGTTTACTCCAAGCACCTAAGTGCCGACCAGCGCACCCGCAGTTTTGCCATCGAGCGCATCAAAGCGCAGGCGTTTAAACAACTGCGCAACTACCAAAATGGCGTGGGGGCAGGCACAGCCGATGTCAATTCAGACAATATAGAATTTTAGGGGGGGTCTTTCCAGCTGATCTTTTTGCCAAGCAGGGTCCTGATGGTGATGAGGTGGTTGGTGTGTAGATTGTGTCGACTGTTTTCGGGGTGATAAATGTGGTACGCTAGGGCGCAAAAGCGCAGTTTTTGCACCCGCCCCCCGTTGAATAAAAAACGCATGACAAACTCCCCATCTTCTCCGCCCCAGCCGATATACTCCTCGTTAAATCCTTCGATGGCGTTAAAATCCGCCTTGCTAAAACCCATGTTTGCGCTCCTCACCCACCCAATTCCATTGCGCCACACCTGGGCATCTTCCAACACCTTAGCGGTGCGCATCCGCCATGCAACCAGGCGGGCAAGGGGCAAACAACGGAAATTTTTCAATGATTTCTTGGCGTAGGCTAGGCGAAAATCTCCCCTTTCTAAAAGCTGGTTGCTCTCTGTGGAATCTAGGGTCAAACGGGTACCTTGCGCCAACACCCCAGGATGGGCAAAGTGCATGTGGTCGGCAATGAACATGGAAGATAGAATGATGTCCGTATCGATGGTGATGATGTATTCGCTTGTGGCTTCTTTGATGGCGTTGTTGCGGCTCTTAGCAGCCCTAAAACCCAAATCTTCTTGCCATACATGTTTTAAGGGCAAATTCTTTTGGGCGAAAAGGAGTTGGTAACTTTCAACCAAATCCTTAGTCTTGGGTCCGCTCCCATCGTCAGCGATCAACACTTCGCTAGGCAGACATGCCAAGTTCAGCACCGAATCAAGCACCATTTGCAAGCGACGCTCTTGGTTATAGGTGGTGATGATCAAGGACACGCTTTTAAAATGGGTGTTTCTAAAGGTGTAAGTATGGCTCTCCATGTTCACTTTTTTCACCAATTATAAGGGAATTAAAGCTATAATTGTAACTAATTTTGTTGTAAAAAGGGTGTTTGTAATGAATAAAGAATTAGAGTCTCTAGGCAGCCATAGCGAGTCCAAAGAGTTTCAGGACTACATGCAGGAGTATATGCAAGCCGAAGAGGTGGAGCAAAAAGGCGCGCTTAGAGAGGGTGTGGTTGTTTCGATCAACGAACAAGAAGACTACGCGATGGTGAGTGTGGGGGGCAAAACAGAGGGGCGTTTGCCCTTGAGTGAAATTAGGGACGCTCAAGGAGAGTTGCTCTTTGGAGTAAACGACACGATCCAGGTCTATGTGTCCCAAAAGGGCGAGCGGCCCAGCGTGTCTTATAAGCGGGCACTGGCCTTTGTTAAAAACCAAGAAAAAATCCAATCTTTGGGTGGAGATTTTAAAGAAAAAATCGTGGAGGGCAAGGTCGCTAGGGAGAACAAGGGTGGTTACATCGTGGTGGACAATGAGGGCGTGGAGTATTTCCTCTCCAAGGCGCAATCGTCTTTAAAAAGGGATGCCAAGCACATTGGCAAGCACATTAAAGCCTGCATCACGGCGATCGACCCTAAGAACGCTTCGATCGCGATCTCACGCAAACGCTTCTTCGATATTTACAGCAAATACCAACACGAACAATCCCAAAAACTCGTCGAATCGGGTGCTATTTATACGGGTGTGGTCAAAAGTGTGACGAGCTTTGGCGTGTTTGTGGAGGTAGAGGGGGTCGAGGGCTTGGTACATTATACCGAGATCACCCATAGGGGCTCTACCAACCCCGCTAAACACTTTAAAGAGGGCGATGTGGTACAGGTGAAGGCCTTATCTTACGATGAGAAGAAAAAACGCCTGTTGCTCTCCATTAAAGCCACTATGGAAGATCCTTGGGAAGAGATTCAAACCAAATTAAAAGTGGGCTATGCGATTAAAGTCGTGGTGAGCAACATTGAAAACTACGGCGTGTTTGTGGATATTGGCAACGATATTGAGGGTTTTTTACACATCTCAGAGATTTCGTGGAACAAAGATGTCAAACACCCCAGCGACTACTTGGAGCTCAACCAAGAGATCGATGTTAAAATCATCGAGATCGACAGCAAAAACCGCCGTTTGCGTGTATCTTTAAAACAACTCTCAGACAAACCCTTCAACGAATTTGTGTCTAAACACCGCGTGGGCGATGTGATCGAGGGCAAAGTCGCCACTTTGACCAACTTTGGGGCGTTCATCAATTTAGGGGGTGTGGATGGCCTGCTACACAACAAAGATGCGTTTTGGGAGCAGGACCAAAAATGCAAAGACCATTTCAAGGTCGGGGATGTGGTGAAAACTAAAATCCTTAAAATCGACAAAGACAATGAGAAAATCTCTTTAGAAATGAAATACGCGAAGGCCTCGCCCACAGAAACCTTTAGCCAAAAACATAAAGTGGGCGGCATCATTGAGGGTAAGATCGTGGGGATGAAGGATTTTGGCATTTTTGTGAGTGTGGAGGGCGTTGATGTGCTCATCAAGGCCGAGGATATCTACCCATTGAAAAAGGAAGAGCTCAAAATGGGGGATATGGTGACCAGCGTGGTTGTGGCGATTGAAAAAGGCAATAACCGCGTGAGGGCAAGTGTGCGCCGCTTAGAACACAAGAGAGAGCAGGACCAACTCCACGCCTTCAATGCCAAAGATAGCAAAATGACTCTAGGCGACAAAATAGGCGGGTTTAGCAAAAAGTTCTAACTTGATCGATGAGAATTGCCAAGTTCCGTGCCCTTGTGCTGTGGTTTGTGGTGGCAGTGGCTTTAGGGGTGGCAGGCTTTTTGGGCTATAGAGTGTATCTTTCTAAACACCGCAAACCCCACACTGCCTACGAGGAATATAGCATACACGAACCGGTGCGTGCCCACGCCCCAACCTTAGAGCAGGAACAGGGTTTAAAGGAGGTGTTTAGCCAATCCTTGCATGAAGCGCATCCCATTGCTGGAGCGGTGGCAAAACCCCCTTTCATCTACCCCGCTTTTGAAAGGAAAATGGGCATTGAGTTCTTGGAGAGTACCCCAGTACGCAAGGTCTTAGTGAAAAACCTAGACAACTATAAGCTCTTTTGTTTGCAAGAAATCTTGAAAACCAAGCACATTGATTTTGCTTTGGACCGCAAGAAATCCAGAGCAACCTTGATCATCTATCTCCCCAACGCCACGACACGATTTCTAGAAGACTTGAAGTACTACGAAATCCCCTATCAGCTTGATTAAAAGGAAGTGCCATGCCAAAAATTGCCATTTGCGACCCCATCCACGAGGGGGGGGTGCGCCTTTTATGCGAACACGCAGATTTAGAAGTTTTGGATTTTTCCACCCTTGAAAAGGCCGCCTTACCTGAAGCGATTAGGGAGGTGGACGCGCTCATCACAAGGAGCATGACTGCCGTAAACGCACATTTGCTCGCCCACACCACCAAGTTGAAGGCGATTGTACGCGCGGGCGTGGGTGTGGACAATGTAGACATTGATCTGTGCTCACAAAAGGGCATTGTGGTGATGAATGTCCCCACCGCCAACACGATCGCCGCCGTGGAGCTCACCATGGCACACATGTTAAACGCCGTGCGTCGCTTGCCCGGGGCAAACACCCAACTCAAACACGAACACCTATGGAAGCGAGAGGATTGGTATGGCACAGAGCTTTATGGCAAGAAACTAGGCATCATCGGCTTTGGCAATATCGGATCAAGGGTGGGTGTTCGGGCTCTGGCTTTTGGCATGGAGGTTCTCACCTACGACCCCTACATCCCCAAGTCCAAAGCCACCGATTTGGGCGTGCTCTACACGAAGGACTTTAAAGACATTTTAGCCTGCGACATCATCACCATCCACACGCCCAAGAACAAAGAGACGATCAATATCATCGACCGCGAGCAGATCGCCCAAATGAAGGAGGGCGTGATTTTAATCAACTGCGCTAGGGGTGGGCTTTACAATGAAGAAGCCCTATATGCAGCCTTAAAGTCTAAAAAAGTGCGCTGGCTTGGCATCGATGTTTTTAGCAAAGAGCCGGGCACAAACAACCCCCTTTTAGAGCTAGACAATGTCTATGGTACGCCGCACATTGGGGCAAACACCTATGAGTCCCAAGCACAGATCGCCAAAGAAGCCGCCCAAGCGGTGATCGAATCTTTGAGGGGGAGTTCTTATCCAAACGCCCTAAACATCCCTATCCAAGACAACATCGCCCCCTATGCCAAGCCCTATTTACAGCTCGCTCAAAAGCTCGGCTTCTTCTGCGCCCAGGTGCATAAGGGCGCGTGGAGTGCCTTAGAGCTCACCCTGGCTGGCCCCATTTGTGAATACGGCAATTCCTTACTCACCTTCGCCCTAATGGGACTATTAAAGCCCAGCCTTGGCGATAAAATCAACTATGTCAACGCCCCCCATGTCGCTAGTGAGCGCAACATCCATTTAACCACCAAGACTCTAGAGGACGCGACCCCCTACACGAATTTTATTACACTGCAATTAAGTGCCCCCCATTACAGCACCCAAATCAGTGCCACCGCCTTTAGCGATGACATTTTAAAAATCACCAACATAGATGGCTTTGAAATGGATGTTAAGCCGCAAGGCACGATGATTCTATTTAAAAACACTGACAAGCCCGGGGTGATCGGCAATGTGGGGCACACTTTAGCCAAACACAACATCAACATCGCCGACTTTAGACTGGGGCGCAACGCCAAAGCTGAGGCTTTGGCCGCCATTCTCGTAGATGCGCCCATTAATCCAAAAATCCTACACGATCTGCAAGAAGTCCCCCATTGCCTAGGCGTGTCCGTGGTCTCTATCTAGTTGCAAGAGCTCATCGCTAAACTCAAAGAGCGGGGGGATTTATGCGTGCTAGACACGCCCCTAGACATTTGCCTAGAAATCCCGCACATCGCCTACATTGAGGCCAAAAAACCCAGGGGCGGGCAGGCGTTGTTGTTCACACGGCCCAAAAGGGGCGACACTCCCATAAATATTCCCGTTTTAATGAATGTCTTTGGCGCGAAAGAGCGGTTAGAATTTGTCATCAACCGCTCCATTGAGGACTGCCAAGCGCAACTAGAAAGCCTGCTCAATTTACAAAAGCCCAAAAGCTTTAAAGACTTCTTAGGGCTAGCCAAAAACCTTTGCAACCTACGCTTTAGCTTGCCCAAAATCTCTAAAACTCCCCCCAAAAGGCAAGTCTTTAAGGATGACCGGGTGGATTTAAACAAACTGCCCATTTTAACCACTTGGGAGCACGATGCCGCCCCCTTCATCACCATGGGGCAGATTTACACCCAAAGCCTAGACAAGAAACACCACAATTTAGGGCTTTACCGCTTGCAAGTGCAGGGCAAGAACCGCCTCGGCCTGCACTGGCAAATCCATAAAGACTCGAACCACTTCTTCCACGCCTACAAAGAGGCGGGAGTGAAAATGCCCGTGAGCGTGGCGATCGGTGGGGACGCATTGTATGCGTGGTGCGGGCAAGCCCCCCTGCCCTATGGAGTCTTTGAGCTTGCCTTGTATGGCTTGATTCGGGGCAAGAGCGCGCAGCTGATGCCCTGCCTTACAAACCCGCTTGCTGTGCCTACGGATGCGGACATTGTGCTTGAGGGGTGGGTGGAAGCAGAGTGTTTAGAAATGGAGGGGCCTTTTGGCGATCACACGGGTTTTTACACGCCTAAAGAGCCCTACCCCGTGTTAGAAGTGCAGGCGATGCACTTGAAAGACAATCCCATTTACTTAGCCAGTGTGGTCGGCAAGCCCCCTTTAGAAGATAAGTATATGGGCTACTTCACCGAAAGGCTGTTTTTGCCCTTACTCAAAAAGAGCGCACATGGGCTACTGGATTATCACATGCCCGAAAATGGGGTGTTCCATAATCTCATCCTAGCCCAAATTGCGCCCAGCTACCCGGGCCACGCCCACCAAATCATGCACCACTTTTGGGGCACCGGGCAAATGAGCTTTGTCAAGCATGCCATCTTTGTTGGCAAGAATGCGCCCAAACTCACCGATTATCCCGCCCTTTTTCGCCACATTTTAGACCACCTAGATTTAGGCCAAAGCCTATTTTCTCAAGGCGTGTGCGATGCCTTAGATCACGCTAGCCCCACCTACGCCTTTGGGGGCAAGTTAGGCCTAGTCGCCCTAGAGCCCACCCCACACCCCAAAACCCCCCTAAGAGACCTTGAGCTTTTAGCTCGCCTGCAAGATTTAATGCCTCAAGTGCAAAACTTAAGGCAATACGGCTTAGAGAGTAAAAACCCCATTGCAGTGGTGGGTGTAGAAAAGACCACCCCCCTAGTGCTCCTTTTCAAAGATTTAGAGCCCCTAGCCCCCCATGTGAGCGCGCTCATTTTTGTGGACAGCCACAAGAATGATTTAAACAACCCCTATATGCTCCTTTGGCGGGTTACCAACAACATAGACGCACAGCGCGACATTTGGCTAAAGCCCCCCTTAATCTGCATAGACGCGACTGATAAAGGCGCGCTCGAGGGGCACACCAGAGAGTGGCCTAAAGAAACCGATTGCACCCTAAGCGTGCTAGAAAGCCTCGCTAACAAGGGGCTAATCCCGCCTTTAAGCGACCCACTCTATGAAAAATACCACATCCACCACTCCCCGAAAGGCTGATATGCAACAACGGCTTGCTGATTTGATTGAGCGCATTGAAAAAGCCCGCCTCGCCTACAGCCCGCACCACATCGTGCAACTTGTGGCGGTGTCTAAATACGCCAGTATCAAGCAGGTGCAAGAGTTATACGCCTGCGGACAACGCGCCTTTGGAGAGAATTACATACAAGAGTTTGGGCGCAAAGCTAGTGTCTTGCAAGACTTGCCCCTAGAGTGGCACATGCTAGGCCCCCTGCAACACAATAAAATCAATAAACTACTAGAGCTAAAGCCGGCCTTGTTGCATAGCCTGCACTCTTTAGAACTCGCTAAGGCCATAGATACAAGAGCGAAAGAGCCTTTAAATGCCCTGTTGCAGGTGAAT
Source organism: Helicobacter heilmannii (assembly GCF_001283065.1). GTDB lineage: Bacteria > Campylobacterota > Campylobacteria > Campylobacterales > Helicobacteraceae > Helicobacter > Helicobacter heilmannii. Next base: position 159,423 of record NZ_CDMK01000001.1, on the reverse strand, counting down.
ATTGCCAATGAGACGCAAAAAAGCGGGGTGCCTTTAGAGCAAGCCCTAGACACCTACGGCCAAATTAGCCAAATCTGCCCAAAAATCCATTTGCAAGGTTTAATGGTGATGGGGCCTCTTAACGCCACTGAAGCCCAGAGCGAACAAGTCTTTAGTGCTGCTAGGGATTTGTTTGACAAACTCCCCAATGCCAAAACCCTCTCTATGGGCATGAGCGGGGATTTTGAGCTGGCCATCGCTTATGGGGCGAATTTGGTGCGTGTGGGCAGCGCGCTTTTTCATTAAGGTTTATCAAGGATTGAAAAGGAGAGTTTTATGTTAAGTTACGATTCGGCTCTTACGACCCTAGGCCATTACATTTTAGATGGCGAGATTCCCAAACACGCCACACAAAGTGCCACCTTAAGCCTCATAGACTCCATTGCCTGTGCTTTAATGGCACTCAAAGACCCTGAGTGCACGAAGTTCCTAGGCCCTAGTGTGCCCGGGGCGGATTTTAGGCCTTTAGGGGCAAAGGTTTTAGGCACGGCCTACCAGCTTGAGCCCGTGGTTGCGGCGTTTAATGTGTCGTGCATGGTGCGCTGGATGGACTTTAACGACACTTGGCTGGCTAAAGAGTGGTGCCACCCTAGCGACAATTTGGGCGCAATTTGGGCACTGGGTGATTATGTGAGCCGCTTGCGCTTATCCCAACAAGAAGAGCCCCTTAAAGTGCGCGACATTTTGCACGCCATGGTGCAGGCCTATGAGATACAGGGGGTGTTAGCCATGGACAATTCCTTTTACGATGAGGGTTTGGACCACACTTTGTTGGTGCGTGTGGCGAGTGCTGGCGTGGGGGCGAAAATGCTAGGCGGGGGACTAGAAGAGATTTTGAGCGCGCTCTCACATGCCTTTGTGGATGGGGGGATTTTGCGGGTGTTTCGCCACGCTCCCTTTAGCACGACTAGACAGGCGTGGGCGGGGGCGGATGCCACAAGTCGGGGGGTGCAAATTGCGTTAAGGGCGATGAGTGGAGAAATGGGCTGTGTGAAGGCACTCAGTGCACCTAAATGGGGCTTTGAAACCGTGTGTATGCCGCACACCAAAGACGGATTAGTGCTGAATAACTTAGGCACACATGTGATTGAAAATGTCTTGTATAAAATCTCCTACCCTGCGCTATTTCCCATCCAAACCGCCATTGAGTGCGCCCTGATTTTGCATAAACAAATTGCGCCCCGTTTGGATGAAATTTCTAAAATTGTACTCACCACCCAAGAGGGCGTGGAGAAAATCATGGCAGGCGGGGGGCAGGCTTACCAGCGCTTGGATCGCGAATATAGCCTAGCCTATCCCATCGCCTACGCTTTGTTGCGCGGGCATTTAAGAGCGGACTCTTATAGCGATACAAACGCCAAAAACCCCTTTTTACAACAGCTCATGGACTTGATAGAGGTGCAAATAAGCCCCCTTTACACCAAGGAGGCGAAAGAACCGCATAAGCGCGCGATTGCCAACGCCCTGCAGGTGTTTTTTAAAGACGGCTCGAGCACGCAAAAGGTGGAGGTGAAATACCCCCTAGGGCACCGCTTTAGACGCGAAGAGGGTTTGAGTGCCCTGCAACACAAGTGTCAAAACGCCCTTAAAGAAGTCTATCCACGCAAAAAAGCCGCCCAAATTGAAACCCTGCTTTCCGATCAAGACCGCTTAGAGAAAATGGACTTTAACCGCTTTTGCGATTTATTGTCCTTTGTATAGGATAATAATGATGAGCGTTTTTTAATCAAGAATGCCCATTTAGGTGTCAGAAAAAGGATGTCCATGATGAAGAGAGTGGAGAAAGTCTACGCGACTCCGCCCAAACGCTGGGTGGGCAATGCGTTTTATGCTGCCACGATGTTCACTTATAAAGAAACCCACAAGAGTGGCGATCCTTTTTTGCTGATCGATTACATCGCGCCCCGCCATATTAAAGCGAGCACGGATTGCTTGGGGGTGGGTCCACATCCACATCGGGGTTTTGAGTTGGTGGGCATTGTGTACCAAGGGGAGATTGAACACAGCGATTCACAGGGTTTAAGTAGGCTCATTGGGGCCAAGGATGTGCAGTGGATCACGGCGGGCTCGGGAATCTTACACCAAGAATTGCTCTCTAAGCGGTTTTGCCAACAAGGGGGGATTTTTGAAATGGTGCAACTTTGGCTGAATTTGCCTAAAGCCTACAAAATGACCCCACCACAACATAAGATGATCTATGCAGAGCAAATCCCCACAGCCACGCTAGGGGCGAGCCAAATACGCATCATTGCTGGGGATTTTGAGGGGATGAAGGCCCCCACCAAATCTTTTGGCCCCATTAATGTGTGGGATTTGAGCTTGAAGGGGTCTTTACATTTGCTCTTGCCCGAGGACCATAATGTCTTGATGCTGGTGTTGGGAGGGGTGGTGGTGCTGGAGGGATACAAGGTAGGTCCCCAACAGCTCATCACCTTCCAAAAAGGCGGCCAAGGGGTACACCTTCAGGCTAAAGAATCTGCCAAGGTGTTGGTGTTGACCGGTTTGCCCTTAAATGAGCCCATTGTAGGGCGGGGTCCTTTTGTGATGAACAGCAAAGAGGAGATTGAGCAAGCCCTAGAAGACCTGCAAGCAGGCAAATTTGGCACCCTTAAAGCCGGGCATGGAGAATAACAACGACCCCCTAAAAGATGCCGTTGTTGCCGAGTTGTGGGCGAAACTCCAGGCCGAGCAGGCTAAGTTTGAAAAGGACATCGCAAGCAAAATCGAGAGCTTGGCGGTGCAGAACTTGGACTTAAACAGCGTCTTTCAGGTGCAAAGGCGCAACGCCACCATCGCCTACCGCTTGGTGGTTTTGCTTAGTTTCATCAGCTTGGCATTGGTGGTGGCGTTGATTATCTTGCTGCCCCTAAAGCAAACCGAACACCACTTCATAGATTTTGCCAACCAAGACAAGCATTACGCTATTATCCAAAAGGCAGATGGCAATTTATCCAGCAACGAGGCTTTGGTGCGCTCCTTGGTGGGGCAGTATGTGCTCGATAGAGAGTCGATCAACCACATCGACGACAAGGAGCGCTATGAAGTGGTGCGCCTGCAAAGCGAGGCACAGGTTTGGCAGGTTTTTGAAAACTTGGTGGCCTCTAAAAACAGCATCTACACCGCCCAGCAGCTTACAAGGGACATCCACATCATCAACATCTCCTTGCTCAAGCAAAGCAAGGAGCACAACATCGCCCAAGTGCAGATCGTGGCAAAGCTCTTTAGGGCGGGTAGCCCCCTAAGCGAGAAACGCTACAACATTGTGCTGAGCTTTACTTTTAAGCCCCTGCCTGCCTTTGACACCGCCATGATGCCTAAAAACCCTACGGGCTTTGAAGTTACCCGCTACAGCGTTACCGAAATGCAAAACCTCAAAGCTTTAAAGCCCTAGCCCATAACTTAAGTCCCCTTCTAGCCCTGCAGAATCTAGCTTGTGTTGCCCCCTCTTAGCCTATGCCCTTTAAGCAAATCTCTGTTTTTATTTGGAGTTTTAGTGGGCGTGGTTTGAATAAGCGCAACCTTTTAGCCCCCCGCTAGAAGGAGTGCTTAAGGGGGCTAAAAAGAGCTAGAGAAAATCTATAAAATCCACAAAAATACAAATTTTTTATAAGGTTGTTTTGCCACCAAAGCCTAAAATTCTACCAACACAGACATTGCCTTTAGTGGCCCTTAAGTCCCTAAAAACCAACACTGCTCCCATAGGGACTTTATACAAACAAGTTTGCTGTGTAAAAACCAAAAATAACAAAGCTTGGTGGGCGTGGATCAAATAAGAATACAGTAGAAATTATAGCTTTGTGGGATTTGTAAGACTTTATAGACTTGATCAGTCTACAAGGAGGAAGAGCCCTTGTTGGGCTACCTATCTAAATTTTAGGCCAACCACAAGCAAACTTTTATGGGCTATGGGGGTTATTAGAGCTCTCTAGCTCCCCGCCTTGGCTATTTGGATAGCTCTTGTTTAAGCAATTGATTGACAACTCCCGGATTGGCGTTTTTGAGTCTCTTTAACACCTGCCCTACGAAGAAACCAAAGAGTTTATCCTTCCCGCTCTTGTATTCGGCGACTTTATCAGCATTGCCCTGAAGAACCTCAGCAATGGCTTTTAAAATCGTGTCCTCATCGCCCACCTGCGCCAACCCGAGCTTCTCTATGAGGGTGTCTATGTCTTTGGGACTTACGCTAGTTTGTTTCATTAATGCGTCTAAAATCTCCTTGCCCGCCTTGCCTGAAATGCGCTTGTTTTCAATATCTAGCACGATTTTAGCCAAAGTGTCCGGCTTTATGGAACACTCTTGCAAAGTCTGCTTGCCCTCTAAGCGCCCCAAAAGCTCCACACATAGCCATGAACAAGCCCCCTTCGCGCTCGCGCCAAGCTCTAGCATTTTCTCAAAGTAGGTCGCCAGCTCTAAACTCCCCACTAAAGTGCCCGCCTCTTCGGCTTTCAAGCCTAGACTATTCATGTAGCGTTCTTTCTTGGCTTCGGGCAATTCTTTAATGTTTCTGCCCTCTTGCAACAAACTCTCGGGGATATGCACGGGGTGCAAGTCGGGGTCAGCAAAGTAGCGGTAATCGGCGGATTCTTCTTTATTGCGCATGGACTGCGTGATCCCTTTAGCCGTGTCAAACAAGCGGGTTTCTTGCACGACTTCGCTTGCATATGTGCCCCTCTCAAACGCCTCCACTTGGCGCTCCACCTCATACTCAATCGCCTTTTGGATAAACTTAAAGCTATTCAAGTTTTTAATCTCCACGCGTGTGAGTAACTTAGTTTCGCCTTTGGGGCGGATAGACACATTCGCATCGCATCTAAAATTGCCCTCTTGCATGTTGCCATCGCAAATGTCTAAAAAGCACACAATGGCGTGCAATTTCTTTAAATAACTGATCGCCTCTGCACTGCTTCTCATGTCCGGGCAACTCACAATCTCTAAAAGGGGCGTGCCCGCGCGGTTTAAATCCACTTGTGAGTGGTTGGCAGCGTGTATATTCTTGCCCGCGTCCTCTTCAAGGTGCGCACGCTCAATGTTAATCCGTTTCACGCCTTCAGGCGTTTCAATGTCTAAATACCCGCGCGCCACAATGGGGCGATCAAATTGCGAGATTTGATAGGCCTTGGGCAGATCGGGGTAAAAGTAATTCTTGCGGGCGAACACGCTGTCTTGGTTAATGGTGGCGTTGATCGCCGTGCCAAAGGCAATTGCCTTTTTCACCGCTTCGGCGTTTAGCACGGGTAAAGCCCCGGGCAAGCCTAAGCACACGGGGCAGGTGTTGCTGTTGGGCGTGTCTTTAAAACTCGTGGCACAAGAGCAAAAAATCTTGGTTTGGGTGTTGAGCTGGGCGTGTACTTCTAGCCCAATGATCGTTTCAAACATGGCAATCCTTGTTAATAGCATAAAAGCGCATTCTACCATGCAAAAATGACAAATCATGGCATAATAGGGGCTTATGTCAGTTTTAGAGTCTAAAGAAGCCGTTGTCTTATTGAATATGGGTGGCCCAAATAATCTTTATGAAGTCGAAGTGTTTTTAACAAACATGTTCAACGACCCCTATATTTTGGCGATCAAAAGCCCCTTTTGGCGCAAATTTTTAGCCTCTTTCATTGTCAAAATGCGTAAAGAAAAATCCAAAGCCATTTATGAAAAAATTGAGCAAAAATCCCCCATCAACGATTTGAGTACCAAACTCACCCAACGCTTAAACGCCCTAGACCCCACCCGCCACTACACCTACGCCATGCGCTACACACCCCCTTTCGCGTCCATGGTGTTTGCCGAGCTACAGAGGCAAGGCTTTAACTCTTGTCTGCTCTTCTCCATGTATCCGCAATACTCCACCACCACGACTTTATCCTCCATTGAAGACTCTTTAAACGCCCTCAAGACTTTAAACTTCACTCCCCATTTAAGCTGTATTGATCGCTTCTACACCCACGCGCCCTATAACCAAGCCGTGGTAGAGAGCATCACAAACACCATCAAGGGGCATAACCCTAAAGAGTTTGTGCTCATTTTCTCCGTGCACGGACTGCCTGAAAGCGTGGTGAAACAGGGCGACCCTTACCAAGCCGAGTGCTTGCACCATGTGAGCCTGTTAAAACAACAGCTCCTGCCCCTGCACTTTAAAAAAATCACTCTAAGCTACCAATCCAAAGTGGGGCCCATGAAATGGCTAGAGCCCAGTACTGAACAAACCATAGAAGCGCACCGCAAGGATAAAATCCTCATCTATCCCCTAGCCTTTAGCATCGACAACTCGGAGACTATTTACGAACTGCAGATCCAATACCGCCTAGAAGCCATGCGCCTTGCTGTGCCTGAGTTTTTAGTCTGTCCGTGTTTAAATGACAACCTAAACTTCGCGCAGGCGATTTTGGATTTAGTCCATAATGCCCCTAGAAAGCCCCTTTAGCCCATGATTTATATAAAAAAAGTTACAATGCCCCCATTTTCTTAAAAAGGTTTTTCATGCGTCCATTTTTTTTACTCTCCCTTTTAACTCTCTTTTGTCATTTTGCCCTTGCCGATGACAAAGTAGATGAGAGCATGCTAAGTTCAGGGGCGACCTCTCCGCAGAGCACTTTTAAAGAGAGCAATAACTTTGACAAACGAAGCTATGCTGGTCTAGAGGACATTTTCCAAGACACCCAGGAGATTCGCACCAAGGGCAAGTATATGTTGCTTGTCTTTGGCAAAAATGGCTGTTCGTACTGCGAAATGCTAAAGCAGGACCTAAAGCACTACGCTAATTTGCGTGGCTACATTAAAGACCACTTCAGTGCCTACTATATCAATATCAGCTACTCTAAAATGCACCATTTTGTCATTGGCCCGGCCCAAAAGCCCAAAGAAACCATGCTAAGCACACAGGATCTCTCTTCCATTTACGATGTCAACTCCACGCCTACGCTCGTGCTGGCTGACCCAACAGGCAAGACCATTTACGAATTGCCCGGCTACATGCCCCATGTACAGCTTTTAGCGGTGCTGGAGTTTGTAGGTAAGGGGCTGTATAAAGACTTAAATGACAAGCAATTCATTGAGAAATTGCGCGCATATATCCTGAAAAAAACACAAGAAGCCCGCCATGCAAGTTAAAAAGATTTTTGGATTTTTCTTTGGCTCTTTTTGGGTGGCAATCCCCCTATTGATGGTGTATGCGACCGCCTGCGCGCTGGCGACCTTTCTTGAAAACGACTATGGCACGCCCGCCAGCCGCGCGCTTATCTATAACACATGGTGGTTTAGTGCTTTGCATGTGTATTTGCTCTTGGTGATTGTGGGGACTTTAATCACCTCTAAAGCGTGGCAGCGCCGGCGCTACGCCAGCTTGTTTTTCCACAGCTCCTTAGTCTTTATCATTTTGGGGGCGGGGGTTACGAGATTTTTTGGCTTTGAAGCCACTATGCACCTACGCACCAACCAAACCAGCGACCAAATCACCACCACCGACAGCTATTTAAACCTCACCCTCAGTAAGGACAACGCCAAGCCTTTGCACTTTTCTTTAAAAACCACCCTCTCGCCCTATTCGCGCTACCTGCCCACCAAAGAAGTGATGGTCTATGGCAAGCCCTTGCTCTTAGAGCCTTTGAGTGTGCATAAAATGACCCCGAATAAAAAGGATAACCGCGCCCTGCTTGCCATGAAACTAAGCTATGGGGGGGCAAGCCACACCTTGCATATCCTAGGCGGGCATGGCATTGCGAGCCAAGATGAAAAGACCACCTTAGAGGATGTGCATATTGCGCTCAATTGGGGGGTTACTAAGCGCTCCCTGCCCTTTAAACTACATTTAAAACAATTTGAGCTCACCCGCTATCCCGGCTCGATGAGCCCCTCCTCTTATGCCTCCCAGGTAGAAGTACTCAATGCCAAGGGGCAACTTGTCATGCCCTTTAGGATTTTTATGAACCATGTTTTAGACTATGGGGGCTATCGCTTTTTCCAATCCTCCTATGACACAGACGAACAGGGCACGATTTTATCGGTCAATCGCGATCCGGGCAAGAATTTAACCTACTTTGGCTACGGCTTGCTCATGTCCGGGGCGTTGTTTCTGCTCTTTAGCCGACAGGGGCGCTTCCAAAGGCTTTCGCGCTTTTTAAAAGCGCAACACATAGTCGCCCTTATATGTGCCCTCTCTCTTAGTGCCGTGGCACACGCTGAAGAAGGCAAGATTGACATGCACGGAGGCAAGAGCACCCCCCTAGCTCCGCCCATTGACAAAATGGCAAAGGTGCAGCCCACGACCGCCCAAATGCACGCCAAAATCTTGCAACGCTTCAAGGATTTAAGGGCGCACTCCAAAGGGCAACTCACCCCCCTTGCTCGCCTGCAGGTGCAAGGCTTTGAAGGGCGCATTAAACCCCTAGACACGCTTAGCATAGAGCTCATCCATAAAATCACCAAAGAGGACGGCTTTAAGGGCATGGACAATTTGCAGCTGATGCTGGGCATGATGCTTTATCCAGACGATTACAAAAGCATTAAAATGATCTACACCTCCACGCCCAAGCTGCGCGCTTTGCTTGGCACACCCACAAATCAGCGGCGCATTGCGTTTTTGGATGTCTTCGGGCCGCATGGCTATAAACTGCAAAACTTTGTCGAAGAGGTCAATCAAAAAGCCCCCAAAGATAGAGATGAATTTGATAAGGACATTTTAAAGTTAGATGAGCGCGTCAATCTGGTGTATTTGATTTTTAGCGGGAATATTTTAAAGATTTTCCCCGATAAAAGCGGCAACACATGGCTAAGTCCTGCCGATGCGCTCAAAAACGAGAACATTAAAATCTCCACCGAAGCCACGCATTTTTTAAAGGATCTCTTCAAGGGCTTTGATATGGGCGTGGATAGCAATCAATGGGAGAGTGTGCATAAAACCCTAAACGATCTGCTTGCCTATCAAAGAGTGCATAGCAAACTCGCCCTAAGCCCGGGGCGTGTGGATTCTGAAATCCTCTTAAACCACAGCAACTTTTTCCACACGCTCATGCTCCCCTACTTGCTCTTAGGCGTGGTGCTCTTAGGCGTGGTGCTGGTCGCAATCTTTAAAAATAAAGCCGTATCCAAGTGGTTGCACTTTAGCTTTTATGGCGTTTTGCTGCTTTGCTGGCTGGCGCACAGCGTGGGGCTCATTTTACGCTGGTATGTGAGCGGGCATGCGCCTTGGAGCAACGCGTATGAGTCTATGCTCTATATCTCTTGGGCGGCCATGCTCTCCGGGCTTATCTTACGCTCTAACTTGGCACTGTGTGCCTCTAGCTTCTTGGCAGGCATTGCGCTGTTTGTGGCGCATTTGGGCTTTATGGACCCACAGATTAGCAATTTAGTCCCCGTGCTCAAATCCTATTGGCTCAACATCCATGTGTCGATCATCACGGCTAGCTATGGCTTCTTGGGACTGTGCTTTATCTTGGGGCTACTCACCCTACTTTTATTCTTACTAAGAAGTGAAAAACGCCCGCATATCGACACCAGCATTTTAGCCCTGAGCGCACTCAATGAAATGGGGATGATCATGGGGCTGTTGCTCCTTGCGGTGGGCAATTTCCTTGGCGGGGTGTGGGCGAACGAGTCTTGGGGGCGTTATTGGGGCTGGGACCCTAAAGAAACTTGGGCTTTGATTTCCATTGCCGTGTATGCGATCATCTTACACCTGCGCTTTTTGCGCTTTGAGTTCATGCCCTATGTGTTTGCGAGTGCGAGTGTGGTGGGCTTTTACTCCATTTTAATGACCTATTTTGGGGTGAATTACTACTTATCTGGCATGCACAGCTATGCCGCGGGCGACCCCCTACCTATCCCCACATTTCTTTACCCCCTTGTGGCGAGCACTTTTCTTTTAGTCTTTGTGGCAGGTTTGAAGCGCAAATTGCCGATGGCAAAGGTGTAAAACCTTGACTTTTAGGGCGTTTTACATTAGAATCTAGGTTTTATTCACTACTTTTTGATGTTTAGCTTCCCTAAACTGAGGCTTTTATTGTTACAACACATAGCATAAGGATCGCAATGGCGCATGACCACCATAAACAAAAGACCCATACCCCTGTGAGCGGATACCGCATTGAAGAATTGCGCGCCCAACCCACAGAAAAACTTTTAGAGATCGCCAACGAGCTCAAGGTGGAAAACCCCCAAGAGTTTAAACGCCAAGATTTGATGTTTGAAATCCTTAAAAATCAAGTGTCTCAAGGCGGGTATATCCTCTTTACAGGGATTTTAGAAACCGCCGGGGATGGGTATGGGTTTTTGCGTGGTTTGGATGGGAGCTTTTCAGACAACCAAAACGACACCTATGTGAGCCACTCGCAGATCAAACGCTTTGCCCTGCGTAATGGCGACATTGTGACCGGACAAGTGCGCGCGCCCAAAGATCAAGAAAAATACTACGCCCTGCTAAAAATCGAGGCGGTCAATTACCTGCCCCTAGATGAAATCCGCCACCGCCCACTCTTTGACAATTTAACCCCCCTCTTTCCCACCCAGCAGCTCAAATTAGAATATGAGCCCACTAAAGTTACAGGGCGGATGCTCGACTTGTTTAGCCCCATGGGCAAGGGCCAAAGGGCACTCATTGTCGCCCCACCACGCACGGGCAAAACGGAGCTAATGAAAGAGCTTGCACACGGGATCACCTACAACCACCCAGAAGTGGAGTTGATTATTTTATTGGTGGATGAACGCCCTGAAGAAGTTACAGACATGCAACGCAGTGTCCGGGGGCAAGTCTTTAGCTCTACCTTTGATCTACCCTCCACCAACCACATACGCATTGCTGAACTCGTGCTCGAGCGGGCTAAGAGGCGGGTGGAGATGGGTAAGGATGTGGTGATTTTATTAGATTCGATCACCCGCTTAGCGCGGGCATATAACGCGATCACGCCCTCAAGTGGCAAGGTTTTAAGTGGGGGCGTGGATGCCAATGCCCTACATAAGCCCAAACGCTTTTTTGGTGCAGCTAGAAACATTGAAGAGGGGGGGAGTTTAACGATCATCGCCACCGCCTTGATCGAAACGGGCTCGCGTATGGATGAGGTGATTTTTGAGGAGTTTAAGGGTACGGGCAATAGCGAAATTGTGCTCGCCCGTAGCATCTCCGATCGGCGCATTTACCCCGCCTTTGATGTCTTAAAATCAGGCACCCGTAAAGACAATATCTTGCTAGGCAAGGACACCTTAACGAAGGTGTGGGTGCTGAGAAATGTGATGCAGCAAATGGACGATGTGGAGGCACTGAACTTCATTTACTCTAAAATGCAAACCACCAAGGACAACCAAGAGTTCTTAAAACTCATGCAAGAGGGTTCTTGAAAATCGGGGTTTTTGACAGCGGGGTGGGGGGTTTAAGCGTCTTAGAGAGCCTGTTAAAAGCCCGCCTGTTCGAGCACATTATCTACTATGGCGACACTGCCCGCGTGCCCTATGGCCCTAAAGACCCGGCTACGATCGCCAAATTCTCCCTAGAGGCGTTGGATTTCTTTTTGCCTTTTAACATTGACATGTTGGTCGTGGCGTGCAATAGCGTGAGTGCGTGGGCTTTACCGGCAATGAGGGCTAAAACAAAAATCCCCATTGTGGGCGTGATTGAGGCGGGGGTGTTAGCGATCACACAGAGCACGCCCAAAAACGCGCCCATTTTGGTGTTAGGCACCAAGGCGACCGTGAGCTCGGGGCGTTATGCTAAAGAGCTACAAGAGCATGGCTATGATTTTGTAGAGAGCCTTGCTACAGGCTTGTTTGTCCCCTTAATTGAAGAGGGCGTGCTTGAAGGCGCGTTGTTAGAGGCGTGCATGCAGCATTACTTCACCCCCCTAACAAGCGCGCCGGCTGTGGTGGTGTTAGGTTGCACGCACTTTCCTTGGATTTCTACCCCCTTGCAAACCTATTTTAAAACCCGCTTCAATACCCCCGTGCGCTTGGTGCATTCAGGCGAGGCGATCGTGGCGCGTCTAGAGCAAGTCTATGGCTTACGCCCACACACAGACACAAAACTAGAACTCTTTGCTAGCGGCGACAAGGGGCTTTTAGAGCAATTAGCTAAACCTTTAAAAGCCCTTTAACCTCCACATCGTTACTCAATTCACACAACACCCTTATATTTTGGCTGTGGCTGTCATAAACCCAATGCTTGGTATTTTTGCACTCTAAAATGCTATCAATGTTTAGCAAATAGGAGTAGTTTTTGGGTATTTTGGCGCATTTATTGCTCTAGGCGAGGCCCAAGCTGCCAAACGCCTTTAGAAAAAGACCATCAACAAATCCTGTCTTCTATCTTCGCTACCTATATCGTCCTTTAGCCCTCTCTTAAAGCAAGCCAGACATCTGTCCCTCCCCAAAGATCATCGTGAAAAATTCATTGAACCGTGAGGTTAAAACAAATTCGAAGCCTTAGCAATGAGATCAGGCACGCCACTTATAAACTCGAATGATGTGTCATTCCCCCTCCCTCATTCTTTTTCCACCTCCTCAACACTAACGCCCTCTAAATACCGATCAATGCAGCTTTGTTTTTTAAAGTCAAAGGGACATTTTCTGTGAGTTTCAAGTAAAACAATATTTGCAAATCGGAGTTCTTAAACAGGGCAAATCTTAAGGAATTATATTTTCTAAGTCGTTTCTTCAGCAAATCTCGCAAATCTCCTTTTTATCCCCTGTGGGCTGTTTGTCGGTATAAGAGTGGGTGCGCTGCTCTTTGATCATCTCTTGTTATATTCCCTTCATCTGCCCAAGCAGGTTGCAAATGGACATCAACGCCTTGTTATGCTTGATTGATAGGGCTAGGATGTGGGCAAGATTCAAGCGTGTGAGGTTACACCTATAGAAAAACGAATACCTTTTTTTTGGTTTTTATGTCTGTGTCTATCCTCGTGTCTAGCTCCTCTTAAGTTCTAGGCTTTCTAGCGTTTTTTACACACAACAATCTGTTCTGTATCCATGGTTTTGGCTTTTTGGCCGGCTTGGTTGGTGGGAGAGTTTTTAAGGGGCATAGATTTATTAGAAATTTTACGCCCAAGCGTGTTTAAATGTTTGCATCCACACGCGCTCAGCACCTCGGCGATGAAACGATCTGTAGGCAATGTTAAATTTTTCACACACCGATTCCCCACCACAAAAAACATCAAAGCCCCGCTTGCCAAAGAGGGCAAGATATGGTGGATGCTCTGCTCTAGATCAGCATAAAAACTGGAAACCTCCAAAGCTCTTTTTAAATCCAATTTTGCGATCTCTTGGATGGCATCGCCCACACTCCCTTTTGTGTAAAGCGTTTTCGCCCTCAAGCCCCCTAAGAGTTTTGTGTCTAATTTCCGTGCGTCCTTAAAACCTAACCACTCATTAATGAAGGTGCTAAACTGCCCATAGGCCACGGTGGTTTTAGAATCCCCATAGGGTGGGCTGGTCAGCAGAGTGTCAAAAGTCTTGTGGTGTGCCTGAAAACTAGAATTGTAGAGATTAAAGACAATGTCCTTTGTGTGCCGTTGGTAAAAATGCAGATAATACTCGGTAGTGGTCTCTAACTTTTGGCGAAAAACTCCATAGGTGTTTGGCTTATACTCTTGGTGGTTTTTCATCCTAAAAAGCTTAAATTCGTTGTTGCGTGTGTAGCTCACTTCCCTTAAAGTTTCGCTAAAGGCCAGCAGAAAAAGAGTTTTAGCTAGGCTTTTGACTTGGCTGATGTGGTGAAAAATACTGCTCAAATCTTGTTGTGCCTGTTCTTCTATCCAAAAATGGGCGTTTGTGATGGGGACATCCACAACGGCATGTGGTTGTGTCATCGATTCAAGCAAGGACTCTTTTTCGTCTAAAAGTTCGGTTTTGTCTATGTGGCTCAATTTAGCCCTGCTTATGAGGATGGCTAAAGGGTTGAGATCGAAACCGCTAAGGTCCTTGATCCCATATTCTAAAGCACTGATAAAGCTGCTGCCACTCCCGCAATAAGGATCGAGCAAGTTTGTCTTTTGGGCTTTAAATTCTTGGAGTAATTTTAAACCAATCTGGGGCAACATCGTGGCTGGGTATTTATGCAGATTGGGGGTAAAGGACGCATAGCTCTGCCCCAAAAAATCGTATTTTGGATGATAAATACTGGCGATCATAGTTTATCTTTGATGTATGTGATGAGATGACTTAGGGGTTTAATGAAATCCCTATCAATGGGCTTTCCAATGAAAGCACAATCAAAAAATTGAAACATGCCTCTTTGCTGGGGGCGGTCGATTTCGTTGTAGAAGTTGATGGTGGCAAAACACACCAAGGGCACAATGGGCGGGTTATACACAATGCCGTATTTTTCTTTCAGCTTAGAGTCTGAGTTGGCAATCTCCATCAAGAGTTTCCATTTGTAGGTTTGTGCCGCCCTTTCACGCAAAGAAGTTTTAAGTGATAAAATGAGGCACTTTTTCAATCCACCGGTAGGATCAAGGCTATAAACCACTAAATCTACATCGGGTTTTTGGTACTCTTCGCCTATTTGGATATAAAACAACTCTTTAAAATGGGGGATTTGTGTGGGCTTTGCGCTGATAAAAATGGAGGGTGCGATCGTGCCTTCACTTTTATTCTTTAAAAAAGCGTAAATGATGAGATTTGAAAAGGCACTCCCGGCAATGCTCTTTCTCGCCTGGCTTGCGTCTTTAATTTCTCCAGCCTCAACCCTTTTTTTAATGAGGGCATCCACTGTAGTTTTAGATTTTGTCATGTAATGGTGGAGATGATCAAAAACGCCAAGCCATGTCATTTTGGCGGAGTTGATATCTTGATTGATCAACTCCAAGATAGGCTGCAAATAATACTTGGATTCTATATCTTTGAGAACTTTGGTTTCGGTTATATTGAGCATTTTTGCAGTTTAGCGTAAATTTTTAAAAATAGAGGGTGCTAGAAACTAGCCAGCAACACCAAAACGCATGCCTCCTTCCGCTCGCATCAACCTTTTCTTAGCTTAGCGGTGGATTTAACTCCTATACCTGTCTTTTTGGACATGGAGCTTTGCTTACCAAAATAAAAAGAATATGATAATTTAAGTTTGTGGGGCTAACACGCTATAATCTCTACAAAAAAGGCTTATTGTGGATTTGTGGTTGGTTTTAGGCATCCACTTTTTAGCACTTTTGACCCCCGTGGGGCGGACTTCTTTTTGATCAGCTCCTACGCCCTAAAACCCACTTCAAGCATGCTTTAAAAGCAGTTTTGGGCGTGGTGCTGGGCAATTTTGTGTGGATTATGTTGTCTTTATTTGGCTTAAAAGGTTTGTGCCACGCTCCCACTGCTGCAAACGCTTTTAGCCCCTCTTAGGGGCGTGTTATCTGCTCTACTTGGCTTTTTTGTGCGTATCAAACCCAGCGCGCCATCAAGTTCAAGCCTGCCAGCACTAGACAAGCTTTTTTAGGCGGATTTCTCACTAACATCTTAAACCCTAAAGCCATGCTCTATTTTGGTAGCATTTTTTCGGGTCTAAATCTCTTTTACAACAACACCATGCTCTTTTGGCTCACCTTCTGTTTAGTGGTGGAAACCTTTTTATACTTTGCGGCGGTGGCGTTGTTGTTCTCTAACACCAAAATGCGCACCCTCTATGCCAAGTACTACAAGACCGCCGATCACCTCTGTACCTTGTTCTTCGGCGTCTTTGTCATTTACATCTTAGCCCACCACATTAAAGCATGGCTTTAAAGAAGGCATGGCTCTAGGGGATTATTTTTGTTCGGGTTGCCAAATGGTTTTTTCTGAGGGGGTGTAATCTTTTTCATCCTCTAAGATTTGTTGTTTGGTTTCGCTGCAAGCAGTGTATAAGAAAGCTAAAATCCCCACCAAAAGCAATGCGCGCATCCGCAATCCTTTCAAAGAATTTAAACGCTCATTATAAACCCAAAAAGTTAAAGAGCCCTAAATACCCCTAGCCGCCGCCACGCTTTTTTGCGCAATTTGCGTGATTTTCGCCCACTCTTTGGCCTGCACCAACTCTTTAGGGGCGAGCCACGAACCCCCCACACAGAGCACATTGGGCAACTTTAAGTAAGTGCCCATGTTCTCCAAAGAAATCCCCCCCGTGGGGCAGAAATACACCTCGCTAAAGGGACCCGCAAAAGATTTTAACATCGCCACTCCCCCGGCCACTTGCGCGGGGAAAAACTTTAAAGCTTTCAGGCCATGCTCTAGGGCCAACATCACTTCACTGCCACTAGCCACCCCGGGGATGAGCGGGATGGGGCAATCTTTAGCGGCTAGAGCTAGAGCTGGGGTGAGCCCGGGGCTTATGGCAAACTGGGCTCCTGCCTCTAGGGCTTGCTTAAAATCTTTGGGGTTTAGCACCGTACCCGCTCCCACAATCGCCTCGGGCACTTTCTTAGCGATGTTTTTAATCGCCTCTAGAGCCTCTTTAGTGCGCAGGGTGATCTCTAGCACCTTAATCCCTCCCTGCACCAACGCTCTAGCTAAAGGCACGGCATCTTTTGCCTCTTCAACGACCATCACGGGGATGATACGCCCAGCGTTTAAAATGTCAAAAGCTTGCATGGTTATTCTCCAAAGATCACAGCACCCGTTTCAGTACTGCCAGCTAAAAGGCGCATCCCCGCAAAGAGTTCACGCCCGCTTCCAAAGGGTTCGCGCATGAAGGGCACGGAAGGCAGGCGTGCCTCCCATTCTTGTCGATCCACCAGCACCTGCAACACCCCTTCTTTGGCATCCAAGAGCAGGATGTCCCCGTCTTTAATTTTGGCAATCCCTCCACCTAAAAGGGCTTCAGGGCTCACTTGGATGGCCGCGGGCACCTTGCCCGATGCTCCGCTCATGCGCCCATCGGTGACAAGGGCGACCTGAAAGCCCTGGTTTTGCAGAGAACCCAAAATGGGGGTGAGTTTGTGTAGCTCGGGCATGCCATTGGCGCGCGGGCCTTGGTAGGGCAACACGGCAATGAAATCCCTTTGTAACTCTTGGCGGTTGAAGCGCTCGATCAAATCCTGTTGGGATTCAAAGACAATGGCGGGGGCTTTGATGGTGTGGTGCTTGGCATCGATGGCAGAAACTTTAATCACCCCCCGCCCCACATTGCCCTTAAGGATCTCCAGCCCCCCATTGGGCGAAAAGGGCTCTTGCACCCCCCTTAAAATGTCGGTGTTTTGGCTGGTTTGCACGCCCTCTTGATACACCACTTGATCCCCCTCTAATAAGTAGGGGTTTTGGGTGTAAGCCTTTAAACCCTGCCCCATAATCGTGTCACAATCCTCGTGCAATAAGCCGGCATTTAAGAGCTCATGCACCACGAAGGCTAGCCCCCCGGCCGCTTCAAATTGATTCACATCCGCCTGCCCATTGGGGTAGATTTTGGCAAGCAAGGGGGTGATTTTAGAAATGGCGGCAAAGTCGTCCCAGTTGATCACAATCCCCGCGGCCTTGGCGATCGCCACTAAATGGATGGTGTGGTTGGTGGAACCCCCAGTGGCCATCAGCCCCACCATGGCATTGACAATGTTTTTTTCACTGATCATCGCGCCAATGGGTTTGGGGGTTTTGGTGGCCATTAAAACGGCGGCCTTATGCACTAGGGCTTTTCTTAAGGGGGTGTTGGGGTTGATGAAAGCGGAATTGGGTAGATGTAAGCCCATCAGCTCGACCATCATTTGGTTGGAGTTGGCGGTGCCATAAAAAGTACAAGTGCCCTCTGCGTGGTAAGACTGCATTTCGCTCTCTAAAAGCTCTTGCCTAGAGACCTTACCCTGGGCAAAGAGCTCGCGCACCTTGGATTTTTGGGCGTTGGCTAGCCCGCTTGTCATAGGCCCGGCGGGGATAAAAATCGCGGGCAAATGCCCGAAACTAAGCGCCCCGATTAAAAGCCCGGGCACGATTTTATCGCATACACCTAGATAAAACGCCCCGTCAAAGACATTATGCGAGAGTGCGATCGCCGTGCTCATGGCGATCACATCGCGGGAAAATAAACTAAGCTCCATGCCCGCATAGCCCTGGGTGATCCCATCACACATCGCAGGCACCCCGCCTGCAAACTGGGCAAACGCCCCGTGTTGCAACAAGGTTTCCTTGATCCAATCGG
This sequence comes from Helicobacter heilmannii, assembly GCF_001283065.1. Lineage (GTDB taxonomy): Bacteria > Campylobacterota > Campylobacteria > Campylobacterales > Helicobacteraceae > Helicobacter > Helicobacter heilmannii. The sequence goes on along the minus strand of NZ_CDMK01000001.1, from coordinate 141,326 downwards.
GGTACGCTTTAAGGGGTTTATGTGCCGAGAGCATGTCGTTGTAGGCGGAGATGATTGCGAAGTTGGGCTTGTCGTTGGTTTTGATTTTCGCTTTGATGTGCTCGGGCAGGCCGGCGTAGGTGTGGGCCAAGTTCGCACAACCCAAATCCTGGCGCTGGATTTTGCGTTGCGCCTTAGCAGTGCGCTCTAAGTAGGATTCTCTACTGCCTTGAGAGCGTTCAATGATACCTTTTGTAATATCCTCTAGGGCTTTTTTTGCCATATGCACCTCCGTGTAATCTTTCGTGGGCGCAATCATACTACAATTTTTAAAACCTCAAAGGAGTGCCATGCAGGAGTGCTGCTTCATCTTACTGGGGGCGACAGGCGATTTAGCCCTACGCAAAATCTTTCCTGCCCTCTTTAAAGCCAGCCAAGCGGGCTTAAGTCCGACCATCACCGCTTGCGCCAGAAGCCCCTTAAACACACTAGAGTTTTTAGACAAATTAAGTGCCAAAGCCAAAGAATACATCAAAGACCCAGGTTTCAAAGCGTGGGCAGACTTTACCTCTAAAATCAGCTACATTTCTCTAGACTTCAACAACCAAGAAGACTTTAATGCCCTAAGATCTACCCATCCAAACACCATCATCTACTTTTCTATCGCCCCCGCATTTTTTGCCAAAGCTTGCCAAAATTTAGCCGCTGTGGGATTAAACGCCCCCAATGTTAAAATCGTGCTTGAAAAGCCTTTAGGCACCAATTTACAATCCTGTAAAGACATTTGCACTCAAATTGGCAAATACTTTAAAGAAGAGCAAATTTACCGCATCGACCATTATTTAGGTAAGCAAAGCGTGCAAAACCTCTTTTACCTGCGCCACAAAAACTCCTTTTTGGCCGGCCTGCTCGGGGCGCACTATTTAGACCATGTGCAAATCAGTGTGCTAGAGACTTTGGGGGTGGAGAGCCGCGGGGGCTTTTACGACCCCATGGGCGCGCTGCGCGACATGCTGCAAAACCACATGCTCGTCATGCTCGCTTTAAGCACCATACCCGCAAACACCCCACTAGAGCACACCCGCCAAGCCAAATTAGAAATGCTAAGAAGTCTCAAGCCCTTCAATAAGGAGACTCTAAAAAGCCAAGTGGTGCGGGGGCAATACACCACAGGAGGGGGCTTCAAAGCCTATACAGAAGAAGATCAAGTAAACCCCCATAGCCAAACCGAAACCTTTGTGGCACTCAAATTAGAGCTAGAACATCCAAGCTGGCGGGGTGTGCCTTTTTATTTGCGCACGGGAAAGCGCATGGGCGCGTCCTTGGTGCAGGTGGTGTTTGTGTTTAAAGGCCCCCCGCAGGCACTGGTTTATACAATCCAACCGCAATGTTCTTTAGAGTTGCAACTGCAGGGCATGGGGGCATTAAAAAGTGCGCTGGATGCGGGGATGGACGCTTATGAGCGGCTGATTTTAGAGGTGGTGGCGGGTAACCAAACCCCCTTTAACCACCAAGACGAGCTAGAGGCCGCTTGGCACTTTGTCGATCCCATTTTACAGAGCTGGCAAGAAAATTTAATCCCTCTGCTGCCCTATGCAGCCACTAGCTTCGGGCCCAAAGCCGCCTTTGATCTCTTAAAACAAGACAACCGGGAGTGGTTTGCCCATGTTTAAACTCTACTCGTTTAGCAGCCCACAAGAGAGTGCAAAAGCTCTAGCCATCGAGATTGCCACGCAACTAAGGCGGATTTTAAGCGTGAAAGAGCGCACAGGGCTTGCCCTTTCGGGGGGCAAGTCGCCCATCGTGTTTTTACAAGAGCTGAGCCAAATGCCCCTAGAATGGGGTAAGTGCCGCATCAGCTTGGTAGATGAGCGCGTGTTGCCCCTAACCGACCCTGAGAACAACGCCCTGTTGATGCACATGTATTTTTTACAAAACAAAGCCCAAGTGGCCCCTTTTGCGCCCCTTGTCTTGGACGCAAGCGTGGGCACTGAGGAGCTCTTAAAACACGCGATGGCCAGCTACATCCAGCCGGATTTAGCCGTGCTTGGCATGGGAAAGGATGGACACACGGCTTCGCTCTTTGCCTGTGCGCCCGAGTATGAAAACGCCCTAAAAAGCCAAGAGCCCATCATCGCCACGACCCCCACCAGCGCGCCCTTTAAAAGGCTTAGCATGTCCTTAAATGCGCTGGAGAGTTGCCAAATGCTGTATTTGCTCATCAGTGGGGATCAAAAAAAGGCGGTGTTTGAGCGCGCTTGCCTTGCCCTAGAGCCTAGCCTACCCATTTCTTACATCCTGCATTCTCAAAAGGTGGTTTGCCATGTCTACTGCGCCTAATACTTACCCACGCCTTTTAGCCGACATTGGGGGGACAAACGCCCGCTTTGGACTGGAGGTCGCCCCCGGACAATTAGAATCTATAAAGGTCTTGGCCTGTCAGGATTTTGACACGATCGTGGACGCAGCCAAACACTATTTAAAGAGCATAGATAACCCTAGCGTGGCACACGCCGCCTTTGCGCTGGCTAACCCCGTGGTGGGCGATTGGATCCAGATGACCAACCACCATTGGGCCTTTTCTGTGGAAACCACCCGCCAAGCACTCAAGCTCACCACGCTTTTAGCCATCAACGACTTCACCGCCCAAGCCTATGGCATCTCTCAGCTCAAGGATGAGGAATTGGTGCAGGTGGGTGGGACGATGTGCGCCATTGACGCGCCTAAGTTGGTGATAGGGCCTGGCACAGGGCTAGGGGTGAGCGGGCTTATCCCCTGCCATGACGGCTCATATGTGGCACTGGCGGGCGAGGGCGGGCATGTGAGCTTTGCACCCTTTGATAATACCGAGATCATGCTGTGGAAATACGCCAAGAAAAAATACGGGCATGTGTCTGCTGAGCGCTTTTTAAGCGGATCAGGACTGGTGCTCATCCACGAGGCCCTAGCCAATAGAGAGGGGATCAAAGTTTCTAACATGACACCTGAGCTCATCGGGGAGCAGGCTTTGAGTGGCAAGTCTGCGCTGTGTCGCTTGACTTTAGATATTTTTTGTACCATTTTAGGTACGGTGGCTTCTAACATGGCACTGGTGTTGGGTGCGCGCAGTGGGGTGTATTTGTGCGGGGGGATCATCCCACGCTTTTTGGAGTACTTTAAAACTTCGCCTTTCCGTGTGCGCTTTGAAAACAAGGGGCGCTTTGATGCCTATCTAGCCACCATCCCCGTGTATGTGGTGCTGGCAAAATACCCGGGCATCTATGGGGTGGGCATCGCCCTAGAAAACCACTTATGTAAAGAGAATGTATGAAAACCTTGACACAACTGAGTACCTTCCAAGCCCTGCAAGAGCATTTTGAAATCTTAAAGGGTCAGCACATGAAAGACATGTTTAAAGCCGACCCCAGGCGCGCCACCCGTTACTTTTTAAAAAATGGCCCTATCAGCCTAGACTACTCCAAAAACCGCATAGACGACACAACCTTAAAACTCTTGAGAGATTTAGCTATAGAGTGCCGCCTGCCTGAGAAAATAAAAGCCATGTTTAGTGGGGAGAAGATCAACACTACCGAAGAGCGCGCCGCCTTACACACCGCTTTGCGTTATCAAGGCCAAGAGCCTATTAAAGTCGATGGCATAGATGTTTTACCCCAAGTACGCCAAGTGTTAGATCGTATGCAGAAGTTTAGCGATATGGTGCGTTGCGGGCAGTGGCTAGGCTACACAAATCAAGTCATCACCGATGTGGTGAATATCGGGATCGGTGGCTCGGATTTGGGGGCGTTGATGGTGTGTAAGGCACTGCGCCACTTTGCTAGCCCACGCCTGAATATGTATTTTGTGTCGAATGTGGACGGAACACAGATACAGGGCGTGCTGGATAAAATCCACCCCGAAACCACACTTTTTATTGTGGCTTCTAAAACCTTCTCCACCCAAGAAACTCTGACAAACGCCCTAAGCGCGCGCCAATGGTTCCTAGCCCATGCGCTCAATGAAGCCCACATCGCCAAGCATTTTGTCGCCGTTTCCACGAACAAAGAGGCTGTTCAGGCCTTTGGGATTGATACTGAAAACATGTTTAGCTTTTGGAACTGGGTTGGGGGGCGTTACAGTCTGTGGTCGGCCATTGGGCTTTCGATCATGATTTATTTAGGCAAGGAAAATTTTAAAGATTTGTTGTGTGGGGCGTATGAAATGGACGAGCATTTCAAAAACACTCCTTTTGAGCACAACATGCCTGTGATCTTGGCCTTGCTTGGCATTTGGTACATCAATTTATTTGACGCGGGTAGCCACTTGATTGCCCCCTACGACCAATACCTGCGCTACTTCCCTAGATTCATCCAACAGCTTGACATGGAGAGTAATGGCAAGAGCACCACGCTGGAGGGGCAGACGGCAAGTTACGATACGGGCCCCATCATTTGGGGAGATTTAGGCATCAATGCCCAACATGCATTTTTTCAGCTTTTGCACCAAGGTACACACATTAGCCCGATCGACTTTATCGTGTCCTTAAGCAAAGAGGGGCATTTGCCCGAACACCACGACATTTTGGTGAGCAACATGTTTGCCCAGGCCCAAGCATTCATGGAGGGCAAGGATTATAATCAGGCTTATGAGGAGCTCATCAAGATGGGCAAGAGTGAGCAAAAGGCCAAGAGTCTTGCCCACCACCGGATGTTTTCGGGCAATAGGCCTAGCAATGTGATCTTACTAGACACCATTTGCCCCAAGAGTGTGGGTGCACTCATCGCGCTTTACGAGCATAAGATCTTTGTACAAGGAGTGATTTGGAATATCAATAGTTTTGACCAATGGGGGGTGGAGCTGGGTAAAGAGTTGGCCAAGGGCATTTTGGCGCGCTTAAGAGGTGCCACGCCTACAAAGTCCCTAGACGCTTCTACACAGCATTTAGTGGAAGTCTATCAAGCATTTAATGAAGGAGTTTAATAAATGCAAACCAAGAGCAACACTTTTGCGCTAGCGGCTCTGACCGCCTTATTTTTTGCCATGGGCTTCATCACCGTGTTAAACGATGTGCTGATCCCACACTTAAAGAAAATCTTTGAGCTCAGCCACACAGAGGCAGCTTTAGTGCAATTTTGTTTCTTCGGGGCTTACTTTATCACGGGCGGGTTGTTTGGTAAATTGCTAGAAAAGATCGGTTATCCGGCCGGCGTGGTGGGGGGCTTTTTGCTAAGCGCGATCGGCTGTATCCTCTTTTACCCCGCCGCCTCCACAGCCTCTTACC
>NZ_CDMK01000001.1:96993-135803 GCF_001283065.1 Helicobacter heilmannii | reverse complement strand
ACCAAAAAAAGGCCCACCCCCCCCCCCCCCCCCCCTCAACACACAACATAGCCATAAAGAAAATCTCTGATCTTTAAATGTCTGCATGCCGGCTTTAAGTGTGCTTGTAGCACACGCCCAAAGAGTACCTACTATTAACCATTTTTTAAGAAAATCATACTAATAATACAAACATAGCACTAAAGGATTGTTATGTTAAGACTTCTTCTTGCTTGTTTGTTGACACTCCCCCTTTTTGCAGCCACACCTAAAGACACCTTAGTGATCGGCGTGGAGAACGAGACTGCCCGCATCAACCCCCTTTTTGACGAGGACCACGACAGTGCCTTAGATTTTGTCTTTAGTGGGCTCATCCGCTTTAGCCCCGACATGCAAATACAGCCCGATTTAGCCACAAGCTGGGAGAAAAGCGCGGATGGCTTAAACTGGGTGTTTCATTTAAGAAAGGGGGTTTTATGGCATGATGGTAAACCCTTTAGTGCCCAGGATGTTAAATTCACCCTAGAGCAGGCCCAAAACCCCAAACTCAACGCCCCCGCGCGCGCAAACTTTAGCGAGATTAAAAGCGTGCAGGTGTTAGATCCCTACACCTTAAAAATCACCCTAAAAGCCCCCTTCCCCCCCCTCTTAGATATCTTAAGTATAGGCATTTTGCCCAAGCATCTATTGGTGGGCAAAGATTTAAACACCGACAGATTTAACCAACACCCCATCGGCACGGGTCCCTTTAAATTCGTGCACTGGCAAAAAGGCGCGTATATCAGCTTTGTGGCAAATGACAAATTCTACAGAGGCGCACCCAAGATGAAAAAGGCGGTGCTAAAGATCGTCCCCGATTTCAATGTCCGCACCTATGAGATCAAAAGCGGGGCGATCGATGTTGCCCTAGTTGAACCCAATTTAAGCAAGAGCCTAGAGCGCGACCCGCACATTAAGATTTTAGATTGCAAGAGCGCGGACTACCGGGCCTTGATGTTTAACTTCAACAACCATCTTTTAAAATCTTTAGCTGTGAGAGAGGCGATCAACTACGCCATTGACCGCCCACTCATCGCCCAAAAAATCCTACACGGCTATGGCTTTGTCGCCAACAACCCTATCCAAGCAAGCTGGGCGAACGATCCACACGCACAGGGCTACCCCTACGACCCCGCCAAAGCCAAAGCGATTTTAGAAAAAGACGGCTGGGTGCTCAAAGATAAAGTTTTTTATAGAAACGGCAAGCCCCTAGCCTTTGACATTTACGCCTTCAACACCGATCCACTAAGGGTTACGCTGGCTAATATTTTGCAAAGCGAACTCGCCCAAGTGGGGATTAAAGCCAGCGCGATCGCTAAAAACCATGGGGCGTTTGAGATTAGCAAGGTGGATAGCTTTATCATCGGCTGGGGTTCGCCCTTAGATCCGGATCTACAAACCTACCGCATTTTTGGCTCAAATATGGAGTGGAATTACAACCACTACAGCGATCATGCAGTAGATAGTGCCCTAGAAAAAGCCCGCACCGCTAAAAATAAGGATATGCGTAAATTATGGTACGCCAAATTCATACAAGAACTACACAACAACCCGCCCTTTGCTTTCTTGGTGTATCTGCGCTACCCCCTAGCCTACCGCTCCAATATCCACGGCATCAAGCCCACGATTCTAGGCCACCACGGGGCGCGTTTTACTTATGATATTGCTGAGTGGAGCAAAGATTAGTGCCTTTTGCCCTTAAAAAGATTTTGGGGGCGGTGTTGCTCTTGTTGGTTTTTAGCTTTGTGGTGTTTGTGGCTTTGGATTTGTCGAGTGGGAGCGTGTTATCGGGCATTTATGGCGATGGCGTGCAGAGCGCAAATCCCCTTCTTAAAGCCCGCTTATTAGCCAATTTAGGCCTAGATCGCCCGCTTTTGGTGCGTTATTTGGAGTGGCTGGGGCGTATTTTTCGGGGGGATTTGGGCGTGAGCCTTGCAAGCGGAGAGAGGGTGATTGACATTTTAAAAGAGGGACTACCCTACACACTCATGCTAGGGCTTACAAGCTTTGTGCTTAGCTTTATTTTTGCCTTGGTGCTAGGCACAATAGGGGCATATTTTAAAGACTCGTGGCTAGATAAAACCATCATTTACACCACTCTAGGTTTTTTTAGTGTGCCGAGTTTTTGGCTGGGATTGGTGGCGATCATGCTTTTTAGCGTGCTGCTAGGCTGGCTGCCTAGCTCGGGGGTGGGAGAAATTGGCGCAACACCCACCTTTGGCGACTTGGCCCGCCATTTACTCTTGCCCGTGTGTGTGCTCACTTTAGCGCATTTAGCTATTTACACCCGCCTTGTGCGCTCCGTGGTGCTCGACACTCTGCAAGAGCCCTTTGTGTTGAGTTACCAAGCGTGGGGGGTGAGTGCTCTTTGGTGCTTTTACTTGGTGCTACGCTTTTGCTTTTTACCCATTGTGGGGTATTTTGCGTCCAATGCGGGGGTGATTGTGGGGGGGACTTATGTGGTAGAAAGCGTGTTTTCGATCGGCGGAATCGGGCAAAGTACCATCAATGCCTTACTACATAAAGACTACCCCCTAGCCCTAAGCATCATAATGCTTAGCGCGTTTTTTGTGGTGGGACTAAATGTGCTGGTAGAGCTTTTGGCTAGGTGGCTTAATCCCAAATGGTAAGGTTTGCGCTGGTATGTGGGGGTTTGCTTTTGCTTTTACTCTTGCCCCTTTTTGCCCCCTTTGCGCCGAGTGAAGTGCATTTAGATGCCCTAAAACTGCCCCCCAGTGCCCTTCATTGGCTAGGCACGGATTTTTTAGGCAGAGATGAGTTTTCAAGGCTCTTGGTGGGTTTAAGAAACTCTGTGTTGGTAGGGCTAGCCAGCGGGCTCTTGGCACTTGTATTTAGTTTAGTTTTTGCCTTTGGGGTTTTGTTTGCGCCCAAGTGGGGGCAAGTGGGGCTTTTGGGCTTTTTAGAGGGCTTTTTAGCCCTGCCTAATTTATTGTTGATTTTGCTCTTTAGCGCGTTTAGCCAAAGGGGGTTGGGGCTTTTGGCTTTAAGTGGGCTTTTGTCTCTCTTTTTATGGCCCCAAATGGCAAAGGTGCTTGCCGATAGCTTTAGAGAAATCGCCACCAGGGAGTTTATCGCCAACGAGCGCGCTTTGGGGGCAAGCAAATTAGAAATCGCCTTTGGTGAAATTTTACCTTTGGCTAAAAACAGCGTGTTCGTACTCCTAGCCAACACCTGCGCGCATGCCATCAGCGCCGAGGCTCTGCTCAGCTTCTTTGGGCTGGGGCTCAAGGTGGGGGAGGCAAGTCTAGGCAACATGCTCAATGAAGCCACGCAGGCGATTTTTACGGGGGTGTGGTGGCTGGTGTTGGTGCCGGGGGTGGCGGTGTTTGTGGTGGTCTTTGCTTTGGCGTGGGCAGGGGAGAGGGCGCGTGCTTAGCGTGCAGGATTTAAGCGTGTTTAGCCCTAGCGGGGCAATTTTACAAAATATCAGTTTTGGCACCACCAAGCATTTAGCCATTTTGGGCGTGAGTGGGAGCGGGAAGAGCACGCTGGCTAGAGTGTTTTGTGGGCTCTTGCCCCCTACTCTTAAGATGCATTATGGCGCGCTCACGCTAAGCGCACCGGCCGGTTATGTGTTTCAAGACTGCATTGCTTGCTTTTATCCTTATTTAAAAATCAAAGACACCTTTGCTATGGTGCTCAAAGAGCGCGCTAAGGAAGCTAAGGATTTATTTACAAGCCTCAATGTCCCCTTAAAGGCGTGGGGCTCTTACCCCTATGAGCTGAGCCGTGGGATGGCGAGTCGGGTGCAAATCGCGCTGAATTTAGCCCTAAAGAAAGAGATTTTATTTTTAGATGAGGTTACCAGCTCGCTAGATAGAGAAAACACCCAGGGCGTGGTGGATTTGCTCTTAAGTCTGCCCGTGCAAAGGGTGGTGATCACGCACGATGAAGAAGTGGCGCTCAAACTTTGCGATGAGGTGCTGGTGCTCGATGGCGGGCGGGGGGTGTATTTTGGAGAGATGGAGGGGTATTTATGCTCTTAGAGGTGCTGGAGCTCTTTAAGTTTTATGGGGCGCAAAAGGTGCTAGAGGGGGTGAGCTTTAGTCTAGAGAGGGGGGAGTTGGTGGCACTGATGGGGTCTAGTGGCTGTGGCAAAAGCACACTGGCTAAGTGCATTGCCCGCTTAGAGCCCTTTAGTGGGGGGCAGGTTTTATACGAGCAACAAGACATTTTGCAAATGGAGGAGAAGCCCTTTAGGCAGGTGTTGCAATATGTGTTTCAAGACCAATTAAATGCCCTAAACCCCGCTAAAAAGGTGCGCGACTTGTTAGGCAGCGTGTGTCGGCGCTTTAAAACACACGCCCTGCTAAACGAGGCTTTAGAGCTAGCAAAACTTAGCCCCAAACTTTTAGGGCGTTATCCAAGGGAGCTTAGCGGGGGGGAAAGGCAAAGGCTTGGCATTGCGCGGGCGATGCTTGTTTGCCCTGAGATTTTATTATTAGATGAAACTACAAGTGCCTTAGATAAAAAACTCAAACACGAAATCATGCAAGTGGTCAGTGCCTACCAAAAAGAAAAGCAAACCACCATTCTTTTCATCACCCACGATGTTGCTTTAGCCATGGGCTATTGTGCGCGGGTGCTGCGGCTTAAGGAGGGGAGGCTTTTTCAGGGTTAGGGGCTAGAAACAGCAAGATGAAATCTATAAAATTCTATAAAACTATGCAAATTTTTTATATAATTATCACCGCCAAAAACACCCCAAAATTTGCTAAAATAACCGCAATGTTTGCCCTAAGCCACAAGATTGAATTACAACCCAACAACAAAGCAAAGACCCACTTTAAAAAGGCGTTTGGGTGTGCTAGACTTGCCTATAATTGGGGACTAGCCAAGTGGAAGGAAACTACGAAAAGGGCATAAAATCTAACCACTTTGCCCTAAAGAAAGAATTTAACGCTTGCAAAAAAGAGAAGTTTCCCTTTGTCTATGAAGTGTCCAAATACGCTACAGCACAGCCATTTAACCACTTAAACCTAGCGTTTCAAAAGTTCTTTAAAGATTTAAAATTGGGTAAAGTCAGTTACCCCCGTTTTAAACGCAAAAGAGAATATCAGGGGAGCTTTTACATTGGGGGCAACCAAATAAAAATCATTCAAGGCAGCACAAAAGACTATCTTAAAATCCCCAACCTGCCCAAAATCAAAATGACTGAAAGGCTAAGATTGCAAGGCAAAATCAATGGGGCGACCATCACGCAAAGAGGCAATAAATTCTATGTTTCAATCCAAACAGACACCACACAAGAGGAGTTTCACCGCACCCATAAGCCCATAGCAAACAACCACACTCTAGGTATTGACACAGGAATAAAGGCTTTTGCTAGTCTATCTAATGGCTTACAGATTTTCGCCCCCAAGCCCTTAAATAGGCTCGCAAGACGGCTTAAAAGACTTAGCAGACAACTTAGCAAAAAACGGCATTCGAAAACCAAGAATGACGGGATTAAGAAGTCCGCTAATTTTCTTAAAGCCAGCTTGCGGCTGAATCGATTGCATACCCGTATAGCCAACACCCGTAATAACTTTTTACACAAACTTAAGCACCGCCCTAGTGCGGCACGCTAAAACCCTTTGTTTAGAGAGTTTAAAAGTCAAAAATATGCTTAAAAACTCTAAACTAGCTAAAGCCCTAAGTGATGTCAGCATATCTGCCTTTAACACGCTTTTAGACTACAAGGCAAAGTATTATGGGCGGGAAATTTTACGGGCGGACACTTTTTACCCGAGCTCTAAGACTTGTTCCAGCTGTGGCAGTGTCAAAAAAGACTTAAGCCTAAATGATAGAGTTTATAAGTGCGGTGTTTGCGGTGTTGTGGTGGATAGAGATTTTAACGCTAGTGTCAATCTAGTGAAGCATTTAGTAAGTGGAGTTCCCACTGAATTTACGCCTGCGGACATGACAGCTCTATTAGGTTGTTTTGCAAAGAATGGCTTAGTAACCAGCATGGTGGAAACAGGAATACAACAAAAACCGCTAAAATTTTTTTCTATTGATAGGATTTTATAGGATTTTATGCGGTTTTATAGGTTTGTAAGAACGGTATTTGGGCTCATTTATTACCTTAATCATCTAAAATATTATTCTCATTTTCTAGGTGCAAAGTTATATTTTTTTGCTAAAATCTTTATTTTAAATTTCACTTCTTAGCAAAGGCAGACAATGTTGAAGTTTCTTTCTGTACTTGGTCTAGTGGCTTTGCCCTTAATGGCAGAAAATAATGGCGTTTATGGCGAAGTGGGGTTTCAATACTCTAACATGACCCAAGCCACTAAAAGCCACACCAATGGGCAAATGACAAAAAACCCATTTCTCACCGGTGCGCCCACTAAAGCCGTCAATGTCAAAAATTTCTTGCCTAAACAGCAATAACACCATTGAACCCAAAGGATTTTTATGAAAACTAGCAAACGCCCTTTTAGTTTGGCTCTTGTGGCTAGCCTTAGCCTCTCTAGTTTTGCCCTTGCCGACAACACCAACAACTCCCAAGCAGCGATGATCGTTAATTCGCTTTCAGGGTTGCTGGGCAGCAACTACACGATCAACTCTAGTGGGTATGGCTACCAAAACCAAGACCAAGGCTATAACATGCCAGCCCCTATTTACCAAAGCATTAGCGCAACGACCCCCCTCACTTTTAGCAATGGCCCTATAGGCAAAAGCAACACCCCCCTTGATCCCAATTTATCTTCATACCAAAATCTCATCGGGTACAATCTTTTTAGTCTAGAATCCGATGGCTTTGGAGGATTATTTGGTGGGGGTGGTGGGGCCATCGATTTTTCTACCTCCAATCTTTACGACCCTTCTACTTTATCACAACTCACATCGAGGTTTGCGCGAGGGCAAGCATCCACCATTGAGGACATCATCCAAGGCTACCAAGCCCGCTTGGACTTTGATGGGGGGGGGGGGGAAACCCGTTACGCTTAGTGCGGGGTTAGTTTTTGGCAATCAGCCCCCCACCTTTAAAACCACCACCCCTTATTTCAAAGCCCCCACATCCGCCAACGACCAACCCAGTGCTAACTTGACAAGTGGCGATCTCAAGCAAAGCAGCCAAGTGGCGCAAGCCAACAGCCTTTTAAACAACACCTACCAAGCCCTTGTCGCCATAAGCTCCAGCTCTATTGGGGGCAACTCTGCTTCTGACCTCCCCTTCTCCAGTTTTGCGACTTCTTACACAAATTACATCCAAGGGTTGCAAAAAGCTTTAGGGGTGGGGGGGTCTATCCAAAACACAGCCCAAACCTTGCTCAATGCTTATCAAGAAGCCAACACTAAGGGAGCGCAAGCCACAGGGCTTGGGGCTAGCCTTTATGGAATCGATCAATTTTTGGGCAGCAATCTGATCAGCGATAAACAAGGTGGGGGTTATAGCCTCAATAGTAGGGATTTAACATTTCTACAAGTTTTAAGCAATGTCAACCAAGACTTTAACGGCAAATTAGTGATTAAAACCGGCGATCATTATAGTCTAGCCAACATAGCCGGTGTGAAGACAGCACTCTCTGCCAACCCAAATGAATATATGGTGGGTGCTTTAACGACAAATCTCAACACCATCGCCAACAACATCCTCAACACAAGCACCGCAAGCCAACAAGTCAATGGAAGCGTCCCCTCTAATGTGGCCTCCCTCAATGCGGTTTTAAAAGCACTGAGTCAAATGAGCGGTGTAAGCGACACCGCCAAGCTAGAAGGACTCATCAACCCCAATCATTACACCCAAGTTTATAACGCTTATGAAAGCATTAAAGGCGATCTAGCAACCCTGCAACAAGACCTACACGCCACAAGTCCGGGAGCTGCCTTCAATGCGCTTTTAGATTTGGGCTACAGTGATAATGGGAGTGGGTTTATGGGGCAATTGATGGACCTACCCAAAGAATTAAACAATACCCTCACCCAAACCCAGCTTCAAGAACTTTATGAGGCTCTCCAACCAAGTGGCCAAACCACTTTGCTAAAAACCATCACAAGCTTGGACGCCGATATCAACGAATCCAACTCTAATTTTTCTAGCTCCAACACGGGTTTGCCCACAGACGCCAGTCCTACTTCTAGTTCTACTACCCGTTACCCCGATGGCAAATTCTCCTCTTGGATCACCACGACTTTAAGCAATCAGTTCATGAAAGATGTGGGCTTCAATTTGGCTTCGAACACAACTCCTCTGGCGACTTTTACTAGCCAAATCCTCAATTACACATCCAATGCCAACGCCCTTTCTGCGCTGCTCTCTAAAAAAGTCAGTTTGCAAGATATCCTAAGCACCGCCATTTCAGAAATGGGCACTGACCTGTGGTTTTCAAACCAAACACAGCCAAGTGGTCAGCAAGAAGCCAAAATCAATGCCTACACGAACCAACAAGCCCTCGTCTTAAATAACTTGCGTGCCATCCAATATGCGGAGAAATTGCTGGGCGGCTACCTAGACACCATCGGGGTGGGCTCTACCCCCCAAAAGTCTTTGGACGCAACCGATAAACTTGCCCTTTACGAGTTCAACCAAGCTCTTATAGCTCCTAAGAATGGACTCATTGCCCAAACACAAACAGCCATCCAACAAGATTTAAGCCCGAGCAACTACAACCAAGGGCAATTTAATACAAGCACCTTGAGTGCTGAGGCGACCAAAATCATCCAAGCGGCCACTGCCATGCATGCCTTACAAATTTTTCCTCAAAATAGTGGTGGTACGCTAGACACACAACAACCCCTCTATGGCTTCAATGGTCCCGGCTCCATTATAAGCATGCTAAAACCACAAGTCAGTCCTGTGCAATACTTGGGCTTTGCCGCTGCGGCTGTCAATACCTTGGCATTGGATTTTAGTCCGGCGATCCTAGACATCACCAATAACAACGGTCCCGATCAAATCCAACAAGGGGGCGGAGAAATGGCAAATATCCTCAACAACTTTGCTGCCCTCAGCACCAAAAACCTGACAACCATGGAAACAGAGCTTAGCAACTTTGATAGTGCGGTGCAGGCTTTAGACAAAAGCAATGCAAGCTTTAATGGGGGTGATCTCATCAGCAACACCTCCTCCCTAGATGCCGATGGGATCAAAAGCCAAAACGCCCAAAGTTACCTCCAAGCCTTGATCGATGCTTACCAACCCCAAACAGAGCAAAATATGGTGTTAGCCAAGGACGCTAAAGACCTTAAACAAACACAACAACCCCAACTCACCCCCACACAGCAAGCCGCTAGCGACCTACACACCCTCATGCAAAATCTCAACACTGGCGATCAAACAGCCAGTGGGGCGATTAAACTCATTGAAGGCTTAAACACCTACACCCACAACAATGAACTGCTTACGATCCTCACTGGATCAGAAAACACCGCTAAAATTGACGCAGATGTGCTCGCCTATGCGCAAACTTTCCCCCTTTTTAAATCCTTAACCGGGCAAAGTGTTTTAGAGGGGCTATTCCACTACAATGGAGGCAATTCTGGAACACAAGCAAACGCTTATAATATTTCACAAAACATGGTGCAGTATCTCTCTGAGTTTTCAAGTCTGCTTAACCGCTACAACTACCTAGAAGGTTTAGCTAAAAAAGCCGCCACAGCTCTTAAAACCAACGCCCCCGACACAATCCCCACTGCTAGCAAAACCGCCTCCCCCACACCGGGAGCTACAAACCCCACAAGCAACAACAATAACAACAATAATCAAGGCGGACAAATCAACTCAGGCACAGGGAGCAGTGGAGGACAACAAGGACAAGGTACAAACAATAACCCACAAGGCAACTCACAAGGACAACAAGGACAAAACCCAAACAACCATCAGGGGACACAAAGTGCCAGCAACTCTTTGCAAAATCTCATTAACTCCATTGTGGATAATGAGTTGCAAAACATCCAACAACTCCAAAGTGCGATGAACCACTACTTTAACCAAGTGGAACAAACCATTAAGAGCACCACAAGTGCGATCATCAGCAGCTTAGACAATGTGAGCGCCGCCCAAGCCGTGCAAAATATTGTGGCGGGCTTAGAAAATTATGCCAGCGACCCTGAGAACAATTTAGTGGATAACCCCGAGATTCCTCAAGGCTTTAAAACAGAAGTGGCCAACTTCATCCAAAACATGCAAGCACAAGACATCGATTTAGAGCTCATGCAATTAAATCTCGACAGCTTGATTAACCAAGCCAGCCAAATGCGTGTAGAGTTGCTGGACAATTTGGCAAATGCCATCAATCCGCAAAACCTGAGCTCTTTTGCCAGCTTGATTGCTTTGCCCGCCTCTTTCACACAACTAGAGCCCGCACAACTGCAAGACTCTACCCAAGCCCAAAACACAAAGCAAGCCATCCAAGGCTTAAACAATCTTTTAATTTATCTCAATGCCGCTAAAAACAAAATGGCCGCTTACGCTAAAGAGAGCCCTGAAGTGTTCTTAAATAGAGCAGGCAACATAGGACTGCCCAACCAAACCACTAACTCCAATGCCAACATGTACGGGATCGATGTGCAGGTGGGTTATAAACAATTCTTTGGCAAAAAGAGAAGATGGGGGCTGCGCTACTATGGCAGCTTTAGTTACCAAAGAGGAGTGTTTTACAACCGCAACATCTCCAGCTTAAATGACTTTGTCTATGGAGCTGGAGTGGATGCTTTGTATAACTTCTATGAGAGCAAAGACAGCAAATACACCACAGGGGTGTTTCTAGGCTTTATGTTGGCGGGCAGCAGTTGGGTGGATCCGCACTACAACACCCTACACACAGAAATGGGCTATATCAATGCTGCAGGGGGTAAAGCCCAAATGCACACTTCTTACTTCCAAATCCCCTTAAACCTTGGCTTTAGAACCAATGTAACCAAACACCATGGATTTGAGATCGGTCTTAGAATCCCTCTTGCTGTGAATTATTACTTTAGGGGTTCTTTAGATGGCGCGCACCTAGAAACCACCTATAAACGCAATGTGGCGGTATATGTGAATTATGTGTATAATTTCTAGGCAAAAGGGGCTTTAAAAAGTTTTAGGCCCCTTGTTGGCTGGGGCTTGGAGTTGTTTGGGCGCAAGGGGTGGAGCAACTGTATGCGCGTAACTCCCCCACACATTTTTAAAGTTTGGCAACATGGTTAACCCCACGAACTCCCCCTTTTTGCCCCTAATATTTTGCCATTTTAGGGGAGTTGTAGTATAATGGGGTTTTTTTGGAGAGGATATGGAGCATCGGGTTTTTACTTTTGCGGGTTTAATCAGCCACAACCATGATTTCATCATCGGGTTTTACACCGTCTTTTGCGCCTTATTCACGCTTGTCATCAGCAAAATGGCGGTGAAAAAGTTGCAAATCGTGCCTATGGGGCTACAAAATGTCTATGAGGCCGTTGTGGAGGGGATTTTACATGTGGCTAGGGATGTCATCGGTGAGGAGCTCGCCCGTAAATATTTCCCCCTCACCGGCACCATTGCGCTTTTTGTCTTTTATTGCAATATGATAGGCATCATCCCCGGCTTTGAAGCTCCCACGGCTAATTGGAGCTTTACGCTGGTTTTAGCCTTGATTGTCTTCGTTTACTACCACTTTGAGGGCATCCGCAACCAAGGAGTTGTCGCCTACTTCAAGCACTTCTTAGGGCCCGTGAAGTGGCTCATGCCCATCATGTTCCCCGTGGAGATCATTTCCCACTTCTCCCGCATCATCTCGCTCTCTTTCCGTCTCTTTGGCAACATCAAGGGCGATGACATGTTCTTGCTCATCATGCTCTTGCTCGTGCCTTGGGCGATCCCCGTTGCGCCTTTCATGGTGCTCTTTTTCATGGGGATTTTACAAGCCTTTGTGTTTATGATTTTAACCTATGTTTATTTGGCGGGGGCGGTTTTAGTGGATGAGAGCCACTAGCCCCTATGAAAAAGGATACCATTGCATCGCTCTTAGACTTCTTTGCAGGGCTGTTTGTCGGCATTGCCCTTGTCTGTGGGGGGTTGTGTTTCTTTCTCTTGAACGATTTAGGCTTGGTGGTGGCGGTGTTTTTTGCGCTCTTTATCTTTGGGCTCTTTGTCTTTTTTGCCCTCATGGCTAAGTCCATGTCCGCCCTCATTAAAGAGAGTCACAAAGAGCGCATTTGATTTAATTGTTACAAAACCCTCGCTCGATATAATCGCACAGCAAATGGATCAAGAGGATGTGCATCTCTTGGATACGGGGGGTATTGGTGCTTGGCACGATTAAATTATGCGTGCATAGCGCGCGCATCGCCCCACCCCCCCGTCCGCTAAGCCCCAGCGTGTTTAAGCCCATTTCTTGCGCCTGTTGCAAGGCCAGCAAGACATTTTGTGAATGGCCACTGGTGCTAATGCCCACCAAGCAATCCCCCTTTTGCCCCAAAGCCTCCACTTGGCGCTCAAATACCCGCTCATAGCCATAGTCGTTAGCGATGGCAGTTAAGGCGGAGGTGTCCGTGCTTAGCGCAATGGCAGGCAGCCCCTGCCTTTCTTGTTTGTAGCGCCCCGTAAGTTCTGCCGCAAAGTGCTGGGCATCGGCGGCACTGCCCCCATTGCCACAAATCAAAATCTTATGCCCGTTTTTAAGCGTGTCTAGCAAGAAATCCCCGCTTTGCGCTAAGCTTGTGGCTAAATGCGCCAAAGTGTCCTGTGTAACTTGGCTGTGCTCTAAAAACTCGGTTTGGATCAACTCGTACATGCGCTCTCCTCAATGTCGGTTTTGAATTTTCTCTAGGGTGCTTGTGGTGGAGTAACCCTCAACAAAGTCGATCAACACCACCTCTTGCACCAAACTACTGCCCACAATCTCTTTGCCCGCATAGTCTGCCCCCTTGACGAGCACATGGGGCTTTAGAGCTTTGATGAGCTCTAGGGGCGTGTCCTCCTCAAAGAGCACCACAAAATCCACACACTCTAGGCCTGCCAGCACAAACGCCCGAGCGTCTTGGCTGCAAATGGGGCGGCTTTTGCCCTTTAAGTGGCGCACCGAAGAGTCGCTATTTAAGCCCACCACCAAGAGCCCGCCTAAGGCTTTTGCCTTTTGTAGATACTCCACATGCCCGCGGTGCAATAAATCAAAGCAACCATTAGTAAAAATAATTTTAGGAGGGTGCATGGCTTGTAGTAGGGCGCAAAGCGTGGTTCTGTCGAGCACCTTTTGCCCCTTGTGGTAGTGCTTTTGTAAAAAGTTGAGCACTTCAGCGTAGCTTGCCCGCGCGCTGCCCACCTTCGCCACCACCACCGCCGCGGCCGCATTGGCAAAGGCACACGCCTGCTCAATGGGATAGCCCAGCCCCAAACAAAACGCCAAAGCCGCAATCACCGTGTCGCCTGCTCCGCTCACATCATAGACCTCTTTGGCAATAGTGGGGATTTTATGCAGCTCTTTATCCAAAAACGCCATGCCCTGCTCGCTGAGCGTGATTAAAGGGGTTTTAATCTGCACCTTGTCTTTAAAGAAACTTAAGGCTTGCAAGAGGCTAGCGTCATCATTGATCTCTACACCCGTTGCCATTTGGGCTTCTTTTTTATTGGGGGTGATTAAATCGGCGTAGGTGTATTTGGAGTAGTCTTTGCCCTTAGGGTCGCATAAAATAATTTTATGCTGTGCCTTGGCGCGTTGGATCAATTCTTGGCATAGTTTGGCATCGAGCACACCCTTAAGGTAGTCAGACAACACCAGCACATCGGCTTTTTCTAAGAGGGCACTTGCTTTTTCCAGCAGGGCGACGCATAAATTCTTGTCAATGGGGTCTTTGCGCTCGCGATCCACCCTTAAAACTTGTTGCTTAGAAATCATCACCCGCGATTTTTGGCTCGTGGGGCGTTTAGCATCGACTAAAATCCCGCTAAAGCCCACGCCCAAACTTTGCAAAGTTTCCAACAGCCACGCCTGCCCCCCGTCTGCTCCCACCACGCCGCATAAATCCACACGCGCGCCCAGGGCGATTAAATTATCCGCCACATTGCCCGCCCCCCCAAGACGGCGGCTCTCTTCTTTGACATCCACCACCTGAACGGGGGCCTCAGGCGAAAGCCGCTCGCTTTGCCCCCAAATGTAGTGGTCTATGATAATGTCGCCCACCACCAACACATGTGGAGGGTTCTTAGGCGGGGTTAAAAAGGCGTTCAACACTTAGCGAGCTCTCTAATGGTGGGAAGATAGGTTTTAATCCCCTTTGCTAAGTCGTAGCTAGGGGCGTAGTCCAAGTCGGCATGCGTGGGGACAATGTCGGCACAGGTGTGCTCTTGGAAGAAGTCATAGGGGTTTTTAATGTAGGTTACTTTAAAGTCGCCCAAATGTTCTTGCAACAGGCGCACGATGTCGTTGTAGCTGTGGCTCTTGCCATAGCCCACATTATACACTCCGCTGACAGACGCGCTCATCGCCTTCACGCAAGCTTGGATCACATCCTCGATATACACAAAGTCGCGTTTTTGCTCCCCAAATTCAAAGAGTTTCACTTCTTTATACTGCAGGGCTTGCAAACCCAGTTGCAAAACCATGGACGCGGTTTTGTGCTTGTAAAACTCCCCCGGGCCATAGACATTAAAATAGCGCAGGCCCACAATGGGCATGAAACTCTCATGGGCGAAGTCTAGTGCGCTTTTATCCATACAAAGTTTAGAAAAGCCATAGATATTTTCAGGTTTTTGCCCGAAACCGACTTTATTAGGCGCGGGGGTGTTGCCATAAACGCCGGCCGAAGAGGCGTAAATGACCCGCGCGTCTTTTTTGATCGCGATTTTTAAAAGCTTGATGAAGGCTTGGTGGTTGGTTTTCATCACCAACTCTTGATTTAAATTCGTGGTGTCGGAGATCGCCGCTTGGTGAAACAAATAGTCAAAGTCCAGTTTCTTCAACACGCCTAGATCTTTGGTGATGTCTGCGGTGATGATTTCGCCATGAAAGTCTAAGAGGTTTTTAAAATGCCCTAAACTCGTGGTGGGGGGGGTTTGCTCTCTAAACTTATCGATCACAATCACCCGCGCCTTGGGGTGGTGGGTTTGAAAATACATCGCCAAATTGCTGCCGATAAAGCCCGCCCCGCCGGTGATCACAATGGTTTTATTCTCTAGGGTGTTGGGGATGTACAAAAATGTCCTTTCTGTGGGGTTAAAAAATCTAAAACCTGCTCTAGGCGAGCAATGCGCCCTTGAGCTTGCGGCTCTTGTAAAGAAAAAAGTAAATTGATGCCAATCCCCCCCTTGAGCCCAAATTCTATGTCACTCATTTTATCGCCCACCAGCACGCTTTGGGCTAAATCAAGGGGATAATCTTGCAGGGCTTGCTCTAACATGCCCACTTTGGGTTTTCTACAAGCGCAATTTTGGTTAGGGGCGTGGGGGCAAAAGTAAATTTTATCTAGTCCAAAACCTAGATTTTCTTGTAATTTGGCTTGCATGTAGGCGTTTAAGGCTTCAAAGTCCTTGAGGCTGTAATAGCCGCGCCCTATGCCCGATTGGTTAGTCACCAGCAAGAGCAAATACCCCCGCTCTTTAGCCCCCCTTAGCAGCGTGAAAATGCCGGGCATAAACTCAAAATCTTTTACCAAATAGACATAGCCCTTATCGACATTCACCACGCCATCCCTGTCTAAAAAGAGAGCCTTCATAGATGTCCTAACATTTTTACGCCCATATAAATGGTGTGGGCGGCAAAGCCTAAAAGCAGCACAAAGGCGGCTTTTTGAAACCACGCGCGCCATTTGGAGTTTAAGAAATTGCCAAAGAGCGCGCCAAAGACAAAGAGGGGTGTAAAAGTTGCTAGCCCCAAAACCACCATCACCTCCAGTGCGCTTGTTAAATTCGGGCGCGCTAGGGCATTTAGCACAAACCAATACACCATCCCACAGGGCAAGAGCCCATTTAAAAGCCCTAGGGCGTAAAAGCTAGGCAGGCTAGGGGTGCTAAAGAGGCTTTTAAAGCCCTTGGCAAACCAGCCCCCACTCAGGCTAAAGGGGTTTTTGAAATGCAGCACAAAGCCTAGGGCAAATAAAAGCATCAAGCCCCCCACGCCCACCAGTACCGCTCCCTGTAGGTGCATTCTAGGTAAATTTAAAGACTTAGAGAGCAGGGCTAAGAGCCCGTGAAAGCCCAAAAAGGCGCATAGCCCCACGAGCACATACATGCTCAGTCGCCCTAGGTTGTAAAGCGTGTGCGCGGCTAGCTGGACTTTTAGGGGCATTTGGGGGGCGAATTTATTTTGACAGTAGGCGAGCACCACCCCCCCGCACATCCCCACACAGTGAGAGAGAGCCATTAACGAGGCGTTGAGAAAAAGATAAATAAGATCCATCAAGCCCCAAGCGTGGCGCGCATGCCATTAAAAACCAAGAGCCCATCGTAAATGCCATTGCTGAAGAAATTGGCTAAGAACTTGCCATCCCCACCCGTGAAATACACCTTACGCTCACCCACAAGGTGCTTTAGGGTCAAAAGCACGCTTTGCAAGGCCCCATAGCCTAGAGCGTCCGTCGTGGCGTTAGGCAACGCCTCTACATTCACACGCAAATTCAAGGGCACATCTAGGGCGGGCGAAATGTGTTTAAAGGCATGGCGGTAAGCCTCAAAACCGGGCAAAATCACGCCCCCCAAATGCACCCCATTTTCCATCATATCCACAGTGATCGCGCTGCCCGCATCCACCACCACCCCGCTTTTGCCAAGAAGCCCCAAACACGCCGCCACCCTATCTACCCCCAAGCCTTCATATTTACTTTGTAGTTGCATTTTGGGGGCCAAGTTGGTGGCACTGGGGCACAGCTCTAAAAGGGCGTTAGTGGCATGAGGATTCACGCTGATATAAAAGACTTCACCCTGCAGGGCTTCTTGGTGGGTGGCTAGATTTTGGGGTGCGCACGCCCACACACGCCCCTCTTGGTAAAAATGTAAATGGGTGTTGCCAATGTCGCAGAGGGTCATGGGTGGTTGTGGCTTAGGTCAAAAAAGTAGCGGTCGTAGTAAATCTTGTCATCGGTGTAGAAGCTGGGCCGATCTAAGTTACCCATGAAACTTTTAGAGGCTTTTTTGAGCGGATAGACTTTATAGTCATCAAAATGCTCCAAATCCACTTCCACCAAATAGCCCCGTTTTTCTAGGGTATAGAGCTTTTTGTCCGTCACCACGATTGTGGTCAACATCGCAAAGGGCAACTTCACCACACCCATGCTCTGATCGTTCAGGGTTTGATCCATCTCTAAAATCCGCCCATCTAAAGTCAGCACATACAAGCGGTGGTGCTTGTAAAGCACATCCACAATCTCTGCATCAAAGTTAAATTCTTGGCCTGAGATCACTGACACCAGCCTTTTGCCCGTGGCCGCGAACATGTTTTCATCATCCACTTTTAAGTAAATCACATTGTTGAAAAACTTCTCGCTATTGAGCACGATGTTGCGCACGACTTTAGGCTCTTTAGATACAAAATCCACGACCAAGAGCCGCCCATCGAGCATGGGAAAGACCACCACCGTGTCCAAGAACACGGGGGCAGCGACTAAGGAGTTGATCGCCGAGCTAGACGAACCCTTTTCATTGAAGAGCAATTTTTTGGTCTTGATGTCGTAGATATTTGCCGAATTGTCCGCCATCACCACCGCTAATTTATTGCCCTTAATGCTCGCACTTAAGGGGTAGGTGTCTAGGGGGATGGTGATCGAGGGCTTGGCACTTAGGGTACTGATGAGCTCTAGTTGGTGGCAGTGGTCGTGCAACTGGACATTTTGATCGGTCTCTTCAATGTTCTCGATGATCGCCTCTTCGGCCTGTTTATCTGTGAGTGTGGCGTGTTTCTTGTGCTTAATCTTAGGACCGTTGCGTTTGTGGGCGCGCCAACAATCGTGTGCCAAAATGTAGTAATCTTGACTCCGGTTCAAAAAGGAGGTTTCTTTATCCTCCTTTTTCTCAATTCTTAGTTGTGTGAGCCCCTGTCTGTCTAACACCCCGCCATTGGCTAAGATCGCCCCATAGCGGTTGGTGAAAATGATGGGGGCTTTGAGTTGTTCGTGGAAGAGGGCTTCTCGTGCAATCTTAGATTTAGGTGGTTTAAAATTCTTGCGATCGCCACAGCCAAAGCTAAAGAGAGCCAAGAATGCCAACCCCAAGAGCCACGCATGCTTCATTGCGCCACCTTTTGGGTACCGGTGGCAGGGTAGTGCCTAAGCAAAGAGGCGATGGGGTAAATGCCCGAAGTGGGGGGGATGGTGGTGATGAGTGCCTTCATTTCTTTAGCCGCTTTGGGGTCGCTGTGCAATAAATAGGCTTGTTGCAAGCGGATAAAATCCTGTAAAGCGGGCAGGTCTAAGGCTTTTAGGGCTTTTAAATCGCGGTTGTAAGAGGCAGTGTAGTAGCTTGCTAGGGCCTTCACAATGGGGTTTTTGGCGTGGCTTAGGCTACTTAGAGTTTTGGTGTCCTTGTTTTTGAGTGCCTGTGCATA
This sequence comes from Helicobacter heilmannii, assembly GCF_001283065.1. Taxonomy (GTDB): domain Bacteria; phylum Campylobacterota; class Campylobacteria; order Campylobacterales; family Helicobacteraceae; genus Helicobacter; species Helicobacter heilmannii. Next base: position 117,342 of record NZ_CDMK01000001.1, on the reverse strand, counting down.
GCTGTAAAGCTCGGCAAGCTCTGGGGCCTGCTCTTGCAACTTGTCTAGAGGGGCAGTGTTGTTGGGGTTAGCCAGCACTTCGTTGTAAAGGGCGGTGATCTCTTGCGTCCTTTTATCCTTTTGGGTTTGCTGGAACTTTGTGTAGCCCCACCACGCCAATGCCAAGACCACCAATGCCCACAGCACATATTTATATCTGTTGTAAAGCTTCTCTAGCCGAAAGGCACTCTCTAAAAGCTTTTCATCGCTTTTAAACTCTTCTTTGACTTGTGTTAAATTCTCTTTAATTTCCATTAAACCCCACTGCTCCCAAAGCCCTTTGTCCCCCTTTGGGTGCTCTCTAGCTCAGTAGCTAGAGCAAAATCCGCTTGAAACACACGGCACAACACCCCCTGGGCGATCCGATCGCCCGCTTGTATGCAAAAGGGGCTGTCACCCAAATTCATTAAAATCACCTGCAACTCCCCCCGATAGTCGCTATCGATCGTGCCCGGGGAATTTAAAACCATAATTTGGTGTTTTAACGCCAGTCCTGAACGGGAGCGCACCTGTACTTCATAGCCAGGTTCTAGCTCAAGGGCGATCCCGGTCCTTACCAAGCCCACGCTCTTAGGAGTGATCTTAAGGCTTTCTAGGGCGCATAAATCAAACCCACTCGCCCCCGCGCTTTGGTAGGCGGGCAGCTTGGCCTGTGGGTGGAGCTTTTGTAACTTAACTTTGCACATAGTCGATGTCTTTGTAGTAAATGTCTAAAATCTCAAATTCACTCTCGCCAGAGGGCAACACCACCGTAACCTCATCGCCCTTGCTTTTACCCATTAAACTTTTGGCAATGGGCGAGCCAAAGGAGATGAGCCCTCTTGTGGGGTCGCTCTCCATGCTCCCTACAATGGTGTAACAAAACTCTTTGTCGTTGTCTAGGTTTAGGACTTTCACCGTGCTGCCAAAACTGACCTTTTGGTGGCTCAAAGTGGAGGGGTCGATCACTTGTGCGTTGGCTAAAATGCGACTCAGGTCATTGATCCTTGCTTCTATAAAAGTTTGTTTTTCTTTGGCAGCATGGTATTCGGCATTCTCTTTTAAATCTCCATGCTCTCTTGCCCGATCGATTTCTTTAACGATCTGTGGCCTTTCCACTTCTTTAAGTTTTTTCAATTCGGCACAAATCTTTTCATAGCCATAGGCACTCATCGGTTCTTTCATTTTAACTCCTAAATAAAGCTGAGATTATATAAAACACATGGTTAAAACCCCCTAAATTTGCCAAATCTCCCCCCCCCCCCCCCCCCTATTAATCCAGCCCTAAGTTAAATGTTCTAATAATACAGGTTTAAAGTTTGTTGTTTGAGTTTGACCCATTGGTTTTTAGCACTCTCTAAAGGCAAAACATCAGGACACTAAACGAGGATACAAAAGACGCATTCCGCACCGCTTGCAAGCGCATTTTATATGCCAAGCGGGGCTTTGACATCAAAGACCATAAGCTGACCACCCTGTTGCAAAGATGGGTGCGCCCCAAAATGGGTTTGAAGGTCCTGATCTATTACCCCCTAGTCCACGAAGTGGATATCCGCCCCTTCATCAATTGGGCTAGAAGACATAAAATGCGCCTATTTGCCCCCCTAATGCACCCGCCTTGTTGCACCTATGCACCCTATCGCTTGCCTTTAAGTACCCTTAAACACATCAAGCAACCTAGACCGAGCTTTTTCAAAGCACCCCTAGACCTAGCCATAGTCCCCATTTTGGGGGTGGATTGTGGCTTTAGGCGGGTGGGCTTTGGGCTTGGGGCTTACGATCGCCTCTTTGCAACCTTGCCCAAAAAGCCTTTCACGATTTTTACCGCCCGCCAACTTTTAAAATCCGCTCACACTCTAGGCGCGCCGCACGACATCAGTGCCCATATTTGCCTAGAGCCAAACAACGATTTCATACACCAAAGGACAACAAATGGCAGAAGCTTTAAGCATTTTGCTCCCTTGCTTATTCACCGGCATCGGCGTGTTTTACTTCACTAAAAGAAGTTACACCACCTCCAGCCAAAACCTCATCGACAACGCCAAGGCCAAGGCCGACATGCTCCTTTACCAAGCCCAAGTGTTTTACAAGAGCAAGGAAGAGGAGTCCAAAACCCTAGCCTTGCAACTGCAACAAGAACACAACGAGCACCAACAAACCCAAGAAGCCGCCTACCAACACAAGCTAGACGAGCTCAAAAATAGAGAAAAACAACAACAGCAGCATTGGCACCACAAGCATAAACAACTCGAACAGCATAAGATCGAACTAGACATGCTAAGAAGCGAGTTGGAACAGGGTAAACACGCCCAAGACAAACTCTATCAAGAATACCAAGAGCTCAAAGAGCAAGCCATGCAAACCTTAATGGAGTGCTCGGGCTACACCAAGGAGGAAGCCCAAACCCTGCTCTTGCGCCTGCTTGAAGAAGAATTGATTTTACAAAAGGCGGCCTTGGTGCGCCGCTATGAGCGCCAAGCCAAGAAGGAAGCCAAAGAGCGCGCACATTTCATCCTAGCCGAAGCGACCTCGCGCTTTGCCAGCAACTTTGCAATGGAGAATTTAACCAGCGTGGTTGCCCTGCCCAATGCCGAGTTCATCGGGCGCATCATCGGCAAGGAGGGCAAAAACATCGACACCTTCAAGCGCATCAGTGGAGTGGAGTTGATGATCGATGAGGAAACCAAGACCATCACCTTAAGCTGCTTTAATTTGTATCGGCGACAAATCGCCACGCAAACTTTAGAGCTCTTGATCCAAGATGGGCGCATCCAGCCCTCACGCATTGAAACCGTGTACCAAAGGGTGGAGGCAAACATGGAGGAGAGTATTTTAAAAGAAGCCGAAGAGGTTATTCTAGACCTGCAATTAGACTCCATGGATGAAGAGCTAAAACGGCTCTTAGGACGCATGAAATACCGCACCAGCTATGGACAAAACGCGCTCACCCACTCTATAGAAGTGGCGATTTTAGCGGGCATGATCGCCGAACAACTTGGGGGCGACTCCAAACTCGCCCGCCGGGCAGGGATTTTGCACGATATCGGCAAGGCTTTAACCCAAGAACACGGGGGTGATCATGTAGACCTAGGGGTTGAGGTGTGCACACGCCACCACGAGCACCCTGTAGTGATCAATGCTATTTACGCCCACCACGACCGCCAAGAGATCAAGAGCGTGGAGTGCGCCGCTGTGTGCGCTGCAGACGCGCTTTCTGCGGCGCGCCCCGGGGCGCGCCGCAAGGAAAATGAAAACTTCTTAAGCCGCATGCACGATTTGGAGCGTATCGCCAGCCAACAAAATGGAGTGGAAAAGGTCTTTGCGATGGATGCAGGGCGTGAGGTGCGCGTGATTGTGTGCCCGCAACAAGTGAGTGATGCCAAAGTCCCCTTGCTTGCGCGCGACATCGCTAAAGAAATCCAGGCCAACTTGCAATATCCCGGCGAGATCGTGGTGCATGTCATCCGTGAAAACCACGCCAAAGCCATTGCCCGCTAGGGCTACCCCCTTAAAGCGCATTGCCCCGCCAAAGCAGCTTTAACCTATTTAAACCTAAAGCCAACACCACAAACCTAGCAATCCCCAAGCTCTCCTAAATCCACTAGGGCTTTTCGTGCAGGCGTTTCATATGCGCGCCCAGGGCACTCATTTTATTCTCTAGGGTTTCATAACCCCGATCTAAGTGGTAAATGCGGTGCACCCGGCTCTTGCCCTTAGCCACTAAAGCAGCCAGCACCAGTGCCGAAGAAGCCCGTAAATCGGTCGCCATCACATCCGCCCCGATGAGTTCACTCACGCCTTGAATCTGCGCCATCGCCCCCTTAAGGCTGATTTGTGCCCCCATGCGTTGCAGCTCGCCCACATGCATGAAGCGGTTTTCAAACAAGCGCTCTTCAATGAGGCTAGAGCCCTCGCACTGCGTGGCTAACGCCATAAACTGCGCCTGCAAATCGGTGGGAAAGCCCGGGTATTCTGTAGTGGTGAGGCCAAAGGCTCTTTTATGTGTAGCGGGGTGGATGGTGAGGGTGTGGGCATTTGGGGTGTCTTCTGTGATGTCCACAGAAAAACCGATTTCATTTAATTTTGCCAGCACAGCTTCTAAATGGTGGCCGTTGGCATGGGTGAGTGTTAGGGGGGAGTTGGTGATCGCCGCGGCGCATAGATAAGTCCCGCACTCGATGCGATCGGGGATGATGTCTATGTCTTGAAAGTTTAAAGCCTCCCGATCTGCACCCTGCACCAGGAGCTCCCCGCTGCCCACCCCGCTAATCTTAACACCCCCCGCTTGCAAGAAGGCGCACAGCTGCACCACTTCGGGCTCTTTGGCGGCATTGATGATGCGCGTTTGCCCCTTGGCCATGCTCGCGGCCATTAAAATATTTTCGGTGCCCGTAACCGTGATCTTGTCAAAGATGAGATCGCAGCCCTTCAAACCTCCCTTGGCTTTAGCCACGATATAGCCCTTGTCGATGGCAATTTCTGCGCCCATTTTCTCTAATGCGCTTAAGTGCAAATCCACGGGTCTAGCCCCGATCGCGCACCCCCCGGGCAAACTCACCTGACATTTGCCAAAGCGCCCTAAAAGTGGACCTAAAACCAAGATGGACGCGCGCATTTTACGCACGATCTCATAGGGCGCGGTGCAACTCATTTTCGTGCAATACATGGGGTTGGTGCTGATTTCAAGGTGATTTGGTGTGTGCCACTTGGCACTGCTGCCTAAATGCTCGAGCAGCTCCACTAAGGCGCGCACATCGGCAACATGGGGTACATTGTCTAAGCACACGGGATTTTTGGCTAAAAGTGTGCTGGCTAAAATGGGCAGAGCGGCGTTTTTTGCCCCCGAGATTTGCACCTGCCCTCTTAGCATCTGCTGCCCCTTGATTTCTAAGTAGTCCACATCAATCCTTCTTCTTGTGTTTGAGTGCAAGCCCCACGGTGTTGGAGATCGCTTTTTTGAGTTTAGGGTTGGCATCCTCCAAGTCTTGCCCAAATTTCACGGTCGAGTCGATGTCTAACAAATCGGACTCGGCAAAGTTTTTAATGGCATTGAGCCAATCGCCCTCTTTGATGTGCTTGGGCAAGTTGGTGTAATGAGTGTTGAAGTCTTGGAAAAGTTCGTGATACGCCTCTTGATTTTTTTCTTTATCCACCTTCTCAAGTCGGATCACCAAGTCCCTTAAAGGGGGGATATTGGGGGGTGGGGGTGGTGGCTTTAGATAGGTGTAGGTGTAGCCAACCAAGAGTACGGGGAAGGCAAAAAGAAAACCCGCCACCCAGTAAATGCCGTAAAACCACAGATCATACATCGCTAGCACTGCAACTCATAAAAATCGTTCGTGGCTTGGATGAAACCCTCCACACTCCCGCAGTCGTAGCGCTTGCCTTGAAACTTATAGGCGAGGACTAATTTATCCTGAGCTTGTTGCAAGAGTGCATCCGTGATTTGGATTTCATTGTTCTTGCCCGGGGGGGTGTGTTTCAAGACCTCAAAAATGTCCGGGGTTAAGATATAGCGCCCGATCACGGCTAAGTTGCTCGGGGCTTCCTCGGCCTTGGGCTTTTCGATCATGTTTTGCACTTGATACACCCCGCTTGCTATCTCTTGGCCCAAGATCACGCCGTATTTATGCACCTCTTCTAGTGCCACCTCTTCAATCGCTACAATGCAGCAGCGGTATTTATGGTATAACTCCACCATCTGGGCCAACACCCCCTTGCCCTGCGTGTTGATACAAAGGTCGTCTGCCAAGATCACACAAAAGGGCTCGTTGCCAATCAGGGTTTGGGCCGTGTAGATGGCGTGCCCCAAACCCTTCATTTCGTGTTGCCTGGTGTAGGAGAAACTGCAGGTTTGCATTAGAGCGCGGATGCCCTCTAATTGCTGTTCTTTGTGTGTGCCATTAATTTGGTGCTCAAGTTCATAGCTGATGTCAAAGTGATCTTCAATGGCGCGCTTGCCCCGCCCCGTCACAATCGCCATGCTCGTGCAGCCCGCCTCCATCGCCTCCTCCACGCCGTATTGGATGAGCGGTTTATTCACAATGGGCAACATTTCTTTAGGCATCGCCTTGGTGGCGGGTAAAAAGCGCGTGCCATAGCCCGCGGCCGGAAAAAGGCATTTATTGATCATGGAAATCCTTTAAAATCATGTTGAAAAAGCCCTGCAAGTCGAAGTTGATTTTCTTGCTGTGATGTTTAAAAATGCTGTGGTAGATGATGTAATTAGCCAAGACTTTTTGCCCATAAAGGCGGGTTTCTTCATAGGGGATGAGCTCCATGCTCAGCCACGGCTCAAATTTACCCTTGTTAAAAAAATGCCTCTCTTTTAAAAGTTTTCTAAAGAAGTTGGGCCCAGCGTTGTAGCAGTAGGCCACAAATAGGGGGTTTTTAAACTCTTCTTTCAAGTGGTTTAAATAGTAATTGCCAAAGGCTAAAGACAGATTGGGGTTGAACATGTCTGTCAGCTGCACCTTGCTTAGCCCCAAAGCCCTAGCAAAGGGGGCAACATTAAAGGGCATGATTTGCATCAGCCCCAAAGCGTAAGAGGGCGAAACCAAAGCGGGGAGCAATAAACTCTCTTGCCTGGCAATGGCGTAAGCCATCGCCTTTTCCTCAAGGCTTTTGAAGTGGGTTTTGCGTGCATAAGGGGTCAAAAAATAATGTCTATCATCGTTGTAATAACGCCCTAAAAAGTAGGCCAAATGTGGCATGCTCTGCTCGGTGCGTAGGGGCTTTAGGGCTTTTAAAAAGGCGCGCTGGTTATCAATAGCTAGGATTTTTTCTTTCAGGGTTTGCCATGCAAAGGGGTCTTTAATGTCAAATTTGGGGGGTCTGTGGCTTAAAAAACCCAAAGAGGTTATAATCCTATACTTGGGCAGACTCTTGCGCTTGAAATTAGCGTACAGGCTAAAGAGATCGGGGTTGGTGCTTTGGCTTAGGATGTCTAAATAGTCGTTTTCACGGCTTAATAGATACTTCCAAAACACCGCCTTGTCGCGCATGAAGGCTTTGGTGGCCTGCTTTTGGGTGCGGTCAAAGTAAGTGAAAGCGGGGATTTCTTCGTGGTGCAGTAGGGCGTTGATGCCCAAAAGAAAAAAGGTCTTAGAGTCGGAGTTGGTGACGCTGGCGTGGCTTAAGGCTTTTTTAAACACACTAAAGTGGCTATCTAAAATGACACGTCTTAAAATGTCGTTGAAGGCGGGGTTGTTCTCATTGGCGAGTTTGGAGAGGACTTCTGGATCAAAGGGGCGGTTGAAGAAGTCGAGCCTTTGCTCATAGCTTAGGGCGTTGTAAAGGGAGGCGATCACCCCCGCCCCCGCCTGCAAAAAGGCCGCCTGATCTGTGGGGTGCAGCACCACCTGCAGAGCTTTATAAAGTTTGGGGTGGTCGGCAAGCTTTGCCTGCAGGGCGCGTAAAAGAGGGGTGCTCTTGGGCTCTATGGCCTGCGTAAAAATGCGTTCATAGCTTAGGGCAATGGCGATGCAGTTGCTGTCTTTATTTTTTAAGACTTCTAGGGGCAGGCCCTGGCAGGGGTGAGGGATGAGATTTAAAGCCCCCTTTTGCTTGGCCAATTCTATGAGTTTTTGGCTTTTATGAGCGATGAGCTGGTAGGCGGCTTTGGCCTGCTCGGCTGTGGTGCTGGGCTCTTGCAAATAAAGCCAAATGAAAAAGTCTCTAGGCGTGCCCTTGGGCTTACTTTGCAGGTAGGCTAGGCTGATGTGCTGGGCGTTTAAACAAGCACAAAAAACCAATAACCAAAACGCCCGCAACAAAATCAGCCTTGTGCGTAGTTAAACATGAGCTGCACAACGCTCAAATCAAAGAATTTCAACACCAAAATCACCGCTAGGGGCGATAAATCGATGCCGTTAAACACCAAAAAGGGGGCGAGTTGTTTGGCCTTGCTTAAGGCGGGTTCGGTGAGGCGGTAGAGGATTTGCACGATGGAGTTGCTAGGGTCGGGGCGCACAAAGCTTAAAAGGGAGGCGATGATGATGATCCAAATATAAATGTTGATGAGGCTATGCAAGATGGTGGCAAGGGCACTTAAAAGGGTGCTAACAACCATGTTCTGTCTTTAACACCAAAATCTGCTTTAAAAAGGGGGCAAGGTGGGGGTAAAGCAGGGCGAGCTCTATGCCATGCGCTTGGCCTGTGAGTAAAATCCTTAAAGACTTGAAAAAGTCCTTGCCTTTTAGCTGGCTTTTTTGCATGGCTTCTTGCTTAAAGGCGTTGAAGTCTGCCACCGCCCCCATGCCCTTTAGGGCCGTGTAGAGGGTATGGCATTTCTCATAGAAGTTTTGCCCTTCATAGTCTTTAGCGATGTCTTTAGGGCTAAACATGGTATCTAACTTGTCCTTGAGCTCGTTTAGGGTGCTGCACTCTTCTAAGAAAAGCTGGGCTAGGGGAGCTTTAGCCGGCTCAATACCTAAAGCCTCGGCTAACTTTGCTAAATCCAATGCTTTTAAATGTTTGTGGTTTAAATGGCGCAAGTAAGACAGGCTAAAATGCGCGCTGGACGCACTGACTTTTTCAAGTTCAAACCACTCCAAAGCCTCGCTTAGGGTGAAAATCTCTTTAGGGGCCTTATAGCCCATGGAGGTGAGGTAGTTGGCGATGCTGGAGGGTAAAAAGCCTTGTTTTAAGAGCCATTGCACGCTGGAGGCCTCAAAGCGTTTGCTCATTTTCTTACCATCATCTTCGTTTAAGATGATGGGCAAGTGGGCGTAAATCGTGGGGATTTCAGGGATGTCTAGCACACGGCTTAGGGCCTGCTTGATGAGAATTTGTTTAGGCGTGTTGCTGACATGGTCTTCGCCGCGGATGATGTGGGTGATTTTGTAGTTGAAGTCATCCACCGCACAGGCGAAGTTATAGGTGGGGACTTGATTCGAGCGCACAATGACAAAGCTGTCTAGCTCGCCCGCCTTAAAGTGGATAGTGCCCTTCACTAAGTCTTTAAACGCCATGTCCTTTACGCTCCCCTTTAAGCGCACCACGGGGTTAGGGTTGCTCTCCTTTTCTAAAAGCGCCCACGAGTCGTCATAGCGGAAGGGTTTTTTAGCCTGCAGGGCTTCTTGTTTTTTAGCTTCTAAAAACTCTGGCGTGCAGTGGCAATAAAACGCCTCGCCCTTGTCTAAGAGCCTCTTAGCGTAGTCTAAATGGATGCCAAAATTGCTGCTTTGATAGACGAGCTGATCCCAGGTTACGCCCACCTGCTCTAAAATCCTAAAAATCTCTTGATCTTTGCCCTCAATGTTGCGCTGGGTGTCGGTGTCTTCAATGCGTAACATGAGGGGGAGTTTAAGCCGTTTAGCCACAATAAAATTCAGCAAAGCCACACGCAAGTTGCCGATGTGCATGCTGCCTGTGGGGGAGGGGGCAAAGCGCAACATAAAAAGCCTTTTTGCTAAATTATAGCACACGCGCTTTAAAATGCGCCCTTTTCTTGGGGTAATTTCACACCCCTTAAAGTGAAGCGTTACACCAAATGCGCATAGAGTTTCGCAAAGTGGGCAAAGGTGCGCTCTCTGCGGATCTTAGCAAGGAGGCGGTCTTTGAGGGGGTATCTTTTAAGTTGCGCGGGGGTGTTAGGCTCTGTAACAACATTGGAGTTGGCAGAATTGGGGTGCAAGGACACACTTATGGGGATGTAGGTGAGGGCGGGGATGTGGTGTAGATAAGTTTGGTTGACAATGATGTCTACAGGCTGGTTAAAGTATAAACTAGCGCTCACAAAGGCTTTAGCGGCCTTGGGGGTGATGTAGTAGGCAACTGAACAGATGGGCACAAAGAGTGTTAGGTAGAAATGCATCAATAAAAGATGTTCGTACTTTGTAGGCATAACAAGTTTTCTACCTTCATGTGCACCAATCTCTGAATATTGTGGCCGTTTCTCTCCAAACAACGCCCACAAGCGCACGAAGTCAAAGGGACCATTCAAGCAATCAAGCACACTTTGAGAAAAACGGGGCTCTAGGCAAGCATCGTCTTCTAAAATCACCATCGATCGATTGGCTTTAATGCATTCCAACCATAGTAAACAGTGGCTGGCATAGCAATTCAGCGACCCGTGCAATAACTCGCTTCTATCGGGGGTTGCAGACCATGCACTTTTGTAAAGCTCCTTGAGATTGTAGGGGTGTTGGATGAGGCTAGAGTAACCTAAATTGGTGGCAAAGTAGGGACTGTGCAGACCGCATTAAGAGAACCACTTTAAATTCAGCCCTTCAATGGGGGGTAAACTCTCACAATACGCCCGCCTGACGCTATTTTTTAAAGAAATGATGGCGATCTGTAAACGCATAAAAATACTTAAAAGTTTTTAAAGCCCTATTATGCCAAACGCTGTTTAAGACTTGGCTAAGATGTGGGGGGTTGAATACGGATATACAACCCCAATAAACCCATTGCAACGAAATTTTCCACTTAACACACGCAATAAAGTTTATAGTATAACTATCAACTTTTATAATGCTTATTCTCTATATTATGATGACTATCAACTTAAATACGATTTAAAATATAATTAAGTTTTATTCGATTACAACCAAGCGTTTTTGAAAATCTCACAAAGGAGCTTACGATGGATAAGCAACATGCCTTAAATGTGTTGAACAGCAAACAGCACAACAATGTAGTGAAGTTGTTTGAGAAATACGCCCAAGTGCCAGAGGCTACGGACATTTGCGTTAAGGACTTGGATTTTTCGGGGCTACAAATTGCCTACAGCAAAGAGGGACAAGAGAAAACTTTTAACCTTGCCTTCCCTAATCCTATCGAAAATTTTGAGGGCATCCGTGAGGTGCTCATTGCCCTTTTAGGCGAAGAGGCTGCAGCGCAAGAGCAGACCAATTTTCAACAAAACCCCCAATGGGGCTTTAACCCTATGGGCTTTGGTCCCCAAGCGCAGGGCTTTAACCCGCAAAGCCAGTACCCACAAGGGGGCTTTCATCCGCAAAATGGATTTAACCCACAGCCCCCACACAATAGCGCAGAACCCCAAAAGCCCTAGAACTAGCATTTAAGAGGTTTTTGCCCTATGCAGCACACCAGAGCCCACAGCCCGGCAAGCAACAAGGCTTGTAAAAACAGCCCCCCGGGCAGGCTTAAAAGATTGACTTTAGAAAAATCGGTCCAAAGGGGGGCGTAAAAATCCCAGCTAAGAGCCACTAACCCTGCCCCCGCAATGTTGCCCACGCCAATAGCCCACGCCCCCAAATCCCCCTGAGTTGAGCGGTACATCCAGCCACACTCACACCCCCCCGCCAGCACAATCCCCACCCCAAAGAAGAGTCCCCCTAAAGCGATGCCCGGGCTCGCCCATAAGGTCTTGGCAGGGTGTCCTAACTGCAAGCACACAAACACACCCACGCTCCCTGCCGCCATCGCCCCCACAAGGGCGCGTGCCTGCGCGCTCTGCCTTTGCACGAACAAATATCTAAAAGCACTGGTGAAACAAATTTGCCCTTTTGAAATGACAAAACCAAAGAACGACCCAAAACAAAGGGCGTAAAAAAGTTTGCCGTGTAAATGCCATGCCAACACCCCAAAGCCCCCCACAGCCACAAACGCTAACAGGGCGTTTAAGCGTGCGGGGGCTGCTTTAGCCACACTCTTAGAGCAACTTGAGTCCAAGTATTTGAAGGCAAGCCACATGCCAAGCAGGGTCGCTAGGGTAAAAAACCACGCATGCAGGCTAAATTGTGGGATGCCCGTTAAAAAACTTGCCAAATTACACCCAAGCCCCAAACGCGCGCCCATCCCGCTCAAGAGCCCGCCCAAGAGTGCGCGCCCCATCTGTGCCCTTGTGGGCAGTTTTAAAACCATACGCCTTGCTAGAGTGGCTGCACCTAGCATGCCACAAAACATGCCAAGAATCATCACCCCATCGATGCGCTCTAAAATGCTGCCCTTGAGCCCGATGATTTTAAAATAGCCTAAGCGATCTGTATCCACGCCCAGCCAGCCCAAAAGAGCCCCACTCCAGCGGGTAAATTCCCCCGTAACTGCCCAGTAAGTGCCAAGCACCCCAAAATAGAATACAGAAGCTACAGACAAAGTCCAAACACAGGGCACAAATGCCCATCTTTGTGTGAAAATACGCACGAAAAACCCTAAGATTTAAGGATACGCTAGAAGTCTTAAGCGTGTTAGCCCACCTGGCTAAAGAAGCGCGGCTATTGTAGGCAGAGCTTGTTTAAAAGGGGTTTAATGAGATCTAAACTCAAGACACCTTGTTTTATAAATTCTGTTTATATCTCGGAGAAGCGCATAGTTATAAAATCTTTTTGATATTATTAAGATGTTCTTGTGTTTTTATGTGCTTGCATTATAGAACTATTTTTTAGGGTGTTGTTGCTAAACCACTCCTGACATGCTCCACCTACTAATCCACACAGACCAGCCACGCTAGCATCACAAATGACTAAAGTAAAGTAGAAGGGAACTCCCACCACTACACAATCATAAGATTTAAAATAGCAAATTGCAATAGGTTTGCCATCCGTTTAAGATTTATTTTAGTGATAAGGCACTCCACTAACGGATATTTTTTTACATGGTGATGGCAAATAGTGATGGCAAATAAAGCGTGGCTATGGGCAAGTCTGTGGCGTGTTTAGAAAGCGTGTGGCATTTTTAGTGTGGGGGTTTAAAAAGGTGGAGATTCTTTTGTGTTTTAAAGTATTTAAAAAAGCACTCAGTGCATGCAGAGCCTGGAAAAGAATGCAAGGAGTGGATATGGTGGTTTGGCGCAACTATGTCCCTATACTTTTGTTATGTGTATTGGGAATTTTCTTTGGGCTCCCCTTAAATGTAAAAAAGAGTGGGGTGTTCATAGGGGTGGTTTTGAGTATTTATATGGTTCAGCGGCTTTTAAACAGTGTGTGACAGACCAATTCACAAGACCGGGAATTCTTGCTCTAGCCGTGCAATACAACAACTTTTGCCATCAAAGACCAGCCCACTTCCAACCTTTTTTATGCGGGTGTGATGGACTTTCTTTATAACTTCTACAATAATGGTGAGGGGCATTCTTTTGGACTATTTGTGATGGTCAGACAAAGTTCTTTGGTACATGGGCGAAAGCAAGCAATGTGCGGAAACTACCATTTATGACCCTGGTCTTGAGAGTTAAGGTTGATGATTCGCCGACTTTTAGACATGGCATTGCTGCCTTTATCAACTATATGCTCATATATGCTCAGTTTTTAAAAAGCGATGGTTTTTAGGCGTGGTTTAAAATATAGAGAGTTGCCTACGATCCACCACCATCGATCTTTAACTAGTACGAAGACCATGGTACCTTGAGATTTAATATTTGACACACTCTCCATACCTAAAGCTAGGGGATTCTAACTTTAGTTGGGATCGCAGCTTCAAGTCAGCTTCTATTGGAGTCTTATGTCCCCACTTTATTGGCTAAATTTTTAATATTTAGTGGACTTCGCCCACACTTCGCACTCTGCTCCACCAATTTAAAGCTTTATTCATCTCTTCACCCCTTGCTCTATTGTGGTTGAAGTGCTTAAACCCAACCCGTAACACATAACTAAACCCCTCCATCCATGCTTAATTCACATGTCAGGCACATGTCAGGCACATATGTCCCATCCACATAAATACCCATGTACACGGGGTTTTCTTGCTGGTGAAAAAGCTTTCATCACATGCATGTGAATATTTTAGGCACATGTTTAGTGTCCATGTGAATAAACCATGTAAAAATGTGTCTAAAAGGTGTAAAAATCTCTTTTTTATGGAGAGAGTTATCTTTATTTTTCATTTTTTTGTGCCGCCATGTGAATGAAAGCGGTTTTTTTCCCGAGCTAGAAAACCCCTACATGGCGAGGTTAGTAGGGCTTTAGGCACAAATTCACATGCCCTACTACTACTATTAAAATGTATTTATACCATGGGCTTTTGGCGCACAGATAAAAAACACAGTTGAAAAAAGGATATTTAAGTGTAAAACTCTATGAACACTACCGCAGCAGCGAACCCGCCATCGTGTGTGATGCTTAAATGCAAACTTTGGACATTGAAGGCGGCAAGTTTAGTCGGACTTAGAGTGATCATGGGCGCGCCCAAAGGGCTTTTAGAAAGCTCTATGTCTAAAAAACTAAGCTGTGATCCAATACCCACGCCTAAAGCCTTGGCGCACGCCTCCTTAGCCGCCCACGCCCCAGCAATGCTGACGGGTTTAAGAAAAAGTTCTTGTTCTTGCGGGGATAAAAAGCGGTTTAAAAAGCGGTCTTGATAGCGGCGGACACTGCACGCTACGCGTTCAATAGCGACAATGTCAAGTCCAATCATTGGATCACAAAGTCTGTGAAGAAAATGTTCTTCACATAGCCATCGATCAAAAAGCTATTGATGTTGTTGCGGATCTCTTCTTTGAGCTTATTTTTACCCTTTAGGGTGCTGATTTCTTCAATGGATTTAGAAGACAAGATTTCGATGATGGTGTCTTTGATCGCCGTTTCTTTTACCTTCACTTCTTCTAACAATTTAGGGTCGCTCAGTTCTAAAGTGATGCTTGTTTTTAAGTAACGCCGTCCGTTTTGTGTGATGAGGTTCACCACAAAGGGAGAGTCTAGGGGATAGAGTGGCCCTAGTGAGAGATAATCTGAAGAGCGCACCATCAAATCAGACTGCCCGCTGTTGTCGTTTAACCGAGAACTTTCTCTAATTTGGCGCATCTTGTCGTTCACAACTCCCCCTTTTGCGCCATCCTTTTCACCATTCTTATTCAACAATAAAATGGCGATCACCCCGATCAGGACGATCATCACCACGATCGTACCCACGATCACAAACAAAAGGGCTTTATTCTTCTTGGGTTGCTCTTTGGTTTCATCTGCCATATTCATTCCTTTGTGTAAAGATAGTAACTTAAAGTCGTCCTGCCAAATGTTCTTGTCTTGATTATACTAAAGCTTGCCGTCTTTGGCATACACGCCCCGCTTAAGTGCTCGAACACCAACAAAAGCCCATATTGCAAAAACCGCTCCAAACCCCTTAAGCTTGCCACCAATGCCCAGCATTTCTCATAAATACCCTCCATAAAGGGCGGGTCTAAATACAGCACCACCAGCCCTCTTGGCTTTAACCCTTCTAAATACCCCGCTAGGGTGCTAAATATATCCGCGTGGATCGCTCTTAAGCGGGCGGTTGGCACGCGCTCTTTTAAAATTTGGGCGTTTGTTTGCAGCACCCCAAAGGCTTCTTTGTCTTTTTCAAACACCAGAGCTTCAAATGCCCCACGGCTCAAAGCTTCTAAGCCCATAGACCCACTGCCCCCAAAGCCCTCTATGAAAGTGCTTTGCAAAATCGAGCTCTGCAACACATTAAAAAAGGACTCTTTAATGATCGCCTTGGTGGGGCGGGTGGTGGCTTTGGCAGGCATTTGTAAGTTAAGCCCCCTACACGCCCCGCCCAAAATCTTTAAATGTCCGGGCATCAGCGTTTATAATCCTGCAACAAGTCCAAGAGTTTATAGGTGTATTCTTGCAATAAAGATTGCACCTTGTGCTCCAAACTCTCGCTTTGGGCTTTGTTGGCGTAAAACTCTTGCAACTTTTCAAGCAACTCGGCTTTGGTGAAGGGGGTTAAAATGTGTGCGCTGCTATCTGAACCCACCAAACAAGTCGCCTTGTAGGGGTTTTTAATAGGATGGTCGCTTAGGATAAAGTCGCAATTTTCTTCAGTGGCTAAGAACTCTTGCAGGTAGCTTTCCAAGACTTGCCCGAGCAATAAAGAGCGGCAACTGACAAAAATTTTCACTTTAGAAACTCCGTTTTTAGCACAATAGGGTATTATTGCATATCCTAAGTTTAAGAACGCTTTTAAGGGAGTTTATGCAAGAGCATATCCGCAATTTCTCCATTATTGCCCACATCGACCACGGCAAAAGCACGCTTGCCGACTGTTTGATCCAAGCTTGTAAGGCTTTGAGCACTCGTGAAATGACGAGCCAAGTACTCGACACCATGGACATTGAAAAAGAGAGAGGCATCACCATTAAAGCACAATCCGTGCGTCTAAACTACCGCTACCAAGGGCAAGAGTATATTTTAAATCTCATAGACACCCCCGGGCATGTGGATTTTAGCTATGAAGTGTCGCGCTCTTTGGCGGCGTGCGAGGGGGCTCTCTTGGTCGTGGATGCCACCCAGGGCGTGCAAGCCCAAACGATTGCCAATGTCTACATCGCCCTAGACAACCACCTAGAAATCCTGCCCGTCTTAAATAAAATAGACCTACCAAACGCTGAAGTAGAGGCACTCAAAGAAGACATTGAAGACACCATTGGGCTAGATTGCAGCGAGGCTAACTGCGTGAGCGCGAAGGCGCAAATAGGCATTAATGAGCTTTTAGAAACCATCATCACCAAAATCCCGCCCCCAAAGGGCGATACAAACGCCCCCACAAAGGCACTGATTTACGACTCTTGGTTTGACAATTATTTGGGGGCGTTGGCGTTGGTGCGTTTAAAAGAGGGGCGTTTATGCGTCAATCAAGAGGTGTTGGTGATGGGCAGCACTAAAACGCATCAAGTGCTAGGGCTATACTACCCAAATCCCCTACATAAAATCCCCACTGATTCCATTGAGTGCGGGGAGATTGGCATCATCTCTTTGGGCTCTAAAAACCTAACCGACATCGCCGTGGGCGACACCATCACAGATGCAAAAGCCCCCACGCCCACCCCCATAGAGGGCTTTAAACCCGCTAAACCCTTTGTCTTTGCCGGGCTTTATCCAATTGAAAGCGATCAATTTGAAGAGCTGCGCGAGGCTCTATTAAAACTCCAGCTTAACGACTCCTCCTTGCAATTTGAGCCTGAGAGTAGCGTGGCATTAGGCTTTGGGTTTCGTGTGGGTTTTTTGGGTTTGTTGCACATGGAGGTCATCAAAGAGCGTTTAGAAAGGGAGTTTAATTTAAACCTCATTGCCACCGCCCCCACGGTGGTCTATGAAGTGCATTTAACAGACGGGCAGATCATCGCCGTGCAAAATCCTAGCCAACTGCCCGCTGAAAATACGATTGCGCGCATTGATGAACCCTATGTGCGCGCGAGCATCATCGCGCCCAGCGAGTATTTAGGCAATTTGCTTAGCCTTCTTAACAACAGGCGAGGCGTGCAGGATAAAATGGAGTATTTGAATCAAAACCGCGTGATGCTCACCTACGATTTGCCCAGCAATGAGATTGTCATGGACTTTTACGACAAGCTTAAATCCTGCACGAAGGGTTATGCCAGCTTTGACTACGAGCCCATTGGCTACAAAGAGGGGCAATTGGTCAAGCTTGACATACGGGTGGCCAATGAAGTCGTGGATGCGCTCTCTATCATCGTGGATAGAAGCAAGGCCTATGAAAAGGGCAAGGCCTTGGTGGAAACCATGAAAACTTTGATCCCCCGCCAGCTTTTTGAGGTGGCGATACAAGCCAGCATTGGCAATAAAATCATCGCCAGAGAAACGGTCAAATCGGTCGGCAAAAATGTTACAGCGAAATGTTATGGGGGCGATATCACCCGCAAGCGCAAGCTCTTAGAGAAACAAAAAGAGGGTAAAAAGCGCATGAAGGCGATTGGCAAAGTCCATCTGCCCCAAGAGGCGTTTTTAGCGATCTTGAAGGTGGATTAAAAGGCTAGTTTCTGCCCTGCAACCTATCAATTTCTCTTTGGTAGCCATCGCGTTCTCTTTGCTGTAGTATCAATGCCTTTCGTGTGAGATCAACGCGAAAGATATTTCCCTTGCCACTTTCTACCAGACGGTTTAGTGTAGCTTTATCTTGCTCTAAGTAGCTACACTCATTTTCCCAAATTTGTTGGTATGAGGCTAATTTTGTCATGTTTCTCACATCTTGACTGGACACCTTAATGCCCTTGTTGATCCAAAAGAGCGTGATTCCGTCATAGTCGTTTTTCCATTGAGTGAGTTCTGGGAAGGCATGCAAGACATCTGTTTTAGGGTGGTCGTTGAATAGATCCACTTTGTGCATCTGCCGACTACCCTCTTTGATTTTTTGCTCATAGGTCTCAAACGCTCTTGCATAGGCAGGGGGGAGGTGTGTTGTGGAGATTTTCTTTAAATGTTTGAGGTCCTCATCCCTTACAAAAGAGGGTGGTGAATGCCGCATCAACCATTAGCCATTTGTTCTATTAAGCTTGGCCACCCTTGCTCATCTATGCTCACCCACACAACATTATTGCAATGATCGTACAAGAGACCATCTACATGCCTATTTCAAAATAAGGGACGCGTATATCTCGATTGAGGATGTTCGTAGTGACGCATTTGGTATATCAACAAGCCAAAGGTTTGTGGATTTAACGGAACAAAAGAAGGGCGAGGGCTATAGGCGTGGCGGTGAACTTTTGCTTGCACGCCACTTAGGGCACACGCCCCCACTAAAGCGATTTTAAGGAGGGCTTTAGTTACCCCCCCACCCCCCCAATATTCATAAATGTAGCCATGTTGATCCTTGCTTGGTAAAATAAAAGGGAAATTGTAGGCTCTGCAAATAAGACTAAACTTAAAATCAGCCCCGACCAACTGAATTTGTGCTACACTCCAAAGACCCCAAGAGAAAGGTGGCCATGAAAACTTACGCCGTGTCGGATTTGCACCTTTTCCATAAAAACATCATCAAATACTCCGCCCTGCCTTTTGCTTCGGTGGAGGAACTTAATGGCACATGGGCAAAAATGCTAGATTGCGTTAGGCAAGAGGATGCGGTGTGGTTTTTGGGCGATTTGAGCTTGGCACGCACGCCCACTAAAGAGTTAAACAGCATCCTTGCAAGTTTCAAAGGGCAAAAATTTTTAATCCGGGGCAACCACGACCTATTGCCCGACAAAGCGTATATCAATTGCGGGTTTCAAGTCCTAGATAAGCTTTTTCACATTTATAAGCTTTTTCACATTTTAGACATCGAGCAAAACGGGCTTTACCGCTTTATTCTATGCCACTACCCACCCGACTCCAAAGAATACAACCAACTTGTGGCAGAGAATATTTTAGAGGAATGGACGCAAAAAGAAGCTAAAACCCCCGCTTTAAAAACCTTTTGGCTACACGGGCACACGCACACTAGCACCCCAGAGCCTTTCAACCCCGATGCCATCAATGTGTGTATCGACTTTCGTTACCATGCCAAATGGCCCATCTTTTGTTTTGAGGATTTTTTGGTGCGCATGCCTTAATACACCACAAAGCTAGCAAAGAGCATTTCCACGATTAAGGCAAAAGCGGGGATTACCACCGCTAGGGCTAAACCCGTGCCCGGCTAGGATATTGATCGTGATCGTCTCAGAGATGAGGGGGTTGAACTTGGAGCTTAAGAAGTGCTGGGTTGGGGTGTTAAGACTTGGCATTGTTTTGACAACAGAACCAAAGTCCACAGCTACGCAGGTGTTGATGAGGGCGATGATTGAGCCATTTTTAGTGTTGATGGTGGGTACAAACTTGTATTGCCCAAAACTAAAGATCAAAATGGGTCTAATAACGCCCAAGAGGGTGTGGATGATGGACAGTATTTGGTGGGGATGAGGTTTTGGATTTGGGGGCTGCCCCGGCAAGGCAGATATGGTGAAGGTGAGCCTAGGACAATTGTGGGGGAAGCAAACGGAGTGATTTGCGCTTCTTTGAACAATGAGAAGACTAGGAGATACACCCAGAATACAGCCACAAATAAACTCACGCCCCTAACTTTAGTAAATTAGCAAAGCGCAAAACCCGCCCACACAAGCGACCAACCCCGATAGGCAAGCACCATCAAAAACCACCAAATCTAAGAGAATGCCCCACATGTGTGTCCTTTATGGCTACTGGGCAGTGTAACCTACGATCACGCAACCTGCCCCGCGACGCTCTTGGCTGCATCACTTGCTAAGAAAAGGTGTGTTAGGTGATGTGCTCAAGATGCTGAAACCAGCGTTGTTGGTGAGCACCTCGATCGTGCCAAAAGCTTTTTGCTCTGGACGATGAGGTTTGGCAAGAATCTTCACCCGTGATATTGCAAACAACAAAGTGGATGTTCTTATTGATACCCCTTCTTTTAAAAACATTGACATCTTGCGCCCTAAACCCCCTAGCTTGCGCTAGACATATACTCTGTAAGAGCATAGCAACAGACAATGATTTTAAACATTAGTTACGATTATTGTGTGCAATGCATTGTATGAAGGCTACCATCCGATACAAAAGCAACAAATCATTTTAGAAGTGGCACAAGAATTGGGAGTAGAGATTTTAGAGATGAAAACAGATACGGCTAAAGGTAGATGTGGTCAACTTTTTATCAAAACCTACAACC
>NZ_CDMK01000001.1:69499-96457 GCF_001283065.1 Helicobacter heilmannii | reverse complement strand
TTTTTTTTTGGGGGGGGGGTCAACAAAAAGTCTATATCTCCACCAAGTGCCAAATCACTCCCACTAGCAGACCTAATAAGGATTTAGGTGCTTTAGAATACCTGCAAGAGCTTAGGGCATATATATTTAACCTTTTAAACCATCATCGCTGTTTAAAGCCGTTTTAAAGCTCATTTAACGCTACTCTCGCTCCATGGGGTTATTGGGGTCTGTGGGTTTGGGCTTTGCTTGTTTCTTAAGCGGGGGTTTGGTATTTTTTATTTGAGTCGTTAGGGTGTAGATTAGTCCCATCACCCTTAGTAGTCTGGTTACTTGGTAGAGAATCTGGACCGGGTGGCTTGTCAAACTTATATGCCGTAATCACCCAATTATTTTTTCCTTTGTCGAGCCACCCCTTAGAGATGCCTACCCTATAGGTCTTCCCATTGTGCTTACCGATTATAGTTTTAATATTGTTGTCGTCCTTAAGCTCCCCATTTTTAATTAAGTATTCTAGTCCATTCCCTAACTTTTCTAAAGGTGTATCACCTGCAAAAGGGCTAAAGTCATCAATATGCTTTTCAAGGATTTTACTTAGGCCATGTCCTTTGATTTTACCTTTTTCATCTTTCACTGCCCCCTACACTAAATCGATATACCCCAAATCCTCTCTATAAAACGCCCCTGCAACTTGACCGCGTTTTTCTTGTAAAAGCTTCTTAACCGCCTCTGCTCCCTTGCCCTCAAACTCTTTAAAGTTTTCTCCAAATTCAGGGTTAGGGGTGATGTTAAGCGGGGGTGTGGTAGAACCACTCTCCGCCTTTGTATCGGACTTTTGCCCGAGTCCTAGCTCGTAACTAGGGTGCTTGGGGTGCTCTTGCATTGCCGAATCAAAGGCGGGGTTTTTGCGTAAATCCCCGCGCTCAAAATACATGGTCTTAAAGGCTAATTCATTTTGCCCTTTGCGGATTTGCTCCACCACCACATAATGCCCGTTGATTTGCTTACCACTAATGACAACTTCTCCAGCATCGTTTTTACCTAAAACCTTTACATCGGCTTCATCGCTGTATTGGGGGTATTTGGCAATGTCCTCTTTGGTTACTGGGGGTTGCGCGCGTGCCTGTGTGATTGTGCCCTTTTCCCCATGCCGCTCTAGCACATGGGCAATCTCGCTCTTGTCGATGGTGCGCCTCACATCTTGGGGGTGTTTAAAGCCCCATTCTTGCGCTTTAGATGCATCTAATAGCTCAATAGCGACTTTCTTACTTCCCCCTTCAAATTGCAAAAGATAATCTATCACAGCGGGGGTAAAATTCTTGCGCCCTAAGATAGCCATATCCCGCCCCTTAGCTGGGCTCTTGTCTATCAAGTCTTTAATCTCTGGGCTTAAATCCGTGCTTAAGTTGGCTATATCTTTAAGCCCTTCTGTGCTATCTTTAGCTAAAGGAGTTTGTATGTCTGAATCTATCCCCTTACCCCCACTTAAAGATGTGGACTTTTGGTTTAATTTTGAATCGCGCAGATTGTATGCATTGCCGGATGAGGAAATCCCCGGATTTGAATTTGATTTTAATAAAGGCTCTTGGGTCTCTTTTAAATCTGTACCTGATTTTTTCGCTAATACAGACATGGTAGATGACGCTTGTGGAGAAGTGAGTTTAAACGAAG
Source organism: Helicobacter heilmannii (assembly GCF_001283065.1). GTDB lineage: Bacteria > Campylobacterota > Campylobacteria > Campylobacterales > Helicobacteraceae > Helicobacter > Helicobacter heilmannii. The sequence goes on along the minus strand of NZ_CDMK01000001.1, from coordinate 94,807 downwards.
TGAGCAAACTACTATCTAAGTCGGACTCTTGAGCTATAGCTTTCATTTTGCGCTTAAACTCTTTTATATCCTTGTTGCTTAGTTTGCCCTCTAAATAAAGCTTGCGTTTAGCCTTATACAGCGGGTCTAACTTCTTTTTAACTTCCCAACTCTTGGGCGTGTGTAGCTGGATTTCACTAGCGACCCCGTTAAAATCAAAGTTAATATGTGCCCCTGTGTAGCCATCTTGGGTGGCGATGAATTTGGGGTTGATGTTTGCGGTGTTGGGGTTGTTTTCTAAACTCTCTAACACCCGCATAAACTCCTGATTAAAGCCTTCTCTATCTGTAACCACAGCCCCTCTTAATAGGTCATTGACCTTATCCATATCCCCTTTGTAATAGGCCAACTTCTCTTCTAAGCTTTCCACACTCTTAAGGACATTGCTACCTTCAATGCGGTTATCCCCCCCCTTCAAGCTCTCCAACAACTCCCTAAACCCCCCTTCTTGCGCCTGTGCTTTAGAGTAAAGCTCTGTGGCCTGCTCTTTGGCTTGGGCGGCGATTTGGCTAAAGTCTACAGCTGCTCCCCCATTAGTGTTGGGGGTGTTGGGGGTGTTGGGGCTTTGGGGCTCATCGTCTTTAGGCAAGCCAGCTTGGGGCTCATCGCCTTTAGGTGTGTTGGGGGTTTCATCCACTTTAGGTGGGGGCATTCTTTCATCCACCACATCCATACGGCTAAAGCGTAAGGTTTCTGGGGCTTGGTAGGTTTCAACAATTTTTAACGACTTTCCATTCTCTAGGGCTTTAGAGTAGTGGAGTTCATCGCCGATGATATTTCTTTGAGAAGTGGGCAAGTGGCGGGTGTAATTTAGCACTTCTTCAAGGCTAAAGCCCTTGTCTAGGCTTTCTTTCACTTCTGTGCTTCTAAGTTGTCTTAAGAGCTTGTCGGCCTTAAACACTTCTTTAAGCTCTGTAAGCTCTAGGCCTTTGACTAAAGCAAAGTTTAAAGCGTCTGTTTCTTTAGGGTGTGCTAAATCCCACTTCTTGACCGCTTCTTTGATCTCTTGCGCGCTTAAATCGCTCTTTAGGGAGGGTGTGGTAGAGTTGTCTATGCGGGGCCAAACACCATCACCCGCTCGGCCGGTAAAGGTTTGGATAAGGTCGGCACTCTTAACTTTATCCTGTAAGAATTTTAGCCGTGTTTTGGGGATAAAGGTGATGAGCCTTTTATCCCCCTCTTGCGTGATGAGTAGGCTAAAAAATCCGCCATTGCCATCGCTAAAGCTTTTGATGTATTCGCTTCTCTCACCCCTAACCAGCTTCAAATCCCACTCTTTTAAAGTGGGCTCCACTAGGTTAAGGTAGGCTAAACGGCTTTGAGCATCTTGCTTTTTGCTTAAGTGGGTGATGAAGTTGTCTTTATTCTCCACTTCTTCTAAACTTTTTAAAAAGCCCTGCACATCTAACTCTTGGGGTATCTCAGCTTTAGGGGGGTTTTCTAAAATCTTAAGGGCTTGTTCTTGCTCAATGGTTTTAGGGGCTGCCCTGCTCCCTATCTGCTCCACCCCCTGCTCTAGCTCCTCTGTCCACGCCTTGATGAGCCGCTTTGTGGAGTTGTCAAAGCGCGCGGTGATCGCCCTAGCTTGGATGTTCTTATTAAAGTCTTGGATCGTGTGGCTTTTGAGCAAGGCTTGTTTGATGGCGTGTGTCAACACCTCTCCGCTCACCTTTTCATTAATGCGGGTGGCAAAAGGGATGTGGGGCACTAAACGGGTCAAAAACGCAAAAAGCTCTTTGGTGATTTGGTGTTGAAACGCCCCACTAACACTGGTGGCAATGCTCGCGCCTATGCGCTCTGTCCTAGCGGGGGCCAGCATTTTGGCGATCTTGGCATCGTTTCTAAAGAGGCGGTTAAACCCACTGGCCATGTCTAAAAAGTCTTTAGCCGCCTGTGATTGGAAGGTGTTTTCTCCGATCTGTTGCACCCGTTTAAAAAAGTCTTGGCTGTCAAAGACTTTTAAGGCTTCCTCGTCATATAGACTCTTGGTAAAGAGGCGGTTTAAAATGTGCAATTCTGCCGCTTCTCTTTGGCTGGGGTTTAAATGCATCCGATCTAAATTGCCCACACCGCCTTCACCCTGCCCCTTGATCGCCTTGATCAATCCATCCGCCACGGCTTCCTTAGCCCGCCCCACATCCCTTAAGCCAAATTGCTTAGCCATTTTCAGGGCTTCTTTCATGTGGGCGTAATCTTTTAGAGTGGTGTTGTAGAGCTCCTTAATGTCCCTAGCAAGTTCGGGTTTCGTGGCAAAGAGCGCATCTATGCCCTCCTTCACATCCTTTTTTAAGAATTGCTGCACCGCCCTTTTAAGGTAGTCTTCTAGCCCGGGGTCTTTGATTTCTTTGTAATAGGGGTTTTTTGAACTTAGATAGGGTGGTGTTGGATCAAATCATAGACAAGCTCTTAAGAGGACTGGACTACAGAGAAGAGATCATAAGATAAGAGATCATAAATACCATTAATATTGCCTTTTTAGACTTCGCCCTAGGTTTCTTTAGGCAAATTTTAGAGGCCAAAATACAGGATCAAGAGCTCAATTTAGAGTGGTATAAAAAGCACTTCATCGCCAATGAACGCTTAAATTCTCAAGAGATCGCGGTTTATGCAGGCATCAATAAAAAGACCATCTGTAATATTTATGGAAGCGAAACAAGAGAAATTGTGTTAGAAGTGGCGCAAGCCAACATTGACTATCCTGAAAACTTGCTGAACGCTTTGGGGAGAGTGCAGACATCGGGCTTTGTCTTAAAATTACTGATAAAAACATCAGTATAGAACTCAACCTAAACGAGTCCTTATTAGTCATCAACGCCCTAGCCATCAAAAAAATCGCCTTGCGTGGCGGAGCGTGGAGCAGTGTAGGCAAGAAAATAGAAAAACCTTTAATGCTAGCTCTGTGCCAAAAATACGGGGTGCCAAAAGAATTTTACAACGCCCAAACCTTCCGTAAAGATAAAAACTTGGCCTATGATCGCGAGGTGGATTTCAAACTCTACAATACGGATAAAAGCAATACAGGGTAGAGGTTAAATTAATGGGTAAGAGCAATCTAGAATGTGCGGATGCTGTGATGGCTAGGAAGTCGCATATTTTTGTCGCGGATACTTTGAGCGAACAGAATAAAAACCAGCTCACAGCTTGGGGCGTGGAGTTTTTAGAGCTCAAGAGCAATGGGGATTGCGTGGGAGATTTTAGGGGGATATTAAAGAGATTGGAGATTACCTACAAGGATTAAAGATTGTGGTAGGCGCAAACCTAAGCTCTGTAGCAATCGCCGTCTCAGGCGTGATCGCCACGGATGTCTTGGCCTAAAAAACTCGAGGCTGGACTTGCCCACGCTAAAGCCTCCGATGATGGGGATAAAAGCTCTTGCTTGGCAATTTCTATGCTTAAATCCTTTAAATCTGGACCATAGCACTGCAAACAAGGGGTACTCAGGGCTTGGGCTTCTTTAATGAAGTGTAGGTATTGCTGTCGTTGCACAAGCTCCCCTTAATGAGAAAGTGAGAGCGACTCTAGCATAGAAAACCAAACCGCTTTTAAAGGGGATGACGCTCTAAGCCAAACGCCCTTAAGCGTAATCGGGCAGCCTAGATGGGTTGCTGGTGTAGGATGTTTTAGCGATGGGAGTGGGAGGGGTTTGCACTTGGGTTTGGGGAGTGGTTTGGGCGGTTGTGCTTGGCGTGCTTTGGACTTGGGGGGTGTGGTGTGGCTGTTGTTGGCCTTGTTGTTGGGGGTTGTGTTGTTGTTGGTTGAAGTTGTGGTTGCCGCCCCCACCTTGATGGGTGGTGTTCTCGCTGTTTGGGGCACTAAAACGCAAATCCACATTGTTAAAGCCCATTTGGGAGAGGTGTTGGCGCAACTCGCTTTGGTGCGCCACAAGCAGGGCACTGACCGGCGCACTGGAGGCTAAACTCACCTGCAAGTTCTGCCCCACTTGCTGGATCACCACCTCCACCTTGCCCAGCTTATCGGGGTTGAGCTCCATAGACAATTTCGTGATGGGCGGTTTAAAATCTAAGAGTTCTTGGCGCAAGCTTGTGGCTAAATTTTTAATCGTTTCCTTGATTTGAGGAGCTTCTAGGGTGCTTTTTTGTTCGGTGTGTGTGGTGTGTGTGGTGTGTGTGGGGCTTTCTATGGCACTTGTGCGGGTGTCCTCCTCTTTGTTAGCGACAATGGGCTTAGCCGGGCCTTGCAAGGGCATGCGGTTAGGGTCAAAGGATAGGGGGATGAAGGTTGGTTTGGGTTTAAGCGGTCCATCAAAGGCTTCTTGAAACGCCTTTTTGATCTCCTTATCGTTGTCGTGGCTGTCCTTGACATGGGGCATGGGATTTGGCTTGTTTAGCAGTTGGTTTAAAGGTGTTTTTGCGTTGGCATTTAGGGGGGGTTCTTTGGTGTTGGGGTGGGGGTTTTTGGCGGTATCTTTGCTCCCCTTGTGTTCTGTGGTTGGGGTGGGTTTTTTGGGGGGATTTTTTAAAGCGAGCAGGTCAGCAGTGGACATTTTAGTAGGGGTTGCTATGCCCTGTGGGGTTGGGGTTGTTGGGGTTGCGCCCTTGGCCACATGCACACCTTGGGGTAACCTGGCTAGGTTGGATGCGCCTGGCGTGGCTTTAGAGGCTAGGTCTGTTGCCTTGGCATTGGCATCCTTGGGGGTGGGCTCTGCGTCCTTGGTTAGAGTGCTGGGGCTGCTAGCTTTGCTCTCGTGCTGGAGTTTGCTTAAATTGAGTGCCTTGGCACTCTCTAGGTTTTTGATGTCGCTGAGTTTCGCGCTTTTGGGGGTGTTTTTGGCATTTTTTGCCCCCTTTAATGCCATGGCTTGGCTAAAGGGGTCGTGCTTGTTTTTAAAGTGCTGCAACTTCGCCTCTTCTTTGGCCTGGGCTTTTAATTCCTTTTTGAGCTCCTTTTCTTGCTTGGGGGTGAGCTTTTTATCCATCAACTGGGCTAGGGGGCTGTTCGGCGCGATGTGCGGGGGATTTTTAGAGTGGTCTACCCCCTTTTCTTCCCTCTTGGCTTTCGCGTCTTTGCTGTTTAAATGGGCTTTTTTTTGATCTAATATGGCTTTGAACGCGTCTTTGTCTTCTTTAGGCGTGTGCTTCTTGGTATGGGCTTTGGGGTTGCCCTTGGCATCCAATACCTCTAAGCCTTTAATGTGGGTCGCCACAAGCGTCCTTTGCAATGGTTTATCAAGCCGAGTCAAGCAAATTCAGTTCCCCTAGTTTTAAGACATGATTGTTAATTTTGGGCTAACATGGTTTTTTTCAAGCTGGAGTGTTTTATGATGCTTATGCGTCTTTTTGTGTGTTTTTTGGCGACTTTCATGGCCAATGGAGTCGCGCGCTTTGGATATGTGGTGCTGATCCCACTGCTCATTTTAGCGGGCAAGCTGAGAGAACATCAGAGCATACAGCTTGCCATTGCTGTGATGGTGGGCTATGTCTTTGGGAGTGCCGCCCTAAGCTTTTTACAAAAGCGCATGTCTTTAGAGGGTATTGCTAAGGTGAGCTTTTTAGTCATTGCTCTGAGCTTTTTTGCCTGCTATTTGGATCGCCTGCCCTTTGCGTGGGCGTGGATGTGGCGTTTTTTAGCAGGCGTGGCGGCCTCTTGTTTAATGGTGCTCTCTGCCCCGCTGTGTCTAAGTCTAGTGAAAGAGCAGCACCGCTCCTATGCGAGCGGGTTTATCTTTAGCGGGATTGGGGTGGGGGTGGTGTGCAGTGGGTTTGTACTGCCCCATTTTGCAAGCAACATTGGCATGGCGTGGATTTTCTTAGGTGCGGTGGGTTTGGTGGCATTTCTTTTATCCTGCGTGTTTTTAAAGACCCTGCACCCGCCTAAAAAGAGCACACATAAAGAAGCCCCCTTCAAAATTTCTACCTTCTTTGCCCTGCTCTTGGTTTCGGTGGTGTTAAACGCCATTGGCTACCTGCCCCACACGCTCTTTTGGGTGGATTATTTGGTGCGCTCTTTGCACTTTAGCAAGGCGGTGGCTGGGGCTTCGTGGGCGTTCTTTGGTTTTGGGGCAGCCTGTGGCACGATTTTAAGCGCTACCTTTGCCAAAAACCTAGGGCTCAAAAATGCCTCCAGCATTGTGATCTTAATGAAAAGCATTTCCTGCGTGATTGCCATGGTTAGCAATGACATTATGTGGCTCAATCTGTCTATCTTTTTAATGGGCTTTGGGACTACGGGCAATCTCACCATTACTAGCACAATGGCGTACCATATTATGGGGCAGGAGCATTTCGTGCAAGCCTCCAGTCTTGTAACTTTGGCGTTTGGGATTTTTCAGGCAGTGTTTTCCTTTGTTTTCACTTGGGCGTTGGGGCACTTTAGCTTTTATAAAATGTTTCTTTTTAGTGGCGTGGTGCTGTTTTTAGCCTTCGCGGTGTTATTGCCCGTGCCTCAAAGCACTTTTAAAAATAATTAAGCCATGCTAGAATAGGGGCTATTTGTTTTTGCAAGGATAAGCGATGGGTTTTGCGGATTTCTTAAAAAATCTTAAGAAAACAAGGGTGCAATCGAGCGAACAGGACATGCCAAGCCATTGGATCAAATGCCCTAAGTGCGCTGCCTTAATGTATTACAAAGAGGTCTTTGCCAAAAACCATGTGTGCCTAAAATGCCACTACCATTTTAGAATGGGGGCTAGCGAGCGGCTCGCTTTCTTATGCGATGAGAACACTTTTACGGAATATGACAACGAGTTGCGCCCCGTGGATCCCCTAAACTTTGTGGATAAAGAGAGTTATAAACAACGCATTAAAAAATACGAAGCCAAGACCGGCCGCCCAAGTTCGGTAATCAGCGGGGAGGGGCAGATCAATGGCATTGCTTTGCAGATTGTGGTGTTTGACTTCGCCTTTATGGGTGGCTCTTTGGGCTCGGTGGAGGGGGAGAAAATCGTTAGGGCAATCAATCGGGCAGTCGCTAAAGAGCAGGCATTGTTGATTGTGTCGGCCAGCGGGGGGGCGCGGATGCAAGAATCCACCTACTCGCTCATGCAAATGGCAAAAACAAGCGCGGCTTTAAATCGGCTCACAGAGGCGAAACTGCCCTTTATCTCTCTACTCACAGATCCCACCTTTGGGGGGGTGAGCGCATCTTTTGCATTTTTGGGGGATTTGATCATCGCTGAGCCGGGGGCGATGGTGGGCTTTGCGGGGGCTAGGGTGATTAAGCAAACCATCGGCGCGGAGTTGCCAGCAGGGTTTCAAAGTGCGGAGTTTCTGCTCGAACACGGCCTAATTGATATGATCGTTCAGCGCAAGGATTTAAAAAAGACCCTAAGCGATTTAGTGGGGATGCTCACTATAAACCGATGACTTGTAGCATTTACGCCATTTCTAAAAAAACCCCTGAGTTTGCCTCCTTGCTGGCGCAACAACAAAGGGCGTGTCAGCAATTTAGAGCCACACTTGAAATCATAGACATTGCGCCCAAGGCCTCAAACAACAGCACAGAGGCGCAAAGCTTTTACACTAAAGCCCTAAGCCCCTATATCAAGCCAAGCACCCCCGGCTATGCCCTGCACCCAGCCGGCAAACTCATAGATAGCCAAGAGTTTAGCCAAATCTTAAATGCCCACGCCCATGTGCAGTTTTTCATTGCGGGGGCTTATGGTTTTGCCAAAGAGTTTTTAAAACAATGCATCCCCCTATCGCTAAGCCCACTCACCTTTAGCCACGCCTTAGCAAAACTCATTTTATGCGAACAGATTTTTAGAGGTTTAAGTCTTTTAAACAACCACCCTTACCACAAATAGGACTATGGAGGCACTATGAAATTACGCTATTATGGCTCTTTCACATTATTGTTTATAATTATCGTGGGCTGGTATATTTACAACACCGACCCGCAAAAGCTCCCCGTGCATGTCGCAAGCCACACCCTAAATCTGCCTCTTGCCCTTTGGGTTGTGGGTGTGGTGCTGGTGTTTTTTGTCTCCACTCTGCTGTTTATTCTAAGCGGGAGTATCGCCAACTTGTGGCAACGCTACAAGCAAAAACGCGACTTTGAGAAACTCACCGAGCAGATTGTGAGCCAAAATACGAAAGAACACTTTATCCTAGAGAAATACCACAACCCCCACTTCACCACTCTCTCTAAAATCCTAGCCCGCTTTAAATTAGAGGCGGATTTAAATAGCCAAGAAAGCGGGTGCGAGAAAGTAGATCAACTCTTTAGTTTGTATGCAAGGGTGTCGCAGGCTGAGGATGTGGAGTGGCGCAAGTACAATTTAGACCCCAGCAACCCCTTTTATATCCAAAATTTGCAAAATAAAATCCACCGCGACCTAAGACAAGCCCAACAAATCCTTAAGAAAGAGGGTTACAGCTCTGCCCTAAAACGCCAAGCCTTGATCGACTTGATCCAAAGAGGTTCGTTTAAAGAAATCCCCAAGGCTTTAAAGGGGGCTAGCGAGCTCTTGGATAAATCCGTGCTAGAGGTGCTCTTAAGGGCGTTTTGGGACAAACGCGTGGGGATGGAGCTTGCTGAAATCGCCGAGCTTTGTGTGCGGGTGGGATGCAACAAACAGGAGTATTTGCAAATGACACTAGATGCCAAGACCTTTTTATCCCCAGATGATTGGTATAAATTCTTTGAGCTCTTGGCCGAAAAAGACGAACAAGCTGAAAAGGCGTTCTTGTATGTGCTCTTGGATTTGGAGATGATTGAGCAGGCTAGAGAGCGCCTAAGCAACCACCCACAAGACGAGTTTTTGATCATCAAAGCCTATCTAGAACTCAAAAAATCTGATAAAAACTACCCATTGAATATATTTTTTGGTATTAAACCGCAGGTTTAATTTGAAACCAAAGGAGAAACCCACAGGACAGAAACCTGTAGGGCTTCAAACTTGAAACAGAAAGTTGAAGATAGAGCTAAGGACTTCATGTGGTGGGGGTCGCTTGGTAGCCAAAGGCGGGCTAGAAATGGCGATCACGACACATATCCACAGCCACTAGTCCTTCCCAAAAATCTTTGTCAGCTCCTCTGCAAACCCCATAATAGGTTTTAAATCCTTTAAAGATAGGGTGAGTTTGTAGTTGGCAAGATTACCCGGATTCATTGCCACAAGCTGTTTTTCTTTGCCATTGATGCGGATGGTGTCCTTGCGTTCTTTGTGCTTGTAGCTGTGGTCTTGTTTTTTATCAATGATATAGTAAAGCAAATCGTTGGCACTGATGCCAAGCAGGATAATGTAATCGTAATTGTATTTAGGATTAATGCCATTGAATTGAAAAGTATTGTTTCTTAAACCTTTTCTAGCCGTTTTGATTTCTATCTTTCTGCCTTGAGAGAGCAGGTCGTATTCGTCGTGAATCACTTCTTTATTGAAGTTTAAGGGCAAACCAAGGGCTTTGAAAACTTCTTCCACAAACGCCTCCCCGATCTGTCCTATGGCGTTTGCTTAGAAAGCAAAAATTTTTTCAAACATGCCCGTTTCTTGGCGGCTTTTCAGTTCCTCGTATTTGCGCTCAATGAGAGTTGCTAAAATCTCATGCATGGTCATTTTCACTAAAACCCCCGTCTTTTAAGAGTTGATAAATGTGCGATTTGCCTATGTGGCGGCAACCATTCGTGGCTAAAGAGCTGTATTGACACCAATTAGCGTTTAAAAAGAGTTTGTCTAACTTGTCTTTAGGGGCGTTTTCGTGGTAAATGATCGCTACTCCGCTTTTGTAATTCACTTGCGAAAACTCAGGCACAACAGCGGTTTGTTTAAAAAAGGTGCTAGAGAGATAGAAATTCGCCTTTTTATGAAAAATCCACTCTTTGCCACATTTTCTATTTTTGGCTAAGGACACGGTTATGACTTTGAGTAAATGGCTAAAGGGTTCGCCTTGTTTGTGGCGGTACCAATTAAATTCATTTCTAGGGTTTTGGTGATTCTTGCTCCAAATTTGGAACACACAGCTGATGTCCTTTTCTTTGCCATTGGCTAGGTAAAACGAGTTTTTGGGCAGGGGCTGCTCGTGCAATAAATGCAAATCTTGCACGCGATAACGCACCGATCCCTTGCCTAGACTGGCAAAAAACATGGGCAAAATAAACGCCACAAACTCCGCACTCTTGGCGTGCTTGATGAACTCTAGGGCTAGCACCCCCCGATGCCCAAAGGGCGGGTTGCCGATCACAATTAAAGGCTTTTGGGGCAGTGCCCACTCTAAAAAGTTGGCACAAATCACGCCCTCTTTAGTGGGGTTAATGTCGATTCCGATTTTAGATTCAGGCAAGAGATCGTAAAAACACCCCTCCCCCACGCTGGGCTCTAGCCAAGTGTATTTGTCTAGGTTTTCGTATTGGGCGATGATCTTTTTAGTGGTATTAAAAAGCTCCTTAGCGATAGTGGGCTTGGTGTAGTAAGCGTCTAGGTGGTTTTTAGCATTTGCTTTCATCACTCCACCATTGGCGTATCTTAAGGACATGGCTAACCTTTTCATGTTTGCCAAGATTTTAACACAAGTCAAGACAATGAAGTATGGCTTAAAACAACAACACTCCATATTGCCATAAGGGCTTGACTTTTGGGGTGTTGCTAGATTGTGTGCCTTGGGTTGTTTGTGTGGCTTGTGTGGGGTTGGTGTTTTGGATCGTGTTGTCGCCTTGTAGTAAAGTTGTGTGGCCTTCTTGCAAAGCCTTTAACGACGCTTCTAAATCCTCTAAAGATTGAGCTAAGTTGTTGCGTTTTCTAAAGCTTTACTAAAAGTGTTGAGTGTGTCTAAAAGCCACTTAGATTTTATGTTTAAATCCTCTAACTCTTCTTGAAAAGGTGTTAAATCACCCCCCCATATCCTCCAACACCGATAAAAACAATCTGCGGGCGCGTCCGTCCTTCGCGAGGTGATAGCAGAGAAAAGAACAACTAAAGGGGTCTTAAGCCCTACTTAGTGGGGACACTTAGCACCCTTTGCAGGCTGTCTATTTTGCTTAAGGTTAGATTGATCACACTGTTTTCTAGGCCGCCTAGGCTGTGTGGTACATTTGCCTCTAGAGCGATGCAATCCCCGCTCTCTAGGGTATGTTTTTGCCCCTCTACCTCAAACCAAATGCGCCCTTGCAAGACCCGCACCACAATCGCCCCGGGGGCTTGGTGTTCTTGCATTTGTGCACCCTGTGGCATGCAAATGCGGATTTCTTTGCTCTGCGGGGTTTCAAAGAGTTTTTGGATGTCTAGGGCTTGAAAATTGGGGTTCTCTAAAAAGCGTAAAATTTGCATGAAATACCTTTAGCTAAAGATAAGAGGCATTTTAGCTAAGAAAAGCAAATTTAGCTACAATGGCGTAAAAATGGAGTGCGCATGCTAGTGCATATTTGTTGTTCTGTGGATAGCCATTATTTTTTACAAGAGTTAACAAAGCTCTACCCTAACACCCCCCTCACAGGCTTTTTTTACAACCCCAATATCCACCCTAAAGAAGAGTACGACCTGCGCCTCTTGGATGTCAAACGCTCGTGTGCGGCGTTAAAAATCCCCCTGCTTGAGGGCGACTACACCCTAAAGTCGTGGATGCAGGCCATTAAAGGGCTAGAGCAAGAGCCAGAGAAGGGCAAAAGATGCAGTGCATGCTTTGACGCGCGCCTTGAGATGAGCGCACAAATGGCGTTGATGCTCGGTTTAAAGCAATTTAGCACAACCCTGCTCTCAAGTCCCATGAAGGAGCAGGCGGTCTTAAAAGAACAGGGAGAGGCTATAGCTAAAAAATACAGCCTAGAGTTCATTTACACAAATGTGCGTGTGTGTGGGGGGGTGGAGAAACAAAACGCCCTTGCTAAAAAGGACAAGCTGTATCGGCAAAATTATTGTGGCTGTGTGTTCGCCCTTGAAAAGCAACGCCAGGTCCAAAATAAGCCCTGTATTGAGCTCATTAGCCCCCTAAACCGACAAATGCATCCGGCCAGTGTCGCCAGCCGTCTAGAGTTGTTTAAAAAGCGCCAAGAGTTAGAATCGCAAGCGCAAAACTACCACCTCTTGCAACAAAACCTGCAAACCTACTTGCTCTTAAGGGGGTGGCTATGTGTCAATCAACACACCATTGCTAGCTACATTCTCACCCACTCCAACCCCAAAAAAGTGAAAATCAAGGATTTGCAAATTGCTAAAATCCCCTTAAAACCCACCCTAGCCGAAGAAATGCTCTGTGCTAGACTAGGTGTGAAAGCCCCTAAAATCTCCATCACTCTTGGCTTTAGTCCCAAGGATGATAGTTTATTTATCGATATAAAAAGCGTGTCGCTTTTGTTAAACACCCCACCAACTCCGTTAAAAGACTTGAGGCTCACCTACGAGCAAGAGTTGTATTTAAGGGAGAAAATCGCAGGGGTTGAGAGCGTGCAAGCGATTTTTATCGTACAAGACCTAAATGCCCTCGTGGGGGAGGTGCTTGAAGTGGAGATTTATTCTAAAGTATTCGAGCAGAAAAACTTCTACTTGTTGGCTACCTCTTAACCAAGACCGCCTTATTGTCCCCGCATTTTTCTAAGCGGTAGGCGCGCAAATGCTCCAAGACCTCCACGCTCCCTGCCGACACAGCCATAGAGATGGCAGTATAGGTTGCCTCTGCGCCCAAAATGTCCACTGCCCCCGCCGCATCCTCCGTCGCCATGATGCGCTGCGGGATGGCCGCGTCCATGCCGGTCGCCTCTATGGACTCGATAAAAGCCGTGGTGATGGCAACCATAGCGATGTACCATGAAGCGTTGTTGGTGCTCACTAGAGGGGCAATCTTGGCGACAAGCCGCCCCTGCACGCCGATGTCTTCAAGATCGCCCTCCAACGCTTTTTGTAACTCTCTTTCATTCTGCACAACTTCCACACAATCTCCCTAGAACATAAATTCACAAAAATCTAACGGCACTCCCCTTTTCTTTACGGGCTTTGGCGGTTGTGGGCATGGTCGCCTTGCCTAGTGCCACCAAACAGGCGATGTTGGGGGGGTTAAAATAGGCGTTTAGCACACTCTGCACCTTTTGCGCCTCAAAGCCCCCGATGATGCACGAATCCACGCCCATTAAAGTGGCGGTTAAAGTCATCTGCCCCACCGCAATGTAGCACTGCTCTTTCATGTAGGCTTCAATCAGGGTTTGGTCGTTTTTGAGCCGTTCTTTCAACAAGACCTGCACCCCACTAGCCACCCTCTCTGGTATTCTTTGCTGTAAAACTGACTCAAATAGGCGGGGTTGAGCTCACTAGAGTGCATGTAGCCCACGACCACCAAAGCGGCGCAACTTTTGACCAGCTCGGTGTTGAAGTAGACATAGGGCAGTAGCTTGTCTTTCATGGTGCCTTGCAACACGACAAACTCCCAAGGTTGGGTGTTGTAAGAGCTTGGGGCAAGGCGAGCGGCTTCTAGGATTTGCTCTAAAATCTCTTTAGACAGGGGGGCGTTGGGGTCAAAGCGTTTACACGCAAAACGGCGGTGTAAAAAACTGTTCATGGTTTCGGGGGTCAAGGTTTGTGTTTGCATGCATGTCCTTTAACTAAGATTATAAGGAGTCATTATAACTTGTTTGAGAAAACCATAGGCAAATGTGCGCTTAGAGGGTTTATTGGTCGGTGTTTTTGTGCTCTTTCTTTGCTAAGGCTCAACACCCCCCCGATGGCTTGCACCCACGCCCGCCCCGACAATCGTCCCCACAACGGGGATCATAGAGCCTAAAAACCCGCCGATGGCAAAGCCCGCGGTGGCTTTGGGGATTTTTGGCATTTGGGGTTTATTTGCCATGTTGCCCCCTTAAGCCAAAAGTCCTAGGGCTTCTTCATAGAGTCTAAAGTTCTTCAATATGCACGCTTTGAGTTGCTCGACTTTTTAGCTAGACACGCCCATTTCTTTAGCGTAGCTGTAAATGATGTCGCGCTCATTCGGCTATTGGCTAGGGCTACAGACACCAGCTCTAAAAGCATGGTGTGCTTGGTGTAGTTGGTGTCAAAAATCGCGCCTAAAGTGTTTAAAGGGACTTCCTTTTCGCGAATGCCCGGCGCGCGCTGCATTTCGAGCATGTCAAGCGCGTTTAATTGCAACTCGTGCAAGACTCCATCGGCTTCAATGACTTTTTTGTGCTGGATACCACTCCTTCACACCCATAAAAATAAAGGCGATTATAAAAGAGCGGCTTAAAGCTCAGCTAAAAATGGGTAAAAACCTTGTGTAGGTGGGCGGTGTAGTCTTGTAGGTATTGTTCCACTTGGGGGTTTTTGATGACATCGTTGCAGATGAAGGTGGGCATGGCTTGCATGCCCAAAAATTGATTCGCCTTGTGTAGGTGCAAATACAGCCCATCCACGCCCACACCCTCAAAAAATTCCTCTTTCCCAGTGAAAGCCTCAATGGGGGCGTTCCAAGTGAGCGAGAACATGTATTTTTTGCCATGGATGAGCCCACCTTTGCCGTAATTCTTAGTGGGGGCTTTGTGGCTGCGTCCATCGTTTTTATAAAGCTTGCCATGCCCTGTGGTGAAGACCTCATCGATATATTTTTTCACAATCCACGGCTCACCCATCCACCACCCGGGCATTTGCCAGATCAAGGCATCGGCGTTTAAAATCTTAACCACTTCCTCCTCTATACCGTAGCCTTGATCGATGTGGGTTTGCTCCACACGATGCCCCAAATCTTTTAAAACCTGCAGAGCGTGGTTGTGTAGGGTGGTGTTTAAACGCCCGTGTGAGTGTCCAAAGTCCTTTGCGCCATTGAGTAGTAAAATTTGTGCCATAAAAACCTCTAGTACTGATGTATGGAGAAAATCAAAAGGGAATTGGTGTCAAAGGGGGGACTTGAACCCCCGACCTCCGGCTTATGAGACCAGCGCTCTAACCGGCTGAGCTACCTTGACACGAAAAACGCCCATTCTATAAAACTTTTGCTTAAACTTTGTTTTAAAGGTGCAAGTCCATGGTTTGATAGATTTGGTTGTAGGCGTTTTTGTAGCGTTGTACAAAGCTGTTGTTGATGCCAAAGGCGCGTTTGGCTTGCATTTCTTGCAGAGCTTTAAGGCCGTCTATTTTCTCTTGTGCTTGCTTGTCTTCTTGGATTTGTCCGCCATAAAAGCTTGTCAGGCTGTAGAGCGATTGGGCGGCGAGCCGTTTTTCGTTTTCATTCATGCCCGCCGTGGCGCGCAAAAACGCATCGTATTCGTTGTCGCTCATCAATTCTAAAACCAAAAAGCCATAGGTTTCTCTTTTGAGCCCATTAGGGGTGGTTTCACTCTTAGAGATTTCCACCACAGCTTCAGGTTTACTCTCTGTGGGGGCTTGGGGGGCTTGGGGGGCTGTTGCCTGCCCTAGACTAGCAGAGCCTAACAACGCATATAAGGACGGATTGTTTTTGATGTCTTTAACTTCCATGACAAGACCCTTTCAATCAATTTCCACCCCACAAGCAAAAAATGCTCCAAATTATGGTGTATAATGCCCGCATGCAAAATGAAAACCAACTCCCCCGCTTTTTCAGCACAAACCATGCGCCCATTGAGTTTTACTTTAAAAAGTGCGCCCGCGATTTCGTGGTGCGAGAAGAGCCCCTCTATGCCTTTAGCCAAAGTGGGGAGCATTTGATCGCCCATGTCCGCAAGAAAGACAAGAGCACTTGGGAGATGCTAGACCTGCTCTCGCAAGTGCTGGGCTGTAAGGTGTCGTGTTTTGGCTACGCCGGGCTAAAGGATAAAAACGCCCTCACATTCCAATACATTTCCATGCCTAAAACCTATGAAAAAGCCCTCTCACAACACGCCCAAACCCTCTATGAGCAGGGCGTAAAAATCCTAGACACCACCACCCACACGCATAAAATCCGCCTCGGGCACTTAAAGGGCAACTATTTTAGCCTGCGCCTAAAAAAGCTCACCCCCCTAAGTGCGCAAAAAATCGCTGAAGTGTTGGAGATTTTGCAAAAAAAGGGGTTCTTAAACTACTTCGGGGCACAGCGTTTTGGCAAAAGGGGGGATAATTTCAAACACGCCGCCACGGGCAAGAAAAAGCTTGATAAATTTTTACTCTCTAGCCAACAAAGTTATTGTTTTAATCAGTGGCTAAGCGCAAGGGCACGCTTAAACGCCTTTGTCAACAACTTTAGCCCCCTTGAGATCACCAAGGAATATCCCCAAATCCCCCTAGAGCAGACCAAAGCCCTCAAAGCCCAGCCCCAAGATTTTAAACTCTTAGAAGGCGATGTGCTGTGCCATTACCCCTTTGGCAAATACTTCTACCACAACCCCACAGATTTAGAACAGAACTTAGAGCGGCTGCAGGCTAAAAGCCTTGTGGCTACGGGGCTGTTGCCCGGCTTTAAAGTTTTGGAGGCGAGGGATTTAGCCGGGGTGTTTGAAGAGTCTTTTAAACAACAGATCAATTCTTGCGGGGATCGGCGCTTTGCCCTTGTCTATCCTACAGAAGTGGATTTTTTGTATCTGTCCAAAGAAGCACAGGGGCAATTAAAGTTTTTCCTACCCAAAGGGGCATACGCCACAATCTTTTTAGAAGAGATCGCCCACCAAGAGTTGTTTAACCCCGATGTTTAAAAAGTGTTTAGAAGAGTTGTTTTTAAGCGTGGGCGAAGACCCTAAGCGAGAAGGGCTAGTCCACACGCCTAAGCGGGTGAAAGCCTTATGGGCGGATTTGGTAGCAGGTTACAAACAAGACCCCAAAGAGATTTTAAGTGCGGCGTTGTGTGCACCCTCAAGCGGGCTTGTGGTGTTGCAAAATATAGAGTTTTACAGCGTGTGCGAACACCATTTATTGCCCTTTTTTGGACGGGTGAGCGTGGGGTATTTGCCAAATGTCAAAATCGTGGGGCTGGGGGCGATTGTGCGTCTTGTGGAGTGCTTTTCTCGGCGGCTGCAAATCCAAGAAAGGTTAAGCACACAGATCGCCACAAGCCTGCAAGAGTGTCTAGAGCCTAGGGGGGTGGGGGTGTTTTGCGTGGCTAGGCATTTATGTGTCGCCATGCAAGGGGTGCAAAAGCAAGAGAGCGTGCTCAAAACCAGCTGTCGGCTCGGCGCGTTTGAAGACCCCGCCATTTACCAAGAGTTTTTACAAAGCCTTAATGCGCCTGTTTAGAGAGGCTAAGCACTAGCCCTAAGGCCACAGAGTTGGCTAAAAGCGAGCTACCTCCATAGCTTAAAAAGGGCACGGCGATGCCCTTAATGGGGATGATCCCGCTCACTCCAAAGGCGTTGATGATGAAAGAAAAGGCGATGAGTAAAGCCACGCCTAGGCAAAAAAGCATGTGCTTGGGATTGTCTAGGCGGTTGGTGATTTTAAATAGGGCGTGCAGGATGATTAAGATAATCCCTACACACACTGCCACCGCCACAAAGCCCAATTCTTCAGCAAGTCCCGCCAAGACCATATCCGTATGCACTTCGCTTAAGAATCCGAGTTTGACCAAGCCGTCTCCCAAGCCCTGCCCAAAAATGCCGCCATGTTTAATAGCGTTGCTGGCGTGGTAGATTTGATAGGGCTCTGGCAAATGCTCGATTTTTAAACTGCTGGCAAGTTTAGAGGGCAAAATGGAGAGAATCGAGCTTTGGATGTTCGCCCACCAAAGTTTCATGCGCAAAATGCGGTGAGCACTGGTGCTGATTGCCACGACTCCGATGACGATCGCAATGCCTAAGAAAATGCGAAAGAGTTTAAAACTCCCGCCCGAAAAGATGAGTAAGAAGCCCAGCACAATGGCTAATAAAATCACTTGCCCCAAGTCGTTTTGCAAGACCCCGATTAAAAACGCTACCGCCAAGAACACAACTAAGTAGGGGATGAGGATAGCCAGCTCCTCGCGCACGCCCGACTTTTCCTTGTTAAAGAAGGTCCTTGACAAACTCCACGACAAAAAGAACACAAAGCCCACTTTAAAAAACTCTGTGGGGGCTAGGGAGAAAAAGGGCAGGCGAATCCAGCGCTTGGCTCCCCCCGCGCTGCTTGACATGCTCTCGGGCAAAAAGCCCATGATGAGGATTAAAAACAAAGAGCCTAACAAGATGGTAAAGCCGATTTTGCTAAACCATTTGTCCGGATCCAGCCAAGAAAGCCCCCACATGAGAGAAATCCCCACAACCACGGCAGCTAGCTGGCGCAAAAAGAAATGGAACTCGCTGTAATGGTAAATGAGCGTGGCGTAGGTGGAGAGGGAGTAGCTTAAAAGCACGCTAAAAATCATTAAAAAACTAGACAGGGTGAAGAGATACCGGTAAGCCATAAAAACCGCCCAAAGTGTGTTAAAAATGTGCTATAATTATAACTTATTTATCAAGCGCGGTACTTGCGATTTTGGGCTTGTGGGCTTGGGTGTTTTGGAATACTCGTTGCTTAGGGTTATGTATCTCGCGAGGCGCAAGAAAAGGGGCAGACATGGATTTGTCAAAGGCGTATCCGCTCGTGTACAGGGCGATGGACTACCGCTCTTTGCGGCAGGATTTGATCGCAAGCAATGTGGCGAATGTGGACACCCCCTTTTACCGCCCAAAAGATGTGGATTTTGAATCGGTGTTGGCCCAGAAGAAGGCTGAGGTCTTCGACCACAAAGAGGACAAGGTGTTGGCGTTGGCAATTACGGACCCTAGACATTTAGAGCCTAATTTAGATGAGAGCAAGAAGGCAACCATCTTTTTTAGGGACGGGCATTTGGCGAAAAACGATGGCAACAGCGTGGATTTAGACATTGAAACCTCCGAAATGGGAAAAAACTCCACGATGTATCTTGCCTTAACCACCGCCCTAAAAAAACATAGAGGCATCATCAATTACGCTATAGACGCGGCAAAAAACATTTAAGGAGCGTGCATGTTTTTATCCAGTTTTGACATCAGTGGCTATGGGTTATCTGCCCAAAGAGTGCGCGCTAATCTCATTTCTTCCAACATTGCCAACGCGAATACCACCCGCACGGATGAAGGCGGGCCTTACCGCCGCCAAGAGGCGGTGTTTAAGTCCTTCGACTTCAACAAGATTTTAAACGAAAAACTCGCCCAAGACAATAATTTATTGGACTATGAAGATCCCTTAGATGAGAGCGATGACATTGAAAAACCAAACCCCCCCATTATGGGCGTGTATGTGGATAAAATCGTGCGCGATGACAAAGCCCCGCTTTTAAAATACGACCCCACCCACCCCGATGCGGACGCGAACGGGTATGTGTCCTACCCCAATGTTAACCCTGTGGTGGAAATGGCGGATTTGATCGAAGCCACAAGGGCGTACCAAGCCAATGTAGTGGCCTTTCAAAGCACAAAAAACATGGCGGCAAACGCTATCAGCATGTTACAAGCATAAAAAGATTATAAAAGAAAGGGTTGTTTCTTTAGACTAAGACTAAAAGATTATCTAAAAGAGGCGATATTAAGGTGAATACGATGCAAGGAGTCAATATGAAGACTTTATACACTGATATAGGGCTGAATAAAACAAGCACTCCTTTAGATTCAAAGTCGCATGAGAATCTAATGGAGAAGGGGGAGTTCTCTCAGATGCTCAAGCACTCTATCGATGAACTCAACAACACCCAAATGGAATCTGACCGGGCTTTAGCCGACATGGCGACCGGGCAGATCAAAGATCTACACCAAGCCGCGATTGCCATCGGCAAGGCAGAGACGAGCATGAAGCTCATGTTGGAAGTGCGCAACAAAGCGATCAGTGCCTACAAGGAATTGTTAAGGACTCAAATTTAAGGGTCTTTAGGCTTGTGTTTGGTTTCTCTCCTAGTTTCTCTGTAACAGTGCTCTAGTTTAGGGGGGCGTGTGGATCACCCTTTAGCTACCCCCCCGCAAAATCCTGACAGACCCGATAGCGACCCTAGGCGTACGGAACGCCTGATGATGATTTTCATTGTCGTTGGGGGGTGCTTTGTGTTGTTTTTAGTGGTGATGTTTTTTAAGGCGGTGTTGCCCCGCAAAATGCCTGCCCTAGTCGTTACCAAGACCGATATTGCCACAAGGGGGCAAATCTACAGCCAGGATGGCTTTAGCCTCGCCAACAGCCAAAAGCTCTTTAAGGTGAGCTTCAACACCTTATCCATCGACCCGAACAAGCAAGAGTTTTTCATAGATCTGCTCTCCATTTACACCAATATTCCCAAAAGCGTCATCGCTGAGAAGTTCAAACAAAACGGGTTTGTTACACTCTCTTATAATATCAACGCCAACACCGCCGCAAGTCTAAGGCAATTAAATACCAAATTCTTGGCCTACAATGTCTTTAAAGAGTATGAAGACGCGAATAAAAAGGTCATGCCCAAGATCGGCCTAAATATTGAAGTGAGCGGGATCGCCCGCGACTACCTTTATAAGGACAATTTCGAACCGCTGGTGGGCTATATCCAAAAGTTCGATACGGGCAAAATCACCTCCATTAGGGGCATGAAGGGCATTGAAGAGTCTAAAGACACCACCCTAACCCCCAAGAACAATGGCAGGATGACGGGCAGGCGGGATTTAGGCTTTACCCTCATTGAAGACCGCAGTTTTAAAAATGTCCCTAGAATCGATGGCTCGGACATCGTTCTTAGCATCCCCTTAAAAATCCAAAGAGAGTTAGAAAAAATCCTCGATTCTGCTAAAGCCCGCTACGGCGCGCGCCAGATTATTGCGGGGATTTATCTCCCTCAAAATGGCGAGATCTTAAGCCTTGCCACCACCAACCGCTTTAACCCCAACAACATCCAAAAGAGCGACTACCCCTTTCTCAATGTAGATGCCGTGGAGCTCTCCTTTGAGCCGGGTAGCACGATCAAACCCATTGTCTATAGCCTGCTTGTGGATAAAAAGCGCATCGACCCCAAACAGCCCATAGACTTGGGGCATGGCTCTTACAGGCTTGGCAAGTATCTTGTTCGAGACGACTTTATCCCCACCAAGCACACCACCATTGAAGATGTGCTGATCCGCTCAAGCAATATAGGCATGATCAAACTCTCTAAACGCTTAAGCGGGCAAGAGCTTTACACAGGGCTAAAGGACTTTGGTTTTTCTGAAGAAACAGGCATCGACTTGCCCTATGAAAAAACGGGCTTATTGCCCGACATCAGAAAGTTAAGTGGCGATGTCTATAAAGGCACGGTGTCTTATGGCTATGGGATGCGCGCGACTTTTTTACAGCTCTTAAGGGCTTATGGAGTCTTTGTCAATGGGGGAAGGCTGGCCAAGCCCCACTTGGTGCAAAGGGTGATCCAATACCCCAATGGAGAGATGTACGCCACACAATACCCCCCAAATAAGCAAGTCATCGCCCCCAAGAGCGCGCAAGAAATGCAGGATTTGCTGGTGAAAGTCGTGACTAAGGGCACGGGCAAGAGCGCGCAGGTGGCAGGGCTGATGATTGGGGGCAAGACGGGCACGGCGCGCACCGCCAAAAAGGGCAAATACACCGATGCCTACAACAGCTCGTTCTTTGGCTTTGCCAAGGATAAAGAAAATACCTTTGTCATCGGAGTAGTGGTCTTTGGGTCTTTAGGCAGCACGGAGTACTACGCCGCGCAGACGGCCGCGCCCATTTTTAAGCAGGTGGTGCAAATGTTGGTGAAAAACCAATACCTTACCCCCTCCAAAGCCCTAGCTAAGCACTAGAGTGCCATATTGGGGCAAAATTAAGAAAAACTAGGTATAAGTGGAATTCGTACGAATCTTATTTTAAGGATAAAAATGGTTACACAGGATGCGGTGCTGGATGTCTTGAAAAAGGTCATTTACCCCAATTTTGAAAAGGATATTGTGAGTTTTGGTTTTGTAAAAAACATCACCTTGCACGAAAACAAGCTTGCCCTTTTGCTCGACATCCCCTCAAGCTCCCCACAGGTGGCAGACACACTGAGGACAGAAATCACCATTAAAATGCAAGAATTGGGCTTAACCTGCCACATCGACATCAAAACCCCAGCCAAGAGGGATAAAGCGCAGCAAGCCGAGCAGACCACGAAAAATTTAGCCCCCAACATCAAGCATGTGGTGATGATAAGTTCTGGCAAGGGGGGTGTGGGTAAGAGCACCACCAGCGTGAATTTAGCCATCGCTTTGGCAGGCTTAAAGCAAAAGGTTGGGCTCTTAGACGCAGATGTGTATGGCCCCAATGTGCCTAGAATGCTAGGCTTAATGCAAGCCAATCCCACCACCGATCCTAGCGGTAAAAAGCTCATCCCACTAGAAGCCTTCGGGGTGCGGGTGATGAGCATGGGGCTGTTGTATGAAGAGGGGCAGAGCCTTATTTGGCGCGGGCCCATGCTCATGCGCGCCATCGAGCAAATGCTTACCGATATCATTTGGGGTGAGCTAGATATTTTAGTGGTGGATATGCCCCCGGGCACAGGCGATGCCCAGCTCACCCTCGCCCAAGCCGTGCCTATCAGTGCAGGGCTCACCGTAACCACGCCCCAAACCGTAAGCCTAGATGATGCCAGCCGCAGTTTAGACATGTTCTCAAGACTGCAAATCCCCATTGCCGGGATTGTGGAGAACATGAGCGGGTTCATTTGCCCCAACTGCGCGCATGAGAGCCATATTTTTGGCAAGGACACCCTAGAGAGCCTAGCCAAGCAGTATAAAACTCAAGTGCTCGCGCAAATCCCCCTAGAAGTGCAGGTGAGAGAGGGGGGCGATAGCGGCACGCCCATCAGCGTATCCAACCCCAAATCCATCATCAGCCAAGCCTACAGCCAAGCCGCCAGTAACCTCTTAGACTTTTTGAAAGAAGTGAAGGCGCATAATCTAGCGGACAACAAGAGCATCCAGCCCACCATCCACTAAATGCCCCTCTTAGCCCAGCTCAAACGGACGATCCATCTCTACGACCCGGGCTATTTCAGCCTCATTTTCGCCTTAAAGACCACTCTAACCACCTTCCTTTGTGTTGGGCTAGGGGCACTTTTCTTTGGGCATGCGATTGTGATTTGGGCGGGCTTTCAAACCGTCTTCATCTACGCGCTAAGCCTGGTGATTAGCGATAAAGAGCACGAAATCTATTACTTTGTGGTGTTCATTGCTATCAGCTGCGTCAATGTACTCTTGTTCTACCCCATGGCGTATTTTGGGGTATGGCTGTGTGTGCCTATTTTCGTCATGACTTTTTTGGTGGGCATGTCTACCGCCTACAGCCTGGACCTGCATAAGGTCTGTAACGCCGCTCTATCTAATGGCTTGGTAACCTGCTTGTATATAGATGCACACGCCTCCCTAGACTTGCAACAAACTCTTTTAATGATTTTAATGCTAGGCACTCTAAGCATTTTATTGCAGTCTTTCGTGGTACTCTCTAAATACAGCTTTTTCATCAAAAAACGCTTTTCTACCCTGCTTTCGAGCATGGATTTAATGCTGCAATACATCAACAGCCCGGGCGACTACACCCACATTAAAACCCAAGTACTCGCCCAAATCCACAACACCAAATTGATCCTAACCTCCCGCTCAGGGCGCATTAAAGACCCGCTAGCCGTGCGTAATTTGCAACGCGCCCTCTTCCAATTGCACGCTCTAGAGGAGATTTACCACTCCATCCACTCCATCTATGGGGAGCTAAGCTCTTTAGATTCTGTACGCCAAGAAATCCGCAAAAACCTCCAAACCCTCTCAAATATTTTCACCAAGCAAGACATCCAGCTTGACAAGCAGGCGTTAAACGCCCTAGACCCGAATCTTGATAAAGTCCTGCACCACTCCATCGCCATCATTTACAATAAAATGCAGGTTTTCATTCTAGGCGGCGAAGAGCAAGCCAAACAAACCGACCCCGTGCATAAGCCCTCACTAAGGCATATCCTAGACGCGCTCAACACCAAAAACCCCATTTTCCAATACGCCTCCAAATACGCCCTAGCTATGGGGATTGCAGTTTTCATCGCCCGTTACTTCGGCTTCAACCATGGTATGTGGATTGCCATGGCAACTTTATTAGTCTCCCGTTTTAGCCTAGGCAGCACCAAAGAAGTGCAAGTGGAGTTGGTGCTAGGCTCGGCGGTGGGGCTGGCGGTGGGGCTGGCGGTGGTGTGGCTCTTTGCCAAAAGCGTGGTGTTTGACGGCTTTTTAGTGTTGAGCGTGTTTTTATTCATCTATCTTCGGGTGTATTCTTACGCCATTTGGTCGGCTTCGCTCATGTTCGCCTTCGTGCTGTGCTTTTCTCTGCTTAGGCAAGACTTCGTGGATATGGTCGCCTTTCGGGTGGCGGATTTGGCTTTAGGCATTGTGATTGTGTATGTGGTGTTCTTGTTCGTGTGGCCCAAATACGACAGGGACGAATTTATCCAGCACATGCGCCACCTAGTCGCCACCTTGCGTTGTCTGCTTGAAGATGCCAGCCAGCACAAGACCCATGCCCTAAGCACCCAAAACACCTTTTTAAAGCAATTAGACGCTTTCAGGCTGTGTTTAAAGAGTGCAAGGGCGGAAACCTCGGATGCCAACACCCTAAACGCGCTCTTAAGGGGATTGCAATCCATAGACATGCTCGACACCTGCAGCTACCGCCTCTACGATTACTGCCTCAATGTGTCCATGCCCGAAGAAAAGCAACTCTTGCTCGACAACAACACCCAGCTTTTACTCAACCGCTACACGCAAATGTCTAACTACCTACACAACAAACCCCACTACTTCAAAGCCAAAGAAGGCGGACGGCTTTTAAAAATTGACAGCGAGCTAGATAACCTCTTAGAAACCATCTTTTTCGCCCAAAACAAGCTCTTTGAAGAGTTGTCGTATGTGTTTAAATACTAGGGGGCTTGTTTAAAGCGGGCTTAAAGGCGTGCTTAGGACTTTATCATACGCCTTTAATTTTGCCTCCCACAAGCTTTTAACTTTTTCAATCTGTTGCTTTTCCAAAGCCCGCACAAAGCCCTCCATCAAATCGTAGGCGATGGTGCCATTTTCATGGACGGGGAGTTTAAAGCTTTCCTCTAAAAGCCGCTCTTTATTGATTTCGCGGTTAAAGCCGTATTTGTGTTGCACGCTGTGGCGTAAAATCGTGGTGCAAAAGAGGGCTAGATGGCGGTTAAGCTCCTTTTCTTTGAGCCAGACCACCATGCAATGATCGGAGGCCACAAAAGGGTAGGGGTGGTAAAAGCAACTCCCCACACTCCCGCTATTAGCTAGAGTGATTTTGTTTTGATAAATTTTCATATAGGGGGGTGGGCTGACAAAACCATCTACACCATTATTCAAGGCACTTGAAGAGATGTAGGCGATCTGCCCCTTAGTGTGATCCTCCTTTTTATAACGCCTGCCCCGCTCGTAAAGAAACACCTCGCTAAAGCTAAACTCCCTCCAAGTTACCCCCCCCCCCCC
>NZ_CDMK01000001.1:69158-69341 GCF_001283065.1 Helicobacter heilmannii | reverse complement strand
TTTTATCATAGATTGTATCTTCATATGCCTTTAATCTTTGATCCCACAAGGCTTTCACCCTCTCAATCTGTTGTTTCTCTAGGGCTTTGATGAAGTTTTCCATCAGATCGTAGGCGAGGGTGCCGTCTTGGTGCGTGGGTAGGGGGATACTATGCTTTTCAAGGCTGTTAATTCTGTATTGTT
>NZ_CDMK01000001.1:68796-69115 GCF_001283065.1 Helicobacter heilmannii | reverse complement strand
TTTGACTTGCTCTTAGCAATAAGCACACTGATAAACATAAGGTGGTATTGACTCATTTCTTGCTTTGGGGTCAAAACCAAAATATTATCATCGCAACAAAACTCGCGGATATGCACGAAAGAGTTACAAAACATGTCAATAGTGATTGCGTGGCTAAAAACCTGTTGGCTTTCATTGCTGATAAACCCCTTAACGCCTTGATTAGATTCACCAGCGGTAACAAGTGGGATATTGCCCTTAATCCTATTTTCTTTTGTAAGCCGTGTGCCTCGTGTGTAGTTAAACAAATCCACTAACTTAAACTCCCTCCAAGTTACCC
>NZ_CDMK01000001.1:0-68371 GCF_001283065.1 Helicobacter heilmannii | reverse complement strand
CCCCCCCCCCCCCCCCAGTTGTGCCGGGTAGAGTTGTGAAATACCCACTAAATAAATCCAATGCCTCTTGTTCTAAGGGGGTTAGGGCAGTGTTTTCTAAATTTGTTACTTTAAGATACGCTTGAAGTTCCCTCAAGCGCTCCGCTTGAAGTTCCCTTATAAATGCCTCTATTGCCTCAAAAGCAATTTTGTTATTCTTGTCAAAGGGCAACAGGATTTTCTCTTGACTGACTTTCGTCCAGCCGGATTTGTTACTCCAATTAAACTTGGCTAAGACCTTATTCAGGCACACGACCAAAAACAAATATTGCAAGCGGTTTAGCTCTTTGCCCTTAAATTTTAGGGCGTAGCAATCCTGCAACAGCGCAAATTCTCTAGGTTGGTAAAAAGCGGGCGCATCGCCATTAGCCCCCACAGAAATCATATTTTCCAGCACCAAAGCCCCCTCTTTTGGCATATAACAGGCAATGCCGTTGTTTTGCGTGGTGCAAGTGATGGCCGGGATATAGCCCTCTTTGGGTTCTGTGGGTAAAAGCCGTTTTTGGTGGTTGTGTTTGGCAGGCTTAAACACCTCAAAAATCTCCCCTAAAAACACCCCACGCCACTCTAGGGCGCACAAAGCTTGCCAGCTTTTTAGGCGTGGGTTAAGGGCTTTCCCTCTGTGCCTTTGAGCACTAAGCTCACTTCATAGGCTAAGAATTCTGCGACACTGCCTTTAAAGTCGCCTAACTTGGGCGTGGTGTCAATTTTTTGGTGTTGGGCGTAGGTCCAATCCTTGCCCTCAGTGTTGATTTTATCCTTAATGAAATGGTCTTTATAAAACTTTGGATCTTCATCATGCACCACAATATTGATTAATTCTTGGTAGCGCTCTTTAGCGTGATCGGTGTCGCGTAAATTGGTGCTCGCCTTTGCCTTTTTGCGCGCCGCGCGGGTGTAGCCATCGTTGCTAAAGTCTATGAATTTGACATTTTTATTTGGGTCGTGGGGCACTCCCACATCAAAAACATAGATCGCCGTTTGAACGCTAGATTTACCCACGAACAAATCTAGGGGCATTTTAATGCTCGCCACTAGACTGCTGTGCTCTAAAATCTTTTTGGTGTAAATATCGCCATTGCCACTGCCGGCATTTTCTTGGATGATCACCACCGCGCGCCCGCTGCTCATTCTTTCTAAGGCGCGTTCTACAAAGATAAAGCCCTTGCCCTTGGCGCTGTAGGGGGGGTTGAGCAAAAACACATTGGCGTTAAAAGGTTTGCCCTCTTTTGCCCCCTGCCCGTAGTTGCCCTCAAAATCCTCTAGGCTGTCTTGGTGTAAGAAATTCGCACTTCCATCGCCTAATAAAAGCATGTTCAGCACGCCCAGCAGGTAAATATCTGCGCGCTTTTCCACCCCTAAGAGTTGGTATGCCCTAATCTTGGCGATCTTTTCCTCTCTCTCTTTGGGGTTGGTGATTTTATCCATGCAATCTTGAATCATTTTATTCATGCTTGAAATCAAAAACGCCCCCGAGCCGGCGGCATAATCCCAAACATAAGAATCTTTATTGACTTGGGCGAGTTCTACCATTAAATCCACCACCATACGGGGGGTTAAAACCACATCATTATTAATGTCATCTTTTTCGCTCACGGTGAGCCATTTAGTAAGAGAGTTAAAAAGTTTGCCCGCAATGTCTGCACTGGTGAGCTTTTTCACCAAAGGATAGACCCCCTCTAAAAACCGCCCATAAATCTTTTTCAGCTGACTTTCTGCGATGTTATTTTTGCTAACCCAAAGATCAGCGTGGATAAATACACTTTTGAGCTCATCAACAACCATCGCAATTTTTCCGCTGGGTAATTTCTTGGCGTTTAAAAAGGCTTTGATTTTCTTTAAAAATTCATGCCCATCGTGGGTGTCCTTGTCTTGTTCGCTTTTTAAATCCTCTAAGCCCAAAGCCCCCACCCCGGGGTTTGCCTTTGTCTTTGGCACGCCTGTAGCTGCCATGATCATCCCCACTAGCAAAGCTACACGCTTATTATTTTTTAAATTTAAAATGTCGTCATGCAAGAATTGGTTAAGCTTGTTGAGTTGGGCCTCTGTCTCACTCTCCAAATCCTCGATCGCCTTATTGCGCTCTGCCTCGCTTAAGGTGAGCTCATTTAAGGTTTTTTCTAACTTTTCTAAATCTGCCAAAATCCCCAAATCGCTAAATTCCCCAATCTTTTGGGGCACGGCTAGGTGCTTGGTGTTGAGGTAGTAAAGGGCGTATTCTTTATACATCCTGCCCGCCTCTTCATAGCCATTGATCCCTATGGCGATTGCTTCATTGTAGCTATAACTATAATCTAAAATCGCATTGGCGTAGTGCAGCGCGCCATTGAGGGCGTAATTTTTAATGGCGTTTGGGCTAAACTCTGGGCTATGATCCTTGCCAAACTTGGCTAAACGCCCTTTAAGCCCCTTGATCTCAATCATCACGGGCAATTTGCGCGCGCTGGGCGTGCTTAAAAGCAATTTGAGATCGGGGTAATTCTTGCCACTCCCCCCGCTCTTTGAGGGAGCTTTTTCTAGGGCCCGCCTGATCTCATCGTTGATTGTTTCTGTATCGGTGTAATAGGGGATATTGAGTTCATCTAGCTTGTTCGTAATTTGAAGTATCGTGCGGTTTTCAACGCTTGGCATGGCTTCCTTTCAATAAAAGGGGCATTATAGGGGATTTAGGCAAAAAAGGGGGTTAAGATTAAGGATTGTCAGCCTTAAAAAAGTGGGGTGGATGGCAAAATGCTAGGGTCTAGTTTAAGGGCTGGCTAAGGTGGTTGGCTTAAGGGAATTAAAAGGCCAACTACAAGGATCAGCCAAAGGGCTAAGATTTTTCAAAAAATATGCTAGAATGCGCTTTTGTTTTTGGCACAACAAGAAAATTGACTTTGGGACTTTGTATGCACCTTAAAAACTTGCCTTTATTTTCACCCCCCCCCCCCCCACCGCCACTAAGTACACGCCCCCCCCCCCCCCCCCCACAGCCACTAAGTACAGCTGAACTAAAATTTTATTCTAGCCCCTCGCCTTTTTCTACCCCTGCCTTTCATCTCTTTTTATGTCTATCTTTTTGCCCCAATCGCAAACCATCAATCCAATTTATTTAGGAGCACAACATGGATTTTAAAAGTTTAAAAAGTAAGAAGTTCATACTTGTTGGAATTTTGTTAATTGTGGTATTGGCCCTTTTACACTTATTCAAACGGAATACAGAGATGGGTGATCGACAATCACAACTTATCTATGAAAAATCACTCAAGACGGATAAAGAACAAGACATAGATTCAAAAATTAACACCAAGATTAAGCTTGCATACCTAGATATTTATGGCAGTGGAACCATCAAAAAGTATGGCGAAGCTTTTGATTTACTGCAAAGTGCACTTTTAGATTTAACGGGACAAAAAGGTGCGATTGATTTAGACAGAATAAACCCTAACGAATACCCCAAAAGCGAGTGGAAAAGATTAGGGCAGGTTTTGCAAGAGTTGGGTTGCTTTTACAAAAATGGAAAAAACGATCAAGGAGAGGGTCCTAACAAAGATTTAAAAAAAGCAGAAGCCTTTTTCCAAAAAGCCATAGAGTTTGGCAATCAAAAAGCCAAGAAGAAATTAAAAGAGCTTAGGGATTTTATGGAGCAATCCCATCAAAACTAAATCTTAAATCTAAATCTTACAAGGAGCAAAAATGTTAGTTGTGTTGAAAAAGCGTGTGTGGCAAGTGGTCTTGCTGTTGGCAATGGCTTTAGGGGTTTGTTATGCCAATAGTCAGGCAGAGGAGTATTACAAAATGGCAAAGTCTTACCTTGCTAGCAAGGACTATGGAAAATCTATCACCTACTGGAAAAAGCTCATAGAAATGGGGGATGCTCGGGGGTATAATGGAATGGGGGTGATGTATCAAAATGGCGCAGGCGTTGAAAAAGATTACTCTAAAGCCCTGCAATACTTACAAAAAGCCGCAGAGATGGGGAATGCTTTGGCTTATAGAAATTTAGGGGACATGTATTTTTATGGCAATGGTGTTACTAAGGACAACTCTAAAGCCCTGCAATACTACCAAAAAGCCGCAGAGATGGGGGAGACTAGGGCTTATTTCGACTTGGGGTTGATGTATTTCGATGGCAAAGGTGTTGCTAAAGATTACTCTAAAGCCCTGCAATACTTCCAAAAAGGGGCAAAAATGGAGAATGCTAGCTCATATGGCATGTTAGGGATCATGTACGAGAATGGCATGGGAGTGGAGCAAGATGGCAAAGTGGCGCACCATTATTACCAAAAATTTTGCCAAATTGCGAGAAATAAAGAGGTTTGTCAAAGAGCTGAAACCCTAAGCAAAATCCTAAGCAATGCGCCTCAAAATCATAATGTGGATGCGTATCTCAAAGCTGCAAAATTTTATTTTGAAAAAGCCCAAGATTACGATGACAAAGGTATGGAAAATCTTCCGGAAAATCGTAAAGATTTTCGTAAGCTGACGGACGAGCAGTCAAAGAAATACAAGGATATGTCAGATTCTTATTACAGCATGGCAGATTCTTATTACCAAGCAGCCAAGGAATACTATAAAAAAGCGGCAAAAATGGGAAGTGCCAAAGCTTATACTGCTTTGGGGCATCTCTATTGCGACCATGATTTTTATGATAATCAAAGTCCAGATAATCAAAACATATTTCGTGATGATCAAGACACAGATGGCAAAAACACAAGTGCCCTTCCAAAAATTTTAGAATACTATGAAAAAGCTGCCAAGATGGGGGATGCTGGGGCTTATACTGCTTTGGGGGGTTTATACAGAAGTGCTGAGTGCGCAACGGCAACAGGTGTGTTCCTAAAGGGGGCGTCAGAAGCCAAAGCCACAGAATATTTTAAAAAGGCTTGCCAACTAGGTGATAAGGAGGGTTGTGAAGCTTTAAAACAGAATGAGCAAAATTGATGGACATAGCACAACAGAAACAAGATTTGATACAACAGAAAGGCGTTTGGATGGTCTTGGGTTTCTTTAATTGCCAAAAGTGGCTAGGCATTCTCTTGGTAGCGTTGGTAGTGGCTTGCATGCCCTTAAAAGCGTTTTACGATAACATCCAAGAGAAGATCAGCCCGCTTGTGCGTAATGGAATTGAGGCGCAACAAAACGAGCAATACCAAAAGGCTTATGAGATTTTTAAGCAAGCACATGAAGGGGGCGATGTGTTAGGCACGGCACTTTTAGGTTCGCTTTATGCCAATGGTCTAGGGGTGCGGGCAAACCCCACTAAAGCTAAGATTTACTTTAACATCGTGCTTAAAAATGACGACCTTCAAAAAGAAGTGAGTCGGAATCGTGCTCAAGACCACTTTAAGACAGATATCTTCGTTCCCACTTATCGCAGTGCGGCGATGATTGTGGCTAATTTAGGATTGGCACATTTGTATGAAGTAGGCTTGGGGGTAGAAAAAAGCCCTAAAAAGGCGTTTAAGCTTTACAAGCTTATTCTAATCAACATGGGGGCTAATAAAGGGCGTAATAGCGGTTTAGCCTTTCTTGTAAATGCTGCAACTCTTGGTCTTGGAGGGGGTCTTACGCAGATCGCATTGGGCAACGCTTTTAAACTAGAAAAATTGCCTGTGGCAGTTTTGGCAAAACTTCCCTTTATAAAAACTCTAGTGGCGCAGACCCTTTATAAAATGGGTATGGCTTATAAAATGGGGGTTGGCGTATGGCGTAACCGCAAAAAAGCTAAAGAGTGTTTTAAAATGGCACTTGATTTAGGAAGCGATCCGGCGTTAGAAGCTATGCGCGATCTCCAATAGATACAAAAGCACAAGAAAAGGATTAGGCATGTTGGTTAGTTTGTGTAAGCAGGTAGTAGGGATTTTAGGGCTTGTGTGGATCGTGTGTGTCCCCTTAAGCGCGTGGCAACAGGACAAGTATTTAAGCGAGGGCGGTGTGGAAATAAAAAAGGGGGTTGACTTGCTCTTTAAGGGGGTTGATGCGCTTGAAACGCACCATGACAGGCAAGCTTTTACATACTTCAAACAATCACACCAACATGGGAGCATCTTAGGCACTACCTTTTTAGGCATTGTCTACATGGAGGGTAGGGGAACTGCGCCAGATTATTATCTAGCCAAATCTTATTTTGATTCGGCATTGCGGCAATTGCGTGTCTTGCTTAAGGCGAATAGCGCTGAAGAAGAACTAGCTACTGGGTCTACACCCATTCAAAATTTTGACACCAGCATTATCGCCAATTATGGTTTGGCAACGATGATCCAACAAGGTTTGGGTATGCCAAAAGACCCTGAAAAAGCCTTGCATATGTATCGAGAGATCATTGTTGCGCTTGGGGCTAATGGAGCAACGGCTGTTTTGAGAAAAACTAGTAACGGACCACGCTACCAGGGTGAACTTAGTGTGATTACTGATTCGGTTCTTGATTTAGTAACAGCGATGCCTTTTAAGCATGTTATTGATTTAAAACTCTTAAAAGCTTCCTATTATAGTAACAATAAAATAGCTAAAGAGTATGTTGGTAAAACCCTTTACCAAATTGGGATGGCTTATAAAATGGGGATTGGCACGGGCAAAAAGCGTGGAAAGGCTAAAAAATTCTTAGAAAAAGCCGTGGAGTTTGGCAATGAAGAGGCGATGCAGGCCCTAGAGGGGTTGGAGTAGCCTAAAAACTAAGCGCTGCAGCATAAATCCCACAGCGCACAAATCTAGGAAAATTGTATGGGTTTTAATGTTAATCTGTGTTATCATAGCGGTTTTAAAATGCAAAGGATTGGCATGCCAAAAGCTTGGCGTTTTTTAACGGGGATTTTGTTAGCGGGGATGGCTTTACACGCCCAAGAAGCCACGTATAAAGTCTATAACAAAGCCTTTAGGAAACTCGTCAACACCAAAGAGCAACCCCAACTGCTCTATAATAATGGCAAGTGGCTAGATGGCCCGCAGGTCTTGGCCAATGGCGATGTGGCCATCAGCGATGTACGCGCCAATGAAGCCCTGTTGGTACAAAGAAACGGCACACATTTTCAGGTCCGCCCGTGGTTCACCCCCGCCGGGCCGCAAAATGGGCACGCCCTAGACTGGCAAGGGCACTTGCTCGCCACCAACTATGGTAAAAAGGGGATTGAAAGGCTAGAAAAGGGGCACTGGAAAGTGCTTGTGGACAATTACAAGGGGCAAAAGTTCAACAGTCCCAACGATTTAACGATCGACCGCAAGGGGCGCATTTACTTCACCGACCCCAAATTGTGGTACAACATCCACGAACAGGGGGATGAGTATGTCTACCGCTACGACCCCGCTACACACGAGATCAAACGCCTAAGCACCCCGCTTTTAAAAACCCCAAATGGGATCGCTTTAAGCCCGGACAACAAAACCTTATATGTCGCCGACAGCCAACTTGTCCACAACCCCGAGGATCAAAACCTCAAGCACCAAATCCTCGCCTACGACCTCGATGGTGAGGGCAACCTGTCCAACCCGCGCGTCTTTGCTACAATCCAGCCGGGCTTTCCCGATGGCATCAAGGTTGATCCGCACGGCAATTTATGGGTGAGCAATGGGCATGGGATTGCAGTGTTTAATCCCAAGGGCAACATGTTAGGCGAGATCATTTTACCTCAAGTGGTGAGTAACTTAGCCTTTAGCCTTAGCCCCAAAGCCTTACAAACCCTGCAACAGCACCGCGTTTTTGCTGCAGAGGATAGTCCAGCGTTGTTGTTTGTCACCTCTGGCTCTAATCTGTATGTCTTTAGGCTTGGGGAGGATTTTTAAGGCTGCGTTTGCCGTCTTGGTTGTGTGTGTAGCCCAGCTTGTCTAGGTGTTCTAGGTAGGCGATGGCGTATTTGCGTGAGAGGTTTAGCTTTTCTTTGAGCCGCTGGACATCTAGGCAACCTTTGGTGCGCAAAATCTCTAACATTGCATTTAAGACTTTGTCTAAAGCACTTTTAGCAATAAAGACATTATGGCAAAGTCTAACCACTTTCTTTTGCTGGCAAAGGGTCTTTAGTGCCGTATCGCCCACTTGGCGGTCAATGTCTAACGAATCGTAAAGGTTGTAGGGGGCTTTGGGGGTGAGTTGCCCTTCTAAGAGCAGGTGGTAAAGCTTGTCTTGCAACTTGTCTTGGAGTTTGTCTAATTGTTGGTGGGCTAAGAGCCACAGCCCCCGCTCGTGCTTTAAAAGCCCTTCTTTAGCCAGCGCGCTAAAGGCTAGATTTGCCAAATGGGGGCTGATGTAGCTGTGCTTGGAGCTAAGGCTTTTGGGGCTAAGCAGGGCTTGGGGGTTTTGGGTGTAGATGTTTTTGATGGTGTGGAGCACATCTTTAAGGGTCTCAGCAGGATAGAGCACAAAGTCTTTAGCATCGACCAAAACGCCCTCCAAAGTGTTGGCAATCTCTAGGGCTCTTTGGTGTGTGCAGCCAAAGCGCTGCATCGAGGAGAGCAGGCCAAAGCCCTTTTTATGCGCCTTAACAAGCAGGCTAAAGGCACTCTTTAAGTCCCCTTTGGCTAGGGCTTCAAGTAAGGATAATTTCACGGGCTTTTTGAGCAAATCCACAATGGGGTTTAATATTTTTGCCGCCCCCCACACCCGCTGGTTCACACTAAGAATCGCCATGTCCAAATAGCAGGCAAAGACGGGCGCGTCCAGCACTAAAGTGGCAAAAGGGTATTCCAACATAAGCACTCTAGCATTGAGTCTATGGGTGCCGATTTGCACGCCCACGCTTTGGTTGTGCTTTAAGGGGTCTTTGTCGTAGGTGTTAAGCTGTACATCTAGCCTGTCAAAGCCGCGCAAATAACCCTTTGTGCTTAAAAGCATGCCCACCTTTAAATCCCCTGCCTTGACCCCCTGTAATTGCAAAGCCACGCGCTCGTGTATGCCCGCCCTTGCTACCTCCTGGCCATGCTGGTGCAAGGTCTTTACCCCCGCCACCTGGTTTAAAGGAGCGATGAAGACTGGATCGCCCTTGTGTACCATCCCGCCCCACACGCTCCCACTCACCGCCACCCCCCGCCCGGGCAACACAAATACCCGATCCACATACAGTCTAAAGAGCTGTTCTAAGTCTGAACCCATTTGGCGTTTTTTAAAGGGGTGTGTGCTTAAGAAGTCTTTAAGTTTTTGAAGACTTTCTGCAATGTAAATGCTGCACGCCAAGACCTCTAAAATCTCTAAAGGATAGGGCTTTAAGGCAGCTAAAATGGCCTCTTTAGCGGCTCTTATGTCCGCGCATTTATCCGCCTTAGAGAGCACCAAAATACAAGGGATTTTTAATAAAGAAAGAACTAACGCGTGTTCTAAAGTTTGCTCCCTCACACCCTCGTGTGCATCCACCACAAATAACCCCGCGTCAAAACCAAAACTGCCCCCCACCATGGTAGATATAAGGCTTTTATGCCCGGGCACATCAATGAAGCCCAAAGTGCGCCCTTCAACCTTTAAATGGCTAAAACTCAAATCAATGGTGATGCCTCTCTCTTTTTCGTGCACACTGGTGTCGCCCTCAAATCCCGTCAATGCCTTGATGAGCGCGCTTTTGCCGTGGTCAATATGCCCACAGGTGCCTAGGAGAAAATAAGGAGGCATTATCTGGGCTGCAGTAAAACTTTAATCCCCCCCTTAAGCACAAGGGGGTTGTTCACATCGCTCACCCGCACAAAGCGGACTTTACGATCAAGGTGTAGGCTGATTTTCTCGGTGGGGTTCTCTGCCGCCATATACTTCAAGATGTGTAAGGAAGAGTCAAACAAACTCACTTGTGGCTGCCACTCCGCGCTGCGGGCAAAGACCACCAAATGCCCGGGGCTGGTGATGTCTAGCCAATACTCTCCGCTGATTTCTTTAAGCTCTAGGGCGTGCCCGGTGGGGATTAAAGGTGTGGCATGGGCCAGGCGAGGCGTGAGCACTCTAAAGGCGTAGGTCCATTCTTTGATATTCTTGCGCCCCAAATCCACTAAATCAAAGCCGTATTTGGCAAAGAGTTTGGCGGTGAGCGTGGGGTCTAGGGCATATTCAGTGCTTAAGCTAAAGGTCGCGCTACTGGTGTCCTCTTGGTGTTGTACCTGCAAGACACTAAAGTAAGCATAGCCCATGGAAGAGAGCACACTTTGGATGGTTTTAAGCAAAAGTAGGGGAGAGGTTTTAGCCACAAAGCGCACTTGCAGTAAAGAGGGGTGGTTAAATTTTAAAGGCAGGAGCCCGTTTTCTTTTAGGGTGGTTAAGACCTTTCTTATTTGGAGTGTGCCTTGGTCGTAAAAGCTAGCGCGGTCTTGAAATACCCTACGGATAAAATTCTGGTTGATTTGGTAGAACGAGCGGTCCATCAAGTTTCTGATCTTGGCATCGAGCGCATCAGCACTTAAAAGGGCACACAAGAACGCACCCAGGAACAATATTCTCACTGGCTGCGTTCTTGGTAGTGGGCTAGACTCAAGCGGACAAAGCCTCTTTT
This sequence comes from Helicobacter heilmannii, assembly GCF_001283065.1. GTDB lineage: Bacteria > Campylobacterota > Campylobacteria > Campylobacterales > Helicobacteraceae > Helicobacter > Helicobacter heilmannii. Next base: position 57,896 of record NZ_CDMK01000001.1, on the reverse strand, counting down.
AGGGGTGTAAAGTAGGCGTACAGAGCGGTCCCTATTAAAATCCATGCGTTTGCCCTCCGCCTCAATGGATAAATGCCCATTACCAAAAGCCAAGAGCCATCTATGCCCCTGGGTGTCTAAGCTGAAGGGCTCTGTAATGGTGGTTTGGCTTTTATGTTTGGTTTTTAGATCGATGGTTTCTACCCACAGCGCACCCTTGGTGGGGGTGATGACAATTTTAGGGTACTCTGTTGCTTGTTTGGGGGCATCAGTGGGGGGAGTTGTGGCCTGGGCTGTTTTTAGGCTTGTGGGGGCTGTGGGAGTTTTTAGTGCGCTTTGGAGGGCTTTGCTTTCTTGGGGTTTAGGGGTGGCCTCTGTTTTGGCCTGGTCGGGGTCTTTGAGGTTACTGTCTTTGGGAGTGGACGAGGTTGGAGCGGGCTGTTCGTCTTTGCTGGCTGTTAGGGCTGCTTGGGGTTCTTTGGCTTTGCTTTCTACATCACTACTTGGGCTGATTTTTTGCTCTTGGGTCGTTGTGTCCTCTTGATCTTTGGAGTCTTTGTAGTGGTTGATAAAGAAGAACACCCCAAGCCCCACCACCAACACCACCGGTAAAACTAAAAACGATTTAGACTTTTTGGACTCGGGGGTGGGGGGGGTGGGCTCACCTACTTTCTTATTGTCTAAAAAGGGGGAAACATACTCTTGGGTACACTCGGGTTTCTCTTTTGGCGGTTGTTCCTGTCTTTTTGGCTCTTGTAGTTTTTCGGGTACTTTGGATTTACTAGAGGGTTTTTTAGATTCTTTGGCTTGTTCTTGCGCTTGAGACTCTTTAGTCTGTTCTAGTTTTTCGGGCTGTTCTTTGGCTTGTTCTTGTTCTTGCACTTTAGGGGGTTCTTGGCTCTGTTGCTTGGCTGACTCTGTTTTTGGCGTGTGTTTTTGTTTATGGGGTTCTTGGGACCTTTGGGGTTCTTTAGAAAGCCCGCTTTCTCTTTTAATCCCAAAGAGGTTTTGGTCATACTCCACGAGCCATTGGCTCAAATCCACCCCATACTCTTTCTCCAAAATCTGCACAAAGCCCACGGCATGCACCCTTTGCACAGAATCAAAATCCTTTTCCAAAATCGCCTTGATTTTGGGGTTTGACAGCTTGGTGTCTTGCGCGATCGTTGCCATGCCCTTCTTGGCCAACAATGCCAAAGTTTCGTCCAGTTTCTTGCTTTTTTCTTCTTCGTTCATTTCCTTGCCCTATCCATGATTATAGCCCCCGCTACACTCACATTTAAAGAGTTGCTGCCCTCTTGCATGCAAATATGTAGCAAGCCATCCATTTTGTTAAGAATTTTTGTCCTTAGTCCCTCTCCCTCAGCCCCTAGAAACACTGCCAAACGGGGCGCAAAATCCACAAAGCGCACATCCGCACCCTCTAAATGCGCCCCATAGCATACTACGCCCGCCCCCTTAAGCGCACAAATGGCATCCAAGAGATTGGGGCACACGCAAAAAGGCACGCTATAGAGCGCGCCCAAACTTGCCCGAACCAAACCCTCATAGGGTAGGGGGCGATCGATTAGCACGCCCTCAAACCCAAGTGCTACCACACTCCTAAACAACGCCCCCACATTGCCTATATCGCTAAGTCCGCACAGCACCAATAAGCGGTCATAAGTCTTTAGCGTGGCTAAATCACTTAAAGTGGGGGGGAAGACTTTAGCCAAAAAGCCTTGGTGATTGCCCCCTTTTGCCAGTGCTTGGGCTTTTTTAAAGTCCAAACGAGTGATGGGGATATGCACACCTTTAAGCAGGCTAAAGGTTTTGGGGTCTATGTCCTTGGCCAAGTAGAGTTCTTGGAGTTTATCGGGATGGTTTTTTAACATGTGTATCACCACTTGTTTGCCAAAAACAACCATTTAACCCTCTAAAGTTTTGGCGTAGAGAGCTTTGGGAGCGGTGTTTGTGAGCCGGGCTAAGAGTTTTGCCTTGACTTTGGGGGGCAAAGACATTTGGCTAATCTGCGTGTAAGAGAGGCTTAACTCCGCCTCCTCTTGGCAGTTTAGCACCAGCACCCACTCACCAAGCAGGGCTTTGCTCCCCTGCAAGGCCTTAAGCTCTGTGGCGACCTTAAGCACAGAGCCTTTAAAGCGCTGTTCGTGTAATTTACTCACCTCTTTTATGGCAAACAAACTAGAGCGGCTAAAAAGCGCACTCAAATCTTCAAGAGTGTCTAAAAGTCTTTGTGGGCTTTCGTAAAACACGAAAACGCCCCCCTGCCCCTTAAGCCTTGCCAAGAGAGTGCGCCTGCTTAGTGCCTTTGGGGGCAAAAAGCCTACGAAGTTAAAGCCCGCGCTCTCAAACCCGCTGGCACTATAAGCCCCCACGCACGCGCTGGCCCCAGGCAAGACTACATAGGGGATCTTGTGCTCTTGGGCGAAGGCGACTAGCTTTGCACCCGGATCGCTCACGCAGGGCATACCCGCATCGCTGATAAACACGACTTCCTGCTCTGTAAAGAAGCTTGGGGGGGTTTGGCGCAAAAACGCCTCTTGGTTGTGAGAGTGGAAGGGCAAAAACTGCTTGGGGGCGGTGTTTTTTAAAGGGGTTGCCCACGCTTGACTTTTAAGCAAAAACAAGAGCCTTTTACCCACGCGTACATCCTCACACAAGCATACGGCGCAGTTGGCCAGGGCTTCTAAAGCCCGCCAAGTGACATCCTTCAGGTTGCCAATAGGGGTTGCGCTGAGAGTGAGCAAGTTTATTGCATTTTGTATTTTTGTTTGAAGCGCTCAACACGTCCTGTAGTGTCGGCGATTTTGTCGCTACCGGTGTAAAAGGGGTGGCAGAAGCTGGAAATGTCGATCCTTAGCTCGCTCTTGGTGCTTAAAACCTCAATCTCTTTACCACTGGTAACGCAAGTAACCTTGCAAGGTACATACTCGGGGTGGATGCCTTTTTTCACTAAAACTCCTCAAAGTTTTCGCCGATTATAGCCTATCTTTGCTTAGTTTTTGGGGGTGGTTTTTGCTAAAATAGGCGGGCAAATCAAAATAAAGGAAAACCATGCCTCTTATCAACATCAAACTTGCCAAGGAAGAAACCCCCGTAACCCCCGAGCAAAAAAAGGCTCTCATTGAGGGCGCAACAGATTTATTAGTCAAAGTGTTGAATAAAAACCGCGCCACCACGGTGGTACTCATTGAGGAGCTCACTCCAGATAGTTGGGGCATTGGCGGGCAAAGCGTGTGCGAAATCCGCCAAAACGCCAAAAAATAAAACCCAAGCCTCTTAAATGGGTGGGCGGTTTAGGGCTTGCAAGCAAACCCCACTAAAGGCATAAAACTTAAGTCTTCTTGGGGTTTTTCGCCTTGCCAAATTCAAAAATCGTTTTGGCTTTTTTGATTTGCGCCAGTATTAGGGAGGTTGGTGTGCCCTCCATGTTTAGCACAATCTCTTGGCCCTGTGCACTCTCTAGCACGCCCCTTATACGGGTGTTATCAACAAGTTTGCACTCCAACAACTCCCCGATCGATAGGGCAAAATGGCGGGGTTTGCTAAGAGTGCGCTCTAACCCCATAGAGCTTACCTCTAGGGTGTAGTCTTTTAAACCTGGCATGCGCACATCTAAAAGCGGAGAGATGAGCAAGCTTGCCTCTTGGCACACATCGAGGCTTGTGGGGCGATCTAAGGCCTTAATGCTGATTCTTAAAATATCGGTTCGGTTCTCTTTTAAAAACGCCACATCGTAAAGGGCGCAGTTAATGCCCTCTAGGGTTTTTTTCAAGAGTTGTTCTAATTCGAGAGTGTCCATCAATTTGCCTTTATACGCGCAAAGAGGGCATCGAGCCTTTGTTGCTCCTCTAGACTCTCATCAATGGCAAAGACAAAGTTGGGGCATTTAAACCATCCGCTCACCTGCAAAACATGCGCCTTAAGCATGGGGGTTGCCTTTTTTAGGGCTTTAAGACTCTCTGTGCGCTCCTCTTGGTTTAAAAATACCCCGTCTATGTAGGCTTGGGCGTGGTATTTTCCCTTAGAACAATGCACTCTGGTTAAGGTGAGCCCGCTTAAGCGGGGATCATCGAGTGCACTCAACGCTTCTTGTAAATACTCTAAAAGCCCCGCATCCAGGCGTTTGGCGTGTATGTTTTCCATTAAAGCACCCTTGTTTTGTGGATTTCTTTAAAACTCTCAAAGACATCGCCCACCCGTACATCGTTGTAGTGATCGAGCATGATCCCGCACTCATAGCCCTTAGACACTTCGCTCACATCGTCTTTAAAGCGTTTTAAGGACACGATTTTGCCCACATGTACCACCACGCCATCGCGGATCAAGCGCACTTTGATGCCCTTGTTGATCACGCCATCGACCACCATACAACCCGCGATCGTACCTACTTTGGGGATCACAAAGGTTTCTCTCACCTCAGCTTGGCCGGTGTCCTCCTCCTCCACAACGGGGCTCATCAAGCCGCTCACAAGGGCTTTCATGTCATCGATCAAGGCGTAAATCACGCTGTAGGTTTTGATCTCCACGCACAATTCTTTAGCCTTAATGCGGACATTGCCCGTGGGACGGATATTAAAGCCCAACACCAAGGCGTGGTGGTTGTTGGCAACAAGACTCAAATCGTTTTCACTGATCGAGCCCACCCCTGCGCCAATCACCTGCAGGCTCACCTCCTCATTGTTTAAGGCGAGCAAGCTATGCTTGATTGCCTCTAGGCTGCCTTGGGTGTCGGCTTTAAGCACAATGGGGATATTTTGCAATTCTTTATTGGCGACCATCGAAGCGAGCTCGTCTAAATGCACCTTGGTGCTCTTGCTTAAAGCCTTTTGGCGCAAGTAAGTCGCCTTTTTATGCGCCAAACTCCTAGCGGTGTTTTCGCTATCGACCACCACCAAGACCGAGCCCGCCATGGGCACTTCGCTAAGCCCTGTGATGAGTGCCACATGTGAAGGGCCTAGGGCTTTAATGACCTTGCCCTGATCGTCTGTCATGGCGCGCACCTTACCAAAGGCGACATCGGCAACCACCGGGTCGCCCACTTTCAGCGTACCATTTTGCACGATCACAGTCGCCACCGCCCCCCGGCCCTTCTCCACGCTCCCCTCCAACACCACCGCCTTAGCCGTGGCACTGGGCGATGCCTTGAGCTCCATGATCTCGGCTTGGATCAAAATCGTTTCCAAGAGATTGTCGATACCCTCGCCTGTTTTAGCCGAAATAGGGATAAACTCGTGCTCCCCGCCCCAATCCCTGGGGTTGAAGCCCAGCTCAGCGCATTCTGCCTTGAGCTTATCCACATTGGCGTTTTCTTTATCGATCTTATTCATCGCTACGATGATCTGCACGCCCGCCTCTTTGGCTTGCTTGAGTGCCTCGATCGTTTGGGGCTTGACCCCATCGTCTGCGGCGATCACAATAATGGCAATGTCGGTAACCTGCGCTCCCCTCTTACGCATTTGGCTAAAGGCCTCGTGCCCGGGAGTGTCGATAAAGGCGATCTCTTTGCCCCCCTTTTGCACCATATAAGCCCCGATGTGCTGGGTGATCCCCCCAGCCTCACTGCCTGCTACGCGCTGGTTGCGGATTTTATCCAAAAGCGAGGTTTTGCCGTGATCCACATGCCCCATGATCGTAACCACGGGCGCGCGCTCGCTCAAATCCTCCTCGCTCGCCTCGGCTTGTGTGGCCTCTTCTACGAACACCTGCGTGCTTTCCATCACCACCTCTAGCCCAAATTCTGCCGCTAAAATCTCAATGGCATCTCTATCCAAGAAGTCGTTTTTGGTAACCATCATGCCAAGGCTAAACAGGGTTTTGATCACATCGGCGAGGTTTAAATTAGCACTCTCGGCAAACTCATAAACCCGCACTTCCTCCGAGATCGTGATGCTCCCCTGCACGCCTTTTTGCGTGTTGTCGGGGCGATAAACTCGCCTTTTTTTTGTGGAGCGGCGGATGCCCCCCTCGCTCATCCATGGGTTTTTACGCTGGATTTTAACCCGATCGGCTAGGGGGCGCGGGGTGGCCTCTTCAGGAGCTTCCTCTTCCTCTAAATCCTTGACATGGAAGTCAAAGAGCATGACCTCATCTTGCTCGTCCTCGTAAAGATCGTTAAAACCCCTATCTTGAGAGAAGTCCAGCTTATGCGCCCGGCTCTTTGCGCCCGGTTTAGCGGTGCTTTTGGCGGGCTTGGTAGATTTCTTAGGTTTGATCTGTTCTTTGGGCTTGGTGCTAAGCGCGCTCGCTCGCGCAGCGGCTCTAGCAAGCGTGGCTTCCTCCTGATCCGTGCGTTTGACGATGCGAATGCCCCTTGTGCGCCTTAAGAGTGGCTCGGTTGTGGGTGGAGGTGGGGGGGTCGGGGTGGCCTCTGGAGCTTTTGGCTCTAGAGTTTCTATCTTTTCTAGTATCTCTACTTTTTCTGCCTTTGGTTCCACCTTTGCCTCTGCCTGTACCTTTTTAGGCGCGTCTTTAGGGGTGGCACTCCTGGGGGTAGGTTTAGGTTTTTCGCCGGTGCTCACGATCTCAATGCTGCGCTTTTTTTGTACTTGGGGCTTTTTAGGCGCGGCTTTGGCGGGCTCTTTTTTGGGCGTGTTCTCTTCTTTAGCTGCCTCTTGTTTGGGGGCGACTTTTGGTGCACGAGGAGCGTTCTTGTTGGTGATGAAGTCATAGAGCTTGCCGGCGGTTTCTGCGTCTAATTTAGAATTGGTTTTCAGGCTAAGGCCCATTTCTTTCGCCTCTTCGATCACCATTTTCACATCGGTGCGCCCCAACTCTAGGGCAAAGTCTTTTAAGGTAATGTCGCTCATTTTGTCCTGATCTCCTCTAGCCAGCTTTGCAAATATTGTTTGTCTTTGGGGGTATTTTTGGTTCTCAACACTTGTTTTAAAAGGTTTTTATTGTCCAAACACGCACGGCACAAATAAAAACTACGCCCCACACCGCTAAAGGGTAGAATGCGCCCCTCTTGCACGCTAAAGCGCAACAAGACCGCCTGTGAAAAACTCCGGCGGCAACACACACAAGTACGCATGGCATTTTTAGAACAAAAGGCACTAATCCTCAACCTGCACTCCTTCATTGTCAAAATCTAAAACCATCACCTTAAAGTTATAATACTTTTTTTGTAATCTTGCTTGTAAATCAGGCGCATCTTCAGCATAACAGAGATTAAAAAAGGACGATCCACTGCCAGAGAGTGTACTCATCAGTGCCCCGTTCTCTAAGGCGAGCTTTTGCACCCCATAGAGCACAGGATAAAGGCGCATGCGCCTATCTTGATGCAAGCGGTCCTTAGAAGCCACGCGCAACAGCTCCCACTTTTCTTGCATAAAAATCATCGCCATTAGACTCGAGCGGGAGAGATTGTAGATCGCATCGGTATTGCTGTAGCGTTTAGGCAGAGCATGTCTAGCAAACTTCGTAGAGATCGAGTACGTGGGGATCACCACCACCGCCTTAAGGTAGTCAGGGACTTTGGTGCGCAGGTGGTAGGCCTTAAGCCGTCCATTGATCTTCTCCACCGTCGCCACATTAAAACCCCCAAAAATGGCGGGCGTAACATTGTCGGGGTGGTTCTCATACACCAAGCTTTCCTCTAAAATCGCCTCTTTGTCTAGCTTTCTGTGCAAATGATAGCTAAGAGCCCCCAAAGCCCCTACAATGATCGCCGAACTACTCCCAAGTCCCCGAGAAATGGGGATGGAGCTATAAAAAGAAAACTCAAAATTCTCGTTGATCCCCCGCTTGGCCAACGATTCCTTAAAAATCTTGACAAAAATATTATCCACCAAGAATTTAGAAAACCCCTCGCCCTCGCCTTGGATTCTGATGCTGGTAAAGGTGGCGGGAATCACACTAAAGCGGTTTCTAAGCGACAGACCTAAGCCCAAGCAATCAAAACCGGGCCCTAAGTTTGCACTCGTAGCAGGTACACTAACGACCAATCCACTTCCTGATTTTCAATATATGCTCTCCATTATACCTAAATTCCTTAAACGGGGGGTAAAAAATACAGCGGTTCGTTGGTTGTGCTAAATAAAAGCGGATCTAAAGTGGGGGGTAAGCGCATTTCTTGGCATGGGGGTGGACTCTCAAAGGTTTTAAGCACCACCTGATCGCCCTCATACACATAAAAGGACTTACCAAAGGCTTTAATGGGGCTGTTCTCGTTGAAGGCAAAACCTAGGGCAGAGCGTAATGGGGTGGGGTTTAAGAGCACCCATGCATGCACAAAAATGTGCGTGAGTTTCATCGCCATGAAACTGCCCGGCCCCCTCACATAGCAAAGGGCTTGGATGCTTAAACGCCGCATTTCCAGCCATTTTAACATGGCTTCAAAGATTTGGATTAAGGCAGTGTTGGTGCGTTCGTTTGAGTTGAAAGCATGCAAGAACCGCCCATCCAAGGCGTAAACCCCGACTTGGGTGGGTTCTTGCAAAGAAAGGATCAGGACTTGACAACCTTTAGTTGCGTTGCTAAGTGGTTTAATGGTAGGCGTGCACCATTTCCATAGATTTGACTTGTTGCAAGCTTGGGGTTAAATTCAAATGCACGATCTCATAAGCCTTGGTTTCAAGCACCTTTTGCACAAGTTGGGCGTTGAGTTTGTGGCTGCCCATGCAAGCTTGGTAAGCCCCGACTACGCTCATGCCTAAAAAGGTAAGATCGCCCATCGCGTCTAGGATTTTATGGCGCACAAACTCATCTTCATAGCGCAAGCCCTCCTTATTTACAATACCATGCTCGTCTAACACAATACAATTATTTAAATTGCCCCCCTTGGCTAACCCAATGGAGCGCAAGTAATTCACCTCTTGCAAAAAGCCAAATGTCCTAGCCTTGGCGATCTGTTCCTTGTAGGCGTGTTTGGAGAAGGTAAAGTTGTAATGCTGTTTGCTAATCGCCGGGTGGGCAAAGTCAATGCTAAAATCAAAAGAGAGCAGGGGGGCTGGGCCAATTTTAACAAACTTGGGACCCTCTTGCACTTTGACCTCTCGTGTGATGCGCATGAAGGGCTTTGGGGTTTCGAGTTCAGCAATGCCCGCTTCATCCAAGAGCATGCAATGGGCGATGGCGGAGCCGTCCATGATGGGAATCTCTTCATTATCTACAGAGATTTTTAGATTGTCGATTCCGTAAGCACTGATAGCAGAGAGCAGGTGTTCAACCGTGGAGATTTTAGCTTGTGGGTTAGTGTGGCTACCTAGAGTGGTCGCCATCGTGGTGTCGATCACATTGGTGCGTTCTAAGGTGATGTCTACACCTAAATCCGATCGCTTAAAAACAATCCCACCACCCGCTGGCATGGGCTCTAAAATCATTTTGACCGGCACACCCTTATGTAGACCGATGCCGACTAACTCCACTTGTTTAGCAATTGTTCTCTGTTTCATGCAATGTCCTTTATGTTGACTATATCGCCATTTTTAGTAATCAGTTTTAATTTTGTGTTCTCATTAATGAGATCTAAATGTACTTGGCTTAGGATTTCACCTTGAAAGACAATATGTGGGGAGGAGACATTTTGAAGCACCATATATGCACCCATGCAAATGATGATCCCCTCACATTTACCGTAAATATTGATGTTTTGCTCGGTGTAAATCTTCGCTCCATGGTTGACATTACCTAGAATCACTAGACTGCAAGGGCTGTCGATCTCCTCCCCGCTACGGATGTGCCGCTCATAGATTTGCACTTGGGGGTTTTTGGGATTTTCTTGGAGCTTTGGTGGTTCTTGCTCTTTAAGGTCTAAGGCTTCGTAAAGCATGGTATTGCTGCTTATTTTGCCATGGAGTTCTTGGGGACTAAAGCTGTAGGCAAGTTCGTATTTTTGTAAGCTTTGTTGTACTTCAGGGGGGATGGGGGTTTTAAACAAGAGCAAATAATTTTTGAGCAAAGGGGCGTTTTTGTCAATGAAGTTTAAGTACTCTTGGCTTTCAGCCCCCTCCAGTTCAAAACAACGGATTTGCTTTTGTCGTGTCCTTAGCATCGTTTTATTTCTCCTGGATTTTGTGTTGTGCTTCTTGGATGGTGTCGTTCAGGCTGTTGATGAAATGGGCATCCATCCACTCATTGGGATAAACCGGCACCCCTTGGATCAAAATATTGAAGTGCACATGGTCATACTTGCTGGTTCTGTTCTTGCCACTATAACCCAGCACGCTATTTGGCTCTAGGGTGTCTCCCTTGTTGACCAAGAAGTCCGATAAGCTCCCATACATCGCATACACCCCTAGACCGTGCGAGATGAGCACACTCTTGCCATAACTTTCGATCTCCTCTTCTAGCACTACCCTCCCCAGGTTGCTCGCCACAATTTTAGAGTGCCGTCCAAAGAAATCCACGCCGTAGTGGGTGAACTCACCCACTCTCTCCTTGCCGAAGGTGTAGATTTTGCGGGTACCAAAAGTGGCTAAAATCCGTGGTTTATTGCCCAAGGGTCTGAAAGGGTTTAGGGCAATGGGTTCGTAAGCCAAGACCTTCTTTAAATCTTCTTGGATGGTCTGCTGGATGCCCAACCTTGCATCCAAGCGGTTGAGAGCGGGCAAATGTTTTAGACTCTCTAGGGCGGCTTGTTTGCTTTTGTAGTCCTTGCTCAAGTCTGTGGTGTATGCACGGATAGATACTTTGGTATTTTTGATCAATCTTAGAGGCAGACTGGTGAGGTTATAGGCCTTGTCCCTCGCAAAAATTTCCCCATCAAAAGTACGGTGGAGCAAAGACCAAGGGAAGATCACGATATAGTAGCCATCCTTCATGAAAGAAAACACTTTGAAGTCCTCAAAGCCGTTGTTGAACCACACCCGATCGAGCGCGTCCTCTTGTACCTTAAAGACCACAAGTGCACTTCCTCCATAGGTGATGCGACGCGACTGGGCAATCGTTTGGATTTTAGGGGGGGTGGTGTCTAGAACCAAATCAAAAACCTTCGTACTGGTGTTACCATTGAAAAAATTGGCGTAACTCCAGTCCCTCACCTGGATTTCATAACGCAAGAGGGTTTGGTCGCCCAGCTGGATGGTGGGCTTGGGCAACTCAAAACTTAAACTCGTGGGCTCGTCTAGGACGATTTGGTCCTTCTCATACACAACCAAGTGGTTATTGGTGGTGGTTTTAATGTGGTAAGAGCGGATTTTAGCTGGGGTGGCTAGATTTACTTGGATATTGGATTTTAAATTCCAATGCGTGGGGTTTTCTATGACGCTGGGCCGTGGTGCAGCCACATGCATGGTTAGAGAAACATGGGCCGTATTTTCTTTGGTGATGGTGTAGTTGTAACTTAAATAACCCCCCGTCACCAACAAAGCCGTTAAAACGATGCGCCACAACACAAAACCCCCTTAGAAGGCATATAAAATGTTCATCACAAGCAAGCTACTGCGCTTAAAGCCCGTATCTTCACTAATGAGCTGTTGGCTGTTGCTCTTGCTAGTGTAAATGGCGGGGGTTTCAAAACCCAGCCGCAAGTAGGTGATTGGGATTTTTGTCCCCACTTCAAAGCGCAAATGGCGGTTGTAAGTGAACGCCACGCCAAGATTGATCGTGTAATCCACCTGTACCAAGGTGTGCCACAGGGTGTCTGGACTGCTAAAACCAGCTTGCACCACTTGGCTAAAGGCATTGTAGCGTTTATCTTTAAGTACCATCAGCCCCACGCCAAAGCCCGCATACGCCCCGATAAAATGCTTTTTCTGCCTTTCAAGGGGCGCGTCAAAGAGCATGTCCATGTTTAAAGAACCCAGCCCATAAAAAAATCCCCCAAAGCCCCTAGGAGTCGTGTTGCCATTGAGCGTGGTGTATTTGCCAAACCCGGGGATGAAGAGCAAATCCCCATAAATACGGGTGCCAAAGTAGGGGTTAAAATACTGCTGGTAGCCCAGCTCCACATTCATCATGTTGGCCGCCCCGCTCAAATTGGGCAAGGTGCTAAACATCTCTTGTTGTTCTGGAGTCCCTAAAACCACACTTTTGGCTTGTTGGCTGTTGTAAGACTCAGTGATGAGCCCCCAGCCATAGCCTCCGCCTAAGAAAAATCCGCTTTTGTCTTTGCCGATTTGGCGGTTGAGTGCCTTCCTTGCCCGCTTATCTTTTCTGGTATATTTTGCATGGGTGTTTTTAGGGGATTTAGAGGATTTATATTGGGTTTGGGGCACAACCCCCATGTCCTTGATTTGCTCTTTGAGGTTTTGGATTTGCTCATCGAGATTGCGCAGACGATTGGGGTTTTGAAAGTCTTGGACTTTTGTGTCTTCTTGGACTTTGGAGGGCAGGACATGCAAATCGTCTTCGATGGTCTGTGTGGGCTTGCTTGGGGATTTATGAGGGGCGATTTGGGGGCTTTGGGGTTGGGGCTTAGGTCGTTGCAACTCCCCTTCGGGCAATAAATAGGGCTGTAGATTGTCTGTAGGGCCACCCATGCTTGGATCTTCTTCAAGCATGTCAGAAACAGCCACTAAAGCGGGCAAAGGCTGGGCTTGCATCCAAGCCCACACAAGACCCATTGCCAAAAAAGTTCTCATTAAATCCCTTAGAGTAGAAAGTTATAGCTGATGTAATAGATATTTCCGCCCGCAAACGAGTACGAAAAGGCGTGGCTGTACTTGATCGGCGGGATTTTCAGGGCCAGCTCGATGCGGTGGCGCGTGTTTAAAGTAAGAGCCACGCCCAAGTTGATGATAAGTCCAAAGCCATTTGGGTTGTTCTTAGCACTTGCGTAGTCCTTATACCCACTCCAGCCCACGCCAAGTCCGCCAAAGACCCCCACAGCGTATTTTTTGTATTTATCTACGGGCTTGTCCATCACGAGGTCTAAGTCCATCGTAGCGATTTGGTAGGTACTGGTTTGCCCTGCTTGTAGCACACTTTGTGCCACCCCACCTAGATACTCCCCATATAGGCGCAACCCTGCCACTTCGCTACGGCCCAAATACTTTTGGTAGCCCACACGCACGCCATAGATCAAGGGAAAACCCTTGTTGGTGATCCCATTGACCTTTAAACTTGTTTCTGCTAGCACAGCTCCCAAAAACAACCCACTCTTTTTCTTTGCCATTTTTTGGTCTAACTTGGCTTGTTCGGCTTCATAAAGCTGCCCTTTGAGCATGTAAATCTCGAATTGCCTTTCTTGGATGGCAGACCTGGCACTCAGCACACAAACCACACAAGCACACAAAACAAGGGGCTTAAAAGACATATTGGTAGCCCACATGCACAATCCCTCCCCACCACGAAATGTCCTTATTGGCGAGCAGTTTAAACTCCAACTCCACGCGGTTATGCCCAAAAAAGTTAAACGCCACGCCCGTATTGGCCATCATTCCAAAAAATGAGTTGGTGCTAATCCCCTGTGCAACCACACCCACACCCACACCCAAAATGAAGCCCACCGACAAATACCGCCCCACAAAGGGCAACACCGGATCGATCATCAAATCTGCGTTGATCATCGCACTTTGGTAAGCGACGCGCCCAAAACGCGATTGTTTGGGTACGCCCCCGATGTATTCAATGTAAATGCGCCGGCCCACCACATTGGGGCGGAAGGTCTTGGCAAACAAAGAGGGGCGGAAGGTCTGGTAGCCAAAGCGCACCCCAATTGCCCATAGGTAGTTGAGATTATTGCCCGTGATGGTGGCACTGCCCGTGCGCTCCCTGATTTGGTTATTGTAAAAAAACCCCGTGCTAAGCCCGATCATCAATCCTGTTTTTTTCTCGGCATCTTGGATGTCGGTGATGAGTTGTTTCACCCGTTTATCAGTGTAGGCTTCGTAAAACTTGATGTATTTGTAATACCTAGGGTCTAAGTGCTCATAATCAATTTGGTCTGACCCCCATAAAAAAAGTGGCAAAAGCAAAAAGGGGGCAAAAACCCCGCTATTGATTCTCAATTCATCACTCCAAACAGCTACAAGGCATGCATGCATCTTTAGCCTTATCATAGCATTTTAAAGGTAAAATGTCCTAAAAACTAGGCTATCTATGAAAAAAATCACCCTAAATGCCTTGCATGCCAAAAAACACCCCAAAGAGGGCAATCCAGCCAGCAAAATCAGCGCAATCACGGCTTACGATGCCCTTTTTGCTTCCATTTTTGATCCCATCATTGATTTTATTTTAGTGGGCGATAGTTTAAACATGAGCTTTAATGGCAAGTTAGACACCCTAAGCGCGAACATGGATTTAATGCTTTACCACACCAAAGCGGTGTGCAATGGGGCGAAGCGGGCATTTATCGTGGCAGACATGCCCTATGGCAGCTACACCACAACAAAACAAGCCGTGAAAAACGCCCTATGCTTTTATCAAGAGAGCCTAGCCGATGCCGTGAAATTAGAGGGGGGAGTCAAAAAGGCTCCCATCATTAAAGCCTTGGTTGATGAAGGCGTGGCAGTCATCGGGCATGTGGGGCTATTGCCCCAAAGTGTGCGGGGCGTGGGGGGCTATAAGATCGTGGGTAAAAACGCGCAAAGCGCACAAAAAGTGCTTGAGGACGCTTTAGCCGTGCAAGAGGCAGGGGCTAGCTTAGTCGTCTTAGAGGGCGTGGTGGCGCGCGTGGCACAAGAAATTAGTGCAAAATTAGAAATCCCCACCATCGGCATAGGCAGTGGGGCGGGTTGCGATGGGCAGATTTTGGTCTTTAGCGACATGCTAGGGCTATTTAGTGCTTTTAAGCCTAAGTTTGTACGCACCTATTTAGAGGGAGCAAATTTAATCCAAGAAGCCCTAACACGCTATGTTGCCGATATCCAAGCGGGCAATTTTCCTAGCCATGAAGAGAGTTATTAATGGACCGGGTGGTGGATTTAGAAAAGCTGGAGTTTGAAGAACAGGAGAGCTTAAGCCTAAGACCGCATTTATGGCAAGAATACATCGGGCAAGAACCCTTAAAAAAGCTCTTACAAGTCTCCATCAATGCTACCAAAAAGCGCGGCGACACTTTAGATCACATCTTATTTTTTGGTCCCCCCGGTCTGGGCAAAACCACTTTAAGCCACATCATCGCTAAGGAACTCAACACCCCGATCAAGGTCACCACCGCCCCTATGATTGAAAAAACAGGCGATTTAGCTGCCCTGCTCACCAACCTAAAGCCCCAAGAAATTTTATTCATCGATGAAATCCACCGCCTAAGCCCGGCCATTGAAGAGGTGCTCTACCCGGCAATGGAGGATTTTAGGCTAGACATCATCATCGGCTCCAAGGCGGCCGCACAGACCATCAAGATCGACCTAGCCCCCTTCACGCTCATCGGCGCGACCACGAGGGCGGGGATGCTAAGCAACCCCTTAAGGGATCGCTTTGGCATGCATTTTCGCATGGAATTTTACAGCATTGAAGAACTGCAGGCCATCATCACCCAAGCCAGCTTGAAGCTAAACAAACCCATTGAAACCCCAGCGAGTTTAGAGATTGCCAAGCGCTGCAGGGGCACGCCGCGCATTGCCCTGCGCCTCTTAAAGCGGGTGCGCGACTTTGCGGACAGCTTTAGTGAAGCGCAAATTAATTTAAAAACCACCCAGCACGCCCTAGAAGCTTTGGGTGTGGATGCACACGGACTAGACAGCTTAGATTTACGCTATTTAAACCTACTTGTGGGGGCTAAGGGGCGACCACTAGGGTTAAACACCTTGGCAGCGAGCATGCACGAGGATGAAAGCACGCTTGAAGAGGTGATCGAGCCCTTTTTGCTGGCTAATGGCTATTTAGAGCGCACGGCTAAAGGGCGTATCGCCACACCTAAGACTTACGAAGTTTTGAAGTTAAAACCGATAAAACACTTTTTGTTTGATTGATGGAATGGTGGAGGATAGCGGGCTCGAACCGCTGGCCTCCTGCGTGCAAAGCAGGCGCTCTCCCAGCTGAGCTAATCCCCCAAGGTGGAGTACATGGTGGGCTTAAGAGGACTTGAACCTCTGACCTCACCCTTATCAGGGGTGCGCTCTAACCACCTGAGCTATAAGCCCTTAAGTCCTTCAACTTAAAAACATACATTCTATCTTAGATTTCCTAAAAATTAGCTGAAACACAGAGCATTAATGTTAGAATGCGATATTATTTAAACTAGAAAAATAAGGTTAAAAATGCGTTTATGGCTACCCTATGCATTAGCGGTTTTATTTTTACACATTTTGGGGCTGGTGTTGCTGGTTTTAGCACATAACCCTGTCTTTTATGGCGCAGCCATCACGGCTTACCTCCTAGGCACGAAGCACGCCTTTGATGCCGACCATATTGCTTGCATCGACAACACCATCCGCAAACTCTCCCAACAAAGACAAAACCCTATGGGTGTGGGCTTTTACTTCTCTATGGGGCACTCTAGCGTGGTGATTGTGATGACGATCGTTACGGCTTTGGCTTTGCATTGGGCGAAAGAGCACACGCCCATGCTCGCCCAAATCGGGGGCGTGGTGGGGACTTTGGTGTCTGGCTTTTTCTTATTGGTGGTGGGGGTGTTAAATGGCGTGATTTTAATTGACTTATTTAAAGTCTTTAAACATACTCGCCACAACGCCCACCACGACCAAGAAGCCCTAGAAAAACTCTTGCAAGAGCGCGGACTCTTAAACCGCTTTTTTAAGCCCCTCTTTGCCTTCATCTCCAAAAGCTGGCACATCTACCCCATTGGGCTGTTATTTGGGTTAGGTTTTGACACAGCAAGCGAAATCGCCCTACTCGCCCTCTCTAGCAGTGCCATTAAGGTGAGTTTTCTTGGCATGCTCTCCCTGCCTATTTTATTCGCGGCGGGCATGAGCTTGTTTGACACCTGCGATGGAGTGTTTATGGTGAAGGCTTATGACTGGGCGTTTAAAACCCCTTTGCGTAAGATTTACTACAACATCACCATCACAAGTTTAGGCGTGCTGGTGGCACTTCTCATTGGGCTCATCGAGCTGTTTCAAGTGCTTAGTGAAAAATTGCACTGGGAGCTTGGCGGGTTTTTAGGTTATTTGCAGCATTTAGATTTTGGGGATTTGGGCTTTTACTTGGTGGGTTTATTTGTGCTGGTGTGGGGGGTGTCTTTTGGCATTTGGCATTTAAGCGGGCTAGAAAAGCAAGAGCGTCTAGATTAAGCTTAGGGCGTAGCGCAGACCATATAGACTAAATTCTAAACCCACCGCCTCTAGGGCTAAATGGGTTTGATAACGCCCAAGCGCACCTAAGAAGTCTGCCTTTTTTGCGTCCAAATACGCCCTTGCGTGGTTGTCTTCAATGTAGAGCGGTTCGCCCACGATAGGATAGCCCAACGCGCTTAGGTGTAAGCGAATTTGGTGGGTGCGCCCGGTTAGGGGCATGATTTTTAAATGGGTTTGGTTTGTCTTAGGGTTGTAGCTTGTAATCTCTATGGTGGTGGTGCTGAATTTGCCCTGTGGGTCGATTTTGGAGCGCACGCCTAAATCCCCCCTAATGCTGGAGGGCTCAAGGATAGGCAACACCACGCTAAACGCCCCTTTGGCATAGGCGCGTAAATCCCCCACCACGCGAGCATAGTAAGTTTTTTGGATATGCCTAGAGCTGAACAACTCCCTTAACGCGTTTTCATGCGCCTTGGCTTGGCTTACTAAAATCAGGCCACTGGTTTCATAGTCTAGGCGGTGGATTAAGCGGGCTTTAGGGTTGTTGGCGTAAATGCTTTCATATAAGCTATGGGTGCTGTAGTTTTTGGGGTGGCTATAGAGGTTTTTGGGCTTGTAGTAGAGGGCAAAATAGGGGGTGGCAAAAATGGGAGCAAACTTGGGGGTGGAGGTGGGTTTAAAAAAGAGCAGGCGCACGGGTTCGTTTAAGATTTGCGCCTTTTTAAGCCTTTGTCCGCTTAGGGTGGTTAAACGCCCCCGATCAATATAGCTTTGGGCTTGCCTTAGGCTGCAAGCTAAAATCTCAGAGACAAATTTTGCCGCCTTGATGGGGGCTGTTGGGGTGAAAATCTCGGCGACAAAGGGCATCACATACAGGCTTGCACGAACGCCTTAAAGAGCGGGTTTGGGGCAATTAAACGAGAGGTGAATTCGGGGTGGTATTGCACACCCACAAAGAAGGGGTAATCTTTTAAAGCCATCCCCTCGGTGAGGTTTTGGCTGTGATCACAGCTGGTGGCGACCACCTCTAGCCCAGCTTTAGCGTAGTCGTTGAGGTAGTTGGGGTTGATGGTGTAGCGGTGGCGGTGGCGTTCATACACCTCTAGAACATTGTAAGCCTTGGCAATGAGCGAGCCCTCTTTTAAGCTGATTTTATGCGTGCCAAGGCGCATGCTCGAGCCCTTGTGGGTGGTGTTGGCTTGGCTTGCTAAAAGGTCAATCACCTTATGTGGGGCGTGTTCGTCAAATTCGCTCGAGTGCGCCCCTTTTAAGCCCAAAACATGGCGGGCAAATTCGATCACCATCACCTGCGCCCCCAAGCACACCCCAAAGAAAGGCTTTTTATGCTCTCTGGCGTAAGTGATGGCGTTGATCATGCCTTCAATGCCCCTTGAGCCAAAGCCCCCGGGCACTAAAATGCCATCCATGTCCTGCAAGCAATGCGCCACCCTAGCCTTCAATGTAGTCTGGCTTTCGCCCTCTTTGAGTTCAAGCTCCTCGCTGTCGATGAGGATGGGCTCGACTTTGACTTTTAAATGCGCCCCCACGCAAACCATACTCTCCAAGTGGCTTTTATACGACTCGCTCAAATGCACATATTTACCCACAAAGGCGATTTTGATGGTCTTTTGGGGGGTTAAAATGTTATGCACGAGCCCCGCCCACAAATCCAGCTGCCGTTTGTCTAGCGTGGCTTGGATGCCAAAATATTTAAACAACGCCTCTAAAAGCCCTTCTTGTAAGTAGTTGGTGGGGCAGGCGTAGATGGTGGGTGCGTCTTTGGCTTGGATGACATTTTGCACGGGTACATCGCAACTGCTCGCGATCTTGGCTTTTAAATCCGCCCCCAAGTCTTGGCTGCAACGGGCTAAAATGATATTCGCGCTCACACCCAAGCGGCGTAACTCAATGATGGAGTGCTGCGTGGGTTTGGTTTTGAGCTCTTGGCTAGTGGCGATGTAGGGCACTAGGGTTACATGGATGTTGGCGACTTGTTTAGAACCCAGCGCGTTTTTAAGTTCTCTTATGGCCTCTAAATAGACCATGCCCTCGATGTCGCCCACCGTGCCACCCACTTCCACGATCACAAAGTCCTTGTCCGCACCCAGTTTTAAAATCCGCTCTTTGATTTCCTCCACAATGTGGGGGATCACCTGAATTGTTTTGCCTAAATATTTACCCTCGCGCTCTTTTTCAATCACGCTTAGATAAATCTGCCCGGTGGTGAAGTTGTTTTCTTTAGAAAAGTCTTTATTCAAAAAGCGCTCATAGTGCCCGATGTCTAGATCTGTTTCACTCCCATCGGCGGTGACAAAGACCTCGCCATGCTCAAAGGGGCTAAGCGTACCCGGGTCGATGTTGATGTAAGGGTCGATCTTCAACATGTCTACTTTAAAATGACAGAGTTTCAATAAATGCGCCAAAGAGCTCGAAGCCACGCCCTTGCCTAGGGAACTAAGCACCCCACCCGTAATAAAAACAAATTTAGTCGCAACAGACATTTGGTGTAATCCTTGTAAAAATTAGCGCAGATCGATCACTAAGTAGTTGTTTTTTTGCTCGATCTTGTATTGGTATTGCCCGTCTAGGACAATAGAAAAGCGGTAAAAATTGTCGTGGGTTTCTAGGGCAACGCTGTTCACATATTTTTTATGGATTTCCTTATGGTCTTGTAAAGCCCTTTCTCCCCGATCGATGTCGATGATGAGGCGGTAGGGGTCGATGAGCACAAAGGAGCGTTGGATTTTATCAGAGGTGTGTAGGTAGAGTTTGTTGCCATGGATCCAAAAATCAAAGTCCCCAACACGATAAATATTGTCCTCCACCCCTAAGATTGCAGCCTGTTGGGTCACCTTGATGGGGTAGTGCCAATCGATGCGTTGGTCGATGTCCACACTTTGGGAGTGCACAGATGCATCGATGCTTTTGTAGGTTAGGGTCACCTTGGTGAGTACCCGTGCTGTGCTGGGTAAATTGACATTAATGTAGCGGAAGTAATCGGGGACCTCATCGCCCAGTCCCATACGCCCCATGCTCTTGGAGGACTCAAAGGGGTCTTCTCGAGCCACCAAAGCTCCGAGCAACAAAAACACCCACCACTTAGACATCAAAACCGCCCATCGTTTTTCGGGGGTTCTAACTCTTTGAGCTCAAACAGCTGTTTTTGCAATTTGGCGTTCTCGTACTGCAAGTTCTGTACCCTTTCATATAGCTTGGCTTGCCGGACCTTAAGATTTGCCAGCACCTCGTAAGAATTATCTCCAAAGAGCAAACACCCCATATACACTCCCAAAGCCACGACCAGTCCAAAAATCACAAAGAGCCCCCGATAGGCCCACCACACTTGCCACACTAAAACCCTTAATCCACTTCACTAGAGGGTTGTTGAGGCTCTGGACTTTCAGGTGCGCTAGGCTCGGCCAAAGCCGGGCGCTCAAAGAGTTTATCCTTAATTTTCTTGGCAATCTCTTGGGCTAGCTCTGGCTCGTTTTTAAGTGTGAGTTTGGCCGCCTCTTTGCCTTGCCCTAATTTGCGGTCTTGGTAGCTAAACCACGCCCCCGATTTTTCCACAAAGTCCAACTTCACGCCATAGTCGATGAGCTCGCCCTCAAAGCTGATCCCGCTGCCATACATCACATCAAACTCGGCTTCCTTAAAGGGCGGGGCAACCTTGTTTTTCACCACCTTCACCCGTACCCGATTGCCAATGGGCTGTTCATTTTGTTTGAGCGTGGCGATGCGCCGAATGTCGATACGGACACTGGCGTAGAATTTTAAAGCATTGCCTCCCGTGGTGGTTTCTGGACTGCCATAGCCCATCGTACCGATTTTCATGCGGATCTGATTGATAAAAATTAGAGTCGTGTTCATCTTGTGCAAAATGCCCGTGATTTTACGCAAGGCTTGGCTCATCAAGCGGGCTTGCAAGCCCACATGCTGGTCACCCATGTCCCCCTCAATTTCAGCTCTAGGGGTGAGCGCGGCCACCGAATCGACCACGATCACATCCACCGCCCCTGTGCGCGCCAAAGTCTCTAAAATCTCTAGGGCTTCCTCGCCAGTGTCTGGCTGAGAGATCAAAAGATTATCGGTGTCCACGCCTAGTTTTTTGGCGTATTGCACATCCAAAGCATGCTCAGCGTCAATGAAGGCGCACGCCCCCCCGTTTTTTTGCGTCTGCGCCACGATATGCAGGGTTAAAGTCGTTTTACCGCTAGATTCAGGCCCATAAATCTCCACAATGCGCCCCTTAGGTACGCCCCCGATCCCCAAAGCCACATCCAGCCCCAAAGAGCCCGTAGAAATGCCCTCAATGTGCTCGACTTCGCGATCGCCTAGACGCATCAAAGCTCCCTTGCCAAAGGCTTTGTCAATCTGTTTAATGGCAGATTCAATCGCTTTTTGTTTTTGCTCGTCCATCAACACCCCTTCTAAAAATTTAGCCCAAATTCTAACAAAACAATGGCTAAAATCAACTTAGAGTGGGGGCTGGATTTAAACAAAGGTTTATATTTAGTGTGGCAAAATTAGAATAGTTTTTTGTAAAAATTTAGGCAGATATGCGCGCTTTGTTGAGCTTGATTTTTGCATTGTATTTAGCGGGGTGCCTGCAACCCATGAAGGGTCCAGAGGCCGAGAAGGTGGATCGCCAAGTGCAATGCGGGTTTGGCTCGAGCGGATGCTAGGTAAGGATTGGTTTGGCAGAACAGATAGGCGTTAAGAAAGAGGGGGGGATTTATGATTTACAGACTTTGGCAACCCACGAGGGCGAGGCGATTTATTTTGGCGACAACGATCCGGCTCTAGAGATCATCCGCCACTCCTGCGCCCACTTGCTGGCACAAGCCATTAAACAGCTCTACCCCGATGCGCAATTTTTCGTGGGTCCCGTGGTGGCTGAGGGCTTTTACTATGATTTTAAAACCTCTTCTAAAATTAGCGAAGAGGATTTGGAGCGTATTGAAGAGCGCATGCGTGCCATCGCTAAAAATAAGCACCCCATCACCAAAAGCACCATGACCCGTAAAGAAGCTTTAGAGAAGTTTAAAGACGACCCTTTAAAGCACGCCGTCATGTCAAGGATTGAGGGGGATAGCTTTAGCGTCTATGCTCAGGGTGAATTTGAGGATTTATGCAGAGGTCCGCACTTGCCCCACACGGGATTACTCCAGCACTTTAAACTCACCAAACTAGCCGGGGCTTACCTAGGGGGCGATGAGAATGCTGAAATGTTGCAAAGGATTTATGGCATCGCCTTTGCGAGCAAAGAAGCCTTAAAAGAATATTTGTTTCAATTAGAAGAGGCGAAAAAGAGGGATCACCGCAAATTAGGGCAAGAGTTGGGGCTGTTTTGCTTTAACGAGGATTTGGGAGCGGGGCTACCCATTTGGCTCCCCAATGGCATGCGTTTGCGTCAAAGAATTGAGAACCTACTGAGCAAAGCCCTTTTAAAATATGGCTATGAGCCTGTAAGGGGACCCGAGATTTTAAAAAGCTCTTTGTGGCAAACCAGCGGACATTACCAAAACTACAAAGAAAATATGTACTTCACCACGATTGATGGAGTGGAGTATGGCATTAAACCCATGAACTGCGTGGGGCACATTAAAGTCTATGAACACGCCCCGCGTTCTTATAAAGACTTGCCCTTGCGCTTTTATGAATACGGCGTGGTACACCGCCACGAAAAAAGCGGGGTCTTGCACGGGCTTTTAAGGGTGCGCGAATTTACGCAAGACGATGCACATATCTTTTGCCGTTTTAGCCAAATCAAGACGGAAGTGCTGGCGATTTTAGAATTTACAAAAAAAGTCATGGAGGTCTTTGGTTTTAGCTATGAAATGGAGCTTTCGACCAAGCCAGAAAAGCACATCGGGGAGGCGTACATTTGGGAGCAAGCCACAAACGCCCTAAAAGAAGCCCTAGAGGAGCAGAATATCCCCTTTGGCATCGATGAGGGCGGGGGGGCATTTTACGGGCCTAAAATCGACATTAAGATCACCGATGCGATCAAGCGCAAATGGCAATGTGGCACCGTGCAGGTGGATATGAACTTGCCCGAGCGCTTTAACTTGAGTTATGCCAACGAGCAAGACCAAGAGGAAAGGCCCGTGATGATCCACCGCGCGATCTTGGGCTCTTTTGAGCGCTTTATCGCCATTTTAACCGAACACTATGGGGGCAATTACCCTTTCTTCATCGCCCCCGTGCAGATCGCTTTAGTGCCCGTGTCCGCTGATCAGCTAGACTACACCAAAGCCTTGCAAAAAGAATTAGTGGAATTGGGGTTTTTCGTGCAGGTTGCGGATAAAAACGAAACCTTGAGTAAACGCGTCCGCACCCTTGAGAAGCAGAAAGTCCCCTTCATTGTGGTGTTGGGACAACAAGAGGTGGCGCAAGAGAGCGTGGCGGTGCGCGATCGCGCTTTAGGGCAACAATACAGCCTAAGCAAGGCAGAATTTAAACAACAAATGGAGGCTAAAATGCAAGAGGTCAGTTTTTGAGTAAAGATGCGCTGTTAAACGAGGCGATCCACTTTAAAGAAGTGCGCTGTGTGGGCGATGGTGGCGAGCAATTTGGGATCATCTCTTCAGCGGAAGCTTTAAAAATCGCGCATAGCAGAGGGCTGGATTTGGTGCTGATCTCTGCGAGCGCAAAACCTCCCGTGTGTAAAGTCATGGACTATGGCAAGTTTTGCTACCAAAGCGAGAAGAAGCAAAAAGAGGCGAAAAAAAAGCAAAAGCAAATTGAAATTAAAGAGATCAAACTCTCCACACAGATCGCCCAAAACGACATCAATTACAAAGTCAAGCACGCTCGAGAGTTCATCGAGGCGGGCAAGCATGTGAAGTTTAAGGTCGTGCTTAGGGGGCGGGAGAACAACGACCCTAAAGCAGGACTAGCCGTTTTGCAAAAAGTGGGCGAGATGATGAGCGACATCGCCAACGCCGACAAAGAGCCCAAAATGGAAGGGCGTTTTGTCATGTGGCTGTTTGTCCCCCAAAAGAAGTAAATTTTAAGAAAGGAGAAATATGCCAAAGATGAAAACCAACCGCGGAGCGGCTAAACGCTTCAAGGTGAAAAAAAATCTCATCAAGCGGGGCAGTGCGTTTAAAAGCCACATTTTAACCAAAAAAAGCCCCCAGAGAAAAGCGAATTTAAACGCCCCCCACTATGTGCATAGCACCAATATGCGCTCAGTGGCTGGGCTTTTGTGCCAGTAGCCCTTAAGTTTTCCCCCTTCAAGGCTTATGCCAAAAAGGGCAAGTTTCATAAAACACCTAAATAGGTCAAAGAGAAAAGGACATTCATGAGAGTTAAAACCGGTGTGGTGCGCCGCCGCCGCCACAAGAAAATTTTAAAATTAGCGCGGGGTTTTTACAGCGGGCGCAGGAAGCATTTTAGAAAAGCCAAAGAGCAGTTAGAGCGCAGTTTATGCTACGCCTTTAGGGACCGCAAGCAGAAAAAACGCGAGTTTAGAAGCCTTTGGATCGTGCGTATCAACGCTGCTTGTCGCATGCACAACACGAGCTATTCGAAGTTCATGCACGCCTTAAAAAGCGCGAATATTGAGCTGGACCGCAAAATCTTAGCCGACATGGCGATGAACGATGCGGCCGCCTTTGACGCGCTGTTTGAACAGGTCAAAGCCCACCTCTAGCAAACTCCAGCGATGGCGTTAAAGCCATTGCTACCAAAATTGCCTTTATAACATTACTTGTTTAGTCTATTTTTTGTGTTTTTATGTTTTTTATTAACGCCATTATGCTAAAATAATGACTCTGTAAATCTATTAAAATTGCAAGGAATCTAAATGAAACGAACGATCGTGGCTATCCCCTTAGCGACAGCCCTACTAGGTGCAGCAGAAGAGCCCAAGCCGGTGCAGAGTGCCCCCGCTCCCGCCCCCACCCAACAAACACTGCAAGCGCAAAAGCCCCTCACCCCCACCGCCCAAAAAACCATCCCTGCTAGGGTGCATATAGGTGTTGCGCCGCGTGGGGAAAGGAATGCCTTTTTTATGGGTGTGGATTACCAACTGGGCATGATGACCTCCACTGAGCAGACTTGTACATCCAATGCGCAATGTTATGCAGGGACTGGGGCCGGCACTACCGACTGGGGCAACATGGGCGATCACAGCTTTAGAGGTGCGCTCAACAGCCGCTCTCATGTAACAAATGGCTTTGGCATCATGGTGGGTTACAAGCACTTCTTTAAAAAACTGCCTGAGTTTGGTCTGCGCTACTATGGCTTCTTTGACTATGCGGGTACGGATTACCGCTACTTTAAGAGCATCGACAACGCTGGGACTTGGAACCAAAGCATTTATAAACCCACCAACATCTTCGCTTATGGTGTGGGTACAGATGTGCTCTTTAACCCCAAAAGATTCAACAAAGAAAACTTCCACTTCGGCTTTTTTGCCGGTCTGGCCATCGGCGGGTCATCTTTTGGTCCGATGAATGCCTATTATAGAAGCCTCATCCACGACTACGCCGGGCATTTGCGGGTCTCTAGCTTCAATGTCTTTGTCAATGGCGGGATCCGCTTTGGCACGAAACACAATGGCTTTGAAGTCGGGATCAAAATTCCCACCATCACGACCAATTACTACACCTCCATACATACCCCCGCTGGTCTGCCCTACAAAGCCACCTTGCAAAGAAACTTTGTGTTCTACTGGCGCTATTTGGTGAGCTTTTAATCCGCCTTTAACCCTCTTTTTGCAATAATCCCCCTTTCATGCCCACTAGGGGGAGCTCTTTTAGGGAGCTTGCGGAGAGCAAGCAATACTGGTGTGTGCCTTGGGCTTCAAACCCACAGAGCGTTTAGGTGTTCTAGGCGCTGCAAAGTTCGATTCTTTGGCTCTCTCGCCATTACAAAGGTCATCTATGCGAGAAATTTTTTTATGTTCCATATCCAATGTCAGCAGTGGGGATTGCCCTGAAGATTGTGCCTATTGTACGCAAAGTGGTCACCATCAGGGTAAAATCCGCCGTTATAAATACAAAAAATCCGAAGAGGTCCTAGAAGAGGCGAAGTATTTGCACTCTTTGGGGGCTTTGGGTTTTTGTTTGGTCACCTCTGGGCGGGGGCTAGATGATCAAAAATGCGCATACATCGCCAATCTTGCCCAAAGCATTAAAAAAGAAGTGCCCCATTTACATCTGATTGCCTGCTGTGGCCGGGCAGACATTGAGAGCCTAAAGCACCTCAAACAACACGGGGTGGATAGCTATAATCATAATTTAGAAACCTCCCAAAAATTTTTTCCTAACATTTGCACCACCCACACATGGGAAGAGCGCTTTGAAACCTGCGAAAATGCCCTAAGAGCGGGCTTGCTCTTATGTTCGGGTGGGATTTTTGGGCTGGGCGAGAGTTTTAATGATCGCATTGATCTCTTACGCACCCTGCAATCCTTGACCCCCGCCACCACACCCGTTAACTTTTTTATCCCAAGCCCCACTTTGCCCATTAAAGAAAAAATCATGGGCGCAGAAGAAGCCCTAGAGTGCTTGGCTCTTGCCAAAGAGTTTTTACCTAAAACCAAGCTTATGGTCGCTGGGGGGCGGGAAGTGGTCTTTGGCGAAAAGCAAAGAGAAATCTTTGATTGCGGGGTGGATGCGATCGTGCTGGGCGATTATCTAACCGCCAAGGGGGACGCGCCTAAAAAAGACTTAGAAATGCTTGCCAACTACGGGTTTGCCATCGCCACAAGTTGCGATGTTTAAAAGGTTTTTAGAAGTTTTAGTGCAGATATTGGAGGGAGTTTTGGGCTTTATCTATGCGTGCGAAAACCTCATCAGTCCCCGCTTGAAGCACCGTTTTGAAGAAATGGCAGTGGTTTTTTACTACGCCTCCTCGCTTAGCTTTTACACGATTCTATCCCTCTCACCCATTTTATTGTTTATCGCTCTAGTGTTTGTGAGCCCCTTTGCCCAAACCTTTTTTGTAGAAAAGCTCTTTTTGCCCGACAGCCCCGATTTTATGAAAATGACGCGCTCGTTTTTAAAATCTTTCACGCAAAACGACCGTACTTTGGGCTTTATAGAAATTGCCTCCATCGCCATCGCCTTCTTTCTCTTCTGTGAGAATTACCGCTACATCGCCTCTAAGATTTTCAATGCCGAACCTAGAGATTACTTCAACTTTAAAAGCAGACGTATTTTTGTCTTTTGGGGCTTTGGTACGGGCATTGTGTTCATCTTGGTGTTACCCCTGATTTTGTTTTACGACCTGCAGGTGCAAAACCTCACCAAGGGTTGGTTGCTCTCGCTCTTGCACTGGCTGGGCATTTGGTTGTTCTTTTACCTGCTCTTCATCATCCCCACAAATAAGACCTTTAAACGCCCTTTAACCCCCCTATTTTGGAGCTTTGTTACGAGCGTGTGCTGGAACTTAATGAAGTGGGGCTTTGTCTATTATGTCTTGTTTAACCGCACCTACCATGAGTTGTATGGCTCGGTGTCGATCCTATGGTTTTTAATGTCCTATATCTATGTGTCGTGGCTGCTCTTGCTCTTTGGCATGTATGCCTGCAATTTGAGCGATGAACTGCACTAACGGGCATGTTTGGCTAAGTGATCGAGCACGGCATTGACGAGTCTTGGGGCGTTGTCTTCTCCATAGGCTTTGGCAAGCTCAATCGCCTCATTGATCACCACCGCAGGCTTGGTTTTGGTGTATAAAATCTCGAACGCTCCTAAGCGCAAGATCGCGCGCTCCATGCGCCCGATGCGCTTTAAATCCCAATCTTTTAAGAGCGGTTGCAAGGCGGCATCTAGGGCGTGCATCCGCTCTAAAACCCCGCCTAAAAGCTCTAGGGCAAAGCATTGTTGAGCATTTCTAATTTTCTTTTCTTCTAAGAGTGTGGGGGCGGCTTTGAATATCTCTGTATTGCCGCTATCAAAGGCATAGAGCATGCCCGCCACCGCCTCCCTAGCTTGGCTTCTCGTTGCCATTAAAACGCGCTGTAAAGGCTAAGAAGTTCGATGAGTGTGTCCATCGCCGCTACCCCTTTATTGCCCGCCTTCGTGCCTGCCCTTTCAAGTGCTTGCTCTATGTTGTCTGTGGTGAGCAACCCAAAACTCACAGGCAAGCCGTATTTTAGTGTCGTATTGGCAATGCCCTTAGTCGCCTCCGCGCTCACATAATCAAAATGCGGCGTGCTGCCTCGAATCACGGCTCCCAACACACAGACTCCATCGTATTTTTGTGCGTTTAAGAGTTTGTCTAATACAAAGGGCAACTCATATGCCCCGGGGACTTTCACCAATGTGAGATTTTTTAAATCTCCCCCATGCCGCCTAAAACTATCTAGCGCACCCTCCACGAGGCGATCCGTGATTAAGTGGTTAAAGCGCGCCACTAAAACAGCCACCTTTTCACTCCCCTTTAAGACAAGTTGCCCTTCTAAGACTTGGTGCATTGAATATCCTTTATGCGTTGTTTAATGAAGCGTTGATTTCTTGCAAAACCAATAAATCCTGCACTAAGGGCAAGAGAGAAGAGATAGGGATCATATTGGGTCCATCGCTAAGTGCCCCCTCTGGGTTAATGTGTGTCTCCATAAAAAACCCATCCACGCCCACAACTGCGCTTGCCTTGGCCAAATAAGGCACAAAGCCCCGCTCTCCCCCGCTCTTGCCCCCTGCCCCCCCGGGCATTTGCACGCTGTGGGTGGCATCAAAAATCACAGGTGCAAAGGCGCGCATCACCACTAAAGAGCGCATATCCACCACCAAATTGCCATACCCAAAGCTCGCCCCCCGCTCACATAAATAAATCCCATGTTCTAAGCACGCTTGGTAAGTGGCTTTTTCATGCTTGTTTTTAGCCCGCGTGTTTAGAGCTTTTAAGGCACTGTATTGCATGTCCTTTGGGTGCATGAATTGCCCCTTTTTGATGTTCAATGCGCTCCTGCTCTTGGCAGCCGCCACGATTAAATCCGTTTGGCGGCACAAGAAGGCGGGGATTTGCAAGACATCGGCAACCTCAGCCACAGGAGCGGCTTGATGGCTCTCGTGTATGTCGGTTAAGATTTTATAGCCAAATTTGGATTTAATGCCCGCCAACATTTCTAACCCCTTCATAAGCCCGGGACCTCTGTAACTCTCTAGGCTCGTGCGGTTTGCCTTGTCAAAGCTGGCTTTAAAATAAAAATCCACCTTGGGGTCTAGGGCGATGGGACGCAGTTTTAAGGCGATCTCTTCTAGGACTTCCATGCTCTCAATCACGCATGGACCGGCAATTAAAACGCTTTTTTTCAAATACAACCCTTGTTTGGAGTGTGTTATAATAGCGTTTTGTTTTAATATTTGGCTGAAAGGGTGCTATGCAACTTTGTTTGGCTTTGGACTTAGAATCCAAGCGAGCGTGTTTAGATTTATTAGAAAGTGTAAGAGGTCTGAAGTTGCTTGTGAAGGTGGGTTTGAGGGCGTTTGTGCGTGAAGGCCCCGGTTTTATCCATGAAATCCACAACATGGGTTTTAGGGTTTTCTTGGATTTAAAACTGCACGATATCCCCAACACCATGGCAAGCACTGTCTTAGAGTGCGCTCATTTGGGAGTGGACATGCTGACTTTGCACGCAAGTAGTGGTAAGCCCGCCCTTTTAGCGGTCATGGAGCAAATACAGGGCTTAAAACAGTGCCCCAAACTCTTAGGCGTTACAATGCTAACAAGCCTAGATGAAGCCCAAAGCCAAAGTCTATACAACGCTCCCTTAGAGCAACACGCCCTGCACCTAGCCAAGTTGTGCTTTGAGAGCGGGCTTGATGGTGTGGTTTGTTCCATCCATGAGAGTTTAGCCATAAAACAAGCCACAAACCCCCATTTTTTGACTTTGACCCCGGGTGTACGCCCCAACTTGCAAGAAGTGCAGGATCAAAAGCGCGTGGGCTCTTTGCAAGACGCTAAAGCCGCTAAGGCGGATTTTATTGTAATCGGCAGGCCCATTTACCAAGCCAAAGACCCCGCTGCCACCACCGCAAAAATCCTAGAGAGCCTAGAAAATGCAAATTTGTAAAAACCCAAAGGATTTAAGAGCCCTTAGTGCTCCAAGCATCGGTTTTGTCCCCACAATGGGAGCACTGCACGCGGGGCATTTAAGCCTGATTGAGCGCGCTAAAGCCGAAAACGCCTTTGTGGTGGTGTCCATCTTTGTCAACCCCACACAATTTGGTGCAAACGAGGACTTTGGCCAATACCCCCGCCCTTTAGAAAAAGACCTAGAGCTGTGCGCCAAAGCCGGCGTGCATGCCGTCTTCACCCCAAAGGTAGAAACCCTTTATCCTTTTAAAGACGCAATTAGTCTAACCCCCCCTAAAGATTTGCTGGGCTTTGAAGCAGATTTGCGCCCCGGGCATTTTAGCGGGGTGTTGCAAGTGGTTTTAAAACTCTTTAACCTTGTGCGTCCGACAAAGGCCTACTTCGGGCAAAAGGACGCGCAACAGCTGTTGATCCTCCAGCGCATGGTGCAAGATTTGTTCTTGCCCGTTGAGGTGATCGCCTGCCCCACCTTGCGCGATAGCGATGGTTTGGCTTTAAGCTCGCGAAATGCCTATTTAAGCCGAGAGCAGAGGCAACTTGCGCTTAAAATCCCCAAAGCCCTAAGTACCATGAAAGAAGCCTATGAGGCGGGTATCACGCAAAAAACAAGCCTTTTAACTTTGGGCCAAGAGGTGCTAAGCCCGCTTGAAGTGCAGTATTTGAGTCTGGTTGATCGCCAACTGCTGCCCCTAGAGCGCGTTGAGCCGGGCAATAGCCTCATCTTAACCGCCGTCAAAGTCGGCAACACAAGGCTTTTAGACAATTTATGGCTGTGAGATGAAACAAGAGTATATAGACATTGTGCTAGAAGTGCTTGAAGTTATCCAAGAACCCATAAACCCTAGCCACATTTATGCTAAGGCCCAAGAACTTTATAAAGCGGGCAAAATCTCTAAGACATTTGCCTACACAAGTAAAACCCCAAATCTAAGCTGCAGTGCAGCCATTTACACAGCTATAGCAAAAACCCCAGACAAGCTCCCCTTTATCAGGGTACGGGACAAGCCCCTTTTAATCACCCTAAAAGACAAACCTAAGCTCCCTTTAGAGCAAATCCCCAAAGAGACCAACGGAGTGCACCCCAAACAAACCGCTTTTAAAGAACCGCCCAAGGAGCAGATAAAGGAGCGGGATTTACACCCCCTTTTGACCTACATCGCCCACCACCAATGGGGGATTTATACCAAGACCATTCACCACGAAAAGAGTACAAAAAACACAAAAGGTTTGGATCAGTGGATTTACCCCGACATGGTGGGGGTGAGTTTTACCTATCAGGACTTTAAATCCCCTAATGTACGCAATTTTATTAAGAAATTTGACACCTTGCCCGTTAAACTCGTGAGCTTTGAGCTGAAAAGAAAACTTATGGTGGGTAATTGCAGGGAAGCGTATTTTCAGGCGATCAGCAACAGCTCGTGGGCACATGCGGGCTACTTAGTGGCGGGGAAATTGGATAGAGACAATCAAGAATTGATGGACTTGCTCAAACAACTCAACCAAAGTTTTGGGATCGGGGTCATCACCCTAGATATCCAAAGCCCCACGCAAAACGCTATTTTATTAAACGCTAAAGAAAAGGAAAACCTAGACTACCCCACCCTAGCCAAACTCGCCACACGCAACCCCAATTTTGAAAGCTTCCTTAAAAGCGTTACCGACTACGACATCGACAACCCCGAACGCTACCAAAAGGAGTTTGACCCCCTCCCCTCCAATTTCCCCACTCTCCACTAAAGGGCACTACACAACCAATAAAGCCCGCCTAAGCCCCATAAATGCTTTTAAAATCCGCGATCACCTCTTCATACATCGCAAGGGCTTTGTTAATGGAGTCCTCTAGGGTGTAGTTTTGTGCACTGGCAGCGTAGGCATTTTCGGCCTCTTTGCGCTCTTGGGGGTGTTCAAGCCAATAGTCGATCTTTTGGGCGAGGTTTTTAGGGTCATTGGATTTGAATAAAGAGCGGTTATCTAGGGCAAATTGGTTGGTTGCGCTGATTTTACTATCCGAGATGATGGGCACGATCCCGCAGCTCATCGCCTCTAAACAGGCGATCGCCTCGCCCTCTACATCGGCGGTGTGGATGTATAAATCGCACTGATACAGCAGAGCCAATAAGTCCCTGGGCTCTAAAAAGCCAAAATCCACAGGATGGGCGAGCCCATCAGCGCATTTTTGCAGCTTAGCAAGATTGGGTCCTATGCCCTTTAAGTGGAGCTTGATATTCTCGGCATAGCGGCTTAAGCGCACCGCCTCTATTAACACCTGCTGGTTTTTTTCATTGGAGTAACGCCCGATCATGATGAGATGGTGCAGGTGATCCGTCTTGGTGTTGTGGGGGCGTTTGGTATAAAGGGGGTCAAAGCCATTAGAGATTACATACTTTTTACCCGCATAGCCATGCCTCTCTAGCTCGGCTTTAATGAGGGGAGAGGGGCAGTGGATGTGGTGGATGTGCTTGTAGTAGTTGTGCTTGAACCACCAAAAGATCAAGCGGTTGAGCCAGCCCAAATTTTGCAACTTGACATTATAAGTGATGTGCTCGGGTTGCAGATGAAACGCCCCCACAAAGGGGATTTTTAATTTTTTAGCCACCTCAACTGCGGCTTTTTCCAATTGAAAAGGCAAAAATACATGCACAATATCCACACCCTCAAAGGCTTGGGCTAAAATCTCTTTATCGGGCTTGCCAAAAATCATGTGCTGTTTCTGTGAAATCTCGGTAACAAGGGGGATATAGCGCTCTTGCAGGCCATAAAAACCCTCGCCTTGCACGAAGGGTGCCACAACCCGCACCTCATGCCCCCTTGCCTTCAAAGCTTGGTAAAAACGGTAACATGTCATAGAAGTCCCGTTGCTCTTGTCTTCAAAACTATCCACCACTAAGGCAACAATCACTGATCTTCCTTAAAATTAAACTTGAAGGGGCGTTTTTCAAAGACTAAAATCTCAAAATCCCCCTCAAAGACTTTAATCTCCATAAACTCCCCCTCCACATGCACGGCGCACTTTTTGGAGCTGGCATGCACCACCACGGCATTAAAAAACACCTCTTGCTTGAGCTCAATGGGCGCGAGCAACCCTAACTTGATCGAAGAAATCAAGCTGTTCTTTTTATTGAGTGCACACAAAGCCGCAAAGCTCGCCGCGCTCACGATGAAGCCCGCATGCACCACATCTTCCTCACAGAGCATAAACTCTTTGGGAGTGAAGCACACCGTGGCTTTGTTGTTCCCAAAGGACACCAAATCGGCACAAAGGGTTTGATCCAATTTAGAGCAAACCAGCAAGCCCTCTTCAATCGGCGTTTCCATGTTCCATCCTTTCGTTCTTATTTACGCAACATAAAATACCCTCTAAGGGGGGCTGGGTAGCCCTCAATGCTTTTGCTGCTATCCTTTGGGTCTAAAAAAGACTCTAAACTTAAGCCCTCAATCCAAGGGGTTTTATGCTGCTCGACGGTGGTGGTGGGTTTAAAAGCAAGGGGGGCACACTCTTTAAAACCTGCCTTAAAAGCCCAGTTTTGCAAGGCTTTCACACTGGGGATAAAATAGACATTAGACATTTTGGCGTAAGTGGTGGGGCAGAGCGCGACCTCTAGGGGGCTTTCAAAAATCAAGGTATCCAGCACCAGCACCCCGCTAGGTTTTAAGCCCATGAAAAGGGCTTTTAGCGTGTTGTGGGGGTCTTTTCGGTGGTAGAGCACACCTAAACAAAAGAGCACATCAAAGCACTTAGGGTAGGTGCGTAAATTCTCCACGCTTAGTTCTTCGTAGGCGATCGAGGTTTGTAAAAAGCCATTGAGCCAGTGAAATTGTTTTTTAAAAAGCGCACTTGGGTCAAAGCCTACTAGGCTCTTAGGGCACTGCTCTTGCATGCAAAAAAGGTAGTAGCCATTGTTGCAACCAATGTCGGCGACTTCTAGCCCCTCTAGGTTGATTGCCCCCTTGATTAAATCCCATTTCATGTAGCTTTGCCATTCGCTCTCAATGCAAAAGCCTCTATCCCCTTGCAAAAAGCAGAAGGGTCCCTTGCGCCACGGCCTTAGTGCCCAAGCCTCGCGATAGACTTGCTCTAAAGAGAGATGAGTGGGCAATGGGACGCGCACGCCCCTATGTGTACCCTTACAGCGGGTCAAACAAGCTCCTTGAAGTGGGTTTATGCCACAGCTCTTGTAAGGGCACACTGCCGAGTACCAAGCCTAGGGTGTAGTCTGCAGCGCATAAGAGATTTTGCAGATCTTGCGAGTCTTTATAGCACATGTGCTCCAGCTCTAAGGGCTCTTGGCTAAAGAGCACCACCTTATGGTAGGGGGCGATTTTTTGAATAAAATCTAATATGCGTGGCAGCTGGGTGGCGGATTTTTCATAAATCAACACCCGCTCGCTCTGCCCGAAGGCGCACAACTCTAGGCGTTTGTTGGTGTAATGCGCTTGCATGCCACTTAGCGTGCCTAAATGGCTTAAATTGGCCTCTAGCCTCAAATCTTCACAAAGATTTAGCACCCTTGCCAATTCAGGGGCATACAGCCCTGAGATTTTTAAATCATGCCTTTGCCCCTTGTAATGCAGAGCCATAGAAAAGAGCTGGGCGTTTAAGAGCGTGAAGGGGGGGGTGCTTGCAATGTCTTTAGTGGCTAATTTGGGTGGGGGGTTGGTGAGCAGCAAGGTTTGCACCCCGCTTAAATCCAAGTTCAGCAACTCCAAGAGCTCCCCCTCAAAGGCGCACACCCCGGGGGCTTTTGTGAGCTTATGAAACATTTCAAGCTCTAGGCTGGAGAGTTGGTAGGGGGTGATGGGCGCGTCTAAAAACTTGTAATACAGGAGTTTAAACACCGCCTCTTGCAGGTTTTCTACGCAAATCCACGCAATTTCAGGGTCGCTGATTTGGGCTTGTTTTTCAAACAACACCCCATAAGCCCCAAGCCGCACCGCCTCTTCAATGCAAGCGGGGTTAAAGGCGGCAAACAAACTGCCCTTTTTCACCCGCTCCAGCCTCGAAGTGGCGTTGGTAAAGGCACGCACAAAAGGTTCGCTCTCTAAAAACCCCCTAGTAACCGCCACCACTTCACAGACATCCACTAGCCGATTTTCGCCCCATTGTCGGTTGGGCTTAAGGGGGTGATGAGCTTTAGCCCCTCTTTGCCGCTCGCACTAAGCACCATGCCCTCACTCACCAGTCCTAGCATTTTACGGGGGGGTAGATTGAGCAGAGCGCACACCTGTTTATTCTCTAAATCCTCTGGGGCGTAGTGCTTGGCAATGCCGGATAAAATTTGGCACACCTGTGTGCCAAAATCTATTTGCAAACACAAGAGTTTATCGCTCTTAGCCACCCTCTCAACCTTAATCACCGTGCCTACCCGTATGTCTAGTTTGGCAAAGTCCTCTACGCCAATCGTGTCTGCCCTTTTTTGGGTCTCTTTTGGGCTTTCTTTAGGCGTGGCTTGCACTTCTTCAAGTTTTGGATACAGGGCCTCTATGGAAGCAAGCTCTAAAGCGGGGAGTAAATAATCCTTTTGCATGCACGCTTTAAAGTTTTTAGGGCTTAAGGTGATGCCTAGCCACTGGGCTAACTTGGTGGCACTTTCAGGCAACACGGGGTAGAGATAAAACACGCTTTTAGCTAAAAAGGTCGCCACAAGGGCAAGCAGTGCCTGGGCTTTCTTGGGGTTGGTTTTGGCAAGTACCCATGGCTGTTCTTTGGCAATGGTGGCGTTGCAAGCCTCAAACACTTTCCACAGCTCCTCTAAATGGCGGTGCAGTTGTAAATCCATCAAATACGGCTCTAGGTTCTCTAGTTTGGCCTGCCATTCTTCATACAAGGGGGCGTAAAACTCTAGTGTGTGGTGGCTATCAATCTTGCCCCCAAAGGGTTTTAGTAACCCAAAGAGGCGCTGCACTAAGTTGCCTAAAGTGTTGCTTAAGTCGGCATTAAAGCGACGCACCAAAGCCTGCACGCTAAAATCCCCATCTTGGCCTAGTGGGGCTTCCCTTAAGAGAAAGTAACGCAGAGCTTCGATGCCATAGGTGTTGGCTAAATCCTTGGCATTTAGCACATTGCCGATGCTCTTGCTCATTTTCACGCCTTCGATCGTCCACCACCCATGCACGCAAAGTTGCTTAAATAGGGGCAAGTCTAGGCTCATTAAAAAGGCAACCCAATAAATGGCGTGGAAGCGTAAAATGTCCTTGCCGACAATGTGGATCGCGTGTCCAAAATAGCCCATTTTGGCGTTATCTGCTCCATAGCCTAGGCTGCTGACATAGTTTAAGAGCGCGTCCAGCCACACATACACGACATGCTTAGGCTCGTTTAAGCGTTTAGGCAGAGCAATGCCCCAAGAAAAGCTTGTGCGGGTGATGGATAAATCGTATAGCCCTTGCTTGATAAAGCTTAGCACCTCATTGCGCCTAGATAGAGGCAAAATAGCGTTGGGGTGCTTTTCGTAAAAGTCTAATAGTTTGTCTTGGTAGCGGCTCAGTTTAAAAAAATAGCTCTCTTCGGCAACTTTGGTGGTGGGGCGGTTGCAATCCGGGCAGGTGACACTATTGGTGGCAAAACTCTCGCAACTCACGCAATAATCCCCCTCATAAACCCCCTTGTAAATATCGCCTTTTTGCAGCATGAAGTCGAAGGCGTGTTGCACGGCTTGCTCGTGTGCCTTGTCGGTGGTACGCACAAAATGGTCGTAATCAATCTTTAAAAAATCCCATTCGTTTTTAAAGATTTGGCTAATTTTAGTGGCGTACTCTAAGGGGCTTAAGCCGTGCTCGGCCGCGCTTAAAGCGATTTTTTGCCCGTGCTCGTCCGTGCCCGTGAGAAAAAAGACTTCCCTGCCCTGCAGGCTGTGGTGTTTTTTCAGCATGTCGGCGATAAAAGTTGTGTAGGCATGCCCTAAATGTGGGCTGTCATTGACATAATAAATCGGGGTTGTGATCAATATTTTTTGCATACAAAGCCTTTTTTAAATCTTTTTAAACCCCCAACAACGCCACACCACCGGCTAAGGGCACGCCTTAGCTAAAGATAAACCTGTATCATAGCACAAAAGCGCAAATTAGCGCGCCAAAACCCCTATAAATCTTTTAAAATGCGGATTTCAAAGGTTTTTTCTTTGGTGTCTAGTAGGGTGATTTTGCCCCCATGCGCTTGCACGACTTGCAAGGATAAAGCCAAACCTAGCCCATTACCCTTTAATTTCGTGGTTTCAAAGGGCTCAAAGAGCAAATCCTTATCTAAAACTTCCTTGCCATCGTCTTTAATGTGAAACACCACCCACTCCTCCTCTTCAAAGGCGCACACCTCAATGTGCCCCTCTTCGCACGGCCCCTCTTCGATCGCGTCTATGGCGTTGTAAAGGAAGTTTTGTAAGGCGATAGAGAGCAGGCTTAAGTCGTAAGAGGCACTGATGGACGCAATGTCGGTTTTAAGACTGATGTCTTTAGTGTAGCTGTATTGGTTTAGGGCTTCTTTGATTTCGTCCTCTAAAAGCCCCAAACTTTGGGGGACTTTATTGGCATGCACGCCCTTAGAGAATAAAAGGGTCGCTTTGATGATGCGCTCCACCCGC
This sequence comes from Helicobacter heilmannii, assembly GCF_001283065.1. Lineage (GTDB taxonomy): Bacteria > Campylobacterota > Campylobacteria > Campylobacterales > Helicobacteraceae > Helicobacter > Helicobacter heilmannii. Next base: position 20,206 of record NZ_CDMK01000001.1, on the reverse strand, counting down.
CATAAAGAGCGTTGCAACTCAAAGACAATGGGCTTGGTTTTGTCGTCTACTTTTTTAAGGAGCACCGAAGTTAAAAGCGAGATAGAGCCCACGGGGTTTCTAATCTCGTGTGCTAAGTGGGCGGAGATTTTCCCCATAGACACTAGGCGTTCTTGGCGTTTTTGTTTGGTGATGTCCGTGGCGGTGATGATTTCCTTGCCTTGGATTTTATTGTTTTGGAAAAGGTAGTTCTTGCCCTCGTGCTCGATCTCGGTGTTAAAACCTAAAGCCTTGGCCTTTTCAAAGACTTCTTGGCTTTCGATCGCCTTGCTGTTCTTGTAAAAAAAACTTTTGTTCTCGTTGATCACCCAAATGGCTTGGGGCAAAATCTCAATCACCCACTCGTAAAGGGCTTTGTAGTCCTTAAACTCTTTTTCAACTTTATAGCTTTGTAGGATAAATTCATTCAGCAGGCGCAAGAGTTCTTGTCTGTCTTGTCCGCCTATGTTGTCTAAGATGTTTTGATCCACAAGAGCACTCACCCTTTTTTCTGCGCCTCTTGGTCTTTTAAGAAGTTAAACAGCAATTCGCTATAGCCAAAATGCCCGCTCAGCTCATTAGAGAGCGACTCCTTATACATGGACTGGTAAATCTCACTGCCCGCTTGTTTAGGATAAAGCGGGTTGTCTAGCTTCAAGGCAGTGTCTAACATAAACTTTAAAAGTAAGGACTCAAAGGCATCGGTTTGGACTTTGAGTTGTTGATCCTCCAACTTGCCCCCCTTGGTGTGTTTGAGCTTGTTTGCGTCTAGCTTGTTGGCTAGGTAGTTGTTGTAAATGTCTAGGTTGTTCTTAATCATATGATCTCCATATCTGCGCTGATCGCGCCGCTTTTTTTCATGGCCTCTAAGATCGACACAATGCTTTTAGCCCCCACCCCGATTTTTTGCAATGCCTTCACCACACTAGCGATCGTGGCCTTGGGGGTGCTTAAAATGTTTTCTTTTGTGTCTAGGGCGGTGTTAGGGCCTAGTTTGGCAATGTCCTTTTTTGCCTTGCCCTTTTTGGGCTCTAGGGGCTCTGGGGTGATTTTAATTGTGATGTCCCCGCTAGTAACAACCACTGGATGCACCTCAATATCCACACCCGCCACCACCGTGCCCGACTTCTCGTCAATGATGATTTTATTTTGGTTGCTGTAGTCAATATTGACTTCCTGGATTAAAGCCAAAAACTCCACCATAGTGAGCTTTTCGGGTTTTTTGAGCTTGATCGTTTTAGGATCGATGGCTAGGGCCACGGGCTCTTTAAAGGCCTCATTTAGGGCTTCTTGGATTTTCACGGCGTTTTTAAAATCGGGGCGTTTTAGGCTTAAAGTCATGCCATTTTTATGCGCCAAATCGTAGGCAATTTCCCTTTCAATGGTCGCGCCATTGACGATCGTGCCCGAGAGCAGGTTTTTAGAATTGCCTAAACTGACACTCCCCTGCGCGATTGCGTAGATATTGCCATCGATTGCCGTTAAAGGAGTCATCACCAACACGCCATGGTCTATGGACTTGGCATCCCCGATTGAGGAGATCTGCACATCGATTTTATCGCCCTGTCTAGCAAAGGAGGGCAGGGTGGCGGTGATCATCACAGCGGCGACATTTTTAGATTTAATATCATCGGGCGACACCTTGACATTCACACTCTCTAGCATGTTGGCGATGGATTGCATGGTGAATTTTGAGCCCGATTTATCCCCCGTGCCATTAAGCCCAATCACCAAACCATAGCCGATCAGCTGGTTGTCGCGCACACCCACGATACTCGCCACATCTTCAATCTTTTCGGCGTGCAAGGACATATTTAACGCTCCACACAAACATAAAACCCAAGCACATTTTTTGAACATAGTTTAAATTCTACCCAAATATCTTTAAAAAATCTAAGCCCTGAAGCTTTGTAGAAAAAGGCGTGGTTTTTGTCTGTTATAATGCCACCTATGTGGGGATTTCTTCGGTTTTTAATGTGTGTTATGCTTCCTTGTGTGTGCTTGGCTCAGATCCTAGAAGACAAAGATCCCAAAGAGTCCCCACAAGAACACACCATCCAAGATTTGCACGCCATCCAAAACAGCTTTTTTAACAAAGAGCACAACGCCCTAGACAACACTTTGTTTATTGACTACAAACTCGGGCAAATGCCAAAGTTGCGCCTGCGTTATGCCATGGTTACGACCCTTGTTTTTAGCGAACCCATCGCTGAGGTGGTGCTGGGTGACGACATTGGCTTTAGCACTAAAACCCTAGGGCGCAATGTGCTCTTAATCAAGCCCCTAGAAGTGGGCATCGATTCAAATTTAAATGTGATTGGGGCGAGCGGCAAAATCTATGCCTTTTACATTTTCTCCACGACTTTCACTAGCCCCAAAAACCCGATTTTAAATGTCTATGTCTCCAGTCAGCACTTTTTTAAAGACAAGGGGGCGTTAAACCAGCCTTTAGCCACGCTTGAAAACAAACTCCAAACCCCCACCATACCCACGCAATTTTTGAAAATCGGCACGGGGGGCAATGTGCTTTTAGTGGATAAAAGCCAAATGCAGCGGGGTTATCGGGTGCTTGGGGGCAAAAGGCGGGCGTGGTTTTGTCTGTGGTTATGCAAAGTCGCTTTTAAGGCGCAAATCAAACCCCTAGATATTTTTAACGACAAGCATTTCACTTACTTTAAGTTTGACAGCCAAAGATCGGGCGTAAAATTCCCTGTGGCTTACAAAGTGGTCGATGGCTACGACAACCCCATCAACACCCGTATTGTGGGGGATTACCTCATCGCCGAGGACATCGCCCCTAAATGGACGCTAAGAGAGGGTAAGGTGCATGCCTGTGTGCGTAAAGTTAGCAAAACCCCATGAAACCCTTTGTCAAAAAAGCCTTGATTTTTGGGGGTGCTATGGCTGTGGTTTTTACCACTTCTTTAATTTTGCACCGCCCCAAAAAGCAAGAAATCTTAGAGTTGCAAGACACCAACTACCCCCTAGCTGACTACCTTTTTATCCCCAAAACCCCACCCCCATCCAAAGAAAACTCCGATCTAGCTCATTTGCAAGAGCTCTTGCAAGAAAACGCTAAAGAAATCGCCAAGCTCAAGGCACAATTAGAAGAGGCGAAGAAATCCCCTCCGCCACCACAGGTGCAAGAGCCAGAAGTTGAGCCCCCACAAGAGCAAGAAATAGAACCCGAGCCTGCTGAACCCACCCAAGAGGAGCTAGACATGGAAGACGCTTTAAACGGGCGTATACAGGGCTTTGAAGAACCCCAAGAGGAGGAGATCGACTACGGGGCGAGCCACTTTGAAAATTTAAAAACCCACGATTTGGCCACGCATGAAAACCGCTTACTGCGCACCATCACTGCAGATAAAATGATCCCCGCATTCCTAGTAACGCCCATTAGCTCCCAGCTGGCCGGTAAAGTCGTGGCACAGGTAGAGAGCGACATTTTCGCCAACATGGGGCGGGCGATTTTAATCCCCAAAGGCTCAAAAGTCATCGGCTATTACAGCAATAACAATAAAATCGGGGAATACCGCCTAGACATTGTGTGGAGCCGCATCATCACCCCGCAGGGCGTGAACATCACACTCACCAACGCTAAAGGGGCAGATGTCAAGGGTTATAGCGGACTCGTGGGGCAAATGATCACACACAACTTCCAACGCTACGGCATGCCCTTGCTCGTGTCGACTCTCTCCAACGGGCTTTTGATCGGCTTAACTTCAGCCCTTGCCAACAAAACGGGCAAGAACAATCTCTTTGGTGATTTTTTACTCATGCAACTCACCCGCCAAACGGGCTTGGGCTTAAACCAAATCATCGCCCAAATCTTAAAGGACAAGAGCAACTTAAAGCCTATTATCATCATTAGGGAGGGCTCACGGGTGTTTATCTCGCCGAATTTAGACATCTTTTTCCCCACGCCCACAGAGGGCGAAGTTATGGCAAAGTTTTTCACACACCAAGCATTGCATTAAATGCGTTATAATGTGAAGTTTTGATTTTAACTAGAGGGTTACCTATGAAAGTCTATTTTTTTGCCACTTGTCTAGGGGGGGCGGTGTTTAGCCAAACGGCACTAAATTGCATTAAACTTTTGCAAAGAGAGGGAGTGGAGGTCATCTTCAAAAAAGATCAAACCTGTTGCGGGCAGCCTAGCTACAACTCCGGCTACTACGATCAAACCCGTGAGGTTGTGCTCCACAATGTCCGCCTATTCAAGGAGGATTATCCCGTGGTTGTGCCTAGCGGTTCTTGCGTGGGGATGATGGCGCACGATTATTTAGAGCTGTTTGAGGGGCATAAGGAATACGAGGAGGTGAAAAACTTCTCTCTTAGGGTCTTTGAGCTGGCTGAGTTTTTGGATAAAAAACTAGAGGTGCGCTACACCGACCTAGGCGCACCCATTAAAGTTACTTGGCATTCTAATTGCCACGCTTTAAGGGTGTCTAAAGTGATTGAAAGCGCGAAAAAAATCATCGCCCAGCTGTCTAATGTTGAGCTGGTGCCTTTGCAAAGAGAGGAGGAGTGTTGCGGGTTTGGGGGAACTTTTGCGGTGAAAGAACCAGAGATTTCCAACGCCATGGTGCAAGAGAAAATCCACGACATCGAGAGCCGCCAAGTGGAGTATATCCTTTCAGCCGATGCGGGTTGTTTGCTCAACATCAGCGGAGCGATGGCAAAGATGAGAAGCAAGACTAAATCTATGCACTTTTACGACTTTTTAGCCCAAAGAGTGGGCTTAGGAGCTTAACATGACACACACACACAGCGACCACGATTACGAACAAGTCATCGGCGAGAAGTTAAACGATGCGCAATTACGCACCAACTTGCGCTCAGCAATGGACACTTTAATCCACAAACGCAAAGACCTACTAGAAGATCGTTACCCTGAGTGGGAACAATTACGCACGATGGGGCAAAATGCGAAATTAAAAGTCTTAGCCCAACTAGACACCTATGTCCAACGATTTGAGGAGAACGCCACCAAAAACGGCTTTGTGGTGCATTACGCTAGCACGGCAAAAGATGCCAATGAGATCATCTACAACCTAGCCAAAGAGCGGGGCGTGGAGCGCATTTTAAAGGGCAAGTCGATGGCCAGCGAGGAAATCGAGCTCAACCGGTATATGAAGGAAAAGGGGATTGTCGCTAAAGAAACGGATTTGGGCGAGCTCATCATCCAGCTCATTGACGAACACCCTGTGCATATCGTGGTGCCCGCCATCCACAAAAACCGCCACCAAGTGGGTAAGATTTTCCAAGAAAAGCTAGGTGCCCCCCTTGAAAGCGAGCCTGAAAAATTAAATGGCATTGCGAGAAAACACATGAGAGGCGAGTTTGAGGGCTTTAAAATGGGGATTTCTGGGGTGAATTTTGCCATTGCCAATGAAGGGGCGATTTGGCTTGTGGAGAACGAGGGCAATGGGCGCATGTGCACCACGGCCTGCGATATCCATGTCGCCATTTGTGGGATTGAAAAAATGGTCGAAAGCTTTGAAGATGCTTCGATCTTAAACAACTTGCTTTGCCCTAGTGCCGTGGGCGTGCAAATCACCTGCTATCAAAACATCATCACGGGTCCGCGCCAAGAGGGCGAGCTAGACGGGCCTAAAGAGGCACACATCATTTTATTAGATCACAACCGCAGTAACATTTTAGCAGACGAAAAATACTACAGAGCCCTAAGCTGTATCCGCTGTGGGACTTGTCTAAACCACTGCCCCGTGTATGACAAAATTGGCGGACACGCCTACTTGGCGACCTACCCCGGGCCTATCGGCGTTGTCATCACCCCCCAGCTGTTTGGGCTAGACAATTACGCCCACATCGCCAATTTATGTAGCCTTTGTGGGCGGTGCGGGGAGGTGTGCCCGGTCAAAATCCCTTTGCCTGAACTCATTAGAGATTTGCGCGCCGAAAAGAGCCACGAGGGGCGGGGTGTGGTGCGGGGCTATAAAGACACCAAGCACAGCAAATTAGAAGAGCTAGGCATGAAGGCGTTTGCCAAGATCGCCAGCAATGGCACGGCGTGGCGGGTGGTCATGGCCATGAGCGGCGTTTTCGCCCCTTTAGGCAAGGTTTTCGGGCATTACACGCCGGTGTTGAAAAAGTGGCTTCGTTATCGAGAAATGCCGACAATCCATGGCAATTTGCACGCTGAGGTGAAAAAATTAACGGGGGTGATTTATGAGTAAGCAAGTGGTCATTGAACGCATCCAAAACGCCCTAAAACAGCACCCAATCGCCCATGAGGATTTACCCTACAAGAATATGATCACAGATGCAAAAGCAGACTTGATCGAACAATACAAACACCTCCAAGAGCTCAACCGCTCTGAGCTTAGCGAATGTGCCAAAGAGGACTTAGCCACCGCTATTCAAGAGGCACTAAAGGGCTTTGAAACCCAAAAACTCTTGTGTGCCACGAATTTACCCTGCTCTTTAGAGGAGTTAGACCCGCAAAATCTCTACACCAAAATCCCCTACGATAAACCCGTGGAGGACTTCAAACAAGAGATTTTCAACATCGACACGGCGATTTTAGAGGCAACTTGTGGCGTGGCAAACTTAGGCATTGTCGGCATCGCGTCTTCAAAATTTGCCCCCCGCCTAACTTCGCTCATCACCCTTAAATGCGTGATTTTGCTAGAAAAGTCTAAAATCGTGCAGAATTTAGCCCAAGGGCTCGAGGCTCTTAAAAACGCTGGCGAGGGGCGTTTGCCCACAAATATGCTTTTTATTGGCGGGCCTAGCCGTACGGCAGACATTGAGCTAAAAACCGTCTTTGGCGTGCACGGACCTATGGCGACCCATGTCATCTTATACTAAGGAGCAAACATGCGTTTAGAAAAAGGGAGCGTAGCTCCCGCCTTCACTTTAAACAATGCCACAGGGCAGAGTGTTAGCCTTAAAGACTTTTTAGGCAAAGTTGTGGTGCTTTACTTTTACCCCAAGGACAACACCCCGGGGTGCACCCTTGAGGCGCAAGATTTCACCAAGTTAAAAGCAGAGTTTGGGGCGAAGGGAGCGGTGATTTTAGGCGTGAGTGCGGACGATGCCAAAAGCCATTGCCATTTTATCGAGAGTGAAAGTTTAGGCATTGAATTACTCAGCGACCCTAACCACGAAGTGGCAAAAGCTTACGGGGCTTATGGCGAGAAAAATTTGTATGGTAAGGTGAGCGTGGGGCTGATTCGCTCCACTTTTGTCATTAACCAAGAGGGCAAAATCGCCCATGCCCTTTACAATGTCCGCGCCAAAGATCATGCTAAGAAAGTGTTAGGATTATTGTAATGGTGATTCTTTATGCTACCGAACAATACCACCCCTTGCAAACCGGCACCGCCACCGCCGACTATGGCTTAAGTAAGGCATTAGCTCAAGACGGGCATAAAGTCTATGTCCTCACAAGCGATGTTTTTAACCATGCGGGAATCACAATAGACATCAAAAGGCAGGGGAAAGCTTGCGAGGTGCAAGGACACAGGGCTTTAGAGATTGCACCAAATTTATGGGTTTTAGAGTTTCATATCTTTCACGATGGCCAAGAGTGGCAAGGGGAGCTAGAGACTTACCTCGATTTTGCCAAGAATTTTGCTTGCGATTTGCTTGTCAATTCTTCCTTTTTTACTTGGAATTGCGATGTGCTGTTGCCCCACTTAGCCACCTGCAAGGCAAAGAAGAAGTTTTTAAGAAACCACACAGAAATGCCAAACATTGCCAAAAAACCCGCCAAAAAACCCCCACAATCTAAACTAACCCAACTTCTTAAAACAATCTACCACAAGTCAAGGGGCATCAAACACCCCCTAGACCCCCTAGAGACCCTTAAAATGCAATTAAGGCAATATGATAAAATCCTTTTCTTGCATAAGAACAGCGCCTTTTACCAACACTTGGGCCAAGAAGCGGACTTAAATTTAGACATTTTACCCAATGGGGTTTTTGCTAAGGACATTTGTCCGCCCAAATTCCTACCCCCCCCCCCCCCCCCCCCCCCAAAATCCCCCCCCCCCCCCCCCCCAGAAAGCCGCCTAGACCCACATCAACTAAGCCCCCACGCACTTTTAGAGCAACTTTGCCAAAACCCTTTCATCTTAAATGTGTCTAATTACTATGCTGAAAAAGGGCAAGAGATGGTGCTTAAGGCGTATTACGCCAGCCACGCGCAAATGCCCTTAGTTTTTGTAGGCTCACTCAATAGAGGGCACACCCTCGATCGCCTCAAAGCCCTTAAGACCCATGAGGACGGGGTGCATGGCTTTAAAGAAGTGTTCTTTTTTTATGGCATTGGGCGGGATGAGGTGTTGAAACTTGCCAAACACGCCACCTTATTTTTGCACGCAAGTACAGGTAATTACGAATCCTTCCCCATGGTGCTTTTAGAAAGCATGCAATTTGCCACCCCCTTTATTTGTACGCCTGTGGGTAACGCTAGAGAGCTCGCACCCGAGTTAGTGGTACAAGACATCCCCCAAATGGCGGTTAAAATCAACGCTCTGCTTGGCGACCCTAAATATTATCACCACATCTCCACCGCTTTGCACCAACGCATCCAAAATTTCGCCTATGAAGAAATCATAAAGAAACTCTTGGCGTTTTAAGCCACCACCCTGCCCAGGAGTATCCCCTCTTCAAAGCTGTGGCAGTGGGCCTTGTAGTGTCCCGGGGGGGTGTGCTCTAGCATACTTTCATTGATGAGAATCTCCCCATCAATTTCTAAGCCCCAGCGCTTGTCGCGCGCACGCAAAAAAAGATTGTCCTCGCTAGCTCCCTCCACGATCACCTCTAAAGTCTGCCCCACCAAACTTTGCATGGAAGCTTTGACCTGCTCTTGCACGAGAGCGTTGATGCGATCAAGCCTCTCATTGACAAGTTTGCTCGCAATTTGGGGCATGCCATAAGCCTTTGTGCCCTCTTCAGCACTGAAGGCAAAGAGATTTAAGCGATCGAATCTAAACTCTTGTAAAAACGCCTCCAATTCGTCTATGTCGCTCTCTTGCTCGTGCGGGTGGCCTAGAAGCAGGGTAGAGCGCAAAAAACTTCCCGGCACGGCACGCATGGCTTTTAAGAGCTCTAAATGCTTGGATTTTGTAGAGTTGCGGCGCATGGTTTTGAGCATGGAGTCTGTGATGTGCTGGATGGGCATGTCAAAGTAATTGGCAAAAATGGACGAGCTGGCGATCGCCTCTATGAGCTGGTGTGTGGTGCTGGTGGGGTAGAGATAAAAAATTCGAGCACTTTTGATCGCCCCCTGTTTATCGATCGCTTTAATGAGCTGCACCAGCCCCTCTTTATTGCCCTGATCTTGCAAGTAAGAGCTAGAATCTTGGGCGATAAAACTTATATCTACATAGCCCCTTTTGGCAAGCTCCTCCACTTCGCTTAAAATGCTTTCTATGCTCTTGCTTTGCAAACGCCCTTTAAAACTAGGGATCGCACAGAAACTGCAATTTTGGTTACAGCCCTCGGACAATTTGACATAGGCATGCACAGAGGAGCCGATGATCGTGCGGGCGTGTTGGCTGGCTAAAAAGACGCGTTTAGAAAATTGGCTTTGTCTTTGCTCTAAGAGCATGTCTATTTTGTCGTAATCGCCCACTCCCGTAAAAATGTCAATTTCGGGCAATTCTTTGGCCAGCTCCTCTTGATAACGGGCGCTCAAACACCCGCTTACCACGACTAAAGCCCCCTTTTTGCGCCCTTCAATGGCTTCTAGCAAGACTCGAATGCTCTCTTCTTTGGCGGACTTTATAAATCCGCAAGTGTTGACAATGATGGCATCGGCTGTGCCTAAATCGTTGGTGAGCTCGTAGTGGGCGAGTTTGCCTAGCATCACCTCGCTATCGACTAAATTTTTGGAGCACCCCAAAGAGATCAAATGTAATTTAGGCAATGTGATCTCCCTGTGTATCCACCTCCCAAAAGAAGTCGATCCACGAAGTCGCCTCTTTTAGGGTATAATCCGCTTGAAAATGCGCGCTCTTATGTGCGAAGAGCACCGCGCTTTTAAAGTGGGCGTTGGGGTAATGCTCTTTTAACACCTGCATCACGCCCAAAAAGCTACGGCCACTATCCACGATCTCATCCACGACTAAAATTTCTTGGTGGGTGGGTTTGAGTTTGGGGACATTGTCGATGACAAGCTCACCTTGTTTGCGATCTATGCCATAAGAGCTCGCGTTGATCGCATACACCTCCTTAGTGTCCCAATACAGCCCTAAAAAGTGCGCCAAAGTCATCCCACCCCTTAAAATAGACACGATCGCTTGGGGTTTGAAGTCGGCTTCAACCATTTGAGCCAACGCGACAACATCCTTTCTAAACTCGTTGTAGCTGTAGTAAAGGTGCATTAAATCTCCTTGTAATGGTGTTGCATAAACGCCTTGATCGCCACGCCCTCAAATTGAGCTTTTAGCCCTAAATCCACCAAGCTTTGCTCTAGGGCACTCAGCACCCATGCGCTTTGGTAAACTTCAATGATTCCCATGTGGTTGATGCGTAGCAAATAGTCTTTTAAGCCGTCCTGCCCACCTGCCACAAGCACGCCATATTTCGTATTTAGGTGCTTTCTAATGTCTTTAGCCTGCTCGTGGTAGATCACAGACATACACAGAGCCGGGGCTTTGGGGTAGATTTTTAGCCCTAGAGCCTCAAGGGCTTTATTGCTACTTTCTGCTCTTCTTTTCGTGGCGGTGTAGAGCACCTCTAACCCACCCAACTCTTGCACGAGTGCAAAGTAGGTTTGTAGTCCTAAAATGTGCGAAATGCCTGCCGTGAAGGCGGTGGTGTTCTTTTGTTGGTTTTTGAGCTCTAGCTTAAGGTTAAAGTAATAGCCACGATCCTCCAGCCTTGAGAGCGCAAAATCGCTTAAGGCCAAAAAGCCAAGCCCTACTGGTAACATGAATGCCTTTTGGCTGCCCCCAATCAGCACATCGACATGCGTGGTGTCTAAAGGCTCGACTCCCAAAGCGGTGATCGCGTCAATGACTGTGATGATCTTGGGGTTATGCTCTTTGGCCGCTTTGCTGATGCCCTCAAAGTCTAAACGCAGTCCCCCCGAAGAGTCGCACACCTGCAGGGCGATCGCTTGGATGCTTGGGTTCTTTTGCAATGCCTCTAGCACTTGAGCGGGGCTAATGGGCGTGTCCCACGCGCTCTTAAGCTCCACAACACTAAGGCCGTGCGCCCTAGCGATTTTGCCAAAGCGTTCGCCAAATTTGCCATTATTCAGCACCAATAAGGCGGGCTCTGGGCTGGGGCGTACAAATTGTGAGATTGCCGCCTCCATCGCCCCTGTGCCGCTGCTCACCAAGGTCAAGACCTCAGCCAGTCCTACCATCTCTTTAAGTTTTTGGCGCACAGAGCCAAAGATCGCTTCAAACTCTGGCGTGCGGTGGTGGGGGATGGGTTGGCTTAGGGTGTTGCTAATGGCGGGGTGAATGGGGGTGGGCCCGGGGGTGAAGAGTAGGGTTTGCGTGGGTTTCAAGTGTCCTCTTTTTGTTCTTGGCAGTGCAAAGCGTCAGTATAACATAAACCTACGGGTTTTGGTGTATAATTTGGGTTAAAGGATTTATATGCGTTTGTGCTTGCATTTAGCGTTGTGTACCCTTTTTGCCCCCCCGCTCTTTGCAGAGTTTTCCCTGCAGGCGGTGGACGATGCCGTGCGTGAAATGGCGATTTATCAAGTGAGCGTGCGCGAAGACATCGCGCTTTTCAACGACCAACTCAACCGCGCCATTGCTAAAATCCACAAAGACCAAGACACAGAAACCCGCAAAGAAGCCGACCTGCTCAAAGAAAGTACCATGCTCTATCAAGTCTTGCAAGACTACTACAGCAAAGACTCGGTCTTGTTTGACTATTCAAGAGGGCTCTTTGAAGGCTACAACGCTATTTTAAAAGAAGTCCTGCAAGTCCCCCATCTAGCCCCCCTAATCCCTCTCCTACACGAAATCGTGCACCAACTGCAGACCATGGCAAAGTTAGAACATAAACTCAACACCCTGCTTAACGATTAAACTTAAAGCCCTTTTGCCATTCTTATAGCCAGTGGGGCACAAGTTGAATCCCTAGGTGCCCTTGAAGTTGCCGCCCCCCTTTGCACCTTAGGCAATTTGGCATTGCTTAAACACCACCTAAAGCCCCCTTGCATTAGCCCTTTCAGCCTGCTTAAAGCGCGCCCGAGAGCAAAATTGAGCCCACAGCTTGAAGCAGATGAAGCCCCTTAAAGCGAGGGGTGTTTTGGTGTTAGCCCCTTTGGGGGGGTTGGGCTTGTTGCAACATTTGTAAGAGGTTTGCCACGCCCCCCTTAGAGCTGAGCTTTTTAGCCAGTTGGCTGGCTTGATCAAATCTCTTTAAAATCCTGTTGATCTCGGCGACTTCAAGTCCCGAGCCTAGCGCAATGCGTTTTTTACGGCTGCCATTAAGGATTGTGGGGTTGTCCCTCTCTTTAGCCGTCATGGAGGCGACCATCGCCTTGATTTTTTTGATCTCTGCGGAGTTTTCTAAATCCGTGCCTTTGAGTGCCCCCGCTACCCCACTAAGCCCGGGGATCATCGACACCAAAGAGCTGATCGAGCCTAGCTTTTTGACTTTTTCTAATTGCTCCAAAAAGTCGGTGAAGCCAAATTGCCCCTTTTTGAGCTTTTTAGAAATGTTTTTTGCCTCTTTGGGGTCGATCACGCTGCTGGTTTTCTCCACCAAGCTTGCAATGTCGCCCGCCCCCATGAGGCGGTTGGCAATTCTCTCGGGCACGAAAATATCTAAATCGGGGATTTTCTCCCCATGCCCGATGAAGCGCAAGGGGATTTGCAATTGGTGGGCGATGCCTAACGCCACGCCCCCCTTGCTGTCGCTGTCAAACTTGCTTAAAATCACACCGCTAATGCCTATCTCGGTGTGGAAAGTCTGGGCCGAGCGCACCCCGTCTTGTCCGCTTAAAGCGTCTGCCACATAAAAGGTTTCCAGAGGATTTAAGAGATTTTTTAGGGCTTTAAGCTCGTCCATTAAAGGCTTGTCGATCGCCAAACGCCCCGCACTATCCACAAGCACCACATCAAACTGCCCCTCTTTGGCCCGCTCTAACGCCCCCTTAGCAATGTCTAGCACACTCCCCTCTTTGTGGAACACCTCCACCCCGATTTGCGCCCCCAACACTTGTAATTGCTCGATCGCGGCTAACCTCTCCAAATCGCACGCCACCAACAACACCTTTTTATTGCGGGTCTTTAGATAATTTGCCAGCTTGGCGCAGGTCGTGGTCTTACCCCCCCCTTGCAAACCACACATCAACACAATTGTGGGTGGTGTGGAAGCGTAAACGAAGCCACTAGAAGCTCCCGGCACACTCAAAATCTCTAGCAAACTCTCTTGCAGTGCGTCTAAGAATTGCTGTTTGCCGATCCCCTTAGCCTTGGTCTTTGCCTCTATATTTTTAACGAGTTCTTTGGCGACTTTGTGATGCACATCATTACGCAATAACGCCTTTTTCAGCTCATCTAGGGCTTTTTCAAGGGCTTTTAAATCGTCTTGAAAACGGATTTTGCCTAAAGCGTTTTTAAAAGATTGGGTTAGGGTGTCAAACATGTTTATCCTTCTAGCATTGAAAGTTCTTTTTGCACTTGGGCTTGTTTCTCTAATAAGGTCTTGTTGCGCTCTTGCAAGCTCTCTAGGAGGGCTTTAGGGGCTTTTGCCAAAAATTGCGGATTGTCTAGGTTTAACTTTGCTTGCTCTTTTTGTAATTTCTCTAATTGTGCCTTTAAGCGTTTGACAAGTCCGCTCACATCCACCCCCTCTAAACTGACATGCACCACGCCCAGCTCCCCGCGATCGCTGATGGCTTTAGGCGGTTTGCCTGAAGAGGTAGAGATATTGGGGATTTTGCTAAGTTTAGCCACGCATTGCAAGTCCTCCGTCTCTAGGGGGGTGGGGCTCTCAATGGTGGCGGATTCAATGGGAGCGTTTAGCAAGATTTTAAGCCGCCTTAACGCCGTGATGCTCTCTTTCATTAGATTAAAGCGCGCTTCTAATGTGGCGTTTTGCGTGGTGTCTTTGGGGTAGGGGCTTAACATGATAGACGGGCTGTTTTCTAGCGCACTCTTATCTAGGCTTTGGTGCAAATACTCGCTGATAAAGGGCATGAAGGGGTGCAAGAGTTTTAAACCCTCTTGAAACACGGCAATAAGCTCGCCAAAGACGAAAGGGGCTTCTTGGCTGTTTTTGTAAGCCTTAGAAAACTCCAGCACCCAGTCGCAAAACTCCCCCCAAAAGAAGCGATAAAGCGCAGTGGCAGCGTCATTAAAGCGATAAAGCTCTAAAGCGTGGCGGACTTCTTTGGTCGTGGCGTTTAAGCGGGATTTGGCATAAGCCCCTAAGCTTGTTTTAAAACTTGTGGCTTTTGTGGCGGTCTGTGCGCTTAAGAAAAGGGCAGCGTTGTAGAGTTTGTGGCTAAAGTGCTTGGCTTGCTCCAGGACTTTGGGGTTTAGGCATAAATCCCGCCCTTGCACACACAACATCGCCAGCGCAAAACGCACCGAGTCGCTCCCATAGGTTTTAATAAGCTCTAAGGGATCGATCACATTGCCCTTAGATTTACTCATTTTTTCGCCCTTTTCATCCCGCACCAAAGCGTGTAGGTAAATGTGTTTAAAGGGCAGTGCACCTAGCAAACTCTCCCCGCTAAAGAGCATTCTAGCCACCCAAAAGAACAAAATATCAAAGCCCGTAACCAGCACGCTATTAGGATAAAAGTCGTTTAAATCGTTGGCTTGAAACTTCACGCCCTCAAAGTCTTGTAGCCCCTCTTGGGCAAACCCTAGGGTGCTAAACGCCCACAGCCCAGAGCTAAACCAAGTGTCGAGCACATCAGGGTCTTGCTCTAGGTGGGTGTCTTTGCAAGTGGGGCAGTGCGTGGGGGTTTCTAGGGGCACGAACTGGTGTTTGTTAGTGCAGGTGAAAACGGGGATTTGATGCCCCCACCAAAGTTGCCGACTGATACACCACGGGCGCAACTCTTGCATCCATGCATTGTAGTTATTGCGCCAATGGGGGGGGTAAAATTGTGCTAAGCCTTGCGCCATTTTTTCTATCGAGCCTTTGGCGACTTCTTGCTTGACAAACCACTGCTTAGAGATATAGGGCTCAATGAGACTAGAACAGCGGTAACACACCCCCACTTGGTGGCTGTGCTCCTTGATTTCTTTAATATAGCCACCTTGTTGCAGGGCTTCTACGATTTTGGGGCGGGCTTCTAGGCGATCTAGCCCCGCAAACACCCCGGCATGCGCGTTTAATACCCCCTGCTCGTTAAAAATCACTAAGGGCGTGAGATGATGCCTTTTACCCACGGCGTAGTCATTGGGATCGTGCGCGGGGGTAACCTTCACGCACCCACTCCCAAAGCTCGGATCCACATAGCTGTCGGCAATGATGGGGAGTGGGCGATGTGTCAAGGGCAATAGGGCCTTTTGCCCGATGAGGTGTTGATAGCGCTCATCTTCAGGATGCACCATTAGGGCGACATCCCCAAAGAAAGTTTCAGGGCGCGTGGTCGCCACCACAACCTCCCCCCCGCCCTCTAAAGGATAGCTTAGATAGTAAAGCTTGCCTAGCTCCTCTTTATACTCCACCTCAATATCCGCGAGTGCCCCATCCTTGCAACACCAGTTGATCATGTAGGTGTCTTGCACGATTAGCCCCTTGTCAAACCACGCTTTAAATGCGCTTTTTACGGCTTTTTCTAGTCCCGCGTCCATGCTAAAGCGCAGGCGACTCCACGCACAACTCACTCCAAGCTCTTGCATCTGCTCTAAAATCTGCCCCCCGCAAGCCTCTTTCCACGCCCACACTTTTTTAATAAACGCCTCACGCCCGAGTTGTTCCTTTCTTACCCCTTGCGCTAAAAGTTGCTTTTCCACGACATTTTGCGTGGCGATGCCGGCGTGATCTAGCCCCGGTTGGTAAAGCACCCGGTAGCCGTCCATGCGCTTAAAGCGCACCAAAATATCTTGAAGGCTGAGCGTGAGCGCATGCCCCATGTGCAACCTGCCGGTGACATTGGGCGGGGGCATCATGATGCAAAAGGGAGGTTTAGTGTTGTCTTCGCTCACCTCAAAATGCCCCCGCTCTTGCCAAATTTGGTAAAAGCGTTTTTCTAGGGCGTTATCAAAGGGGGGAAAATCCATGAAAATCCTTGGGAGTTTTTTGGCTTATTCTAGCTTGAAGTGGCTTAAAAAGGAGGGTGGAACTTAAGAAGGCTTGCGCAATGCGCGCGATGGCCGTGAAGATTTAAAAAATAGGGCGCGCCCCCACGCTTTTTACTTAGTTTTGCGCCAATGCCCAAAGCATGGCATAGACAAAGTCTGCACTGATTTGCGCGCTTTGGTGCAAGAATGCATCAAAGTCCGCGGGAGCAGTGCCATCGGCTGTGTCGCTCACACTCCTTAGCACGCAAAAAGGGATGTTGAAATCGCGGCACACAAAGCCTAAACTCGCCCCCTCCATCTCCACCACACTCGCCCCAAAGTGCTGAACAAAGGTTTGTTTGCGTTTAAGATCGCTTACGAACTGATCACAAGTGGCGATGATGCCCTCCTTAAGTGGGAGATTTAAATTTTGCGCCACGCTTTTAGCTAGGGCGTTGAGCTGTGGGTCGCTCTCTACAAATACACTGCTTTCAGGGATGAAGCCTAAAGGGTGGTTAAAAGAGGTGAGGTCGATGTCGGCTTGACACAGCTTGGTGGCTAGAAGCAGGTCGTTGATGGCCAAATTAGGGGCTAGGCCTCCTGCCACGCCACTAAAGATCAAAGCTTGGACCTTGTGGTGCAAGATCAAAGTGCTGGCCGTGGTGGCGGCGTGCACCTTGCCTATTTTGCTGTAGGCCAAAACGATGTTTAAACCCTCTAGCTGTAGGTGGTAGTAGGTGTTGTTGCCAATGTTTTCGCTTGTGTGCGTGGGGAATTTCTTTAAGATGGGGGCGATTTCTTCTGCCATCGCGCCCATCACCCCGATGGTTTGAAAAGTGGGCATGTGTGTCCTTTGTTTAAAATTTGTTTATTTTAGCATATTAAGCTAGGGCTTAGTTGTTTTTGGTTAGGATTAATCTTTATGCTTGTGGACAGGTGGGTGAGTTGGCTGAAACCACATCCCTGCTAAGGATGCGTAGCCGCAAGGTTACCGAGGGTTCGAATCCCTCCCTGTCCGCCACTTTCTTAGGGTTTAGTTTTCTCCTTTTTGTGTTTTTCGTGGGTGTCCTTTCACCCTTAGTGCTCCAATCCCATAACCCCCTCCTCTTATTGGGTTAAGAGGCTTGTTTTAAGGGCATTTAATGTGCTTAAAACCTTGTAAAAAAGCCTTCAGCTTTTTAGCGCAAAAAGCCATATTGATACACCTTTGGTTGCAATGCTTGGGCTAAGGCCCCTAGCACCTCTTTAAGCTGGGCATAGAGCATTTTGTAATGCGCATCTTTAGCCTTGCTCGCGGGCTTGAGTTTGCCCTTAGCGTCGCGCCCGCTAAAAAACTCCTTGATGTCATAGAGGCTAGCATTGGGGTCAGATTTTTCTTGTGTGTGGTAGCAGACAAGCAGTTTTAGGTTATTTTGCGTGTCATTACAAGAGGTTTGCGGGGTTTGAAAGCGCCCTTGAGCGATGTCTCTAGTCCCCTCTTGAATGGAGGCAAAGCGCGCGCTATGAATGCCAGGCATCCCCTTTAGAGCGGACACACAAAGCCCGCTATCATCAGCCAGGACGCAAAAATCCCCCTGCATGTCTAAGAGCTGGTAAATTCTTTGGGCTTTGAGGCGCGCATTTTGCTCAAAACTTACTCCATTTTCCTCAATTTCTACGCTCTTTAAATAAGCGCGGTAGCTCTTTACTTCCATGCCCTCTAAAATGGCTTGCAATTCTTGTATTTTTTTGGGGTTATTGCTAGAGAGAATGATGTGCATGTACGCCTCTGTTGTTTAAAGAGTTCTGCAATGCCAAACAAAAGGGGTTTTGAGATGTGAATTTTTGGATTTTGCCCTGCGCATTGCGGGCTAAACACGCTGTATTTTCCACGCTGACAAGGGGGATAGTCTTTAAATAGTTTTCTAGGGCTTGGGTTTTATAAGTGCCCTTCAAGATGTCTAAACAGGCTTGTTTGAATTTTTGGCGTAAGTATTGGGGCTTGAAGCAAAGCTGGGGGTGTTGTTGCAAGGTGGGTATATCTAACTGCGGGCTAGAGAGAGGGTCATCGAAGGTATAGTAATAGCTCTCATAGAGAAACTCGACGAGCCGTGTGCTGTATTGGGCGTAAAAAGGGGCATAACGATCGTAATAGTCATCCGTCCCCACGATAACATCAATATCACTATCTTGGCCGATGCCTAGCTTTTTGGCCGCATAGAGATCGGCATACTCCCAATCTTGCGACTCGCCTAAAAGGGCAAAGAGGTCTTGCTGATCCTCCCCCCTAATCAAGCGGTAAGCCAATTCTACGATTTTAAAATCCTTAAAAAAGGCTTGGACAGGCAACATGGGCTTAGGGCTAATTTGTTGGTTGTCAATGAAATACTGCACCATTTTATCCCAGTCTGCTGGATCGCTTTGGAGTGCGCTTAGGGCTTGCGTGTAGCTGTTTAAATCTAAACCTTCTTGGTGTGCTTGTAACAGGGGGGCGTAAATAAAGTCCAACACTTTTAAATAATCGCTAATGACTTGGGCAAAGGGTGGCCTGCGTCTCTCCACATTGATATAACCGTTCATCAAGGCGAAGAGATGGAGCATTTCAAATTGTTTTAGCGCGCTTATAAAGCGTTTTTCTTGCGCATTGCGGGGTTTGAAGCGTTGCAAAAGCGGGACTTGGTTAAAAAACTGCTCGGCGAGCTTTTGAATCACTAGAAGAGAATCGATGGCGGCATTATTCCTAGTAAGGTCTGTGTTACTCTGATTGATGACAGTTGCCATCGTATTGTGCAACTTTTTAGCAATCTCTAGCAAAGCGGGCGGGGTTGTGGCCCTTAATAAAGTCCCTAGCAAGAGGGCAATAACAAGAAAACGCATTAAAATTCCTTTTTTAGATTAGTTTGTAAGGCTTGGCAAAAAGCGTCTTTAGTGTGGAAAAATAGGGGTTGCTGGTTAGCATCTAAAGCCACGCAGGGGGAATTATCCATGAAAAAAGCCCTCAAGACTTCTAGCTGTGCCTTAAGCGCAGGTTGAGGTTTTGCTAACAGGGTTTGGCATTCTTTTTGGAGTGCAGGGTTTAGATAGTTGGGGTTAAGGCAAATCGTGGGGCGTTGTTGCAGAATTTCAGGCGTGATGTCTTGCAAATCTACATAGGCATCAATGTCTTTAATCACCTGCAAGATGCGCGCCGTATAGAGATAGAGAATGTCTTTAAGGGGAGCAAGTGGGGCTTGGTTGAAGAGGTCTTTTTTAAAATCTCCCCTCTCTTGCATGCGCCCCGCATCATCATCTAACATAGAGGCGATATACACTTTAAGCCACGTAACAGAGATAGATAAAAAATCACTAGAAACCTCATAGAGATCATTAACATCGCGTATCAAGTCCTTAGAAATACCCCCAGGGTTAAAAGAGGCGTAATATTCCATGCTAGAAGCATAATTTTCGAGCACATAGTAGCAATCCTTATAGGCACGCTTGCACACTAAATTTTTTTGAAGATGGCGCAAGTAGGCATCAATCTTTAAACCTCCTTTTATGGCCTCAAAAAGAGGCTTGTAAAAAAAGTTGAGAAACTCTAAGAAGTTTGTAGCGATCTGAGAGGCTGGGGCATCGCTCATCATGCTCAGTAAGTGCATGCTCTCAAATATTTTAACCTGTTCTAAAAAATCTCTTTGGTGCTTGTTAGTGGCTTTAAATGTTTGAAACAAGGGCACTTGATCTAGAGCTGTGCGCGCTAGTTTGGATATTTTGTCTTGATCTAAGCTATCTTGCAAGGCACTTAAATAGGCGCTATAGGGTATCTCTTCTTTATTTTGCGTAGGGCTTTAAAGACTTCTTGTTTGGCTATTTGCAGGGTCTGCTGTAGGCTTGTGAGTGTTTTGATCAAGGCAGGCTTAGGGGTGGTTTTGGAGAGTGTTTTTTGATAAGAACACCCGACCAAGATCGTATAGATCATCAAAAGCAGATAGCGCATGGCATTCCTTAAAACCGCATTTTAGCGCAAAAAGCCATAT